>NZ_JAKEEB010000125.1 GCF_021462825.1 Streptomyces glomeratus | reverse complement strand
CGGCCCGTGGTCGGCAAGGTCAAGACCGTGTCCGTCAAGCGTGAGGGAAAGCGCTGGTACGTCATCCTGACCGCCGAGCAGGCCGCCCCCGAGCCGCTTGCGGCGACCGGCAGCGTGGTCGGCATCGACATGGGCATAGCCAACTTCCTCGCCGACTCCAACGGCGAGTTCGTACCCAACCCGCGCCACGGCCGGAAGGCCGCCGCAAAGCTCGAAGCCGCACAACAGGCTCTCGCCCGCTTCCCCCGCGCCCGCCGCGACAAGCGCACCGCCAACCACCGCCGAGCCGTCCAGCGCGTTGCCGACCTGCA
>NZ_JAKEEB010000124.1 GCF_021462825.1 Streptomyces glomeratus | reverse complement strand
CGTCCGGCGCTTTCAGCCTTGGCGTGCAGGATCGTCAGGAACACCCCCCATCCGGCATCAGAGATCGAGTGGTTGAGTCCGGCTTTCGCGCTGGCCCTGTTGGGCAGGAAACTGCCCGGCTGGTCAGGGTCGGGCTTCGGCACGGGGGCCTTGACCATGTTGCGGATCTTAAGGTCTTCGTGCGCGATGAAGTCGTGGTCGCGAACCAGATCCAAGGCGGTCTTGTGGGCGTGGTCCAGGCGCTGGCGTCGGACCTTGCGGTGCAGGTCGGCAACGCGCTGGACGGCTCGGCGGTGGTTGGCGGTGCGCTTGTC
>NZ_JAKEEB010000123.1 GCF_021462825.1 Streptomyces glomeratus | reverse complement strand
CCGCACACCTCCCGCATGATCTCCTCGCACCGCTTCAGCATGGCGTCATCGAAGACGTCTTTGCGGCACTTGGTAACGAACACCAAGTGCGCATGCAGGTTGTAGGCGACGTGGCGGCCGGTGCGGATGTCGGGGTTTGGTTCCCAGCGCGGTGACATACGCCAAGGGTAGTATGATTTTGCGGGCTGACCAGGAAGGGGGGGTGGGCCGGATGATCCGTGCGTACAAGTTCCTGATGCGGCCCACCGTGGGCCAGGCGGCAGCGCTCGGTGAGATGCTGCGGGATCACTGCTCCCTCTACAACGGGGCCTTGCAGGAACG
>NZ_JAKEEB010000122.1 GCF_021462825.1 Streptomyces glomeratus | reverse complement strand
AGGTCAACCAGCACCGGCCCGTGGTCGGCAAGGTCAAGACCGTGTCCGTCAAGCGTGAGGGCAAGCGCTGGTACGTCGTCCTGACCGCCGAGCAGGCCGCCCCCGAGCCGCTTGCGGC
The DNA here is from genome assembly GCF_021462825.1 of Streptomyces glomeratus. GTDB lineage: Bacteria > Actinomycetota > Actinomycetes > Streptomycetales > Streptomycetaceae > Streptomyces > Streptomyces glomeratus. Next base: position 207 of record NZ_JAKEEB010000122.1, on the reverse strand, counting down.
GACCGGCAGCGTGGTCGGCATCGACATGGGCATAGCCAACTTCCTGGCCGACTCCAACGGCGAGTTCGTACCCAACCCGCGCCACGGCCGGAAGGCCGCCGCGAAGCTCGAAGCCGCACAACAGGCTCTCGCCCGCTTCCCCCGCGCCCGCCGCGACAAGCGCACCGCCAACCACCGCCGAGCCGTCCAGCGCGTTGCCGACCTGCA
>NZ_JAKEEB010000121.1 GCF_021462825.1 Streptomyces glomeratus | reverse complement strand
GCCCGCTTCCCCCGCGCCCGCCGCGACAAGCGCACCGCCAACCACCGCCGAGCCGTCCAGCGCGTTGCCGACCTGCACCGCAAGGTCCGACGCCAGCGCCTGGACCACGCCCACAAGACCGCCTTGGATCTGGTTCGCGACCACGACTTCATCGCGCACGAAGACCTTGAGATCCGCAACATGGTCAAGGCCCCCGTGCCGAAGCCCGACCCTGACCAGCCGGGCAGTTTCCTTCCCAACGGGGCGGCGGCGAAGGCCGGGCTCAACCACTCGATCTCTGATGCCGGATGGGGGGTGTTCCTGACGATCCTGCACGCCAAGGCTGAAAGCGCCGGACG
>NZ_JAKEEB010000120.1 GCF_021462825.1 Streptomyces glomeratus | reverse complement strand
GCCCGGCTCTCGCCCGCTTCCCCCGCGCCCGCCGCGACAAGCGCACCGCCAACCACCGCCGAGCCGTCCAGCGCGTTGCCGACCTGCACCGCAAGGTCCGACGCCAGCGCCTGGACCACGCCCACAAGACCGCCTTGGATCTGGTTCGCGACCACGACTTCATCGCGCACGAAGACCTTGAGATCCGCAACATGGTCAAGGCCCCCGTGCCGAAGCCCGACCCTGACCAGCCGGGCAGTTTCCTGCCCAACAGGGCCAGCGCGAAAGCCGGACTCAACCACTCGATCTCTGATGCCGGATGGGGGGTGTTCCTGACGATCCTGCACGCCAAGGCTGAAAGCGCCGGACG
>NZ_JAKEEB010000119.1 GCF_021462825.1 Streptomyces glomeratus | reverse complement strand
CCAAGTGCGCGTGGAGGTTGTAGGCGACGTGGCGGCCGGTGCGGATATCGGGGTTTGGTTCCCAGCGCGGTGACATACGCCAAGGGTAGTATGATCGTGCGGGCTGATCAGGAAGGGGGTGGGCCGGATGATCCGTGCGTACAAGTTCCTGATGCGGCCCACCGTGGGCCAGGCGGCCGCGCTCGGTGAGATGCTGCGGGATCACTGCTCGCTCTACAACGGCGCGTTGCAGGAACGCCGCGACGCCTACCGGCACACCTCGAAGACCAGCATCAAATACGGGCAGCAGTCCGCGCAGCTCAAGGACATCCGGGCCTTCGACCCCGAGCGTCAGGGACGCTGGTCGTTCTC
>NZ_JAKEEB010000118.1 GCF_021462825.1 Streptomyces glomeratus | reverse complement strand
TGCGCCGGCGGGAAGTCGGCGAACGCGGTGATGTCCGTCGCCGCATCCAGCAGCATCGTCTTGACCTGCGGGAACTGTCGTCCGAGCATGTCGGCGACCACGTTCAGCTGGGTGCGCACCTGCTCGCCGGTGGTCTGCGCGAAGATCGTGCGGATGGTGGCGGCGACCATCTCCCCGGAGCCCCTCTCGATCACCGAGAACACATCCCGGACGAAGTGAACCCGGCACCTTTGCCAGGCCGCGCCGAGGAAAACGGTGCGGATCGCGGCCACCAGCCCGCTGTGGCTGTCGGAGATGACCAGCTGGACGTTCTCCAGGCCGCGGGCTCGCAGCGAGCGCAGGAACTTCGTCCA
>NZ_JAKEEB010000117.1 GCF_021462825.1 Streptomyces glomeratus | reverse complement strand
GAGTATCTGGACTCCGAGAAGTACCAGTTGCGGCCGCGGGACTGGGAGGCGGCCGAACGCGAAGGACGCACCATCGCCCCGCTCATCACCTCCCTCAACCACATCCGACGCCGGCACGTTGCCTTGCGGCGGCTGCGCAATCTGCAGTTCCACCAGACCGACAACGAAACGGTGATCGCGTTCAGCAAGTGCTCGGGTTCCGACGCGGTGGTGGTCGTGGTGAATCTGGATCCGCATCACACCCAGGAGGCGACGGTCTCGTTGGACATGCCGCGGCTCGGCCTGGACTGGCACGAGTCGGTGCCGGTGCGTGACGAGCTCACCGGTGCCACCTACCACTGGGGCAGGGCCAA
>NZ_JAKEEB010000116.1 GCF_021462825.1 Streptomyces glomeratus | reverse complement strand
GCTGCGACGAGAACGACCAGCGTCCCTGACGCTCGGGGTCGAAGGCCCGGATGTCCTTGAGCTGCGCGGACTGCTGCGCGTACTTGACCGACGTTTTGGAGGTGTGCCGGTAGGCGTCGCGGCGTTCCTGCAAGGCCCCGTTGTAGAGGGAGCAGTGATCCCGCAGCATCTCACCGAGCGCGGCCGCCTGGCCCACGGTGGGCCGCATCAGGAACTTGTACGCACGGATCATCCGGCCCACCCCCTTCCTGGTCAGCCCGCACGATCATACTACCCTTGGCGTATGTCACCGCGCTGGGAACCAAACCCCGATATCCGCACCGGCCGCCACGTCGCCTACAACCTCCACGCGCACTTGG
>NZ_JAKEEB010000115.1 GCF_021462825.1 Streptomyces glomeratus | reverse complement strand
CCCAGCAGGGCGACCAGCAGCAGGGTGATCAGCATCTGGTGGCCGTGCAGGACGCCGGTGAGGTGGGGGTTCTCCACCAGGTGGGTGGAGGCGTCCGCGGCGGAGAGGGTGATGGTGATCAGGAAGTCGGTGGCGGCGAAGCCCAGCAGGGTCAGGACGAAGAGTTTGCCCTGCCAGAAGGAGAGCAGCCGCTCGAGCATGGCGATGGAACCCTGGCCGTGCGGGCTCTCCTTCGCCACACGCCGGTAGACGGGCAGGGCGCCGGCGAGGGTGACGATCACCAGCACGATGGTGGCGACGGGCGAGAGCAGTCCGGCGGCCAGGGCGGCGATTCCGGGCTGGTAGCCGAGGGTGGAGAAGTAGTCGACGCCGGTCAGGCACATCACCCGCCACCAGCGCTGGCC
>NZ_JAKEEB010000114.1 GCF_021462825.1 Streptomyces glomeratus | reverse complement strand
CGGCCCGTGGTCGGCAAGGTCAAGACCGTGTCCGTCAAGCGTGAGGGAAAGCGCTGGTACGTCATCCTGACCGCCGAACAGACCCAGCCCGAGCCGCTTTTAGCGACCGGTAGCGTGCTCGGTATCGACATGGGCATAGCCCACTTCCTGGCCGACTCCAACGGCGAGTTCGTTTCCAACCCGCGTCACGGCCGCAAGGCCTCCGCGAAGCTCGAAGCAGCACAGCGGGCCCTCGCCCGCTTCCCCCGCGTCCGCCGCGACAAGCGCACCGCCAACCACCAGCGGGCCGTCCAGCGCGTTGCCGACCTGCACCGCAGGGTCCGCCGTCAGCGCCTCGACCACGCGCACAAGACCGCTTGTGACCTCGTGCGCCAGCATGACTTCATCGCGCACGAAGACCTCAA
>NZ_JAKEEB010000113.1 GCF_021462825.1 Streptomyces glomeratus | reverse complement strand
GTGGAGAACCCCCACCTCACCGGCGTCCTGCACGGCCACCAGATGCTGATCACCCTGCTGCTGGTCGCCCTGCTGGGGGCGGTCTTCCTCAAGGGGTTCCTGGAGGCGATCGGTGTCGCGGTCGTCCTCGTCGGCATCTATCTCGCCCTCAACGTGGTGGTGGTCGTCGTGGGCCTGTGGCACGTGCTGACCACCGAACACGTGGTCACCGACTGGACCGGCGCACTGACCACCCAGCACGGCAACGTCTTCGTGATGGTCGGCCTCGCCCTGCTCGTCTTCCCGAAGCTGGCGCTCGGCCTGTCCGGCTTCGAGACCGGTGTCGCCGTCATGCCCCATGTGCAGGGCGACCCGGACGACACCGAGGAGAAGCCGACCGGCCGGATCCGGGACACCAAGAAGCTGCT
>NZ_JAKEEB010000112.1 GCF_021462825.1 Streptomyces glomeratus | reverse complement strand
GTGGAGAACCCCCACCTCACCGGCGTCCTGCACGGCCACCAGATGCTGATCACCCTGCTGCTGGTCGCCCTGCTGGGCGCGGTCTTCCTCAAGGGGTTCCTGGAGGCGATCGGTGTCGCGGTCGCCCTCGTGGGCGTCTACCTCGTCCTCAACGCCGTGGTCGTCGTCGTGGGCCTGTGGCATGTCGCCACCGCAGGCCATGTGGTGACCGACTGGACCGGCGCGCTGACCGCCGAGCACGGCAACGTCTTCGTGATGGTCGGCGTGGCGCTGCTCGTCTTCCCGAAGCTGGCGCTCGGCCTGTCCGGCTTCGAGACCGGTGTCGCCGTGATGCCCCATGTGCAGGGCGACCCGGACGACACCGAGGAGAAGCCGACCGGCCGGATCCGGGACACCAAGAAGCTGCT
>NZ_JAKEEB010000111.1 GCF_021462825.1 Streptomyces glomeratus | reverse complement strand
GCGGCGTGATCGTGCACATGGACCAGGCGACCGCGCCCGCCGGCGGCAAGCGCAAGAAGCGCGGCCGCGGCGGTGCCGAGGCCGAGCCCGAGACGCACGAGGCGGTGGCCGCGGAGGTCGAGGAGATCGCCGAGGCTGCTCCGGCGGCCGCGGAGATCGAGGCCGAGGTGGCCGCCGAGGTCGCGGTTCCGGCCGCCCTGCCGGAGCCGGCGTTCGCCCCGGACGAGGAGCTCTACAGCAGCGTCGCCGAGGCCGAGGCCGCCGCCACCCGGGGCCGTACGCGGCGCCGGGTGACCCGGCGGGCGTCGGCTCCGGCGGGTGCGTCGCGAACCGAGGAGCGGGCGCCGAAGTCGCGCAAGGACGAGCGCGCTCCGAAGTCCCGGCAGGACGCCGAGGCCGAGCCGGCCGCGGCCGAGGAC
>NZ_JAKEEB010000110.1 GCF_021462825.1 Streptomyces glomeratus | reverse complement strand
CATACACCAAGGGTAGTATGATCGTGCGGGCTGACCAGGAAGGGGGTGGGCCGGATGATCCGTGCGTACAAGTTCCTTATGCGGCCCACCGTGGGCCAGGCGGCAGCGCTCGGTGAGATGCTGCGGGATCACTGCTCGCTCTACAACGGTGCGTTGCAGGAACGCCGCGACGCCTACCGGCACACCTCCAAAACGTCGGTCAAGTACGCGCAGCAGTCCGCGCAGCTCAAGGACATCCGGGCCTTCGACCCCGAGCGTCAGGGACGCTGGTCGTTCTCGTCGCAGCAGGCGACCTTGCGCCGCCTGGACAAGGCGTTTCAGGCGTTCTTCCGGCGCGTGAAGGCCGGGGAGAAACCCGGATACCCCAGGTTCCGGGGCGCGATGTGGTTCGACACGGTGGACTTCCCCAAGGACGGCGACGGCTGCCG
>NZ_JAKEEB010000109.1 GCF_021462825.1 Streptomyces glomeratus | reverse complement strand
ATGTTCCGTATGCCGATCTTCGTGTGGAACGTGCTGCTGACCGGTGTGCTCGTCCTGCTGGCCTTCCCGGTCCTCGCGGCCGCGCTGTTCGCCCTGGAGGCGGACCGCAAGTTCGGTGCGCATGTCTTCGACGCGGCCAACGGCGGTGCCCTGCTGTGGCAACACCTCTTCTGGTTCTTCGGCCACCCGGAGGTGTACATCATCGCGCTGCCGTTCTTCGGCATCATCTCCGAGGTCATCCCGGTCTTCAGCCGTAAGCCGATGTTCGGTTACATGGGCCTCATCGGCGCGACGATCGCCATCGCCGGTCTGTCCGTGACGGTGTGGGCGCACCACATGTACGTCACCGGTGGCGTGCTGCTGCCGTTCTTCTCCTTCATGACGTTCCTCATCGCCGTACCGACCGGCGTGAAGTTCTTCAACTGGATCGG
>NZ_JAKEEB010000108.1 GCF_021462825.1 Streptomyces glomeratus | reverse complement strand
CCCTGATCCGTGACCGACGGTGCTACCAAGTGACACCTCCCGTCACTGCGCCGGCTTGATTTCGGCATTGGGAAGCCCACCGTGGGCCAGGCCGCCGCGCTCGCTGAGATGCTGCGCGATCACTGCTCGCTCTACAACGGCGCGTTGCAGGAACGCCGCGACGCCTATCGGCACACCTCGAAGACCAGCATCAAATACGGGCAGCAGTCCGCACAGCTCAAGGAGATCCGCGCCTTCGACCCCGAGCGTCAGGGCCGCTGGTCGTTCTCCTCGCAGCAGTCCACCTTGCGCCGCCTGGACAAGGCGTTCCAAGCCTTCTTCCGGCGCGTGAAGGCCGGGGACAAGCCGGGCTATCCCCGCTTCCGGGGCGCGATGTGGTTCGACACCGTGGACTTCCCCAAGGACGGCGACGGCTGCCGCTGGAACTCCACCCCGCACGACCCCGTCACCCGCGTCCGCCTCCAGGGCGTGGGGCACGTCAAGGTCAACCAGCACCGGCCCGTGGTCGGCAA
>NZ_JAKEEB010000107.1 GCF_021462825.1 Streptomyces glomeratus | reverse complement strand
CGATTAACGTACCGATCGGCACAGCTACGTCTGCTGGACCATACGCGTACCGGTCGGTACAGTCAAAGCGTGCCTCGCCCCGTCAACGCCGAAAAGCGCGCCGAGCTGCTGGAGCAGGTGGTGCACCACCTCCAGCGCCACGGCGTCGCGCAGATGTCGCTGAGTCCGCTCGCCGAGTCGATCGGCACCACCAAGCGCATGCTTCTGTACTACTTCGGCAGCCGCGAGAACCTGCTGGCCCAGGCGCTGGCCGCCAGCCGCCCCGACGCCCACGCGATGTTCGACGACGTCCGCGACACCGCGGGACTGCGCAAGGCGGCCCATACCCTGTGGGAAGCGATGACCGTCGGGGAGCAGTCCGGGCCGGTCCGCATGCTGCTGCAGCTGCTCAGCCTGGCCGCCACCGATCCCGAGCAGTACGGCAGCACCGCGGCCGAGACCGTGGAGGTCATGATCGGCCCCATCGCCGCGGCCTACGTCCGGCTGGGGCACCCGCCGCAGCAGGCGCGGGCAGGGGCCACGCTCCTCGTGTCCGGCCTGCGCGGTCTGTG
>NZ_JAKEEB010000106.1 GCF_021462825.1 Streptomyces glomeratus | reverse complement strand
AGGCGGCGTATCTGATCACTGGTGGTCTGGGTGGTCTGGGGTTGTGTGTGGCGCGTCGGCTGGTGGCGGAGGGTGCCGGTCATGTGGTGCTGGCGGGTCGGGGTGCGGGGGAGCCGTCGGCGGAGGTGGTGCGGGCGGTTGCGGAGATGGAGGCGTCGGGGGCGCGGGTGTGTCTGGTGGCGGCGGATGTGTCGGTGCCGGGTGAGGTGGAGCGTCTGATCGATCGGGTGTGTGGTGTGGCGCCGTTGCGGGGTGTGGTGCATGCGGCGGGTGCGCTGGACGACGGGGTGCTGGGGGCGCAGTCGGCGGAGCGGTTCGGGCGGGTGTTCGGGCCGAAGGTGGGGGGTGCGTGGGAGCTGGACCGGGTGACCCGGGCCCGGAACCTGCCGCTGGACTTCTTCGTCTCCTTCTCCTCCGTCGCCGCCCTCCTGGAGGACGGCGGTCAGGGCAACTACGCCGCCGCGAACGCCTTCCTGGACGCGCTGATGGCCCGCCGCCGCGCCGACGGCCTGCCCGGTCTCGCGATCGGCTGGGGCCCCTGGGCCGAGGTCGGCATGGCCGCCC
>NZ_JAKEEB010000105.1 GCF_021462825.1 Streptomyces glomeratus | reverse complement strand
CTGCCGCACACCTCTCGCATGATCTCCTCGCACCGCTTCAGCATGGCGTCATCGAAGACGTCTTTGCGGTACTTGGTGACGAACACCAAGTGCGCGTGGAGGTTGTAGGCGACGTGGCGGCCGGTGCGGATATCGGGGTTTGGTTCCCAGCGCGGTGACATACGCCAAGGGTAGTATGATCGTGCGGGCTGACCAGGAAGGGGGCGGGCCGGATGATCCGTGCGTACAAGTTCCTCCTGCGGCCCACCGTGGGCCAGGCCGCCGCGCTCGCTGAGATGCTGCGCGATCACTGCTCGCTCTACAACGGCGCGTTGCAGGAACGCCGCGACGCCTACCGGCACACCTCGAAGACCAGCATCAAATACGGGCAGCAGTCCGCACAGCTCAAGGAGATCCGCGCCTTCGACCCCGAGCGTCAGGGACGCTGGTCGTTCTCCTCGCAGCAGGCGACCTTGCGCCGCCTGGACAAGGCGTTCCAAGCCTTCTTCCGGCGCGTGAAGGCCGGGGAGAAACCCGGATACCCCAGGTTCCGGGGCGCGATGTGGTTCGACACCATGGACTTCCCCAAGGACGGCGACGGCTGCCGCTGGAACTCCACCCCCCACGACCCCGTCACCCGCGTCCGCCTCCAA
>NZ_JAKEEB010000104.1 GCF_021462825.1 Streptomyces glomeratus | reverse complement strand
ATGCCCCATGTGCAGGGCGACCCGGACGACACCGAGGAGAAGCCGACCGGCCGGATCCGGGACACCAAGAAGCTGCTCACGACCGCCGCCCTGATCATGAGCGGCTTCCTGATCACGACCAGCTTCATCACGACGCTGCTGATCCCGGCGAACGCCTTCAAGACCGGCGGCCCGGCCAACGGCCGCGCCCTCGCCTACCTCGCGCACGAGTATCTGGGCGGCGCCTTCGGCACGGTGTACGACGTCTCGACGATCGCGATCCTGTGGTTCGCGGGCGCCTCCGCGATGGCCGGGCTGCTGAACCTGATGCCCCGCTATCTGCCCCGCTACGGCATGGCCCCGCACTGGGCCCGGGCCGTGCGGCCCATGGTCATGGTCTTCACCCTGATCGCCTTCCTCGTCACCTGGATCTTCAACGCCAACGTGGACGCCCAGGGCGGCGCCTACGCCACCGGTGTGCTGGTGCTGATCAGCTCCGCGGCGATCGCGGTGACCATCGCCGCCCGCAAGTCCGGCCAACGGCGCTGGACCCTGGGGTTCGCCGTCATCTCCGCCGTCTTCCTCTACACCACCGTCGCCAACGTCATCGAGCGGCCGGACGGTGTGAAGATCGGTGCCTGCTTCATCGCCGGGATCATCCTCGTATCGCTGCTGTCCCGGCT
>NZ_JAKEEB010000103.1 GCF_021462825.1 Streptomyces glomeratus | reverse complement strand
CGGGGCGGGAGGCGGAGCCACCACGGGACGCATGCCAAGGCCGGCGTCCACACTCCAAGGCTCGAGCCGAACCGCCGAGCGGCAGCCGGCCGTCGGCGGCGCAGGCCAGCCGCAGAGATCCGACTGCCGTGCGCCCCTCGCTGTCATGATGGCCCGATGGACAACCGGGACAGGACCGAACCTCCGCGGGTGGCCGATGAGCACGCCACGCTGACCGGCTTCCTGCAGCGCCAGCGTGACACGCTGGCCATGGCATGTGCGGGGCTCACAGCCGAACAGCTCAGGGAAAAGGCCGTGCGGCCTTCGGGCTTGTCGCTGCTCGGCCTCGTCCGGCACATGGCTGACGTCGAGCGGACCTGGTTCCGGAACGTGTTGAACGGCGAGCACAGTGATGTGCACTGGCCCCGAAGCGACGGCGGCGCTTTCGCCGTCGACACCGCAGACCCGTTAGAGGCGTTCGCGATCTGGCACGAGGAGTGCGCCCGATCCCGCGACATCGTGGATGCCGCCCAGTCCCCCGACGTCACCGGGCGGTACGGAGACGACGTCTTCTCTCTCCGCTACATCCTCACCCACATGATCGAGGAGTACGCGCGGCACAACGGCCACGCCGACCTCCTCCGCGAGCGCATCGACAAAATCGCCGAACAGTAGTGGACGGCCGGGGCCGGTGCAGGGCTTTGGTCTCGTCCTGGCCCGGCTTCGTGTACGCCTCGATGTGGGGCGCAGCATGGGGGCCACGGCGCGGCGGCCGCCGCCT
>NZ_JAKEEB010000102.1 GCF_021462825.1 Streptomyces glomeratus | reverse complement strand
CGCAGGCAGAACGAGCAGCCGTTGATCTGGGAGGTGCGGATCCTCAGCAGTTCGACCAGGAGCGGGTCGAGGCCCGCGGCGGTGCTGGTCTCTCCCACCTCCGAGGACAGGGCGATGAGGGTCTTGTAGGCGGTCGGGGCTGCTCGCCGATGTTGACGCGCTGGGGGTCGGTCATGGTTCCGATGATTCCTTCGTGTGGTATGCGCCGCGCTTTGGGCACGTTGGTGGAGAGTGGGCGTGCTTTGGTGGGGTGGTACAGGGTGATGCCGCCCCGCGCATGCCCCGGGGGCTACGACGCCGGGTCGTCGACCTTGAGTTTTTCTCCGGTGTTGGAGACGAAGACGACCAGGAGCCTGGCCTGTTTGGTCGGGCTGGTGTTCTCGGTGAGGAGGTGGTGGGCACCCGGCGGCTCGACCCAGTTGTCGCCCCGGTGGTAGGTGCGCACGGGCTTGCCGGCGAGTTGGCTGCGCACGGTGCCTTCGAGGACGTAGGCGTAGACGAACGCCTGGCCGTGCCGGTGCGGCATCGCGCGTGCGTTGGGCGGCAAGTCGACGATCAGAGAGGTGAACGTCTTGCCCTTCACATTCGGAAGGGCCTGCTGGAGCAGCGGCTTGAGGGTTTCGGTGGGGCGTGGCGATGCCATGGCCACAGGCGATGCCACAGCCGCGGTCGTGCCCGTTGCGTGGGTGGGCTGGCCCGAGGTCGAGCAGGCCGTGGCCGCAGTCAGCGTGGCGACAGCCAGGAGGCCGGCGGCGATTGGCATTTTGATCACG
>NZ_JAKEEB010000101.1 GCF_021462825.1 Streptomyces glomeratus | reverse complement strand
TGCAGGTCGGCAACGCGCTGGACGGCTCGGCGGTGGTTGGCGGTGCGCTTGTCGCGGCGGGCGCGGGGGAAGCGGGCAAGAGCCTGTTGTGCGGCGTCGAGCTTTGCGGCGGCCTTCCGGCCGTGGCGCGGGTTGGGTACGAACTCGCCGTTGGAGTCGGCGCTGCGCGCCTCCGGTCCGAGGACGCGTTTCCCTCCCCGGCTGAAGCCGGGGATACCCACCCAAGATCAGGGATGGCTTCATCAACCGGTCGCATATAGAGACCCGAGAGCAGCTCGACGAGGCCGCCCGAGCCATCGCCGGCGTCCCCGAGGCCGCCGATTTGGCCCTGACCCTGCTTCTGTACCACGCGGGAAAACTCCGCGCGAACTTCGCCTTCGACGATCTGAACACCGTCCTGACCACCTCTGCCCTCGCCACTGCAGCCAGCCCCCACCGCGACGAGCCGGTAGTCCTGGCACTGCGCTCATTCGCGGCGTTCGGCAGCCGCGCGCTGACGACCGAACACGCCCGCGGCCTCCTTGACCGGGCGTGGACGGCCCCACACCGCTCGCGGCATGTGGTGGACGTGTGCCTGAACGGGCTGGCGTTCTCCGTGCCCTTCGACGGCCAAGGGGAACTCCTGCGCCGGCTCGCGCAGGAGGCCGTGGAGACGCACCCCGACGACCACATGTTCCGCTTCCGCCTCGCCACGGCCCACCATCTGTGCGCCGACCACGACGAGGCTCTGTCACATATCGACGCCGCTCTGGCCCTGCTCGCCCGCCATCCGTTGATCTTGCGTGGGTATCCCCGGCTTCAGCCGGGGAGGGAAACGCATCCTCGGCCCGGAGGCGCGC
>NZ_JAKEEB010000100.1 GCF_021462825.1 Streptomyces glomeratus | reverse complement strand
GTCGACGGCCGGATCGTGCTGGCGGTGGATGTCTCCACCTGGTTGCGGCCGGACGCCGGGACCAGTCCCGACCGGCTGTTCTGCCACGTCTACGGACGCGGCCGCAGCAAGGACCAGTTCATCCCGGGCTGGCCCTACTCCTTCGTCGCGGTGCTGGAGTCCGGCCGCACCTCTTGGTGCCGCCTGCTGGACGCGGTCCGGCTCGGCCCGGCCGACGACACCGTGGCGGTCACCGGCGCCCAACTGCACGACGTCGTCAAGGGGTTGATCGCTGCGGGCCACTGGAGCGAGGGTGCACCCGAACTGCTGATCGTCGCAGACGCCGGCTACGACCTGGCCCGCCTGGCCCACCTCCTGGCCGACCTGCCCGTGGAGGTATGCGGCAGACTCCGCTCGGACCGCGTACTGGCCCGCGACCCGGCACCGCACAACGCCCGCCCCAGACCGGGCCGCCCGCGCATGCACGGCGCCCCGTTCGCCCTGGCCAGACCCGCCACCTGGGGAAGTCCGCAAACCGAGACCCGGACCAACACCACACGCTACGGCTTCGCTACCGTCCAGGCATGGGACCGGCTCCACCCCCGGCTCACCCGCCGAGCGGCGTGGATCACCGACCAGAATGCCGAACTCCCCATTCTGCACGGCCTTGTAGTCCGCCTGACGGTCGAGCGCCTGCCCGGCGGACGGGATCCTGACCCGGTATGGCTGTGGTCCTCACACCCCGGGGCCGACCCCGGCCACGTCGACCAGCTATGGCGTGCCTACCTGCGCAGATTCGACCTGGAACACACCTTCCGCCTGCTGAAGCAGACACTCGGCTGGAACGTGCCCAAGCTCCGGGACCCGGCCAGCGCGGACCTGTGGACGACGCTGATCA
>NZ_JAKEEB010000099.1 GCF_021462825.1 Streptomyces glomeratus | reverse complement strand
ACCCGCCGGAACAGCGTCCATAACTCATCCGGCACCAACCGCTCAACCAGATCCGTCATGCACGGCTCAACGAACGACCACGCCAAAGGAAACGACGTCTTAACGGTGGTCATCACCCAGTGCTGGTAGTCGAGCGAGGTAGTGGCGTTGATGACGGAGTCGAGGACAACGACGTCGTACAGTCCGTTGGCCTGGATGTCCTTGTCGATGTCGCGGATCATGCCGACGACGGCCCGGATGTCGACCGCGTACGAGCCGTCCCGGCAGCGGTAGGGCTCGTAGTCGTGAATGTTGAAGCCCTTGGCGCGCAGGTGCTTGGCGTAGTCGCCGTATCCGGCACCGAAGTCCACGACGCGGTGCGTGGGCTTGAGCCAGGGCGTGACGAGTTGGTCCCACGTTTCGGAGCCGTAGGCGGGTTTCCCGGCCTTGGCCTTGGAGGAGAACTGCCGGAGCCGCTTGGGCTGGACGATGTGCTGGTTCCAGACGGGTGCCTTGTCCTCGATGGCGGTCCAGTCGTACACGCCGTATTCGCCAGTGAGGTCGGCGTGGAGCTGGGCGGCGTCGGCCGAGGCCACGGTCCAGGCGAGGAGGTCGAAGCGCGAGATCGAGGCGACGACGGCGTACTCGGCGTTCAGGACGATTCGGCCTTGGTCATCGATGACGACGCTGCCCCAGGGCCCGTGGCCGGCGGTCATGTGACTGATGGCGTTGACGAAGGAGAGGTTCTTGCGTTCGGCAACGCCCATCTGGTGACCGACCCGGTCGAACTGGCCCGCTACCAGACTCTGCTGGAGCCCTGGGTGCAGCAGAACGTGACTCCTCCCCCGGCAGATGCCGGGGGCTTCTCGCTATGCCGGGTTGGCGTCGCGACGGACCAGCCCGGCCCGTAGAACGTTCAGGGCGCCCACTG
>NZ_JAKEEB010000098.1 GCF_021462825.1 Streptomyces glomeratus | reverse complement strand
CGAGGCACGCTTTGACTGTACCGACCGGTACGCGTATGGTCCAGCAGACGTAGCTGTGCCGATCGGTACGTTAATCGAGTGGCGCCATGGCGACGGTCAGGCGCGGCAATAGCCGAGAGGGGCGCCGTGAAACTGATTGGACCGCGAACGGTGAAGGACCACCAGTACCGGAGAGGCGGTCACGGGGTTACCGGGCATCCGGTCGGCCGTGTGCCCCGCGGGCTCTGCGGCCTGGGTCGCCGTGGCGGCCAAAGGGTGGTCCTGTGAAGCACCGGATCGAGCGTCCCCGGGGCACATCCGTGGCCAGAGTCCTCGTCGAGACCCTCACGATCCCGGCAGTGCTCTTCCTCGGCCTGCTCTTCTGCTTCCCCATGGCCTTTCACCAGCCTCAGCCCCACCATGCCAAGCTCGTGGTCGCTGATCTCGCGGTGGACCGCAAGGTCGACACCACAACGGGCTGGACTTCGGACTCAACGAATGGGTCGTGGACGAGCGGCGACGGCGTTACCTGCCCAGTCGGCCTTGTGGCTGGACGCGTTGATGACGAGATGGGGACTTGCTTCGGCCATGACGGCCTCCAGGCGTCCCGCGTCCCGCGTCCCGCAGATCAAGGCGGTACCACAGGGCCTGGGAGGCGTCGTCAGACTTGGTCGCGTGGTACGTCGCGGCCGTGGTGTGCCCGGCCGCTGTCGCCTGCCGGATCAGCTCGGCCCCCAGGAAACCGCTGCCGCCGGTGATCAAAGTCGTCATGCGCGACACGGTAGACCGGCAACAGCGGGCACCGGCGCAGGCCCGGTTCCCTTGATCCACCTATCTGGTGCCCCCGGGCCTGTATCCGGAACGCGGACCCGGCTGGGATTCGTCACACTGCGTCGAAGTCCGACCGGGGCCGTACCTCCACAATGAAGTCCGGCTCCTCGGTGCTGTCCTCCTCGTCGTGCCAG
>NZ_JAKEEB010000097.1 GCF_021462825.1 Streptomyces glomeratus | reverse complement strand
GAGAACCGGCCCACACAGCAGAAGTTCCACTGCGTCTCGTGCGGCCACCACGCGCACGCTGACACGGTGGGCGCTCTCAACGTTCTACGGGCCGGGCTGGTCCGTCGCGACGCCAACCCGGCGTAACGAGAAGCCCCCGGCTTCAGCCGGGGGAGGAGTCACAGGTCCACGCAGTAGACGTGGCGTGGCGGCTCCCCCGTCTCGGAGCCCATGACGTCGATCGCAGAGGTGAGCAGGGGTCGTCTCATCGACATGAAGCCGCCCTGGGCCGCGGCGAGCAGCTTTCCGGGATGCTTCCACGGCTTCCGTAAGTCCAGATCGAACAGAATGCCCGTGCCGGTCAGCCGCAGTACTCGGGCGACGCGGGGAGCCGTGACTTCGGCCAGTACGAAGTCCACCCCCATTGCCAGGGCCTGTCGGCGCGCCGAGAGCAGCGCATTCACTCCCGCGCAGTCACAGAAAGTGACGTGGCGCAGGTCCACCACCAGCTGCCGGATCTCCTTGGCCAGGCATGCGCTGGCCGACAGCCGCAGCTGTTCACCAGTGAGCAGGTCCAGCTCGCCGGTGACTGCCAGCGTGATGCTGTCACCGGTATGAAAGACCGTGGTCTCGAAGGTGGCGTCGTCCATCCCCGCCTCCGTCGGTGACCTCCTCTTTCTTCTTCATCGGCATGACGCCGACGAGCGTTCCTCCGGGGCGGCCGCAGGACCGTGGCCGACGTTGTCTGAGTGCGGGTGTGCTGTCCCGGGCAGCTGCCTATCTGCGGGACCGAGCCCAGCAGACGCCCGGACGGGGGCGGTGCAGCCGTGCGGGGTGGCGCCGGCGGCCGGCGCTGTCCCGGGCGACGTCGACATCGACTTCGGCGACCAGGTCGGCTGCACCAGGGTGACGTTCAAGGCTCGTGTGTTCCCGCCCGGCGGAGGGAGCAAGATCGCGTCCCATGAAGTGGTGTAGCCGGGCAGGGTCCCGGAACGCGCGGGTGTCTGCCCGGGGCGTGCATCCGCTG
>NZ_JAKEEB010000096.1 GCF_021462825.1 Streptomyces glomeratus | reverse complement strand
CGCCGTCCTTCTCCATCTGCTCGGCGAGCTTCATGGCCTCCTCGATCAGGGTCTCCACGATCTTCGACTCCGGCACCGTCTTGATGACCTCGCCCTTGACGAAGATCTGCCCCTTGCCGTTGCCGGAGGCCACACCCAGATCGGCCTCCCGGGCCTCCCCCGGCCCGTTGACGACACAACCCATCACCGCCACCCGCAGCGGGACCTCCATACCGGTCAGACCCGCCGTGACCTCCTCCGCCAGCTTGTACACATCCACCTGCGCACGACCGCACGACGGGCAGGAGACGATCTCCAGACCCCGCTGGCGCAGACCCAGCGACTCCAGGATCCGGATACCCACCTTGACCTCCTCCACCGGAGGCGCGGACAGCGAGACACGGATCGTGTCACCGATGCCCTGCGACAGCAGCGCACCGAACGCCACCGCCGACTTGATCGTCCCCTGGAAGGCCGGGCCCGCCTCCGTCACGCCCAGATGGAGCGGGTAGTCGCACTGAGCGGCCAGCTGCCGGTACGCCTCGATCATCACGACCGGGTCGTTGTGCTTGACCGAGATCTTGATGTCCCGGAAGTCGTGCTCCTCGAACAGCGAGGCCTCCCACAGCGCCGACTCCACCAGCGCCTCCGGGGTGGCCTTGCCGTACTTCTGCAGCAGCCGCCGGTCCAGCGAACCCGCGTTCACCCCGATCCGGATCGGGGTCCCATGGTCGCCGGCCGCCTTCGCGATCTCCTTGACCTTGTCGTCGAACTGCTTGATGTTGCCCGGGTTCACCCGGACCGCCGCACAACCCGCCTCGATCGCCGCGAAGACGTACTTCGGCTGGAAGTGGATGTCCGCGATCACCGGAATCTGCGACTTCCGCGCGATCGTCGCCAGCGCGTCCGCATCGTCCTGCGTGGGACACGCCACCCGCACGATCTGGCAACCCGACGCCGTCAGCTCCGCGATCTGCTGCAACGTGGCACCGATGTCCGACGTACGCGTCGTCGTCATCGACTGCACCGACACCGGGGC
>NZ_JAKEEB010000095.1 GCF_021462825.1 Streptomyces glomeratus | reverse complement strand
CGGCGGTTCGGCTCGAGCCTTGGAGTGTGGACGCCGGCCTTGGCATGCGTCCCGTGGTGGCTCCGCCTCCCGCCCCGCCGTCGGCCGACGCCGTGGTGCACGTCCCCGGGGCGGTTCCCCCCTTTTTTTGGCGCCCGGCAGACGCGGCACGGGCCGTGGCGCGCCGCACCACCCGTCCTCCGGGGCCGCCGGCCCCGCACCCGACCGTCGCGGGCCCCGTCGGGGGTCCGGCCCCCGCCCCCGTCGGGCCCGTGACAGGGGCCTGTTCCATCCGACGGCGCTGGCCGGATGCCGGACGTGGGCAAGGTGTGTCCACGCCGGACTCGCGCGTGTCTGCGGGGTGGCTGGCTCCTTTGGCGTCGGCCGCGTGCTGGCTGTACGGCCGGGCCGTTTGGTCCGGGTTGGGGCTGGCCGGTGCGTGGTGGCGAGCGGCAGCCTGGCCGTCAGGCCTGGGGGAAGTGCGGATCCGCCGGTCCGGGCGAGGCTGCTGCTGGTCACCGTGGTGGTTGGGCGGCGTGGCCGGCCGGTGCGGGGCCTGGTGGCGGGGGGAGGGGAACAGACGTGTCCGGCGACGCCGGTGATGGTCCGGGCCGGGTTCAGAATGGCTCGTCCTGGACCTGGATGACTACTTCAGCATCAGCGCGTACGGAACACCCCCGCGTCGGCGGGGGGCGTTGCCCATCGCCCGGACTGACACCGGCACCCCGTGCACGGCCTGAAGATCCTGCAGGAACGACCGGGCGTAATCACGGGCCTGGGCAATCGCCTCCGTGCCCTCGAACGCTGCAGATAACGAGATCGACTCATCGGCCAGCGCCCAACTTTCGCCGTCAGCAGCCTGCTTCATAAGCCGCCTCGTTCCTGCACCTCTACCTGACACTGGCCCGATTACCTGAAGAATCCCGCCACAGACGTGGCCAATGGGGATCTTGGGGGTTACCACCGTTGTGGCAGGAGCGGCCAACGGTGGATCGGCTGCTGCGCCTGGTACTGGGTGGTGACAGGATCGGTGTATGGGCACCGAGACGGACTGGGTGTACCGAGTGTTCGAGCCGCACGGCTCCGAAGGATGGCGCCCCTACGGCGACGC
>NZ_JAKEEB010000094.1 GCF_021462825.1 Streptomyces glomeratus | reverse complement strand
GACAAGCGCACCGCCAACCACCGCCGAGCCGTCCAGCGCGTTGCCGACCTGCACCGCAAGGTCCGACGCCAGCGCCTGGACCACGCCCACAAGACCGCCTTGGATCTGGTTCGCGACCACGACTTCATCGCGCACGAAGACCTTAAGATCCGCAACATGGTCAAGGCCCCCGTGCCGAAGCCCGACCCTGACCAGCCGGGCAGTTTCCTGCCCAACAGGGCCAGCGCGAAAGCCGGACTCAACCACTCGATCTCTGATGCCGGATGGGGGGTGTTCCTGACGATCCTGCACGCCAAGGCTGAAAGCGCCGGACGGAAAGTGATCGCTGTGGACCCCCGCAACACCTCCCGGACCTGCCCTGAATGCGGGCATGTCTCAGCGGAGAACCGGCCCGCCCAGGAGAAGTTCCACTGCGTTTCGTGCGGCCACCAGGCGCACGCGGACACGGTGGGCGCCCTGAACGTTCTACGGGCCGGGCTGGTCCATCGCGACGCCGCACCGGCATAACGAGAAGCCCCCTCCTTCACGAGGGGGAGGAGTCACACCGGTCGCCACAGCGCGGAAGCACTCGAGCGCGTGCTGGTCCGGATGCGCGGGAATCGTATGCCGGATCTGTCGGCGCCGCGAGGGGAGGCGGTTCCGGCACGAACTGCATGCCCTGTCACCGCACATGCGGTCTGGGCACGTCCCCGGGTTCCCTCCGGCCGAGCGAAGGACGCGGGCACCCGGGCGTGACGCGGGCCGCAGCCGCCGTCGCTCGCCGGATCGATCCTCGGCGTGAGCCCGCCGCGTGAAAACAAGGCGGCCCCGCTCCCCGGATGCGAGCGGATGGCGTCCCGTGAAGTGGTGTAGCCGGGCAATGTCCCGGAACGCGCGGGTGTCTGCTCGGGGCGTGCATCCGCTGGCGGTGCATGCTCCCTGAACAAGGGCAGGCCATCGCGCAAGTCTCTCTGGCGAACGGGCAGTTCGACCGGAGGAGCACGCGATGGCCTTGTCCCAGTCTGAACTGATGCGGCTGCTTGAGTCACTACGTCGGGCCGACGGAGTTGAAGCAATCAGGGTGGCGTGCGAGCGCATCCTGCAGGAGCTGATCGAAGCCGAGGCCACCGAGGTGATCGGTGCCGCGCCGCGCGAGCACTCCGAGACGCGCACGACCTGGCGCAATGGACACCGGGACAGGGTGCTGACCACGCAGGCCGGCGACCTGGACCTGAAGATCCCGAAGGTGCGGAGCGGGTCATTTTTCCCGTCGCTGCTGGAACGGCGGCGGCGGATCGACCGGGCGTTGTTCGCCGTGGTGATGGAGGCATACGTGCACGGTGTCTCGACCCGCTCGGTCGA
>NZ_JAKEEB010000093.1 GCF_021462825.1 Streptomyces glomeratus | reverse complement strand
TTGGCCCTGCCCCAGTGGTAGGTGGCACCGGTGAGCTCGTCACGCACCGGCACCGACTCGTGCCAGTCCAGGCCGAGTCGCGGCATGTCCAACGAGACCGTCGCCTCCTGGGTGTGATGCGGATCCAGATTCACCACGACCACCACCGTGTTCGAACCGGAGCGCTTGGAGTAGACGATCACCTCGTCCTTGTCGGCGTGGTGGAAGTGCACATCCCGCAGCTGCCGCAGCGCCGGGCTGGCCCGGCGGATCGCGTTCAGCTTGGTGATCAGGGGAGCGATGGTGCGTCCTTCGCGTTCGGCCGCCTCCCAGTCCCGCGGCCGCAACTGGTACTTCTCGGAGTCCAGATACTCCTCACTGCCCTCCCGCAGCGGCACGTTCTCACACAGCTCGTACCCCGAGTACACCCCCCACGTCGGCGACAGCGTCGCCGCCAGCACCGCCCGCACCTCGAACGCGGGCCGCCCCCCGTGCTGCAGATACGCATGCAGGATGTCCGGAGTGTTCACGAAGAAGTTCGGCCGCATATACGCCGCCGCCTCCCCCGACAACTCCGTCAGGTACTCCTCCAGCTCCCGCTTCGAGTTCCGCCACGTGAAATACGTGTACGACTGCTGGAACCCCACCGCCGCCAGCGTGTGCATCATCGCCGGCCGCGTGAACGCCTCCGCCAGGAAGATCACATCCGGATCCGCACCGTTGACCTCCCCGATCACCCGCTCCCAGAACACCACCGGCTTGGTATGCGGATTGTCCACCCGGAAGATCCGCACCCCATGCCCCATCCAGAACCGCAGGATCCGCAGCGTCTCCGCCACCAGACCCTCCATGTCCGCATCGAAGTACACCGGGAAGATGTCCTGGTACTTCTTCGGCGGATTCTCCGCATACGCCACCGAACCGTCCGCACGCCGCCGGAACCACTCCGGATGCTTCTCCACCCACGGATGATCCGGCGAACACTGCAACGCGAAGTCCAGCGCCACCTCCAGCCCCAGCTCCCGCGCCCGCCCCACGAACCAGTCGAAATCCTCGATCGTCCCCAGATCCGGATGCACCGCATCATGGCCGCCCTCCGGCGACCCGATCGCCCACGGCACCCCCACATCACCCGCACCCGCCGACACACTGTTGTTCCGGCCCTTGCGAAACGTCGTCCCGATCGGATGAACCGGCGGCAGATACACCACGTCGAAACCCATCCCCGCGATCGCCGGCAACCGCCGCGCCGCCGAACGGAACGTCCCGTGCGGCCGCCGGGCCGTCCCCTCCGACCGCGGGAAGAACTCGTACCACGACCCGAACAACGCCCGCTCCCGCTCCACCAGCAACGGCAACGGATCCGACGACGTCACCAACTCACGCAACGGAAACCGCGCCAGCACCCCATCCACCTCGGGAGTCAACGCCGCAGCGAGCCGGG
>NZ_JAKEEB010000092.1 GCF_021462825.1 Streptomyces glomeratus | reverse complement strand
GGCACCCTCCGCCACCAGCCGACGCGCCACACACAACCCCAGACCACCCAGACCACCAGTGATCAGATACGCCGCCTCCGACGACAACCGCACCGGCCGGTCGAAGCTGAGCACGACCTTTCCGATGTGCCGGGTGTGCTGCATATGGGCATAGGCGCGGGCCGCGTCGCGGCGGGGGAACACCGTCATGGGCAGCGGGCGCAGCGCACCGGCCGCGAACAGGTCGCCCAGGGCCTTGAACAGGCCGGGCAGCAGCGTGCCGTCGCGTTCGGCGTCGTCGCCGAGGTCGAACGGGAAGTAGCCGACGTCGGGCCGTGCGCTCCGCATCCGCTCGGGGGACCAGATGCCCAGCCTGCCCATCTCGACGAAGCGTCCGCCGGGGGCGAGCACCGACAGCCCGGCGGGGATGAAGTCACCGCTGAGGCTGTTGAGGACGACGTCGACGCCCTCTCCGCCGGTGAGGGCCAGCAACTCGTCGGCGAACGAGGTGCTGCGGGAGTCCAGGACGTGGGTGACGCCCAGGGCCCGTACCGCGTCCCGTTTGCCGGCGCCGGCCGTGGCGAACACCTCCGCGCCGAGTGCCCGCGCGATCTGCACCGCGGCCCCGCCGACGCCGCCGGAGGCCGCGTGCACCAGCACCCGCTCGCCGGACCGCAGACCGGCCAGCCGGGCCAGGGCGTAATAGGCGGTGAGGAAGGCCAGCGGGATCGTGGCGCCCTCGGCCGGGGACAGCCCCTCGGGCAGCGGGGCCACCTGGCCGGCCGGTGTGGTGACGTAGTCCGCGAAGCCGCCCTCCGTCATCGCCATCACGGCGTCGCCGACGGCCGGTTCGGTGACGCCGGGGCCGACGGCGGTGACGACGCCCGCGCATTCGAAGCCGAGCGCGATGTCGCGGGCGTGTTCGAGACCGTAGGTCCGTGCGTAGTGGTCCCGCATCATGCCCAGCGAGATGAGCACGTCACGGAAGTTGAGGCCGGCGGCCCGCACCTCGATCTCGACCTCGCCCGCTTCCGGGGCCCGGCGCCGGGCCGGCTCCGACCGGAGGTACTCCGGGCCGCCGTACTCGGTGAGGACGAGCCGGCTCGGGACGGGGTCGGGGGTGGGGTCGGCGGCGGGGGCGAGTTCCGGCCGCAGCCGCGTCCCTCCCCGTACCGCGCTGTACGACAGCTCCGTACGCAACAACCGCTCCAGCGGCGTCACCCCGTCACCGTCCACCACCACACACCGCAGCTCCGGATGCTCGGCGTTCACCGTCCGCACCAGACCCCACAACGCACCATGCGCCGGATCCGGCCGCTCCAGCCCCCGCACCACCTGACCCGAAGACGTCACCACATACAACCGCGGAGGCACCGCACAAGCCACCGACTCCCGCACCAGCTCCAGCAACCCCACCGACAACGACAACGCACGCGCCGCATCACCGGCAGACCCACCCACCCCCGAAACACCGTCACCCACCGGCTCGGCCACAGGAGCCACGAACACCACATGCTCCGCCCGCGACACCTCCCCCACCAACGACACACCCGGCCCCAGATCCACCTCACCGGACCCACCGACCACACACCACCGCCCCGACAACCCCGCAGCCACACCCTCCTCAGCCACCTCCGACCACTCCACACCCACCAACCACTCCACCCACTCGGAGT
>NZ_JAKEEB010000091.1 GCF_021462825.1 Streptomyces glomeratus | reverse complement strand
GACCTTGTTCAGGGGCACCGTGAGTGTGTGGACGCACATGAAGTGAACCGTGTTCGGGCGACGTTGGCGTTATTCGTGGCGGATGTGTTCGCCTCGGTGCCGCGCAAGGACCAGCGAGCCAAGAGCGACTGCTATCTGCGGGGACTGATGATGGACGGCCGCCGCAAGTCCATCCAGGCCATGGCCTCTCGGCTGCCGGACGGCAACGAGCAGAACCTGCAGCAGTTCGTGAACCAGTCCACGTGGGATCCGGTGCCGGTGCGCCGGCGGATCGCCAGGCGGATGGTGCCGCAGATCGGCCCGGACGCCTGGGCGGTCGACGACGTGTCGTTCCCCAAGGACGGCAGGATGTCGGTCGGCGTCGCTCCCCAGTACTGCGGTGCGCTGGGCAAGCAAGCCAACTGCCAGGTCGCCGTCAGCATGCACGCGGTCTCCGATGCGGCCTCGTGCCCGCTGAACTGGCGGCTGTTCCTGCCCCGGGAGTGGGCGGATGACGCCGTGCGGCGCCGGCGGACCGGAGTGCCCAGGGACGTCGGGCACCGGGAGAAGTGGCGGCTGGCCCTGGACGCCCTGGACGAACTGGCCGGATGGGGACTGGTGCCGCCGGTCGTGGTGGCGGACGCCGGCTACGGCCAGAACGCGGACTTCCGCGCCGGCCTGGCCGAGCGGCAACACGCGTACGTGGTCGGCATCCGCGGCGATATCACCGTCCAGCCGCATGACGCACACCCCGATGCCCCGACCTGGTCCGGCACCGGCCGCCGGCCGGTTCCTCGCTACCGGCAGCCACCGGTGACGGTAGCGGATCTGGCAGCGGCCGCCGGGCGGGACGCCTTCAAGGAGGTGACCTGGCGGGAAGGCTCCCGAGGCCCGATGACCGCCCGCTTTCTCACGATGCGGGTCCGGCCGGCCGGGGTGCGCTCGCGTCGGCTGGCCCAGGCAGCCGCGGTGGCTGAGCACGGCCGGTGGGACGGCGTCCTGCCCGAGGTGCGACTGCTGGCCGAATGGCCCGAGGGTGAGGACGAACCGACCCGCTTTTGGTTGTCCGACCTGCTCGACGACACCCCGATCGCCGACCTGGTCCGCCTGGCGAAGATCCGCTGGCGCATCGAGCACGACTACCGGGAACTCAAGCACGGCCTGGGACTGGACCACTTCGAAGGCCGCTCCTGGCCGGGCTGGCACCACCACACCACCCTGGTCACCGCCGCCCATGCCTTCCTCACCGAACAGCGGCTGGCCCCAAAAGCCGACACACCGGACTCACCCTCTACCAGATCCTCGACGCCCTCCAGGACCTGCTGAACTGCTGGACCGGCATCTGCACCACCTGCCACCAACCCCTGTCCCGCAGGACCACACCAAGATCAAGACAGACCTAACGAAGTCCTACTAG
>NZ_JAKEEB010000090.1 GCF_021462825.1 Streptomyces glomeratus | reverse complement strand
GCTGAAGCAGACACTCGGCTGGAACGTGCCCAAGCTCCGGGACCCGGCCAGCGCGGACCTGTGGACGACGCTGATCACCGCAGCACACACCCAGCTGTGGCTCGCCCGGCCACGGCGAGGTTCCGCAACATCCGCGCGAAGGCGGCGCGTCCAGCGGCTGCACCGAAACCCTCCCGCCCCGGCCCAGGACGCCCCCGCGGATCGAGCAACCGCACGAGAGCACCTCGCCACACACCGGCAAAGACCGTCAAGCGCGCCGAGACACTCGACCAGCACTACGGCCGCACAGGTTAAAGATCAAGCTTAGCCCTTCCCTGCAGAAGAGCTATGGCCACAGTGGATTGGGGGCTTGCCCTTGGTGCCTTACGAACGATCGTTTGCGTATATCGCGTCAGCGATTCGGATCACCTCCTGCGGGCGAATCATTGCCAACACGCGCAGAGGTGTCAGCCACGATCCCAGCGCGAATGCCTCACCCAACAAGTGACCGGCCCGCGGCAGACCGACTACCTTTGCCACCTCGGCCAGTGTCTGCCCCCGCAGGAACGGGTCGGTGATGGTGCGGGCGATCTCCTCGGCTCGCGTATGGTCGCCGGCCGCGGCCGCCGCCCCAGCCACCCTGGCCAATGCCCGCGCCTGACGGTCCGGGTGGGTGATGGCGCGGGCGATCTCCTCGGCCCGCGTATGGTCGCCAGCTGCGGTCGCCGCCTCAACCACCCTGACCAGTGCCCATGCCTGACGGTCCGGGTCGGTGATCGTGTGGGCGATCTGCTCGGCGTCGGTGGCCAGTCTGTGAGCCCGTGCATGGTCGCCAGCCGCGGCCACCGCCCCAACCACCCTGACCAGTGTCTGCGCCTGCAGGTCCGGGTCGGTGATCGTGTGGGCGATCTGCTCGGCGTCGGTGGCCAGTCTGTGAGCCCGTGCGTGGTCGCTGGCCGCGGCCGCCGCCCCAGCCACCTCGGCCAGTGTCTGCGCTCGCCGGTCCGGGTAGGTGATGGTGCGGGCGATCTCCTCGGCCCGCGTATGGTCGCCGGCCGCGGCCACCGCCCCAGCCACCCTGACCAGTGCCCATGCCTGACGGTCCGGGTCGGTGATGGTGTGGGCGATCTGCTCGGCGTCGGTGGCCAGTCTGTGGGCTCGCGTATGGTCGCCGGCCGCGGCCACCGCCCCAGCCACCTCGACAAGTGTCTGCGCCTGCAGGTCCGGGTCGGTGATGGTGTGGGCGATCTGCTCGGCGTCGGTGGCCAGTCTGTGGGCTCGCGTATGGTCGCCGGCCGCGGCCACCGCCCCAGCCATCTCGGCCAGTGTCTGCACCTGCAGGAACGGGTAGGTGATGGTGCGGGCGATCTCCTCGGCCCGCGTATGGTCGCCGACCGCGGCCACCGCCCCAGCCACCTCGGCCAGTGTCTCCGCCCGCAAGTTCGAGTAGGTGATGGTGCGGGCGATCTGCTCGGCGTCGGTGGCCAATCTGCGGGCCCGCGTATGGTCGCCGGCCGCGACCACCGCCCCAGCCACCTCGGCCAGTGTCTGCGCCTGCCACTTCGAGTAGGTGATGGTGCGGGCGATCTGCTCGGCGTCGGTGGCCAGTCTGCGGGCCCGCGTATGGTCGCCGGCCGCGGCCACCGCCCCAGCCACCTCGGCCAGTGTCAGCGCCTGGGCGTTCGGGTGGTTGGTGAAGGTGCGGGCGATCTGCTCG
>NZ_JAKEEB010000089.1 GCF_021462825.1 Streptomyces glomeratus | reverse complement strand
CTTGCGGAGCCGGAACCAGTAGAAGCCGTGGCCTGCGAGGGTGAGCAGGTAGGGGAGTTCGCCGATGGCGGGGAAGCGGACTCCGCCGATCAGTTCCACCGGGTGCCGGCCGCTGAAGCGGCGCAGGTCCAGTTCGGTGGGCTGCGCGAACCGGGAGAAGTTGTTCACGCACATCACGAGGTCGTCCTTGTATTCCCGCAGGAAGGCCAGGACGGCCGGGTTGGAGGAGGGCAGTTCGGTGTAGGAGCCCAGTCCGAAGGCCGGGTTCTGCTTGCGGATCTCGATCATCCGCCGGGTCCAGTGCAGCAGCGAGGACGGCGACGACATCGACGCCTCCACGTTGGTGACCTGATACCCGTAGACGGGGTCCATGATCGTGGGCAGGTAGAGCCGGCCCGGATCGCAGGAGGAGAAACCGGCGTTGCGGTCCGGGGTCCACTGCATCGGGGTGCGCACCGCGTCCCGGTCGCCCAGCCAGATGTTGTCGCCCATGCCGATCTCGTCGCCGTAGTACAGGATCGGCGAGCCGGGCAGGGACAGCAGCAGCGCGGTGAACAGCTCGATCTGGTTGCGGTCGTTGTCCAGCAGCGGCGCCAGACGGCGGCGGATGCCGATGTTGGCGCGCATGCGGGGGTCCTTGGCGTACTCCGCCCACATGTAGTCGCGTTCCTCGTCGGTGACCATCTCCAGGGTCAGCTCGTCGTGGTTGCGCAGGAAGATGCCCCACTGGCACTTCGAGGGGATCGCGGGGGTCTTGGCCAGGATCTCCGAGACGGGGTAGCGCGACTCCCGGCGCACCGCCATGAAGATGCGGGGCATGACCGGGAAGTGGAAGGCCATGTGGCACTCGTCGCCGCCGGTTCGGTAGTCGCCGAAGTAGTCGACCACGTCCTCCGGCCACTGGTTCGCCTCCGCCAGCAGCACCGTGTCCGGGTACTGCGCGTCGATCTCCTTGCGCACCCGCTTGAGGAACTCGTGCGTGGCCGGCAGGTTCTCGCAGTTGGTGCCCTCCTCCTGGTAGAGGTAGGGCACCGCGTCGAGGCGGAAGCCGTCGATGCCCAGGTCCAGCCAGAACCTCAGCGCGGAGATCATCTCCTCCTGG
This sequence comes from Streptomyces glomeratus, assembly GCF_021462825.1. Taxonomy (GTDB): domain Bacteria; phylum Actinomycetota; class Actinomycetes; order Streptomycetales; family Streptomycetaceae; genus Streptomyces; species Streptomyces glomeratus. The sequence continues at coordinate 754 of NZ_JAKEEB010000089.1, read as the reverse complement.
ACGGCCGGGTTCTCGTAGTTCAGGTCCGGTTGGTGGGAGAAGAACCGGTGCCAGTAGTACTGCTTGCGGACCGGGTCGAAGGTCCAGTTGGAGGCCTCGGTGTCGACGAAGATGATCCGCGCGTCCTGGAACTGCTTGTCGTCGTCGGCCCAGACGTAGTAGTCGCCGTAGGGGCCTTCGGGGTGGGCGCGGGACTCCTGGAACCACGGGTGCTGGTCGCTGGTGTGGTTCATCACGAAATCGATGATCACCCGCATCCCGCGCTGGTGGGCCGCGTCGACGAACTCCACGAAGTCGGCCAGGTCGCCGAACTCCGGGAGCACGGCGGTGTAGTCGGACACGTCGTAACCGCCGTCACGCAGCGGCGACTTGAAGAACGGCGGCAGCCACAGGCAGTCGACGCCCAGCCACTGCAGATAGTCCAGCTTCGCGGTCAGGCCCTTCAAGTCGCCCACACCGTCGCCGTTGCTGTCCTGGAAGGACCTGACCAGGACCTCGTAGAAGACGGCACGCTTGAACCACTCCGGGTCGCGGTCGGCGGCGGGAGTGTCCTCGAAGGTGTCCGGGACGGGCTCGTTGACGATCATCGTGTGGGTGACCCTCCGATCTGCGGTGAGGACGGTCGCAGGACGGTCAGCACGTGCGCCGGGCCCTCGCCCGGCGTGAGACGTACATAGTTGGCCCTGCCCCAGTGGTAGGTGGCACCGGTGAGCTCGTCACGCACCGGCACCGACTCGTGCCAGTCCAGGCCGAG
>NZ_JAKEEB010000088.1 GCF_021462825.1 Streptomyces glomeratus | reverse complement strand
AAGGGGTGCTCGGCGACCGGCATCAGCTCGACATGGGTGAAGCCCAGGTCCTTCACATACGCGGGCAGCTGTTCGGCTAGCTGCCGGTACGTCAGCCCCGGCCGCCAGGACGGCAGATGCACCTCGTACACCGAGAACGGCGCCTCGTGGACGGGAGTGTCCGCACGGCGGGCCATCCATTCCCGGTCGTCCCACAGGTACGCCGACTCGGTGACGACCGACGCGGTCGCAGGCGGCACCTCCGTGCGGCGGGCCATGGGGTCCGCGCGCACGGTGCGGGTGCCGTCGGGCCGTGTGATGTCGAACTTGTACAGCGTTCCGGAGCCGATCCCGGGCACGAACAGCTCCCACACCCCGGACGAGCCGAGCGAGCGCATCGGGTGGGCACGGCCGTCCCAGTGGCAGAAGTCCCCGCAGACCCTGACCCCTCGGGCGTTCGGTGCCCACACCGTGAAGCGGGTTCCGGTCACGCCTTGGTGGGTGATCGGATGGGCCCCGAGGACCCTCCACAGCTGCTCGTGGCGTCCCTCGCCGATGAGGTGCAGGTCCAGCTCGCCGAGGGCGGGCAGGAAGCGGTAGGGATCGTCGGTCTCCAGCACGGACTCCTCGTAGGCCACGAGGAGCCGGTACGCCGCTACCTCCCGCAGCGGCAGCAGGGCCGAGAAGAACCCCTCGCCATCGTCGTGCAGCTCGGCCCAGGCGCCGTCCATGACGACGGTGACCGAGAGTGCGCAGGGCTTCAGGACACGGAACGCGACTCCGCCGGGCACCGGATGGGCGCCGAGCACCGCGTGCGGATCGTGGTGCGCGCCCGCCAGCAGCCGCTCCCGGTCGCCGGGCTCCGCCGGTGCGGCACTCGGCGTGCCCAGCTGTGGGGAGCAGAGCGGCGGTTCGGGTGCGGTGGGGACGGTCACGGTGTCAGCCTCCTCAGAGCGGGGCGTTCGGCGAGGCGCGCGATCGCCGCCATCGGTACGGGCAGCCAGTCGGGGCGGTGCCGGGCCTCGTACAGCACCTCGTACACCGCGCGGTCGGTCTCGTAGGCACGCAGCAGCTCCGGTTCGGAGCGGGGATCCCAGCCGGCCTCGGCGGCGTAGCCCGCGCAGTAGGCCTCCCGGCACCGCAGCGCCCACTCCGGGCGCCAGGGCCGGCGGGCGTGGGCGGCGTAGTCGAAGGAGCGGAGCATGCCCGCCACATCGCGCACCGGGGACTGGACGCGGCGCCGTTCGGGCAGCGGGCGGGCCGGCTCACCCTCGAAGTCGATCACGTGCCACTGCCGTTCGGCCCGCAGCACCTGGCCCAGGTGCAGATCGCCGTGGATGCGCTGCGCGGGCCGGGCTGAGTCGAGGGCCGCCGGCTCGGTGAACGCGGACCACAGTCCGGACGCGTAGGGCAGCAGTTCCGGTACGGCGTGCAGGGCGTCTCTCAGCCGGTCCGCCATGCCGCCGGCGAGCCGCTCGCTGTGGGGCGGCCCCTGGGACTCGACGGGGAACGCGGCTGCGAGGGCCAGGTGCACCTCGGCCGTGGCCTGTCCCATCTCGTAGGCCTCCTCGGTGAACTCCCGGCCGGCCGCGAGTGCGGCCAGCGCCTGCGTCCATCCGTCGTCGGCGCCGTGCAGGAACGGCTGGAGCACGCCGAGGGTCGCGGCCCACGGGCTGGACGTGCGGAACCAGGCCACCGGGGCGAGGACGCGGGTGCAGCCCTGCCGGGCCAGGGCCCAGGGCACTTCCAGGTCCGGGTTGATGCCGGGCCGCACACGGCGGAACAGTTTCAGGATGTAGGCATCCCCGTAGACCAGGGAGGAGTTGGACTGCTCCGCTTCGAGGAGACGCGGGGCGAGGCCGGCGGGGATCGTCACTCTTCCGTCGCGTTCGAAGCGCAGGGCTCCCGCGCTGCCCCGTGTGCGCAGCCGTTCCAGGAGCAGGGACGCCGAGCGCGGGTCATGGAGGGCGTCGTACACGAGCAGCCCGGTCAACGGGCCCTCGCTGACGTGTCCGAGCACGGCCGGGGAATGCCGGTGGGTCACGAAGTCACCGAAGCCGAGGATCAGTTGGTAGCAGTCGCGGACCGGAGTCGCGCCCGGTGTGCTGCTCGCCGACAGCTCGGGGTATTCGGCGCGGATCAGCAGATGCAGGCAGTCGGGGTGCAGCTCCGTCACCGACAGCAGCGCCAGGTCCGTGACGGGACGTCCCTTGCCGGCGAACCAGCGCTGACGCGGCAGCCAGGTGCGCAGCAGACCGGACAGCGAGGGCAGGAGCGCGGCGGGGCCGAGGCTGTCCGGGCGGAGGGTTGCGGTCTGGGTCTTGGGCATCGCGTCGCGTCCTTTCCGTCCGGGGCGGCCGAGGGAGCAGCGGCCTTGAGTCAACCGGCCACGACGAGATTCACCTTGGTGGCCTGAGGGACGTTCTTGCGGAGCCGGAACCAGTAGAAGCCGTGGCCTGCGAGGGTGAGCAGGTAGGGGAGTTCGCCGATGGCGGGGAAGC
>NZ_JAKEEB010000087.1 GCF_021462825.1 Streptomyces glomeratus | reverse complement strand
ATCTCTGATGCCGGATGGGGGGTGTTCCTGACGATCCTGCACGCCAAGGCTGAAAGCGCCGGACGGAAAGTGATCGCTGTGGACCCCCGCAACACCTCCCGGACCTGCCCTGAATGCGGGCATGTCTCAGCGGAGAACCGGCCCACCCAGGAGAAGTTCCACTGCGTTTCGTGCGGCCACCAGGCGCACGCGGACACGGTGGGCGCCCTGAACGTTCTACGGGCCGGGCTGGTCCATCGCGACGCCGCACCGGCATAGCGAGAAGCCCCCTCGTTCACGAGGCGGAGGAGTCACAGTCGCGAGGGGAGGACCGTCATGTGACCGAGTTCCCGTCGGTGGTCGGCAGCTGATGTGGCCGGTGGGATCGGCAGCTGCCCGTACACTCGTCAGTCGCCCATGCGGCTGCAAAACCGCCGACAGGAAGGTGTCGTTGCACGTGTTCCAGGATGCCCCGATCTATCACCGGCTCGTCGCCGAGCGCGGTGATGTGCCCGCGCGAGTTCGCGACGCGGCCGAGAGCATACGTCGCGAGCTGGAAAGCATCATGCGGACGGGGCAGCCGCCCGGCGCTGCACGGCCGAACCTGTTCACTCCGGCTCCGCAAGTGCGGCAGAACTCCGCGCTGCCCCCCGGTTCGCTGCCGCAGTGACGCCGCACCGCGGTTCACCACTCCCGCGCGGCACGTGACGAGGGCGGTGCGTGCCGGGTCCACGGACCCGCAGGCGCCGCCCCACTCCTCATCACGGCACACTGGGTCCGTGAACGAAGAGCTCAGAGCGCTGCAGGAGCGACTCGCGCGGCTGGAAGAACTGCTCACCGCGGGCCGGGAGGAGCCGGCCGAACCCGCCTGGCGCCGACCCACACCCGGCGAGACCCGCTGGGCCGTCACCGCGGCGGTGTTGGTGGCGGTGGCCCTGCAACTGCTGCTTCCCGAGCGGCTGGCCTTCCAGCCGGAATGGCTGCTGCCCGGGCTGGAGCTGCTTTTGCTGGTCGTGCTCTTCCCGGCCTCCCGGACCCGTATGGAACGGACCACCTCGCTGCTGCGCGGCGGCGGGCTGACGCTGGCCGCCGTCGTCAGCCTGGCCAACGGCTGGTCCGCGGTGCTCCTCATCCGGGGTCTGGTGCGCGGCACCGAGGCAGGAGACGCCGGGACACTGCTGACGACGGCGATGGCCATCTGGCTGACCAACGTCATCGTTTTCTCTCTCTGGTACTGGGAGTGGGACCGGGGCGGACCCGTGGCCCGCGCTGCCGGGAGCAGCGACCACCCGGACTTCCTCTTTCCCCAGATGCAGAGCGGGGAGTTGGCACGGGCCGACTGGGAGCCGGCGTTCGCCGACTATCTGTATGTGTCGTTCACCAACGCGACGGCCTTCAGCCCCACCGACACCATGCCGCTGTCCCGCTGGGCGAAGCTGCTGATGACGGTGCAGGCGTCGATCTCCTTGCTCACCCTTGCCCTTGTGGTCGCCCGGTCGGTGAACATCTTCCGCGGGTGAGCGGCCGTTTCGGAGCCGCTCTTCCCACGTTCTCGCGGCGGGCCCGGATCTTCGGATCTAGTGCCGCGGGGCGGGGTGCGCGGCCCGGACCGGCCCTGAGGCGGGATCGCCCGAGTGGTGCTGCGGCACCACCGCCGGAAGGGACGGCCGAGGGCGGGAGGTGGGTCGTGCGGCGGGGGCGATGGGTGCGCCGAGCGCGGCGAGCACGCTGGGGGCGAGGGGCACGGTCGGAAGGGTCGGAGCGGCCGGAAGGGCCGGAGCGACGGGCGCGCTGGGTGTCGTGGGGGTGGCCGGCGGTGCCGGTGTGGCTGGTGCCGTGGTGTGGCGCGGGGGCGTGAGTGTGACCAGGTGCGCGAAGACCACGGTGTTGGACAGGTACTCGTGGGCGGCGTGGTCGTAGTCACCACCGCAGGTGATGAGGCGTAGTTGCGGAGTGGGGGCGTTGGCGTAGACACGCTTGTCGGGGAAGTGCGCCTTGCTGAAGGTCTCGACGGAGTCGACCTGGAAGCGGGCCGTGGAGCCGTCGGCGCGAGTGATGGTGACGCTGTTGCCGGGTTTGAGAAGGCGCAGGAACACGAACACGGCGGCGCCGGTCTTGGTGTCGACGTGGCCCACCACGAGTGCCGTTCCCCGCTCGCCGGGTGCGACGCCGTTCTTGTACCAGCCCACGAGGTTCCTGTTGGTCACGGGCGGTGGGTTCAGGTGTCCCGAGGCGTCGAGGGAAAGCTTGGTGAAGGGGGCGTCCACGCCGATCTGGGGAATGATGATCCGCTTCGGCGCCGACCGCCGCAACGTCTCCAGGACGGAGGGTGCGGTCGTCCTGGGAGCGGGCTGGGTCGGGGGGAGGGCCGGGGGGAGGGCCGCGGGCGGGGGACCGGCCGCCGGGTTGATGGCGGCCGCGGACGGAGTGGGGGGTTTGGGATCGGCGGGGGGCGTGATCGAGTGGTGGATGAGCAGGCCGCCGAGCGCCACGGCTGCGGCCGGCAACAGCAGAGCGCGACTGACGGTACGGGTGGTTGCGGTGGAGGACTGGGCCGTCGGGGCCGGTGGTGAGGGGGTCATGGAAGCGTGCCTGTTCATCAACGGGGGGTGGCGGTCAGGCATCGGCGGGTCGGAGGTCAGCCGACACGGGCACCGGCATGGCACTCGCGTCGGCACGACGGCCGCGGCCGCTGTCGCTCGTTGTGGGGCGGCAGCGGACGCGGCCGTGCGTCGGCCGGTGGGGGAGAGCCGGTCAGGCTCCCGCGATACCGGAGGCGTTGCGGCGGCGCAGCATGTAGACGCCCGCTCCCAGGCCGCCGAGCAGCAGGATCGATCCTGCGGCCAGGCCACTGGTGCTGGTGGTGCCGGCCAGGCCACCGCCGCCGGCGTGGATGCCGCCGCTGGGTCCCTGCGCGGCTGCTCCCTGCTCGCCGCGGGCGTTGGCGGAGTTGCCGCCCCAGGCGCCGGCGCCGCCCTGGCCCTGGTGGCCCTGGCCCTCGCCGCCCCAGGCGCCGGCGCCGCCCTGGCCCTGGTGGGCCTGGCCCTCGCCGCCCTGGGCGCCGGCGGCACCCTGGCCCTGGTGGCCCTGGCCCTCGCCGCCCTGAGCCTCGCCGCCCTGGTCCTCGCCGCCCTGAGCCTCGCCGCCCTGAGCGTCGTCACCCTGGTCCTCGCCGCCCTGGTCCTCGCCGCCCTGAGCGCCGCCGCCCTGGGCCGCGCCGCCCTGGGCCGCGCCGCCCTGGGCCGCGCCGCCCTTCCCGCCGCCCTGCTGGCCGTGCGACTGGCCGCCGGGGTGGTGGTCCCTGGTCAGCGCCAGGGCGCCGCCGCCGGCCTGCACGCCGCCGGTGGGCGTCTGACCGGCGGCCCCGCCCTGGGCGCTGCCGGAGTGGCCGCCCCAGGCGCCGGCGCCGCCCTGGGCCTCACCGCCCTGCGCCTCCTCG
>NZ_JAKEEB010000086.1 GCF_021462825.1 Streptomyces glomeratus | reverse complement strand
AAGGGGTGCTCGGCGACCGGCATCAGCTCGACATGGGTGAAGCCCAGGTCCTTCACATACGCGGGCAGCTGTTCGGCCAGCTGCCGGTACGTCAGCCCCGGCCGCCAAGACGGCAGATGCACCTCGTACACCGAGAACGGCGCCTCGTGGACGGGGGTGTCCGCACGGCGTGCGAGCCACTCCCGGTCGTGCCACTCGTGGCGGGAGACGTGCACGATGGAGGACGTGGCCGGCGGGGCCTCGGTGCGGCGGGCCAGCGGGTCGGCGCGCAGGGTCTTCGAGCCGTCGGGGCGGGTGATCTCGAACTTGTACAGCTCGCCCTCGCCGATCGCGGGCACGAACAGCTCCCAGACCCCGGACGAGCCGAGGGAACGCATCGCGTGGCCGGTGCCGTCCCAGTGGTTGAAGCCGCCGGCCACGCGGACGCCGCGCGCGTTCGGCGCCCACACCGAGAAGCGGGTTCCGGTCACGCCCTGATGGGTCATCGGGTGCGCGCCGAGCACCCGCCACAGCTGCTCGTGCCGCCCCTCGCCGATCAGATGCAGGTCCAGCTCGCCGAGCGTGGGCGTGAAGCGGTACGCGTCCTCGGTGTCCTGTACGGCTCCCTCGTAGGCCACGAGGAGCCGGTACGCCGGAACGGCCCGCAGCGGCAGCAGGGCCGAGAAGAACCCCTCGCCGTCGTCATGGAGTTCGACCCGCAGATCCCCGGTGACGACGGTCACCGACAGGGCGTACGGACGGAAGGCCCGGAAGGCGACTCCGCCGGGCACCGGATGGGCGCCGAGAACCGCGTGCGGTTCGTGGTGGGTGCCGTCGCGCAGCCGCGCCCGGTCGGCGGGGGAGACGGGGGCGGCCGTCCGAGTTCCGGAAGCGGTCACGGCCACGGCCGGCAGCGGCGCGGCGGCTGTCTTCTGCGCGGGGACTTTCCGGGCAGCGGCTTTTTCCTCGGCGGTTTCCTCGGCCGCGGTTTTCCTGCTGGTGGCCTTCTTGGCGGCGGTCTTCGATCCCGGGGCGGGTGCCTTCTTCGCCGCCGTCCCCGTCGCTGCCGTCTTCTCGGCCGTGGCTTTCTTCGTCGTCGCCTTCTTCGCCGCGGCCTTCTTCGCCGTGGCCGTCTTCCCGGCCTCTGTCTTCCCGGTGCGGGCCGTCGGTGTCTCGGCGGCGGGCGTCGCCCTCCTCGCGGCGGTCGCCTTCTTCGCGCCGGTCTTCTGCGGACCGTCGCCGTTCTTCTGCGTGCCGTCGTCGGACGGAGGGCGGGGCGTCACGGGCGGGGCCTCCTCGGCAAAGGGTGGTGGATCAGGGTGTGGCGTCGGCGGCCAGACGGCGTACCGCAGCCATCGGCACCGGCAGCCAGTCGGGGCGGTGGCGGGCCTCGTACAGGACCTCGTAGACGGCCTTGTCCGTCTCGTACGCGCGCAGCAGCACCGGTTCGGTCCGTGGATCGCGCCCGGTCACCTCGGCGTACCCCGAGCAGTACGCGGCCCGGCACGCCGTGGCCCACTCCGGTGCCGGAGGGCCGGCCGAGTGGGCCGCGTAGTCGAAGGAACGCAGCATCCCCGCGATGTCCCGCACCGTGGGCTGCGGCCTCCGGCGCTCGGCGAGCGGCTTCGACGGCTCGCCCTCGAAGTCGATCAGCGACCAGTCCCCCGACGGCGAACGCAGGCACTGGCCCAGGTGCAGATCACCGTGGATGCGCTGGGCGGTCCAGGTCCGGCCCTCGGCGGCGAGCTCGGCCAGCGCCTCGAACGCGGAGTGCAGCGCGGGCGCGTACGGCCGCAGCGCGGGCACCGCCTGCGCCGCCGCCTCCAGCCGCTCGGTCATGCCGCCGACCAGCAGCCGTATCTGGGTGTGGCCCAGAGTGACCGGCGGCAGGGCGCGGGCCAGCGCCGTGTGCACCTCGGCGGTGGCCCGGCCGAGCGCCCTCGCCTGAGGGGTGAAGTCCTCGCCTTTGGCCCGTTCGTGCAGTGCCAGCTCCCAGCCGTCGGCGGCGCCCCGCAGATACGGCTGCAGCACGGCCAGCACATACGACTCGTCCAGGTCGTCGAGGTCGGCGAGGAGCCAGCCGGTCGGTGCGGGCACCCGGGGGCAGCGCTGGTGCGACAGCACCAGCGGAAGTTCCAGATCGGGGTTGATGCCGGGGACGACACGCCGCAGGAGCTTTAGGATGAACGTATCTCCGTAGACGACCGAGGAGTTCGACTGCTCCGCGGTCATTCTCCTGGGGACCAGCTCCTCCCGTATCGTCTGGCGCGGATCACCCTCGAAGCGGAGCCTGCCGATGCGGGCCCGGGTACGCAGCGCCTCCAGCAGCACGGCGGCGGCGCGGGGGTCGTAGAGCGCCTCGTACACGGTCCGGCCGGCCAGCGGCCCGTCCTTCACATGCCCGATGAGCGCGGGCGCCAGCCGGGGCGGCAGCACCTCGCGCACACCGATCAGCAGCTGGTAGCAGTCGCCGGGATGGGGTACGGCGCCCTGTGTCGGAGCATCCGGCTGATGGGCCCGTACGAGGAGATGGAGCAGTCCCAGCGTGTTTCCGGGCGGCAGCAGGTCGGTGGCCGCCACCAGCGAGAACCCGGTGACCGGCCGTCCCTTCCCCGCGAACCAGCGCTGTCGCGGCAGCCACTCGCGCAGCAGTGGACCGAGGGACGCGAGGAGACCGGAGTGGGTCGTGGCGGGACGGGCGACGGCTTCCGACATGGGTGCGTCCTTTCCCCGGGGGGCGGTCGGGGTGTTACTGCCTGCGTGCCCCGGGCGGGGCGGTGGAAACCGCCCCGCCCCCGGCTTCTACACGCCGTCCTTGCGGAGCCGGAACCAGTAGAAGCCGTGGCCTGCGAGGGTGAGCAGGTAGGGGAGTTCGCCGATGGCGGGGAAGC
>NZ_JAKEEB010000085.1 GCF_021462825.1 Streptomyces glomeratus | reverse complement strand
ACCCTCGACAGCCAGGTTCCACACGCCCGCCGACGTCACCGCGTTCCTCGCAAACAGCAACCCCACGAAGATCAAATTACCATGTTGATTCTCTGCGAGCCCTAACGAGCTCGTGCACGGTTGGCGGTGAGACGTCGAGGACTCCGGCAGGGCTCGGTGTTCACATCTGCTGTGCCGGGATCAGGTCCGCGGTCTGCTGATGGGACAGCAGGCCGGCGATGGCCTGGACGATGTCGCTCATGTGCTCACGGCGGCCGAGGTGGCGGGCCAGGGATCGCAAGGGCACTCCGGCTGGCTCGGGCCGGCACCCCGCTCGTGGTGTGGAACCGAACGGCCGCCCGCACCGAGCCGCTGCGCGCGACAGGCGCCGAGGTGGCGGCGGATCCCGCGGAGGTGTTCGCACGGACGGACGTCGTGATCCTCATGCTGGCCGACGGCCTGGCGATCGACTCGACCCTGGGCCGCGGCACCCAGGACTTCGCGGCGCGCGTCGCCGGACGCATCGTGGTCCACATGGGCACGACCTCGCGCGCCCTCGATGCCGACGTGCGAGCGGCGGGCGGACGCTATGTCGAGGCGCCGATCTCCGGATCCCGGGTGCCCGCGGAGAACGGGAAACTGGTGGCGATGCTGGCCGGGGACGAGTCGGCCGTGCGTACGGCCGCTGCTGGCCCCGTTGTGCCGGGAGACGTTCGTCTGCCGCGCCGCGCCCAACGCCCTGCTGATGAAGCTCTCGGTCAACCTGTTCCTGATCACGCTGGTGACGGGTCTGTCGGAGGCGTACCACTTCGCGGACCGGAACGGCCTGGACCGGCGGCTCTTCCTGGACGTCCCGGACGCGGGGCCCATGGCCAGCGGGGTGTCCCGTATGAAAGCGCCGAAGCTGTACGCCCGCGACTTCGCGGTGCAGGCGGCGGCCCACGACGTGCTGAAGAACAACCGGCTGATCGCCGAGGCCGCCCGCAAGGCGGGGGTCGCCTCACCACTGCTCGAGGTCTGCCACGCCCTGTTCAAGGAGACCGTGACGCTGGGCTACGGCCACGACGATGCCAGGAGATGGCCGCAGTGTTCGGTATGGACGTGGTGCCGGCGCGGGTGGAGGCATTGAGGTCGAAGGCCAAACGCCTGGTCGCGCGCGGCTGGCTGGCCGAGCCTGCACCGGGCCGGTTCACGCCAGCTGTGGACGTGAGTGGGCCAGGCGGCGGGTCATGAGCAGGGTCATCGACCAGTAGATCATCGCTTCGGCGCTGGTGGTGCGGCGGCTACGCGGCATCCGCAGGCTGGAGGAGGTTGCGATCCGTATGGGTGACGGGCACGGGCCCGGACCGTCTGAGCAGGAGGACCCGCTCGGAGCCGAATGGGAGAGGCACCGGCCCGCGGTCTTCGGAGTGGCCTACCGGCTGCTGGGGACTGTGGCCGATGCCGAGGATGTCACCCAGGACGTGTGGCTGCGGGCGGCCGGAGTGGATCTGCAGGACATCGATGATCTGCGGGCCTGGCTGGTGACGGTGGCCGCGCGACGGTCGTACGACATCCTCAAGAGCGCCCGCTTCCGCCGGGAGAGCTATGTCGGGCCGTGGCTGCCGGAGCCGCTGCTGACAGGGCCGGACGCGTCGCAGCCGGTACTCGTCGACGAGTCCGTCAGCTCGGCGATGCTCCTGATCATGGAAGAAGTGAGCCCGCCGGAGCGGGTGGCCTTCGTCCTGCACGATGTCTTCGGCCTTGAGTTCGGCAGGATCGCCGAGGTGCTGGACGTCTCCGTGCCGGGTGCCCGGCAGCTCGCCTCGCGGGCACGACGGCGGGTGGCCAAGGCGAAGCAGTCCACGCCGCAGGCGTCGAAGGCGGAGCGCGAACGGGTCCTCACGGTCTTCCGAGCGGCCTATGAGGCCGGGGACCTGGCCGGCCTGGTCAGGCTCCTGCACCCGGACGCGGTCTACGTCACCGACGGCGGCGGCAAGGTCTTGGCGGCACGCAAGCTCATTCACGGCGGCGAGCGCGTCGCCGAGGTCATGGTGCGTACGGGGCGCCGGTGGCGCCCCGACCGTATCGACTTCGCCGAGGTCGGCGGCGAACTCGCCTTCGTGTTCCACCGGGAAGGCCGGGTCTACTCCGTCGACACGGTCCAGATCACGGACGGCCTGATCACCGCGTACCGCAGGGTCCTCAATCCCGACAAACTCGCGCGCGTCTGAGCTGTCACACCCGTAGGGGCCACCTCGTCTCCCTGGTGAGAACGCACAACGGGCGACGAAGGAAGACGCCAGAGCAGGTGAGATCGATCATGCGGCACGGCATACATCCACCTGCAGCCGCGAGCCCTGCGCGCGAACGGGCTGTGCGCTCGGGTCGCCCCTCCGCAGTAAGGACGTATATGCAAGCCATCACTGTGCGAGACCGTGACGCCGGTGTTGCCGGGATGTCCATGACGGACATGCCCTACCCCCATGCGGCCGAGAACGACGTCATCGTGCGGGTGCACGCCGCCGGCTTCACCCCTGGCGAGCTGGACTGGCCCGCCACGTGGACCGATCGCGCCGGCCGCGACCGGACGCCGAGCGTGCCCGGGCACGAGCTGTCCGGTGTAGTCGCAGAGCTGGGGTACGGCACCACCGGCCTGAGTGTCGGACAGCGGGTGTTCGGCCTGGCCGACTGGGCCCGTGACGGCACGCTCGCCGAGTACACCGCGGTGGAGGCCCGCAACCTCGCCCCGCTGCCGGCGGACGTCGACCACACCGTGGCCGCCGCGCTGCCGATCTCCGGGCTGACCGCCTGGCAGGGTCTGTTCGACCACGGCCGCCTCACCACAGGTCAGACCGTCCTGATCCACGGTGCCGCGGGTGGCGTCGGCTCGATCGCGGTACAGCTCGCCCGCGAGGCCGGCGCCCGCGTCATCGGCACCGGCCGGGCCTCCGGCCCGGACAGGGCACTCGCACTCGGCGTCGACACCTTCATCGACCTGCAGACCGACGAGCTGGAGGACGCTGGCGACGTCGACGTCGTGTTCGATGTGATCGGCGGCGACATCCTCGACCGCTCGGCCGCCCTGGTCCGCCCCGGTGGCACGCTGGTCAGCATCGTCCTGCCGCCCAAGGTCCGGCCCAAGGACGGGCGTGCAATCTTCTTCGTCGTCGAACCCGACCGCGCCCGGCTCGCCGATCTCGCCACGCGGGTGAGGGACGGCCGCCTCAAACCGGTCGTCGGCGATGTGCGGACACTCGCCGAAGCACCCTCCGCGTTCGCCCCAGGCAAGCGCACCCCGGGCAAGACGATCATCCGCGTCACGGAAGACTGAATCAGGAGACCCATCGTGATCAAAATGCCAATCGCCGCCGGCCTCCTGGCTGTCGCCACGCTGACTGCGGCCACGGCCTGCTCGACCTCGGACCAGCCCACCCACGCCAAGGCGCAGGCGGCGGTCGTGGCATCGACGGCCCCCGCCGAAACCCTCACACTGCTGCTTCAGCAGGCCCTTCCTAATGTGAAGGGCAAGACGTTCACCTCAGCCATCGTCGCCTTCCCGCCCGGCGCAAAGGCGCTGCCGCACCGGCACGGCCAGGCGTTCGTCTACGCCTACGTCCTCGAAGGCACCGTGCGCAGCAAGCTCGACGACAAGCCCGTGACCACCTACCACCAGGGCGAGAACTGGGTCGAGCAGCCGGGCGCCCACCATGTCCTCACCGAGAACACCAGCCGGACCAAGCCGGCCAAGCTCCTGGTCGTCTTCGTCTCCAACACCGGAGAAAAACTCAAGGTCAACGACCCGGCCTCGTAGCCCGGGGCACGCGGCGGGGCGGCAACACTCCTCACGAGCTCCGCCCCTGCCGGGGCACGCCCCACCCACCACGAAGACGTGCCCAAGAGCGCGGCGCGGACCACACGAAGGAAGCAAAGGAACCATGACCGACCCTCAGCGCGTCAACATCGGCGAGCAGCACCCGGCCGCCTACAAGACCCTCATCGCCCTGTCCTCGGAGGTGGAAAAGGCCGCCGCCGCAGCGGGCCTCGACCCGCTCCTGGTCGAGCTGCTGAGGATCCGCACCTCCCAGATCAACGGCTGCTCGTTCTGCCTGCGCATGCACACCCGCGACGCCCTCAAGAAGGGCGAGAACCCCGACCGGATCGCGGTGCTGCCCGCCTGGGAAGAGACCGGCTACTTCTCCGACACCGACCGTGCCGCCCTCCGCCTGACCGAGGCGATCACACGCGTGCCGGACGGACACGTCAGCGACGAGGACTTCAACGCCGCCGCGGCCGTACTCACCGCAGACCAGGTCTCTGCAATCGCCTGGCTGGCAACCGTGATGAACGCCTTCAACCGCGTCGCGATCACCAGCCGGTACCCCGTCGGCAACTGACCTCGACGGCCCCACCGGGCGGTGATACGGGCTGCCGCAGCCTCCCCGGTCGTGAAGGTGATGGTGGAACCAGCCGGGCAACTTGTGCGAGCTGCCCGGCTCATCACAAGCCAGGCGCCGTCCTTGCCATAGTGCAGCGCGGAGGCGTCCGACGGCGTACGTGCCGAGATGGCCACCGGCTCTGTCAGTGAGTGCCTGACAGCCCTTGTGGGCGCGGGCGGGCGACGGCGCGCGGCCCCGGTGACATCACCAGTTGACATCAACGTCGCCAGACAACGACGGATCCCCGCAACTGCAGCCAGAGTCCGACCCATTCGGCAACCACAGGTCCAACCGCCCACAGAGCCGATGGATCGAACTCCTAAAGCGGGTGTCGCAGGTTCGAATCCTGCCGGGGGCACAAGGGAAAACGGCCCGGACCGATCATGGTCCGGGCCGTTTTGACGGCACCAGTTGACGGCAGTGCCCCTCAGGCGGCCGGTAGGCGGCGCTTGAGTAGCCGGTCCGTGTGGCTGATCGCCTCACGCTGAGTGTCGTACACACCGCCGTCGTAGCCCAGTAGCGTGCCGGGCACCGCTGGGCCACCCCTCACGTGCAGAAGCGAGTTCTGGTGCCGTCGGATGCGTCCGGCCGGCGGGTAACGGCCATGAAGGCGGCATCGTCGTCCAGGCGTCCTTCGGTGTACCGGGTCAGGTCAGCGATGAGAGCGTCCAGGATCACGCCCGGGTCTGTTGGGAGGGGGCGGGACAGGAATGGCACGGGATTGTAGAAGGTGCCGTGGCGGTCACGTGCCTCGACCAGGCCGTCAGTGAACAGCACCAGGGTCGCGTCGTGCGGCAGGGCGTACCGATCGACCGGTACCCGGATGCGGCCCAGATTGCCCAGGCCCAGGGGCAGGGACGGGGCAGACGGCTCCAGCGGACTCGCGCGGCCCTGGTGGATGAGGAGCGGCGCGGGGTGTCCCAGATTGATCATGTATAGGGCGGAGCCGTCGTTGGGGACGTCGATGAGGAGGGCGGTGGCAAAGGACTCAGTGCCCTCCTCCTCCACGGCATCGACCCTCTGCATGACCTCCTCCAAACGGTCGACCACATCGGTCAAGCCGGGGATGTGAGCCACGGCCTCGTAGAAGGCGCCGAGCAGCCTGTTGACGGTTCGGACCGCGCCCAGTCCCTTCCCCCGCACGTCGGCAATCATCATCCGAACGCTGTCGGGTGCGGGGTGGATGGCGTAGAGGTCGCCACCGATGGCAGCCTCCTTCGCGGCGGCCCGGTACCGGGAGGCCACGTCCAGCGGCCCGACCCGCTCGGGGGGGATGGGGAGCACCGCACGCTGGACAGCCTCGGCTACCTCACGGGTGTCTTTCAACTGCTTCCGCCCTTTGGCCATGACCCGGTTGAGGATCGCGGCAAGAACGGTCAGGACTACGACGCTTGTGAACCGAACGGAGTATTCGGTAAGGGCGACGCCTTTCGTGTACGCCACGGCCATCCCGATCAGCTCCGTCACTACACCGGTGGCGATTACGCCCGGTAACGAGTACACGGGGGCGGCCAGTACGGGAGCGCCCGCGAGCAGCGGAAACACGCTGAATCCTGACGGGGTCAGTACGTCGACGACGACCGCGACGAGGAGCACCGCAGCAGGCAGGAGATAAGGCCATCGACTCCAGCTGACCAGAGGTGTGCGGTCGCGTGTCATTACCCTGCTGCCCCTGTGCTTCTGGGTGGATCGTCATCGAGTCCCAGTCTCCGACGTACCTCGACCCACAGCGACCGGACCAACCTCGTGCGCGTCCACATCAGCGACATCGGTATCTGACACCTGATCAAGGAACATCTCGGCAAGGATGTGGTCCCCCGCCCGGTTCCACCCCCGAAGCGTCCGTCGCGCTGAGCGCAGGAGCAGTGCCAGGCGTCAGTCGGCCCCGGGCCGTCCCTGGGCCGTCCGAGGCCGCTCGACAGTGGCCAAAGACGACCAACGACGACCACCAGGCCCACGAGCCCATCACTGCTGAGCAGGGAAAACCCAGCTTACGGAGATCCCCAGCAAGACCCAGGGCTAGAAGAAGGTTCCACCGACTAATTAACTCAGGTCAGCCAGGGCGGTGGTCTGCAGGTCGTACGGCCTGGTCTTGATCGGCTACGCCAGCAAGCGGGGCGTCATCCACGGACTAACCCGCAGGACCGGACTACCAGCCTGCTTCGCGAGTGCGGGTGATACCGAGACCCCGAAGTGGTCGGGGGCGCAGGCTCAGTCGGCCGCCGCGACTGCGTCCCTGATGAGTCGGTGAGCGGCCTCGTCGGTGCGGGCGACGTCATGGGTCACCAAGCGGTCCTGACACAGACCGCGCAGGCCGGACACGAGGAGCGTGGCCCCTGCCCGCGCCTGCTGCGGCGGGTGCCCCAGCCGGACGTA
>NZ_JAKEEB010000084.1 GCF_021462825.1 Streptomyces glomeratus | reverse complement strand
CTCGAAGCGTGAAGAACGGCCGCCTCGACTGTCCCGGGAAGAACCGCAGATCAGCAGGTCGGGTGACCCCCGAGGTTTAACAACAAGCTCAGAAGCTGTTGTCTTTCCGAGCTTGAGGATTGCGTTTCTGCTGGTCAGGCATAGGGGTGGCGGCAGGGTGGGAGTGGTTGCTCATCGCTTCTTCGCTCCTGTGGAGGTCAGGCATGCCGTCGGTGGTCGGACTACTGGAAGAGCACGAGCTCGCCGCTCGCCGTCGGGTGGACGAGCTACGCGAGGAAGCCGACCGCGTTCAGGCCGAACTGGCCGCGGCTGAGCAGGAATGGCAGGAGTGGATGATCGCCCGCCAGCGGGTCAGTGTGCTGCTGTCCGTGCCGACTGGCGCCGGGATCGCGGACGATGCTATGTCGCCGGTGACGGCCTCGACGAGGCAGAAGCCGCAGGTGCCGGTGTGGCGCGAAGGGCTGGCGTGGTCCGCGCTGTCGGTCGACTACCAGCGCATCCTGAAGACACTCGCGGACCGGTCCCGGCTCGGACAGGGGCCGCTGACCTGCCAGGAGATGGCCGCTCTGTTCGGTATGGAGGTGGTGCCGGCGCGGGTGGAGGCCCCGCGGTCAAAGGCGAAACGCCTGGTCGCGCGCGGCTGGCTGGCCGAGGATGCGCCGAGCCGCTTCACGCTCGCCCGCGGCGTCAGCGGGCCAGGCGGCGGCTCATGAGGCCAACCCGTACGGCATCTTCCGCCTCACATGGACAAGTGGCTCGACCTGGTTCCCCTGGCCGTTCTCCGCGCAGGTACGCCGTCGGACGCCTCCGCGCTTGTGTGGGCCGGGGCAGCTCGCACAAGCTACTCGAGTGATTCCACCATTACCGCTGCGGCAGCCCTTATCACCGCCGGTGTCAGCTGCCGACGGGGTACCGGCTGGTGATCGCGACACGGTTGAAAGCGTTCATCACGGTTGCCAGCCAGGCGATTGCCGAGACCTGGTCTGCGGTGAGTACGGCCGCGGCGGCGTTGTAGTCCTCGTCGCTGACGTGTCCGTCCGGCACGCGTGTGATCGCCTCGGTCAGGCGGAGGGCGGCGCGGTCCGTCTCGGAGAAGTAGCCGGTCTCTGCCCAGGCGGGCAGCACGGCGATCCGGTCGGGGTTTTCGCCCTTCTTGAGGGCGTCACGGGTGTGCATGCGCAGGCAGAACGAGCAGCCGTTGATCTGGGAGGTGCGGATCCTCAGCAGTTCGACCAGGAGCGGGTCGAGGCCCGCTGCGGCGGCGGCCTCTTCCACCTGTGACGACAGGGCGATGAGGGTCTTGTAGGCGGCCGGGTGCTGCTTGCCGATGTTGACGCGCTGGGGGTCGGTCATGATTCCTTCGATCCGTTCGGGTGACCTGCGCCGCGCACTTGGCGTGCGTGGGTCGAGCAGGCCGTGGCCGCAGTCAGCGTGGCGACGGCCAGGAGGCCGGCGGCGATTGGCATTCTGATCACGATGGGCCTCCTGGGTCAGTCTTCCGTGACGCGGATGATCGTCTTGCCCGGGGTGCGCTTGCCGGGGGGCGAAGGCGGAGGGTGCTTCGGCGAGCGGACGCACAGCGCCGACGAGCGGCTTGAGCCGGCCGTCCCTCAGCCGCGTGGCGAGATCGGCGAGCCGGGCGCGGTCGGGTTCGACGACGAAGAAGATTGCACGCCCGTCCTTGGGCTGGGCCTGGGCGGCATCAGGATCACCCGCTACACCGACTCCACCGGTGCTCAGGGGGGGCTTCCACATCAACTCCCGTCTGCTGGTTGCCGCCGAGACCGACCCCCTGGGGCACACCGCACACTTCGTGTTCGACGCCCGCGACCTGCTTCTGGAGCACACCGACGCGCTGGGCAACATCACCCGTCTCGAGCGCGACGACGACGGCAACCGCGTCGGGCTCATAGCCGCCCACGGTGTCCGGACCACTGCGACGTTCAATTAATACGGCCTGCCCGTGGCCGTCACCGAGCGCGGCGGTCGTACGCGTCGCTACGAGTACGACGCGCGTGGCAATCTGACCGCTGTCACCGAACCCGACGGCTTCCGCACCGAGTACGAAACTGACGAATACGGTCATGTGTCGGCTATCCGCGACGCTGACCGGGACGAAATCCGTCGGTCTGCCGGTTTCCATCACGGCACCGGACGGTGTCCGTGTGATCTTCGTACGGGACGCCTTCGGCCGCATCACCGAGGCCACCGATGCCCTGGGCGGGACTCTTCGGCAGGGCTGGACGGTCGAGGGCGAGCCCGCCTGGTGGGAACTGCCCGACGACACCTGTGAGGAGTGGTCCTGGGACGGTGAGGGCAACCTGGTCAGCCACACGACCGTCTGGGCCGTACCAGCACACATGCTGTCACTCACGGGCGAGGCGGACGAGATCGCCGCAGCTGTCCCATATCTATTGAGGCCTGATGCCCGGTGGACCACCGAAAGAGCGTATTCATATGAGTTCGAGGCCTCCGTCGATCGTGAGAATCTGGCCCGTCAGCCACGTCGCGGTGGGATCTGCGAAGCGGACGAGCCAGGTCGCTACTTCCTTCGGTTGTCCCCTCCTTCCCAGAGGGATCCGGGATGCCTGCTCTTTCTTGACCGCCATCACTTCCTCCTCCGTGAGCCCGCTGACGGACAGAGCCTCGCTCTCGGTCGGACCGGGGGCAATGGCATTCACTCTGATCCCGTCCTTGGCCAGCTCGACCGCCCAGGTACGCGTCAGCTGTTCCAGGGCGGCCTTGGTCGCCCCGTAGTGGGCACCGCCCGGGTGGGGGCGATGGCCGTAGGTGCTGGAGACGTTGATGATCGAGCCCTTGCTGCGGCGTAGGTGAGGCAACGCTGCCTGGGCGAGCATGGTAGGGGCAATGACGTTGAGGTCGAACAGGTCGGTGATGCGCGAGCGTGTCACCTCGTCGAACGAGACACGTGCAGTCGCGCCAGCGTTGTTCACCACCACGTCAAGCTGCTTCCATCGGTCGATCGCCGTACTGATGATCAGCTCAGGGGCATGCTCCAAGCGAATGTCAGTAGCGAGAGTCGCGATGCCTGGGTGCATGGCGGCAGTCTCGTCCAGGGCCACCTGGCGTCGGCCGACACCGAGGACGTGCGCCCCCGCCTCGGCCATCGCGACCGCCGTTGCCTGGCCGATCCCGGTACCGGCTCCGGTGACGATGACGACGCGGTTATGAAGGGGGCGAGTGTGCTGGTATTCCATCAGGGTGTCTTTCACTTGCTGTTCGACTGGCGTCTGTGGCCGCTGCCGGGTACGAGGACGTAGGTCTCTGCCAAGGCGTCTACAGTGGTTGATCACTTCAGAACCACTGCAGGTACTGCGGCAGGCCGCCGGAGCGGATGCCGAGACCGCAGCAGCGCCCCTCGGACCGACCGCCGCTTGCCCGGCGATCCGGTCGGGGTTTTCGCCCTTCTTGAGGGCGTCACGGGTGTGCATGCGCAGGCAGAACGAGCAGCCGTTGATCTGGGAGGTGCGGATCCTCAGCAGTTCGACCAGGAGCGGGTCGAGGCCCGC
>NZ_JAKEEB010000083.1 GCF_021462825.1 Streptomyces glomeratus | reverse complement strand
ATCACGCGGGGAGGCTGCCCTCATCACCGCGCAGACAGTTCTCGATGTCATTCGTTGGAGGGGTGGTCCGGCAAGACCGCCCCTGACGTGCCAGCAGCCAACTACACTCCCGACGATGCCTCTGCCCAGGCCAGATAGCAAAACGCTGCTGGAGTACTAGGACCTGTCCGGCCGATCTTGGAACTCTACGAGAGTGGACGCCGGCCCTCCCGCTACGGCAGCTTGGTAACGCTCGTCTACCAGGCGAACGAACACACGGTCACGGCGATCGCCCGCTTCCATGGTGCGACGCCACCCGGGTCCTTCGCGTTCCCACTGTTCCCGCGCGATCTCACTGCCGAAGTGCCCGTCGAGTCTCACGGCGCGCCCTGGCCGAAGGCGCTCGTCTATCCGGCGCGCGGCACCGCGACACTCTGGGAGCGGACCGCTCCCTCCCTCGACGTTCGGGCCACGCTCGCCGCCCCTGCTCGGACGCCCGCGGGCGCGACTGCTCACGGAACTGGCAACGCCCGCGAGCATCACACAGCTCTCCCGCAGCCTCGGCATGGCTCCCGGCGCTGTCGGCGACCACCTTGCCGCGCTGCGGGCGTCCGGGCTCCTGGCCCGGGCACGCGCCGGCCGCGCGGTGCCGTATCGCCGCACCGCGCTCGGCGACGCGCAGATCGAAGGCGCCGCACGACAGGTGTGACCACCGGCACGACGGCGGCCGGGATGGGCTTGGCCTGCGGCTGACGTCGCTTGTCGAGCAGGTGTGCGGGGTGCGACTATGCGGCTCGTGACAATCTCTTCAAGATCATCCTTTGGCAGTACAGCGCCGCTCTTCCGCTGGGTGGCCGCTGCCCGTAAGGCCCCCATCAGCCCGGCGAAGGACGTGGCCGACTTCCACCAGGGCGTCGAACTCCGCGTACGTGCACTGTTCGTCACGCCGGACAGCAGGATCAAGGCACAGTGGGGCGAGTTGCGCCTCTCGAACTCCGCGGACGCCGCCTGGAAGGCCAAGGTCGGCAAGGACGCGTTGACGATTCCGCTCGCCACCACCACGATCGCCCCCGCGGCCAAGCACATCTTCATGGGCACCGCCGCATTCGACCTCACGCTCGCCGACGGGAACGTGCAGCGCATGCGGGTCTACACCCGAGACGCCGGGCTGGTCACTGCCGTGTTCGGCAACGCAGTGGCCTAGTGGGACTCCGTTGGGTCTGTCTACCTGCAGCTTTCAGAGGCATGAGGAGACGCCTCCACCGGTGGCCACTACAAGGGTCCTGCGTCGGCCTCCGGCGCGTCGGGCCGACGGTGGGCCACTCGGGTGGTCCGCACGACATCGGTGCCCGTGAGCAGCGCGGGTCCGGGGGAGCGGCCCTGGGAGATTGTTCAATGGCGGCAGAAATCCGAAACGCCGGGTCGGGAGTGCGCTCACCGTCGTCGGTCGTGGACCTCCGAACCGGGCTGGGCCCGCAGCGTTTGTAGGGAGAATGCGGTGAGCAGCACAGATGCCCCGACGGCGCCATCCGGCCCCTATCTGGGCGCCGGGCTGCTGCCCGCGGACTTCTACGCCTATGAGGAACTGCTGTCGGACCTGGAGCGGGAGAGGCTCGAGCGCCTACGTGGGTTCCTCCGCACGCAGGCATCCCCGATCCTCAGTGACTACTGGGCCCGGAGCGAGTTCCCCCTCCATCTGATCGAGGGCTTCCGCGAGCTCGGTCTCTTGGCCTGGGCCGACCCGGACTCCTCGGAGCCCGTGTCGAGCAACCTCTTCGAGGGCTTCGTAGCCTTGGAGCTCGGCCACGTCGACGCGTCCCTGGCGACATTCTTCGGTGTGCATGCGGGGCTGGCCATGAGCAGCATCCTCACGCTCGGCTCCGAGGAACAGAAGCGGCGATGGGTGCCAGGAATGTGCCGCTTTGAGAAAATCGGTGCCTTTGGGCTGACCGAACCGCACGGTGGCTCCGATGTTGCTCGCGGCTTGTCGACGACCGCGCGCCGCGAGGGAGACGAATGGGTCCTCGACGGAGCCAAACGGTGGATCGGAAACGCGACCTTCGCAGACCTCGTCGTCATCTGGGCCCGCGATGTCGAATCCAGTCAAGTGCTCGGCTTTGTCGTGGAGAAGGACACCCCTGGGTTCACCGCGACGAAGATGAAGAACAAGATGGCGCTGCGGATCGTCCAGAACGCCGACATCGTGCTCGACGGCTGCCGTGTTCCGGAGGCCGACCGGCTGCGGCATGCGGAGTCGTTCAAGGCCACCGCCGAGGTCCTGCGCCGTATGCGCAGCACGGTGGCATGGGTGTCGGTGGGAGTGATGTTCGGCGCCTACGAGATTGCTCTGCAGTACGCCACGGAGCACCTGCAGTTCGGGCGCCCGATCGGCGGCTTCCAGCTTGTTCAGGACCTGCTGGCGAAGATGATTGGCAACGCAACGGCCTGCTGCGGGATGATGGTGCGCCTGGCCCAGCTCCAGGACGCCGGGGTGTTCCGGGACGAGCAATCCGCCCTCGCCAAGGCCTACTGCACCTCGCTGATGCGCGAAAACATGGGGTGGGCGCGGGAACTGCTGGGCGGCAACGGCATCCTTCTCGACTACAACGTCGGCCGTTTCGTCGCCGACGCGGAGGCCCTCTACTCGTACGAGGGCACACGGCAGATGCAGACCCTCATCGTCGGACGTGCCGTCACCGGCGGTATGAGCGCCTTCGTCAAGTAGAGGCTGACTCCCTTCGTCCGCCCGGAGGGCGGGGCGGGCGGGGACTGCCGGACAGGCCCTGGCTGCCCCGCAGGAAGACGCGGACCTGCCGGGAGACCGTGTCGTCGCTGAGCAGGTCGTTGTGGGCCGAGCATCCCGCGACGCCGGCATGATCCAAACGACACCCCGAGTAGAACTCCGTTAGGTCTGTCTGGTGGTCCTGGTTGGGGGCATGTGGGGGGTGTGGACGCATATGAAGTGAACCGTGCTCGGGCGAAGTTGGCGTTATTCGTGGCTTACGTGTTCGCGTCGGTACCGCGCAAGGATCAGCGGGCGAAGGGTGACTGTTATCTGCGGGGGCTGATGCTGGACGGGCGGCGGAAGTCGATCCAGCCGATGGCAGAGCGGCTGCCGGATGGCAACGAGCAGAATCTGCAGCAGTTCGTGAACCAGTCGACCTGGGATCCAGTACCGGTGCAGCGGCGGATCGCCGAGCGGATGGTGCCGCAGGTCAGCCCGGCTGCCTGGGCGGTCGATGACGTGTCATTCCCCAAAGACGGGAAGATGTCGGTGGCGGTCGCGCCTCAGTACTGCGGGGCGCTGGGCAAGCAGGCCAACTGTCAGGTCGCGGTGAGCGTCCACGCGGTCTCCGATGCCGCGTCCTGTCCGGTGCAGTGGCGGTTGTTCGTGCCCCAGGAGTGGGTGGACGATTCCGCACGGCGGCGAAAGACCGGGATTCCGCAGGAGATCGGGCACCGCGAGAAGTGGCGCCTGGCCTTGGACATCATCGATGAGCTGGCCGGATGGGGCCTTCTCCCGCCGGTGCTGGTGGCCGACGCCGGCTACGGTCAGAACGCCGACTTCCGCGACGGTCTGGAGGGCCGTGGCATCCGTTATGTCGTCGCCGTCCGCTCGGATGTGACCGCCCACCCGCACGACGCCGAACCGGTCACGCCGCTGTGGTCGGGCAACGGCCGCAAGCCGCAGCCCCGCTACCGCGACAAGCCGTCCCCGGTGGCCGCGCTGGCGACCGGCCATGGGCGGCAGGCTTTCACCGAGGTGACCTGGCGTGAAGGCTCCCGCGGACCGATGCGCTCGCACTTCCTGGCACTGCGGGTCCGCCCGGCCGGAGTCCGAGTCCGCCGCCTGGCCCGGGCCGCCACCGCGCGGGACGGCTGCTGGGACGGTGTCCTGCCCGAGGTCACGCTGCTGGTCGAATGGCCCGAAGGCGCCGAAGCACCCACCGGCTACTGGCTGACCAACCTGCCCGCATCCACCGCGGTGGCTGAGCTGGTCCGCCTGGCGAAGATCCGCTGGCGCATCGAGCACGACTACCGGGAACTCAAGCACGGCCTCGGCCTGGACCACTTCGAGGGCCGCTCCTGGACCGGCTGGCACCACCACGTCACCCTGGTCACCGCCGCCCACGCCTTCCTCACCGAACAGCGCCTAGTAGGACTCCGTTAGGTCTGTGTGTCGACCTTGTTCAGGGGCACCGTGAGTGTGTGGACGCACATGAAGTGAACCGTGTTCGGGCGACGTTGGCGTTATTCGT
>NZ_JAKEEB010000082.1 GCF_021462825.1 Streptomyces glomeratus | reverse complement strand
CTCCACGACGAGTGGCAGGTCTTCGACCGCCGCTACCTCTCCGAAGCCTCCATGGCCGAGCTCTTCACCACCAAGCCAACCGAACCCGAACCGCAGATCACCCCACAACCGGAACCGAAACAGCTGCCGTGACTACACCACCCCGCGGGACATGACCTGGGACAGCCTGGAGGGCCGGCTGGAGAGCGACCCGCCGCGCACCGGAGCCACTTTGGACCAAAACCACAAGGCGGTCGGGCGGTGGACACGATCCGCAGGTACTGACGCGGGCCCTTGCTGTCGACTTCGTCGCCCATCAGCGGCACCGGGCCGAGCATCGGCTTCCCTCCCTTGGGCCGCAGCGCCGCGGCGACGGCGACAGCCGCAGCGGGCAGCCCTCCACCGTTACGCCGATCACGCTCGGCCATGTGCTACGCAATTGCCGTCGCATCCTGCGCGAGGCCCTGGACTCTGGCACCGCCGACCAACTCGGCCTCGACCGCGGCTTCGTCGTGGCCATCCCGAGCTACCACCCGCCGGTACGCCGCCGCTCGCCGTTCCCCGACGAGCTCGCGCGGGCTCTGGCCCACCCGGAAAACCTGCGGCGCATGGAGAACAAATTCGACCCGTTCGACGGCGGGCTGCGCGATGCCTGGGAGATGCTCGTGCTGACCGGACGCCGCGTGAACGAGGTGCTTCAGGTGCGCTACGACTGCATCTCCCGGCTGAACGGGCTGGCGCTGTTCTGGCACGACCAGACCAAGGTCGGCAACTACGACCAGGCCATCCGCATCCCCGACCGGCTCTTCGCCCGCATCGAGCAGCGCCAGGCCAAGACCCGTACCCGCTTCACCGGCCGCTACGGCCGTCCCCCAACCGCCCAGGAGCGCCGGTAGCTGGCGCTGTTCCCCAGCCGGATCCGCAACCCCGACCTGCGCAGTGGCGTCAGCTCGCCGTGGTTTGCGGACGCCTTCCGGGAGTGGATGGAAACGCTGCAGGTCGGCACCGGAGTGCTGCATCAAGCCCGCCACACGCTGGCGACGAACTTGCTCAAGAACGGCGCCGACCTGATCCATGTCAAGCGCTACCTGGGCCAGCTCTCCCGCGAGATGGCTGAGCACTACGTCCACCTCGCCCACAACGACCCGCGGCTGAATGCAGCCCTGGAGGCGGTGTGGGTGGCCGGCCCCGACTCCGCCGAACCCGGACTCCTGCTTTCCGGCGGCGAACCCATGACCCGGGAGCAGGCTGAAGCACTGGCCATCGATCTGAACCGCAAAACAACACCCACTGACGGCGGCTTCTGCACCTTCCAGCCGGTTGTCAACGGCGGGGCATGCCATGGAACTTGGACTGCCACCACTGCGGCAAGTTCGTCATGTCCTGCGCCGACCTCGTCTACTGGCACCGCAGGCGCGAACAGTGGCGTCTGCTCGCCGAGCGCGCCCCCGACAGCACGACCGCCGACTACCTGCAACCAGACGTTCGAGCCGACCGCCCGGGCGATCGACGGCCTGGAGAAGGCCCTGGCGGCGGTCGGCCTGTTGGAGGAGGCCCGAGCCTTGGACCTACGCCGGCCGCAGGACTTCTTCGGCCGCGTATGGAGCACTGCCTTTCGCGCGGCGGAGCTGGCCCAAAGCCAGGACGACCCCGAAGAACCCGAGGAAACATGACCACGGCCGCCGCCCTCGCCGCCCGCCAGGAGCAGACCCGGCAAAAAATCGCCCAGGTCGAGACCGCCATCGCGCAGCTGCGCCGAGGGCGGGGCCGACTGACCGTCCGCGCCATTGCTGCCCGGGCTGGTGTCTCCGCCACCTTCCTGTACGAGAACTCGCAGGCGCGCGCCCGCGTGCAGGCCGCCATCGCAGACAGCAGAAGCCGCCACGACCAATCTGCCGTCGAGACGCACGAACGGATCGAGGCCACCTGGCGGGAACGCGCGTTGAACGCTGAGGCCGAACTCACCCGCGCCCAGAAGGAGATCCTGACCCAGCGCCAGCGGATCGGCGAGCTGATGGGACGCCTGCGGGACCTCGACCAAACGGTGCCCGGCGAGTCCATCCAGGCTCTGGTGAGCTAGAACACCAGCCTCAAGCACCGAGTGCCGCAACTCACCCGCGAACATCGGCTCCTGCAGAACGCCTCGAAGGCTCCCGCAGCAACCTCCGCTTCGCCGACAAGCGGATCGCAGACCTGGAAGCCCAGCTCCTGGAAACTGCAGCCACTACCTCCGACACCACCGGCCAGCCGTAGCGGGCGCGTGCCCGCAGGAGGTGACTGAGCGCGCTATTGGGTGGTCAGCGGTTGCGCTCACATTCGTTCCGGTGCCGAGACCCCGAGCATCTGGAGCCCGTTGCGCAGCACCAGCCTGCTGGCGTGCGTCAGCCACAGCCGGGCCCGGGTGAGGTCGTCCGGGTCCTCGCCGGCCCGCGGCAGGACGCGGCAGGCGTCGTAGAAGCGGTGGTACGCGCCGGCCAACTGCTCCAGGTAGTGCGCGACCCGGTGCGGCTCGCGCAGCGTGGCGGCTGTGGCCACGACCTGCGGGAACCCTGCCAGCATGCCCAGCAGGTCGGCCTCCCGCTCGTGGGTGAGCAGGGAGGGATCGAAGTCCTGCGGTGCGCCCTTCTCGATCCCGGCTTCCTCCGCCCTGCGCTGTACGGCGCACGGCCGCGTGTGCGCGTACTGGACGTAGTAGACGGGGTTGTCGTTCGACTGCCGGGTGAGCAGGTCGATGTCGAGGTCGATCATCGCGTCCACGCTGGCCCGCGCGAGCGCGTACCGCGCAGCGTTCACGCCGACCGCCTCGACCAGGTCGTCGAGGGTCAGGACCGTGCCTGCCCGCTTGCTCATCCGGACCGGCTCCCCGTCCTTGACCAGGTTGACCAACTGGCCGATCAGGATCTCCAGGTGCGTGTCAGGGTCGTCACCGAAGCAGGCCACCATGGCCCTCATCCGTCCCACGTAGCCCGCGTGGTCGGCGCCAAGCATGATGACGACCCGCTCGAAGCCCCGGGACCGCTTGTTGAGGTAGTACGCGCAGTCCGCGGTGAAGTACGTCCAGGACCTGTCGCTCTTCACCAGGACCCGGTCCTTGTCGTCACCGAAGTCTGTGGTGCGCAGCCAGACCGCACCCTCGTCCTCGAAGACGTGACCGCCTTCCCGCAGGCGGGCGACAGCAGCGTCCAGGTCCCCCCGGTCGTGCAGGTCCTTCTCGTTGAAGTAGACATCGAAGCGGGTGCCGAACGCGGCGAGCGACGTCTTGATCTCGTCGAACATCAGCGCCGTGCCCTCCGTCCGGAAGACGGCCAGGGCCTCGGACTCCGGCAGTCCCAGGGCCGCGGGCTGCCGACGCAGTACCGCTGCGGCAATCTCCTCGATGTACGCCCCGCTGTAGCCGTCCTCGGGCACCGCCGAGCCCTGCGCCGCGGCGAGTAGCGAGCGTGCGAAGCGGTCGATCTGCACTCCGGCATCGTTGAAGTAGTACTCCCGCGACACGTTTGCGCCCGCTGCCTCGAGCAGCCGGGCGAGCACATCGCCCACGACCGCCCACCGGGCGCCTCCGATGTGCACCGGCCCGGTGGGGTTCGCCGAGACGAATTCCAAATTGAGCCGAAGGCCCCCGAGCCGGTCCGTGCGGCCGTAGGCGTCACCGGCCAGGACGATGTCGCGCGCGAGGGTGCCGATCGCCGCGCTCTCCAGCGTGATGTTGAGGAATCCGGGGCCCGCGACCTCGGCCTTCGCTACTCCGGCGGCCGCGCTCACCAGCGGGGCCAGCACTTCCGCGACGGCGCGAGCGGGCAGACCCGCGGACTTGGCGAGTTGCAAGGCAACGTTGGTCGAGTAGTCGCCGTGGCTGCGATGGCGGGGGCGCTCCACACGGATCTCCTTGGGCACCTCTGCTGAGATGCGTCCGGACTGGATGGCCGTGTGTACGCCGTCGGAGATGACGGCCGCGAGATCTGCTGGAGTCACGGCGGCGACGCTACCGGGGCGAAGGCCGCAGGAGACACCGATTATTCGGGCGGAGCCCAGCCCTCTCAACCACGTCGCTCATCGCGCTCGCCCGGACTGCTCGAGGCAGCGGAGAGTCGGCGGTTGGCGGTGGACTCCACCATGACAGCCGTGCCCGTTCGCCGTCTCAGTACGTCCCGGACACATACGCGACGTGCCGGCCACGGTCACCCCCGAAGCGTACGGATCTGAGGTCGGTAAAGAGCGCTTCCTCAGCGAGCGGCGTACGTCGTTCACGCTGTCCCAGGTGCCGGTCTTGCGGCCGAGCTCGTCGTAGTGGGTGATCAGCGTGCGGGTGACCTGCTGCAGGGTCGTGGTGGTGGTCACCGGCTGGTCGGCGTCGTTGTAGGTGGTGG
>NZ_JAKEEB010000081.1 GCF_021462825.1 Streptomyces glomeratus | reverse complement strand
CCACCCGACACCACCAGCCGCCACAGATCCTCCGGCGACCCCACACCACCCGGATACCGGCACCCCATCCCCACGATCGCTATGGGTTCCTGGGCTGCGGCGATCAGCTCCTGGTTCTGCCGACGCAGTCGGGCGTTCTCCTTGAGCGAGTCTCGGAGCGCTTCGACGACAGCGTCGGACGCCGTGTTCGTCATCATCTCTCCCGTCAGGAATGGATCAGGTCTCGGAACTGGCCCGGGCCATGCGAATGAGGGCGTCGACGTCCATGTCGTCGATGAGATCGGTGCTGTCCGCGGGCTCGTCGGCGCCGCCGCTCCGTGCGTCGGCAGCCGTGTCGGCGTCCTGGGCGAGCCGGAGCAGTCCGTCGAGAAGTCCGGCCTGCCGGAGGCGGTCCACCGGGAGGGACACGAGCAGACGGCGGATCTCGGTCTCGCCGGGTGCGTCGGCCGGTGCCGCCGTCGCCTTCGGTGCCAGCGCGGTCCGCAGGTGGTCGGCCACGGCCGCGGGGGTCGGGTAGTCGAAGACCAGGGTCGCGGGCAGCCGCAGGCCGGTCGCCTTGCCGA
Source organism: Streptomyces glomeratus (assembly GCF_021462825.1). Taxonomy (GTDB): domain Bacteria; phylum Actinomycetota; class Actinomycetes; order Streptomycetales; family Streptomycetaceae; genus Streptomyces; species Streptomyces glomeratus. Next base: position 3,795 of record NZ_JAKEEB010000081.1, on the reverse strand, counting down.
GCCGGTTGCGCAGCTCGACGGCGGTCAGGGAGTCGAGGCCGAGTTCCTTGAAGCCCCGCTTCATATCGAGGCTGTCCGTGCCGCCGTAGTCCAGCGTCGTGGCGACCTCGGCCCGTACGAGGTCCAGCACGGCCTGCTGCTGCTCGTCCTCCGTGAGGCCGGCCAGCCGTTCGGCGAGGGTCGGCCCCACGGCCGTGCTCCCGGCGGCCGGCCCGGCCGAGGCCGTCCGGCGCACCGGAGTGCGCACCAGCGAGCTCAGCAGGGACGGAACCCCCGTGCCGAGCGCTCTCAACGCGCCCATGTCCAGCGGCAGGGGCACGAGCGCGGCCGCGTCCACCCTCAGTGCGGCGTCGAACAGGTGCATGCCCTGCTCGGGCGAGATCGCGGCCATACCGGTCCTGGCGAACCGGTTGCGGTCGGCTTCCGTGAGGGCGGCCGCCATACCGCCCTCCGCCCACGGTCCCCAGGCGAGGGAGGTGGCGGGCAGTCCCAGGGCCCTGCGGTGCTGCGCCAGGGCGTCCAGGAAGGTGTTGGCCGCGGCGTAGTTGGCCTGACCGGCACCTCCGAGGAGTCCCTGGATGGAGGAGTAGAGGACGAAGGCGGACAGCTCCAGGTCGCGCGTGGCCTCGTGCAGGTTCCACGCGGCATCCGCCTTGGGGCGCAGGACGGCGTCGAACCGCTCGGGCGTCAGCGACTCCAGAACACCGTCGTCGAGGACGCCGGCCGCGTGCACCACCCCGGTCAGCGGGTGGTCCCCGGGAATGCCGGCGAGCAGCGCGTCCAGCGCCGCGCGGTCGGCGACGTCGCAGGCGGCGACGGTGACGTCGGCTCCCCTGGCGGTGAGGTCGGCCTTCAACTCGGCCGCCCCGTCGGCGGCGAGGCCCCGGCGGCTGGTCAGCAGCAGGTGCCTGACACCGTGCTCGGTGACGAGATGGCGGGCCAGCAGGCCGCCCAGCGCGCCGGTCGCGCCGGTGATCAGCACCGTGCCGTCCGGGTCCCATGGCCCGGTGCCGTCGGCCGGTACCACGACCCGTTCCAGACGGGGCGTGCGCAGATCGCCGGAGCGGACCGCCACCTGCTGCTCGTTCGCGGACAGCGCCCTTGCGATCGCCTGCCCGGCATCGGTGTTTTCGTCGAGGTCCACCAGCAGCAGGCGGTCCGGGTTCTCCGTCTGCGCCGAGCGCAGCAGACCCCACACGGCGGCGTGCGGCAGGTCGAGTACGTCCTCGTCCGGTGACGCGGCGACCGCTCGCCGCGTCACCACCGCCAGCCGTGACGCGGCGAGCCGCTCATCGTCCAGCCACGTCCGCACCAGCGTCAGGGCGCGATGGACGGCGTCCCGCGGGGAGTCGGCCGGTTCCGTCAGCGGCGCCACGACCAGGTCCGGGGCCGCGGCACCCGCGGCCACCGCGGCGCCGAGCGCCGCCACGTCGGCGTACCGCTCCGCGCCGGGCAGTCCCGGCGCGTCGCCGCCCAGGACGGTCCACGGCCGGGCCGGTGCCTCCGCCCCGCCGCTCACCGCCACCCAGGACGGCCGGAACAGGGCCTCGTGACGGCGGCCACCGGCCGCGCCCAGCTGCTCGGCGGACACGGCGCGCACCGCGAGCGACTCGACCACGGCGACCGGTTCGCCCGCCGCGTCCGCGACCTCGATGGTCACCGAGCCCGGCCCGGCGGGGGCCAGTCGCACGCGCGCCACGGTCGCGCCCGAGGCGTACCAGCGCACCCCGCTCCATACGAAGGGCAGTCGCGGATCGCCGGTGCCCGGCAGTACGCCCAGTTCGATGGCGTGCAGTGCCGAGTCCAGCAGGGCCGGATGCAGCCCGAAGGCGGCCGCCTGCTCCTTGTGTTCGTCGGCCAGGGCGAGTTCGGCGAACACCTCGTTGCCACGGCGCCACACGGACCGCAGTCCGCGGAACGCCGGCCCGTAGTCGAAGCCCTGCTCGGCGAGGGCGTCGTAGCGTCCGGTGAGATCCACCGGAGCCGCGTCACGCGGCGGCCACACGGCCAGGTCGAAGCCCGCGGCCACCGGGACGGGCGCCAGGGTTCCGTCGGCGTGCCGGGTCCATGGCTCGTCGATGTCCGTGCCCTCGGGGCGGGAGTGGATGGTCAGGGAACGGTGTCCCGAGGCCTCGGGGGCGCCGACCGCCACCTGGAACCGCACGGCACCGTCCCCGGACAGCACCAGCGGCGCTTCCAGGGTGAGCTCCTCCAGCACCCCGGCGCCCGTCTCGGTCGCGGCCCGTGCGGCCAGCTCCACGAAGGCGGTGCCCGGGAGCAGTACCCGGCCCAGGACCGCGTGATCGGCGAGCCAGGGGTGGGTCCGCAGGGAGAGCCGGCCGGTGAGGATGGTCTCGTCCGTGTCGGCCCGGGTCAGTGCCGCGCCGAGCAGCGGGTGATCGGCCGACGACAGTCCCGCGCCGCCGACGTCGGCGGTTCGCGCGGGGGCCTTGGCCCAGTAGTGCCTGCGCTGGAAGGCGTAGGTGGGCAGGTCGGTCCGGCGCGCGCCCGAGCCGTGGAAGAAGGTGTCCCAGGACGGGCTCACGTGCCGCACATGCAGCCGGGCCAGCGCGTGGGCGAACGCGGGGGTGTCCGGGCGGTCCTTGCGGAGCAGCGGGACGAATTCCGGCTCGGCGCCCTCCGCGTCCACGACGCAGTCCCGGCCCATGGCCGACAGCACGCCGTCCGGGCCGAGTTCCACGAACGTCGTGACGCCCTCGTCGTGGAGCGTGCGGATTCCGTCGCCGAACCGGACGGCCTCGCGTACGTGCCGGACCCAGTAGTCCGGTGAACAGACCTCCTCGGTACGGGCGACCTCACCGGTCACGTTCGACACGAGGGGGATGACGGGCGGCCTGAACGCCAGGCCTTCGGCCACGGCGCGGAAGGCGTCCAGCATCGGGCCCATATGGGGCGAGTGGAAGGCGTGGCTGACGTTCAGCCGGCGCGTCTTGCGTCCCCGGCTCTCCAGCTCCCTGCCGACGGCCAGCGTGGCCGGTGTGTCACCGGAGATGACGACGGAGGCGGGCCCGTTCACCGCGGCGATCGACACCTGGTGGGTGCGCCCGGCCAGCAACGCCGTCACTTCCTCCTCGGTGGCGAGGGCGGAGATCATGGCGCCGTTCTGCGGGAGGGCCTGCATCAGGTTGCCGCGGGCGGCCACCAGTGCGGCCGCGTCGGCGAGGGACAGCACACCCGACACATGGGCGGCCACGAGTTCGCCGATCGAGTGCCCGGCCACGAAGTCGGGCTTCAGGCCGAGGCTTTCGGCCAGCCGGAAGAGGGCCACCTCGAGGGCGAACAGGCCGGTCTGGGTGAACAGCGTCTGGTGCAGCAGCTCGCCCTCCCAGTCGTCGGAGTCGGCGAAGACGACGTCCCGTACCGAGCGCCCCACGTGCCGGTCGAGTTCGGCGCAGACGGCGTCCAGCGCCTCGGCGAACACCGGGTAGGCGTCGTACAGTTCGCGTCCCATACCGGCCCGCTGGCTGCCCTGCCCGGTGAACAGGAAGGCGGTCCTGCCGGTGGTCGGGCCGCCCGTGACCAGCCGGGCGGACGAGCGGCCGGCCGCCAGCGCGTCGAGGCCCTCCAGCAGTTCCCCTTGGCTTTCGGCGAACAGGGCCGCGCGATGGTCGAGGGCTGTCCGTCCGGTGGCCAGCGAGTAGCCGAGGTCCAGCAGGTTCACCTCGCCGGCCGCTTCGAGGTGCGTACGGAGCCTTTCGGCCTGGGCGGCCAGTGCCTGGGGTGACCTGGCCGAGAGGACCAGCGGCACGGTGGCCGGAGCGGGAGCCGCCCCGG
>NZ_JAKEEB010000080.1 GCF_021462825.1 Streptomyces glomeratus | reverse complement strand
CGACAACCCCGCAGCCACACCCTCCTCAGCCACCTCCGACCACTCCACACCCACCAACCACTCCACCCACTCGGAGTGGCGGCCGGCGAGGCGGCCGCGGGGGGCGGGGCGGTCCTCGAAGCCCCCGACCTCGGCCAGGGGTGTGCCGTCGGCGTCCAGGAGGTCGATGTCCCACCGGCCGTCCGCGGCCCGGCGGGCGTGGATCCAGTGCGCGCGGTCGTCGGTCTGCGGGCGCACCACGAGCCGGGCCAGCGCGAACGGCAGCCGGGCCTCGCCCGGTGCGTCCGAGGCGAGCGCGCACGCCTCGGTGACCTGGAACAGCGCGTCCAGCAGACCCGGGTGGACGGGTGCGAGCGGGGCGGCGCCGGGCTCCGGCGGGGTCACGGCGGCCAGCGCCTCGTCCGCGTCCGCCCAGATCCGGTCCAGCCTGCGGAAGCTGGGCCCGAGTTCGATGCCGTGGGCGGCGAGCCGCGTGTAGAGCGCCTCCCGGTCGATCTCCCGGCCGAGCCGTTCCCGTACGGCGGTCACGTCCACGGACCGGTCCGCACCGGGTCCTTCGGGGGCGCCGTCCAGGACCACCCGGCCGCCCGCGTACACGGAGGCGTTCCGGGGCTCCCCGGGGCCGTCGGCGTCATCCTCCGCCTCCCCGGCCGCGTCCAGCAGCTGGAACTCCCGCTCGGAGGCGTCCGCGGCGGGGCTCAGCACGAGCTGTACGGTGCGCGTCCCGCCGTCCGGCACCACCAGCGGCTCGGGGAAGACCACGTCGCGCAGGACGACCGTGCCTGCGCCGTGGGCCGCCTCTGCGGCGCTCGCCGCCATCGCCAGATGGCAGGCCCCGGGTGCCACCGCGGCTCCGCCCACCCGGTGTTCGCCGAGGAAGGGCAGGGTGCCGGCGCCCAGCTCGGTCTGGAAGACCGTCGCCCGGTACAGCGGGAGACGGACCCGGGTGTCGAGCAGGGGCCTGACCCGGGCGGTGGCGCGGGCAGCGCTCCTCGGCGGCGCCGTGAACCAGTGACGATCACGCTGGAAGGGATAGGTGGGCAGCGGAACGCGCCGTGGACGGCCGCGGCCGTCGACGGCCGCCCAGTCCACGGGTACGCCCCGCACATGCAGGGCCGCCGCTCCGGACAGCAGTTCGGGCCACTCCCTGCCGGGTCGCAGACTCGGCACCCAGGCCGTGTCGTCGTCCCCGCCGTCGGGCAGACAGGCCCGGCCGAGGCCCAGCAGGACCGGCTTGGGCCCGGCCTCCACGAACACCCGGGCGCCCTCGGTGTGCGCGGCCCGTACGGCGTCGGCGAAGCGCACCGGCTCGAGGGCGTGCCGTACCCAGTACTCGGGGTCGCACAGCTCGTCGGGGTCCGCCGGGGCGCCGGTCAGGTCCGACACGACGGTGATGCGCGGGGCCGTGTACCGCACCCGCCGCGCGACCTCGCGCAGCGGCTCGGCGACCGGTGCCATGAGCGGCGAGTGGAAGGCGTGGGACACCGCCAGCCGCCGGGCCTCGACGCCCTGTGCGGCGAGCGCCGCCACGACCGACTCCACCTGGTCGGCCGCACCGGACACCACCACCTCGCCGGGCGCGTTCACGGCGGCGATCGACACCAGGGGGTGAGGGGCGACGGCGGCGGCGACGACCGCCTCGTCGGCGCGCAGCGACACCATCACCCCGCCGTCCGGCAGCGCGCCCATCAGCCGGCCGCGCTCGGCCACCAGCAGTAGCGCGTCCTCCGGCGTGAACACCCCGGCCACACAGGCCGCGACGATTCCGCCCACGCTGTGGCCCAGTACCACGTCCGGGGTGACGCCCCAGGAGCGCCACAGCTCCGCGAGGGCGTACTCGACCGTGAACAGGGCCGGCTGGGTGTACTCCGTACGGTCCAGGAGTTCCCGCCCCGGGCCGGGGTGCCCGTCCCGTGGGGCGGCGGTGTCCCGCGGGTGCAGTACGGAGAGCAGGGGGCGGTCCAGATGGCGGTCGAGGACCTCGGCGCAGCGGTCGACGGCCCGCCGGAACACCGGCTCGGTCGCGTACAGCTCGCGCGCCATGCCCGCGTACTGCGCGCCCTGCCCGGTGAAGAGGAAGGCCACGGTGGGCTCCGGCCGGTGCGCGGGGACGTATCCGCCGGCGCCGGTGCCCGCGGTCAGCCGCTCGGCCAGTTCCTCGGGAGAGCCGGCCACCACGGCGAGCCGGTGCTCGAAGTGGTCCCGGCCGGCGTTGGCGGTGAAGCAGACGTCCGCGAGGGGCGTTCCGCCCGCGCCCTCGGCCAGGAAGCCGGCCATCCGCCGGGTGGCCTCGGTGAGCGCCGCCTCGGTGCGGCCGGACAGCGCGAGGACGTGAACGGGACGGCCGGAGGGCTCGGCGGGCTCGGGATCGTCGGGTGCGGCGGCGAGCACGACGTGCGCGTTGGTCCCGCTCATGCCGAACGAGCTGACGCCCGCGACCCGGGCGCCGTCCGGCGTGGGCCACGTGGTGGGCGCGGTCGGTACGGCGAACGGCAGATCCGCCCAGTCGACGTGCGGGTTGGGCTCGGTGAAGTGCACATTGCCCGGGATCTCGCCGTGCCTGAGCGCCAGGACGGTCTTGATGACACCGGCGATCCCGGCCGCGCCCTCGGTGTGGCCGATGTTGCTCTTCACGGCCCCCAGCAGGACCGGGTGCGGGCTCCGGCCGAACACCGCGGCCAGAGCGCCGACCTCGATCGGGTCGCCCAGGGCGGTGCCGGTGCCGTGGGTCTCGACGAAGGACACCTCGTCCGGCGCGACGCCCGCGTTGGCGAGGGCGTCGCGGATGAGGGAGATCTGCGCCGACTGGTTGGGGACGGTGAAGCCGCCGGCCGGGCCGTCGTGGTTGACGGCCGAGCCGCGGACGACGGCGAGCACGGTGTCGCCGTCCCGGCGGGCGTCGGACAGCCGTTTGAGGACGACGATCCCACAGCCCTCGCTGCGCCCGAACCCGTCCGCCCGGGCGTCGAAGGTCTTGCAGCGGCCGTCCGGGGCCAGCGCGCCGGTCCTGGCCAGCGACAGCGAGGTGGCCGGGGACAGCCGCAGATGCACCCCTCCGGCGAGGGCGAGGTCGCACTCGCCGAGCCGCAGCGCGGACACCGCCTGGTGGAGTGCGACCAGGGAGCTGGAACACCCCGTGTCCGTCGCCATGTTGGGGCCCTGGAGCCCGAGGACGTGCGAGATCCGGCCGGAGGCGAAGCAGAAACCCGTGCCGGTGGCGTCGTAGTGCTCGAGCCGGGTGCCGTACGCGTCTTCGATCAGCCGCGCGTAGTCGTTCTCGGCGATGCCCACATACACGCCCGTGCGGCTGCCCCGCAGGCTCCTCGGGGCGTGCCCGGCGTCCTCCAGGGCCTCCCAGGTGACCTCCAGCAGCATCCGGTGCTGAGGGTCGAGGCGGGCGGCCTCCTTGGGGGAGATGCCGAAGAACAGCGGGTCGAAGCGGTCCACGTCGTCCACGAATCCGCCGTAGCGGGTGTACAGCTTCCCCGCGGCGGCCGGGTCCGGGTCGTACAGCGCCGCCATGTCCCAGCGGTCCGGCGGGACCTCCGTGATGGCGTCCCCGCCCTCGCGCAGCAGCCGCCAGAACTCCGCCGTGCCGTTCGCGGAGGGGAACCGGCAGGACATGCCGATGATCGCGATCTCTTCGCGGCCGCGGGCGAGTTCGCCCTCCAGCTTGTCGATGACGTACACGGACTGCTGCAACGAGGCCAGCAGCTCGTCGTGCGGCGTCGTTCCGGCCATGGTGACGTTTTCCTCCAACAACTCGGCGGTTCGGGGCGGCAGATGGCGTTCCGGGTCGAAGGCACACCTTCCGCGGCCCCCGGGGCCACGCCCCGACGGTGCGTCGGTCAGGCGCGCCGGTGGGTGCGGTACTTCTCCGAGATACGGGCCATCAGCTCGCTCGCCGACGTGTCGACGGGAGCCGTACCGCCCGGGCCCTCCTGCTCCGGGTCGCCGGCCGGGTCCTCGGCCGGGTCGTCGGACGGGAGGGCGAGTTGCCGTGCCAGGAAGGGCACGAGGTCGTCCAGGTTCGGGTGGGTGAAGGCGAGGGTGGTGGGCAGCCTCAGCTCCAGGGCGTCCGACAGCCGCGCCCGGAACTCCACGGCCATCAGCGAGTCCATGCCGAGGGAGGCGAAGCCCTGGTGCCGTCCGACCGGACGGCGGGAACCCAGCACCTGGCGCAGCATCAGTTCGACGCGTTCGCCCAGGAGGGCGCGCGGGTCGCGGGCCGTGGCCAGCTCGGCGCGCAGCGACGGCGACCGGTCCGTGGCCTGGCGCCCTGCGCCCGAGCGCCGGGCATCGGCCGCCGCGGCCCCACCGGACGGACCGGCGAGCCGGTCCAGATACCCGTCCGGCAGGGTGTCGCCGAGGGCGTTGCGGAAGGCCGCCCAGTCCGCCGGGACGACGCCGACACCCGCGGTGGCGGGGGTGGCGCAGGCCAGCCGGACCGCGATACGTGCGCCGCTGTGCGCGGGGATCGGCCGCAGGCCGGTCTTCTCGTGGTCGGCGGAGTCCCGGGCGGCCATGCCGACCTCGGCCCAGGGGCCCCAGCCGATCGCGAGACCGGGCAGGCCGTCGGCGCGGCGGCGGGCC
>NZ_JAKEEB010000079.1 GCF_021462825.1 Streptomyces glomeratus | reverse complement strand
TCGGCGTCGGCGGATGGGACGGGCTGGGCCGAGGGTGTGGGTGTGCTGGTGGTGGAGCGGTTGTCGGATGCCGTGCGCCGGGGGCATCGGGTGCTGGCGGTGGTGCGGGGGACGGCGGTGAATCAGGACGGGGCGTCCAATGGTCTGACTGCGCCGAACGGGCCGTCGCAGCAGCGGGTGATCCAGCGTGCGCTGGCGGGTGCGGGGCTGGCGGGGGGTGAGGTGGATGCGGTGGAGGCGCATGGTACGGGCACGCGGTTGGGTGATCCGATCGAGGCGCAGGCGTTGCTGGCCACCTATGGGCAGGGCCGGGTGGGTGAGCCGCTGTGGCTGGGTTCGGTGAAGTCGAACATGGGTCATACCCAGGCGGCGGCCGGGGTCGGTGGTGTGATCAAGATGGTGATGGCGATGCGGCATGGGGTGTTGCCGCGGACGCTGCATGTGGATGAGCCGACTCCGTTCGTGGACTGGGAGTCGGGTGCGGTGCGGTTGCTGACCGAGCAGCGCCCGTGGCCGGATACGGGCCGGCCTCGTCGTTCGGCGGTGTCGTCCTTCGGTATCAGTGGCACCAACGCGCATGTCGTGCTGGAGCAGGCTCCCCTGACGCAGGAAACGGAGGGGGTGCGTGCCGGGGCGGCTCCCGCTCCGGCCACCGTGCCGCTGGTCCTCTCGGCCAGGTCACCCCAGGCACTGGCCGCCCAGGCCAGGCAGCTGCGTGCACGGATCGCCGCCCCGGGAACGACCCGGGACCGGCTGCCGGACATCGGCTTCAGTCTCGCCACACGTTCCGTGTTCGACCACCGCGCGGTGGTGCTCGGTTCCGACGAGGCGGAACTGCTGGACGGCCTCACGGCACTGGCCGAAGGGCGCCAGGCCCCCGGACTGCACACGGGTGCGGCCGAACCGGGCGCAGTGGCCTACCTGTTCACCGGGCAGGGCAGCCAGCAGCCGGGCATGGGACGCGAACTGTACGACGCCTTCCCGGCGTTCGCCGATGCCCTGGACACGGTGTGCGGCGTCCTGGACAGCCACCTCACCCGGCCCCTGCGGGAGGTCATGTTCGCCGAGGACGGCACGGAGAACGCCGGCCTGCTGAACGAGACCGAGTACACCCAGACGGCGCTGTTCGCGTTCGAGGTGGCCCTCTTCCGGCTCCTTCAGTCGTGGGGACTGCGCCCCGACTACCTCATGGGCCACTCCGTGGGCGAGCTCGCCGCCGCGCATGTCGCGGGAGTGCTCTCCCTCGACGACGCGGCCGCACTGGTGGCCGCCCGCGGCAGGCTGATGCAGGCCCTCCCGCGGGGCGGCGCCATGGTGTCGGTGCTGGCCACCGAGGAGCGGGTGACCGGCCTGCTGGAGGGCCATGAGACGAAGGTGTCCGTCGCCGCCGTCAACGGCCCCGCGTCGGTGGTGATCTCCGGTGACGAGGAAACGGTGCTGCGCATCACCGCCGAACTCGGCGCCGAGGGAGTCAAGACCCGCCGGTTGAACGTCAGTCACGCCTTCCACTCGCCCCATATGGACCCCATGCTGGACGAGTTCCGGGCGATCGCCGGCAAGCTGGCGTTCTCCCGGCCGACCGTGCCGATCGTCTCCAACGTGACCGGCCGGCTCCTCACCCCCGAAGAGGCGTGCTCCGCGGACTACTGGGCCGACCACATCCGCAGCGCGGTGCGCTTCCACGACGGGGTGCGCACCCTGCGGGCCGAAGGCGTGGACACCTGTGTGGAGCTCGGGCCGGACGCCGTACTGACCGCCATGGCGCAGGACTGCCTCGGCGGGACCGGCGACACCGAGCCGCTGCTGATCCCGACCCAGCGACGCACCAAGCCGCAGGTCCGCACGCTCACCGCCGCCGTGGCCGACGCCCACGCCCACGGAGCGGCCGACGTCGACTGGCAGGCACTCTTCACCGGTTCCGGCGCCCGGTGGGTGGAGCTGCCCACCTACCCCTTCCAGCGGCAGCGCTACTGGCTCCAGACACCCGCCGGACCGGCCGACGCCGAGGACGGCCCCCAGGAACTGTTCTGGTCCGCGGTGCGGGAGCGCGACCTCGGCTCCCTCGAGGACATGCTCGGTTCCGAGGCATCCGGGGCACTCGCCGAGCTGCTGCCCACGCTGGCGTCCTGGGACGAGGACAGCACCCGGCGATCCGCCGTCGGCTCCTGGCGGTACCGGGAGGCATGGTGGCCCGCCGACGTCCCCGCCGACGGAGCGCTCTCCGGCACCTGGCTGGTCGTGGCCCCCTCGGCACTGCCCGCCCCCCACCTGCTCGCCGCGACCGAGGCGGCGCTGGTGGAGCGAGGGGCCCATGTGGTCCGGATCGTCGTCGACCCGGCGCACACCGATCGGGCGACGCTCGCGCGGCAGCTCGCCGAGGCGGCGGACGGCACGCCCGCCGCGGGCGTCCTGTCCCTGCTGGCGCTGGACACCACGCCGTACGAGAACCACCCCGTGGTGACGCGCGGAACCACCGCGACCCTGTCGCTGATCCAGGCCGTCTCCGAGAGCGCAGGCGCCGGGACGGCCGAGCCGCCGCACTTGTGGCTGCTCACCCAGGGCGCCGTCTCCACGGGCGACTCGGACGTCCTCCGGGATCCGGCGCAGGCCCAGGTGTGGGCGCTGAGCCGGACCGCCGCGCTCGAACACCCGCAGATCCGGGGCGGCGTCGTCGACCTGCCGGCCGCGACGGACGAGGGCGCACTGGGGCGTCTGACGGCCGTGCTGGCCGAGCCCGGAGGGGAGGACCAACTGGCCGTACGGCCCGCCGGAACCCTCGTACGCCGACTGGTCCGGGCCGCTGCGGGGCGGCCCGGAGGCGCCCCCTGGACACCCCGGGGCACCGTGCTGATCACCGAGGGCACCTCGGGGATGGGCGCGCGGGTCGCACGCCGGCTCGTCGCCCGGGGGGCACGCCATCTGCTGCTGACCCACGCCCCGGGCGCCGAAGCACCGGGCGTCCCCGAGACCGTCGCGGAACTCTCCGCGGCGGGCGCGCAGGTGACCGTGCTCCCCTGCGACCTCGGTGACCGGACCGCGGTGGCCGCGCTGCTCGCCGGCATACCTGCGGACCGGCCGCTGACCGCCGTGTTCCACACCGCAGGCGACCTGCACACGGGCGCCCTGGCCGACATGGACCCGGCACGGTTCGCCGCCACGGTCGGCACCACGGCGGCGGGCGCCGCCCATCTGCACGAACTGGTGGACGCCGGGGCCCTGGACGCCTTCGTCCTGTTCTCGTCGATCGCCGGAGTGTGGGGCAGCGGCGGCCAGGGCGCATACGGCGCCGCCAACGCCTACCTCGACGCGCTCGCCCAACACCGCCGGGGCCGCGGTCTGGCCGCCACCGCGCTCGCCTGGGGCGTCTGGGCGGACACCGCCTCGAACGCCACCGAGGCGGCGGACCCGGCCGCCGAACGGGAACGCCGCGAACAGCTCCGCCGCCGTGGGCTGTCCGAGATGCCGCCGGAGCTCGCCCTCGACGTCATGACGGAGTCCATCGCACAGGCGGACGCCGCGTATGTGGTCGCCGACGTCGACTGGGAGCGCTTCGCCCCGGCCTTCACCGCAGTCCGGCCCAGCCCGCTGATCAGCGGCCTGCCCGAGGTCGACCGCGTCCTCGGCGCGGCGGACGGCGACACCGGAACCGGCACCACCGAGGCCGCGGACCGACTGCACCAGTCGCTGGCCGGGCTGCCCGCGACGGAACAGGAACGACTGCTCACCGACCTGGTCAGGACCGAGATCGCAACCGTACTGGGCCACTCCGGCCCCGAGGCGGTCCCCGCCACGCGCGCCCTGAAGGACCTGGGACTCGACTCGCTGGCCGCGGTGTCGCTGCGCAACCGGCTGGGCGCGGCGACCGGCCTGCGGCTGCCCGCCACGCTCGTCTTCGACCACCCCAACCCCGCCGCGATGGCCGTCTTCCTGCGAGCCGAGCTCGCACCGAAGGAATCGAGCACGGCCCTGGACGAGGAACTCGACACGCTGCACGCCCTGGTGGCCGGGTTCTCCGGCGACCAGGCCACGCGCGAGCGGATCGGCGGCCGGCTCCAGGCCCTGCTGGCGGAGCTGACCGGCCAGGCCGCAGAGCCTGCCTCCGCCGTCGCCGCCCACCTGGAGGAAGCGTCCGACGAGGACATCTTCGCCTTCATCGACAGCGAACTCGGCACCCCCTGACCCCGGCGGCACGGCAGAACACCTGCCAGACATCAGCGAGGAACGCATGAACGCCATACCTGACGAGAAGAAGCTCCGGGACTACCTCAAGCGCGTGACCGTCGAACTCACCGCGTCGCGCCGCCGCCTGAAGGAGGAGCAGGACAAGCATCACGAGCCGATCGCCATCGTGGGGATGAGCTGCCGCTTCCCGGGCGGCGTGCGCTCGCCCGAAGAGCTGTGGCGGGTGGTGGAGTCCGGTGCCGACGTGATCGCGGGATTCCCCACCGACCGTGGCTGGGACGAGGACCTCTACGACCCCGATCCGGACCGCCCCGGCCGGACCGTCACCCAGCAGGGCGGATTCCTGTACGAGGCGGCGGAGTTCGACGCGGAGTTCTTCGGGATCTCGCCGCGTGAGGCGCTGGCGATGGATCCGCAGCAGCGGCTGTTCCTGGAGGTGTCGTGGGAGGCGCTGGAGCGTGCGGGGATCGACCCGCTGACGCTGCGCGGCAGCCGCACCGGCGTCTACGCGGGCTGTGTCACCGACGACTACCAGCTCACCCTCCAGCAGGCCCCCGGCGAGATCGAGGGCTACAAGATGACGGGCGCCGCACGCAGCGTGCTGTCCGGCCGGGTGTCCTACACCTTCGGCCTGGAGGGCCCGGCCGTGACCGTGGACACGGCCTGCTCCTCCTCGCTGGTGGCGCTCGACCTGGCCGCGCAGGCACTGCGCCGGGACGACTGCTCGATGGCGCTGGTCGGCGGTGTCACGATCCTCGCCACCCCGACCGAGTTCGTGAACTTCAGCCGTCAGCGCGGCTTCTCACCGGACGGTCGGTGCAAGGCGTTTTCGGCGTCGGCGGATGGGACGGGCTGGGCCGAGGGTGTGGGTGTGCTGGTGGTGGAGCGGTTGTCGGATGCCGTGCG
>NZ_JAKEEB010000078.1 GCF_021462825.1 Streptomyces glomeratus | reverse complement strand
AGAGCGCCCACCGTGTCAGCGTGCGCGTGGTGGCCGCACGAGACGCAGTGGAACTTCTGCTGTGTGGGCCGGTTCTCCTTCGCGGTGTGCCCGCATTCGGGGCAGGCGCGGGAGGTGTTGCGGGGGTTGACGGCGATCACTTCCCGTCCGGCGCTTTCAGCCTTGGCGTGCAGGATCGTCAGGAACACCCCCCATCCGGCATCGTTGATCGACCTGTTGAGCCCGGCTTTGGCCACGGCCCCGTTGGGCAGGAAGGTACCCGGCCGGCCGGGGTCGGGTCTCGGTGCGGGGGCCTTGCCCATGTTGTGGATCTTTAAGTCTTCGTGCGCAATGAAGTCGTGTGCGCGGACCAGGCCGAGCGCGGTCTTGTGCGCGTGGTCGAGCCGCTGGCGACGCACCTTCCTGTGAAGCTGGGCGACCTTCTCCACCGCCCGCTGGTGGCCGGCGGTCCGGTCCTTCGCCTTGCGGCGCGGGAACCGGGACAGGGCCTGCTGCGCCGCTTGGAGCTTGTCGGCTGCACGGCGACCGTGGCGCGGATTGGGCACGAACCCGCCGTTGGAGTCGGCGAGGAAGTTCGCGATGCCCAGGTCGATGCCGACCGTGGAGCCGGTCGCGGGCAGCGGTTCGGGCCGGTCCTGCTCGGCGGTCAGCACGACGAACCACCAACGGCCCTCGCGCTTGACCGACACGGTCTTGATCCTGCCGACCACGGCCCGGTGCTGGTTGACCTTGACGTGGCCCACGCCCTGAAAGCGGACGCGAGTGACCGGGTCGTGCGGGGTGGAATTCCACCGGCAGCCGTCCCCGTCCTTGGGGAAGTCGACCGTGTCGAACCAGTTCACCCCGCGAAAGCGCGGGTAGCCCGGGGCATCGCCGGACCTGACCCGGCGGAAGAACGCGGCAAACGCCTTGTCCAGACGGCGCAAGGTGGCCTGCTGCGAGCTGAACGACCAGCGGCCCTGACACTCCGCATCGAACGCCCGGATCTCCTTGAGCTGCGCGGACTGCATCCCGTACGTGACCGTGGTCTTCGAGACGTGCTGGTAGGCGTCGCGGCGTTCCTGCAACGCCGCGTTGTAGAGCAAGCAGTGGTCCCGCAGCATCCCGGCGAGCGCCTGGCCCTGCCGGACGGTGGGCCGCATCAGGAACTTGTACGCACGGATCATCCCGAAGCCCACCCCCTCCGGTGGAATCGTTCGATCCTACCTCCACGCGCTCTTGGTGTTTGTCACGAAGTACCGACGTGAAGTCTTCAACGGCGAAATGCTGACACGCCGCGAGAAGATCACGCGCGACGTATGCGAGAGCTTCGGCGCACAGCTGCGGGAGTTCAACGGCGAAGGCGATCACGTCCACCTTCTCGTGCACTACCCGCCAAAGGTCGCCCTGTCCAAGCTCGTCAACAGCCTCAAAGACGTCAGCTCCCGGTACCTGCGCGCGCAGTGCACCGGCCGGAACAACCGGATCAACCGGATCGGGACGGGCTCGTGTTCTGGTCCCCGTCCTACTTCGCAGCATCCTGCGGCGGCGCACCGCTGAGCATCGTCAAGGACTACATCGAGAACCAAAAACGCCCAACTGACCGTCACCACACAAGCGCAGAGACCTCCGGCGCTGCACGCCTCCGAGCCAAGGATCGCATTCACGCCCGGCCTGAAGGCCGGGATTCGCTGCGAAGAACAAGGGATGGATGCTCGTGGGAGGCGGACGTGGCGGAAACGACGAGTCTCATCGCACAGCCGACCGGGGACGGGCGGCAGCTGTCCGGCGTCGACTTGGCCGCATCGGCCGGGGGCGCGGTGAAGCAGGTACTGCGGTGTCGGACCGTACAGGCCCGGCCGGCAGATGCCGTCCGCCGGTCCTCGGGGTCCCACCCAGGTAACCGTCGCGGTCTGGCTGGCGGCGTCGTCTGTGCAGGCGAGTCCCTTCGCAGCGGGGGCTGCGGCCTCGGTCGCATCTGGACGGCCACCGTGGGCCGCTGCGGCTCTGTGCCATGGCCGGTGCTGCTACCGCGCCCGGCGTCATTGCCACCCCCACCCCCGCGCTCACCGCGCCGGTGTTCGGATCGTTGGCTTCTTGGAACCCGCAAGCCCTCCGGCCCCGGTGTGACGTCGGCCGATTCCACTCTGGCCGTCGCCGACAGATCAGGTGTCATATACCGGCGGATCGTAGCCGTCGGCCTTTGAGGCGCATGCGTCCGATGGATGATCACGTGGTAAGAGCATCACCTTCTCGAGAGCAGCCGATGTGGGAACCGGTAAGGCGGTGCGGCCGAGTTGGCGGCTTGAGTGTGGACACCGGCGGGACATCCCGTGTGCGCGCTCGAACGCAGACACGGTGTCAAAGGACCTCTGTGACAGGCGACCTGGACACCCTGCCCTCACCGCCCTGTCACGGACGCCTGGGGTCTGTGGCCGCCGTGTGAGGTAGCAACCGGAAGTCAGGTCCGCCTTGCCCGTCGATGCAGGCGAGCGGAATCAGCAGAGCAGGCCTGTCACCCGTTGGACGCCCCCTTGGTTGTCGTGCACTTGGTTACCCGGCGTCCCGGCAACTTCTCCGCGGATGGACGTGCACTTTGGGCTCATTTACGAGAGTTTTGCGCCGTAAGGTGTTTTTGCGGTGGTTGCTAGCCATACAAGGAAGCTGATGACCTCACAGACTGCGCCGGTTACACTCGTACCGGCCGAGGGACGTCGCGGCAGGGGCCGGGTGATCGTCTCCTGGATCACCACGACGGACCACAAGAAGATCGGGAACCTGTACCTGGCCACGTCGTTCGTGTTCTTCCTGATCGGCGGGCTGCTGGCCATGGCGATCCGGGCCGAGCTCGCCAGGCCGGGACTGCAGATCCTCTCCGAGGAGCAGTACAACCAGGCGTTCACCATGCACGGCACCATCATGCTGCTGCTGTTCGCCACTCCGACCTTCGCCGGTTTCGCCAACGCCGTCATGCCTCTGCAGATCGGCTCACCGGATGTGGCCTTTCCGCGGCTGAACATGCTGTCGTACTGGCTCTTCCTTCTGGGCGCCCTGATCGCGATGGGCGGGTTCCTCACCCCCAACGGCGCCGCAGACTTCGGCTGGACCGCATACACGCCGCTCAGCGGGCCCACCCGGACCGCACACCTCGGCGGCGATCTGTGGGTCATGGGACTGGCCTTGTCCGGGTTCGGGACCATCCTCGGGGCGGTCAACTTCGTCACCACCGTCATCTGCATGCGAGCCCCGGGCATGACGATGTTCCGGATGCCGATCTTCACCTGGAACGTCCTGCTCACCTCGGTCCTCGTCCTGTTCGCCTTCCCCGTCCTGGCGGCAGCTCTGTTCGCTTTGGAGGCGGACCGCAAATTCGGTGCCCACGTGTTTGACGCCGCGAACGGCGGAGCGATCCTGTGGCAGCACTTGTTCTGGTTCTTCGGCCACCCCGAGGTCTACATCCTGGCCTTGCCGTTCTTCGGAGTGATCACCGAAGTGATCCCTGTTTTCGCCCGCAAGCCGATCTTCGGCTACATGGGACTCGTGGGGGCCACCATCTCCATCGCTGGACTGTCGGTCACCGTCTGGGCGCACCACATGTTCGCCACCGGCGCGGTCCTGCTGCCGTTCTTCTCCTTCATGACCTACCTCATCGCCGTGCCGACGGGCGTGAAGTTCTTCAACTGGATCGGCACGATGTGGACGGGCTCGCTGTCCTTCGAGCCCCCCATGCTGTGGGCGGCCGGCTTCCTGGTGACCTTCCTCTTCGGCGGCCTGACCGGTGTCATCCTCGGCTCGCCGCCGCTGGACTGGCACGTCACCGACAGCTACTTCGTCATTGCCCACTTCCACTACGTGCTGTTCGGCACGATCGTCTTCGCGATGTTCGCCGGGTTCTCCTTCTGGTGGCCGAAGATGACCGGCACCATGCTCGACACCCGCCTGGAGTACATCCACTTCTGGACCCTGTTCGTTGGCTTCCACACCACCTTCCTGGTGCAGCACTGGCTCGGCGCCGAGGGCATGCCCCGCCGCTACGCCGACTACCTCGCCGCCGACGGCTTCACCTGGCTGAACACCATCTCCTCCATCGGCGCCTTCCTGCTGGGCCTGTCCACCCTGCCGTTCCTGTACAACGTCTGGAAGACCGCCCAGTACGGCAAGCGCGTCGAGGTCGACGACCCATGGGGATTCGGCCGCTCCCTGGAATGGGCCACCTCCTGCCCGCCCCCGCGCCACAACTTCACCACGCTGCCCCGCGTCCGCTCCGAGTCCCCCGCCTTCGACCTGCACCACCCGGACCTGGCGCAACTGGACCACAAGGCGACCACCGGCAGGCGCGACGCCATCGACGCCGCCGGACACGAAGGCGACCGGTCGTGACCCAGGTTCCTCGCGGGGAGCAGGGCGCGGCGTTGGCCAACGAAGTCGAGGGCTACCTCCTGCTGTGCGCCGAGCGGGACCAGGCACTGCGCGAGGCACAGACCCTCTGCGCCCGGCTTCCCTGGCTGACCAGCACGCAAGCGGAGGACATCACCGACCACTACGTCCAGCAGCGTCTGGAGATCACCCGCCAGATGCTGCGGACCGTAGCCGGCCGGGCCGAGCAGTTGCGTAGCGAGTACGAAGCGCGCTACGCCGCCTTGCGGCGAAGCCTGCTCAAAGGCCACGCCGCCTGCGCTGCAGCCGTTCTCGCCTGCGCTACGGGAACGAGCGCCCTGGCATCGATACTGGCACGCTAAGACTCGCACCTCCCCCATGGCGACATCGGCCGACGACTTGCCGGACCCGGCTCTCTACTCAGCCAAGGTGACAGCTCTCCCACTCCGGCACCGCCTGACGATCAGCGGGTGGGAGGACGGACGCCCCTTGACCTGGAAGATGCGCGCGATGGTGGCGGCGGGGTCCTCGGCGTTGGCGCCCAGACCGTAGACGGTTCGGTCGGGAGGGCCACCAGGCCGCCGGCGCGCAGCGCACCGGCCGCCTTCTCGATGTCACTGGTTCTTGCCGGCACGCCGCCATCCTAGGAGCACATCAGGGACCGGCAACGGTCCTGATCAATCTCAGCGCCAGCCACGATTTTCATGGATCCCCTCAACCGTTCAAGATCAACTGCTCAGCGCTGATGGCTGTTCTGTCGTTCCCCCAGGCCGGAGTAGCAGCCAGCACCGTAAAACCGGCCCGGGGCGTCGTCTCGTCCATGACGGGACAGCAGGGCACGACCCGGGATGGCCAGGACGGCCGGGCCGGCGGCCTGCGGCACCGGCCGGTCCGTCCCAGTGACCTTGACCCTGTGATGGCGTATGCCGGTGGGCGGACGGGGCAGGGGCTTTCTATGCGACCTGCCCAGCGCGCGTACGTCCGGCGTGGCCCCAGCCAAGGACACGCTTCCTCGCCGTGCGGTAGCCGGACAACAGCGAGTGCAGATGCCGGCACACCCGAACGGGAACGGCTGGCGGAGCTCGAATGCGAAAACGCCCAGTACAGAGAGGCGATGGAGAGCCGACCGGTCATCGACATGGCGCGGGGGGTGCTGATGGCGGGTTTCAGGTGCCTGCCCGATGACGCCTTCGAGATCCTGGTGATGGTCTCGCAGCACAGCAATATCAAACTGCGCTCGGTCGCGAAGGCGGTGACGGCGGCCGCGACCGGCCGGGACCCAATGCCCCCCGAGTTGCAGGACCATCTCGCGGCAGCGGTCGAAGCGTGGCGCCGCCGCGCGTGAGAGTGGCATGCACGGGCAGTGGGTGAGCACCCGACCGGCAAAGGGCCTCAGTACCTGGGGGCGAAGCGGCCCATTGCCGTTTTCCCGCTCGGCCGGAACCGCAGACCAGCCTGGCCCGAAACCCTGATCATCCTTCTTCCGGTGGACTGCATGCGTGGAATGATGTTTCGGGGGCATGTGCCGTCATGACCCAGGCTAGTGGGTGCAAGGCGGGGCGCGATGGATCAGGCTGCACACGGTGAGGACCGTCAGTCGCTGGTCGATGCGCCCATCACCGTCACGGCCGCGTTCGAGGGCAGCGAGGAAATCGCCGCAGCGCGGGACCTGGCCCGCACCTTCCTGGCCGACCTGCAAGCCGTGCACGGCCTTCCCGTGTCCGGCCGGGTCATGGGCATGGTCCAGCTGGTCGTCAGCGAGCTGGTCACCAATGCCCGCAAGTACGCGCCGGGCCCCTGCATGCTGACCCTGGAGGCAACCGACGGCGCGCTCGACATCACGGTCTGGGACAGCGAGCCGACGCTGCCGATCGCCCGCGCCGCCGATCCCGGCCGAGTCGGCCAGCACGGACTTGAGATCATCCTGACCGTCAGCGAAGGCTTCACCGCCCGCCGTGAACCGGTCGGGAAGCGCATCACCGCGACCATCGCCCTGGCCGACGATTCCGCAGGCAGTCCCGCCGGCCGCCAGCTGTAACCGCCTACACCTTCAAGATCAAGTGCGGAGCGTCAACCGCCGTTGCCTCGCACCGAGGCCGGCGAGCAGCCGACTGCGATCGAGGCGGTGCGAGCCCAGCGGCGCCGCGAAGCCGCCGCTACCCAAGCCGAAGGCCCTGTACACAGCGGCTCGTCCAGCCGGTCGCGTAGCCGTAAGGCGCCCAGATTCCAGTGCAGCCCTTGGTACGCCGTATCCGCGATGCCGCACGCTTCCAGACCCAACCGCCGGGCTTTCGGGTGCAGTCGCGTGCCTGCCCCGCCCGGCATGGTGCCGAAGAGAGCCGGGGGCTCCATCCCTGATCTTGTGTGGGTGTCCCCGGCTTCAGCCGGGGAAGGAAACGCATCCTCGGACCGGAGGCGCGCAGCGCCGGAGTTCGCTGCGCCTCGTCGGTGAGGGTCAGGTGGGCCGCTTTTGGCCTTCGATGTACTGGCGGACGATGCTGAGCGGTGCGCCGCCGCACGAGCCGGCGAAGTAGGAGCGGGACCAGAA
>NZ_JAKEEB010000077.1 GCF_021462825.1 Streptomyces glomeratus | reverse complement strand
CTCCACGACGAGTGGCAGGTCTTCGACCGCCGCTACCTCTCCGAAGCCTCCATGGCCGAGCTCTTCACCACCAAGCCAACCGAACCCGAACCGCAGATCACCCCACAACCGGAACCGAAACAGCTGCCGTGACTACACCACCCCGCGGGACATGACCGGGAGCAACGCCTGATGGCTCTACCCACGCCGGAACGGACAGCAGCTCTGCACCGGTTTGGGAGGCGGTAGACGCTTGCGAGCAAACCGAAATCACGGGTCCTGACGGCACCGGTACGGGGAGTCGCTGTCGGGGGTTGCTCAAGGACCAGGGCTGCGGGGTGTCTAAGGTCCCCTCCATGACGAGGTCCACGCCCCCGCGCCCTGTCGATGTCGAGGCGCTCTTTCCGGAACTGGCCGCCTTGGGGGGACGACAATGCGGCTCCATCCGCGGCCGGGCAGACCAGATATGTCGGCTAGTTCCGTGGGCGGTCCCATGCTGTGGCCGGCAGGCGAGCCGTGGCCGGTGTGCAGCGAAGCCCACGGCCGCGGGCGTGGGCGACGACCGGCCGACATCCGCCGCTATCGGCAGGTTCTGGCTTCGGCATGGGCCCGCGACCAGGCCCCCGGCCCCACGGACGAGGAACGGGAGCTGCTGAGCGAGCTGCACCGGGAACACCGGACCCCCGGGGTGTCCGAGACCGACCTGCTGCCGATGATCGGCCTCGCGCAGCTGTACCGGCGGGATGTGCCCGACCTCCCGGCGGGGCCGGGCGACTGCGACCTGCTCCAGGTGTTCTGGTGCCCCTTCAACGCGCACGGCCCGGACCGCCACGGCCTGGAGCTGCACCTGCGCTGGCGGCGGTCGTGGGGGGTCGGCGAGGTGCTGCCCGCGCCACCGCAGCCGCTGGTCGTCGGGTCCGACGGCTTCGTGCCCGAGCCCTGCGTGCTGCACCCGGAGCAGGTGGTCACCTACCCGTTCGCCGGCCTTCTGCCCGAAGAACTGTGCGCTCGGATCGAAGCCTGGGAGGAGGCCCTCGAGGCGGAGGCCGAGCAGTCGGCGGACGGAAGCACGGTAGTGCCGCTCGCCTACCAGTACGACCTGTCCATCCCGCCCGGCTGGCGCGTGGGGGGCTTCGCCTCATGGCACGCGGCCGA
The DNA here is from genome assembly GCF_021462825.1 of Streptomyces glomeratus. GTDB lineage: Bacteria > Actinomycetota > Actinomycetes > Streptomycetales > Streptomycetaceae > Streptomyces > Streptomyces glomeratus. The sequence goes on along the minus strand of NZ_JAKEEB010000077.1, from coordinate 4,479 downwards.
CCCGTACCCCATGGACTGCCTCACCTGCAGGACGCCCATGCACCTGCTGTTGACCATCGACAGCTCGGAATGGGACCACGGCAGCGGCAGCTGGCGACCTCGGGAGGAGGACCGGGCCCAGCCCGCACACCGGTCTGCCACCCCCACCGAGGTCAGCGTGGGCCGCTGGGGTGAGCTCAACGTCTTCGCCTGCCCCGACGATCCCGAGCATCCGCACCGCTGCAGCATCCAGTAGCTCGTCGATCCCGAGTGCCGTCGCCTCTCATGAACATCGAACACGCCGAGGGTTCCGTGCCTCCCGAAGCACTGAACGAAACCCGTGAACGAAAACCAGCCTGGTCACGGCGAGGGTGGCGACTCGGTAGGAGTGACCGTGAGCCGCCCTGCACCGTCCCGCCCCCGCCCCGCCAGGCCGAGGGTGAGCAGCGCTCCCCTCGTATCGTCTTCAAGCATCGACGGGCACGGCTCAGCAAGGCCGCAGCCTCACGCGCCTCGGCGGGCCGGGGCGGGCTGGCGCGACCCGGGCCGCGCCAGCCCGGCTGCGAGGGCGATCGCGCTCGCTTGCGCCGGTGCGTGCTGGCAGGTGAGTCTGAGGCAAGACCCAAGATGGCGGGTGCTGACGCGGTCTGGTCAGGGCGCGTCGGGCGACGTGGTGTGGCCGCGGGCCTCGTCGAGGGTGGTCTTCCCTGATTCACGAGCCTGTTCGGTGACTTGTTCCATCTGGTCTTGTGCCTGTTCGGCGGTGGTGCGCGCGGCCTGTGTCGCGGTGTCCTGCACCTCTTGGGCTGCCTGCTGTGCGGATTCGGTGGCGGCCTGGGTGAGTTGCTGGGCGGACTCGGATGCGGCCTCTTTGACGGCCTCGAAGACCGGCGTGGCTTGTTCTGAGGCCCGTGATGCGGCTTCCTCCTCCATCTGCGAGGTCGGGATGAGGGCGGCGGCGAGAGCTCCGGCACCGAAAGCGATCAGACCGGCGGCCAGTGGGTTGCCCTCGGTCTGCCGCATCGCCTGCTCAGGCGCCTGCTTCACGGCCTGCTGCGTCTGCTGCACCGTCTGCCGCGCCTCCAGCGCGGTCTGGCCAGCTGTGTCCTGCAGTGTCTGGGCTGCCTGGCCGACGGTGCCGCTGAGCGATTGGGCCGCTTGGGAAGTACTGGCCTGGACCGACTGGGACGCCTGCCGGGCCTGATCGGCGCCGCGGCTCACCGCACGGGCGGAAGTGCCCATGACCTGCTGGCGGACTCTTCTCATCGCTCCCCGTGCCCTGCGAGTGCGGCGTTTGACCATCCGGCTCGGGCGGGCGCTGTCGGCGAGTCGGGCTACATCGGTGGACAGCTTGCTGCGGGTCGCTTCGATATCGGCCCTTATCTCGTGGGGTGCCGTGCCCATTGCGCGTCCTCCTTCAGGGTTTCCACCGTGTGATGCGGCTGTGGTGACACCGCGCGCAGGCGAGAGCGGCCCAGTGCGGCAAGAACCACCGCGACGACCGCCCATACCGCGGTGACGATCAGGGCTGCCCAAGCTGCGGGTATGGCGGCGGCCAGACCGAAGACAGCCGCCAGGGACAGGAAGAGGGCCGTCATGGAACCGGCGAATCCGGCCCCGCCGTACATGCCGGCAGCCTTTCCCGCTTTGACGGCTTCCTGCCGTATCTCGGCCTTCGCCAGCTCCCGCTCCTGCCGTGCCAGTGTCTGCAGGTCCGAGGCGACCGCGGTCAGCAGCTCACCCATCGACGCGTCACGGACGACCGGCGTCTGACCCTGTCCGCGTTCTTGTGATCCGAGGTAGGTCGTCGCCATCTCACAGCTCCGGGCGCGGTGGCGTCGTCGGTGTATCGGTCGCGGACGGGTCGTAGGGGTAGTCCGGGATCTCCGGTTGACCGGCTGGGCTCTGACCACTTTGCCGTGCTGACGACTGTGGAGGCGTAGGGCTGCCGCCCGTGACGCCGGCGGACGCCCTGCTCCCGGCTTTGGCGAGGCGGCCCACGGTGAACCCGGCCAGCAGGGCGCCGCCCAGGAACAGGCCAGGGCGCCGGCGGGCGAAGTCCTGCACATCACTGACCAGGCCCTCGGCGCCGCGCTCCTCGATGTACTGCGCTGCATGGCGACCGCGTCTGGAGGCCTCGCTCAGAACGCTCTTGACCGACGAGTCGCCCGCAGCGGTGTCGGCGATTTCAGCCAGTTCACCTGCCCACTGCCGCATCGTCCCGGCTCCGCGCCGGACCTGGCTCTCGGCCTCCTCCACCATGCGACTGCGAAGGTCACGCGCTACGTCGCCCGCCTGTGCTCTGGCTTCCCCGGCAACGGTTCTGGCCTGTTCGACGGCTGTGCGGGTGACCTCCTCGACGGCCTGCGTGGCCTGGTTGCCCACGGCCGCCGCTTCCTGCCCAGCGGTCCGTGCCACCTGCCCAGCATCCGTGTTCGCTATCCGGCTCATGGCTTTTCTCTCTCCCCTTGCCGCAAGGAACCTTCCGTATCCGACTAACCATCCAAAAAAACTGAAAACAGGAAAAAGTTCTCTAGCTCTCATGCCGGTGCAGGGCGCCGCGGCGGATCACCTTCGCCGGACTGATGACCTTGGCCTTGCGGCGGGCGCGGATCGCGGGACGGCGCGGCCAGCTGCACAGGACGGCGTCGGCGTGCCTGTCGACCAGCGGGCACGATCACGACTTAGACCCTTCCGGATGCTGCCGCTGGCCACGCGGCAGCATCCGGAAGGGCAATCCAATCCATGCCCTCACGACTCTTCCGACGCGGGCTCGTCACCGGAGTCCGCAGTGTCCCCGTCCCCCTCGCCGGTCTGGTCGCTTGTTGCGGCCGGTTGCTGGGTGCCCTCTTCCTCGGGGAGGACGTCCTTTTCTCCCGTTTCCTGTTCCAGCGGGTGGGACATGTCCTGCTCGTCTGGGCTGCTCATGCCGGCTCCTTTCCCGAATGGAGACCCCGCCGTCCGAGTCCCCCGCATCGGCGTTCCAGATCGTGCATCCCGGCACCGGCACGATCCGTCGCCCGCGCTGCGGCGCCTGCGGGCCCGGCCTGGGCACCACAGCGGCGGGCCGGGCCAGCGGGCGCGCAGGGCCTTGAGGAAGCCGAAACTCGCGTCACCGCTTGCGCGGGCCAATGCGGCAGTCAGCCTGCCGGCGGCCAGATCGAGGGCGGTGAGTATCTGCCTATGCCGCCGTAGCGGTTGCACGGGGCAGCCCGCAGCCTGCGTGGACGCCCGCCGGGCCCCATGTCTTGCCCTTGTGGGGGATCAAGCCAGCGGCCCGAAAAATTGACAGCGCCCGGCGTCACACCCGGTCACGAAGAGGTGGGTGAGGGCATGCAAAGCCGGTCTGGTCAGGGCTCTTTCCTGGCCAGACCGGCCGTTGTTGTCCGGCTACTGCCAGCCGTGCAGCGTCAGGGCGCTGGACTGGTTGAGGCAGCCGTACAGGCCCGCGCTGGGGTATTCGATGATGTCTTCGGGAAGGTCATGGTCGGGGAACCACTGGAGCGCGAGGCACTTCTCGGGCTCTTTGTTGACGGGTGTTCCCTCCCACTGGGAGGCCACGAAGAAGAACCCGATGCGCTCGCAGCTGTGGTCCTGCCGGTGGTGTACGACATGCCGGAGCTCCAGGTGATCGGGGTCGACCTTGATGTCGGTCTCCTCGAACAGTTCGCGGGCTGCCCCGACGGTGAGGGGTTCGCCCTGGTCGAGCTTGCCGGAGGGCAGGTGCCAGCGGCGGTAGCCGTAGGGGCCCCCTCTCTGTGAGAGGAGGATCTTGTCGCCGTCGCGGAGAAGGACGTGGGTGTCGATGATGGGCTGTGCCGGCTGTCCGTTCATGATTCCTGGGGGGTCGGGGCGGTGGCTGAAGCATCTGACGGTAGTGGGAGGGCGGGGAGCGCGTCGGCGATTCGGCTCGCGACCTCCGATGGGGGGTATCTCTGTGCTGTCGATCATGAGTACCTTGGGTCCGAGGTCAACGCCCGCCTGCGCGAAGCCGAGGCGGCGTTATCCCAAGCGGATAACCGGCACGACGCGATCGGCGGCTACGACCAGGCCGCCTACCTCTTCCACGTCTTCCACGTGCTGATGGAGGAGGGGGACCTTGCGGGCAGCATTCACGCGATGAAGCAATCGATCCGCGTGCAACCGGCACAGGAGCGGCAAGGCCGCGTCCACGCCTACGCGGTCCTCGCGCAGCGCCAACTGCGGTACGGACACCTGGAAGCCGCGTGCGACTCCTGGGCGCGCTTCCTCGATGAGTACGAACACGTCTCCTCCGTCCGCGGCGACGGCCACTTCGCCACCATCCCTGATCTTGGGTGGGTATCCCCGGCTTCAGCCGGGGAGGGAAACGCGTCCTTGGACCGGAGGCGCGCAGCGCCGGAGTTCGTTGCGCCTGCTCGGTGAGGGTCAGGTGGGCCGTTTCTGGCCTTCGATGTACTGGCGGACGATGCTGAGCGGTGCGCCGCCGCACGAGCCGGCGAAGTAGGAGCGGGACCAGAA
>NZ_JAKEEB010000076.1 GCF_021462825.1 Streptomyces glomeratus | reverse complement strand
ATCTGCACCACCTGCCACCAACCCCTGTCCCGCAGGACCACACCAAGATCAAGACAGACCTAACGAAGTCCTACTAGCTGTTCGTACGGTAGACGCGGCACAGCATGACCGTAGTCGCCGCCCGGCCACTCATCTGGGTCGTGTTCCCACCGGCACAGCATCGACTCGGATAAGCCCGGCGGCATCAGCCCGTCTGCGCGGTAGAGCTCACCGATCTGGGTGATGGTGTCCGTTCGGGACCAGCCCAGGGCCAGGCGCCACGCCTCCAGTTCGGTGACTTCGGGAAAGGCTTCTCGGATGGCGGCGGCGGTTTGCTCGTTCGTGTAGCCGGCCCGCTGGCAGCGCGTCCGGGTTCGGGCTGCTTCCCGCACGATGGCGGCGCGGCGCGAGCGGGTGATTGAGGCGGCCATGGCACCCCCGTCCAACCGGTCCTGGATGCGCTCACGGTAGCCGACCCACAGCAAGCCAGGCAGGGCGATAACGCTCATTGCGACCCGCCGCAATCAGGGCCTGCAACAGGCGCAATGACCTCGCGTGGGAGCTGAGCAACGCTTTCTGGAGCGGCTTCCCTACCGCCCGGTGCCGGATCACGGGACTCCCACGGGACTGCCACATCCCCGTCGACGACTCGAACGTTTGAGCCCATCCTCGGGTGTGTGGCTGCACTCGCCCGACTCCGGTGCTCGGCCCGGGCACAGGGCACGCCGATAGCCCAGCCACAGGTGCTGGGCGACACCAGTCGACCGTCACAGGTTCTTCGTCAAAGACAGGCAGGGCGGAGCAGCGTGCTGCAGTCGCGCCATGCCCCGCAGGGCGGTGACGGCGCATCAGTACCTGTTACCGCGCAGGCACTACACCCAGGAAGGGACCTCTTTCATGGAATGGGACCTACCCCGTCGGGAACGGCTGCTGACATCGTCCAGGCCCTTGCCGGACTTCGATGTCGTGGCTGCGAGTGGGCCCTGGCTCCGCTGCGCTGACGGCCGCCGGATCTTCGACGGATCGAGCGGACTCCTCTGCGTGAACGTAGGCCAAGGTAGCCATAAGGTCTTCTCCCGCATCGAGCAGCAGTTCCCCCGGTCCTCGTTCGGCGGCGCCGCTGTCGTGCGACCCCACACCCAGCTGGAGCTGATGGACCGTCTCTGCCGCGTCGTGGGACGCCCGGACGACTCCGTCGCGCTGGTCACGTGCGGGACGCTCGGCGTGGAAGTCGCCGTCGGCCTGGCCCGGAACATCGCGCGCGTCCGCAGCGGAAGGCGGAGCGGGGACATCCTGACGTCCACCCTGAGCTATCACGGGATGAGCGCGCTCACCCTCGCCCTCGCCGGCAACCATGCCCGGCGCCCGCGGCCGGAGGACGCGCTTGGCCTCGGCCCGGCGTTCCCGGCGCCCTACCCGCCAGTCCACGACCACGCCGAGCGAGCGTGCGATGCCTCGTGCGCCGAGGAGGTGGCCAAGGCGATCGACAGCAGGGGAGCGGAGAACGTCGCTGCCGTCCTGCTGGAACCCGTCAACGGCACCACCGGTGGCGCCTACGTACCGCCCGACGGATACCTCCGGCGCGTGTCGGAGATCTGCCGGGAGCGGCAAGTCCTCGTCATCCACGACGAAGTCCTGACCGGGCTGTGGCGCACCGGCACCCCGCTGGCCAGCAACCACTGGGACGGCGCCGAGCCGGACCTGTGCATCCTGTCCAAGGGGCTGGGCGCCGGCTACACCAGCGTCAGCGCGGTGCTCGTGTCCCCCGAGCTCGCCCCGCTGCTCCGCCACGAAGGCGCGGACGCTCTGCCCGCGATGGGCACCATGGCCGCCCACCCCCTCCAGGCGGCGGCCTGCCTCGGTGTCCTGGACGAACTGGAATCCATGGACTTCGACGCCTTCCAGGTCCGCGGAGAACAGCTCGGGGCGCTCCTGCGGGCCCTGACCGGCCTGTCAGTCGTCCGCGACGTCCGGGGCCTCGGCCACCTGTACGGGGTCGAGCTCGCGCCCGGTCTGCTCTGGCCCCTGATGGAGGAGGCCGAGAAGCACGGCGTGTTCTTCTACCCGTTCACCGGAGCTGGCCACCCGAGAAGCGAAGGCATCGTCGTAGCCCCTCCGCTGACCGCGACGGACGAGGACATCGACTTCCTGGCCACGGCGCTCGCCGACGCGGTGACCGCCCTGGACCGCAAGGGATAGGGCGCACCACTGGCCGCCACCGTTGGGCATGAGCCCCACTCGCTGGCCACCCCGACGGCGCCCTCCCGGCCTTCGTTGACCACGAATCACCTGTTCTTCCAAACGGCCCGCGCGCTAACGCGCGCCAGCACACGCCATCCGACCCCTCGCCGGGGGACCCGCTGCATCAAGGAGGACCATCGTGTTCCTGCCCCACCCCGTAATCGACTCCCTGACACCGCAACAGGTCCGCATGTGGGACGCGCACTTCTCCCCAGAGGCCAGCGGGCAGCGCCGCCCGGCCATCGAGGAGGGCATCTGGAGGCGCACGCAGGACCCAGCCAACGGCGAGCTGTCCGGGTGGACCGAGGACGAGTCCGGCCGCCGCCGCGTCGTGCACTACCGCCTCCACTACGGCCTCGACCGGACCCAGCCGATGGAGCGCCTGGTGCTGGAGGAGCTGTATCTGCACGTGTCGTGGCTGGCCCCGGCCGCCGAGATCGCCGACCACCGGCGCGACCTGGACCGGTGGCTCACCGGCGGCCGGTGGAAGCCCACCGGCCACGGCTCCTGGCGCCGCGGCGACCTCCACACCACGATCACGGAGTACACCGTCCACCCGCAGGACGAGCGCGCCGACCGCGACACCCCCGAGGGGTTCACGTCCATCGACGTCACGATCCACTCCGAGGACTACACCCTCACCCGCGCCGCGCGGAATCTGCCCTGGGACGTGCTGGCGGGCGGGATGCGCGCCAAGGAGCAGCGCGGCAACCCCGCCTACGCCGACGACCTGTCCGGCGTGCTGGACCACCTGCCGTTCGTCGTGGAAGCCGGATGCGGCACCAGCATCGAAGCCGGCATCCCGCCGCTGCACTGGCTGCATGAGGTCTACCGGGTCACCGCCCGCACCGGCAACGACCTCACCCAGGGCTACGCCTTCACCCTCGCCCCGGCCGCCGACATTCTCATCAAGGAGATGCTGACGGACACCGCGAGCAAGGTCGACGACATGGTGTCGATGTTCCGCTCCGTGGTGCTCGCCGAACCGACCCGCGCGCACCGGGCCCTGAAGTCCCTGCACGACGCCGGATTCATGACCGGCCCGGTGGCCACCCACAACTTCGACCGCCTCTTCGCGCGAGCCGGGCTGCAGGAGGCGTTCATGCGCCGCTATGACCAGCGCACCCCGCACATGCCGTTCCCCGACGACGCAAAGGCCCTGCTCGTCATCGGTTTGCACGCCGACCGGCGCGCCGTCCAGGCCCGCGCCCGCGAGCGCGGCCTGCCGATCTTCTACCTCGACACCGAGGGCGTCACCGAGAACGGAGTGCACAAGCCCTACCTCATCGAGGGCGCCCGGGAGGGCGACGTCGTCGTCCGCTCCGAAGCCACCCCCGCCCTGCTCCGCCTGGCCGAACTCCTCAACGTGACCGTCTGATTGAACCCGAGGCGCCCCCGGCGCCGCTCCCGCATCGATAGCGTCTGGGGGCACATCGGGCACGGTGTGCCCCCAGACCAGACAAGGACCTGCAATGCGTGTTTCCGTGATCGGCTGTGGTCACCTCGGCATCCCGCACGCGGCGGCGATGGCCGAACTCGGCCACAAGGTCATCGGCGTCGACGTCGACCAGACCAAGGTCGACCGGCTCAACGCCGGCGAATGCCCCATCTACGAGACCGGCCTTCCCGAGCTGCTCGCCCGCCACACCGCAAGCGGGCGCCTGCGCTTCACTACCAGCATCCGCGAGGCCGCCGACCTCGCCGAACTGCACTTCATCGGCGTCGGCACCCCCATCGACGCCGACGGCCGCTCCTACGACACCGCACAGGTCTACGGCGCCATCCGCCAGCTCGCTCCCCACCTGAACCGGCCGTGCACCATCGTCGGAAAGAGCACGGTCACCGTCGGCACCACCGGCCAGGTCACCGCCCTCGCCCAGCGCCTGGCCCCCGCCGGTACTTCCGTCGACGTCGTGTGGAACCCGGAGTTCCTCCGCGAGGGCCACGCCGTCGAGGACACCCTGCGCCCGGACCGCATCATCGCCGGTCTCACCACCGCCGAGGGCGAAAAAGCCATCCGCGCCGTCTACGCCCCCATCCTGGACGCCGGAGTCCCGATCTTCATCACCGACCCACAGACCGCGGAACTCGCCAAGGGCGCGGCGAACACCTTCCTCGGCCTGAAGATCAGCTACATCAACGCCGTCGCCGACATGTGCGAGGCCGCCGGCGGCGACGTCTCCCAGATCGTGGACATCCTCGGCATCGACCCCCGCATCGGCAGCGGCGGCATGAGGCCCGGCATCGGCTACGGCGGCGGCTGCCTCCCCAAGGACGTCCGCGCCTTCACCGCCTCCGCCCGGCAGCTCGGCGCCGACCAGGCCGCAACCCTCCTGCGCGCCGCCGAAAAGATCAACGAGAGCCGCACCGACGTTGCCCTGGACCTCATCACCCGCGCCCTGGGCAACCGGCCCATCAAGGGCACCCGGGTCACCGTGTGGGGCGCGGCGTTCAAGCCCGGCACCAACGACGTCCGCGAATCCCCAGCCCTCGCCCTCGCCCACGCCCTCCAGCAGGCCGGCGCCACCGTCACCATCCACGACCCCCAGGCCGTGGCCACGGCCATGATCCGCAACCCCGAGTTCGACTACACCGACGACCTGCCCGCCTCCCTCGACCACGCCGACCTCACCGTCCTGGCCACCGAATGGGCGGAGTACCGCAAGGCCAACCCACAGGCCCTCGTCGACCACCCCGCCAACCCCCTGCTCGTCGACTGCCGCACCACCCTCGACCCCGAGCCCTGGCGCGCGACCGGCTGGACCGTCCACCAGCTCGGACGACCCGGGAAATAGAACCGGGCCCCACAACGGTGGGACCGGTAAGACGTATCAACCCTGATGTTCTGGAGGTCTTGCGCCGTGAACAGTGACGCCGTCGTTCTCCGTCGTGCGGGCACCGCCGACGCGCTCCCCGCAGCCGACGTGTGGCTGCGTTCCTTCGCCGCCGCGCTGCCGTCGGTACGTTGCGCGCACGACGCAGCCGAGGTGCGGGACTGGTTCTTACGCGTGCTGGTGCCGCAGTACGAGACCTGGGTGGCGGTCACCGAGAACAGCGTGGTGGGAGTCATGGTGCTCAGCGGCGCGGAGCTGAAGCAGCTCTACCTCGATCCAGCCTGGCGCGGACGAGGACTGGGCGATCGGTTCATGTCCCTGGCCAAGCAGCGCCGGCCAGACGGGCTGGCGCTGTGGACATTCCAGGTGAACAAAGCGGCGCAGCGGTTCTACGAACGGCACGGCTTCATCGAGGTCGAGCGAACGGACGGGCGGCGCAACGATGAGCGAGAGCCGGACATCCGCTACGTCTGGCAGCCCCGGGCCCATCTGCCGTCGTGGCCCGGGCTGGATGGGACACGCTGCCGTGAAGGCGGTCACCCGAACTCCGGGTGACCGCCTTCACGGCGAGCCATGACGCGCAATGGGCTGGGCCGTGCACCAGCTCGGATGACGGTGCACCGCCGAGCATTGCCGTACCAGAAAGGGCAAGTCTCCAGGCGGTCGCCGATCGGCCCTGCGGCGTGCGTTACCACTGGTCAGCCGGGTATGGCGTCAGCGCCGAGCCAGCCGCTCGGCTTGGTGAGCGGCAAGCGGCAAGCGGACAGAAGGGAAGGATCGCGCTGAAGCTGCTGTCCAAGATCAGTGTCGCGCGGCAGGATCGCCGCGGCCTCGCCGGAGCCGATTGCCGCCCCGAGATGGCGGCGGCCTGGTCACAACGCGCGGTCGGCCACGTCTGCGATGGGGCCGCCGGCGAGATCGACTGCTGCCCTGATGCGCTTGCCCACCGGTTCGCGGTGCACCTCAAAGCCCCGGCAGAGCGCCACGACGATCTCCAGACCGTGCTGACCCACCCGGACCGGATCGAAGCCTTGGATCACGGGTAGCCGGGGTTCGCTGTCCCACACAGTCACCCCGACGGCGCCCTCATCGGCCTCTAACGTCAGGAGATACGGACCCGGGGCGTACTTCTGGGCGTTGGTCACAAGCTCGCTCACCACCAGCTGCACATTGCCCATCGCCCGCCCTGACACCGGGACCCCGTGCAAGGCCTGAAGATCTTGCAGAAACGATCGGGCATAAGCACGGGCCTCAGCGATCGCCTCCGTGCCCTCGAACGCGGCAGACACCGAGATCGACTCATCAGACAGCGCCCACCCCTCGCCGTCAGCAGCCTGCTTCAAAAGCCGCCTCGCCCTTGCACCCCTACCAGTCACCGGCCCGATTACCCCAAGAATCCCGCCACAGACGCGGCCAATGGGTGATCTTGGGCGTTACCACCGTTGCGGCAGGAGCAGCCAACGATGGATCGGCTGCTGCGCATGGTACTGGGTGGTGACAGGATCGACGGATGGGCACCGAGACGGACTGGGTGTACCGAGTGTTCGAGCCGCACGGCTCCGAAGGATGGCGCCCCTACGGCGACGC
>NZ_JAKEEB010000075.1 GCF_021462825.1 Streptomyces glomeratus | reverse complement strand
CCACTGCGTTTCGTGCGGCCACCAGGCGCACGCGGACACGGTGGGCGCCCTGAACGTTCTACGGGCCGGGCTGGTCCGTCGCCACGCCGCACCGGCATAGCGAGAAGCCCCCTCGTTCACGAGGGGGAGGAGTCACAGCACCGCCTGCCTTCGACGCCACCACCGGCTCCGAGCGGCGCCACCGTCCCGACAGGGGCGCCGACATCGGGGCCGGGTGCGGCCTGCTGTTTCTGGAGCTGGGCGCCCTGGTGGTGATCTTCGGGCTCTGGTTTCTGTCCGGGTTCGACCTCGACCCTGCCAGGACCGTCGAGGCCGACTCGTTGTGGGGCTACCTGGCCGCCGCCGGCGGGGTCGGCCTCCTCGCCCTCCTGGCCGTCGTGATCGCCGCGCGCGCCGGGGCGATGGTGACCGTCGTCAGTCAGGGCGTGATGGTCGCCCTGGTGTCCCTCATCGTCTTCGGCGGGGCCATGGCCCAGGCGCACGAGGACGCGCGGGATTCCACCGGCGGGAACGCGTGCCGCGCGGCACCGTCCGCACCCTGGTGCAACGGTTGAGCAAGCCCGGCGTACAGCCGTCCCGTGGCAGCAGGGCGGCCGGATGCCTTGCCGGCACGCCCCGCCCGGAAACGCGATGTCCGATTTCCGCCAGCACCCTGCGCTCAGGCCGTGCACAGTGGGAACGTGACCAGCGACGACAGCATGGGCGACGTCATGTACGAGGCGGTGTGCAGCCGCGACGCACGCTTCGACGGCGAGTTCTTCTTCGGCGTCGCCACGACCGGCATCTACTGCCGCCCCAGCTGTCCCGCCACCACCCCCAAGCGGAAGAACGTCTCTTTCTTCCCCACCGCCGCGGCGGCCCAGCACTCGGGCTTCCGCGCCTGCCGCCGGTGCCGCCCGGACGCCGTTCCCGGCTCCGCCGCATGGAATACCCGGGCGGACGTGGTGGGCCGGGCGATGCGACTGATCAGCGATGGTGTCGTCGACCGCGAGGGTGTCGCCGGACTGGCTGCACGGCTGGGATACAGCACCCGGCAGATGCAGCGGCAGCTGAACGCCGAAGTCGGCGCCGGTCCCATCGCGCTGGCCCGCGCACAGCGCGCGCACACCGCGCGGATCCTGCTGCAGACCACCTCCATGCAGGCGGCCGAGATCGCGTTCGCGGCCGGATTCGCCAGCGTGCGGCAGTTCAACGACACCATCCGGCAGATCTACGCCGTCACTCCCAGCGAGCTGCGCGCCGCCAAGCCGGGCCCCACCTCCCGCTACGGCTCGGTTGCCACGGCCCACGGCGCGGGAGGCATCCCGCTGCGGCTGGCCTACCGCGGCCCGTACGCCGCGGCCGAGGTCTTCGACTACCTCGCCGCACGCGCCCTGACCGGCATCGAGGAGATCATCGGAGCCCCCGGGAAGCGCACCTACCGGCGCACCCTGGACCTGCCGCACGCCCCGGGCATCGCCGAGGTCGGCGAGAAGTGCGGTGACGGCTGGCTGGAATGCCACCTGCACCTCGGCGACCTGCGGGACCTGACCACCGCCACGCAGCGTATGCGCCGGCTGTTCGACCTGGACGCCGACCCCTACGCGGTCACCGAGCGCCTCGGCGCTGACCCGGCGCTCGCGCCGCTCGTCGAGCGCCGGCCGGGGCTGCGCGCCCCCGGGGCCGCCGACCCGCACGAACTCGCCATCCGGGCGGTGCTGGGCCAGCAGGTGTCGGTGGCCGCAGGACAGCAGCTCGGCAACTCCGTGGTCACCGCCTACGGACGACCGCTGCCGACGCCGAGCGGCGCCCTCACCCACGTCTTCCCGGACGCCGGCACGCTGGCCGGGGCATCGCTGGCTGAACTCGGGATGCCCGAACCCCGCCGAGCCACCGTGCGCACGCTCTCGGGCGCACTGGCCGACGGCACGGTATGCCTGGACGCCGGAGCGGACCGCGACGAGACCGAGAAAGCCCTGCTGGACCTGCGCGGCATCGGCCCGTGGACAGCCGGCTATGTCCGCATGCGGGCCCTGGGCGACCCCGACGTCCTGCTGCCCATGGACGTGGCCGTCCAGGCAGGCATGCGGCACTCGGGCGCCGAGGCCGTCGACGCGGAACGCTGGCGGCCCTGGCGTAGCTATGCGATGCACCACTTGTGGAACGCCGCCGGCCGGCACTGCGCCCCGGAAGCGTGATGCCGAATGACGTCCGCTCCCCAGAACGACGTCCGAATCCCGCCAGCCCAGGTGGTGGAAACACCGCACAGTGGAGGGTGGAGAGACCAGGGGCTTCTTCAGACCTCGGAACCACATGAAAGGACACCGGACCGATGACGGTCTACACGACGATGGACAGCCCGCTGGGTGAGCTGCTGCTGGTGGGCGAGGAGTCGGCCACGGCCAAGGGCGGCACAGCGCTTGCTTCGCTGTCCGTGCCCGGTCAGAAGCGCGGGGCCGTGGTCCAGGACGGCTGGATCGAGAGGCCGGAGGCGTTCACCGAGATCGTCGCCCAGCTGCGCAGGTACTTCGACCGCACGCTGACCTGCTTCGACATCGAGTACGTCCACCGAGGCTCGGACTTCCAGCGGCGGGTGTGGACGGCACTGGAGGCCATCCCCTACGGCACCACCCTCACCTACGGCGACATCGCGCAGAAGATCGGCGCCCCGAGGGCCGCGGTGCGGGCCGTGGGCACGGCGATCGGCGCGAATCCGCTGCTGGTCGTGCGTCCCTGCCACCGAGTGATCGGTGCCGGCGGCACGCTGACCGGCTACGCGGGCGGCCTGGAGCGCAAGCAGCAGCTCCTGGACCTGGAGCGCCTCCGCCAAGCCGTCTGAAAGGGAATCAAGGATCCCCACCATGATCGAGACCACCCGGCTCGCGGGACCGGTCGCCGAGCGGATCGCTGAGCAGGACTGGGCGGCCCTGACCGGCGAGCTCGACGAGCACGGCAACGCGCTCACCGGCCGGCTCCTCACCCCGGCCGAGTGCCATGAGATCGCCGCCCTCTACGACGAGCCCGCCCACTTCCGTACCACCGTCGATATGGCCCGCCACCGCTTCGGCTCCGGCCAGTACCGCTACTTCACCCATGAACTACTATGCGTGGTACGTGAGTTGCGTGAAGCGTTCTATCCCCGGCTGTTGCCCATCGCCCGGGACTGGGCCGGCAGGCTCGACAAGCCCGCGCCCTGGCCGGACACCCTCCGGGAGTGGCTGGAGCAGTGCCACGAGGCCGGGCAGACCAAGTCCGCGCAGATTCTGCTGCGTTACGGCCCCGGCGACTGGAACGCCCTGCACCGGGACGTGTTCGGCGAGATGCTCTTCCCGCTCCAGGTCGTCATCGGCCTCGATGCCCCCGGTGTCGACTTCACCGGCGGCGAGTTCCTGATGACCGAACAGCGACCGCGCGCGCAGTCGCGCGGCTCGTCCACGACCCTGCCGCAGGGCCACGGCCTGGTCTTCACCACTCGGGACCGACCGGTGGCGACCAGGCGGGGCTGGTCGAACGGGCCGATGCGGCACGGCGTGAGCACGGTCCGCTCCGGCCGCCGGCACACCCTCGGCCTCGTCTTCCACGACGCGGCATGACACCCTCCATCACCTCGCGCCGGCCCGGCAGTCGGATCACAGCAGCTCAGTGGATGGAGAACCCGGTGAACCCACCCGTGCCACCGGTGGCCGCGCCACCGGGGTCACGGTTGGTCCGGGCCGAGGAGCTGCTCGGCACCCCCCGTGCGCGACATCCGACGGAGAACGCCTCGTAGTCCTCGGAGAACTGGTCCTGCCACCACCGCCGGAAGGTGAGGCCCGCCAACTCCTCCTCGGTCTTCGCCAGGGCGGCCCGATCCCAGACGACACAAGGGCGACCGAGGCCGGCAAGGGCCATCCGCAGCCGACGCACATCCACGAACGACCGGTCCACGGTGGCCGATTCGGGCACATCACGCGGTGGAACATCGTGGCGGAACACGAAGGTGAGGGACGCTCCCTCGGCACCCGGAGCGGTCGCCCGGCCCCAGACGTCCCGCACGGCAAGCCGCGCCCGCGCCGCATCGTTCTCCTCCTCGGCCTGAATCGCCCACCGGATTTCCCGGCGGACCGGTTCGTAGGCCTCGCACGCTTCCCGGACCACCTCCGGGTATCGAAGCTGAACCTTTCGCAGGGCCCTCCCGGCCCAGGGCCGGCTCCACAGCATCCACCACCGGTCCGCCCGTTCCTGCGCGGCCATCAGCTCGAAGCTGATGCCGTCCACCGCGGCGGCATAGGCGTCGGCGGCCTTCAACCAACGGCGGCACTGCTTGGGCGTGCACGGGGCGGCCGGACTCTCCGGCTGCATGGCCGGGCCTCCGGGTAACCCACGCGTCGGGTCGTTGGGTTCCACACGGAAGAAGGAGGGAAGCCAAGGCTCCTGGAGAAGACCTCGCGGAAACACCTCCCGCACCCGGACCCTGCCGTTGACGGGCAGGACCGGCTCCGGACGCTCTCTTCGCGGCACCAGCTGCTCATAACGACGAGGAGACCGCATCGCCGAGCGTTTCATCGCCCGCACACCCCCTTGTTCGGTGCCTTCCAGGATGCGCGCCGCAGTGACACCGGGCAACGCACGACGGCGGGTCTGGTCGAACCTGCGTGAGCGCGGTCACCGTTTCACACGGGTGGTCCGCGTGGAACCGGAGCGTACGGGCGAAGCCCTTCGCACCGAGCGGCCGCACGAACTCCACCGGTTTCGTCAGTTCCACCGTCACCGTGGTCTGGCTGCCCACCGCGAGGTCGAGCACCCCATCGGTATGCAGCTGCAGCAGCCGTCCATCGGGGTATCGCCGCTCGACCCGGGCGGCGGCGATAGCGGCGGCTGGAACCCAGAGGTCGAACAGCGCGCCGTACCGTATACGCAGCGAGCCGTCGGAACCCACGACATGAGGCCGTACCACGCAGGACGCATGCAGGGCGAGGACCAGCACCAGTCCGTACACGTCCACGACGAGCAGGGTGGCGTGAACGAGCGGCCGGCGGATCAGCAGGGCCGGCACGGCCGTTTCGATGACGGAGACGAAGAGCAGCCCGTACATCATGGCCGTCTGGGGGCCGGTGTACGCGACGGCCAGCGCACCCTCGGGAACCTGGTGGCGGCGGCGCAGCACCCACAGCCCGAGGCTGTACAGCGCCCGGACCTCGTGTGCGACGACTCGGCGTGCGGCGGCCGGGACCAGGGTGTGCAGCGCATCGCGCACGGCGTTCAGCACGGCGTTCCGGTGTCCGGCTCCGGCCCGTCGCCGCTGGGCGTACAGCCGCCACAGAGTCACTGCCTCCAGCGCGAGTACGGTCGACACCAGCGCCTCGGCGCCCACGAAGACCGCTCCGGGGATCCGTACGCCTGCCACCCCACACACCAGGAGGGCGATCTCGGTGGGCAGCATCGCCCACACCGCCGCCCGCGCGACCCGAGGACTCATGACGGCCTCTGGTGCATCCGGACGGTCAGCTGCCGCATCACCCGACGCACCACCTCCGCCTGGGCGGGCGGGTAGTCGGCGAGCAGCGCCTGCTCCAAGCCCGTCGCCACCGCTCCCTTGTCCGGAATCGCCGCCAGTACCTCGTCCGGTACGGCGGCGGCCATGTCGTCGGCCAGCGCCGCGATCCGGGGATCGTCCGCCGCTGCGCCGTCCAGTTCGTCCAGCCGCTCATAGAGCGCAAGCACGGCCGGGTCCTCGGCCAAGGGCCGCAAAGCCCCGTACACCGCGTCCCCGGCGGCCGTCGTATCCAGCAGGGACAGGTGTTCTCGGTCCTTTGCCGCGGCGGGGGATGCGGTGGCGGGCGCGGCCGTCAGGAGCTCGACGAGAGCGGGGGAGAGCGGCGCGTCCGGCGTGAGCGGTCCGTCCAGGAGGCCTGCAAGCACCCTGCGGCGCTCCTGGATCTCGCGCTCCTGGCGTGCGAGGTCGGCGTCCAACTCGCCCAGCACCTCCGCCAGTTCGCGCCCAGCGTCGTTCGCGAGAACGTCCCGCACTTCATCCAGGCCGAGCCCCAGCTCGGTCAGCCGTCGAATCCGGGCCAGCAGAACGGCATCTCGGAGACTGTAGGCGCGATATCCGTTGGCCTGCCGCTTGGGCTCGGGCAAGAGACCGATGTGGTGGTAATGCCGCACGGCCCGGGAGGTGACTCCGACGAGCGCGGCGATCTCTCCTATGCGCATGCCGCCAGTAGAAACCCTGCCGCAGCGGCAAGGTCAAGCATGGCCCCGGACTGTCGGCCCGGCTGCCCGGCTGCCCGGCTGCCCGGAAGCCACGGGCCGCGTGCCTCGCCGATCAGCCCCGGAGGGCAGCACCGAACCGGTGGTAGAGCGTGTCCATCCGACTGGGGCCAGGGCTGCGAGCCGGCGTCCGCAGCACAAGGGTGCGCACTGCCGGCGGGGCGTGCTCGATGGCCCATCGGATCTCCTCGATCCCCGGCAGCGGCGTCATCGCGCGCCGCGAGCTCACGAGCGCGCGCCTGGTAAAACCGCTGGTCGCAGAGCGGGCTTGGACTGGTGAGGGTGGCCAATGGGTAGAAGTACGGGGTTGCCGCCGCGTGGCACGCGGCGCGGGCGGCGGCTGTGGCGACCGGGTCGCCGACTTCACGTACGGCCGCGTGAGCCGCCCCGGCAAGGGAGCGGGGCCGGGCCGCCCAGAGCCCGGGCAGTCGGCGGTCCTCCTCGCTGATGGTCACCTTGTCCATCCCTGATCTTGGGTGGGTATCCCCGGCTTCAGCCGGGGAGGGAAACGCATCCTTGGACCGGAGGCGCGCAGCGCCGGAGTTCGCTGCGCCTCCTCGGTGAGGGTCAGGTGGGCCGCTTCTGGCCTTCGATGTACTGGCGGACGATGCTGAGCGGTGCGCCGCCGCACGATCCGGCGAAGTAGGAGCGGGACCAGAACACAGAGCCGATGCCGATGCGGTTGATACGGCCGGTGTACTCGGCGCGCAGGTACCGGGAGCTGACGCCCTTCAAGCTGTT
>NZ_JAKEEB010000074.1 GCF_021462825.1 Streptomyces glomeratus | reverse complement strand
GCACGGTCACACTGCGCACCGAACACGGCGGGATCTCGGTCGGCGCCGCCCGCGGAGTCTCCGCCTCCCTGGACGCCCGCACCGCCTACGGCCGGATCCACAACGCGCTGAAGAACACCGCCGGCGACGCCGCCGGCCTGAACATCCACGCGACCACCGCCTACGGCGACATCACCGCCCGCAGCCTGTAAGAAGGAGCACCCTTCATGACCAACCTGGCCATCGCGGCGAACGGGCTGCGCAAGTCCTACGGCGACAAGACCGTCCTCGGCGGCGTCGACCTGGCCGTCGAGGAAGGAACGATCTTCTCCCTGCTCGGCCCGAACGGCGCCGGCAAGACCACCTCCGTCAAGATCCTCTCCACCCTCATCTCCCCCGACCCCGCCAGTGGCGAAATCCGCGTCGGCGGTCACGACCTCGCCACCGACCCGCAGGCCGTGCGTGCCGCGATCGGCGTCACCGGGCAGTTCTCCGCCGTCGACGGCTTGATCACCGGCGAGGAGAACATGCTCCTCATGGCGGACCTGCACCACCTCTCCAAGCGCGAGGGACGCAAGGTCACCGCCGAGCTGCTGGAGCGCTTCGACCTCACCGAGGCCGCGAAGAAGCCCGCCTCCACCTACTCCGGCGGCATGAAGCGCCGCCTCGACCTCGCCATGACCCTGGTCGGCAACCCGCGGATCATCTTCCTCGACGAGCCGACCACCGGTCTCGACCCGCGTTCCCGGCACAACATGTGGCAGATCATCCGCGAGCTCGTCTCCGACGGCGTCACCGTCTTCCTCACCACCCAGCTCCTGGACGAAGCCGACGAGCTCGCCGACCGCATCGCCGTGCTCAACGACGGCAAGATCGCCGCCCAGGGCACCGCCGAGGAGCTGAAGCGGCTGATCCCCGGCGGACACGTCCGGCTCCGCTTCACCGACCCGGCCGCGTACCAGAGCGCGGCCTCCGCCCTGGGCGAGGCCACCCTCCCCCACGCTCGGCTTCGCTCACGCGGGGGGACCCCCGTCGACGAATCCCTCACACTGCAGATTCCGAGCGACGGCAGCCAGCGCGAGCTGCGCTCCATCCTCGACTGGCTGGACTCGGTCGGCATCGAGGCCGATGAGCTGACCGTACACACCCCCGACCTCGACGACGTCTTCTTCGCCCTCACCGGCGGCTCCGGCGTCCCCAACCAGCCCAGGGAGACTGTCCGATGAGCCCCCTCGCCCTCGCCGTACGCGACTCCTCCACGATGCTGCGCCGCAACCTCCTGCACGCCCGGCGCTACCCGTCCCTCACCCTGAACCTGCTGCTCACCCCGATCATGCTGCTGCTGCTCTTCGTCTACATCTTCGGCGACACCATGAGTGCGGGCATCGGCGGCGGCAGACCCGACCGCTCCGAGTACATCGCCTATATCGTCCCGGGCCTCCTGCTGATGACCATCGGCAGCACCGTGGTCGGCACCGCGGTCTCCGTCTCCAACGACATGACCGAGGGCATCATCGCCCGCTTCCGCACGATGGCGATCCACCGCGGCTCCGTGATCATCGGACACGTCATCGGCAGCGTGCTGCAGTCAGTCATCAGCGTGGTCCTCGTCGGCGCCGTCGCCGTGGCCATCGGCTTCCGCTCCACGGACGCCACCGTTCTGGAGTGGCTCGCGGCATTCGGACTGCTCGTGCTCTTCGCCATGGCGCTCACCTGGATCGCAGTTGGCATGGGCCTGATCAGCCCGAACGCCGAGGCCGCCAGTAACAACGCAATGCCCCTGATCCTGCTGCCGCTCCTGTCCAGCGCCTTCGTGCCCATCCATGCGATGCCGGGCTGGTTCCAGCCGATCGCCGAATACCAGCCTTTCACCCCCGCCATCGAGACCCTGCGCGGCCTGTTGCTCGGCACCGAGATCGGCAACAACGGGTGGCTCGCCGTCGTCTGGTGCCTGGGCCTCGCGGTGCTCGGCTACTTCTGGTCGACCTCGAAGTTCAACCACGACCCGAGATAGCCGCCATGACAACGCGGGCCGCCTCCCGCAACTCGTCCCGCCCGAGGGCGGCGTACACCGACAGCCGTCGGCGTACGCCGCCCCGTCCGTGTCCAGGGAGGACATCATCCCGGCCGCCGATCCGCTCGTTGATCGGTAGCCTGATTCGATCGGGTGCGGCCCTGGGTGAGAGGAGCCCATGTGACAGCGTCGCCGTCAGCGGCAGGCGGTCGGAACCCGGGCCCTCAGGAGGCCGGGTACAAGCCCGATCCGCGCCGGTGGCGGGCCCTGTGGGTCACCCTGGTGGCCGGCTTCATGAGCCTGCTGGACGTGACGATCGTGGCGGTCGCCCTGCCCACCATCCAGCGCGCCCTGCACGCCTCCCCCGCGCAGGTGCAGTGGGTGGTGTCCGGATACGCCCTCGCCTTCGCCCTCGCCCTCGTCACCGCCGGGCGCCTCGGCGACGCCCTGGACCGGCGCCGCATCTTCCTGGTGGCCCTCAGCGGATTTGTGATCTTCAGCGCGGCCTGCGGAGCGGCCCCCGACATCACGCTGCTGGTGGTGGCCCGCCTCGCCCAGGGCCTGGCGGCCGGCTTCATGGCCCCCCAGAACTCGGCGCTCATCCAGCAGTTGTTCCGCGGCGCCGAACGCGGCCGCGCCTTCGGTTACTTCGGTACGACCGTCGGCATCTCCTCGGCCGCCGGCCCCCTCACCGGCGGTGCCGTCCTCGCCCTGACCTCCGGCGCCCAGGGCTGGCGGTGGATCTTCTACGTCAACGTCCCCATCGGCATCCTCGCCGTGCTCCTCGGTATCCGCCTGCTGCCGCGCACCCGGCGGTCCGGTCGGGGACACCTCGACCTGCCCGGCGTCCTGCTCCTCGGCCTCGGCGTCCTCGCACTCATGTACCCACTGATCCAGGCGGACTCCGGCGGCATCGGCCGCCTGTGGTGGCTGTTCCCGCTCGGCGCCGCGGTCCTCGCCGTCTTCGCCCGGTGGCAGCGCCGCCTCCTCGCCCGCGGTGCCCAGCCCCTCCTCGACCCCCGCCTGTTCACCGCCGTGCGCGGTTACGCCGTCGGCGCCGGCGTCGGCACGCTGTACTTCATCGGCTTCAGCGGCGTCTGGCTGGTCTTCGCCCTCTTCTACCAGCACGGCCTCGGCTTCTCCCCGCTCCGGTCCGGCCTCGCCGTGACACCTTTCGCCCTCGGCTCGGCGAGCGCAGCCGTGGTCGCAGGCCGGCTGGTGGACAGGCTGGGTCGGCTGCTCACCGTGTGCGGCCTCATCGGCGTGATCGCCGGCCTGGGCGGCACCGCACTGCTGCTCCGGTTCGCGCCCCTCGACACCGCCCCCTGGTTCGCCGCCCCGGTCCTGTTCCTCGGTGGCACCGGCGGCGGCTTCGTGGTCTCCCCCAACATCACCATGACCCTGCGGGACGTGCCCGTGCGCATGGCCGGCGCGGCGGGCGGCGCGCTGCAGACCGGGCAGCGGCTGGGCGCGGCGGTGGGCACCGCCGCCCTGCCCGGCCTCTTCTACCTGGTGCTCGGCCGGAGCGACGACTACCGCAGCGCCCTTGTCGCCGCGCTGGGTGCCGCCCTTGTCGGCATGGTGGCGTCCCTGGCCCTCGCGATGTTCGACTGGCAGCGCGACCGGCGGATGCGCCGACCCCACCGCAAGTGCCCGGAGGAGGTCGCCAACAACCCGGTGCACGCGCGGCAGACCTGACCGGCCTCGCCCGATCACCGCCGAGGGGTTCGGGGTTGGCGTACGGTGATGACGGTCGGCTGTACGACGACCACTGGGGCAGGGCGGGCTTCAGCCGTCGGCAGGCGGGTGCCGACGGGCATGGTGATGGTCAGAGTGTCGGCAGGTGGCGGATGCTCTATGAGACGGTCGCGCGAGCGGAGGAAATCCTCGGCGTCAACATCGAGGAACCGGACCTCGCCGGACGGCGGGCGCCGGTGAAGGCCAAGGGCGCCCTGCCCCGCATCCGGCGCCGGGGCGCGCCCCGCGCGAGGACTTCGTACTGGAGACCGTGTATTGGGACGCCGGCACTGCCCGGCTGCTGCCCCGGCTGATCAGGGGCCGCACCCGCGGGCCGGTGTTCGTCACCCACCGCCGCCCCGGTCCCGGAAAGGTCCTCGGCCCGGCTGTTCCAGCACCTGCTGGACGGGCGTGCTGGGCGGGTGCTGGACGTACGGCGCCGGGGCCCGCGGTCGACATGACGCTGATCGGTCGTGGCGGTCGGGCGCGGGACCGGCCGAGACACTGCAGGTCCCATCGCCGAAGTGATCAAGGGTTGAAGCTGACCACAGCATTTGGGCGTGTTCGGCCTGTCCTCGGCTTCAGGACCCCTGCGAGGATTCGGGGATGGCGATGGTTCCCTGTGCCACCGCGCACAGGGTCTCCACCCCCGAGTTGTCCACGACCCACAGGTCGCAGCGGCACACGACTCGGGACCGGCCCGCCCGTACGACCTGGGCATGGGCCCGCAACAGGGCGCCGTCGGCGGGGCGCAGGTAGTCGATGGTGAATCCGGCGGTCAGCAGCCTCGCGCCGACGACCGTGCCCGCGGCGAATGTCAGCGTGTTGTCTGCCGCGTAGGCGAGCACGCCGCCGTGCAGAAAGCCGTTCTGCTGGCGCAGGTCGTCGCGGATGTCCACCTCCAGCGTCGCCTCGCCCTCCCCGAAGGCCACGAGGCGGGCGTCGAGCAGGTTACTGAAGGGCTGGGCTGCCAATACCTTTTGCGCGAGGGCCAATTCCGGAGCGCCCATCACATCACACCTCGTTTTCCGGGGTTGCCTGGTGGCTGGTTGTCTGCTCTGCGAGGGCGTCGGCCCAGGTGTGGGCCCAGCGGTTGAGAGGGCTGAGGGCGCGGTAGGCGTCCTCGCCGAGGGCGGTGAGGGTGTAGCTGCTGTCGTCCTGTTGCACGACGACGCCTGCCTGGGCGAGTTCGACGAGGCGCTGGCGCAGGACGCTGGACGATATGCCGTCGCAGAGCTGCTGCAGGGAGCGAAAACCTGTGGGGCCCTGGTGCAGCTCCCAGATGATGCGCAGGTTCCAGCGCCGCCCGAACAGGTCGAGCGCCGCCATGATCGGGCGGCCACTGGTGGAACCGCGGACCGGGCGCCTGGGTCTGGGTGTCTCTGTCACGTAGCCCGACATCCCCTCTAGTGCTTCGTTTTCCGAAACGCTAGCATCCCCTTCTCGCTTCGAAAAGAGAAGCGGCGGTTCGGTGGCGCCGGCCGTGGTCCGCAGGTCCGGCCGCCGCACGCGACAAAGGGGAGAAGGAAATGTCCGCTCGCATCGATCCCGCGTCCAAGCCCTATCCGGATTACGCCCAGGAGCGGCTCGCACGTCTGGCGCCGCCGGGCGGCGATCCGCTCGTCCTTTTCACGACCCTGGCCACGGACCAACGGCTCTTCGAGCGGTTCTTCGGCGGCGGCTTGCTGGACCGTGGGCACCTCACCCTCAAGCAGCGGGAGATCGTCATCGAGCGCATCACCGCCCGCTGCGGCAGCGAGTACGAGTGGGGCGTGCACGTCAGCGGCTTCGCGGAGAAGGCCGGACTGACCCGCGAGCAGATCGCCTCGACATGCGGCGGCGGTCCCGAGGACGGCTGCTGGACCGAGGAAGAAAGCTGTCTCATACGGCTGTGCGACCGGATCGACGCCGACTGCACACTGGGCGATGAGGACTGGAAGGACGGACTGAGGTTCTTCACGCCGCCCGCCCTCTTCGAGATCCTCATGCTCTGCGGCTACTACCGCACGGTCTCCTACATCACCAACGGTCTGGGCCTCCCCCTCGAGGCGTGGGCCGCACGGTTCTCGCAGTACGGCGCGGCAAACGGCGGCGGGCAATGATCCGGCAGCTCACCTTCGAAGCCAAGGGGCGCGCGGCCTGGCACGGACGTGACCGTCGTCCGTGGCGGGCTGACAGCCGGTGCCTTCCGCATCTTCCACGTCACCTCCACCGGTGACCTCCGGCTCGACGACCTCACGATCCGCGGCGACAACGCACCCGATGATGGGGAGGCATCCTCGTCGACACCTCCGGCATGCCGAAGCTCAACAGCAAGATCATCAACAGCACCACGAGTACGCAAGGCGGCGGGATCTGGAACCGCGCCACTTGGTGCAGCGGGACAGCTCGGTCGACCGCAACAGCGCGAACTCACCGGCTGCGCCGGCTGACACAACCCCCGAGGCCGAGCCCCGCACCGACCGCCGACTCCGGTGCGGGGCGCCGCACGTTGCGGGGCGCCAGGCTCAGCACATCGGAGGGTCAGCGCGGCCACGTACCTGCCCCCACACGTCGGACGTGACCGCTGTCGTTGCTGTCGTCGGCCCAGTACACCGGCTTGGAGCCGCTGACGCTCCGTCCGCACACCCGACGTGTCAGAGAACGCGCAGGACGCCTACGACCTTGCCGAGGATCTGCACCCGGTCGCCGGGGATCGGGTCGTAGGCGGGGTTGCGGGGCATGAGCCAGACCTGCCCCTCCTGGCGCCGCAGCACCTTGACCGTCGCTTCGTCCTCGAGAAGAGCGGCGACGATGTCCCCGTGGTCAGCGCTGTCCTGGCGCCGCACGGCGACGATGTCGCCGTCACAGATCGCCGCATCGATCATGCTGTCGCCGGATACCGTCAGCGCGAAGAACTCTCCTTCGCCGACCAACTGGCGCGGCAGCGGGTAGACGTCCTCGACCATCTCCTCGGCGAGCAGGGGCGCGCCGGCAGCGATCCGGCCCACCAGCGGCACATCCACCGGCGGCTCCGTCCGAGGCTCGGTGTCGGGGGCCTCGGGTGCCCGTACGCGGTAGGCGCGCGGCCGGTGGGGATCGCGGTACAGGATCCCCTTGCGCTCCAGCGCCATCAGCTGGTGTGCGACGGATGAGGTGCTGGCGAGTCTGACGGCCTGGCCGATCTCGCGCATCGACGGCGGGTAGCCCTGGCGCTCGACCGTGTCGGTGATGAAGCGCACGATGTCCTGCTGCCGGGCGGTCAGCTCTCCTCCGGCGGACCGGGTGCCCGGCGGCCGTCCCCGGCGTGCTGGCGTGTTGTTCTCCATCCGGGCACCTCCGTACAAGATCTTAGAGCGCGACCTTAACCCGCGACCCCTCACAAATGGAACACTCTTTCTACTATGGAGTGTCCTGGGACCGTATGCGCCGCAACGGCACAGGCCCCGGCCGGCGAGGGCGCCGACCCGGGGCCGATCCGGGGCCGATCCGTGCGGGCGGGCCACACCGCCACTCGTCGGCTCAGCCGAGGCCGAGTGTCCAGCGGGGGCCCTGGGGGCTGTCCTCGATGACCAGACCCGACTGGTTCAGCTGGTCGCGGATGGCG
>NZ_JAKEEB010000073.1 GCF_021462825.1 Streptomyces glomeratus | reverse complement strand
TCACCCGTCAGCTGCATCCCATCACCCGAATCACCCGCGAAACGAATGATCACCCGGTCGAGCTTGCGCACATCCTTGCTTGAGGTCACAGGTTCAGTCCTTGATCTCGCACGTCCTCACGCCGGGGGGTTGCCGTGTTTGCGGGACGGCAGGTCGGCGTGCTTGGTACGCAGCATGTCGAGCGACCGGATCAGCACATGCCGGGTGTCGCGCGGGTCGATCACGTCGTCGACCAGCCCACGCTCGGCCGCGTAGTAAGGGTGCATCAGCTCCGTCCTGTACTCCTTGATCTTCTGCGCGCGCACACTGTCGGGATCGTCGGCGGACGCGATCTCACGCCGGAAGATCACATTGGCGGCACCGTCGGCACCCATCACCGCGATCTCGTTGGAGGGCCACGCCAGTGAGACGTCCGCGCCGATCGAGCGGGAGTCCATGACGATGTATGCGCCGCCGTACGCCTTGCGCACGATCAGCTGCACCCGGGGCACCGTCGCGTTGCAGTAGGCGTACAGCAGCTTGGCCCCGTGGCGGATGATGCCGTTGTGCTCCTGGTCGACGCCCGGCAGGAAGCCCGGCACGTCGACCAGCGTGACCAGCGGGATGTTGAAGGCGTCACAGGTGGACACAAAGCGAGCGGCCTTCTCCGAGGCGTGGATGTCCAGCACACCGGCCATGGAGGCCGGCTGGTTGGCGATGATACCGACCACATGTCCGTCCAGACGTGCCAGCGCGCACACGACGTTCGCCGCCCACATCTCGTGGACCTCGAAGAACTCGCCGTCGTCGACGATCTCCTCGATGACCGCGCGCATGTCGTACGCCTGGTTCGGATCGGCGGGGACCAGGTGCAGCAGGGCGTCGTTGGCGCGGTCCGCCGGGTCGTCGCACGACTCGACCGGCGGTGTCTCCCGGTTGTTCAGCGGCAGCAGCGACAGCAGGTAGCGGACCTCCTCCAGACAGCTCTCCTCGTCGTCGTAGACGAAGCCTGCGACGCCGGAGGTGGCGCCGTGGACGTCGGCGCCGCCCAGGCCGTCCATGGACACCTGCTCGCCGGTCACGGCCTGCACGACATCGGGTCCGGTGATGAACATCTGCGAGGTGTCACGGACCATGAAGACGAAGTCGGTGAGCGCGGGCGAGTAGGCCGCACCGCCCGCGCACGGTCCGAGCATCACACTGATCTGCGGGATGACCCCCGAGTTGCGCGTGTTGCGCCGGAATATCCCGCCGTAGCCCGCCAGCGCGGTGACGCCTTCCTGGATACGCGCGCCGGCGCCGTCGTTGAGGGACACCAGCGGTGCCCCCGCGGCCTCGGCCAGGTCCATCAGTTTGTGGATCTTGGCGGCGTGGGCCTCGCCCAGCGCTCCCCCGAAGATCCGGAAGTCGTGCGCGTAGACGAACACGGTGCGCCCGTGGACCTTGCCCCATCCGGTGACCACGCCGTCGGAGTGGGGGCGGCGCCGGTCCATGCCGAATGCGGTCGACCGGTGCCGCCGCAGCGCCTCGATCTCCTGGAAGGACCCTTCGTCCAGGAGCAGTTCGATGCGCTCGTGCGCCGTCAGCTTGCCTTTGGCGTGCTGACGTTCGGTCGCCTTCGGGTCGGGGCCCTGACGGACCCGTGACTTCAGCTCGATCAGTTCTGCCAGGCGCTCCTGGGTGAGCATGTCTACGCTCCTCCTCGGCCCGTGGTCTTCGACGGGTCATGCGGTGCCATGCGGGCCAGCAGGCGCCGTACGTCGGCGAGTTCTGCGGGGGTGGTGCCTCCGGCCGCGACATAGCCGTCGGGGCGCAGGAGCAGGAAGCCGGGCGTGCGCCGGGGTACGTGCTCATGGGCGAGCGGTACGGGTGACCCCTGTGCCAGCGCCCGGCCTCCCCGGTCCGTCCCGCCGTCCGCGGGGCCCAGCGTCACCAGCCGGAATCCGGCGGGGCCGGCCGTGGCGGGCGCGGGCACCCAGTGCGGGGCGCGCCTGCCGGGGGACGGCAGTCCGCGCGACCGTACGGCCGTCTCCCGGGTTCCCTTCCGCGGGCCTTCGGACAGCGTGTCGGGGTAGTGGACCCGCCAGCCGGCGAGCAGCGGGACGAACCAGCGACGCAGCACGCCCGTCGTCTCCAGGGCGCTCCACACCGTGTTGCGCACTCGGGCCGCGACGGGGCCGAGCATGAAGACCTTCAGGAACTGGTGGGTGGTACGGACGATCTGCTCGGCGGCCTGACGCCGTTCGGCCTCGTAGGTGTCGAGGATGCGCGGGTGCAGCGCCCCGTCGATCACGCCCGCCAGTTTCCAGGCCAGATTGTGCGCGTCCTGGAGCCCCAGGTTGAGACCCTGCCCGCCGAGGGGGGAATGCGTGTGGGCCGCGTCCCCCACCAGGAAGCAGCGTCCCTTCCGCAGGGCCGAGGCGATCCGCTCCTGGCTGGTGAACCGGTTGACCATGTCGAGGTCGTCGATCGCGATGCCGCCCGGGCCGCGTTCGTCGAGAAGCCGCTGGACACCCGCGGGTGTCACGGGATGGTCCGCGGGTACCGCGCCGGAGACCCTGGTCCGGCCACCGGGCATGGAGGCGAAGACGACCGAGCCCGTGCGGCCCAGGAAGTAGTGCACCGCGTCCCGTTCGAAGGCGCCGTCGATCCGGCCCTCGGCGAGCAGGAAGTCCGTGGGCACCGCGGAGCCGGCGAAGTCGATGCCCAACTGCTCCCGGACGGTGCTGCGCACCCCGTCGGCGGCGACGAGCCAGTCGGCCTCGATCATCTCCGGGCCCTGCGGCCCCTCGGCCTTCACGGTGACGACGTCCCCCGTGGTGGCCACGTCGGTGACCCGGACGGATCGCTCCACCCGCCCGCCGGCTCGTTCCAGAGCCGCCTCCAGCAGCCGGCCGGTGTCCTCCTGGGGGAGCATCAGCGGCTCGTTCTCCGCTCCCAGCGCGACGCGCAGAGTACGGCCGCCGGCGAGGTGGTAGCTCGTCGAGCGGATCCGCAGCCCCGCCCGCTCGGCCTCCTCCAGGATGCCGACTTCGCGGAAGACGCGCAGCGTGGGCGGGTGGAGCTGAACCGCCCGGGAACCGGTGTGCGGTTCCTTCTGGGCCTCCACGACCCGGGCGGGGACGCCGCGCTGCCACAGCGCGCAGCCGATGGCCAGCCCGACCGGGCCCGCGCCGACGATCAGAACGGGGGTCCGCTGCTTCATGCCGACCGCTCCTTCGCCGCGGCGGTGGTGGCCGGGGTCACTGCGGGCGCCGTGTCCTCCAGCCAGGTCAGAACGGCCCGGGCGGTGGTCGCGGCGTGCTCCTCGATCATCGAGAAGTGGTCGCCCGGTACCTCCCGGGCCTCATGGCGCCACTGCCAGGTGGACTGCCAGCCCCCGTCCCGTGGTTCGGGCGCCCCCGACACGGGCCGGGCGGGACGCACCAGCAGCACCGGGGCCTTGACGTCCGCCGACTGCCACCCGGCGACGAGATCGAGGTAGCCGCCCATCGCGGTGACGCGTTCGCTGCTCAGCGGCGCGAAGTCGCCGAGCCGCCTCGCCATGCCGTCCATCAGCGCGGGACTGAGCTCCGCGAGCACCTCGCTGTCGGGCAGGTAGGTGTCGAGAAGAATCAGCGCCTCGGGGCAGACGCCCTCGCTCTCCAGGCGCGCGGTGACCGCATGGGCCAGAAGTCCGCCGGAGGAGTAGCCGACCAGCGCGAAGGGTGCGCCGTCGGCACGGCGGCCGACCGCCTCGGCCGCCGCGACGGTGATCGCCTCGAGTGTCGCCGGCAGTCGCTGGCCCGCCAGGAAGCCGGGCAGCGAGAGCGCCGAGACCTCCCTGTCACCGGCGAAGGGCGCGGCGAACCGAGCGAACTGGTGGGGGCCCGACGTGGCGAGGACGGTGGGGAAGCAGATCAGCGAGGGCTGCCGAGCACCCTTGGCGAGGACCACTGCCTCGGGGACGTCGGAGGGTGCGGGCACGTCGAAGGACGGACGTCCGGCCGCCGCCGCGGCGATCCGGCCGCGCAGGGCGTCGGCCCTGCCTTCGGCCACGGCACGCAGATACCGCTCCCCCAGGTCGTCCTCCGGTCCCGCCGCGGCCACCGCGTCGTCGTCCCGGCCGAGTTCGTCGCGCAGGAAACGGGCCAGCGCGTCGGGGGTACGCCGGTCCAGGACGGTCCGGGCGGGCAGTTTGCGCCCCAGTACGGAGTCCAGACGGTTGCGCAGCGCCACCGCGCCCACCGAGTCCATACCGAGTTCGAGGAAGTCGCGATGGACGTCGACGGCCTCCGGGTCGGTGTGTCCCAGGAGGTCCGCGATCTCGGCCCGTACGAGGTCGAGCAGCAGCCCGTGCCGCTCTGCGGGACCGGCCTCCCGGAACCTCGCGAGCGCGGCCGTGGCACGGTCCGCGCCCGGCGAACCGGCGCCCTGGAGCGCCCGGCTCACCTCGGGGATGCCACCGAGGAGCGGCCCGGGACGGCCCCCGGCCAGCACCCGCACGTACAGGTCCCAGTCGACGTCGGCGAGGACCAGTGTGGAGGCGTCCTCGCCGAGCGCCTGCCACAGCGCGGTCAGGGCCCGACGCGGGGTGATCGGTGGCAGACCGCGGCGGGTGAGGCGCTCGCGCCGGGTCTCCGCGGCGGCCGCCGCCTCGGCCTCGTCCGGCTCCTCGTCCCACACGCCCCAGGCAAGGGACGTCGCGGGCAGGCCCTGGGCCCTGCGGTGTTCGGCCAGCGCGTCGAGGTACGCGCCCGCGGCGGCGTGGCCGGCCAGCCCCAGACCGCCGCCGAGAGCCGCGGCGACGGAGGAGAACAGGACGAACGCCGACAGGTCGTGGTTCCGTGTCAGCTCGTGGAGATGGCGTCCGCCGAGGGTCCTGGTGCGCAGGACGTTCTCCAGCCCGGCGGGCGTGAGCGTGCCGAGCGCCTCCTCCTCCAGCAGGCCCGCAGTGTGGAAGACGGCTGTCAGCGGGGCCTGGTCCGGTATGCCCGCCAGGGCCTCGGCCAGTGCGCTTCGGTCGGCGGGGTCGGCTGCCGACACGGTCACCCGGGTGCCCAGGGCCCTCAGTTCGGCGACCAGGTCCTCCGCACCGTCGGACGGTGCCCCCGGTGCGGCCGTCAGCAGCAGGTGCTCGGCCCCGGATCCGGCCAGCCGGCGGGCGAGATGCGCGCCCGGCCCGTGTGTGCCTCCGGTGATCAGGACGGTGCCGCGCGGCTCCCAGCGGCCGGTGGCCGCGCCACCGCTGCCCCGGGGGGCCCGCACCAGCCTTCGCGCGAAGAGCCCGTGCGGCCGGACCGCGAGCCGGCTCTCCTCCCCCGCCCCGCCGAGCACCGCCGTCAGCCGGGCCAGGTCCCGCTGCGTGGGAGCCCCGGGCAGGTCGACGACACCGGCCCACAGGTGGGGCACCTCCAGCCGGGCGACCTCGCCCAGCCCCCATACCTGGGCCTGCACGGGATCCTCGACACGGTCGACGCCACCGGTCGCGACGGCGCCCCGGGTCACCGACCACACGCGGCGGTCGAAGCCCGCGTCGGACAGGGCCTGAAGAAGCAGCAGGGTCCCCGCCAGCCCGTGGGGCAGCGCCGGCCGGCTTTCGTCGGCCGTACCGTCCAGCGGGAGCAGGGAGAGCACCCCGGAGGGGGGCTCTCCGTCCGTCGCCTCACGCAGCCGGCCGGTCAGCCCCTGCCGGTCGGCGCCGGGCTCCACGACCAGGGTGAGGGTGCGGGCTCCGCTGTCTTCGAGTGCCCGCACGACGGACCGGACCAGCGGCGAGCCCTCGGCGGCCGCGGGCACCGCGACCAGCCAGGTGCCGGTGAGGGCCGTCGGCAGGGGGTCGCCGACAGCCTGCCAGGCGGTCCTGTAGCGCAGGGAGTCCAGCTCCGGATCCGGGCGGCTGCTGCGCCGCCAGGACGCCAGGGCGGGCAGGACCGCGCCGAGCGGTCCCGCGTCCACGCCGAGGGTGGAGGCCAGGGACTCCAGGTCCTCCCGGTCCACGGTCTCCCAGAACGCGGTCTCGATCGCGTCGGCGGAGGTGGTGTCCCGTTCCGCGGTGGCCTCCACCCAGTACCTGCGGCGCTGGAACGCGTACGTCGGCAGCTCGACCCGGCGGGCCGTGGTGCCGGCGAACGCGGGGGTCCAGTCGACACGGACACCGCGTACGTGCAGCTCGCCGAGCGACGAGTAGAAGCGCTCCAGGCCGCCCTGGTCCCGGCGCAGCGTCCCGATGACGATGGGATCGCTCTCGGCGCTCTCGGCGGTCTCCTCGACGCTGAGCGCGAGCACCGGGTGGGAGCTGGACTCGACGAACACGCCGAAGCCGTCGGAGAGGAGCCTGCGCACCACCAGCTCGAAGCCGACGGGACGTCGGCAGTTCTCGAACCAGTAGTCCGCCGTCAGCTCGGTGCCGTCCAGCACCTCGCCGGTGACGGTGGAGTACAGCGGGACGCGCCCGGCCCGGGGACGTACGAAGTCCAGCAGTTCGGCGATACGGCCGCGCAGACGGTCGACCTGGGAGCAGTGCGAGGCGACGGTCGCCGGGATGATCCGTGCCCGGACGCCCTCGTCGACGAGTGTGGAGACCAGTTCCTCCAGGGCCTTGGGCTCACCCGCCACCGTCACCAGCTGCGGGCTGTTGACGCCCGCGATCGAGAGGGCGTCGCCATAGGGTTGCAGCCTCGGCTCCAGTGCGGCCTTGGCGATGCCGACGGAGGCGACCGCGCCCCGGCCGACGAGCTCGTCGGCGAACAGCTGCGAACGCAGGACGATCAGACGTGCGGCGTCCTCGAGGGTCAGCGCACCGGAGACGGCGGCCGCGGCGATCTCGCCCTGGGAGTGGCCGACGACGGCGTCCGGTTCCACGCCGTGGGAGCGCCACAGTTCGGCCAGGGACACCATCACCGAGAACAGCACCGGCTGGACCACCTCGATACGGTCCAGTGAGGGGGCGCCCTCCCGCTCCCGCAGCACGTCCTCCACGTCCCAGTCGACGTGAGCACCGACGGCCCGCGCACACTCCCGCAGGCGGCGAGCGAACACCGGTGCGGTGTCGAGGAGTTCCACGGCCATGCCGGCCCACTGGGAACCCTGCCCGGGGAAGACGAACACGGTACGGCCGTGATCCCGGGTGGCCCCCTTGACCAGCTGGGGGTGGGCCTCGCCGGCCGCGAGGGCCGTCAGTCCGGCCCTCACGGTGGCCGGGTCGCCGCCGATGACGACCGCCCGGTGGTCGAGCATGGCCCGGGTCGTGGCCAGGGAGTGGCCGATGTCGGCCGGGCTGTCCCCGGCGGGCGCAGACAGATGGCCGGCAAGCCGGGCGGCCTGGGCCTTCAGGGCGTCCTGGCTGCGGCCCGAGACCAGGAAGGGCAGCACGGCCGGTGCCGCGTGCGGGGTCTGCTGCTCAGGCGCCGGCGAGGTTTCCTCGGCGGGTGCCTGTTCCAGCACGACATGGGCGTTGGTGCCGCTCATGCCGAACGCGGAGACGGCCGAGCGGCGGGGCCGGCCGGTGCTCGGCCACGGGCGCTGCTCGGTCAGCAACCGCACCGCACCCGACTCCCAGTCCACGAACGGAGTCGGCTCATCCACAT
>NZ_JAKEEB010000072.1 GCF_021462825.1 Streptomyces glomeratus | reverse complement strand
CCTCATCGGAGACGCTCATATCACAACAACGAGCCGAATCACGCGAAGCAACACGTTGATTCTCTGCGAGCCCTTAGTCCGGGGGCGCCGGCCCAGCAGCGTTCTCGACTCCGCTCAGGCGGCCGCCGGTGCCTGGCCGCGCTGGGCGATCATCATGGCCATGTCGTCGTCGAGTAGACCGCCCACATAGGCCCGCAGGTCGGCGGTGATCTGCTTCAGGAGCGGCCCGGGGGCGTGGTCGACCCACCTCGCGAGGCGGTCGGCGAGCGGGTAGAAGGTGCCCGCGCCGTCGCGGGTCTCGGTGACGCCGTCGGTGTAGAGCAGGATCCTGTCCCCCTCGTGGAAGGGGAAGGTCGCCGCCGTATACGTGTCGTCGGACATGGCGCCGAGGCCGAGCGGCGGGGCGGGTTCGCTCACCTGGAGCGCGGTGACGGTCCCGGTCGCCCGGCCCAGCAGCAGGGGCGGCGGATGGCCGCAGCTGATCATGTGCACCACCGGCTCGTCGTCCGGGATGTCGAGCACCACGGCGGTCACGAAACGTTCGGCGGCGTCGGGCTCGCATTCCGAGAGCTCCGCGAGGCCCCAGCGGACGGCGTCCTCGAGGTAGGCGACCAGCTCCGTCAGCGGGATCCGCCGATGGGCCGCAGCGCGGAAAGCACCCAGCACGATCGCCGTGTCGCTGATCGAGGCGAGGCCCTTGCCCCGGACGTCACCCATGATCAGTCGGGTGGAGTCGGAGGTACGGGCCGCGGCGTAGAGGTCGCCGCCTATGTAGGTGTCGGCCTCGGCGCTGTGGTACTCCGCGGCGAGGGACACCGGCCCGGCCCGCCGGGGGAGCGGGCGCATGACGACCCGCTGTGCGGTGTCGGAAACGGTGCGCGCTCTGCTCAGTTCCCGTTGGTGCCGGTCCCGCAGGTGGGTGAAGGCGAACAGCAGGGCGGAGAGCACAGTGAGCGAAGCGAGTTCGACCAGCACACTCTCGGTGCCCAGGGTCCGCCGCTCCGCCCCCGCGGCGATCAGCGCGAGTATCGCGAGGCCACCGATCAGGGCCGTGGGGCGCGGGCCCGCGCCCATGGCGGTCACCGCCGTGGCGACGACCAGGAGGTGGGCGAGGTGGATGTCCGGAGGCAGGAACGCGTCGGCCGCCGGGATGGAGACGATCAGAGCCAGGGGGACGACCAGGAAGAGCGGGTGCAGCGCCGCCCGGCTCCAGACCTTGAGGACCCTGGTCACGGATGTCGTGGTGGTCGCAACGCTCATTCCTGCTCCCATCATGCCGGCCTGGTGAGTGGCCGCGGTGGGCGAGAGACGCCCTCGCGGGGGAGGGGGCCGACCGGCACATCCCTCACCTTTGTGAACAGATCGGAGGTGCGCTGTATGCCGGGCGTCGAACAGCCTGCCGGCGTCTCCCGCCCCCAGGCCGACCTGACCTTCACTCCCGGCGATACCTTCGTGCTCTACACCGACGGCCTCATCGAACGCCGCGGCGAGGACATCGACGCCGGCCTCCAACGCCTCACTGACGCCCTCGCCCGGCTATGCCCGCCACAGCCCCGAACACCTCGCCGACGCCCTGCTCGCGCACCTCGGCGTCAGCAGCGGCGCCCGCGACGACATCGCCCTGATCGTTGTCCGTCTATGACCCGCACCGCCAGCTGAGCGCAATAGGTGGCGAACCCCGCCAACGCGCCACATCGAAGTCAGGGCCGCGATGGCCAACTATCTCTGAGCAAAATGGCCAACCGCCATTGAGCGCCGACCGCCGACCAGCACAATTCCCGGCCTCTCTGGCCACCTATCGCCGGAGGTCGCACCGGCGACCCGCCCAGGTGTCTGAGTCTGAGCTTGTTGTTTAACCTCGGGGGTCACCCGACCTGCTGATCTGCGGTTCTTCCCGGGACAGTCGAGGCGGCCGTTCTTCACGCTTCGAGATGTTGAGTAACGAAGTGCGAGAGAACGGCCGCTGCCTATGAGTCTGCCTGTCCCTGGGTCCGCGGGTGACGCGTTGGACGTCCTGTCCCGCTTTCGGGTCGAGTTCTACGAGTGTCTGTACGCCCGCGCGGACGCGCTCTTCGAGCTGACCGACGCGATCTTGTGCAAGGACGGGCCTGTACAGACTTTGGTCGATCGACCTGAGTCTGGAGGCCGAGCACCGGCGCGGGCACGGCGCCCTCTACCAGGCGCTGAACGCCGGCTGGGCCGAGCCGTCCCGGCTGAGGAGCCTGCTGGCCTCACTGCCCGTGCCGCGTGCGGTCGACGGCCGGATCGTGCTGGCGGTGGACGTCTCCACCTGGTTGCGGCCGGACGCCGAGACCAGTCCCGACCGGCTGTTCTGCCACGTCTACGGACGCGGCCGCAGCAAGGACCAGTTCATCTGCGATGTGCCGTCTTCGTGGCAGTGAGCCAGTTGGGGACGTACCATCCCATGACAGCCTCGAGGTCGCGAAGTACCACCGCCGTGTCAGTGGCAAGCACCAGCCACCGGCCGACGACCAGCAGAAACACGCTCCTCCCGCTCAACCCTGACTGACACGTTCTCACTGACATGAGGCCGACACATCGCATCCACTTCTACCGAAACGAAGCGAGCCGTGGCGGCCCGGCACTCCGATCCCGGCGCCGCTCGACGCGGAGGCCCCGAGTGCGGACATCCGGATCGGCTACGCCCGCTGCTCGACTCTCGGCCAGGAACTCGACAGCCAGTTGGACGCGCTCGCCGCGAAGAACATCCCCCGGGACAAGATCTTCGCTGAGAAGATCAGCACCCGGTGCGGGTCCGTCCCAAGTTCGAACAGGCGCTGGCAGCCGCCCGGGAGATCAAGGCGCACGCCCCGCACTGCCGGGTGATCTTCACGGTGTACGAGATGAAGCGGCTCGGCCGCGACGCCGCCGAGCTGACCGCGCTCGCCGACCACCTCGCGCCCACGGCCTGGTCCTGGAGATGCTCGCCGGACCCCTGGCCGGGACCTACGATGCAGCCGGGCACGGCCGCCTGCTGTTCGCGTTCTTCGCCGCGATGGCGGAGACCGAGCGGCAGAACATCCGCGAGTCGACGCTGGAAGGGCTCGATGCCGCGGCCCGCAAGGGCAAGCACGGCGGCCAGCCGCCGGTCATCACCGACGACATGCTCCACACCGTCCTGCGCCGCCGCGCGCACGGCGAGACAGTCGAGCAGATCCAGCCCGATCTGATCATCCCCACCGGCAAGCGCAAGGGACAGAACCCGAGCCTGTCCAGCATCTACCGGGCACTCGCCGAACATGCCAAGCGGCAGGCGTATCCGGAAGCAGTCGAACAGGCGCACGCCGACTTCGCCGCCCTCCAGAGCGCCGGGAGCATTCCGGACCAGATGGCGGGGAGCGTGAACGCATGATCTACGGTCTTCACCGTGCGAAGGGCGCCCCAGCTCTCGGGGCTCTGCTCGGCGAGGACGGCCCCTTCGGTAGACGCCCCGTCCTGGGCGAGGACGCTGACACCAAGGCCCGCGCAGACGACACCGACACCACCTCCCTGCCCGACCCGGCCGCGCCTGATGTGAAGGTTCGGGGGTAAACGAGCGAAGCACGTTTGGGCACGGGGGCGAGGCGGAGCGGCATGGATCAGACAGCAGACGGCGAAGACGGGCAATCGTTGCTGGGGGACGTCATCTCGGCGTCCGGTGCGTTCGAGGGCAGTGAAGACATCGCCGTCGCCCGGGACCTCGCCCGTGGATTCCTCACCGATGTGCAGGCCGTCCACGGGCTGCCGGTCTCCGGACGGGCGATGGGCATGGTGCAGCTCGTGGTCAGCGAGCTGGTCACCAACGCCCGCAAGTACGCACCCGGCCCGTGCCTGCTGACCCTGGAAGTCAACGGCGGAGCGGTCGAGGTGACCGTATGGGACAACAACCCGACCCCACCGCAGATCCTCGCGCCCAACCCGACCCGGATCGGCCAGCACGGGCTGGAGATCGTGATGGCCGTCGGGCAGACCTTCGCCATCCACCGCGAACCGGTGGGCAAGCGGATCACCTCGGCGATCGTGCTGGCCGACGACCCCGGTCCTGACCCAGTCGGCCGCCAGCTGTGACGGCGTGAGACGAAGGCGGGCGGTCACGCACCGGCCGCCGGCTTCTCCGCCAGCACCACGGTGCCGTTCCCGTCCGGCGTCTCCACCACCGTGTGCCCGCGCTGGACCAGCAGGCCCCCACCGCGGCCTGCGCCACCACCCGCATCCCGTCGCTGGGCGCCCCACGCTGATCTGCCGCCAGCGCGGTGAACCCGTGGGAGGCCGTCCAGCTCACCAGCACACCCGCGGGCGTCTCGCCCACCTTCAGCCCCGGCGTGGTGTCGTCCGCCTCATCGACGACATGGAAGCCCGCCAGCTTCAGGACATGGCGAACCCGTCCAACGAGCTCGGGATGAACGGCAGCACCGGCCTCGCCTGCCCCAAAAGAGTCGGATCATGCCATCAGATGCTGCCGATCCTCCAAGCAGCTCACGACCATGATCAATCTCAACACCAACCACGGTTCCATCGATCGTCCCGGAGCCGGTCATGCTGCCCGCTTCAACAACAGAGGTCCTGCTTCCGTCAGTTGGAACAACCGGGCGACCACGGGCGCGACCGGGCCACTCACGCAGAAACAGGATCCTGCCCGCCATGCGCGAGCACGGACATCCAGCAGGACGGACAGGCCCGAGCAGTCGCAGAACTCCACCCGGCCGAAGTCGACCTCGATATACCGGGCCCCGCTGGACACAGCGGTGTCCAGCTCTGCCCTGAGCCGGGGCAGCGTCTCAAAGTCCACCTCGCCCACCACCGGCACTGTCACCCGGTCGCCCGCCCTCACGCTGGACACACGCAGTCGACGATCAGCTTTTCGCCGTTGCCCTATCCCCATGACCTCAGCCTGCCCGAGCCCTCAGCAGGCAAAAGCGAGGCCAGCCGAGTTCACACAACCTTCAGAAGCATCGTCCTGACCAGTGGCGCATCTGGTCAGTCGGGCCGGCCAGGGTGGGTTCGCAGTTGCCGCCAGCAGCGCTGGACGTGTTCCTCGGCGTCCTTCACGGCTGACCCCGCGGCCTCGTCCGGCGCTGCGGGTGGGGTCTGGCCGGGTGCGGGTGCGGAGCGGCGCCACGGAGGCCGAGCGGCGCTGGCGCCATGGCGGTTTCGTGACGGCTGGGTGGCGGCCCACCGTGCGGCCAGGATGACGCCGATGGCTGCCGCGGCACACAGCGCGGGCAACGCGTGGGGAAGCGGACACGGCCTGGGACCTTTCCGTACGGGGAAGAACCTCGCAGGGGGGTGCCGGTATCCACGTCACACCGGCACCCCCGTCTCGCCTTGGATGTCAGCCGGGCCAAGTGCCGGTCAGACGGCGTGTGGTGGCGGCGCCGGCTCGGTCGACGGCGGCCTTGACCCCGGCGAAGATCGCGCCCTGCAAGGTGGCGGCGAGCAGCACCTCGCTCCAGGCGCGCTCCTCGTCGGTGGCGTCGGGGGCGTCCTCGTCGTGGCCGAGCATCTTCCACGCCTGCTTGGACACGGCTCCGGCGAGCATGCCGCTGACGGCTCCCAGGGCCAGACCGACCGGCTTGTAGGCGATCTTCGAGGCCTTCATCCGCTCACCCCTTCGTACGGCGACATGCCAGCCATACCAGGACGGCCACGCCGGCTGCCGCAGCAGGGCGCGGTTGTCCCGCGCCGCCTGCGCCCCCTGGGCTGCCTTCTGCCGCACCGGTTCGGGAGGCCGCGCCGCACCACAGCTTGCTCCCCTCCGCTGCCTCCTTCACCACTGACAGCGTCCGGTGAAGGCCGGGTGACGCACTGGCAGCGAGCCGCTTGGTCAGGCTGCGGTCTGTCTCACGAATCCCTGCCAGCAACCTCATACCCTGCGGGTATCCCATAGATCACCGGACATTCCCGGCAGCGGCGCTGGGCCGCAGTCAGGTCTCGTCCAGGAGGCGCCGGTCTTCCTCGTCCCATTTGCGGGTGTCGCGGGGCTGGGTGTACGGCTCAGCCTCCGGCGGATGCCCGCCCGCGACGGCCCGCTGCCGCACGGTCTCGGCGTCGAACTCCAGGCCCAGCAGGATCGCCAGGTTGGTGATCCACAGCCAGACCAGAAAGACGATCACACCGGCCATCGTGCCGTAGGTCTTGTTGTAGGAGGGGAAGTTGGCGACGTAGAACGCGAAGCCGGCGGAGGCGACCATCCAGATCACAAGGGCCAGGAAGCTGCCCGGAGTGACCCACCTGAATCCCTTGACCCTGGCGTTGGGGCTCGCCCAGTACAGGATCGCGATCATGACAGTGACCAGCACGACCAGCACCGGCCACTTGGCGATCGACCACACTGTCAGTGCCGTGTCCCCGATCCCGAGCGCCTGTCCGGCCTGGCGGGCCAGGGAGCCGGTGAAGACGACGATCAGCGCGCTGATCACGGCCAGCACCATCAGCACGACCGTGACCCCGACCCGCACCGGTAGGACCTTCCACACCGGACGGCCCTCGGGCATGTCGTAGACGGCGTTGGAGGTACGGATGAACGCCGCCACGTACCCGGACGCCGACCAGATCGCCAACGCCAGGCCGACAATGGCCATGACCGATCCGACACCGGCGTTGCCCTGCAACTGCTGAACGGCCCCGGTGATGATGTTGCGGGCCGAGCCCGGGGCGAACTGCTTGAGGTTGTCCAACACCGCGCCGGTGGCCGACTTCCCGGCGAGGCCCAGCAAGGAGACCAACGCCAGCAGCGCGGGGAACAGCGACAGCACCCCGTAGTACGTCAAGGCCGCGGCGCGGTCGGTCAACTCGTCGTCCTTGAACTCCTTCAGCGTCCCCTTGAAAACTCTGCCCCACGATCGCCTGGGCAGCTTGGTCGGGGCGTCCGGGGCACGCCGTTCGACCTCCGGACCCGGCCCGGCCTCCTGCGGCGCCAGCACCTCGTCATCGCGGTGAGAATCTTTTCGCCCTGGAAGATGCAGCTTCGCCATACCCGCCGAGTAACCTCGAGCCAAGCCCTTAACGCCGCTCAAAAGCACGGCACCCCGCTGCTGCCTCTCGGCGACGCCGGGCCGCTGGGAGCCAGCCACCGTCCGACGGCAAGGGCCCCACCCTTCACATCGCGTCGTCGGCAGCACGCTACCGGCACCGGACCCACCCCCGAAGACCGATGCCCAGGCCGTCACGCTCAGCTACTTGCCGGGTGGCGGCAGCAATACGAGAGCAGGGCCGTGACGGCGTGAGACCCGGGCGGCCGGGTAGCCATCCGGAGCCGGTCGGGGAAGGGTCCTCACACCTGGAGGGAGGTCGAAGGGTCTTTCCCTGCCGGCAGAATCGGGGAGCCCGGTCACGGACCGGCCGCTGATCCCTCCGCCAGCACCACGATGCCGTTCCCGTCCAGCGTCTCGGCCACCGTGTGCCCGCGCTGGACCAGCAGGCCCGCCACCGCCGCCTGCACCACCACCCGCATCCCATCGCTCCACGCCCCAGGCTGATCTGCCGCCAGCGCGGTGAACCCGTGCGACGTCGTCCAGCTCACCAGCACGCCCGCGGGCGCCTCGCTCACCCGCAGCCCCGGCGTGCTGTCGTCCGCCTGGTCGACGACATGGAAGCCCGCCAGCTTCAGGGCATAACGAACCGTCCAACGAGCTGGGGACAAACGGACGGCACCCGACTCGCCATCCCCGAAGGAATCGGACCATGCCATCGGCTGCTGCGGACCCAATCGACGCAGCTCCCGCCGCCGGGCTGACGGAGGACGATGCCCTTCCCAGGCGAGCCGGTCGTCGGCGGCTTCGTCCCGGCTCCGCCGCCGAGTGACGGCCGCGGCGGCCCGGCCGACGTGCACCCAGGTGAGCGAGCCCCCGATCCCCGGCCCCGGCGAAACCGCGTGGCGACCTGCACGGACGCCCGGGAATAGCCCTCTGGCTCGCGCAACAGTAGGCGCCTCCCTCGTCGCAACGGGTAGGGCGACGGCCTCGCCGTCGACGGCGAGCACGGCGCCGGTCAGGGCCTCGGCGGCCGCCAGGTCGGGCACGCCGAACGGGCAGACGTCGATGACGTGCGCCAGGACGTCGGCGCGGTTGACGGACTTTCGTGACTCGGTCAGGCCGCCGTCGCGCCGCCAGATGAACGCGGCGATCTCCTGCGGGGAGGGCATGACCGGGCCGCCGCCGGGGCCTGCCACAGACGGGCCGTCGGGTCCTTCAGGGCCAGTGATCGCGCGGCGGATCATCGCGTCGACGTCGTCGACGACCTCCTCGGCGCGGGCCCACCAGGCGGCCCGCACGTCGGCCCGGGTGGTGGTGCTGTCCTTGGCCTCGGGAGACGTGGCTTTCCCGAGGTGATCGCCTACCGGGCCGTCGTCACAGTGATCGGGACGTCGGAGCATCGGGAGCTGGCGAGTGCGTCCCGTACCGGCAGGGTGACGGTTTCCCCAGGCTCGGCGGCGGAGGCAGCGTCGGCGGTCGTCGGGATCAGGAGGGCGGCGAGCACGGCGGTCGCTACGGCGAAGCGGGCCAGACGCACGAGGCGGGTCCTCTCGAAGGTCACGGACGTGTACACCCGGCCGCTCTCGGAACGTGGGAACGTCCTCCCCGCCGACGCGGGGGTGCTTCCGTTGGTCGGGCCCTTATCGGTGCCGAAGCCCGAGTGCTCCCCGCCGACGCGGGGGCCGGACCCCTGACGGGGCCCGCGACGGTCGGGTGCGGGGCCGGCGGCCCCGGGGGACGGGTGCGGCGAGGGTGCGGCGCGCCACGGCCCCGTGCCGCGTCTGCCGGGCGCCAAAAAAAAGGGGGGAGCCGCCCCGGGGACGTGCACCACGACGTCGGCCGACGACGGGGCGGGAGGCGGAGCCACCACGGGACGCATGCCAAGGCCGGCGTCCACACTCCAAGGCTCGAGCCGAACCGCCG
>NZ_JAKEEB010000071.1 GCF_021462825.1 Streptomyces glomeratus | reverse complement strand
ATCCTGCACGCCAAGGCTGAAAGCGCCGGACGGGAAGTGATCGCTGTGGACCCCCGCAACACCTCCCGGACCTGCCCTGAATGCGGGCATGTCTCAGCGGAGAACCGGCCCACCCAGGAGAAGTTCCACTGCGTTTCGTGCGGCCACCAGGCGCACGCGGACACGGTGGGCGCCCTGAACGTTCTACGGGCCGGGCTGGTCCGTCGCCACGCCGCACCGGCATAGCGAGAAGCCCCCTCATTCACGAGGGGGAGGAGTCACCTGATGCCGCCAGGTCCGCGCGGGCCAGCCGTGGACGAAGATCAGTGGTGGTCCGTCGAGCGGTCCCGCTTCCAGATAGGCCAGGGTCTGGCTGGGCCTGTGCAGGGTCTTCCGCTCGGGATGAAAGTCATGCGTCAAGGAAACCTCCATGGCCGGTCGCGGGTCGCGGTGGCCGGATGCCGGTCACCGGAAGGCCGATGGCGGGTGCCGGGCTGA
This sequence comes from Streptomyces glomeratus, assembly GCF_021462825.1. Classification (GTDB taxonomy): domain Bacteria; phylum Actinomycetota; class Actinomycetes; order Streptomycetales; family Streptomycetaceae; genus Streptomyces; species Streptomyces glomeratus. The sequence goes on along the minus strand of NZ_JAKEEB010000071.1, from coordinate 9,299 downwards.
AACGGCCGCGGCGGTGTCAGTCGCCCCGCCGGGTTCAGTCACCCTCAGGGCTGGTGCGGATGAGGCCCGGACCGCGGTCGACGACCGTGTCCCCGTACCCGACATCGTGGCCGTCGTCACAGCGGAGCTCCGCGCGCACCGGGGCGCCGCACTCCTTGTGGCGTACGACCAGCGCGGGACCTCGCTCGTCCGTGGCCCATGTGTCGCCCCACTGCCGCAGCGCCATGAGCACGGGCCGGAAATCACGGCCTTTCTCGGTCAGCTGGTAGGCGTACCGGGTGCGCTGGCCGGGTTCCTGATAGGGGACACGTTCCAGGAGCCCCGCGGCGGTCAGTTCCTTCAGACGTGCCGCGGCGGCGGGCTCGCCGACGCCCACGCGCTTGGCGAAGTCGTCGAACCTGCGCGTGCCCAAGAACGCCTCGCGCAGGATCAGCAGCGCCGTTCTGGTGCCGACGATCTCGAGGGTGCGGGCGATGGGGCAGTTGGTCATGGACCAGGTGTCGCGTTCCGTCAGCAGATCAGTCATGTCCCCAGCCTAGCCTGGCTTGCCTCATCGGTAGCCAGACGTTAGCGTCGTAGCTGACTTCTGAAAATATTAGTCAGCTGAGGGGTGCACGCCCCGGAGGAGGAATGATGGACATCAGCACCGCAAAGGCCCTGGTCACCGGAGCCAACCGCGGCCTCGGCAGGGCGCTCGCCCAGGAACTGGCCGCCCGCGGCGCCACCGTGTACGCCGGGGCCCGGCGGCCGGAGCAGGTCGACCTGCCCGGCGTGAAGGCGATCCGGCTCGACATCACAGACCCCGGCTCCGTCGCCGCGGCGGCCGAGGAGGCCGGTGACGTCAACGTGCTGATCAACAACGCCGGAACCTCGACGGGGGCGGATCTGCTGACGGGCAGCTGGGACGACATCCGGCTGGAGATGGAGACCCACTACCTGGGCACCCTTCGCGTGATCAGGGAATTCGCCCCGGTGATCGAGGCGCAGGGCGGCGGGTCGGTCCTCAACATCCTGTCCGTCCTGTCGTGGATCAGCTTCCCCACCACCGGCGCCTACTCCGCCGCCAAGGCCGCGGAGTGGAACATGACCAACGCCCTGCGCCAGCAGCTGGCGCCCAAGGGCATCACCGTGGCCGGACTCCACGTCGGCTACATGGACACCGACATGGCCCGCCATGTCACGGACTCCAAGACCCACCCGTCGGACGTCGCCCGCGCGGCCGTGGACGGGATCGCCTCCGGCGCACACGAGATCGTCGTCGACGACCGCAGCCGACAGGTGCAGTCCGGTCTCTCCGACGGCGTCGCCGCGCTCTACCCGCAGCTCGGCTGAGACGAGGAAACGGTGCCTTCGACCGCTCCCTCCACTCCGCCGCGACGGCTGGGCCGGCTCAGACCCGTCGCCGGCGAGCCCACCGGCAACCCGCTCTCCTCACCCCCGTCCTCCCGGCTCTCCCCGGGCGTCACGCTCATCGCCATGTGCCTGGGCGCCATGACGACCTTCCTGCTGATCACCGCCTCCGTGTCGGCGCTGTCGGCCATCCAGGACGATCTGCACGTCTCCCCGAGCGGACTGGTCTGGATCCCCTCCGCGTACACACTGCTCGTAGCGAGCCTCGTGTTGTCCGCGGGCACCATCGGCAACCTCTACGGCCGTAAACGGACTTTTCTCGGCGGAGCTGTGGTCCTGATCCTCGGATCGGTCATCGTCTATGCCGCGCACTCGACGGGGGGCATCATCGCCGGGCAACTGGTCTCCGGCGTCGGCGGTGCGCTCATCCTGCCCAACAGTCTCGCTCTGCTCGGCGCCGCCTTCCCCGACCCCCACCGGCGCACCGAAGTCGTCACCGCCTGGGCGGCGTCGTCCGGCATAGGACTCGCCGTCGGCCCGCTGATCGCCGGTGTCCTGCTGGACCACTTCCGCTGGAACACCGTCTTCCTTTCGACCGCCGTCCTCGCCGTGGTCACCCTGGCGATCGGCGCCTTCGTCGCCGAGTCACGCAGTCCCGGCGGCAGACTCGACATCCCCGGCCAGCTGCTGGCCGTCCTCGGCATCGCCGCGCTCGTCTACGCCCTCATCGAAGGCGGACACGACGGCTACACCAGCACGCGCATCCTCGCCGCATGGTTCGTCGCGGCCGCGGCGCTGACGGGCTTCGTCCTCGTCGAGCGCGCCAGCACCACGCCACTGCTCGACCCGAGCCTGTTCCGCTCGGCGTCGTTCAGCGCGGTCATGTTCGTCGCGGCCGTCTCGCTGTTCGGCTTCACCGGCGTCGCCATCCTGTCGACGCTCTACTACGAGCGCGTCCAGCAGCTGACCGCACTGGGGGTGGGATGGCGCCTGCTCCCCTTCTTCGGCGTGTATGTGATCGTGGCGTACGGGACAGGACGCGTCATCCGGCGCATCGGCTTCAAACTGCCCCTGACCCTGGGCTTCCTTCTCGGCGCGGCGGCTGCCGTGGGATTCACCACCATGGACCCGACCATCCCCTACACACGCGTGTGGTGGCTGTACGTGCTCTTCGGTGCCGCGAGCGGGTTGGTGGCCGCACCCAGCACCGCCGCGGCCCTGGTCAGCGTCTCGCACGAGCGCGCCGGCATGGCCTCCGGAGCAGTCAACGCCTTCCGCCAGATCGGATCCGTCATGGGCTCGTCCCTGCTCGGCGCCCTGCTCGCCAGTCGGCTCGAGTCGCAACTGCCGGCCCGGCTCGGCGCCCACCATGTCCCCCGCGCCGCCTGGCCGGCCGTCGAGCACGCCGTCTCCACCGGATCCGGCGGGGGAGCGGTGCCACCGAACGTGACCGCCGCGGTGGGCGATGCCTTCACCTCCGGAGTGCACGCCGGCATGACCGTCATCGCCGTGGTCTTCCTGTGCGCAGCCCTCGCCGCGGCCTTCCTGGTACACAACCGGCCGCACCACACCACGGCCACGCCGAACTGACATCACAGGCAAGCCGTGTTCGAAGTCGGCACGAGCGGAGTGCCCCTGGCCGCGGACACGGCCGGGGGCACGTCGCTGCGCGCCTCCACGCCGCCGCGCTTCTGCGCGCTGTGGACCCTGCCCACGACGGTCGTGGACCAGGTGGGTGGGCGCACGCCCATCAGGTGCGGCGGCGTACGCCGATCAGGTGCGGGGGCAGAGGATGAAGTCGGGGAAGGCATGCCGACCGGGCCGGTCGCCGACCTCCGCGAGCGCCGCACGGATCTCATGCAGATGGCGAGTGGTCATCTGCAGCGGAGGCTCGTCAGGCTGGTAGGTGGTGCGGATCGGGTAATCCACGCCCGGTTGCCGGGTCATCTCGATGTGACAGCCCAGCACGTGGGTAACCGGCCGACTGCCGGAGAACTCGATCAGACGGTCGATGGACCGGGCGAAGGCGGCCCGGTCCTGGATATAGAGCCTGCCCGGGTAGACCGTGTCACCCGTGAGCAGAAACCCGGTCCAGGGGTCGTAGAAGGTCACCGCCGCCTCGTGATGGCCGGGGGTGGCGAAGGACTCCAGCACCCGGCCTCCCAGGTCCACCCGCGCCACGGCGTCGGGGTCTTCCCCGAACCCGAAGTACTCCCAGGCCGTGGCCAGGTCGGCGCCCACCACCGTGGTGGCGGGACGATCAGTGAACTGGGCGTCGCCCGCGATGTGGTCGCCGTGCGGGTGGGTGTGCAGAACCAGCAGGCCGTACTCGTCCCGGGGGTGCCGGGCGAGCCACCCGGCGACGAGTTCGTCGACCGTCCGGCGCAAGGGAAAGAACTCCGCGGAGGCGGTGGCACCGGTGTCGATCAACACCGCCCGAGCATTCCCGAACAGCAGAAACAGAAAGGGCGCCTCGTAGTTGACCGCCATGTTCTGCCGCAGGATGAACGTGTGCTCGTCGTACCGGTGTACCTGGATGTCCGGGTCGGCGTTGTGCTTGGCCGACGGCGAGCCATGAATCCACCGGACGTCGAGCGCCCCCGGGTCGGGCACCCCACCAGCGGCGAAATCGACCGACGGCCTGCCTGTTACCACGACGACTCCTCCGGTGCGTCGTCTTGGCAGACCGGGTACGGCGCACATCTCGTCCGGGGCAGGCCCCCGTACGAGCCTCCACGGGGAAGCTACCACGGCATTCGCCCGGCTCCGGAGGACATCGGGGCCACTCCGGCTGCCCGCCGCTCTCCTCCCTGCAATGTGGTGGCCAAGCCTCGTATGGCTGGGTGCCGCGACCGCGACGCGACCGCGATCGGGCGCCGCAGGCCGAGTTCCCCGAGCGCGCTGTCGATGGGTCCCAGGCGCTTGCCGAGCCGGGAGATGCCGATGTGGTCGGCCGCGGCGAAACGGCGGGCGTCGATCCGCCCTTGATCGACCCGGAACTGAAGAGTCCCACCGTGGCCAATCGTGACATCGCCGCCACCGCAGCGCGGCTGCCGCTCGACCCCTCGTGGGAGGAGTCCGGCCAGGTCGCCTGCTCGGCCCGGAAGACCTGTCGCCCAACGAGACGGCGAGCGCCTCATCGGCTTCGGGATGACAGACGCGATGGCGCAGGCGATGGTCGACATGTTCGACGCCAAGCCCCCGAGAACGCCGAGCCGCGCACGGCGAAGTTGCGCTCGCGGGCCTCGCTCCGCAAGCGGAGCAGCGGCCACCAATATCCCGAAGAGGAAGTGGGCGGTGACAGACCGTGCTAATTAAGGTGCGTGCGCGAGTACCCCTTGGCTTCCGGCATGGCCGGTCAACTCGGCTGGCTGGCCCTGCCAACCGTTCCCGACCAACTGGCACCGTTGGTCGACCGTAGCGATGCACTGCTGACCGCCTGGTGGCGGGACCACGAGGTCGACGCCCTGGAACGGCTCGTCGTCACCTGGTCGGAGATCTTCGATCACCCACACTTCCGCGCCGCCGAGGCGGATTTCCGGTTGCTCTGCCAGGACCGTGCCGCGGTGTGCCTGTGCTGGCACGCGCTCGAGACCGGACAGGGCGAGGAGCTGGACGAGGCCCACGCCCGTCTGACGGAGATCCTTGCCGCGGCTCCGTCCTGGGCCGCCGATGTGGAGTACCACCTGGGCATCATCGAGGAGGGGCGGGCGCAGCTGCGTAATTCCCTGGCTCAGTCCCTCGCGGCGGAGCGTCGCCTTCGCGCCGTGCTCGCCGCACTGCCTCCCGAGGAGACCCGACTACGCCCGCGCTGCATGGATGTCCTGGCCCGGACCCTTCTCTGGCTGCACATGCATGATCGCGCCCGCGGAAGCACCGACGAGGCCATCGCCCTGCACCGGGCCGCCGTCACACTGATGCCACGCGACAGCGCCTATCGCGGAGTGATCGTGGTCATGCTCGCCTCGTCGCTGCGGGCCCGGTTCAAGGAGACGGGGCGGCTCTCGGATCTGAACGAGGCGCTGACGCTGCTCCAGGAGAGCATCGAAGGCATCCAGTTCTCGAGTGTCGCCGCTTATGGACACACGACACTCGGCGGACTGCTGCGCGAACGCTACGTGCGCTCCGGCGACTTTGCCGATCTCCAGCGCTCGCTGGAAGCACACGCGGAAGCCGTCCGGTTCGCCCCCGAAGGCCGCAGAAGTTGGCTGGTGGCACTGAACAACCAGGCCAACGCCCTGAACGCGGCTTACTCCGTCACCCGCGATCGGACCCTGCTCGAACAGGCCATCGACAGCCTGACCCTGGTGGTCGAAGCGACCGACCCGCGGGACCACTCCTACCCGGCCCGGCTGAACAACCTGGGCAACAGCCTGACCTTCGCCTACGACGAGACGGGCGATCCCGCCTATCGGGACCGCGCCATCGTCAAGTACGAGAACGCCATCGCCCATTCACCGGCTGACGACCAGGAGCTGTCGTCGCGCTATCTCAACCTCGCCACCAAGCTCGCCCGCCGACATCTCGAGCGGAGCCGTCGCCGCGACCGCCGACCGGCACACCGCTACTTCCGGCTGGCGTACGAGACCGGAATGGCCCGAGCGCCGGAGTGGGCCCTCACCGCCGCCTTCGCCTGGGGCGAGTGGGCAGGAGCCTGCGGCAGGTGGAGCGAGGCGGTGAAGGCCTACGAACTCGGCATCGAGACGATCGAGCTTCTCTTCGCCCGCCAGGACTCCCGAGTCGACAAGGAGGCATGGCTGCGCACCGCGCAGGGCGTGCCCGCCCGCGCCGCCTACGCCTGCGCCCGCTCAGGACGTCCCGAGCACGGCGTCCTGCTGCAGGAACGCGGCCGAACCCTGCTGCTGGCAGAGGCGCTCCGCATGCGGGGCGGCGACCCTCCGGACCTGCCGTCCATTCGTTCTGCCGCAGGCGACCGGACTCTGGTCTATCTCGACTCGGCCGACATCGGAGGGACAGCCCTGATCGTCGCGCCGGGCGCGCGCAAGGTGCGCTCCGTCGAACTGCCCGAGCTGAGGAACGCCGCCGTCGATCCACGTGTCGACCTGCTGGCCCGGGCCTATCAGGGGCGGCACACCGACCCGGAGCTGTGGTCGCAGACGCTCGACTCAACCGGCCGCTGGGCGCAGGAAGTGATCTTCGATCCGCTGCTGCCGAGCCTTCCGAAGGAGGCCGATCACCTTGTCCTCATACCCGCCGGCCGGCTGGCGCTGCTCCCCCTGCACTCCGCGTGGTCGCCTCACCCCGATGGCGGCCGACGGTACCTCGTCGACGAATTGATCATCGGTTACACGCCGACCGCGCAGGCGCTGCGGCCCGCCGGCACCGCGCGGTTCCGGGAGGCTCTCGTCGTCGACGATCCCCGCCCGGTCTCCGCCTCCCCACTGCCCTGGTCCGGTGCGGAATGCGCGGCGGCCCTCGCCGCCTCGGGCCCCGGAAAGGTACTCGCCGGTCCGGGCGCCACCCGCGCGGCGGTTCTGGACGCGCTGAACGGACCCAGCCTCATCCACCTCTCGTGTCACGGCGCCGGCAGGAGCGACGCGCCCTTGATGAGCGGGATGCTGATGGCGGAAGACGAGCCACTGACCGTCGGTGACATCATCGCGTTGAACACCCGAGTCGAGGCCGAGCTCGTCGTGATGTCGGCCTGCGAGACGTTCCAGGCGGGAACCAAGCTCCCCGATGAGGTCGTCAGCCTGCCGACGGCGCTGCTCCAGCTCGGCTGCCGTGCCGTGGTCGCCACCCAGTGGGCGGTCTCCTCCCTCACTGCCGCCCTGATCGTCGCGGCCTTCTACCGGAGGCGTGCCGAGGGGGACCCGCCCGCCCGGGCGCTGCGCACGGCCGTCAACCGGCTCCGGCCGCTCACCCATGCCGAGCTGGCCGCCCATCTGAAACCCGGAGCCGGGACGGACCTCTTCGGTCTGCCGCCCGACGCGGCACGACCTCTGTGGCGGACCCTGCGCCGTCGCGACCCCGACGCCCGGCCGCTTGCCAAGCCTGCCGAATGGGCAGCGTTCAGTGTTGTCGGTGGATGATCCAAGGAGACACCCGATGGACGATGACACGCTGTTGGAACTGGCGGTGGCCCTGGAACCCGAGATCGCCCAGCTGACCGATCGGGTGACGGCCGACCGGTTCACGGCACTCCTGGCGGCCCTGCGCGCCGGGGAACTCGTCGGAGACGACCTGTTCGAACTGCTCACCGCCGATGCCGCATTGCGTGACCGGGTCAACGCGCTGCTCCCGCCGGAGAAGGACGGTGAAAAGGGCTATCAGGAGCTGCCGGGCAAAGGCGAGATCATCGCCCCGCTCTTCTACGCCTGCCCCGAGGGTGACTACCGCCACCCGGTCCAGGAGATCGGCGAGCCGGTGCCGGACTGCCCGGCACACCGGATAGCGCTGGTGGCGGAGTAGACGTGCTCACCAAGCTCTGGACCGGTCTGGGCGAAAAGCTCGCGGAACGGTTTGCGCTCGCGCTGCTGTCCCCGGCCGCGACGTTCTGGTCGGCGGGAGCCCTGGCCTGGTTCGACGGCCACGCCTCCGGCGGCCACCGGCCGACCGCGCTGAACGAGACGACCAGCCGGATCACCGGTCTCCCGGCCGCGGCTCAACTCTTCCTGGCCCTGGGCGTTCTCGCCCTCCTCACCGCCAGCGGTACGTTCGTCAACGCCCTCTCCCTTCCCATGCTGCGCCTCATGGAGGGCTACTGGCCGCGGTTCCTGGCCGCGCCCCGCCGACGGCTGGTCGGCCGCAAGGCAAGCCGGCGCGCCTCCGCTGCAACCCGCTGGCGCGCCCTGATGCTCACCGGCGAGGACTCACTGACCCCCGAGGAGACGGCCGAGGCCATCCAACTGGACCGCCTCCTCAACCGGATGCCGCCGAGCCCCGCCCAGCAGATGCCGACCCGCCTGGGCAACACCCTGCGCTCGGCGGAGTCCCGTCCGGCCCGCAAGTACGGCCTCGATCCGGTCGTGTGCTGGCCCCACCTCTGGCTCCTGCTTCCCGACCCGGCACGCGAGGAGATCTCGCACGCCCGGGCGTCCCTCGATCGCGCCGCCACCTGGACGATCTGGGGTCTCCTCCTCCTGGTGTGGACGCCCTGGAGCGCCTGGGCGATTCCCGCCGCGCTGGTCGTCGCAACGACCTCCTACCTCGCAGCGGTCCGCACCGCGACGGCCTACGCCGATCTCGTCGAAGCCGTCTGGGACCTCCACCGCTCCACCCTGTACAAGGCCTTGCGCTGGCCCCTGCCCGTCGACCCCGCGACCGAGTTCGCCGCGGGCAAGGCCCTCACGGCCTATCTCCGCCGCGGCGCACGTGGAACGCTTCCACGGTTCAGCCAAGACCTCCCGGCATGACGGCCGCACCGCAAGCGCGCATCGACCACCGTGCGCGCAGACTCGCGGGGGGCGGAGCGAAACAACAGATCGCTCGACACGATACGAAGCTGAGCACGCGTACTCATGCGCCCGCCCCATCGCGACAGGCAGCGTGGGGGTATGAACCTCCCCATCCCTGATCTTGCGTGGGTATCCCCGGCTTCAGCCGGGGAGGGAAACGCGTCCTCGGGTCGGAGGCGCGCAGCGCCGGAGTTCGCTGCGCCTCCTCGGTGACGGTCAGGTGGGCTGCTTCTGGCCCTCGATGTACTGGCGGACGATGCTGAGCGGCGCGCCGCCGCACGAGCCGGCGAAGTAGGAGCGGGACCAGAACACGGAGCCGATGCCGATGCGGTTGATGCGGCCGGTGTACTCGGCGCGCAGATACCGGGAGCTGACGCCCTTGAGGCTGTTGATCAGCTTGGACAGGGCGATCTTCGGCGGGTAGTGCACGAGCAGGTGTACGTGATCGCTTTCGCCGTTGAACTCCTTCAGATCTGTCTCGAAGCTGCCGCACACCTCTCGCATGATTTCCTCGCACCGCTTCAGCATGGC
>NZ_JAKEEB010000070.1 GCF_021462825.1 Streptomyces glomeratus | reverse complement strand
GGCCCGGCCGGGGCGGGGGGGGGGTGCGAAACTGCGCCGGCATCCCCCAGCCCAGGGGGCGGGGCCCCCCCCCCCCCCCGGGGGGGCCGGGGGGGGGGGGGGGGGGGGGGGGCCGGGGGGCCACCCCCACGCCGATGGGACTACCTGAGGTACCCGAGGCCGGGGTGGACGGCGGTGTAGCCGTCGACGAGCCGCCGGGCGACGTTGACCGAGTCGACGAGCGGATGGAGTGCGAACGCCTTCACCGCCGTTGCGCGTGAGCCGGACTCGGCCGCGGACAGCACCTCGCGCTCGACCGCCTTGACCGAACAGACCAGGCCGGTGGCGTGGCCGGGCAGCGGGTCGACCGCGATGGGGTGGGCGCCGTTGGCGTCCACCAGGCAGGGCACCTCGATGACCGCCTCGGAGTCCAGCACGGACAGGGTGCCGCGATTGCGCACGTCGAGGATCAGGGTGGCGCGCTCGTCGCGGGCGATGGCCCGCATCAGGGCGAGGGCCACTTTCTCGTAGCCGCCGGACAGATCGTCCGCCTCGCGTTCGCCCGCGCCCGCCGTCTCCCGGTTCTCGGACATGTACGTGGCCTCGCGCTCGGCCCGTGTGCGGTCCCAGGTCTCGAGGGCCGCGGCGTCCGGACGCTTCATCTCCTCGTAGAACCGGGCCTGCTGGTCGCGCAGGAAGGCGCCCCGGGTCTTCTCGGCCTCCCGGTACGCACGGACCGTCTCGCGGCTGAAGTAGTAGTAGTGCAGGTACTCGTTCGGAACCGCGCCGAGGGACCGGAGCCAGTCGGCGCCGAACAGCCTGCCCTCCTCGAACGAGCCGAGCAGGCCGGGGTCGGCGAGCAGCCGCGGCAGTTCGTCACGGCCCGCGACGCGCAGTCCGCGCACCCAGCCGAGGTGGTTGAGGCCGACGTAGTCGACGAAGGCCTCGCGCGGGTCGGCGACGCCGAGCACACGGGCGATACGGCGGCCGAGCCCGACCGGGGAGTCGCAGATGCCGATGACGCGGTCCCCGAGGTGGCGGGACATGGCCTCGGTGACGAGACCCGCGGGGTTGGTGAAGTTGATGACCCAGGCGTCGGGGGCCAGCCGGGCCACGCGCCGCGCGATGTCGACGGCGACGGGCACGGTGCGCAGACCGTACGCGATGCCGCCCGCACCCACCGTCTCCTGACCGAGGACGCCTTCCGCGAGCGCCACCCGTTCGTCGTCCGCGCGTCCCTCCAGGCCGCCGACGCGGATCGCGGAGAAGACGAAGTCGGCCCCGCGCAGCGCCTCGTCGAGGTCGGTCGTGGCGGTCACCTCGGGCGCGTCCGGCACATCCGCCCCCTGTTCGGCAAGCACCCTCCCCACCGCGGACAGCCGCCCGGCGTCCAGGTCGTGCAGCACGACACGGGTGACCCGGCCCTCGGCACGGTCCCCGAGGAGCGCGCCGTACACAAGCGGCACCCGGAATCCGCCGCCGCCCAGAATCGTCAGCTTCACGCTTGCACCTCTCCTGCCACGATCATCCCGGCGCCCGCCTCTGCGAGAAAGGACGGGGTCGCCGAGTCGACCGGTTCGTTCCTCACCACCATGCCGCCACTGGTTCCGGTCATCGATACTTCCATCCGCAAACCGGCCGCACGCCGACATACGAGGAGTACGCGCGCACCTCGTCACGCCGCCATGGGCGACAGCCACGGCACGCCGGCCGGAGCACTGGGCCGCCATCGAGTCCACCCCGGGCCTTCAGGGCGGCTTCATCCGGGGGTTCTGGGACCACGGCATTGTCCAGCCCGTGAGCAACGGAAGACCGGCCGGGCGCGGTGGCGCGGGACTGTTTGACAACGGTGTCGCCGCGCCCGGCAACCGCCGGGCGTACGGCGGTGACTTCGGGGACGTCCCGGACGACGGCGCTGACTGCGCGGACTGCGCGGACGGCATGGTCTTCCCGGACCGCACGCCCGAGCCGGCCATGGACGGGCACCGGGAGGTCGCGGCGCCGGTCCGGCTGGAGTGCTACCGGCACGAGGGCGTGGTCGTCCGGGGCCGGCAGCACCTCCGGGGCCTGGACCGGCTGACCGCCGAATGGGAGCTGTCGCCGGCGGACGGCCCCACGCTGACGGCCCCGGCGCAGCTGCCCCGCCTCGCTCCGGGCGAGTCGGCGGCCGTGACGCTGCCGTTCACGCTGCCCAAGGAGGGTGGCGAGGCCTGGCTGACCCTGCGGGCGCGCACGGCGCACGACGAGCCGTGGGCACCGCGCGGCGCCGAGGTGTACATGCCGCAGGTACGGCTGCGCGGACCCGCCCCCGAGCAGGCCCTCCCGGTTCCGGGCCGGTCCGTCGAGGTGGACGAGAACGGCCTGCTGGTCCACCCGCTCCTCACCGCAGCTCCCACACTCGCCCTGTGGCGGGCGCCCACCGGCAACGGCGAACCGGGCGGCGTGGCCGGGTGCCGGCGGGTCCGGCGGCTCGACGCGTTCGTTCGCACGGTGGTGGACGTGCGCCGGAACGACGGGCCGGTGACCGTGGTCTGCATGTACGCCTGCGAGTCCGGTGTCGTCCGGCACGAGCAGGTGTTCACCGCGGTCGAGGGCGGCATCCGGGTGCAGGAGACCGCCGAACTGCCGTGGGCGCTGCTCGACGTGGCGGGGGTCGGCTCGGTCTTCGAGACGGTCCCGGGGCTGGATCTGCTGAAGTGGTACGGGCAGGGGCCCGGGAAGGGCTGCCCGGACCGCGCCGTGAGGGCGCCCGTGGGACACCACTCCGCCGTGCCGGGCGACCTGTTCACCTCGCATCCGCGTCCCCCGGGAAGCGGCGGCCTGCACGGCGTACGGCACTTCTCGCTCTGGGGACCGGACGCCACCGGGCTCTCCGTACGCCTGGACGAGCCCCGCCGGGTATCGGTGACCCTCCCCCGGCCTCCCGCCCACGTGGCCGCGGCCGGGAACCACGACCGGCCGGTGGCGCGCCTCGGGTGCGTGGTGCACATCGACGCCGCCCACCGGGACCCCGGCGCCACCCCGCGCGGCCCCCGCGCCTCCGCCTCGTATCCGATCGCGCCTGCGGTCCACCGCTGGAGCTGGACCCTCCGCCCCCTCTGACCCCCCGACCTTTCACGGATCCCACGGAGTAGACGTGTGCACTTCGCACGAGCCGGGGCAGGGCCCTGCCCCGGAGGCCCCCCAGGCCGGAGCCGGCCGACGCAGCTTCCTGCGGGCCACCGCGCTGCTGGGCGCGGCGGCCACCACCGGCGTCGCCCTCCCGGCGGCCGCCGCGGCGGCTGAGGCGAGCGGCGAACGCGGGTGGCGGCCCGAGATCCGCGACTGGCGGGACGCGGCGCCCGGGATCGTGATCGGCATGGAGGGCGCGCCCGGCGCCCAGGGCGCGGCGATCCCAGGCCGGCGTTCCTCCAGGAGCACATACGGCGGCCTCTCCCCCTTCGGCGCCTGAACTCCCGTGCCAACAAAGGACTTTCTCGGCTTTATCTCTTGACGGCCGGAGTGGCGGAGAGCACATTGGCGGCGCGGTTGAGAGCGCTCTCACGACCGCAGCGCACCGGCCCCGGCTCTCACCGGTATGCGCGCACCCCACACTCCGTACGAATGAGGCAGCATATGAAGGACACCTCCGGCATACCCCCGAGACGCCGGCCCCTGCGCCGCGTCCTGGTCGCCGTGCTCGGCACCATGGGTGTGGCCGTGGCCGCCGCGACGGCCGCCACCCTGCCCGCGAACGCCTCCGCACCCACTCCCCCGTCCGGCTGGACCCAGGTCTTTCTCGACGACTTCAACGGCGCGGCGGGCTCCGGCGTCGACACGGCCGACTGGCAGTACGACACGGGGACCTCCTACCCGGGCGGCCCCGCCAACTGGGGCACCGGCGAGGTCGAGACGATGACGTCCGGCACCGGCAACGTCTCCCTCGACGGCAACGGCAACCTGCTCATCACCCCGCGCCGCGACGCCTCCGGCAACTGGACCTCGGGCCGCATCGAGACCAAGCGCACCGACTTCCAGCCCCCGGCCGGCGGCAGGCTGCGGGTCCAGGCGCGGATCCAGATGCCCAACGTCACAGGATCCGCGGCCAAGGGCTACTGGCCCGCCTTCTGGATGCTTGGGGCGCCGTACCGGGGCAACTACCAGAACTGGCCGAGCGTCGGCGAGCTGGACATCATGGAGAACGTCCAGGGCTTCAACACCGACTGGGCGACGATGCACTGCGGCACCAACCCGGGTGGCCCCTGCAACGAGACATCCGGCATCGGCAACTCCACGTCCTGTAGCGGCACGACATGTCAGGCGGGCTTCCACACCTACGCGATGGAGTGGGACCGCTCGACAAGCCCCGAGGAGATCCGCTTCTCCCTCGACGGCGTCACTTTCCACACCGTGAAGGCGAACCAGGTCGACGCGACGACCTGGTCGAACGCCACGAACCACGGCTTCTTCGTCATCCTGAACGTGGCCATGGGCGGCGGCTTCCCAGGCGCGTTCGGCGGCGGCCCGGACAGCGGCACCCAACCGGGCCACCCGATGGTGGTCGACTATGTGCAGGTGCTCCGGTCCTCCGACGGTGGGAGCGGTACCACACCGCCGCCGTCCGGCAACCGGGACGCCTACGGCGCGATCCAGGCCGAGTCGTACGACAGCCAGTCGGGCGTGGTCCCGGAGGCCACCACGGACACCGGCGGCGGACAGGACATCGGCTCGCTGGCCAACGGCGACTGGGCCCTGTACAAGGGTGTCAACTTCGGCTCCACGGCCGCCACGCAGTTCTACGGCCGGGTCGCGAGCGGCGCCGCGAACGGGGTGAGCGGGCTGGTCGAGGTGCGTCTCGACAGCCGCACGAACGCACCGATCGGCAGCTTCGCACTGGCCGACACGGGCGGCTGGCAGAGCTGGCGGACCGTGCCGGCGAACATCAGCCCGGTCACCGGCACGCACGACGTGTATCTCACCTTCACCAGCGGCCAGCCGAGCGACTTCGTGAACGTGAACTGGTTCGACTTCGGTCACTGAGCACACCGGCCGAAGGCACCGACGGTCGGGCCGCACGATCGCCCGATGAGGGGGCGGGCCGCACGATCGCCCGTCGAGGGGGCGGGCCGCGCGCTCGCCCCCTTCGTCATCGCAGCTCGGCCCGGAACGCCGCCGGTGTCGTGTCCGTGTGCTGATGGAAGAACTTGGAGAAGTTCGCCGCGTCGGGGAAGCCGACGGCGGCACCCACGCGGCCGATCGGCAGGTCCGTGTGCGCGAGCAGACGTTTGGCCTCCAGGACGACCCTCTTGTCGATGAAGCCCTTGGGTGTCTCGCCGGTGGCGGCGCGGACGGCGCGCACCAGGGTGCGGCGGGAGTAACCGAGGGCGTCGGCGTACGCACTGACACTGTGGTTGGTGGCGAAGCCCTGCTCGACGGCGTCCCGGAATCGGGTGAACGTGGTGTCGGCGTGCTCCCGCGCCGCCTCGGCCGAACCGGCCGCGAGGTGCCCGAGACGCAACAGGAACGCGGTCAGGGAGTGGCGCAGCACCGCGGTGTGCAGACCCAGGGGCAGGGTGGTGGTGTCCTCGTACTCGCGTTGCAGCTGGGCCAGGGAGGCGCGGAGCCCGGCGAGTTCGGCCGCGTCGGGGTGCAGCAGCGGCGGCAGGTCGTAGCGGTACAGGCCCGTGGCCTCCACCGTGGCGCGCGGCAGAAATCCGGGCTGCATGGTCAGCACGGTGCCGCGGTACTCGCTCGACCGGGAGAAGCGGTGGACCTGACCCGGGCGTATCCACAGCACGTCACCGGCGCGCGCCCGGTACTCGGCGAAGTCCACCATGTGCGACACGGGGCCGCCGTTGAAGAACATCACCACGTGGAAGTCGATGCGGTGGACGCGGTCCAGCGGCGCGTCCTCGTGCCAGGTGCGGCCGGGGCCCATGGGGCCCACCTGGACGCCGACGCCGCGGACGCTCAGGTCGACGGGGAACGCGTACGTCCTGATCCCGTCACCTTCTTGCGTGGTTCTGTCCGCCATGTCCTTCTCGTGCCACCTCGGTACCGCTGCCGATGTCCCACTTTCACCGAAGGCTGACACGCGCGCACCTTCCCCCGCAAAAGTCAGACTTTTAGGTTTGACGACGTTCCGCCAGTGATCATGCATCCAGTGAGGACTTCTTGAAGATGAGTGCGCAGAGCGCAGACGGTTTCGAATGGACCGACCTCGACCGGCGAGCCGTCGACACCGCCCGAATTTTGGCCGCAGACGCCGTGCAGAAGGTCGGCAACGGCCACCCGGGCACCGCGATGAGCCTGGCGCCCGCCGCGTACACGATCTTTCAAAAGGTGATGCGACACGACCCCGCGGACCCCGAGTGGACCGGCCGTGACCGCTTCGTGCTCTCCCCCGGGCACACCTCGCTGACCCTCTACACCCAGCTCTTCCTGGCCGGCTACGAGCTGGAGCTGGACGACCTGAAGGCGTTCCGCACGCACGGTTCCAAGACGCCGGGTCATCCCGAGTACGGCCACACGGCCGGTGTCGAGACCACCACGGGCCCCCTGGGCCAGGGCGTCGCCAACGCGGTGGGCATGGCGATGGCCGCCCGCTACGAACGCGGTCTGTTCGACCCGGACGCTCCCGAGGGCACCTCGCCCTTCGACCACACGATCTGGGCGATCGTCTCCGACGGCGACCTGGAGGAGGGCATCTCCGCGGAGGCGTCCTCGCTCGCGGGCCACCAGAAGCTCGGGAACCTCGTCTTCCTCTACGACGACAACCACATCTCCATCGAGGGCGACACCGCGACGGCCTTCTCCGAGGATGTGCTGAAGCGGTACGAGGCCTACGGCTGGCACGTGCAGCGCATCGAGCCCGCGCAGAACGGCGATGTCGACGTCCACGCGCTGTACGCGGCGCTCGAGACGGCGCAGGCCGAGACCGAGCGTCCCTCGATCATCGCGATGCGCACGGTCATCGCCTGGCCCGCCCCGAACGCGCGGAACACCGAGGCCGCGCACGGCTCGGCGCTGGGCGAGGACGAGGTCGCGGCCACCAAGCGGGTCCTCGGCTTCGACCCTGAGAAGACCTTCGAGGTGTCCGGCGAGGTCCTCGGTCACACCCGCCGGGCCCTGGACCGCGGCGCCGAGGCACACGCGGCCTGGGACAAGCGGATCGCCGAGTGGCGCGGCGCCCACCCGGAGCGCGCGAGGCTGTTCGACCGTGTCGTCGCAGGTCAGCTGCCGCAGGGCTGGGAAGACGCACTGCCGGTGTTCGAGGAGGGCAAGGCGGTGGCCACCCGCGCCGCCTCCGGCAAGGTGCTCCAGGCCCTCGGCGCGGTCCTGCCCGAGCTGTGGGGCGGCTCCGCCGACCTGGCCGGCTCCAACAACACCACCATCGACAAGAACAGCTCCTTCCTCCCCAAGGGCAACCCGCTGCCGGAGGCGAACCCGTACGGACGCACGATCCACTTCGGTATCCGTGAGCACTCCATGGCCGCGGCGATGAACGGCATCGCCCTGCACGGCAACACCCGCGTCTACGGCGGCACCTTCCTGGTGTTCTCCGACTACATGCGCAACGCCGTGCGCCTGTCGGCGCTGATGCAGCTCCCCGTCACCTATGTGTGGACCCATGACTCCATCGGCCTGGGCGAGGACGGCCCGACCCACCAGCCCGTCGAGCACCTGGCCAGCCTGCGCGCCATCCCGGGCCTGAACATCGTCCGCCCGGCCGACGCCAACGAGACCGCGATCGCCTGGGCAGAGATCCTCCGGCGCCACTCCACCGCCCCGGCCCCACACGGTCTCGCGCTCACCCGCCAGGGGGTGCCGACGTACGCCCCGAACCCCGAGGCGGCCAAGGGCGGTTACATCCTGCGGGAATCCTCCACCGGCACCCCGGAGGTGATCCTGATCGCCACCGGTTCCGAGGTGCAGCTCGCCCTCGCGGCACGGGAACGGCTGGAGGCCGAGGGCGTGGGTACCCGGGTGGTGTCGATGCCGTCCGTGGAGTGGTTCGAGGAGCAGTCCGCCGAGTACCGCGAGCATGTCCTTCCGCCGTCCGTGAAGGCACGCGTGGCGGTCGAGGCGGGCATCGCGCTGACCTGGTACCGGTACGTCGGTGAGAGTGGACGCATCGTCTCCCTGGAGCACTTCGGCGCCTCCGCCGACGCCAAGGCCCTGTTCGCCGAGTACGGCTTCACGGCCGGGAACGTGGCCGCCGCCGCGCGGGAATCCCTCGCCGCCGCCCGCGGTTGATCCGATCGCACGAAAGAAGATGATCATAGTGACCGAAAGGACCGCATCCGCGGGACCTTTGCAGCGCCTGTCCGACGCGGGAGTGTCGATCTGGCTGGACGACCTGTCCCGCAAGCGGATCGCCACCGGCAACCTCGCCGAACTCCTCGCCGCCAAGCACGTGGTGGGCGTCACCACCAACCCGTCCATCTTCCAGGCCGCCATCGGCTCCGGGGAGGGGTACGAGGAGCAGCTGGCCGACCTGGCCGAGCGCGGTGTGACGGTCGAGGAGGCCGTCCGCATGATGACCACCGCCGACGTCCGCGCCGCCGCCGACATACTCAGGCCCGTGTACGAGGCGACGGACGGCCGGGACGGCCGGGTCTCCATCGAGGTCGACCCGCGCCTCGCCCACCGCACCCGGGCGACCGCCGCGGAGGCCCGGCAGCTCGCCTGGCTCGTCGACCGTCCCAATGTGATGATCAAGATCCCGGCGACCGAGGCCGGCCTGCCGGCCATCACCGAGGTCATCGGGCAGGGCATCAGCGTCAATGTCACGCTCATCTTCTCCCTGGAGCGCTACCGGCAGGTCATGGACGCCTACCTGGCCGGCCTGGAGAAGGCCGGGGCCGCCGGGCTCGACCTGTCCGCCATCCACTCCGTGGCCTCCTTCTTCGTCTCCCGCGTCGACACCGAGATCGACAAGCGCCTGACGAAGCTGGGCACGGACGAGGCCCTCGCGCTCAGGGGCAGGGCGGCGCTGGCGAACGCACGGCTCGCCTACGAGGCGTACGAGGAGGTCTTCGCCGGTGAGCGCTGGCTCGCCCTCGCCGAGGCCGGGGCCACCAGGCAGCGCCCGCTGTGGGCCTCCACCGGAGTGAAGGACCCGGCGTACAAGGACACGCTGTACGTCGACGAACTGGTCGCGCCGGGCACGGTGAACACCATGCCGGAGGCGACCCTCGACGCCACCGCCGACCACGGCGACATCCAGGGCGACACGGTGACCGGCGGCTACGCCCGGGCCCGCGCCGACCTCGCCGCCGTGGAGCGGCTCGGAATCTCCTACGACGAGGTCGTCAAGCAGCTCGAGGACGAGGGCGTCGCCAAGTTCGAGGTGGCCTGGCAGGACCTGCTGGACGCCGTCACGACTTCGCTGAAGGGCAAGGGGGCCGAAGCGGAATGAGCAAGGAACGTCACGCGACGAAGGGATCCGGGACCGAGGAGAGGGCCGAGGGTGCTCCGGTGACCGGGAGCGAGGCTCCGGCGGCCGGGGAGACCCGGGCCGCGGAGGCCACGGCCTCCCCCGCGGTCTCGAAGGCCGCAGCGGCACCCGGGAAGGCCGGCGCGGAGGTCCCGGACCCCGCCTGGAGCAACGCCCTTCGTGACTCCCGCGACCGCAGGCTCCCCCGCATCGCCGGCCCCTCCGGTCTGGTCATCTTCGGCGTCACCGGTGACCTGTCCCGCAAGAAGCTGATGCCTGCCGTCTACGACCTAGCCAACCGGGGTCTGCTGCCGCCGGGTTTCTCGCTGGTCGGGTTCGCCCGGCGTGACTGGGCCGACCAGGACTTCGCCCAGGTCGTGCACGACGCCGTGCGCGAGCACGCTCGTACCGAGTTCCGCGAGGAGGTGTGGCAGCAGCTCGCCGAGGGGATGCGGTTCATCCCTGGCGACTTCGACGACGACACCGCGTTCAAGCAACTGCGGTCTGCCGTCGACGAGTTGGACGCCTCACGGGGCACCAGCGGCAACTACGCGTTCTACCTCTCCGTGCCGCCGAAGTTCTTCCCCAAGGTGGTCCGGCAGCTGAAGAAGCACGGTCTCGCCGACGCGCCCGAGGGCTCCTGGCGGCGCGCCGTGATCGAGAAGCCGTTCGGGCACGACCTGGCGAGCGCCCGCGAGCTCAACGCGATCGTGCACGACGTGTTCGAGCCGGATCAGGTCTTCCGCATCGACCACTACCTGGGCAAGGAGACCGTCCAGAACATCCTGGCGCTGCGCTTCGCCAACCAGATGTACGAGCCGATCTGGAACAGGTCGTACGTCGACCACGTCCAGATCACGATGGCGGAGGACATCGGCATCGGCGGCCGGGCCGGCTACTACGACGGCATCGGCGCCGCCCGGGACGTCATCCAGAACCACCTGCTCCAGCTGATGGCGCTCACCGCCATGGAGGAGCCGATCGCCTTCGACGCCGAGGCGCTGCTCACCGAGAAGCTGAAGGTCCTCAGGTCGGTGAAGCTGCCGGAGGAGCTCGGCGGGCACACCGTGTTCGGGCAGTACGCGGCCGGCTGGCAGGGCGGCGAGAAGGTCGCCGGGTACCTCCAGGAGGAGGGCATCGACCCGCAGTCGAAGACCGACACCTACGCCGCGGTCAAACTGGAGGTCGACAACCGCCGCTGGGCGGGCGTCCCCTTCTATCTGCGCACCGGCAAGCGGCTGGGACGCCGGGTCACCGAGATCGC
>NZ_JAKEEB010000069.1 GCF_021462825.1 Streptomyces glomeratus | reverse complement strand
TGGTCCCCGTCCTACTTCGCAGCATCCTGCGGCGGCGCACCGCTGAGCATCGTCAAGGACTACATCGAGAACCAAAAGCGCCCAACTGACCGTCACCACGCAAGCGCAGAGGCCTCCGGCGCTGCGCGCCTCCGAGCCGAGGATCGCACTCCCGCCCGGCCTGAAGGCCGGGATTCCCTGCGAAGAACAAGGGATGGAACCTGCGGTGACGGCTTCACCTTGGCCGTCACGTTGCCGTACGCCCCGCCGAGGCGCACTCCGGCGCGGCGTAACGACGCATGCGGCCATCGGCGGAAGCGAGCAGTCAAGTGGCGGTCGCTTCCCAGCCGGTCGCTGACGCTCACAGCACACGGGCTGTTGCGCCCGTGGAACGACAAGTGAGCGGCACCGCAATCGGCCCTGGCCAGGCGCAAGGACATCGGCGGGTCCGTGCCCCCGCCACGTGGACTCCTTTCAGTCCGGTGCACGGACGTACGCGTCACTTTGTGAGGCCGCGACCTCGGGGTGCAGGTCCGCGAGGGTGAGTCGGTGCGTGGGGGGCCGACGGAGGACGAGGTGGCTGGCGGTGTGCAGGTGCTGGTCCACGTGTAGCAGCTCGCCCGGCTCCATGAGGCGCCAGTGGGGGTTGTCGTCCATCCGTTCGCTCGCGATGACGACGGAGGGGTGGAAGGCCAGATGAGCCGAGTGGATGCGCATGTGTTTGTTGCTGCCGCTGTGATCGAGGTGCCGGGTGCCGTGGTGTCCGCCTGCGGGGCGCTCCAAAACGTACAGCTCATGGCTGGCGGGGTAGCGCAGTGCCCACAGTTCGTCAGGGCTGGTGAGGATGACGTTGAGGGCGTAGACGGGCAGGTTATGGGCCACCCACTCTGCGGCATGCCGGATGCCAGCGGTGACGTCACCGCCGTGGTTTTCGATCTCCCGGGTGATCAGCGCGAAGAACCGTTCTGAGTCGGTGTCGCCCTGGACGAGTGCGCGGTCGCTTCCGAGGTGGTCGTCGAGCTGGTCGAGACCCTCGATGACTCCGTTGTGCGCGAACAGCCGTCCTTCCTGTTCGAAGGGGTGGGTGTTGCGGGTCTCCGGGCTGCCGGTGGAGGCGTACCGCAGGTGCGCGAGGAAGGTCGCCGATTCCACCCGCTGGGCCTCATTGGCGAAGGCGCGGTCCCGGTATGCGGCGATCGGTGCCTTGTGAATCTGCGGGCTTCGGTCGGCCCCGAAGTAGCCCAGCCCGGTGCCGTCGGGTTCGCGATGGCTCTGATCACTGAGGCTGTCCGGGGCGTCCAGCAGCCAGAAGGTGGCGCTTGTGCGCTCGGGCGCGCTGGTCAGTCCGAACAGGCGGCACATGTGTTGCCTCCTCCCGCGCGGCCCCTGTTCGGGGCGGGTGAGCATGGGGTGGAACTGTCGGATCGGTGACGGCCCGGCCGGCTCGGGTGCATGGTTTCCGCTCCGTCGCAATGCCGTGGGTGCTGTCGGGATTAGGTTGTCGATGCCCCCGCCCAGGCGGAAGGCGAACACCGGCGTCTGGCTGCGATCGTGATCAGCTCGAACGGGCTGAGCTGGGAGATTCCGCCGGCCGGCCGGGCAGCGACATCCCGGCGGGTCTGCTGCACCCGCCGGTGGCGGTCGAAGCCCACGTGCAGAAAATTCTGGCATTGGGCGGCGATCTGCGCGCCCCGGCGTGAGAAGTTCGAGCGTTGATATGTCCTCGCCAAAGCGCCCGGCGTGGGGAGTGGGTTGTCGGGGGGAGCTTCCTCGTTGCGCCGCAGTGTCCAGCCGACCCTGGGTATGACCAGGCCGTACTTGTGGTTGGTGGAGGCGAGCTGCGGCAGCCGGAAGTCCAAGACCGGGTCGGTGTCGCGAAGGGGGCGGCCATCGCTCCCGAAGTCCCGTCGACGCGGATGGGGTGTGTGCAGGCCGGTGCGCGTCTCCAGGCGTTCAGGGTGCGGCGGTGTCGGCGACAGGCGCATGGCTGCCGTCGAAGGTGGAGCTGGGCACGGCGACGACACGGAGGGTGTTCTCGTCGCACGTCTGGCGATGGACGGGCAGTCGGCGATCACCAACACCAGGGCAGTCACATGGGAGTGGACTTCGCCCTCAGTCGGTGTGCGCTCAACGCCGTTTCCCGATGGCGTCCGCCGCACTCTTTGGGAGCGCACCACCGACGGCGGCGGCCTGCCCGTTTGTCCAGGAGCCATGGGCCAAATAGAGGGTGAGGAGTGCCCGGCACTGCGCCGCAAGGTCCCAGAGATCCGATTCCGGTCCGTTGGTCCGTTGATCGAGTATGCGGCGGGTGTGGTTGAGGACGTGCTGGGCGGTTCGTTGTCGTTCCCCACGCATCCTGGGCACACGTGAGGCGACTTCAAGAGCGAGAAGCCGAGCGTGCTCCGCCAGTAGAGCGCCGAGCCGGTCCCGTTCCCCAGCGGGCGGAGGCTCCGCCCACAGGACATGCTCGCACGTCTGACGGATCTGCTCGGCGTCGACTTCCTCGGCCGTCATCGCCGTCCCCCTGTCTCGGACTCGGTGCTGCCACGCACGAGGGGTAGTACGCCTCCGCCGTAGGGCATGTTTCATACGAGGATTGTCGTGACGACCCATTCCAGCCACCGCCGGAATAAAGTGATCTCTCGCCCATGCGGCGCTGCAGCGCAAGCCGGCTCCCCACAGCAGGCGAACCCTTCGTCTCCGACATGCTCCACGGCTCCATCGGCCGGCCACCCCACCATGGACGTCACAGCGTCAGCGGTACAGCTCATCCGGCGGCGTGCGTACGGAAGAAGGTCCATGCTGCTTCCGAAGCGTCCAACTGGGTCGTTGTCAGCCCTACCAGTGAAGGAGGCAGATACTGCTTGCCGCCTGGCCATGTATGTCCGCCGTTGGACACGGTGTAGACCTCAACCTGTGTTGCTCCGTGGCAGGTCACCGCGTCCTCGACTCGGGTGGCTGTCCGGTCGCCTGGTACCGGTGGCAGGGACCGTACGTGATCGCCGATACAGCTGTCGACGGTACGCCACTTTGCGGCGGTGTCCGCCACGGACAGTAGCGCTGCCTGGTTGCCGTGCACTCCGGAGGCGCCTCCCTCGTAGGGAATGAGAGGGTCCTCCATCCCGTTGATCATCATCACCGGCAGCGGGCGCCGGGGATGACAGGAGGGCGACATGGCGACAGGCATCGTCCCCGCGACCATGGCGATCCCTGCCAGATGATCGGCAAGCTCGCAGCCGAGCAGTTCGGTCATGATGGCTCCGTTGGAAAAGCCGGTCGCGTATACGCGTGCGGCGTCGGCATGGTCGGTGCCGATGAGATGGTCGATCAGGTCGCGGATGAAACCAACGTCGTCCACGCCCAGTCGGGACGCCCACGTGGCATCTCTGCTGTCGGACCAGCCGAGGAAGACGCTTGCCGGATACACGACAGCGAATCCGTCTGCGTCGGCCACCTCGTCCAGGTGGGTCAGCTCCTCCATGCCCGTGACGTTCTGCCACCGCCCGTGCAGCGCGAGCACCACAGGCAGCCCGGCCGGTGTGGCGTGCGCTGGCGGCAGATGGACGACATAGGAGCGGAGCAGCCGGCCTGAGGTCAGGTGCCCGGTGTAGTCCCGGGAGGCAAACGGGGCGGCGGAAGCCGCAGAGCCACTGGCCAGCGCACTGCCCCACGCTGACAGCAGGACACACAGGACGACCCACACCCGCACACGGAAGACGCTGCACCGTCGTCGAGACATGCGCAGGATCCTGCGGCACAGGCCCTCTCCTTGGAAGACCCGAGACCGGAGATTCGCTCGACGTCCACGTCGGCAACCGCCTTGGCCACGGCCGCACCAGAACCGTGGACAGCGGTGAAGCCGCCGCAGGTGCTGGGCAACCCTCGGGGCTGTGAGGCGAACGGAGGTCCACGTGTGAGGCAGAGCTGCTGCGAACCTGTGAATACGCGATCGACCCATTGTGCTGTCAGACAAGGCGCACTAGCGTCCTCGACCACTCACATTCGAATAGTGAACCGGGGGTCCACCCATGCTCAAGAGGAGTCTGGGTCTGGTGCTTGCGGCGGCCACGTTAGGCATGACCGCACTGCCGGCCGCAGCGGACGGAATCCAACTGCCCGCCGTACCGATCCCTGGCGACGTCCGAGGCACTGGCCTGGAACCCTTCCTGGGGCAGCCGGCGACTCCTCATCCCATCGCCGCACCGGACATACCGCAGAACCCGTTCATGGCCCCCAACGGGTCCAGCAATCTGCACGACGACGCCTACCAAACCGACGCATACAGAGGTAGCGGCCCCGACGGGAAGGACCTGGCGGTCAGCAGCAGGCTGCAGGGCGGGCTGTGCGGGTCGATCACCTTCGACTCCCAGGGCCGACTCGTCAGCGTGTGTATGGCCCCGGGTCTCTCCCCGAAACTGGTGCTGCTCAACCCTCACACACTCGCCACCATCGACACCATGACGCTGCCCGGCAAGGCGTCTGCCAGTTTCACCGATGTCAGCGGCGGCGGCTACTTCTACCTCGACAACCACAACCGTGCGGTCATCCCGACCAAGGACGGTGGCATCAGCGTGGTGGCCATCGAAGGCGACAAGCTGGTCAAGCAGCTGCACTACGACCTGTCGGCGGTCGCCGGCTCGAGCGGCATTCTCTCAGCTCTGCCGGACTGGTCAGGACGGCTGTGGTTCGTCACCGGCAACGGCGTCGTGGGGACATTGGACATGGCCACCGGCGCGGTGGCGACACACACTCTGGGCGGAGAGCGCATCGCCAACAGCTTGGCGGTGGACGAGTCCGGCGGTGTGTTCATCGTCAGCGACCACGCCCTCTACCGCTTCGACGCCGGACCAGGCGGCGAGGTCCAGGTCACCTGGCGTATGGAGTACGACCGGGGGACCGGACAGAAGCCCGGCCAGCTGAGCCAGGGCAGCGGCACCACCCCCACGCTGATCGGCTCGGCATCCGGTCCCGAGGGCGGATATGTGGCGATCACTGACAATGCCGACCCCAAGATGAACGTGGTCGTGGTGGCCCGTGGCAAGGCCGGGCCCACCGAGGTCTGCAAACAGCCGATCTTCGCCGCCGGCGAAGGCGCGGACGAGAACAGCCTGGTCGCGGTCGGCGGCGATCTGATCGCTGAGAACAACTACGGGTACAAACTCGACGAGCATCCACTGCTCAAAGGGATACTCGGCGGCCGGCAGCCCGACACGACACCCGGTGTGGTCAGGGTGCACGTGGATTACGCGCACCGCGCCTGCTCCGTCGCCTGGACCAACACCACCGAGCGCGTTCCAAGCGTGGTCAGCAAGGCGGCGCTGGGCAACGGCCTCTTCTACACCTACACCCATCCCACCGCTTCGGAACTGGACTACAAGCCCGGTGGAGGACTGCTCGGTGCACCGGACGCCTGGTACCTGACGGCTCTGGACCTGTGCACCGGCAAGCGGGTGTGGAGCAAGCTGGCCGGAACCGGGCCGCTGTACAACAACCACTACGCGCCGATCGTGATCGGCAAGGACAAGACGGCCTATACCGGAGCGGTCGGCGGGATGGTCCGCATCGCCGACTCGGACGACTGATACTCGACTCCGCCTTCAGCGGGCACTGCTGCGGTAGCGGCGCCGTTGCGAGTACCGCGCCGAGGCGTGAGCTTCGAGGCGGGCAGGTGGGCCAGCACTCGGCGGGGAAGTGAAGGCCGGCAGCCCGACCTCACCGTCGACGATTTTCTTGACGGCCTTGCGGACTTCCCCGTAGAGCCTCGCGACCCCCTTGGTTGGCGCCTGGGCGTGCTGCCCAACCGCCACCCCCACCACTGCCGGCCGCCCCGGCCGGTGCGGGCACCGGGCGCCTCCGCCAGGGCGTCGGTGCTCTCAACCCGGACCAGTGCTCCGCTGTGTCAGTGGCCGCTGGCAGGATGCGCTGCATGGCCTCAGCTACCGCAGCCGATTACGGCTGGATACGTTCGTCATCCTCGCCGTTCAGGTACGCGCTGGAGGTCGGGTACACCTTGACCTTGGTGCGGGGAGTCTCGCCTGCGCAGTTGCTCGGCATGGCGGGGGCCGAGCAGCGGGGTGTGTGCGAGGGGCTCGACGAACTGATCGAGCAGCACCAGGAACTCATCTGCGAATCCGACGACTGGGCCGAGTCCGTCATAGCGGGAGTATGCACCGTTCGGGGCCGAGGAGGGGACTGGACCCTCGCCTTGGTGCTCGGCGGTGATCTGGGGTCGCTTCGCCTGATGGAAGCCCTCTCCGCCGGGACCCGTGCCGTCTCTCATTCGAGTAACGGGGGGAAGCCCATGGACTTCTTCCACTGGTACGAGAACGGGGAGTTGCGCACTACCTTCGAGTGGCCCACGGTCAGGTCCGGCAGCACTCCCGACGAGCTGAACGGCGTGATGAGGGAGGTCGGTCTCGATCCCGCAGGTGAAGAGGCTCCCGACGGGGATCGCAAGGCTGCGGTGTTCGCACTGACCGAGCGCCTCACCGGCGTCCGGGTGACCGAGGAACTGCTGGCGGAGGCCGAGTACCGGACGGGTGACGTGCCCGAGGAGCCTGCCGAAGAGTGGGAGAGCATCACCATCGACATCACGGACGCGTACGGCGAACGGACTTACGTGCAGCTTCGACGGGACGAGCTCTGACATACGGCGTGTCGCCCACCGATGACCCTCCCGTGTCACCCGGCGCGCCGAGGCCGGCCGCCGGTGCTGCGGCTGGGGCCGTCCCGGACGATTCCCGGGACGGCCCGGTGGCGTGCGCCGTGCCCGCGGTGGCGACGGAGCTTCACCCGGGTGGACACGCGGGCGGCGTTCACAGGGACGAGGCCGCGGCCGAGCGGCCGGCCGGCCGACTTCTGCGGCGGGCCCGGACGCTCGGTTCACCCCTCGGCGGGCGCTGGGACCAGACCGTCGGCGACGAGTCCGCTGAAGACCGCCTCACCCAAGGCATGGACGGCGGACTGTGGCCGGACCATGACGGTGAATTCCTTGATCCGGTCGTCGTCGTCGAAGTGCAGCAGGTCGATGCCGTGTATCTCCCTTCCGTTGACGGTGGCCCGGAAGACCAGGACTGCCGAGGAGGTGGTGGTGCCGTCGGTGCTCGTCTCGGCGGTGCCCGTGTGGTGGCCGACGTAGCGGAAGTCCTCGAAGGTGCGCAGCAGGACCCCGAAGAGGCCCAGCACCATCGGCTTGCCCTCGAAGGGCTTGAACTTCACCGGGCTGTAGAAGCGGATGTCGTCGGTGAACAGGCCGTCCAGGGCCGCGAGGTCGCGGCTTTCAACGGCGCTGCGGAAGCGGTCGGCTGGGGTCACGGCTCCTCCTGATACTCATGAATATGAATAGTCGCAATGATGAGTATCATGTGAGCGGGCCCATGTGTAGAGGGAGGAGGCGATCCGATGGCGTTGCGGCACGCCGTGCTGGCCGCGCTGCTGGACGAGGAGCTCAGCGGGTACCAGCTGGCCAAGGCGTTCGACCTCGGGGTGGCGAACTTCTGGCACGCCCAGCCGCAGCAGCTGTACGCGGAGCTGACCCGGCTGGAGAAGGACGGGCTGATCGCGGGCCGGGAGGTGGTCCAGGACACCCGCCCCAACAAGCGCCTCTTCACGGTCACCGAGGCCGGACTGGCGGAACTGGAGCACTTCACCACCACCGCGGCCAAGCCCACCTTCGTCCGCGACGACCTGCTCGTGAAGGTCCAGGCCACCGACCACATCGACACGGCGACCCTGATCGGGCAGCTCACCGAGCGCGCCGCCTTCGCCAAGGCCAAGATCGAACTGTTCACCAAGCTGCTGGAGGGCATGCGCGCAGGGCGCACCGAAGAGGACTTTCTGCGCCACGGCGAGCGCATCGGCCCCTACCTGACCTGCCTGCGCGGCCTGGCCTTCGAGCAAGGCAACCACGACTGGTGTCAGCGCACGATTGCCGTCCTGCGCAAGAGGCAAGGCACCCGTCCCCGGCGCTGACGCACCCTGTCCAGCCGTCGTCGGGAAGTCTTCCCGTCGGGGAGAATCACGTTCCTGCCCCGGTGCTCCGGCATGCCGGTGACCCTCCCGGCACGGCAGCCAGGCGCCGCTCCGCACCCCGCATACGATCACATCCATGGCCGAGCACCGGTCCCCAGCGGATCCCCATCGGCAGCCCACCCCTCAGGGCCGACGGTCACGGCTGGCATCCTCGCGCTTCCTGCCCGCAGTGGTGATCTCGCTCGTCGTCGCGGCCCTCGCCGGCCTCTTCGTCGGCGCCTACGCCTGGGCGATGGCAAATCCCGTACCGCATCGCATCCCAGTTGCGGTGACGGGAGGGTCGGTCAAGGGCGAACGGTTCGTCAGTGCGCTGGAGGACACGCTCAGCACATCTCTGGCCCTGCATCCGTACTCCGACTACGGCACAGCGCGCGCGGCGGTCGACGCGCAACGGGAGTTCGCGATCCTGCAGCGCCGTCCGACGGGGGTGGAGGTCGACGTGGCGAGCGCGGCGGGTGCGTCGGTCGCCCGGGTCCTGGGCCAGGGCGCCCCTGTGGTGGGCCGGGCGCTCGGCATCCCCGTTCAGGTCAGGGACGTCAAGCCCCTTCCGGTAACCGATCCTCAGGGGCTCGCGGTCTTCTATATCACCCTGGGGTCGACCATCCTCGGATTCGTCGGCGCCATCCAGCTCGGTGTGCACGCCCTGGCGCTGCGCCCCGCCGAACGGATCGCCGTCACCGCGGGCTACGCCGTGCTGGGCGGCCTGTCCATCTGCGCCATGTCCGACTGGGTGCTCGGCGTGGTGCGGCTGCCCTTCCCTGAGTCGTGGGGAATCTGCGCGCTCACCATGTTCACCGCAGGCATGATCTTCACCGCGTTCCACACGTTTCTGGGCCGCTGGGCGCTCGTGCCGACATGGGTGCTGCTGGTCATCCTCGGCAACCCTTCCTCGGGGGGCGCGGTCGCCTGGCCGCTGCTCCCTCCGGCTCTGGGGCTCGTGGGGCGGTTCCTGCCGCCGGGCGCGTCGGTGAGTGCCCAGCGCAACGCCATCTATTTCCCTCACCACCAGCACATCGAGCCCTATGTGGTACTCGCCGCGTGGTGCCTGGCCGCCACGTCCGTCTTCCTCGTATGGCGTGCACGCCACCCGGGCAGCCGCGAGAAGGCACCGGCCCCCGCGCCCGGTGCGGGACGAGGGCCGAGCGACGGAGTGCCGTGACCGTCTCAATTCCCGGCGCCGACACTGACGGAAGCCGATCCAAGGGGCGGCCGCCACTTCTTTGCGGCCTTCCAGGGTTACCTCTGCCTGACGATTACCTGATGGAACTCGCTGCGGCAGCCTGCTCCCCGTGGGCGTCGCCCCCTCCGGAACACAGACCGCACAACCGGATCGGACCCAGGCCGCTCAATCAGGTCTGGCACGACCCGCTCAACGCCCTGCCGATACCGAAGGCAACGGTGTCTCAGCAGTTGCGCGACCAGAGCGTGAATGCCGCGGGCGTGTTCATCCAGTCGAACGTCGTGATACTGGAGTGCCCCTGCTGGGCGAGGTACTGAACGCGTTGTGCGGCGGCTACCGGGTCGGGATTGGTGTCATCCAGCGCCGGAGAGACGCTTTCGGCCGCGCTTTCGAGGGTGAGGTAGTGGTTGCCGCAGTACCACGACAGGCTGTACCCGTCACCGAGCCAACGGGTGGCCTGAGTGTCGAAGATGACGAACCAGGGGCGCAGTGTGGGGCTGTAGATGAGGCGGGGGTCGCCAGTGGGAGACGGCTTTGTCATGGCAGGCCACATGGATGCCTGCGCGAGTCGACCGGCTGCCGCCAGGTCGGCTACATGCTGGGCGTACTCCTGTTCGGTGGAGAGGTTGTCCAGGTCGTAGCCGGCGAGTTTGTTCTCTATGGTGCCGGTGATGGGGAAGACGATGAACTTACCCCGGAGCCCTTTCCACGTGGGCCACGCTCCGGCTTTGGCGGCAGCGTCGAGGGAGGAGTAGGCGGTGCCGAGCATGTCGGCCGGGGTGAAGAGATTGTCGGCGCCCAGGTGTTTGGCCACGAGCTGATCGAGTTGGGTAGGTCCCATGCCCGCGCCGGAGCGGAAGCCCCATTTCAGTTCGAGCTTGATGTAGACGGGGTCGTGATCGGGGTGCGCGTCGCCCCAGTCTCTGAGGTTGTCCAGGCAGGTTCTCAGACTGCCGTTCTGCCATGTCTTCTTGAACACGCCCGAACCAGTGGTGTAGGTACAGTTGTTGTCGTTGGCCAGGGGGTCCGAGTGGCTCACCATCCATCCGCCCGGGTTGCCATAGGTGCTGTAGGTGTCGATTTCCACCAGGTGCGCACCGAGATCGAGGCCCTTGGTAAGCGACTTGGACTTGCTCCTCTCGTACGCGTTGTGCAGCCCGGACACGGAGAGCTGATTCAGCGGAACGTTGTCGAATGCCGATGTGTCGATTCCGGCCTTCGCCGTGGCGGTATGGCCGGATGCTGCGGAAGTCCACGAGACGGCCAGGCCGAGCAGTACGGTGGCGCCGAGAACGCAGGCCTTGCGGCGCCATAGAGAGGCTTGCACCATGACGAAAGGCATCGGAGCTCCTTGCGGTCGGGAGTGGTGGAAGTGGGGCGTGCCGACGGAAACGCGGCACCTGCGGCGTTGCGTAAGGCAGCGCTGTGAAGCGTGGCCCTCTTGCGTTGGCCCAACGGAAGTCGTCCCGTAAGCCGAACGGCGGGGGCGGGACCGATGTGCGCGCTGAAACCGCGTTGGGAGTCGCCGTTCACGCTGTCGTGGCGTGCGAAGCCGTTCCCCGACAAGCGCGAGTGCGCGAGAGCCACATGGGCAGGTCCGGGAACATGCACCGGGCCGGTCCGTACAGGCGCGGGGACCGGCGCCGCGAGTGCTTGTGACGATCTCACGGGACCCCCTGAGACGAGAAGCAGGCCATCAGTTGATAGCAAGCGGCCGCTTAGTATGGAAGTGGGCATGCCAAGAAATCCGGTGTGCAGGTGTGAGGTCTTCCCGGGCTTGCTCGTCTCCGGTACAGGGCCGATCTGCGGCCGGGTCTGCTCGCTCGCAGGTCATGTCCCGCGGGGTGGTGTAGTCACGGCAGCTGTTTCGGTTCCGGTTGTGGGGTGATCTCGGGTTCGGGTTCGGTCGGCTTGGTGGTGAAGAGCTCGGCCATGGAGGCTTCGGAGAGGTAGCGGCGGTCGAAGACCTGCCACTCGTCGTGGAGCTCGGCCAGGACCGCGGCGGCGAGCCGGTCCAGGGCGGCGGGGTTGGGGAAGACCTGGACGACGTCGGCCCGTCGTTTGATCTCCCTGTTCAGCCTTTCCAGTGGGTTGGTCGACCAGATCTTCTTCCAGTGCGCCGGCGGGAAGTCGGCGAACGCGGTGATGTCCGTCGCCGCATCCAGCAGCATCGTCTTGACCTGCGGGAACTGCCGTCCGAGCATGTCGGCGACCACGTTCAGCTGGGTGCGCACCTGCTCGCCGGTGGTCTGCGCGAAAATGGTGCGGATGGTGGCGGCCACCATCTCCCCGGAGCCCCTCTCGATCACCGAAAACACGTCCCGGACGAAGTGAACCCGGCACCTTTGCCAGGCCGCGCCGAGGAAAACGGTGCGGATCGCGACCACCAGACCGCTGTGGCTGTCGGAGATGACCAGCTGGACGTTCTCCAGGCCGCGGGCCCGCAGCGAGCGCAGGAACTTCGTCCAGAACGGCTTCGATTCTCTGTCGCCGACCATCAGCCCGAGGATCTCGCGGTGCCCGGTGGCGGAGATCCCGGTGGCGATGACGACGGCCTGTGATGCGATCCGGTGGTTGACCCGGGCCTTGCAGTAGGTGGCGTCCAGGAAGACGTAGGGGAAGACGGTGTGGTCCAGCGGCCGTTCCTTGAACGCGGTCAGTTCCTCGTCCAGCTCACCGCAGATGCGGGAGACCTCGGACTTGGAGATCCCGCTATCCGCACCGAGTGCTTTGACCAGGTCATCGACCGAGCGGGTCGAGACACCGTGCACGTATGCCTCCATCACCACGGCGAACAACGCCCGGTCGATCCGCCGCCGGCGTTCCAGCAGAGACGGGAAAAATGACCCGCTGCGCACCTTCGGGATCTTCAGGTCCAGGTCGCCGGCCTGCGTGGTCAGCAGCCTCTCCCGGTGTCCATTGCGCCAGGTCGTGCGCGTCTCGGCGTGCTCGCGCGGCGCGGCACCGATCACATCGGTGGCTTCGGCCTCGATCAGCTCCTGCAGGATGCGCTCGCACGCCACCCTGATTGCTTCAACTCCGTCGGCCCGACGTAGTGACTCAAGCAGCCGCATCAGTTCAGACTGGGACAAGGCCATCGCGTGCTCCTCCGGTCGAACTGCCCGTTCACCAGAGAGACTTGCGCGATGGCCTGCCCTTGTTCAGGGAGCATGCAAGGCCAGCGGATGCACGCCCCGGGCAGACACCCGCGCGTTCCGGGACCCTGCCCGGCTACACCACTTCATGGGACGCGATCCTGTCCCACAGCAGATCGCGCAGCTAACGCTGCGATACCCCGCCCAGTTCCCAGTGCGAGAGGCGGTGCTTGAAGCGGACCCCGAAGTGCTCCGTCTCGATGAACCCCGCGTCCCGGGTGTCCTCGCGGCTGAAGCAGACCAATCGCAGGTAGTGCAGCATCGCCTTGGCGATGCTGTGGCGACGCGCGTAGTGCCCCTTGGGACTGGGTTCGAGGTCCAAGTCCACCAGGGAGTTCACCCGCTGCTGCCGGCACTCCTCGGCAAGTAGCTGGAGTCCGGTGCTTGGGAAACTTGACCCCGTGAAAGGGTCGGTCATCGGGTACTGCCACTGCTAAGGAATCCAATGGATATGGACACCCATCGGAAAGACCTGTACCCGGACGTGACCGCTTCGGGTGGCCTTGCACCAGCTATGAGAGAGGCCGCGAAGCTGCGCGGATGCGACATCGGGCTAGGGCCCTGGGCCGCCGACGTCATCAGTATCGAAACAACGAGGGGTTTCCTGTCGGTCGATCCTGCGGCCGAGGAACGTCTGTTCCGGTTGGGTGTCCGCATTCCCGGGTTCACCTGGGAGATCGGCTCGACGGGGGATCTCGGATTGCTTGTGGAGGCGATCGCTGCATGGCGGGAAGGCATACCACTCGACGAGTTGGATGAGCGATTCGAGTTCATGGAGCTCGACGAATTCGCCAGGGCGCTCGAAAGTGGAGAGCCTACCTCTTTGCAGTGGTCCGACCTCCTGTCGTCCGACTTCCACCGGCGACAATGGAACCTTCTGCGCCGCCTCCGTGCGGATGAGTTGCTGCGGAACATGTTCCCGACGATTACGCACGGCGCCGTCCGCCTTCGTGTAGATCCGTTGGACGGAATGAGCCGTCAGGTTCTGGTGCATGAGTTGGACGGGGAACTTTATGAGGTCATGCGCGTCGGGGTGCCTGGGGCCGCCTGGGTCGAGGTGCCGACCGGTGATCTGATCGCCTACCTGCGAGCTGCCTTGAACGAAGAGTGATCTTGACAGATCCATGAGGTCGAACCCCGCCGGGTGATCCCTGGCGGGGTTTCTTCGTGCGTAGCCGCGCGGGGGGCGCAAGGCGACGTCAAGTTTCGTGCTCGCGGCAGTTGTTGCGTAACGGGCAGACAGCAACGCAGGCATGACGGCCTTCCCCTTGCGGGATGCGACGCACCCGGACAGATAATCCGCAGGGACAGTGCTGCTTCCTTGGTCGGCCAGGGCATGCCCACGGTTGAGCCGACCGTTGCACACTGTCTACACCGTCCGTGCAGAACGGCCGGAGGCTTCGAGCATTCCAGCGCGCCTGGAAGTTATCCAGCCACGTTTCAGCGGGCTGCGCTGTTGAGTATGCCGGTGTCGTTCACGAAGCGCGCGAACTCGTCGACGAGTCGGCGGGACGCTGTCTGCATAGCGGACCAGGTCATGCCGGCGGCGTGGGGGGACAGGGTGCAATGAGGGTTGTCCGCGAGCACAGAGGAGAAGGAAGGTCCCTCCGTGCCGAAAACGTCAACGGCAGCGCGCCAGGGTCCGGTATGTGGGACCCGCAGCGCTTGGTCGAGGGCCCGTTCATCGAGCACGCTCGTCCGTGCGGTGTTGATCAGGACAGATCCTGGCCGCATCAGACGCAACTGATCGGCTCCGATCATGCCTTCGGTTTCCGGGGTGGCCGGCACATGGACCGACACGACATCACAGCCGGCCAGCAACTCACCGAGGCGCTCAACACGTTGGCCGGGCCACCCTGCAGCTCGCTCGGCGGTGAACCGGGGTGAGCCGAACACCCAGACCTCGGCACCGAACGCGCGCACCAGGTCGGCCACCCGACGGGCGATGGCCCCCGAACCCACCAGTCCCACTCGTGCATCCACGAGACTGCCCGTGGGCAGGTCCTTGACCGCTTCGCTCCAGGAACCGGCTCGCAGGGCGTTCGCACGTCGCGAGACACCGCGCAGCGCGTCGAGCATGAGTGCCACAGTCAGTTCAGCTACCGCGGCAGCGTTCGCTCCGGGCGTCGTGCGGATCGCGACGCCCAGGCGCTGCGCCGCCGCGCGGTCGAACGTGTCGGATCCGACCGCAGCCCTCCCGACCAGCACCAGGCGCCGCTGGAGGGAGCGTGCCGTGGCCCGTTCCAACACGGAGGCGGTGATCGGGATTCCGGCCCGGCACTTCACTGCTTCAAATCCGCGCCCCTCATCCTCGATGTGCGCGGCCAACTCGTTTTCGGCGAATCCGTCGAAGTCCACCGTCTGATAGCGGGCGCCTATACGGGCCCGCAACTGCGCGTCGGTGACGCGGCGGAGGTTGACGGTCGGTACGAGGCCTAGGTCGGCGAATGCAGCCAGCTCCGTCAGCGCCATCTCATTTGGTGCGGTGTCCACGACCAGGACCCGGGCGGTGGTGCGGCGGTCCCGCAATGTGCTCATGCGGCTTCCCCGTTTCGGTTGCGCCCCGCAGCCGGCGCGTAGGGGCGATACCACAGATCCTCTCTCCCGAGCAGCTTGACCTGGAATTCGGTCGCCGCACTGGAGCCCGGAGCTGTGCTCTCGTGCGAGCAGAGGTGATCCCGACAGGGCGGCCGAAGGTGGCGATACCGGTCCTGTTCTCCTTCTCCAACGCCGCGCGCAGGAGCCCGTAGACCTTGGTCGTGATGTATGGCAAGCAGTACCTCGTGGCGCTGCACGGGCAGGGAGACGAACTGGTGCTGCACACCTTGCCCTGGGCCGACGAGATCCGTAACCCGGACCAGGCGTTGCCGATGCTGCCCAGCCGCAGCAGCGGCAAGGGCAGGGCCCACCAATTCGTCTGTCGTCCTTGGCCACTGTCGAGCGACCTCGGACGGCCCAGAGACGGCCCAGCTCCTGCCGCACTCGGCTGACGGCCAGCACCCTCGATGTGACCCGTCTGAGCCTCAGCCGACGACCGTCAGCCACGACGGCGGGTACGCCGACCGACCAGGCGCGCGTATGCCTCGCTGCACCCCCGCCGGCCTCAGCGGAAAGTCAGGCAAAGATCGCGACCCCACCGCTGGGCGCCGCGGATCTCTGTGCAATGATCCCCGCCTTGTTGATCCGAGCAGAATCGGGCTTCCATGCCTTCGCACAGATGCCGCTCCCTTGTTGCTCCGGCAGCCATCACAGCTCTCACAGCTCTCGCCCTCGCCCAGGCGGTCACCCCGGTCACCGCAGCCGCCGCGGCTGCGACCGACGTCTCCGCCACGCTGGCCGCACGCACGACTTCCGTGCCTGCCGCAGATGAGATATCGGGTTCCGGTCACGTGGTCGTCTGGCGTCAGAAGACCTCAGCCGACACTCTGGCGCACGGCTGGCTCGCCGTCTCGGGAGGCACACCCCAGGATCTTGGCCGGCTTGCCGACACCAGCGAAACGGTGAACGTCGACGCGGTGTCCGTGCAGGACGGAGTGGTGGCCGTTGCCACCTCAGCCAATCCGAACGGCGATCTCGCTGACCATGTCACCTTGCGCCACCTCGACTCCGGTGAACAGGACACTCTACCTGTCGCATACGACAGTTCGGGAGCCGCGGGAGACGAGCGCTACCGTGCGCAGGCCGGCAACGGCATCCTCGTCCAGCAGAGCTACTACGACGACAGTTCCGCGCATCGAGTGCGCCTGCTGCTCCGCACACCCGGCAACGAGGACCGGACGCTGTTGTCCGATGACGAGCAGTACGAAGTCCTCGCCTCGGACGTCCACGGCACCCTGGTGCTCCGGCGGACCGCGCCCGGCTGGGACCACAAGATCGTGTACCTCGACTTCGCCACCGGCGCTTCGGTCACCGTGGCGGAGCCCGCGACCGACGAGTTGCCTCAGGGCCTGGAGTTCACCCCCAGCCATGTCGGGGTCATCGACGGTGCAGCCCTGACCGAGTGGCAGCGGTCGGCGCCCGGGGGACGGCTCGTCGACCGTCACCCTGCCCGCCAGCGGGGCGCACTGGATCAGCGATGACACGCTCGCCTGGTACCAGTTCAGCGTGGACGACGGCGGCGTATCCGAGCTGTTCGCGATGGCCAGGGACGGATCCACGCCGGCGAAGGACCTCGGCGGGACCTTCACCGACCTCGCGGTCGGCGACGACGGCAAGATGCGCGTGACGCTCTACCGGCCCGATGTGGACGCCGCGATCCAGACCCTCACCGACGGCCGGGTGTCCACCACGACCGGCGACGCCACCACGATCCCCGCGGGCCCCGCCAGACTGGACGCCCTGGCGCTGTCCGACGGCGCGCTCTACACGGCCGACGACTCCTCCCGCCGGCAGGGCGTCCTGCTCCGCTCGGGCCTCTCGGCCACCCCGGCCGGGGCCTCGACGAGCACGCCGGCCCGCGTGCTGAACTACTCCGCCGGCCTGGTGCACCAGACGCTGGCCGCCGCCGGGGGCCGGGTCCTGGTCGAGCAGGGCACCCCCTACGAGCCGGGCCACTTCCAGGTGTACGAGGACGGCAAGCTGGTCGGGACACCGCTGAACTACTACGACGTCTCGAAGGTGCACGTCGTGGACTTCGACGGTGAGCACGTCCTGGTGTCGGACAAGACGACCGCGTCCGACGGCACGCTTCTCCTCTACACCTTCGCGAGCGGCCACATGGAGAGGGTGCCTTCCGGCTCCGCTCTGGACGGCGGCGCCGTATACTCGTCGGTACGGAACGGTACGACGTCCAGCTGGTGGATCAGGCGGACCGACCTGACCACCGGCACCGTCACCACCGCCGCCACCGTGAGCTGCCTGCCCGGCGACCTCCAAGTGCGAGGTTCCCGGATCCTGTTGACCACCTCCGGGGCCGCGTCCACCACCAGCCTGCTGCTCAAGGCGGGCAACTCGACCGGCACCACCGTGGACGCCTCCGTACACACGCCGATCCTCGGCAAGGACGTGCTCTACACCTTCACCAAGTCCTCGGGGGGCGTCACGCTGAACGCCCAGACGCTGGGCGGCACGGCAACCGCGGCACAGCCTCTGTTCGCCCTCCCGCAGAAGGCCGACTCCGCCGCCGCCGAGAGGTGGGCGGTCGACCGCGACGCGCCCTGGGCGGCCTGGATGGACGACGCCGGCGTCACCCACGTGACCTGGGCAGGCGTTCCCACCGCTGTGTCGGCCGCCGCCCCGACCGGCTTCAGCCCCAACAGCGACGGCTCGGCCGACACCTGGACCCCCACCTGGACCTACAACCGGCCGGTGAGCTGGACGCTCACCCTCAAGTCCGGCACCACGCAGGTCCGTTCGATTTCTGGTACGGCCTCCGACGGCACCGTCGAACCGGTGTGGAACGGAACCACGCAAACGGGCACCGCAGCTACCGACGGCGCGTACACCTGGACCCTGACCGTGCGCGACACGGTGACCGGCCGGGCGGCGGCCGACGTCACCGGCAAGGTGACCCCGCGCCGACCGGTCCCCGCCGCCTCCATCACCGCGCCGACCGTCGCGAGCAGCGCGGCAACGAGCGCCGCGGTGCCGGTCGCCTGGTCGGCCAAGACCCCGGGTGTGAAGTCGTACGACGTCGGCTGGCGGGCCGCCACCCGTGACAGTGCGGGCGTCTGGAAGCTGGGGCCGCTGCAGACCTGGCGCACCGGCACCACGGCCACCTCTGCGGTCTTCGGCAAGGCGGGAAGCCCCGTGCAGCCGGTTCCCGGACTCACCTACCGCTTCTACGTCCGCGCCCGCGACGACGCCAGCCAGACCGGCCCCTGGAGCAAGGCAGTGACCACCGGCATCCCGCTCGACGACCGCGCGACGGCACTGCACTACACCGGCACCTGGAAGTCGGTAGCGGCATCCTCCGCTTGGTCCGGCACCGAGCGCACCTCCGCCACTAAGGGCGCGTACGTGTCCTACTCGGCGGATGGCACCCAACTGCGCATCGTCGCAACCCGGAAGTCGTCGGGCGGGCGCTTCGCGGTCTTGGTGGACGAAAAAACGGTCGGTACGGTGAACACCTACGCCGCGACGACGGCCTACCGGCAAGTGGTGTTCACCTACACGCTCGGCACCACCATCACGACCCACAAGGTGCAGTTGCGGGTCCTCTCCGGCAGCACACCCGGACGATCCACCGTCATCCTCGACGCCATCATGGTCACCCGCTGAGTCGGCCTGCCCGGCCGTGAGGCTGCCACGACACCGGCAGCCTCACGGCCGATGCGGTCGTTCCTCCGCCGTCACCGAAAGGGGCAGGGCCGGTCTGAAGACCAGAGGCTGGCCGACGCCACCGGCGAGCCAGCATCCCAAAACACAAACACCAGGCTGCTGACTTGGGGTTTCTCTCTGGAACGGGTGACGAGAATCGAACTCGCGCTCTCAGCTTGTGAAGCCGATGCTTTTTGGGGGCAGTTGGGGCGTTGACCTGGGCTAACCGGGGATCTGCCGCCTCGTTGGGCTGGGGCGGATTCCCCGTGGTTCCCCGCTGTTCCCCGCCCTATCTGGTGCGGCTGTGGTGCACGGGCGTTGTCAGTGCCTGCCCGTACGCTGCGGAACATTGGGTCGGTCTGCTGTCTCAGCAAGAAGAGCGCGCGACCAAGGGGGGTGGCTCAGAAGGGATCCCCGAGCCATGTCGGTCCGGGAGCTCGTGAAGCTTCGACACCATCCCCCTTCTAAATCCCTAGAAGGCACGGGCTGCCGCCGACCACCGCTTTAGGAGAGAGGGTGGGGCGTCGGGCAGGTGACCTGCTGCTTCGGCGGGCGAGATGGCGGGCACGGATACGCGCGCCAGTCACCCTTGTTGACCGCTGGTGACCCCTGTATCTGGCACGGCTGTGGCACGGCGACCCCTTCGTCCCGAACTATCGGCCGGACGGCCATTGCGGTCTAAGACGCTGGTCTTGAGACCATCGACGGCCGTTGGCAGCCACCCGCAGTTGCGGTGGTTGATGTACTCCGCTGCTGTACAGCAACCACCGGCGAATGCTCATGTGCTGCTGGTTCAGCCGCCGCTGCCACCGGCTGGCGTGGCGTGCGGCATGACGGCGTCAGGGCTAGGGCCGAGTTGTGGCGCGTCCCACGCTCATGCAGGTGTATCCGACACGTGAAAGGGCATCGGGGTCGAGCATGTTGCGTCCGTCAAAGAGCAAGGGGTTGCGCATAGTGGGGCGTGCCTGTTCCCAGTCGACGTCGTGGAGGTGGGGCCATTCGGTGACGATGACGGCAGCGTCCGCGGCGGTGATGGCCTCGATGATGGTGGGGTGCCGTTCTGCGGTGGCCCAGGGGGCTGTGTCGGCGGGGCGTGCCATGGGGTCCCAGCAGGTGAGGGCGGCACCTTCGGCGAGGAGGCGGGAGGCGAGGACGGTGCTGGGGGCTTCGCGCATGTCGTCGGTGCCGGGTTTGAACGTC
Organism: Streptomyces glomeratus; assembly: GCF_021462825.1. Taxonomy (GTDB): domain Bacteria; phylum Actinomycetota; class Actinomycetes; order Streptomycetales; family Streptomycetaceae; genus Streptomyces; species Streptomyces glomeratus. Next base: position 4,531 of record NZ_JAKEEB010000069.1, on the reverse strand, counting down.
ATGCCGAGTAGGGCGATGCGCCGCTGGTTGAGGGTGCCGAGTTCGGCTTTGAGGCGTTGGACGGCGCGACGGGGCTGGAGGTCGTTGACCGCGATGACGGCGTTGAGGAGTTGGAAGGAGTAGCCGCTGTTGCTGGCCATGGCGCGCAGGGCACGGGAGTCCTTGGGAAAGCAGGATCCGCCGTAACCGAGACCGGCGTTGAGGAAGTGGCGGCCGAGTCGGTGATCCATGCCGATGGCGTCGGCGACGTGGCTGACATCGGCGCCCGTCGCTTCGCAGACAGTGGCTATCTCGTTGATGAAGGTGATCTTCGTGGCGAGCAGGGCGTTGGCAGCCAGTTTGACCATTTCGGCCGAGGCGACGTCCATATGTTGCACCGGGCCATCGATTCCGGCGTGCACCTCGGTCAGCAGCGCGGCGGTGGTGTGATCGGCGGTGCCGATGACGATGCGGTCGGGGTGCAGGAAGTCGGTGACGGCGCGACCCTCGGCGGTGAACTCGGGATTCGAGGCGTAGCCGACGTGCTCGAGGCCGGCCTCGTTGAGAGCGGCCCTGATGCGGGCTCCGGTACCTACCGGAACGGTGGACTTGACGACGACGGCGGACAGGTGGGGTGCGTCCTTGAGGGCGTTGATGACGGCCCAGACGCGGGAGAGGTCGGCGTCTCCAGAGGCGGTCGGTGGGGTGTCGACGCAAATGTAGGCGACTTGGGCGTCGCGGACGGCTTCGGTTGCGTCCAGCGTGTAAGTCAGGCGCTCCTTGTTCTCGGCCAGGAGGTCGCCGAGGCCGGGCTCGTGGATAGGGACGTCGCCGGCGTTCAGCAAGCGGATGCGTTCGGGCTGGATGTCGCGAACAGTGACCCGGTGGCCCAGGTGGGCGAAGCAGGCGGCTGTGACCAGTCCGATGTAGCCAGCACCAAAGACGGCGATGCTGCGGGCACTGCCCTGCATACGGGACTCCGTTCGTTGTATAGGGATGAGAAGGGAGCCTGCGCTGGGCAGGCAGGCGTCAGCGCTGGCAACGGGCGGTGGGCGCTGAAAGAGGGTGACGCAGTCGGGGCTCCCGCGGACGATTGCTGCTGGAGCGAACGAAGGCTTGCAAGGGTTACCTGCGGGTGTTCCCTCCTGTGACCAGTCCGTGATGTTGTGCCACTTTCAACTATCCGCATGATATACATGCCCCACACGTAATTTTCACTTCCATCGCACCAGATGCTTATCTCCCGGGGGGGAGTTATGTCCGGATACGGACTGTTTGCACGGGTTGGCGTGCACGTGGATGTCTCCCACGGCATCAGGTGCCAGCTGGACGCCTGGGAACCGGTCGACGCGGGATCCGTCGCCGGCGCCAACTTTGCAGCGCGCTCCTCTGGTAGGACCCACACGGTCACCGCGAACGTTCCGGCGGGCGGCAGGATATGAACCTGCACCTGTCGGGCTACGGGACCGCCGTCGGCTGTGTCCTCGCGCTCAAGCTCCTGCTGTCCATCCCCCGCCCCGGGCGTGGCCGCAGGACGAGACGCCGTGGAAATGCTCGGGCAGGGGAGCAACTGACAGTCCACGGCGTCATCACGGTATACAACGAATCACCGGCCATGCTCCGCCGCTGCCTGGAGTCGCTCCTAGCACAAAAGCGGCCACTGGGCTCACTCACCGTTGTGGACGACTGCTCCGCCACGCGAGATGCCGAACAGGTCATCGCAAGCCTACGACCACAGTTCCACGCAGCTGGAATCAGCATCAACTTGATTCGATTCCCTGAAAACCGGGGCAAGCGGCACGGCTTGGCCGCAGGATTCGCTGACGCCCCCAGCGCTGATGTCTACGTCTGCGTCGACTCTGACACAGTCCTGGACGAGTGGGCCGTGGACGAATTGCTGGCTCCCTTCAACCACCGCCGGGTCACCTGCGTGACGGGACTCGTCCTCGCTCACAACCGGTCAGTGAACCTGCTCACCCGCCTGATCGACATGCGCTACGTCAACGCCTTCCTCGGCGAACGTGTCGCATATAGCCGGCTGGGCTCCGTCCTGTGCGCGTGCGGGTCCTTGGCCGCATACCGTGGATGGGTCGCCCGCAAGTACGTTGACGACTTCCTCAACCAGCGTTTCCTCGGAAAGCCCGCCACTTTCGGCGACGACCGCCGCCTGACCTACTACTGCTTGATCGAGGGCCGCTCTCTCATCCAGCCTGCGGCGGTCGGCTGGACCGATGTCCCTGAGAAACTCGGCCACTACGTCCGTCAACAGATCCGCTGGGGCAAATCGTTCTTCCGTGAGGGAAGCCTCCTGGCCGTCCGCCTGAAATATATCCACCGCACCTTCTGGTGGCTGAATCTCCTGGAACTCGCTACATGGGTGGCGTTCACCAGCGCTCTGCTTGCGGCGCTGGTCGTCATCGCCATGCATCCCGCAGGCTGGAAGGTCTTGGCCGGATATGCCGGCTACATCTGCGTCATGTCCTGGGTCAGGTCCTTGCACTACCTGCGAGGAGCCATCAACATCCCGTTCCTCGATAGGATCTTCACCTTCGCTTGCGCTCCGCTGTACGCCCTGCTCAACCTTGGTCTCCTGCTGCCGCTGCGCCTGTACTCTCTGGCCACGCTGAACAGGACCAAGTGGGGCACCAGGGAGAACGGTGCCGAGATCACTAAGGCGGAGGACACGCCGCATGAGGTGCCCAATGCCGCCTATGCCGACGTCGAGGTCGGCGCCCAGGCCGAGAGCTTCCGAGACTACGAGCATGTCCCGGCCTCGGTTGAGGCGCTGGAGCCGACGTCACCGGTGCTGTCCTATCAGTCACACAGCGGGCACGCCCCAGCCCCGTTCCACGCGGACCCGTTCCCACCGTATGACCCGTACGCCCCCGCTGCGTCCCACGCCGGGCCGTACCAGCAGGGCTATGGTGCGAGCAGTCTGATCCCGTCCCAGCCCGGGCCGGACCAGTCCTGGAACGGCTACGAACGGGATGCTGCCGTGTACGGCACCGGCCCCGAGGCCGCCCAGCAGGCCGCCTACCATTCGGACTTCCAAACCGACACCGTCCAGCGCGGTCAAGCCGCGGTGGTGGAGCCGACCGCAATCTGGCCCGTATCAGGGCCCCAAACGCCCTGAGCTAAGGGCTCGCAGAGAATCAACGTGTTGCTTCGCGTGATTCGGCTCGTTGTTGTGATATGAGCGTCTCCGATGAGGTCCGTAGGCAACTCACCGTGAAGTTCGGGGTCTTGCTCCCGCACCTCGATGAGCGGCAGCGGCGGCTGCTGATGGGGGCCGAGGCCCGGATCCTGGGACACGGCGGTATCCGGGCGGTCGCGCGGGCGGCCCAGGTCAGCGAGACGACCGTCCGTAAGGGCGTGGACGAGCTGGAAGCCGGCGAGGAGCCTTTGGGCCGGGTGCGCAGGCCTGGTGGTGGCCGGAAGAAGGCCGCGGACCTCGATCCGGGTCTGCGTGCCGCGTTACTGGCACTGGTGGAACCCGCTGAGCGGGGCGATCCGATGTCGCCGCTGCGTTGGACGGTGAAGTCGACCAGGATTCTCGCAGCCGAGCTCTCCCGTCAGGGGCACAGGGTGAGCGCGGACACGGTCGGGGACTTGCTGCGGGAGGAGGGCTTCAGCTTGCAGGCCAACGCCAAGACCGTTGAAGGCACGCAGCATCCTGACCGTGACGCCCAGTTCCGCTACATCAATGACCAGGCCAAGGACCACATGGGTGCCGGGGACCCCGTGATCAGCGTGGACACCAAGAAGAAGGAGCTGGTCGGGGACTACAAAAACGGCGGGCGTCAATGGCGGCCCGAGGGTGAACCGGTGCAGGTCAGGACGCATGACTTCCTGGACCGGCAGGGGCCAGGCAAGGTGATTCCGTACGGGATCTATGACATCGCCGCGAACACCGGCTGGGTCAGTGTCGGCACCGACCACGACACCGCCGCGTTCGCCGTCGCCTCCATCCGCCGTTGGTGGCAGGCCCGAGGTCGGCACGACTATCCGACGGCCACCCGTCTGCTGATCACTGCAGACGCAGGCGGATCCAACGGCTACCGCACCCGCACATGGAAGACGGAACTCGCAGCCTTGGCTGCCGAGACCGGCCTGGACATCATGGTCTGCCACATGCCGCCGGGCACCTCGAAGTGGAACAAGATCGAGCATCGGCTGTTCTCCCACATCTCCATGAACTGGCGCGGCCGCCCGCTGACCAGCCACGACGTCATCGTGAACAGCATCGCGGCGACCACCACCCGCACGGGGCTGAAAGTCCACGCCGAACTCGACCCGGGCACCTACGACACCGGCATCAAGGTCACCGACGACGAGATCGATGCGCTGCCGATGAGCCGGCATCGTTTCCACGGCGACTGGAACTACACCCTCCACCCTCAATCTCGTGGCACCGCCGGCGCAGCCAAGAACTCGCGGTCAGCCGACGGCCCGTCCGAAGGGCCCTCCACCGGGTGTCTGCGCAGCCGGGAGCTGACCGGCATGCCCGAACCGGCACTGAACGAACTCATCGACCAACTGGTCCAGGAACTAG
>NZ_JAKEEB010000068.1 GCF_021462825.1 Streptomyces glomeratus | reverse complement strand
AACCGGCCCGCACAGGAGAAGTTCCACTGCGTCGCCTGCGGCCACAACGCGCACGCGGACACGGTGGGCGCTGTCAACGTCCTACGGGCCGGGCTGGTCCGTCGCGAAGCCGCACCGGCATAGCGAGAAACCCCCTCATCCATGAGGGGGAGGAGTCACGTGGTTCGACGGACGTGCAACGTGCGATGGCCTGAACCCGCTGTTGAACGATGACCGCCAAGCCGCAACTTTTGCGGAGTGGTACCTCGACTGGCTCGCCCACGAGGAATCGCTGACGCCGCCTGAACAGCGCCGTGCCGCCTACCAGAGCTGGGACGAAGGTACAAGCCTCCCCATCTGGTACCGCTGGTTCCCCTGACGCCGTGAGCCTGCCGCGCTGCAGTCCGCGGTGCCGTGGTCAGCACTGGTGCGGGAGCATCACGGCGTGATGCCGGACCACGCGCAGGTCGGCGACCTGGATTCGCATCCGGCGCTGCCACAATGCTGTGGCCTACTCGTGCGCCTATGCGGGACTTGAGTTGACCGACGCGCGCGCTGTCCTGGGACCACCCGATACCTGGGCTCAACTGCCGCAGCGTGACTACTGGCGGCAGTGATGCAGGGGCTGCGGCGAGAGGATTACTCCGATACCGCCTGCAACTGCTCCCCACACCTGTTGGGATGGTCCCGAGGACGGAGCAGGGTCTTGCTGGCGCCCGGCTGCTCCCCGCGCGCGGGGGATGGTCCCCCGAAGGAACGGCGGGCGCGGAACCCGTCGACCTACTCCCCGCGCATGCGGGGATGGTTACGAACAGTTCGCGGTCTCCTTACCCCAGGGCAAAGAAACGCAATGTGCTGCGAGTCGGCAGTTGAAACTGCTATAAACTCCCGCTGCTTTGCTCGACTTCAAAAGGGGGGTCCTTTTGCGTACACGTCTTGCTGCCTCTGCAGTGGCAGTTGCCGTCGTTGGCGTCTTCTTCAGCGCTCCAGCCGCTTCCGCAGCGACGCTGCCGTCCACCAACACCGCCCACCACTGCATCCATCACACGACCGGCCTGTGCGGCTGGACTCACCACCAGAAGCCGAAGGATAAGTACGAGACGGCGAAGTGCAAGGACGCTTCCCTGTCGTACTCGCGGAACTCGCAGGGCACCTGCTCCCACCACCACGGCGTCCGCTACTGGTTCAAGTAGACGATCCATCGCATCCAAGCGGCAGGCGGTGGCATTCCCGGAGATCCTGGCCGGGAACGCCACCGCTGCCCCCACCGTGGGGCGTCGGGCCCGAGGTCGCACCCGGACAGCGTCGCCACCACGTCTCGTCGGCGCTCCTCGCATGCGGGGATGGTCCCCCTCGTGGGCACAGTCCCCGTTCCATGTCACGGTGCTCCCGGCAAGCGGGGATTCCCGACCAGGTCTCAGACAAGGGCCTCGTTCCGGCCTGCTCCCCGCATGCGCAAGGATCGTCCTTGTGTGAGAGCACGTTGCTGCTCCCCGTATGCGCGGAGATGATCCCCAGCAGGTTTTGGGAATAGAGCCGACGCAGTTTCCGCGCCTATGGGGAGCCCTGGTGGCGCCGTAGTTGGAGCTGTCTTACGGCGCCAATCCCGGCATCGCCGGAGTAAGAAAGGAGTTTTGCGGTTTGCCAGCGTCCGTGAAGGTGCGGGAGGCAGCGCTTGCTGGGGTGTAGAAGCGCAAGTCATGCAGTCTGCTCCCCACATGCGCGGGCATGGTCCGGCGCCGGCTGGCGGCGTCACGGTCCCGATCGACTGCGGTCCCCGCGAAATCCCGTTCACGCGAGCTCGCGCATACGGCGGATCGGGCTCGCGAGGAGGATCGCTGGGCTCACCGTGGAGAGCACGGCCATGAGTGCGAAGGAGACGCGGGTTCCCCACAGGGCGGCGGCACCTCCCGCGGCCAGCGCGCCGAATGGGATGGCGCCCCAGGAGATGAAGCGGACCGTCGCCATCACGCGCGGCAGTAGTTCGGGGGGTGTGGCGGTCTGCCGGTAGGTGCGCGTCACGATGCTCGTCACCACCACGGCCCCGGCGAAGCCGGCGTTCCCCAGGGCGAATAGGCCGAGTGCCACGGAGTGGCCGGACAGCGGCATCAGCGCCGCGAAGCACGGGGAGACCGCTGCGGCCCAACACAGCGCCCGGCCGCTGCCGAGGCGTGCCACGATCCGGGGTGTCAGCGCCGCACCGACTAGGGTGCCGAGGCCATCGGTCGCGATGAGTATCCCGACCAGGGCGGGCGGCGCGTCGAGGGTGCGGACCAGGAAGACCGGGGTGAGCGCCATCAGGCCGCCGCAGACGAAGTTGACGGCGGTCGCGTCCGCCGCGCAGGGGCCGATGACAGGGTGGCGGGTGACGTACCGCCAGCCTTCACGGACCATCTCGCCCATGCCGCGGCGCGGGCCCTCCTGCGCGGGGTGCGCAACCTGCGGCAGGCTGCCCATGAGCGCGGCCGAGACGAGGTAGCTGACCGCGTCGACCACGATCGACGTTGCCGCGCCGAGCAGCTGGACCAGAACGCCGCCGAGGGACGGGCCACCGAGTTGGGTCGCCGCCCTGGTTCCCGAGGTGAGGCTGTTCCGGCTGGTGAGCTCCTCCTTGCTGACGATGGAGGGCAGGAAGGTCGAGTTGCCGACGTCGAAGACGACGGACGCCAACCCGACCACCAGGGCCACGGCGATCAGGTGTGGCAGGGTCAGGACGCCTAGCGTGGCAGCCACCGGCACTGAGGCCACCGCGGCGGCCCGGACCAAGTCCATCGCCACCTGCGTCCCGCGCATGGGCAGACGATGCACGAGGACTCCGGCCGGGAGGCCGATCAGGAGCCACGAAGCGAAGGAGGCGGCCGTGATCAGGCTTACCTCGAATGCCGAGGCATGCAGCACGAGTACGGCGAGCAGCGGTAGGGCCACCGCTGTCACGGCGTCGCCGATCCCGCTCGCCGTGGACGCACCCCAGTAACGCCAGAACGCCGCCACGCGCGATCTGCTGTCCGGCTGCTTCTCTTTCTCTTCCCGCCCCTGCACCGCCGTCGTCATGTCTGCCCCCTGCGACCGTCGAGTGAGTCCCTTTAGGGAACTGACTATACTCATGGATCATGCGGTACACAGAGCTCGGCGACCCGGACTGCGCGATCGCGCAGGCGCTGGCGGTGGTCGGTGACCCGTGGACACTGCTGCTCATCCGCGACGTCGCGGGCGGGACGCACCAGTTCGACGCGCTCCGGGACGGACTCGGCATCAGTCGCAAAGTACTGACAGAGCGTCTGAAAAACCTTGTCGCGGACGGGGTACTGGAGAAGCGTCTCTACAGCCCCCACCCTCCCCGGTACGAATACCACCTGACGCCAGCCGGACGCGGCTTGCTGCCGGTCCTGGTCACCCTCCAGGATTGGGGCGCCCGCCATGTCATGGGCGACGGCGCCCTCTCGGCGACCAGCGCGACCGACTCCGCCGAGACCCGACGCGTGCACGCCCTGGTAGGGCGTCGGCTCCCCGAGTTCGAACTCGCCGGCCCGGAAGGCGTGCCGGTCGACCCAGTCTCCACGGACCGGGCGTGGACGGTCCTGTACTGCTTCCCCGGGGCTTACGCACCCGGCGGGCACAACTACCCACCGGGCTGGGGCCAGATCCCGGGCGCCCGCGGCTGCACGCTGGAGTCGTGCACCTATCGCGACCGGATGGCGGCCTTCGCCGAGCGCGATGTGGAGGTGCACGGAGTCAGCACGCAGCGCCCCGACCAGCTCGCCGCCTTCGCGGAGCACGAGCGGATCGCGTTCCCGCTCCTGTCCGACGCCGACCTGCAACTGGCCGCGGCGCTGCGGCTACCCACCTTCCGCGCAGCGGGCGTGGACCGGCTCAAGCGACTCACCCTCGTCCTCGACTCCTCCCGCACGGTGCGCGGCGTGCTATACCCGCTCAACGACCCGGCGGGTTCCGTCGACGACGCCCTAGCGCTCGTCGACTCGCTGGCCGGGGCGTGACAGACCTTCTGGACCTGACGTGCTTGCTGCGTACGATGGCTATTTTTCGCACCCCCGGGGAGATCCAGGGCCCGATCTCGCAGACGCTCAGTGCGCGCCCGCGGGGATGGTTCCGCCACCCATGTGATGCGGGTCAGCTCGGTGAGCTGCTCCCCGCGCATGCGGGGCTGGTCCCGCACCACCCTGACACGCTCGCCACCCGCCAGACCCTTGCTCACTGGCGGGGAGGAGGCAGGGGATGCGGCGAGTGTCGCAGACGCCTACGGCGACCTGCTGGACGACGTGGTGCGAGTACTGGGCCCGGACCACCTCTACATCTCTATAGCGAGCCAAAGCCTCACCTACTGGTACGAGCGGGCGGGTGAGGCATCAGGCACGGTTGGCTGGCACCAGCCAGCCGGGAAACTGTCTGCGGACTGCAGGTTCGATCGGGTCGTACGAAGTCCGCCGCCGGAGCACCTACGCATCGAAGGTTCTGAGAGCACCGCCAGCATTTCGCGTACGTACGGGTCTTGCGCGGCTTCTGGGGAGGATTTGTAAAGTGTTCAACTGCCCCGTGGCGTGTGTCCGGGCGTCCGTTGTGAGGGGATCGTCGCATGAGTCAGCACCAGCCCGGCCCGTGGTCCGTCCGCCCGCCTGAGCCTGTCCGCATGCCCGATATCCGCCCGCTGCACAAGCGCAAGCGCGTATGGGTCGGCGGTTTCGCGCTGCTCGCGGTCGGCGCCGCGTTCGGTGGTGGTAATTCCAGCGCGGCCAGTCCCGCGCCGCGCCCTACGGTCACCGTCACGAAGACGGCAGCGCCGGCGCCGACGGTCACCGTGACGAAGACGGCAGCGCCGGCGCCGACGGTCACCGTCACGAAGACAGCCAAGCCCGCGTCAACGGCCACGCACAAGTCAAGTGCCGGCTCCGTGGGGAGCAGCAGCGGCGGTTCGTCGTCAGGCGGCTCGTCGAATTCCGGCGGCGACACATCCCACCCGGCGGGGGTCACCGCCTTGTGCAACGACGGCACCTACAGCTATGCCGCCCATCACCAGGGAGCCTGCTCCCATCACGGCGGTGTTGCGGTCTTCTACAGGTAGCAGGCGCCGCGGCGCGGCTGCTGAACCTCACCGCTGCGGCTGCGGTCGGGGGAAATGGCGCAGCACCGGCGCAGGCGCGTCGGCTCGCCAGGTCCTCACGGGTGGTGCAGACCGCGCGCCAGGCCGTGTTGGGCGGCCGGGGTGCGAGGTGGCAGCGGAGCCGTCGTTGTCGAGAACGGCGCCTCTTGCCTGAGGAAAGGTAAGAACGGAGAGGAATGATGGCTTTCGGCTTTCGTGTGGGTGTGCCGGGGATGAGTGTGCGGGTTTCGACCCGGGGCGTACGCACCTCCGTCGGCCCCCGCGCGGCGCGCATCAGCATGGGCAGCGGCGGCACGCGGATCTCTTCTGGAGTAGGCCCCTTCTACGCCTCCAGTCCCCTGGGCGGAAGCCGCCGCAGCGCCGGCACGACCCGCTCGCGGGCCGTCGCCCCATCAGCAGCGCATCTGGACCGGGCCCGCCGGCAAGCCGAGCGGTCCCGGCAGGAGGCGGAACGCGACGCGGCCATCGCCCAGTTGAAGGAGCTGCGGCAGCAGACGACCAGTGTCCACCTGCAGTCCTTCACGCCGGCCCGGCCACCGGTCGTGCCGGGGCCTCCGCAGCTGAGTCTGGCCTGGGCCCTGGCAGAAGCCCAGGCCCACCACCTGGCGGCGCTGGGGGTCTTCGCCCGCGCCGAGCGGGCGGCGGCCAAGCGGAAGGCCGCGCAAGACGCCCCCGCCTACCTGGCCGCCGAACAGGCCCGCCTCCACGCCGTCCACGGCCATCTGGCCGCCGAAGCCGATCAGTGGTGGCAGGCCCTGATCGCCAACGACGAGGAGACCGTCTGCGAGGCGCTCGATTACGCCTTCTCCGACAACCCCGCCGCAGGCTGCGCGGTGGGAGTCGACGGAGCCGTCCTGTCCGTGGTGATACGGCAGCAGGACATCGACTCCCTGCCCGACCAGACGCCCGGAGTCACCCCCAGCGGGCGCCCCACTCTCAAGACCCTCAGCAAGCGCGACCGCACCCTGTGGTGGCTCACCTCTATGGGGTCGAACATCGTGGCCACGCTCAAAGAGGCATTCGCCGTCGCGCCCGGCATCACCGCCATCGACCTGGCCGTGCTCACGCGCCTGCCGGACACCCAGCGCCTGGGGTTCGTGACCTACGGCCGCTGGACGCGCCAGGCCATCGAAGCCGGCCCTTGGCGGGAGACGACCGACGCGCTGCGGTTCCTCGACATCGGCCAGGACGTCGCCTGCGCGGTCACCACCACCGCCTCCGGGAACCTCTCCAGCGCCATCAAGCCCCTGGACACCAGCCGGCTGCCCGGCCTGCAAAGTCTCCTCGACCACGCTCAGGACGACGCCGAACCCGGCGATGCGACCCTGGCCGGCCTCGACGGAGACCTGCGCGCCAGCGTCCCTGCCGCGCCCTCCGCTCCCCCGCCGGATCACTACCGGATCCGCCCCTTCGCCGAGTGGAAGAGTCAGACCACTCCCCGGACGCTGCCGCCCGCACCCGCGGCGCCGACCCACACTCCTGCGCTGCCGAGCCTCCCTGCTGCCACCGCGCTCGCGCCAGGAGAGAATCTGGTGCTGCCCGAAGAGGCCTGGCAAGTGCTGCGCATCGCCTTCCGCTTTGCCGGCGCCGACGCCGACCTCACCCTCTTCCTCACCGACACGGGCGGCCAGGTCACCTGCGATGAGGACTTCGTCTTCTACAACCAGCCCTCCGCCGCCCAGGGCGCGGCCCGCCTGCTGGGCAAGCAGACCGACGGCCCGCACACCGTCGAACGCGCAGCCCTCCACCTCGCCGCCCTGCCCGCCCACATCCAGCGCATCACGATCGCCGTCAACATGGACGTCGACACCGGCCTGACCTGCGGGGCCCTCACCCACGCAGCCCTGTACATGGAGTGCGTCACCGGGGCCACCTGGGCCTTCCAGCCCCCCGCCGACCCCGACATCCGCGCCATGGCCATCGCCGAGCTGTACCGGCACACCGCCAACGGCCGGCCCGTCTGGAAACTGCGCGCCATCGGCCAGGGCTGGGCCGACGGCCTCGACGGACTCGCCCGGGCGCACGGCGTCGACGTCGCCTAGCCGGTCAGCGTATGCCCCCTTTCCCGGCGGGCCGCATGGTCTGGGTGAAGGGCATCACGGCCGCAAGGCTGGCGGTCTGCCAGGAGGCGCCAGCTTGGTACGGGTCGGGCTCGTTCGGCCAATGGGGCCGGCGTCCACGGCACGACGGCCCGCCCGGCCCCTGACCAAAGATGCGCCCTTCCACACGCCGGCCTCGACGGTGGGGTCACCGTGGGCGCCAGGTACGGACTTCCAGGTGGATGATCATTGGCGGCGGCAGCCGGGGCGGGTGAGGGTGCAGGCCCCGCGAAGTGGCTCAGAAGCGGTTGACGATCTTCTTCGTCTGCTGCTTGCTGGTGCTGGGCCTCATCGGCGTCGTGAAGACGGTCACCGACGACGGCCGGCCCGACTGCTACAAGCGCTTCGCCGAGTGGAACAACGGCGGCGGCGGGGGACGCAACGAGGCAGTGGAAAACGGCACCATTGGCGAGGCCTGACATGAGACTGCCTACCGGCCGGAAGCGCCTGATCACCTTTCTCGTCTGTGCCTTCGTCGTCCTGGGTGCCATCCTGGGCGTCGTCGGCTGGGCCACGCTTGGCGGCAACGACGGGCCACCGCAGTGCGCGAAGCACCTGAAGACCATGTCGGGTACCAGCGAAGCGGGCCGCAACGAGATCGTCGACTGCACCTACAAGGTCGCGAAGTGGTGCCATGAGCATCACCCCGACGACACGCCCGCTTGCACGAAGGCCGTCTCGACTGACGGGGATGACCGCACTATGGGCAAGCGCTCGATTGCGGCACGCGATGCCACGGCTGCCCCCTCTGCCAAGTCGACGTTGCCGCCCTTGCAGCAGGCCTTCGAGAAGAACAGGAAGGCCCTGTACGACTGGTATGAGAGCGGCCTCGATCCCCTGGACATCAACATCGTGAAGATGGAACTGAAGCCGGACGGCCACGTGTACATCACGGTCGACGTGCCGTCGAGCAACCACGACCACGACGCCGGCCTGGACACCTTCAACTCGTACCACCAGGACGACTTCCAAACAACGTTGAAGCGCATGACCGAGCTGAGAGACATCAACGGCATCAAGACCTTCTACAAGGACGGCAAGCCGATCCAGGCGCCGGACCTGTCGGTAAACAACTGACCCATTTTCGTGCTGGAGCGTTCCCTCGCCGGCCACCGGGCGGCATTCCGCCCGGCCATCCGTACACGATCCCGGTGGACACCGCCTGCGCAGCTGGCGAGACCAGCGCAGGAGGCGCTGGTGGAGGCGCACACGCGGCCTGCCGCGCCGGCCAGGTCGGTGGGAGCTCACTGGCGATGGCAGGGTGCACGTCCTGCAGAGATCTGTCGGGTCTGGGAGCGCACTTCGGCGGCAACGGTGCGTCCGCGAGCACATCGGGGGCATCGGCCCGACTGGCCTGTGCGGCGGTTTACACCGGGTCCCACATGGTCCGTCTGAGGAGGCGTTGCAGAGGGCCGCGGCGAGGCCGAGGAAGGCCGGGTAGGTGCGAGGATGTCGCTCGTAGCGGGGTGAGAGGCGACGGTAGGCGGTGAGCCAGGACCTGATGGCCACCGCCCGCGCGACATCGCTCCACCTGCTTCCGCCGTCGTCCTGTACACCTGCTCGGCGGATGACGTGGCTTGCCCTCGCTAACCCGGGTCCGCCGGCGCGTACTCACGTGGCTATCGCGGTGGTTGAGGCGTCCGGCTGTTGGACGAGCCTGGCGGGAAGAGCCACGTACGCTGTGACACCCGAGCCCTCCGTGGGACGCAGCTCGACATGGGCGCCGAGGCGGGTCGCGAGCGCGCCGACAACATGGTGGCCGAGGAACCGAGTGGGCGCAGCGAGCAGGGAGCCGCCCTTGCCGGACAGCAGGGCGTTGGCCTGGGCCAACCGCTGCGCGGTCATCCCGATTCCCCGGTCGACCACGGCAAGGCAGTACTCGCCGCCATCCCGCCAGCCGTACACCGCGACGGGCTGCTGAGGTGGACTGAACATGAGCGCGTTCTCCAGCAACTCGGCGAGCAGATGGGAGAGTTCGGCGACACAATGGCCACGGACGCGACACTTCTCGATGTCGGTGAGGGCGACCCGCTGGTACTGCTCGACCTCGGAGACGGCCGACTGAACCACCTCGGTGACGGTGACCGCGCTGGGCCAGCGGCGAGCCGGGGGCTCCTCGCCGGCGAGGACAAGCAGGGACTCGGCGTTGCGGCGCATGCGCGTCGCCAGGTGGTCGAGCTCGAACAGTTCGGCGAGGGCGTCCGGGTCGAGCTCCTGGCTCTCCAGGGTGGTGATCAACCCGAGCTGGCGGCTGAGGAGCGCCTGGTTGCGGCGGCCGAGACTGGCCAGGGACTCGGTGCTGTTGCGGCGCATGACGGTCTGCTCGACGGCGAGGCCCACGGCGGTGCGCTCGACATTGCGCAGAGCGCTGGCCAGCCGGGTTATCTCCCGGGCATTGCCGGGGACCTCGGCCGCCCCAGGCTCCGTGGGCAACGGGGTGTCGGGGTCGGCCTCCTGGATGTACTTGACCACATCCGGCAGCCGTGTGCCCGCGACTGCGTCGGCCTCGTCGGCCAGGGCGCCCAAGGGGCGGGTGATGGAGCGGGCCGACAACACCGCGAGTGCGTAGGCCACGGCGAGGATCAGCGCACCCAGTGCCAGGAAGCCGATGAGTTCGCGTGTGGCCGCGCCGCCGACCTGGTCCGCTCGTGCCCGTACGTCGTCACCGACCTGTTTCTGCACGCGGTACAGATCATCGACGAGCGTTGTCATATCGGCCCACCAGGGAGCGACGTCGACGTCGAGGAACGAGCCGTCGGCACCCGCCTCGGCCTTGGTCTCGTACCCGGTGACGCGGCGGGCGGCAGCCGTCCCGAAGGCCTGGTCGAGGGATGACTTCTCGGCGCTGTCGGCAAGTTGGCGGAACTGGCCGAGGGCGGCGTCCCGCGTGGCGCGGACGTCGGTGAAGTCGAGGTACTCACCGCGGCGGAACCGCTGCGCCGCGAACACACCGTTCAGAAAGCCGCGTTCGAGGGCTACGGCCTCCGTGGCACGCGCCAGGGTCTGCAGCGCCTGCACACGTTGCGCGATACCGCGGTCGCCGTCGGGCGCGCCTGCGCCTTCGGCGTCGATCAGGGCGGTGACGGCCCCGGTGTAGAAGCGGAGTGTGGCAGTACGGTCGGCGGTGCCGGTGTCGACGACGGTACGGGCTCCGGTCAGGCCGACGAGCGGGAGCTGGGCATGGCGTAAGGCGGAGGCCGCAGCCTCGGGCAGCTCGCCGCTCTCCTGCGAGAGCGCCGCCCTCAAGGAAGCACGCGCGTTGTCGGTGCGCACCCGCTGCCTGCGGACATCGTCCCGGTAGTGCTCGGCGCCGCTCAACAGGCCGTTGGTGAGGCCGCGTTCCCGCTGGAGCTCACGGACGAGACCCTGCTCCCGCAGCAGGATGCCGACCTGGGATTGCGTGGCCCGCGCGGCGGACCAGGCGTGGGCGCGGTCGGCAACGCCCAGCCCGGTCAGGGCGAGGAGCAGACAGGTGGGTACGGCGAGGACGATCGCCATACGGCCGCGGATGGAGCCCCAGCCGGGAATGCGGATGGACTGGTCGGGTCGGCGGATTCGGTTCCCCCTCATGTCCCGCAAAGCTAGAGGCGGCCCGGCAGGCACCTCGTTTCCCGTTCGTAAGACATCGATGCACAGGTGCTCACCCGACGCACGCAGCAGCTGTGAGAGGGACACGGCGGTGACTCCTCCCCCGGCAGAAGCCGGGGGCTTCTCGCTATGCCGGGTGGGCGTCGCGACGGACCAGCCCGGCCCGTAGAACGTTCAGGGCGCCCACTGTGTCCGCGTGCGCGCTGTGGCCGCAGGACTGACAGTGGAACGTCTCCTGGGTGGGCCGGTTGCCTGCTGAGACGTGCCCGCACTCGGGGCAGGTCCGGGAGGTGTTGCGGGGGTCCACAGCGATCACTTCCCGTCCGGCGCTTTCAGCCTTGGCGTGCAGGATCGTCAGGAACACCCCCCAACCGGCATCCGACATCGAGTGGTTGAGCCCGGCCTTCGCCGCCGCCCCGTTGGGAAGGAAGCTGCTGGGCTGTTCGGGGTCTGGCTTGGGCGCGGGGGCCTTGACCATGTTGCGGATCTTAAGGTCTTCGTGCGCGATGAAGTCGTGCTGGCGCACGAGGTCACAAGCGGTCTTGTGGGCGTGGTCCAGGCGCTGGCGTCGGACCTTGCGGTGCAGGTCGGCAACGCGC
Organism: Streptomyces glomeratus; assembly: GCF_021462825.1. Lineage (GTDB taxonomy): Bacteria > Actinomycetota > Actinomycetes > Streptomycetales > Streptomycetaceae > Streptomyces > Streptomyces glomeratus. Next base: position 307 of record NZ_JAKEEB010000068.1, on the reverse strand, counting down.
TGGACGGCTCGGCGGTGGTTGGCGGTGCGCTTGTCGCGGCGGGCGCGGGGGAAGCGGGCGAGAGCCTGTTGTGCGGCTTCGAGCTGTGCGGCGGCCTTCCGGCCGTGGCGCGGGTTGGGTACGAACTCGCCGTTGGAGTCGGCCAGGAAGTTGGCTATGCCCATGTCGATGCCGACCACGCTGCCGGTCGCCCCAAGCGGCTCGGGGGCGGCCTGCTCGACGGTCAGGATGACGTACCAGCGCTTGCCCTCACGCTTGACGGACACGGTCTTGACCTTGCCGACCACGGGCCGGTGCTGGTTGACCT
>NZ_JAKEEB010000067.1 GCF_021462825.1 Streptomyces glomeratus | reverse complement strand
ACGTCCTGGGTGACATCCTCGGCATCGGCCACAGTCCCCAGCAGCCGGTAGGCCACTCCGAAGACCGCGGGCCGGTGACTCTCCCATTCGGCTCCGAGCGGGTCCTCCTGCTCAGACCGTCCGGGCCCGTGCCCGTCACCCATACGGATCGCAACCTCCTCCAATCGTGGAGCCAGCGTAGCCATGCCGACTCAGGAAGCCCGCTCTGACACGGCAGCCTAAGGCGCGATCAAGCTGCTTCGGGGACGGTGCCGGGGCAGGACGGTGTGCATGCGATCGTCCGGCGTGGAGGGCCGCAGCCAAGGACAGCGCCCCGACGAAGCCGGCGCACAGGTAGCCCGTGGTCTCCAGTCCCCATGAGGGCGCCGCGAGCCCGGCCGCTGAGCCCGCCCGTAGCGCCCGACCGCACATGCAGGACAATGCTCACCAAGGACGGAGTGAGCGCCAAGAACAGACCCGTGACGGACTACCCCGCGACCAGCGGGGGAACAGAGGCGGAGAACGCCAGCCGCGCTTCCCGAGGAACCCGGACTCTCGGTCGCAACGACGCGAGCCGAAACGCTCGCGGGGCGAATGTCTCAGAATGATCGTGAGGATGACCGCGGCCGAAACGACGAAGGTCAGCGTAAGGACGGGAAAGACATACGCATCGGGACGTGAAGTCGACTGAACCAGCAATCCGACGACTCCCGCACCGGTGGCCATGCCGATACTCGTGCCCACCGCCGTCATCGTGGGCCCCAGATGCGGACGTCGCTCGGGTGAGAGCTCGACCAATCCGGCGGCAAGACCACTCGTGGCCGTCCCCATGGCGATGCCCTGCACCACCCGGGCGATCACGAGGGGGACGACGCCCTCGGCCTTCCAGAACATCGCCGTGCTGGCCGCCGCCACCAAAAGGGCTACGGCCAGCACGGGGCGGCGCCCCAGGTGGTCGCTCAGCGATCCGAGCGTCAGCAACGCGCCGAGCAGACCGACGACGTACACCGCGAAGACCACCGTCAGCATCGTGACCGACAGACCCCAGCGCTCCCGGTACAGCGGGTAGATCGGTGACGGTGCGCTCGCAGTGGCCATCATCACCACATTGGCGCAGACCAGTACGGCGAAGGACGCACCTCGCCCGAGACGACGTCCGTCGCGAGGGCGACTCCACGTTTCATCACATTGTCTTTTGTGACACCCTGATCAGCTCGGCCAGGGAGCGCCCAGCATGCGCTCGACCGTGGTCGTGCGACGGAAGCCGGGACGGAAGTGCTCCAGCACATCCGAATTCACGGTCCCGTTCGTGGTCTCCGGGCGGTGCTTGAGTCCGTCGAAGTAGGCCTGCAAGAACTCGTTCTTGAAGTCGCCCCGCGGGTGGACGGCGGTGATCTCGTCCACCTGGCTGCGATCCAGCTCGTCGAGACCGAAGCCAATCACGTCGGTCAGAACCCCGAAATTCGTGACGGCGATCTCCGGGCCCATCCGCCCGGGAATTCCCGGGGTCGTGTGCAGCGCGATCGCCGTCCACACCACGTCGGCGGCCGTGGCCGGGAAACCGCTGTCGAGCATGAACTTGCGCGCGTGGTCGGCTCCATCGACCTCGAAGCGCTGCTCCACGTCGGAAAACGGCGTCAAGAGGCCGGTGTCGTGAAACATGGCGGACAGGTAGAGAAGCTCCGGATCGGGCTCCAAGCCGAGCCTGCGAGCATGAAGGACGCCGAAGACGAAAACACGCCGGGAGTGATGGTAGATGAGGGGGCTGGTCATCTCCTGCATGAGGCGGGTGGCCTCGGCGACCGCTGCCGTTTCAGGAATCTCCACCCCCGCGATGATCTCGCTCATGACCTCCGCTCCTTCCGATATCAGTGTGCTTCGAGTGGACGGTGCGTCCTTCTTCCACACTGCAGCCAACCGGCGTCCGGCGCCGCCTCGGTCCGGCCATGAATCACCCGGATCCGGACAGGCGGGCAGCGGGGTGTGGGCTTCGCCGCCCATCGGGGCGCGATCCTCGTCAATGGCGGATGAAAGTCCTGGACGTCCCAAACTCCGCGGCGATTTTCGCGGAAGCGAACCGGCTCTGTGTCAACCACAAGATCGTGCTGCCAGCCGACACGGACGCCGGTGTCGGAGGCGGCTGGTTCGATGTGATCCCGTTGCCTTGCGCCCGGGTGGGCTTGGTCGTCGGTCGAGGCCCTGCGCCAGAGGGCTCGCGGCATTCGGGTGACCGGGATGGCTGCAGGACCGCATACGGTCCTCGAACTCCCGCGTGGAACCGAAAGCCACTGAGCCCTTCCGTTAGAGAGACGCATGCCCTGCACGGCTGTGACCAGCTACAACACAGGACCGATGAGAAAGCGTGAGGCGAGTGAGAGCGTTCTGCGGCATCGACTGGGCCAGCGATCACCACGACATAGCCGTCGTAGACGAAACGGGTTCGCTGCTCGCCAGAGCTCGCATCGATGACACCGCGGAAGGGCTCGACCAACTGCTGCGGATGCTCGCCGAGCACGGCGATACCCCGCAAGCTCCCGCCCCGGTGGCCATCGAGACCTCCCGCGGACTGCTGGTCGCCTGCCTGCGAGCGACCGGTCGCGCCGTCTACGCCATCAACCCGATGGCCGCCGCCCGCTACCGCGACCGACACACGGTCTCCCGCAAAAAGTCCGACCACCTGGACGCCATGGTGCTTGCGAACATCCTCCGCACCGACGCCGCAGCTCACCGCAAGCTTCCCGCCGCCTCCGAACTTGTCCAGGCCGTCGCGGTTCTCGCCCGCGCCCAGCAGGACGCCGTCTGGGACCGAACCCAGGCCGGCAACAAGCTGACCTCCCACCTGCGCGAGTACTTCCCCAGCTACCTGGCCGCCGTCAGTAACCGGCGCGAAGGCATCTTCCACCCCATAGCCCGCACTCTCCTGGCCGCGGCACCCACCCCACGGCAGGCAGCCAAGCTCACTCGAACCCAGCTGCGGCCCTGCTGAGGAAAGCCGGTCGCAAGAACACCATCGACAGGGAAGTCGAGCGTCTGCACCACGCGCTCCGCTTGCCGCGGATGCGCCATTTGCCGCTGGTCGAGGAAGCCATGGGACGGCAGGCACTTGCGCTGCTTCGCCAACTGGAGGCCGCCTGCGCGAGCGCCGATGACCTCGCCGAAGCCACAGTGCAGGCATTCGAGGCTCATGCCGACGCGGAGATCATCACCAGTTTTCCTGGGCTGGGCCCGCTCAGTGGAGCCCGCGTCCTGGCCGAGATCGGCGACGACCGGACCCGGTTCGCCGACGCCAGAGGTCTGAGGCGTATGCGGGATCCGCTCCCGTCACCAGAGCCTCCGGCAAGAGCCTGGCCGTCGCGGCCCGAAGGGTCAAGAACCAGAGATTGGCCGGCTCCGGCTACATGTGGGCCTTCTCAGCGATGGCCCACTCGGCCGGAGCGAGAGCCCACTACGACCGCCGACGTGAAGCCGGAGACCGCCACACAGCGGCCCAGAGGAACCTCTTCAACCGGATGATCGGCTGCCTTCACCACTGCCTGGCGCACCGCGTCCCCTTCAACGAGGCCGTGGCCTTCCCGACCACACGGGAACCTCGCCCGGCCCTTGCCGCTTGAGGCGTTCTCCGCATCGGATGTCTTCTTCTCAGTGTCGAGACCCCGCGAGGCGTGCGCGGACCGTGCATGCCGCGCAGGCGAAGGGCTGGATGCAGCAGTCCCCCCTGTGCGTGGCCTGCCTTAAGTACTGCACTGCACAGAGGTGTTGATCTAGCAACCGTGATCTGCCACGCGTGACACTCTGGCCGCATGCGGCGCTGGAGAGAGTGACCCGGTTGGGTCGAGGCACCTGCCTCCGGGGAGGCATGCGGGCGCCAGCGTGCAGGGGCAGGCTCGTTTCCCCCCCCGTGACGGGTCTGCCCCTGCTCGCAAGACGAAGGCCGGCCCGGGTGCCCAAACGTGGCATGGCGTCCGGGCCTTCTCACGGCGTCGCTGGCCACGCCACTCGATCAGGGGCGTCTCGGCGCCATCGTTCCGATCCCAGTCCTCCCACTTGGCAATCCCGCTGGTGGCCGAGGCTGATCGAGTGGCGCGACGGGCCTAGCTGTCAGCGTTCCCTGAGCGCCCGCCGGGCCGCGTTGATCACGTTGTGGGCGTCGTTCCCGTACACGGCGGACTCCCGGAGCGTGTGCCACACGCGTGTGTAGGCGGCGACGCTGTCTGAGTCGTCCAGCCACAGCTCCGCGTGCCAGTCTTCGGCGATCACCAGCCGGTCGTCGAAGACCCAGAAGCCGTTGGCGGTGGGGATCTTCAGGGATGCTCCGAGGGGGATGATGCCGAGTTCCACGGTGTCCATGCCGATGATCCCTGCCAGGCGATCGAGCTGGCTGGCGAGCACGGATGGCGGGCAGACGAGCGCGTGCAGCGCGGCCTCCCAGACCAGGGCGTGAAGCTTGCGACCCGCCTGGTACAGCCACTCCTGGCGCTTCATCCGCGCTCGGACAGCGGCATCGGTGTCGGGCACCGAGTTCTGGAGGTTGGCGTACCGCAGGAAGATGTAACGGGCGTAGTCGGCCGTCTGCAACATGCCCGGTACGACAGCCTCCTCCCATGCGTAGATGGTGGTGGCCTGCGCGACCTGGGCGTTCCATCTGTCCTGTACCGGCCGGTGGCCTGCGGCGAGCTGACGACGCCATGAGCGGATGTGGGACTCGAAGCCCCTGAGCCGGGCGTCGAGTTCGTCGAAGACCTCCGGCTGGCCGACGCCTTCGGCCCACGCCCGCAGATCTTCCGGCGTGGCGGTCTGCTGGCCGTTCTCCAGCTTGTAGACCTTGGAGTGCGGCCAGCCGAGCCGCTGGGCGAGCTGCGTACCGGTGAGCCGGCCCCCAGGGACTGAGAAGCGCAGCTCCCTCAGCCGTGCCCCGAGAGCTTCCCTCGCCTGCTGGAAATCCGTGCTCACTGGTACCGTTCACTAGCCCTTCGCGCCGAGCTGCGCCGCGAACTGGTCGTAAGGCACGGACCCGTGCACGGCGGCGTCACGCACCTGGCAGTAGCGCAGGACTTCCGCAGGCTCGGTGATGACCTCGACGTCATGGAAGGCGTCCTCGTCGTCGAAGCGGAGCACCGCGACCCAGCGGCTGTCGAAGATCCAGAAGTCCTCTGCGGGCAGCCGGAGCCGGTCGGCATCCTCGCGCCACATGTTCCGCGCGTCCTCGCCCGCGGCCGCGTTGCACCTCGCGTAGTCCAGCAGGAACAACTGCCCCTCCGTGGGCGGGCTGTCGACGACGCGGACGCGCCCCACGTACTTGCCCGCCGACGTCTGCCGACTGATGTTCGTGCACCAGTCGCTGTCGAGGTCGCATACCACCGTGCCGGTCTGAAGGAACTCGGCGTAGGACGGGTCCTCCCGGTCCGATGCGTAGCCGCGCCGGGTCTCAAGGTGCCAGGCCGAGTGCTCGAAAGTCTCGAAGAGCCGCCCGAACTCCTCCAGGCCGATCAGCTTGGGCACGCGCTCCATCTCCTTGGGGCCATGGTTGAGGAGCAGTTCACGCGGCACGACCACCGCCGCGTAGCCCGGGCCGAAGTGCTGGAGCTGGGCGATGTCCTCCGGGTCGGTGAGCGGCCGTCCCTGGACGACGACCTCACCGGTATCAAGGTCCTCGTGCACGGCGGGGCATCCGCCGTTCTTGCTGTCCGTGCCGTTGAAGCGCAGTCGTCGTGCCATGGTCGTCTCCCTCGGAGTAGGGGGTTCTGGCACCCCCAGCATCAACAGGTTCGGAACCGCGTACTACAGGCTGCCGCCCCCTACATGAGACCAGACGAGAACATTCGGCCATACAGTGAGAACATTTGAGAACATCGGATAGCTGCTGTCAACTGGCCCCGCCTACCGTCCCGTTCATGGCCACGAGTACCACGAAGAAATCCGAGCCGGATGTTGACCCGTTCGCGGCGCTGGAGTCCTTGCGGGCGGCCCTGGACGATGCCGGGATCGTCTTCCCCTCCCTGCGGGTCGACCCCGCGTCGCCCGACCTGAAGCTGATCGAGCTTGGACGCGTCCGCGCCGATGTGGCCGTGCGCCTGGCGGGCGCACTGCGGCGAGGGGAACGCGAGTGATGACAGAGGAGCGGCAGCGGGCAGGTGACCTGGTCCTCGACACCCAGAGCAACAAACTGGGCTACGTCATGGGGCAGGAAGGACTGTACGTCCAGCTCCGGCCGGTGGCCGGCGGACGGGAGTGGGACGCCGACCCCGCTCGCGTCCGCCCTGCCACGAACGACGAGCGGCGCAGGGCACTGGAGGAGCGCAATCGCGCGCTCAACGCTGCGAGCAGCGGCGGGATCTTCGGATGAGCGCACCGGCCGTTGACCTCTCGGACCGGTCGGCTGAGTGCGTCCTGGCCGCCCGAGACGGCTACCAGGACCTGCACGGTTCCTGCCGTCAGACCAAGGACGTCCCGCTGCCCCACCACCGCGACATCCTCCTGGTCAAACGGTGCACCTGCTGGTGCCACCGATACAGCAAGTGCCCGCCTGGGCTCGCCTGATGTCCACGGAGCCGTCGCCGTGGCCGGTGCCGCCGCCCTTCATGTGGGAGTGCGCCCGGTGGACCTAACTGCTCCGGCAGCTCACACCTACACCGGCTCGGGGAGTGGGCTGCTTCTACGAGCACATAGTCGTGGCCAAGCACATCGCCCTCGACCATCGTGACCAGGTGCCGGACCTCACGGGTGCGGACTGCTCGCAACGGGTGATCTGGCGCGGCCCCTATATCAAGGGGCCCCCGATGCGCCGCTGATAGTGGGGGAGAAGGCATACCTGGTGGACTGTAGCCCGCACGTCGCGGCCAACGCGTCGGCGGAGAACAAGGTCCGGGTGGTGGACGAGTTCACCCGCGACGAGTCGGTCGCGGCGACGGCCGCAGCAAGCCTGCTGCGCAGGCCGAACGTCGCGTTCAAGGGGATGAGCGCCGATACCGCCCGTTCCAGGCCAACCATGCCCAGGTCGCGATTCTCGGCCGCTTTTGAGGTCGGCCGTCACTTGGAGCGGCGGATCTCCCGGTCGCCACCGGGGTGTTGCGATCCTTGGCCGCCCCGGAGGGCGGCCGCCACACCGTGACCGCGACGGCGACCAGGGCAACGGCGAGGTTACGATCCTCGGCCGCCCCCGAGGGCGGCCGCCACGGCAGCCTCGGGGCTGCCGTTCGACGCCGCGGATGTTGCGATCCTCGACCGCCTCGGAGGGCGGCCGCCACCAGGCGCCGAGCGTGCCCGTCTTCACCGCGCCGAGGTTGCGATCCTCGGCTGCCCCGGAGGGCGGCCGCCACGAGCTGCTTCAGCAGCGACGACTCGGTACGACCGCTGTTGCGATCCTCGGCCGCCTGAGCCCACGGGCGATTCCGTCGTTGTGATCCTCAGCCGCCCCGGTGGGGGCCGCCACCAGGACCCACCAGTGCCATTGGTCGACGTCGTGCATGTTGCGATCCACGCTCGCCCCGGAGGGCGGCCGCCACTTCGCTGGTCATGACGATGCCGCGTCACTCTGCGGTGTTGCGATCCTCGGCGCGCAGCGTGCAGATGGGCACCGTCTCGGTTCGTGCGGCCCAGGCTCCCACCTGGACCGCGACCGTCATGTACGTCCTGGAGGTGTTCGAGAACCTAGAGATCTTCCTCGACGACCCGGCCGACTCGCTCGACCGGTGGTGTCAGAAGCACTTCGCCTTCCTGCCCCCGGACCACTCGCAGGGCCGGATCCTGCAACGCTCCCCGAACCCTGACGGGCTCTGCACCCGGCTCAGCACCGCCTCCACCGCGCCGACGGGGTTGTCCTCGGCCGGGCTCCAGCCGGTCCTGCCGGACTTGGCGCTGACCCACCGCTTGGCGTAGACGTCCTCGCGGCCTGCGAACTTGGCCCTGAACAGGGCGATCTTCGCCTCGGCGCTGGAGGAGGCGTCCGCATAGGGCAGCCCGCCGGGGCTGGCTGGTGGCGGGGCCGGGACGGGTTCGGAAACGGGCGGCATGCCGACAGGTACGGTCTGGGCGTCTCGGCCCAGGAGGCTGCACAGCCGGGTGTTGTCCGCTCTCAGCCGGGCGATCTCCTCGCGTAGCTCTGCGTTCTCCTCCCGCACCACGTCGAAACGGATGCGCAACTCGTCTGGATCGAGGCAGTCGGTCCAATCCTCCACACCCCCATGATCCAGACTGCACCCGTGTCACGCAGCGAAAGCAGTCAGGTTTCCCTCTCCTGGCGCCCCGGCATGCGTGAGGGGTGGCAGGGCATCCGTGGTGAAGGGGGTGGGCTGACCGCGTTTTTGGTGCCGCCCGTCGACGTCAAGAGTTTCTTAGGGGTGAGAAGGTGAAGGGCTTTCGCAGCTTCATTCTGCGCGGCAACGTGGTCGACCTGGCCGTCGGCATCGTGATCGGGGCAGCGTTCACCGCCGTGGTGAACGGCTTCGTCAGCGCCTTCCTGACACCACTGGTCGGGCTGGCCACCGGCGTCACGGGCGATATGAGCCGCAAGACCTTCACCGTCGGCGCCACCAAGTTCCCCTACGGCGCCTTCGTCAACGCGGCGATCAGCTTCCTCCTCCTCGCCAGCGCCCTGTACTTCCTGGTCGTGCTCCCGATCAACAAGCTCCACGAACGCCTCGCCCCGCACCAAGACGTCCAGGCCCCCAAACGGGACTGCCCCGAATGCCTCAGCCCCGTACCCGCCCAGGCCCGACGCTGCGCCTCCTGCACCGTCTCCCTGCCCGCCGTACCCGCTCAGGCCGGGGAGACAACCCAGCGCGCCGGGTGACCCGACCTCCATGGCCCGGTCTGGGCTACGGGGGTATCAGCCAAGCCGGGTCACGGGCTATGCCCGGCACCGGCCCGCACGCGGACGGGCACGGCCTGCGCTCGCCGCTCCCCGAATCGGGTGTCGGCCGCCCCTGCCAAGTCCGAAAGGGGAATGCCCGGCTGGGTGCGGTACTCGTCCGCGATCACCGTGGTGCGGTCTCACGACGATGCTGCGCCGGGGCAGGAACTCGGGCGGGTAGCGGGCGTAGAAGTTCCCCGTTCCGGCGGATCCACTGGCTGTTGTAGACGACGAGGTCGGCGCCGGCCGCGTTGTGGAAGCTCGTCACGTGCCCACGAGAGGGAGGGCAGCGCCCCAGGCGACTGCCCCGACCAGAGCAGGCTCAGGGCCCGGCCCCCGGCACACGACCAGCAGGTTCTCTACGACTGTGCCGGGCCCCAACCAGCCGCCCCGGCCGGCCGCCACCCCGCGTCCCCACACCGCCGCAGGACCCAGCACGCACCTTGCCCCACGCCGTGCGGCTGTTCCTGAACGTTCACCGGCTCGGTCACCTCCAACTGCCCCTCGGGCCCCGGCATCGCCCAACAGCCCGCAGCGACGCCAGCCCGGAGGGCAGCCACGCCCTGGTGCCCGTGCCGAAACGCCCGGGTACCAGATAGCCGCGGGCTCGGCGCCCCTCCTGCGAGCCGGGCCCGGCCCCTTCTCGCGCTCGGGGCCGCCCGGGACGCCTACGCGGTCGGGTGACTCAAAACCCGGGATCGGGGAACCGGAAGAGATGCCTTGCCCCATAAGGGGAGGGCCGGGTCTCCCAACGCCCGGCTCCCTCACCGGAAGAAGGACCATGATGACGCACGAAGACGACGGTGGGCAGGCCGTGCCGAACCCCCGGGGCATGCGCTCCGACGGCGACGGCGTCACACGCCGCCGTCCCCTGCGCGAGCGGCACGTCGAGGAGACGGTCGAGGTCGCGGTGCCGGTCCGCACGGCCTACAACCAGTGGACGCAGTTCAAGACGTTCCCGCGCTTCTCGACCGTGGTGCGCGACGTCGAGCAGATCAGGCCTACCGTCACCGCGTGGACCATCGGCTACGGCCCTCTGCGTCACCGTTTCGCGGTCGAGATCGTGGAACAGGACCCTGACGCCTACCTGGCCTGGCGTGGCCTGGAGCAGCACCCCACCCACCAGGGCGAGGTCGAGTTCAGGCCGACGGAGTCCGGTGGCACCGCGATCACGGTCCGGATGCTCCTCCAACCGCAGGGGGTTGCGAAGGTCCTCACCCGCTCGTCCAGGGTCGTGGGGCTGACCGTGCGACTGGTGCGCGGGGAACTGGTGAGCTTCAAGCACTTCATCGAAGGGATCGGTCAGGAGGGCGGTGCCTGGCGTGGCACCATCCGCAACTGCCGGGTTCAGCACGACACCCCGGAACCGCCCAGGAGCCGTGTCGCCCAGTGGCCCGTCGGCTGACCCGCGTACCGCACACGGCAAGAGAAAGGCCAAGCGATGCAGAACCCGCCCGGTGAGGAGCCGGAGACCTCCCTCTCCGTGACACCGCCGAAGAAGTGGGCGGCCGGGGTTCCCGCCGTCGTGCACGCGCTGGAGTACTCCCTGGAGCAGACCTCCCCGCGCAAGAGCGGGGTCGACCTGCTCACCATGAACCAGGTGGGCGGGGTCGACTGCCCCGGCTGCGCGTGGGCGGACCCCGCTCCGGGCCAGCATCCATCCCTGATCTTGGGTGGGTATCCCCGGCTTCAGCCGGGGAAGGATACGCGTCCTCGGACCGGAGGCGCGCAGCGCCGGAGTTCGCTGCGCCTCCTCGGTGAGGGTCAGGTGGGCCGCTTTTGGCCTTCGATGTACTGGCGGACGATGCTGAGCGGTGCGCCGCCGCACGATCCGGCGAAGTAGGAGCGGGACCAGAACACAGAGCCGATGCCGATGCGGTTGATGCGGCCGGTGTACTCGGCGCGCAGGTACCGGGAGCTGACACCCTTGAGGCTGTTGATCAGCTTGGACAGGGCGATCTTCGGCGGGTAGTGCACGAGCAGGTGGACGTGATCGCTTTCGCCGTTGAACTCCTTCAGATCTGTCTCGAAGCTGCCGCACACCTCTCGCATGATTTCCTCGCACCGCTTCAGCATGGCGTCATCGAAGACGTCTTTGCGGTACTTGGTAACGAACACCAAGTGCGCGTGGAGGTTGTAGGCGACGTGGCGGCCGGTGCGGATATCGGGGTTTGGTTCCCAGCGCGGTGACATATGCCAAGGGTAGTATGATCACGCGAACCGGCTTGAAAGGGGGGTGGGCCGGATGATCCGTGCGTACAAGTTCCTTATGCGGCCCACCGCGGGCCAGGCGGCAGCGCTCGGTGAGATGCTGCGGGATCACTGCTCGCTCTACAACGGCGCGTTGCAGGAACGCCGCGACGCCTACCGGCACACCTCCAAAACGTCGGTCAAGTACGCGCAGCAGTCCGCGCAGCTCAAGGACATCCGGGCCTTCGACCCCGAGCGTCAGGGACGCTGGTCGTTCTCGTCGCAGCAGGCGACCTTGCGCCGCCTGGACAAGGCGTTTCAGGCGTTCTTCCGGCGCGTGAAGGCCGGGGAGAAACCCGGATACCCCAGGTTCCGGGGCGCGATGTGGTTCGACACGGTGGACTTCCCCAAGGACGGCGACGGCTGCCG
>NZ_JAKEEB010000066.1 GCF_021462825.1 Streptomyces glomeratus | reverse complement strand
CCGCATCGGGATGGGGTCGGTGTTCTGGTCCCGCTCCTACTTCGCGGGTTCCTGCGGTGGTGCACCGCTGACCGTCACCCGGCAGTACATCGAGGGCCAGAAACGGCCCCTCTGACCGTCACCACGGAGGCAGAGCGCACTCCGACGCTACGCGCCTCCGGGCCGAGGATGCGTTTCCCTCCCCGGCTGAAGCCCGGGATACACACGCAAGATCAACGGATGGTTCCTCGCATGGGCCCGCTGACCACCAGAAGGGTGTAGAAGCCGCAACCGTCGTCGCAGAGAAAGATGGCCCCGGTAGCCCGGGCGTCTTCGGCCGCATCCGCGGCCTCTCGCCAAGCGTCGTAATCAGCTTGGTAAGCCGTGTCGGAGACATAGTCCTCCCGCTTCGGCTCGCTCTCCCAGACAACTTCGCTCGCCGCGAGCGCGGTGTCCTGGTCGGGGAAGGGGACATGCAGCTTCGCATGGTCCCCATACCGGGCACCATCCCAGTCCCAGCGCGCCCCCTCAAACCGCAGCGTGCGCACCCGGCCGCCTGCGCTGACCCGAAGCAGGTACTGGCGATACTCATCGGGAAACGCCACACCGAACTGTTCCTCGGCTTGGCGCACTTGCGTCTCGCTCAGGACCTCTGGGAGACCACCTTGCCTGCCGACGCCCGTTCCTTGCCGTGCGTAGAGGGCGACGGTCCGTGCTCCTACCTCGTCCCAGTCCACTGCTTGCATGCCAGGCAAGATAACCGGTCGACCGGCAATCCAACCCGGCGACGAAGAGGGCGCCCGGCCGATACCGAACGCGAGGGATTCGGCGGTCTCTTCCACCTGCTTGGCGAACTTCGTCTGCGCCATGCCGTGCCCCGGCGGTGCACTGTGTGCGGATCAGCGGGCGACCGAGATCGCGAAGGGCGCGAATCCGCTGGACCGAATCACGTGCGGTACGAACAGTATCGCGGCCTCTGTGGCGCGGGCGGTTTGGATCCCGCCGAGATCAGTGATCCACTCCTTGCGCCAGCCGAGGTTGATGAGCAGTTCACGGACGGTCTGCTTGGCCTGCAGGTCGTCGCCGGAGAGGAAGGCGTCGGGCGCCTGGGTGAGCGTGGCCGGCGCGGTCATCACCGGGAAGAGCATGGTGTTGAGTGTCTTGACGACGCGCGTTTCGGGGAGCGCTTCCTGAAGTTGCTCGGCGAGGCTTGAGCCGGGGTAGATCAGGTGGGCAGGCAGTCCGTCCGGTCCGTCGACGGTGGCGTTGGAGACGTCGACGAGGATCTTGTCGCGCAGTTCCTCGCGCAGGGCGACGAGTCGGTCCAGCGAGCCGACTCCCGGGGTGGCGTTGATGACGATCTGGGCTGTCCGGGCAGCGTCGGCGGCGGCGCCCGGCGCGCGGTCCGCCACGGTCACCTCATGCCCTGCCCGGGTGAGGGCTGTGGCCAGATTGCCGCCGACGCGGCCGTTTCCGAGAACTGCGATCGTGGTCATGATGATCTGGTCCTTCCGTGCGTGCAGGTTGTGGTGCGCGGTCAGCGTGAGAGCGTGGCGACGGCCTCGGCGTGGACGCCGGGCGCGGCGGCCAGGAGGCTCTCGCTCTGCGGGGTCCAGGGGCGGCGCTCGGCGTCGGAGATCTGTCCGCCGGCCTCGGTGACGAGCAGCGCCCCGGGCAGCAGATCCGCGCGGGCGCCGGCGAACTGCCAGAAGGCGTCGATCCGGCCGGCGGCCACGTTCAGCAGGTGCAGGGTTGCGGGCACGGCGGTGCGGACGACGAGCGCGTCGAAGAGCATCGCGGTGATCGAGGAGCCGACGCGCCGCACGACCTTCTCGTCCTCGTCCGGCCGGGCCTGGCTGGTGGCCACGATGCTCAGGCCGAGGTCCGCGGTCTGGGAGACGTGCAGCGGTCGGCCGTCGAGGTAGGCGCCCGCGCCGGTGAGCGCGGTGTAGGTCTCGCCGGTCAACGGCAGGTGAACCGCAGTGAGCACCGGCTGGTTCTCACGCACGAGGGTGGCGGTCACCGCCCACTCCGGCAGACCGTGCAGGTGGTTGACGTTGCCTTCGGCCGGATCCACGACCCACCATTCGCCGGGCGGCAGCGCCCCGCCGTCCAGCTCGTCCTCCACCCAGTCGGCGTCCGGCCGCAGGCGCGTGAGGCGGGGGCGCAGGATGTCGAGGGCTGTGTCGTCGTTGGCGGCGAGCGCGCGCATCAGCTCTTCACGGTTCCGGTAGCGGACCACCTCGCCGAAGCGCTCGCGCAGCGCCGAACCGGCCGCGCGCACGGCGATCGCAGTCCGGCCGAGCAGGTCGGCGTCGGAGGCGGCGACGTCAGTGGTCTGAAGCGTTTCGGACATGGTGGTACTCCCGTGTGAGGAGGGGTGATGAGGCCGGTCGGGGCAAGCTGTGCGTTCCGTCTTGCGCTCTCGTCTCGACGGTATAGAGCCCCTTCATTAACTTCAAATGCATGTCAAGCACGGCTAGGATTACTCATATGCAATTGGATTTGAACCTGCTCGCCGCGCTCGACGCGCTGCTGGAGGAGGGAAGTGTGACCGGGGCGGCCGCGCGCCTGCACGTCACCGCCCCCGCGATGAGCCGGAGTCTGGGCCGAATCCGGCGCACGACCGGGGATCAGATCCTGGTGCGCACCGGCCGCACGATGACCCCGACGCCGTATGCGATCGCCGTCCGGGAACAGGTGCACGAGCTGCTGCACCAGGTCCAGGGGGTGCTGGCACCGAGCCGTGAACTCGATCTGGCGACGTTGGAGCGCACTTTCACACTCCGCTGGCACGATTCCCTGGTCGCCTTGAGCGGCCCCGCACTGCTCTCGGCCGTGCGCGGACAGGCGCCGGGCGTGCGATTGCGCTTCGTCGCGGAATCGAGCATCGACACCCCCGAGTTGCGGCGCGGCGAGGTCGACCTGGAGGCGAACGCCAACCGCCCGAGCGCACCGGACATCCGCGCCGAGAACGTGGGCGAGACCCGCCTCGTCATCGTCGTGAGGCAGGGGCACCCCCTCACCCGCGTCAGGACCGTCACCGCAAAGCGGTACGCCGCCGCTGAGCACGTCAACGTCTCGCGACGTGGAAACCTCAGCAATGCCCTCGACGACGCCCTCGCGCGGCTCGGCCTCACCCGCCGCGTGGTGGCGACCGCGCCCACGGAAGCGGCCGCGCTGGAGTTCGCGCGCGGCTCCGATCTCCTGATCAGCGTCCCCGAAGCCACCACGCGGTCAGCGGTCGCCGACCTCGGCCTGGTCGTGCTCCCCCTCCCGCTCGAACTGCCTTCGGCACCGATATACCTGTCGTGGCATCAGCGCTACGACACCGACCAGGCCCACGCCTGGTTGCGCGGGCTGGCGCGAACCGCGCTGGCCATGGGCGGGGCGTCGTCGTAGTCGGCGCCGTCCGGCCGCTTCACCGATACGTCCACGCGACCACCGCCGGTCGCGAGGCCCGAGTTTGCCGAGAATGCAGGACACGAACGTCTTGACGGTCTCCTGGCTGCTGACGTTGAAGCAGATCGCCGCCGCGTGAGGCGACGTGCCGAGCGACCGCGCCGCTGCGGGTCAATACACCTAGCCCCGCCCTAAAAGGCGTTGTCCAGCGTCAGGGTGAGCTCGGCGATCCGCCACCCACTGTCGGACCGGCACAGGCCGAACGTGTAGACCCCGGTCGAGATCATTCGGATGCTCTCGCCGGTGTTCCTCGTCCAGGGCTCCGTCGTTCTCGCGGTTGGCCCGACGTGGCCGGTATGGGCCGTGGTGCCGGTGCCCGCGGGAGTGGAGTGTCACCACTCGATGGCGCGTCCGTCGACGGTCGTTCCGGGGTACAGGTGTTCGGCAGTCAGGGCCAGGATGGTGGGATTGATGCGGTCCAGGTGACGCAGCAGCATCAGATCGGCGAACTCCTTGGCGTGGCGGGCGACGGCAGCCACTTCCTCGGTGTCCTGCAGATACTTGCGGGTCTCGTCCAGGTGGCGGGGGTCGTCGTCGTTGGCGGGGTTCTTATGTCCGGCGACCACGGCGCGAGGGTGGACCGCAGCTATCTTGTCGATGGCGGCTATCCAGTCCGCGCGCCGCTCAGGCAGCGGCCGGGCCTTCTCGCCGCCGGCGAGGTAGGGGTGGACGCCGTTGTAGACGATGTCGCCCGCGACGACGAGGCCGATGGACGGCACGTGTACGAACGTGGTGTCCGGTGCGTCGCTGTCGCCGGCCTCGACGAACCGGACCTCTTCGCCCTCCAGGAGGAAGGTGTAGTCGTCGATCACCTCGGGCAGCACGATGTCCTTGACGATCTGGCCGGGAAACTGGCTGTTCCAGAACGCCATTCGCTTTCCGGCGGTGAACTCAGCCAGGGCCACGGTGCCCTCGGTGGCGATCATCCGCGCGTCGGGAAAGTGCTTGGCGACCTCGGAGAAACCGAACCAGTGGTCGCCGTGGCCGTGAGTGGTGTACATCGCGACCAGGTTCTTGCCCGAGGCCAGCACCCACTCGGCCACCTGCCGGGACTGCTCCTCCAGGTGCGGGGCGTCAATCAGGATGGCGTCCCGCTCCCCGTAGATGAGGGTCGCCGACATCGGGGACCAGGCCGGCAGCGGCCGGACCGAGGAACCATCGGGCAGGACCGCCCGGGGAGGAAGGGTGACGAGGACGTCGTATTCGAGAGCCATGGTTGTCTGCTTTCTATGCTTTCGATGCTTTATTCCTGTTTGCCAGGAATGCCTCAAATATTCCCCTCGGGGTCGGCGACCTCACTGTCGCCGAGTCTGTGGGGGGCACCTGATGCGTCCACCGGCGTGCGCCGTGTGGCCAGGCTGCGCGCGCTTTCACGCCCACCCGGTGACGCCGTCCGGTGTCGGGACCGTGCGGCGCTCGCCGTCACCGGGCCGGAACCGGTTCGGCAGCAGGTTGGTGGTGGGGGCGGCGGGTGATGATCAGGTGTGTGATCTCGGCCGCGCCGAGGGCAAGGACGATCAGTGCGGCGCCGATGGGGCCGAGCCAGTGCACGCCGACCCAGTTCAGCGCGCCCTGGCCGACGACGGGGGCGATGGAGACCCCGACGTAGAGCGTCGCGGAGTGGAGGCCAGTCAGCATCGGGGCAGCCGCCGGCATCGCACCGATCAGGCGGTGTGTCTGCGGCGTGATGAATCCCCAGCCGCACAGGCCCCACACGATCAGCGCGACGACGGAGGTGCCGATGTGCGCACTGGACCATGGCATCAGCACGAAGTCGATGGCTAGCACCACGAGGGCGGAGTTGATGATCCGGCGGGCGCCGAGCCGGTCGACCAGGTGCCCCGAACCGAGCGTGCCGATCGTCGAGGCCACACCCCACACGAACAGCAGGATTGCGAGGGTGGTGCCGCTGCCGCCGGTCGCGCGGTCCAGGCCGTCCGCGATGTAGGAGTAGACGATGTACAGGCCGGTGAACAGCAGGAGTGTCGTCAGTAGGCCCATGCCGATACGGCGGTCGCCAAGCGGCGCGAGACGCGTCCGCAGTGGAACCAGCGGCGGATTGGGGATCTTGGGCAGCAGAAGCGCGATGGCCAGCGCCGCAACAGCCCCGAGAGCGGAGACGAACACCATGGTGATGCGCCAGTCACCGGTCAGACTGCCGATGGCCGTGCCGATGGGGGCACCGAGCGCGGTCGCTGCGCTGAGACCGGCCATCACCGTGGAGATCGCACGCCCCCGGCGCTCCGGCGGAGCGAGCGCGGCGGCCGCAGCTATCGCGGTCGGGGTCACCATCGAGCCGCCCAGCCCGGCCAGCGCCCGTGCGAACAAAGCGATACCGAAGTTCGGAACAAATGCGGTCAAAAGGTTTCCCACGACGAAGATGCCGAGTCCGGTGAGGAACAGCGTGCGTCGCGGCCAGCGCGTGGTGAGCGCCGCCATGACGGGGCCGAGGATGGCGTAGGTGAAGGCGTAGGCCGTGATCAGCCATCCGGCGGTCCCGATGCCAACACCCAAAGAATGCCCGGCGTCGGGCAGGATGCCGGCGATGACGAAGCTGTCCGTACCGATGGCGAAGAGCGCCGCAGTCAGTACAAGGAGTGATCGGTACACGTCGGAGGCCTTCCTGGTGATGTAACTATTTCTGTTACATCACTCTTTCAAAGAGAGGCCGATCCGAAGATCGGCCGGAAATAAACCGGATATCACCGAACGCCCGCGTTTCAGGCGGCGGCGAGCGTCTTCTTTAGGACGTCGGCGATGGTGATCGTCGCCAACTCTTCCTTCATCGCGCCCTCGGCGCGGCCGTACACACCTTGCAGCACCGGCGGGAGACCCACGCCGACGGGACACTCCTGACTGGGGAGGGTCGAATGCAATGCGATGAGCGGCTCGGGTTCGACGGCTTCGTAAACATCTTTCAAGGTGATCGACTCCGGCGGTCGCCCGAGCTTCACACCCGCACCTTGACCACGCACCGACACGACCAGGCCGGCCTCACGCAGACCGCCGAGGATCCGACGAATCACCACAGGGTTTGTATTGACACTCGCCGCGATCTTGTCGGAGGTCACAACGCCGCCGGGACGTCGAGGGCAGGTGAGCGCCATCCACGTCAATGCGTGTATGGCCACGGTCATGCGACTACTGGCGGCCATCGGACCCTCCTACCTCGAGCGACTAGTGTTGTAACAGATTCAATTACAACACGGGGCCGCCTGTCAACCGCACCGGCAAGACAGTCCACCCAGCAGGCGCGTGACTATGGCGCCCCGGGCGGTTTACTGATTCGAGTTGTCCGCCAACCCCAGGGCTCCGTCGTTCTCGCGACCGGCCGGGATTGATCACGTGAGTCCGAGGGCGGTCAGCGGCCGGGTCATGTTGCGCCCGTGATGGCGTAAGCCCTCGGCGATGTTGGTCCAACCGGCCAGGCGGAGTGTGCCGATGGCGAGGTTGCGCAGGGAGGCCATCGCCCGTGGCGCGCTGCCGGTGCGCACCCGTGAGGCGTCCTCTCCGAAGGTCACATCCCTGACGTGGTGCTCGCGATTCTCAATGGCCCAGTGTCCGCGTACTCGTTCCGCCAGGTCGGCTGGGGTTGCCTCGTGGGCTCTCAGGCTGGTGAGTGCATAGACGCGTTCGATCGTCACCTTCCCGGTGCGCATCGTGCGCCGTCGGCGGACGATCTGCAGCGCCTGGTCGGCGTGGGGGAAGGGCAGCCCGGGCACGGTGACGGCCTTGAGGCGGCGGATCTCGTCGCGGCCGTGAGCAGCGGTCCGTGTGCGGTCCATCAGAGGCACCTCCTTCCAGGGAAGGTCCTTCACGAGCGCGTGCAGGCTCGGGCGGTTGGCCTTGAGTACGGCGATGTAGTGCGCTTTCTTCTCCTCGACCAGGAACCGCGCGTGGCCGGTCTGGGTCAGCAGCGCGTCGAAGGTCACCACGGCTCCGGTCAGGTCCAGCGATTCGAGTAGGGGGCGGAACGCGGTGATCTCGTTGTGCTTGGTGTCGACCTCGCGTTGGGCCAGCACGATGCCGTCGTCACGCAGAGCCGAGATCAGGTGGACGCAGCGCCCGTCGGCGCGCAGAGCGCCGCGTAGAGATTTGCCGTCCACTGCGACTGCCACTCATGCCAAGCGGGTGCGCGTGTCGCATTTACGCAAGTCCGCCTCGACATTCGTTGCGGCGGCAGGAGCCGCTGTCCTGCTCACCGCCACGACACCCGCGAATGCATCCACCGAGATTGCCGCAACCGCCACAGCCGTTTCGACCACCGACGCGGCAGCCGCAGGGAGCGCGTCAAACCCCTGCAAGGGGAAGCACTACTCAAAGGTCGCCTACACCTTCTGGATCGGCCCGCGCGAGATGCCTCTGCGCTGCGGAACGAAAAATTGGGGCCACAACCATAGTTGCACGCGGACGCTGGAGCACCAGCTTCAAGAACAAGATAGGTGACACACTCTTCAAAGGCTACGAGGCATCGCCTGGAGTGTATTACCGATACAAGGTGGGCACCGGCTGCTCCCCGAAACCGAGGAAGAACTTCAAGGTGGTCGTCAACAAGGGCCCGCTTGGAGGGAAGCCGGGCGGTCTAACACCTCAGGGAATCATTACGGCCACGGTAGAGTACACAACCCCGACCGTAACCGCAGCTGCAGCGAGCGCAAAGGTAAAGTGCTGAGAGGATCCATATGGCCACCCCGGAGCAAGTAAGGGAAGCACTTACTCAAAGGATTTCAGGACTGCAGAGCGAGGGAGGAGGAACCTCTCTTGAAGTCCTCGAGGTGAAGGTGCCGTCCGTCTCCCCGGAATTGCTCCTTAAAATCCAGGTCCGCGCCTCAGGGCAGCTCTGGGAGGTCTCACTTGACTACCAGGGTCATGAAGCGAGTCTGGTGAGCGGAGACCTCGCCGAGGACACCCTGAATTACCTCGGATTCCTTGTGCGCACCCACCTATTCGAGTGGTGGCACACGAAGGACACCGAGAAGATTTCGGGTCGCATGGGGAAGAGGCTGGCCTGAGACGCCTTCCGCTTACCGCTCGGCGGGCTTGATCACCCGAACAGGTTCCTGTTCGGGTGATCTGGCGGCCAGGAGTCGCAAGCGATCGAGCCTCGTGGTTGGCGCGTGCACCGGGCCGACTCACGAACTCCTCACCATCGCGTCGCCCGGCGTCGCGATGTCACCCGCTGGGGCGGCCCTGACGGCGCATCATGTTCCGCAGCGCCAGCCGGGCCGAGATCGGGTCGTCCTGAGCCTCGGTGAGCGGGAACTGCAGGCGGTCCCGGTCTGCTTCGGAGGGGGCCGGCTTGCCGGCGAGCTCCTGGTGGGCCGCAGTGAGCTCGTTGATTCGGGCGAGGAGCTCAGCATGCGGGGCCCGACCGACTTGCTGCCCCAGGCCGCGCTGAACCGCGGCCACGTTCTACCGGCCGACTGGTCCATCGCGACGCCAACCCGGCGTAACGAAAAGCCCCCGGCTTCAGCCGGGGAGGAGTCGCGTCCCGTTCCCCCTCATGGAAGTGCTCGAGGTGCAAAAAGGGTGACAGAGCGGCATGAACGGGCCCATCATCGGGGCGGTTTCGTGGATACCCCGCCGAGGGCGTGCGCCGAAGTCGCCTGCCGGGCGGAGTGGTTGAGGGACACACCTACAGGCGGACCCTCAACTCCAGGGTCACCTCGTCTCCCTCCGCAAGATCCTGCGGCTTGCGCACGGCCGCCTTCAGAGGCAGGAGATAGGCGCCCTCTTTTGGGAACAGCGAGGTGGTGAAGGTGACTTCGCCGAGGCGGGCCTCGACCGGGATCACCCCCCAGCCGTAGCTGGCCGACGAGGCCACCTCGTGGATCTCGGCGGACTCCTCTTCCGGCAGCGGCACGAAGTAGCAGGGGGCGGGACCGCGCCACTCGATCACACGGTTGGTGAAGGTGAGTTCCACGAGGTTGATCCTATGGCCGGCCGACCGGACGGCTTTCAGTCCCCGACAGCAGTGGCCGGGAAAACGCGTGGACCGGGCGGGCGCCGGGACGGCACACTGCGCTTTCCGGCCTGCCCGTCCGACGTCCCCGCAGAGCGCGTCCACCGGACCGGAACTCAGGACGGCCTCGAGACGAAGGCTCATCTGGGTGGCGGACGGGACGGCCACTCCACCACGACTCAAGGTTGGGATGGGATTGCCTGACACGCGTGAGACCGCACCCCGCAAAGGCGCGGTGCTGCTCGCACTTCGTCACTACGGACGGGAAATGGCCCGGCTCCGGCGCTGGACGCTGCCGGCGCTGCTGCTGCCGGCCCTGGGCAACATCGGACTCAACTACCTCGCACCCCTGGTCGTCGCGAAGCTCGTCGGCCGCGTCGCCGACGACTCCCGGGTCACCGTCGGCTCGACGCTGCCGTACGTGCTGGGCTTCGCCGGTGTCCTGCTCGCCGCCGAGGCGATCTGGCGCGTCGGCCTGCACTGCCTCAACCGCCTCGACGCCCTGGGCATCGAGCATCTCTACGTCATCGGCATGGACGAACTCTTCGCGAAAGACGCCGCCTTCTTCCACGACAACTTCGCCGGCTCGCTGACGAAGCGGGTGCTCAGTTTCGCCTCCCGCTTCGAGGAGTTCGTCGACACCATGACCTTCCAGGTCGTAGGCAGCCTGGTGCCGCTGGTGTTCGGGTCGGTAGTGCTCTGGCACTACCAGCCCCTGCTCGTCGTCGGACTACTGGTGATGATCACGGTCACGGCTCTGTGCGTGGCGCCGCTCATCCGCCGCCGCCAGACCCTCGTCGACGAACGCGAGGAGGCCATCGCCCGGGTATCGGGCCATGTCGCCGACAGCCTCATGAACATGGACACGGTCCGCGCGTTCGGCGCGGAGGAGCGCGAGGCCGCCGAACACCGCCTGCGCGTCGCCGAGTCCAGGCGGCTGACCCTGCGCTCCTGGGACTACGGCAACCTGCGCATCGACACCCTGGTCGCACCACTGTCCGTGCTCACCAACGCGCTGGGCCTGCTGCTCGCGATCACGCTCGGCGGCGGCACGCACGGCGTCGAGGCGGTCGTGGTCGCCTTCACGTACTACACCAACGCCACCCGGATCATGTTCGAGTTCAACCAGATCTACCGGCGTCTGGAGAGCTCGATGACGGAGGCCGCCCAATTCACCGAACTACTGCGGGAACCGCCGACCGTGCTGGATGCGCCGTTGCCGGAGCCCCTGGCGCGCGCCGCAGCCGATGTCCGATTCGAGCAGGTGCGCTTCTCCCACGCGGGCGGGAAGCGACTCTTCGACGGTCTCGACCTCGACGTGGCCGCCGGGACGAAGATCGGCCTCGTCGGCCGCTCGGGCGGCGGCAAGACGACGCTGACCCGGCTGCTGCTGCGGATGACCGACATCGACGGCGGTCGGATCCTCGTCGGCGGGCAGGACATCGGCCGGCTGCGCCAGGCCGACCTGCGCAGCCTGATGGCCTACGTTCCGCAGGACCCGGCGATGTTCCACCGCTCGCTGCGGGACAACATCGCCTTCGCCCGACCCGGCGCCACCGACGCCGACGTCCGCCGCGCGGCCGAGGCGGCACACGTCACGGAGTTCGCCGACGCGCTCCCCGACGGCTTCGCCACCATGGTGGGCGAGCGCGGGGTCAAGCTGTCCGGCGGCCAGCGTCAGCGGGTCGCGCTCGCCCGCGCCATCCTGCGGGACGCGCCGATCCTGCTGCTCGACGAGGCGACGAGCTCGCTGGACTCGGAGAGTGAACTCCTCGTACAGGAAGCGCTCTGGCGGCTGTTGGAGGGCCGGACCGCGCTTGTGGTGGCGCACCGGCTGAGCACGGTTGCCGGCATGGACCGGCTCGTCGTCCTCGACCGCGGACGCATCGTCGAGGAGGGCACGCACCAGGAACTGCTGGCCGCGGACGGCATGTACGCGAGGTTGTGGCAGCACCAGTCGGGGGGCTTCCTCGACGACAGCCCCGCACCGGTCGATCTGCACTAGGGTCCGGGTGTGGCGCATCGCAGGCACGCGTGCGGTGCGCCATCCCTGATCTTGGGTGGGTATCCCCGGCTTCAGCCGGGGAAGGAAACGCATGCTCGGGTTGGAGGCGCGCAGCGTCGGAGTTCGCTGCGCGTCTTCGGTGACGGTCAGGTGGGCCGCTTCTGGCCTTCGATGTACTGGCGGACGATGCTGAGCGGCGCGCCGCCGCACGAGCCGGCGAAGTAGGAGCGGGACCAGAACACGGAGCCGATGCCGATGCGGTTGATACGGCCGGTGTACTCGGCGCGCAGGTACCGGGAGCTGACGCCCTTCAAGCTGTTGATCAGCTTCGACAATGCCACCTTGGGCGGGTAGTGCACGAGCAGGTGGACGTGATCGCTTTCGCCGTTGAACTCCTTCAGCTCCGTCTCGAAGCTGCCGCACACCTC
>NZ_JAKEEB010000065.1 GCF_021462825.1 Streptomyces glomeratus | reverse complement strand
CCACTGCGTTTCGTGCGGCCACCAGGCGCACGCGGACACGGTGGGCGCCCTGAACGTTCTACGGGCCGGGCTGGTCCGTCGCCACGCCGCACCGGCATAGCGAGAAGCCCCCTCCTTCACGAGGGGGAGGAGTCACCTGACGGCCAACCCGCTGCCGCCGAGCCCCTCACGCCCGAGCACATCAAGCCGCGGCCGCTCGGCCACCGGGGCACCTCGCTCGGGCTCAACCTCGTGTACACGCACCTCAACCGGGTCATCAAGGCGCGCGGCCTCGAGGCCCTGTGCGTCCGGCCCGGGCACGGCGGGCCGTCCGTGCTCGCCAACTCCTGGCTGGACGGCGGCTACAGGGACACCTACCCGGACGTGACATGGGACGCGCAGGGATTGGCGCAGCTGTTCCACCAGTTCTCGTTCCCCGGCGGCGTACCGAGCCATGTAGCGCCCGAGGTGCCCGGCTCCATCCACGAGGGCGGTGGGCTGGGCTATGCGCTCGCCCATGCTCACGGAGCCGCCTTCGACTTGCTGTCCCGGCTCCCGGAGCCCGAACTCGACGCACTGCTGCGGGGATACGGTCACGAGCCGATCCATGTGGGCGGTGACGATCCGCTCCAGGTCCACCGGGCGCTGGCGGCCGCCTTCGACGAGGCCCTGGACCGTGTCGACCTGGTACAGCGCACCGCTCCGGAGGAGGGAGTGCCGCAGCGGCCGCGCCGGCCGGTGATCGTGCTGCGCACCCCCAAAGGCTGGACCGGGCCGAAAGAGGTCGACGGCGAACCGGTCGAGGGCACCTGGCGCGCCCACCAGGTGCCGCGGGCCGGCGTCCGGGAGAACCCCGCGCACCTCGCTCGCGCGGTTGGAGACGTGGCTGAAGTCGTACCGGCCCGAGGACTGTTCGACGCCGACGGCCGCCCGAGCGCCGACGTCCTGGCGTGTGTGCCCTCGGGCACCCGCCGGCTGGGCGCCACGCCGTAGGCTGCTCGTCCGCGAGCTGCCGGTCACCGACCTGGACGACTTCGCGGTGCCCGTCGACAAAGCCGGGCGCGAGGCACGAGCCCACCCGGGTGCTCGGCGGGCTGCTCGAACAGATCATGAGGGACACCACCGCCCGGCGGGACTTCCGCCCGGTCGGTCCCGACGAGACCGCCGCCAACCGGCTGGAGGCCGTGTTCGACGCCGGCGGCAGGGCATGGCAGGCGCGAACACCGCTGCAGGCCAGGACCACACAGTCGTGACTACGCCAACGGCGGCGGGCCGGATGTGGCGCTCGCCTGCGTGGGCGACGTACCCACCCGGGAGGTGCTCGCCGCGGCCCAGTTGCTGCGCCGCCATCTGCCCGGGCTCGCGGTCCGCGTGGTCAACGTGGCCGACTTGACCTGGCTGCTGCCGCGCGAGGAACACCCGCGCGGTATGACGGACTTCGAGCACGACGGCCTCTTCACCGCCGACAAGCCGGGCTTCTTCGCCCATCACGGTTGCCCCGGGCTGATCCACCGCCTCGCCTACAGCGGCAACGGTCATCACAACCTGCACGTGCTTGGCTACAAGGAGTCCGGGAGCACGACCACCCCGTTCGATGGTGGTCCGCAAGGATCTGGACCGCTACCGCCTGGTCCGGGCGGGCGTCGAAGGCGCGTCAGCGCGCCGTACGGAGACCCACCGCGTCCGGCACGGGCACGGGCACGGCCTCGGCGGGCGGGTGCCGGCCGATCTCGAAGACATCGGCCAGCCGGGCGTAGCGCAGGACCCGCAGCACAGGGGTGCCGTCGACGACGAGCCGCAGGCGGCCGCCCCGCGCCACGACGCGGTTGCGGGCCCGGCACAGCAGGCTCAGCCCGGAGCAGTCGATGAAGGACACCGGGCGCAGGTCCAGCACCAGATCGGGGCGCGGACCGGCGGTCAGCGCGTCCAGGCGCGGGCCCAGGGCAAGCGCCGCGAGGATGTCGATCTCGCCACGCAGCCGTACGAGGGTCGTCCCGCTGCCGACGTGCTGCGGGTGGCCGGACGACGACCCGGACGGGATTTCGCGCATGGTTCGAGGCAACCGGAAGCGGGCGTGCCGCCGAAAGGGCCGTTCGGCCCCGATCGGCCGGGACCGAACGGGGAAGACGCGGCGCCACAAGGGGAGGACGCCGCGCGGTCAGCGCGATCGCGGACGGCCGGGCGAGCAGACAGCGAGCAAATACCGGGCAAATGTCGAGATAATCGAAAAATCTGGATAACAGGGGCATGTGTGGCATCCTGACGGTGTCCGGCCCCACGGCTTCCGCCGAGTCCCCGCACCGCAGAAGGCCCGGGGAGAGGAAGGAAGGACCACCATGAAGGGCTTCGTCTTCCACGGCACCGGACAGGCCGCCTGGGAGGAGGTCCCGGATCCCGACATCAAGGACCCCACCGACGCGATCGTGCGCGTCGACTGCGTCACCATCTGCGGAACGGACCTGCACATCCTCAGGGGCGACGTACCCGAGACGCACCCCGGCACCGTACTGGGCCACGAGGCGGTCGGAGAGATCGTCGAGACCGCCACCGATGTGCACACGGTGCAGCCCGGCGACCGCGTCCTGGTCTCCTGCATCACCGCCTGTGGGCGGTGCGGCTACTGCTGGGAGAGGACGTACGGCCAG
This sequence comes from Streptomyces glomeratus, assembly GCF_021462825.1. GTDB lineage: Bacteria > Actinomycetota > Actinomycetes > Streptomycetales > Streptomycetaceae > Streptomyces > Streptomyces glomeratus. The sequence goes on along the minus strand of NZ_JAKEEB010000065.1, from coordinate 10,446 downwards.
TGTCGCGGAGGCGGGGGCTGGATCCTCGGCCATCTGATCGACGGCACCCAGGCCGAGTACGTCCGGGTCCCCTACGCCGACCTGTCCGTGCACGCGCTGCCCGGCACCGTGGACAGCAAGGACGCCGTACTGCTCGCGGACATCTTCCCCACCGCCTACGAGGTGGGTGTGCTCAACGGACACGTGCGCCCCGGCGACACCGTCGCCGTCGTCGGCGCCGGGCCCATCGGGCTCGCGGCGATCGCCACGGCCCGGCTGTTCGCCCCCGAACGCATCGTCGCCGTGGACCTGGCCCCGACGCGGCTGGACGCCGCCAAACAGCTCGGTGCCGACGCCCTGGCCGAGCCCGGGCAGGCCCAGGAGCTGATCTCCGATCTGACCGACGGGCTGGGCGCCGACGTGGTCATCGAAGCGGTCGGGGTGCCGGAAAGCTTCGAGCTGTGCACGCGCATGGTGCGCCCCGGCGGTCACGTGGCCAATATGGGCGTCCATGGCAGGCCCGTAACCCTGCACCTCGAGGACCTGTGGAGCAAGGACATCACTCTCACCACCGGTCTGGTCGACACCTACTCCACGCCCACGCTGCTGCGGATGGCGGCCGCAGGCCGGCTGCCCACCTCGTCCCTGGTCACGCACACCTTCCCGCTGGACCAGATGGAGGAGGCCTACGACGTCTTCGGCCGGGGCGCCGACACGGGCGCGCTCAAGGTGGTACTGGGCGGGCAGCAGCACGAAGTCGTCGCCGTGCGGGCGGCGTGAGAAGAGGGAGTGACGGGCCATGGCCCTACAGGGATCCTCGAAGACGACGGAAGGGCATCCCGCGGGCGCTCTCGGGCGCAGGCTCGCCCTGCGGCGAGAGGAACTCGGCCTCGCCCGGGACGAGGCGGCGGCCCGGGCGGGCATGGCTCCGAGCTACCTGCAGTACCTGGAGGAACAGCCCACCGCCGCGCCCGGTGTGAGCACCCTGCTCAGGCTGGCCGGAGCACTCGAGACCACGGTGCTCGAGCTCACCGGCGGCGACGTGGAGCTGCCGCCCGGCCTGGGGCAGGCCGGAGGGCATCCGAAGTTCACCGAGATGACCATCCAGGAGTGCCGTGACCTGCTCCTGTCGCACGGCGTGGGACGTCTGGCGGTGCCCACCGTCTCGGGTCCGGAGATCGTCCCCGTGAACTACTGCGTCATCGACGGCGCGGTCGTCTTCAGGACCGCGCCGGGCACCGTGCCCTCCCAGGCGTCGGGAACCCAGGTGGCCTTCGAAGTGGACCGCATCGACGCCTCGTTCAGCCAGGGCTGGAGCGTGCTGGTGCGCGGGCACGCCAGCACGGTGACGGACCCCGACTCCGTACGCCGGTTCGAGGACCAGGCGCACTGCGAGCCCTGGGCGGGCGGGCAGCGGGACCTGTGGATCCGTATCGAGACGCTCAGCATCACCGGGCGGCGCATCGCCGTATGACCCGGGCATGCGGGCCTGGGTACGGTTCGTCGCCCTCGTCCCCGCCTCGACACCACCGGAGGACACCATGCACGGCACCCCGCGCCTCGTGAGCGACGTCATGACCCGCCGGGTCGTCGCGCTGGGCCGGGCGGCGACCTTCAAGGACATCGTCAAGGCCATGCGGCAGTGGAACGTCAGCGCCCTGCCCGTGGTGGAGGAGGAGAACAGGGTCGTCGGCGTCGTCTCCGAGGCGGACCTGCTGCGCAAGGAGGAGTACCGCGACAGCGGCCAGGACCGGCATTCCCGGCTCGAGCGGCTGTCCGACCTGGTCAAGGCCGGAGCGGTGACCGCCGGAGAGCTGATGACCGCCCCGGCCGTCACCGTCGCCGCCAACGCCACCCTCGGCCAGGCCGCCCGGACCATGGCCCGGTCCGGGGTCAAACGGCTGCCCGTCGTCAGCGACGACGGCGCGCTGCTCGGCATCGTCAGCCGCTCCGACCTGCTCAAGGTGTTCCTGCGGGAGGACGAGGACATCGCCGAGGAGGTCCGCGACGAGATCGTCGCCCACCTGTTCCCGGGCCCGCCGGAGCCCGTCCGCGTGGCGGTGCACGACGGTGTCGTGCGGCTCACCGGGCGCATCCCGGACACCTCGCTCGTGCCGGTGGTGACCCGCCTGGTGCGCGGCGTCGAGGGCGTGGTGGACGTGGACTGCGCGCTCGCGGGCCCGCCACGCCGCCCGGACCTCGACCCGGACCTCCCCGGAGACGACGTCGTCCACGGGGCCCGGGGCGCCGGAAGCATCGGATGACGTCCGCACTCGCGCCGACGTGTCCGACGCGGGGCCGCACGGCCTTGTGGCACGGGCGAGGCGGCCTTGTGGCTCGCCTAGGGCGGCGGCCCCTCGCCCGCCGTACGAGGAGGTGACGGCCGATGGCAGCGACAGGGCGCACCAGAGGGGCGGGAGGGGCCGGCGCATGGCTGTGGCGATGGCGGCGCAATCCGCTGCGGCGAGGCAGTGACCGGCTGGAAGCGTGGCTTCTCCTCGGCACCTGGGCGCTCGTCCTCCTGGCCGGTGTGCTCGGCGGCCGGACGGTGGCGGGAGCCGTCGCCCACGCCCTCGCCGCGCACCGCGCCGAGTCCCAAGCGGCCCGGGCCGTGCTGACGCAGGACGCGGTCCGGACGCCGTGGCCGCGGTCCGAAGACGGCGGCGGGGGAGTGTGGACGCAGGTCCGCTGGACCGCCTCCGGTGTGCCGCACACGGGCATGGCGAAGGTCCGGCCCGGCACGAAGGCGGGCACCGCGGTCACCGTCTGGACGGATAACTCGGGCGACCTGATCTCCAGGCCCGCGACCGGGGACCAGGCGCGCGCACAGGCGGCGGTCGTGGGAGCGCTCGCCGGTATGGGGGCCGCGGGTGGGGTGCTGGTCTGCGGACGGCTGCTGCGCCGGCGCCTGGACCGCCGGCGCATGGAGGCATGGGACCGGGAGTGGGAGTACGTCGGCCCGCAGTGGCGCAGTATGCCCGGTTGAGGGTTCTGTCCGCTCGGCGCGGTCCGCGCCGTTGCCGTCCGGCGTGACGTTGCCGTCCGACGGGAGCGGGCCTGGTCAGGTGCCGTCCGTCCCCGAGAGGTGGCAGTCCACGTCGACCACGCCCTCGACGGCATGGGCCAGGCGCAGTGCCACCGGGATGAGGGGACTGTCCTGGACCTTCCCCGTGAGGGTGACGACGCCCTCGGTGACCATGACGTGGATGGGCTCGACCGGGGCCGGGAAGAGGATGTCCACGATGTCCCGCCGTACCTCGTCGGCGATGTCGTTGTCCGGCCGCAGGAACACCTTCAGCAGGTCCGCCCGGCTGACGATGCCTTCGAGCATGCCCTCGGCGTCGACGACGGGCAGCCGCTTGATCCGGCGCTGGGCCATGATCCGGGCGGCCTGGGCGAGGCTGCTCTCGGGGTGCACGGTGATCGCGGGCGAGGACATCAGCTCGCCCGCCGTCACCGCGTCCGCCTTGGCGGCCTCGGACAGCCGGTGCGCCCGGGCGTACCGGTCCGGGTCGCTCTCCCGCACCGCCTCCTTGGGCAGCAGATCCGCCTCGGAGACGACACCGACCACCCGGCCCTCGCCCTCCAGTACGGGCAGGGCGCTGACTTTCCACCGGTCCATGAGACCGACGATGTCCTTGAAGGGGGCGTCACGGCCCACGGCGACAGCGGCGCGGGTCATCACGTCGCCCACGACGTGAAGGCTGCCGGTCACGATGTCCTCCTCAGCGGTCTCCGCTGCCGTACGGGGCGTACAGATCGAGCAGCCGGGTGCGGGCCGCGTGCAGCCGATGGGCGAGGACCCGGCCGATCCAGGTGGCGATCGCGCGGCCGAACTCGGGGTCCGCGTCGCACATCGCCCGCACGGCCACGGCGTCGAACTCGTAGGCACGCACGGGGGTGACGGCCTCGGCGCCCAGCTGCCACACATGCGGGGTGAAGTGCCAGGACCAGCCGACCAGTTCACCGTGCCCGAGCGACTCGATGACGGCGGACCGGCGGCCGGGCACGTGCAGGTCCAGCGCCACGCTCCCGGTCCGGACGATCCAGAACCGGTCGGCGTGCCGGCCCTCCTCGAACAGCCGGGTTCCTTCCGGGAACGAGACCTCGCCGGCGAACTGCATCAGCCGTTCGCGGTGCTCGGCCGGGAGGGCCGAGGTCATGGTGGTGCCGGAGGTCATCACTCCATGTCCTTTCGTTCCGGTCGCCGGGGCCGGTCGGCGATGCTTCCGCGGTGCGGCGGCCTCCCGGCCGTGCTCTGCGGGAGACCGGGGGATTTCTGTCTTCAGCGTGGGCGTGCTCCGCGTACCACGCCACGGGCCGCCCGGTCCCGCCAGAGGGGTCCAACGGCCCCGGGCCGGGGCCGACGGGCCCGAGGGACCTTTCCTCATCACGCGGTGCGGCCGGGGACTTTGCTCCTCTTCCCGAGCGCGCGTCCGCGCGCTGCTGCCCGGTCCGCTCCCGGCCGTCGGGACCACCCGGCGGCTTCACCGGCACGCCATGACGAGGCGGAAAGGACCCCATCCGCTTCTCGCGGATCCTGATTGCGCGGTGCGCGGCAGCCGGCCGCTGCTCCGCGTCTCTTAAGGGCCCTTTCCGTCCCCTTCAGGACACCACGCGAGCGACGGAACCGCCAGATCTGGGCGGCAGGGCCCTTCGTCCGGGAACAGGACCGCACAGGCCCTCCTGCGGAGCCTTCCACGGTGCGATGGTGAAAGGAGACGCTCCCGTGCTGCGCGCCGCCGCAGCCCGGCGGAAGGCGGTGGAGAGGATGGAGCTGCCCTTGGTCGTGGGCGTCGACGGATCGGAGTCCAGTCTCACCGCGGTCGACTGGGCCGTGGACGAGGCGGCCCGGCACGGGCTGCGGCTCCGGCTCGTGTACGCCTCCCTGTGGGAACGCTACGAATACGAAGGCGAGTCACCCTCGGACGATCCCGAACAGCGGTCCGAGGAAGCGAGGGTGGGCGATGTCGTCGACTCGGCGGCCGCGCGCGCCCGCCGGCGCGATCCCGCGGTCGAGGTCTCCACGAACGTCCGGCCCGAGGACTCGGTGTCCGCGCTCCTGCACGAAGGCCGGAGCGCTGCGGTCCTGGTCACCGGATGCCGGGGCCGAGGAGGGCTGAAAGGCCTGCTCCTCGGTTCGGTGAGCCTGGCCGTGGCCGCGCGGGCGTACTGCCCTGTGATCGTCGTCCGCGGCGACCCGGCCGGCCTGGCCGGTGCGCACGAACGGATCCTGCTCGGGGCCGGAGACCCCGCCTCGACGGCCGAGGCGGTGCGGTTCGCCTTCCGCGAGGCCGAGGCACGTGACTGCGTCCTCGATGTCGTACGGGCCTGGCGCCGCCCGGCCCACGAGGCCACCGACCACTCCGCGCCCGCCGGGGTACCGGTGCGCTTGCACGAGCAGCGGGCGTCTCTGCTGCTCGACGCCCTGCTGCGGGACGCGGCGGCCGACCACCCGGGCGTCCGGGTGCGGCCCACCACGGTCGAGGGGCCGGCGCGCACGGTGCTGCTGAAGCGTTCGGCGGCCGCCGACCTCGTGATCATCGGGGCGCGGCGCAGAAAGGGCCACCTGGGCCTCCAGCTCGGCCGGGTGGGCCACACGCTGCTGCACCACGCGGACTGCCCGGTCGCGATCGTGCCGCAGCATGAGTGAGACCGCCGCCGTCTGGTCTGTGACCCGGATGTGATCTGAACCATTTCCGCCCTTTCACCCGATAGGTAGGGTGGCGCGAATGTCAGCCGACCTGTCCCCCGTCATAGCCGCCACCACGCAGTGGCTGCTGCGCGCCTATCCGGGCACCGGCGGAGCGCTGGATGCCGCCCTGGCCGAGGCCCAGGCGTCCCAGGCCGTCATGGTCGCCGCCTGGCTGCGCTACCCCACCGTCACCGACGCCTCCCTCGTCGCCCTCGTCGGGCCGGGCGGCTCCGCCCGCCTGGACTGGCTCACCGGATCCGACGCGGCGGCAGCCGACGAGACCGACGCCGGCTGGCGAACCTGGGTGGACGAAGTGGTCGCGAGCTGGGCGGCCACCTTGCTCACCACCCCGTCCCTCGCGCGGAACGCGGTCGACGCGCTGGCCGGCGGCGACCACACGGCCGGCCTGGCGCTCGACTTCCGCAGGCTCACCGATCCCGGCGAGCGGGACCGCCGCGCGGCCTCGCTGCTGCGCCACCCCGACCTGCTCGCCGCGCTCGCCGGTCTCCACCAGGACTCCCTCGTACGCCGGCTGCACGGCGAACCCGTGGACGAGGAGGGCCCGGTCGGGGACCCCCTGGCCGGCTGACCCGGCTGACCCGCGACGTCCCCGGGCGCTACCCGGCCGACGGGAGGCGCCGACTCCGTCACTCGAACCGTGACGTGTCGCCCGCCCCCTTGCGCACGATCTCCGGCTCGCCGCCGGAGAAGTCGATCACCGTGGTCGGCTCCGTACCGCAGTCGCCCGAGTCGACCACGGCGTCCACGACATGATCGAGCCGCTCCTTGATCTCCCAGCCCTGTGTCATGGGCTCCTCCTCGCCCGGCAGCAGCAGCGTGCTGGACAGGATCGGCTCGCCGAGCTCCTCCAGCAGCGCCTGGGCCACCACATGGTCGGGGATCCGGACGCCGACCGTCTTCTTCTTCGGATGCAGCAGTTTGCGCGGCACCTCGCGCGTCGCGGGGAGGATGAACGTATAGCTGCCCGGCGTCGACGCCTTGATCGCTCGGAACACGTCCTTGTCGACGAGCACGAACTGACCCAGCTGTGCGAAATCCCGGCACACGAGCGTGAAGTGATGACGGTCGTCTAGATGGCGGATCGCGCGGATACGGTCGATGCCGTCGCGACTGCCCAGCCGGCACCCCAGCGCGAAGCAGGAGTCCGTCGGATAGACCACGAGCGCACCGTCGCGGATGCTCTCGGCGACCTGACCGATCGTGCGCGGTTGGGGGTTGTCCGGGTGAACGTCGAAGTACCTTGCCACCCGCCGAGTGTCGATCAGAAAGGGCCCCGCTGTCCACGCGGGGGGCCCGGCCGCGCACACGACACGAGTCCTCGGGCCGTGTCGGTCAGTCCTTGAGCCGGTCGATCTGCCGGATCTTGTTGGTCGCGTCCAGCGCGGCGACCTTGTACGACTCCGCGAGCGTCGGATAGTTGAAGACCGCGTTGACCAGGTAGTCGACCGTGCCGCCGCACCCCATGACCGACTGGCCGATGTGGATCAGCTCGGTGGCCCCGGTGCCGAAGCAGTGCACCCCGAGCAGGGTGCGGTCCTCCGGGGAGACCAGCAGCTTCAGCATGCCGTGCGAGTCGCCGATGATCTGCCCGCGAGCCAGTTCCCGGTAGCGGGACATGCCGACCTCGAACGGCACGCACTCCTCGGTGAGCTGATCCTCCGTCCGTCCGATGAAGCTGATCTCCGGGATGGTGTAGATGCCGATCGGCTGCAGGCCGGTCAGCTCGTCCACGGGCTCGCCACAGGCGTGGTACGCCGCCATGCGGCCCTGCTCCATCGAGGTGGCGGCGAGTGCCGGGAAGCCGATCACGTCGCCGACGGCGTAGATGTGCGCCACCTCGGTGCGGAAGTGCTCGTCGACCGTGATGCGGCCGCGCGCGTCGGCGGTCAGGCCCGCCTTGCCGAGGTCGAGTCCGTCGGTCACGCCCTGGCGCCCCGCCGAGTACATCACGGCGTCGGCGGGGATCTTCTTGCCGCTCTCCAGGATGGTGAGGGTGCCCTTGGGGTGCCGCTCGACCGCCGCGACGGTCTCCCCGAAGCGGAAGGTGACGGCCAGCTCCCGCAGGTGGTACTTCAGCGACTCGATCACCTCGACGTCGCAGAAATCGAGCATCCCGTGCCGCTTCTCGACCACGGTGACCTTGCTGCCGAGGGCGGCGAACATGGAGGCGTACTCCATGCCGATCACACCCGCTCCCACGATGACCATGGAACGGGGCACCCGCTCCAGGTCCAGGACGTTGTCCGAGTCCATGATCGACCGGCCGTCGAACTCGACGCTCGCGGGCCGGGCGGGCCTGGTTCCGGTGGCGATGACGATGTGCTCCGCGCTCAACAGCTTTTCATCGCCCGTCACTTCGCGTACGGCGACGGTGTGGGGATCCGTGAACCGGCCGGTTCCGGTGAAGAGGGAGACATGGTTGCGGGAGAGCTGACTGCGGATGACGTCGACCTCCCGGCCGACCACGTGCCGGGTACGCGCAGTCAGGTCGACGACGGTGATGTCCTCCTTGAGCCGGTAACTCTGCCCGTACAGATCCCGCTGGGTGAGGCCGGTGAGATAGAGAACGGCCTCCCGCAGGGTCTTGGAGGGGACGGTCCCGGTGTGGAGGGAGACCCCGCCGAGCATGTCGGGGTTGTCGACGACGGCGACCCGGCGGCCGAGCTTGGCCGCGGCGATGGCGGCCTTCTGGCCGCCGGGTCCGGATCCGATGACGAGTATGTCGAAGTCGGGCACGTGCGGAGTCTGGCAGCACCGACCCCCGGGCCGGAAGAGCGGGGTCATGTGTGGGCGTGCGCCGGGGCGCACGCACCGTCCGCCCGCGGCCGTCCGGCCCTGTCGCCGAACTCCCGCCTGCCCCGCCCCTGCGGGCGGACGACGGGAGTTCGACGACGGGATCTGTCTAGGCGCGGACGAGGGCCGGCTCCGGCTGCTCGGCCGCCTGCTCCTCCCGATCCCGCGCCGCGGCCACCGCCGGCAGCGGCAGGCCACGCGGGAGGGGACGGGTCGCGCGCAGGCTGGGCGCGGGCGCGACCGGGACGAGGGGGGCCCGCTCACCGGACCGGGCCCGCTGCGAGAACCAGACGATCTTGCCGCCGGCAGCGGTGGCACAGTAGCCCCAGCCGTTGCTCAGCGCCGCGATCTTCGTCAGGCAGCCGCTCGGCGCGTAGTGCGGCCGGATGTCCCGTTCGGCGTCCTGGACCGCGGTGATGAGGTGCTGACCGTTCCACCACATCTCGATCGTGGTGTTCTTGTCGGCCGCGTGCCGGTCGATCGTGCGCAGGAGCGCCTCGGCGCACTGGCACACGGGCTCGACAAGCATCTCGAGGTCCCAGTAGCGGAGATGGGCGGCCAGGATCCGCCGGACCTGCCCGATCCGCTCCGGGCTGAGTTCCACATCGAGGTGGTAGTAGCAGGGTGCTGCGGTCTTCATTGTCGTTGGCTCCTCACCGGCGAAGCTCTCGCTCCTCCTCCGGCCCAGGGGGCCGAGCGCCGATCACGAAGCGTGAGCGCTCATCGCTTCTGAGTAAGTCCAGGGTGAGAGCACTACTCCATTCGTGCAACACGAGGCGCACCAGTCACTGTGGTTGAAATCTGAACAGGACGCTCCGTGTCGCACCGTGCACCATGGGTGAAGGTCTCGATCGCCGTAACGGATCACCCCGGCTCCGTGCACGGCTGTCGCGCACCCTCCGGACGGTGCCCCGCGCAACCCTCCGGGACCGTGCTCAGCGCAGAGAGTGGGAGGTGGACCGTGCCATGCTGCAGCCGGCCAGAGCCGAGGTCGCCAGACACCTCGAGCAGTACCGGGCCTGGGAGCGCCGGATGCTCGCGTCTCCCGACAACCACGCCGTCCGCGGCAACTTCGAGGACACGGGATACACGCTGTGCGTGCTGATGGGCAAGCGCTGCGCACGCGAGGCCGTCGACGCCGCCGAGCTGTATCTGAACACCCGTCAACCCCGCACGGTCCGCGACCGCTACGAACAACGCGACCCGCGCCAACCCCCCGACCGGCGTGAGCGGACCGTGCCCGGAACGTGTCCCGCACCGTCGGCGAACGTTTAGGAGACGCCGTACGGAGCTGACAAACCAAGACCGCAGAACCGGCGCCCACCAAGTGCCGAGAACGGCGGAGGAGGCGAAGACCATTGGAACCGCAGGCCGTGCACCGGGAGGCGAACGCCCCTGTCGCCGTCGGTCCGAGGACCGTGACCGGGCGCATCCCGATCGTGGACGTCCGGCCTGCCGTCGAGTGCGGGAGACGTCCGGCCAAGGCGGTGGTGGGGGAGACCTTCCAGGTCACCGCCACGGTCTTCGGTGAGGGCCACGGCGCGATCGGAGCCAACGTCGTCCTCCGGGACCCCGAGGGCCGTCCCGGTCCCTGGACGCCGATGCGTGAACTGGAACCCGGATCGGACCGCTGGGGCGCCGAGGTGACACCGTCGTCGACCGGCGACTGGACCTATCTCGTGGAGGCGTGGAGCGATCCGGTCACCACCTGGCGGCGGCACGCTCAGATCAAGGTGCCCTCCCGCATCGACGTCGCCCTGGTCCTGGAGGAGGGCGCCGACCTGTACGAGCGGGCGGCCGCCGGGGTGCCGGACGGACCACGGCGGGAGACGATCCGGGCGGCCGTCGGCGCCCTGCGCGACGAGTCGCGAGCACCGCTCGCCCGGCTCGCTGCGGCGTTGACTCCCGAGGTGGATGGGGTGCTGGCGCGGTTTCCGTTGCGTGAGTTGGTGACGTCG
>NZ_JAKEEB010000064.1 GCF_021462825.1 Streptomyces glomeratus | reverse complement strand
GAGAACCGGCCCACACAGCAGAAGTTCCACTGCGTCTCGTGCGGCCACCACGCGCACGCTGACACGGTGGGCGCTCTGAACGTTCTACGGGCCGGGCTGGTCCGTCGCGACGCCAACCCGGCGTAACGAGAAGCCCCCGACTTCAGCCGGGGGAGGAGTCACAAACGTCATTTTTGGAACGCTCAACTTTTCCTTATGGGCCAGCCGCCTTCTGTGACGACCGTCTCGATCGCGGATGGAACCGGCCACCTCCGATCCCCGTCACCGTGCGTTCGAGCCCAAGCCGACTAGCAGCTCCACGAGTTGACGCAAGCGTGTTTCGAATGGTGAGATAGCTTCATAGTGTGCAGCGCCGCCGTGAATTCCCTGGGCGCTCCGCTGAACCACACCATCAGTGACAGGTTCTCCATAGTTTCGGAATGAAACAACTTCCGTACACTGCCTCCGCCGAACCGCGTCAGCCTTTGCGGTTGTCGACGGGTTCAGCCGAGCACCGCCTTTCGAGCAGGAATTGATGCCCGTTCAACCTCTCGCGGAGCTGATACGCTTCGCGCGTCACAACTCGCCCTTCTACCAGGAGCTTTACGCTCGTCTTCCCGACCGTGTGGCACACCTCACGGATCTTCCGGTGGTGCCGCAGGCGGACTTCTGGCAGGCCAACTCGCCCCGTCACAACAGGCTGCTGACCGCGCCACTGGACGAAGCGGTCGTCTTCCGCAGCGGCGGTACGACAGGCTCCCCGAAGTTCTCCTACTACACCCGCACGGAATGGCGGGATTTCACCGCCGCGTTCGGTGCCGGACTCGTCACCGCCGGGCTGCGTCCCGGTCACCGGGTGGCCGACCTGTTCTATGCCGGTGACCTTTACGCCAGCTTCAGCTTCATTCTCGATTCGCTGCACCGCTCTCCGGTGGCCAATGTGCGGCTGCCCCTCGGTGGCGCGGCGCCCTGGGAATCCACCGCGGCCACTTTGGAGGAGTTCGGGGCGCAGATCGTCGCCGGCACGCCGACCACGCTGTGCTCTCTCGCCGAGCGCCTCACCGCTGCCGGTCGCACGCTGCCGGACGTGGAGCTCCTCTTCTTCGGCGGCGAGTGTCTGTTCGGCGACCAACTGCCGCTGCTGAAAGCGGCCTTCCCCCAGGCCGAGGCACGGTCCCTGGGTTACGCGAGCGTGGACGCCGGACTGCTCGGTGAAGCCGTGCCGGGCAGTGATCCGAGAGTCCACCGCGCCTTCACCCCCTACACGGCGGTCGAGATCCTCGACGAGGACGACCTGCCGGTCGATGCCGAAGGCGTGCCGGGACGGCTGGTCGTGACCGACCTCCGCAGACGGCTGATGCCCGTGCTGCGCTACCCGGCCGGCGACCGTGCCGCATGGGTGGACCGTGACGCGGGCATGTTCCGCATCCTGGGCCGGGCCGAGGAGGGTGTGCGCGTCGGCCCCGTCTCGCTGTACACGCAGGACGTGCACGACATCGTCACGGCGACGGACGCGACCGGCGAGGTCAGCGGGCTGCAACTCGTGGTACGCCGTCAGGACGGCCGTGACGGCCTGATCCTGCGCCTGGCGACGGGCGAACCGGCCCACCGACACGCCGCGTTGGGCGAGTCCATCACCAAGGCGGTTCTGGCGCAGCGTCCCCTCTACGCGAGCGCGACCACCGCCGGGTACGTCAACCCCCTGGCCATCGAGTGGGTACGGCACCGCGACCTGGAGGTCAACAACCGTACCGGCAAGCTGATCCGTGTGGTCGACGAACGGCCGCACTCATGAGCGCACGGGTTCCGCGTGTGCGGCGTCTGCCCTTGGTGCTGCGCAACCCGTCATTCGGCAGGGTCTGGGCGGGGCAGGTCCTCAGCCAGGCGGCGGGCAGGATGTTCCAGGTCGGCGCGGTCTGGTGGCTCGTCGGCTTCGCGGGCGGCGACCACCGGGGACTGGAATCGGGCCTGTTCCTGGCGGTGAGCACCCTTCCGGCGGTGGTACTCGCCCCCGTCGTGGCGCGCATCATCGAGCGCCACGCCCATCGCACGGTGCTGGCCATGGCGACGGCCGCCGCGGGCCTGGTCGCCGCCGCCACGGCTGTGTGGGCGTACACCGTCGCGCTGCCCATGGCCGCGGCCTATGCGGCCGGGCTGGCGCTGGCGACCTGCCAGGCGGTCTTCGACCCGTGTCTGACGACCTCGGTCCCCGAGTTGGTCGACGACGCCGACATCGAGGGGGCCACCGGGTTCGAACTGTCCACCCAGTCGCTGGCCGGGCTCGCCGGGGGTCTGCTCGGCCCCCTGGTGGTCGACACGGGCGGGCTGGCGGGCGTGGTGGCCGGATGCGCCGGTGCCTACCTGCTGGCGGCTTCGCTCATCGTCTCGGCCCGATTCCCGCATGCCACGGCGGTACAGGGACCGGGGAGCGAGGGTGCACCCCGACCGCGTACGCTGCGCCGGATTCTGGCCGGTCTGCCGTTCGTCCGCCGCGTCCTGGTCTGCTTCGCCGCGGCCAATGTCTTCACCACCGCCGTCTATGTCGTCATGCCCCTGTACACCCGGGGTGTCCTGCACTCCACCGGCTCGACCGTCGCCGTGCTGGAGGCCGCACTGGGCGCCGGTACCCTCGTCGGGTCGTTCACCGGTGGGCGCCTTCCGGGTCGTGCGATCGTCGTGGGCAGCGCGTGCCTGGCCGCCATCGCGGGCGCGCTCGCCCTGCCGGGCCTGTTCACCGGGCACGTGGTGGTGGTCGGCTCGCTGGCCGTCGTCGGCTGGTGCGTCGGCGTGATCGGCGTCCGGTTCGTGGCGCTGTTCCAGCGGCGGGTGCCCAGCGAGGACAAGCCGGGCTTCTTCGCGGTGATGCAAGCGCTGCTCGGCGCCACCTTTCCCGTCTCCTCGCTCGTCTTCGGCGCACTTGGCGACCATCTGACGGCCCGCACACTGTGCCTGGTCCAGGGTGCCGGTCTGCTCCCGGTCACGGTGGCCCTGTGGTGGCTGGGCCGCCGCGCGGACCACGCCGAACCGGAGCAGCCCGCCCGGCTCGCGCAGCCGGCAGCGCTGACGGGAGACGCGTCGTGAACGTCGTCCTCACGCCGGCCGCGGTCCACGACATCGCCGAGCTCCGGCAGTTGTACTTCGATGTGTACGGGCACGGCTACCCGGTTCCGCTCGGCAGCGACCCGGCTGTCATGCGCCGGCTGATCACCGACGGCACCGCGCACTGGCTCACCGCGCGCACCGACCTGGGCGATCTGGTCGGCTCCGCCGTCGTGCAGACCGACGCGGGCAGCCGTATCGGCAAGCTCGTCGGCCTTGCCGTCCGCTCCGGTCACCGCGGCGGAGGACTGGCCTCGCGGCTGACGGGCGCGGTGTGCGACGAGGCGTTCGGCACCGGCCGGCTCGACTCGGTATATGCCACGGTGCGCGTCGTCACCGAGGGTCCGCAGCACGTCGTGGTGCGCAACGGCTTCCGGCCGCTCGGCCTGATGCCCAACGCGGTCGAGGTCGAGGGATGCGAGAGTCTGGCCCTGTTCGCCCGCTACGCCGACGGCGTGCTGGAGCGCCGCGCCCCGGTCGAGCGCGTACCGGAACGCGTCGCGGCGCTGCTGTCCGCGGCGTCGTCGGGCATCGGCATCGACTATGAGGGGACCCGACGGGTTCCCACCCGCCCCGCGGCACGCGGCACCGCGGGTGCCGAGCCGATCGAGCTGATCGCGGCCCCGGCCTTCGTTCGCCGTCGCTTCCTGGAGCACTTCCCCGACGCGGGTGACCGCTTCTTCCCTCTGCACACGCCGAACGCGGTGCTGGTCGCAGCCGACGGCGGCTTCGAGGCGTACGCCGACCTGGACCCGGTGGCGGGCAGCTGCGCCCTGGTCGCGGTGCATCCGCATCCGGTGGCCGTGACCGGCGCGCTGGAGGCGCTGATGGCGGCGGTCACCCGGGCAGGCGCGGACTACGCCGAGACGCTGCTGCCGCTGGCCGACACCGAGGCCCTGGAGGTCTTCCTTTCCTCGGGTTTCGTGCCGAGCGCGGTGTACCCGGCGATGCGGCCCATCGGCGACCGCTTCCACGACTACGTGGTGCTGTCCCGGACCAGCCGTCAGATCGACTTCAGGAGGACGGCCGTCAGCACGCTGCTCCAGCCGTACCTCAGCGCCTATCTGAGCGCCTGGACCTCCACCTATCTGCCCCTTCACGAGGTGTCCCGATGAACCCCCATCTCGCTCCCGTCGAGGTCCCCGACCCGGCGGAACTGAGCCACGTACAGCGGTTGTGCGACCTCGCGTCGCCGTACGCCACCGGCCCGGAGGCCGACGCGTTGTTCGCCGCCGCCATGGCCGAGGCCAACGCCTGGCACGCGCAACGCTCCCCGTTCTTCGCCAACCTGCTCCAGGACCCACCGGAGAGTCCCGCACCGACTGTCGGCGAGCAGGTGCGCAGCCCGCTGGTGCCCGCCGCCTTCTTCAAGCGCCACGAGGTGCTGTCGATCCCCCGCGACGACGTCTTCCTGCATCTGACCTCCTCGGGTACCACCGGCCAGAAGTCGCAGATGTTCTTCGACGAGTGGACCATCCGCTCGGCGCAGCGCATGGTGGCCCGGATCTTCGATCACTACGGCTGGATCACCCCCGACCAGCCGGTCAACTATCTGCTGTACAGCTACGAGCCCGCGCCCTCACTGAAGCTGGGCACCTCCTTCACCGACAACTACCTGTGCGACTTCGCCCCGGCCCGGCACACCACGCACGCGCTTCGCCACACCGGCACCGGCCACGAGTTCGACGTGCACGGCTGCATCGCGGCGCTCCAGCGGTACGCCGAGGACGACGCTCCCGTGCGCATCCTGGGCTTCCCGGCGTTCCTGCACTTCACCCTGGAGCGGATGAGCGCCATGGGGCTGCCGCCACTGCGGCTGCCCGAGGGGTCGCTGGTGGTGCTGGGCGGCGGCTGGAAGGGCCACGCCGACCGGCAGATCGGCAAGGAGGAGTTCTACGCCGAGGTCACCGAACTCCTCGGCGTCCCCGGGGACCGCATTCGCGACACCTTCGGCTCCGTCGAGCACTGCGTGCCGTACGTCGAGTGCGCACACCACCGCCTGCACGTGCCGGTGTGGTCACGTGCCGCCGTCCGCGACACGGCGACGCTGCGTCCGCTGCCGTACGGGGAGCGCGGCTTCCTGCATCTGGTCAGCCCGTACATCACCTCGGTGCCGGCGCACAGTGTCGTGATGGGTGATCTGGCCTCCCTGCGCCCCGGTGAGGAATGCGGCTGCCCGCTGTCCACCGACTGGTTCACCGTGCACGGCAGGGCCGGAGTGAGCCGTAACCGTAGTTGCGCGGTCGCCGCCGCCGAACTCCTGAAGGGAATGTCGTGACCACTTCCGCTCTCCACCTCTGGCAGGGGGAGTTCATCGACGACACCGAGGCCAAACGACGGCTCGCCGCGCTGCCGGAGCTGACCGGGCGCGTCCTGGCGCGTCCGCTGCCCACGGACGTGGTGATCGGCGCCTGCGCCGTGGTGGGCGCCGAGCTGGCCGATCCGGCATCCCCGCTGCACGTCCGGCTGGCGCGCCACCTGCACGCGGACGAGGCCGAAGCGGTCCTCGCGGAGCTGGCCGCGGCACTCACCCGGCAGGGCCTGGAGCGCAAGCTCCGCCGGGAGCTGGGGGGCCTGCGCCCGGAGCGGCTGACGCGGCCGGACGCCCGTGACACGGTGTACGAGGCCTGGGCCCCGGTCGGCCTGCTGGTGCATATCGCCCCCGGCAATGCCGCCACCGTGGCGCCGCTGAGCGTCGTCGAGGGCCTGCTGGCGGGGAACCTCAACGTGCTCAAGGCCAGCAGCGGCGACAGCCCGCTGGCCATCGAACTGCTCGCCGCGCTCGGCACCGCCGATCCGAGCGGTCTCCTCACCGAACGGGTCGTGGCCCTGCACTTCCCGTCCTCGCGCCGTGAGTGGGTCGAGGCGCTGTGCGGGCAGGCCGATGCGATCGCCGTGTGGGGCGGCGAGGACGCCGTGCGGTCGGTGAGCGACCTGGCGCCGCCCGGCTGCCGGGTCGTCGAGTGGGGGCACCGGATCTCCTTCGCCTACCTGACCTGCGATGCCGCGGCCGAGATCTCCACGCTCGACGCGCTCGCCGAGGACGTCTGCCGCTTCGAGCAGCAGGCGTGCTCCAGTCCGCAGGTGGTCTATCTCGACACCGAGGACGAGGAGGAGGTCTTCGCACTCGCCGGGCGGTTGGCCGAGCGGCTGGCGAAGGTCTCCGACACTCGGCCGGCCCCGCTGCCGGAGGCGGCCGAGCAGGCCGAGATCACGGCCGTGGAACAACTGGCCCGGCTCGAACAGCACCTCGGCCTGACCCGGGTGATCACCGCCGAAGACGGCTCCTGGAGGGTGATGGCCGACACCCGTCCGGCCCTCGGCGCCTCACCCCTGCACCGCAGCGTCTGGGTGAAGCCGCTGCCCCGGCACGCGGTCATCGCGACGCTGCGACCGATGCGCCGCTACCTGCAGACCGCGGCCATCGGCGGCGGACCGGCGGACGTGGCCGAGCTGTCGCGGGCACTGTTCGCCGCGGGCGTCACCCGGGTCACCGCGGTCGGCTCCATGCTGGAAGGCTACGAGGGCGAACCGCACGACGGCGTCTACGCGTTGCAGCGTTACAGCCGGCGGGTGAGCGTGCGCGCCTCCGACCCCTCGTTCCGCGCGGTGCCCTGCCTGGACGACCTCGTGGCCCCACCGGTACTGCCGCCGTCGCCGGACGGGCCGCTGCTGGGCAAGGAGGATGTACAGCAAGCGCTCGCGTCGCTCGCGCCCGAGTACGCGCACCTGTACTTCCGCAGTGGCGGCTCGACAGGCGCTCCCGCCCTGTCGGTCTTCACCTGCGACGACTACGACAACCAGATGCGCGCCGCCGCCGACGGACTGCTCGCCGCCGGGTTCGACCCGGGCCGGGACCGAGCGGCCAACCTGTTCTACTGCGGCGGGATGTACGGCAGTTTCATCAGCTTCTTCTCCATCCTGGAACGCCTGAACGCCACGCAGATTCCCATGGCTGCCGGGCCCGACCACGCCATGGTCGCCGAAGCGCTGATCACCCACCAGGCGGACACCGTGTTCGGCATGCCCTCCTACCTGTGGCAGCTGTTCCACGCGGAGGCGGACCGGCTGCGGGCCTACGGCGGCATTCGCACGGTGTTCTACGGCGGTGAGCACTTCACGGCCGAGCAACACCGGGTGCTCACCGAGGAGTTCGGCGTCGAGGAGATCCGTTCGGCCGCGTACGGCAGTACCGATCTGGGCCCGCTGGGCTATCAGTGCACCGCGTCCCAGGGAGCCGTTCATCATGTGCTGACCGACCTGCACACGCTGGAGATCCTCGACCCGCACGAGGACCGTCCCGTGGCACCGGGCCGGCCTGGCCGGCTGGTGTTCACCTCGCGAGCGCGCGCCGGGCAGCGGCTGGAGCGCTACGAGATCGGTGACCTGGGACGCGCAGTGGAGGGCACGTGCCCTTGCGGCAGCCACGTACCGCGTCTGGAACTGCTCGGCCGCTACGGTGACGTGGTGCGCGTCGGCACGTACTTCTTCAACTACCGGCGTTTCCTGAAGGCGGCGCAGGACCGGCTGGGTTACCAGGGCGAGCTTCAGTTGCTGGTCTCCCCCGGCCCCGGTCGCGAGCAACTCACGGTCCGTCTCGACGAGCAGTACGTCTCCGACGCCGCCGCCGCGCGGGGTGCCTTCACAGCGGAGGTGGCCGAGCTGGCCTCGGCCGAGGCCGAGCAGCTGCTGACGTTCACCGTGGAGGCGGCGCCGAGGGAGACGTTCGAGCGCACGGCCTCCAGCGGCAAGCTGCGCACGGTGGTCGATCTGCGCCGGTAGTTCGATGTGACCGGGCGGCTGCGGCGGTGGCCCCGGGGCGCGATCCCGAGCCCCGCCCGGATCCGCCGGGCGCCCGTGCCGCCCGGTCGTAGCGTGCGGGCGGGTATCCGGCCGTGGGCAGGGCGGGTTACGGGCCACGCCATGATGCCCGCGCTGTCCGAAGGCTTCATCGAGCGGTGCCTGGGGTGCGGGTCTGCGCGAGAGGCAAGTCAGTTGGGGCGGCCCACACCCCGCCGGCCGAGCGGTTGGAGTTGGTCGTCACGGCCCCGGGGCCGTACTGCCCTCGGCGACGGGCCGTCCGCCACCTCATGAGCACCGTTCGCCGGTCCTTCGCAATTCGCGTCCTGGAACAGGGCCGGTAACCTACATGATCCGCCGTCAAGTTGACGTGCGCATGGAAGCAAAGGGGAAGTCCTTGTCCGCGCCTCCGCCGCCGCAGGGCGGCTACCAGGCCTACGGCCCGCCGCACCAGCCGCACCCTCAGGGCCAGATGCCCTATGGACACCAGCCGCCCGCACCGCGGCGGCCTTCCAGAGGCTTCAATCCGCGCTCGCCGCTGGTCAAGGTCCTTGCATTCGCCATCGCCGCACTATGCGTGGGCATCTGGCACTTCACCACGAAAGGCGAGTCGCACACCCCCAGCGCACCCACCGGCAACAGCGATTTCGCCGCTCGTGTCGGCGACTGCATGAAGAAGAAGGGCAGCGGCAGCGAGGAACTCGAGGTCGTCGGCTGTTCCGACAGCACGGCCGCCTACCGGGTCGAGTCCACGGGCGACGTCAAGGGAGAGTGCGAGCCCGGTCAGAACAAGTACACGGAGACACGGCGCCAGGTCACGATTCTGACCCTCTGTCTCTCGCAGATCAAAAAATAGCCGTACCGGCTGGTGTGCCCCTGCGGAGGAACAGGCCGTAGGGGAACACCCGCCGGGCCGGAGTACCGGCAGCACGAGCTAGGCAAGGCCCTGCAAGCACCCCGTCAGCGCCCACACGGATGCCCACGGCGGCGCATGTTGTTCGCACGGGGAGCGGTGGTCCTGTTCGCAGCGACCGAAAGGAGCCGTTCCGGGGGGACATCGGGGAGGTGGTGGTCCGTGCCCTGAAGCACGAACCCGACCTGTGCACGCTGTCCGAGCCGTTACGGTCTCCGGTTGCATGAGGCACTGGCCAAAGGCCCCCAGGACCGGCCCGGTGCGGCTGCGATCCTGATGCGCCTGCTGGGTGGCGCCTACGACAGCCGGCAGGCGCTGCGGGCCGGAGCCGGTGCCGCAGCCCGCGTCCGCGCCCCCGGCGGCGCGGCGGCAGCGACCGTTCCATTGAGGGGCGCGGCGCCGCGGCCGCCTACGACGCCGGCTGCCGCCGTTCAGGCGGCCGCCTGAACTACAACCCCGTCGACTACGGCCTGTGGGGAATCCGTACGGCGTACTGGGTCAAGGGGCACGTAGGCTGGAAGGGCCGAGGAGGGTCAGACGGACCGAGGAGTCCAATGGGTCGGTGGCACGAGGGTGACATCGTCACACCTGTCGACGACCCGGAGCAGGCTGACGACCCCGTCGGCGTCGTACTGACGGTCACGGCCGACGGCGACGTGCTGGTGAACTTCCCCCTCGGAGGCGCAGGCTCTTACCGGTCGGAGGAGCTGACGGTGGCCGCCCGGTCCTCGCTCCTCAAGGAATGCCCGTGGACCCTCGGTGACACAGTCGCGCCCGACTCGGCATATGGGCACCCCGGCGAGGTCACGGACCCCGACGACCTCGAGGGCTGGACGCCTTGCCCGGCCGACCACGCGGTCGGGCAGGTGACGGTGATCAGCGAGTGGGGATACGCCACGGTTCAGTTCCCCTGCGGCCACCAGCAGGTTTACGCGCCGGAGTCCCTGTCGTCCCCGAAATGACGCCGATAGCCGCCAGTCCGGAGTCGCTGCCCTGCCGCCGCTGCCGCGCACTCCAGGTCAGTAGACCAACGCCCAGATCCGGAGACCAGAGTTCGATCGCAAAGCGGCCCGGGCGCGTCGGCACGGCCTTGGAGATCGATCCCGCACTCGGGAAACGATCGTTGTCGTCTCTGGCTTACGATCGTTGGAGCCCGTAGGTTCGGGTGCAGCGCGCATCATCGAGCCACAGCCAACTACCGTCAGCCTTTGGGAGCTTGACTCGTGAGAGAGCCTTACCCTCCCCTGCACCGAACGCTGGCCCGCATCGAGGAACTGCGCGAGTCATGCGGCCTCGGCCGCGACGAGGTCTTCGACACGGCCCGGCTGTCCTACCAAACCGGTGTCTCCGAGGATGGGGTGCGCACCCTGCTCGACGGTCAGGAACTCAACGACCAAGGGGCGGAGGCACGGGTGCGGCACCGCGTGACGTTCCTCTACGAGTCCCGCAGAAACGGACAGGGTACGTCCTTCGACATCCGTGAGATCGCCGCCGCCATCGGCGCCACCACCACGTGGACCCGCAAACTCGTGACCGGAGAGGCCAAGCCCAGCATCGTCGCCGGTCATGATCTCGCCAAGTTC
Organism: Streptomyces glomeratus; assembly: GCF_021462825.1. Taxonomy (GTDB): domain Bacteria; phylum Actinomycetota; class Actinomycetes; order Streptomycetales; family Streptomycetaceae; genus Streptomyces; species Streptomyces glomeratus. The sequence goes on along the minus strand of NZ_JAKEEB010000064.1, from coordinate 3,967 downwards.
TACGGTGTATCAACGGGCTTCCTCACGGACTCACCGGCTGACGCCCTGAACCGGGAACTCCAGTCCGTCCTCTTCGATCTGGAGGTACGGGCCGACCCCGAGAAGAGATTGAAGGACCTCGGTGTGGCACACATCGCCGGCAGGACCTCGGAGTGGAGCAGGGACCAACTGGTAGAGGTCACCAGAATGGTCGCGAGCATCGCCAAGGACCTCCAGCGCGTCGCAAACACCGTGGCTCGGATGGAACAGGAGGAGATCCGGTGAGGTCCGCCATGCGATCGGTGGGCAAGGCCCAGCGCAAGCTGATGTCCGAGCTCAGCACAGCAGTCACACGGCAAGTCGAACTCCCCGCGGAGCCGAGGACCATCTTCGAGGCTTTGTGCACAGCCATGAGCCACCGCCGGGGCAGACCGGTCGTACTGCACATCCGGGAGTTCCCCAAGGAGATCGCCAACAGCACGACCGGTCTCTGGCTCGACCTGGCCGAACAGGACGTGGTGGTCGTCGAGAAGGGTCTCGCCCCGGATCACCAGCTCGTCGTCCTGGGACACGAACTGTGGCACATGCACGCCGGGCACTGCGGGCACGAAATCGGCGGCGCGGCGGTGGCTGCCCGGGCGGCTCTCGCGTCCGAGGCCGACTGGCCGGAGGTGGCCCGCCGTGTCGCGGCCCGCAGCCACTCACAGCAAGTGGAGGAAGTCGCGGCCGAGACTTTCGGGCTTCTCCTGGGCAGCCACATGCGTACCTGGCTGGTCGAAGCCGACGACACCGGAGTTCGCCACCTGGACGACGTAGCGCGCCGCATCAATGCGTCGCTGGGATACCCCGGACCACAGGGCTGATCCCCTTGAACATACGCGACCTCACCTACAACCCCTACAGCATCACAGCGGTCGTCCTGGTCGTCTCGCTCGCCTACAAGCTCCCGGCCGTCATCCGGGCAGGACGCAATCCGCTGCTGCGCCAAGTGGGTGGACTGCTCCTGGCTGCATGCGGTGTCTTCATCTTCGCCGCGCCCCCCACCATCGCCGCCGTCAACGACATCACAGGTGTCACGAACTTCTCGGCGCCCTGGGTCTACAGCCTGCTCACCGGCTTCTGCGCCTCCTGTCTGCTGTTGATCATCAAGTGGCGCGGCGGGCCGCCGGAGAGCATCCGCCGCGCCAGGTACTGGGTGTACGGCAGCTACGGAACCCTCCTTTCCGCCCTCTGGATCCTCTTCGCGCTGGGCGACCACCACGTCGAGCGACTGCGCGACCTGGACACCTACTACGCCAACACGCCCTACATGCGCGAGATGATCGTGCTCTATCTCCTCGGGCACACGGCGGCGGTCCTGATCACGTCCGCCCTTCTGTGGAGCTGGGAAAGCCGCGTACGGGGAACCGGCTGGCTGCACAAGGGCGTCGTGCTCCTCGGCATCGGCTACGCCATGAACCTCATCTACGACGTGGTCAAACTGACGCCCGTTGTCGCCCGATGGACCGGCCGCGACGACCTGGACTGGATGAGTACCGACCTCGCCCCGCTCATCGCCGCCCTGGTCGGCCTGCTCATCGCGCTGGGCTTCATCCTGCCCCATGTCGGGGAGCGCCTCTCCCACCGCTGGACCACCGGCCGGGAGTACCGGGCTCTGGGCCCGCTGGCCCGGGCGCTGCACTCGGTCCCCGCCGCATCCGCGCCCGTGGCTCTCGGCCGGTTCGCCCCGCTCGAGCTGCGCCTGACCCGGCGGCAGACCTTGATCCGGGACGCGCTGCGGCAGGCGGCTCCCTTCATGGACGCCGCCCTGCGCGAAGAGGTGAGGGAGCACCACCTCGCCGCCGGATGCGACCCGGCCACGGCCGCGGCCGAGGCAGATGCCATCACCATCACAGCCGCTGTCTCGCACATGCGCGCCACCGGCCGACGGACTCCGGAACAGCCACTGCGACTGCCGACCGAGAGCATGCAAGACCTTGTGTCGATCTCCCGCGCACTACGCCGTGGCCCCGGCACGCTGCCGGCTCACCGGACCGCGACCGCCGAAGAAAAGAGCGTGATGTCATGAGCGCGAGCAACATGGTTCCCTCCCCCGGAAATCCCAGGCGAGCAGTCATCATCGGCGCGGGCCTGACAGGGATGCTCGCCGCGCAGGCACTCGCCGGGGAGACGGACGTCGTCGTCGTCGAACGGGACACCTTGCCCGACGCCCCCGTGGCGCGAAGGTGCCTGCCCCAGGCGCACCACGTGCACCTGCTGTGGTCCGGCGGCGCGGACGCCATCGAAACCCTCCTTCCCGGCACCGTCAAGGTCCTCACCGCGTACGGCGCACGACGGATCCCCCTGACCACCGGGATGGTGGCCTTCAGCCCACAGGGGTGGTTCCGGCGCTGGAACGACAGCCACTACGTGATCGGCTGCAGCCGTGACCTTCTCGACTGGGTCATCCGCGACCAGGTACTCACGGGCGCCCGCGGCCGCATCACCGTCATGCAGCAAACCGAAGTGCTGGGCCTGGCAGGCGACGCCTCCACCGTCACTGGCGTACGGGTCCGCCGCGCCGGCGGAGAAGAGGAGACCCTCACCGCCGACATGGTCTTCGATGCGAGCGGCAGGGCGTCGCGCACCCCGACATGGCTGCGCGAGCTCGGCGTTCGGGAACCTGCCGTCCGCGAAGTCGACTCCGGGCTGGTGTACGCCAGCCGGATCTACCGCGCGCCCGAGAAGACGCACGGGATGGCCTGGCCCATCATCAACGTGCAGGCAACGATACGGGGGGCAGGCCCCGGGCAGGCCGGCGTCATCCTGCCGATCGAGGAGGGCCGTTGGCTTGTCACCCTCTCCGGCACCAGAGGCGGGGAACCCACCGGCAGCAACGACGACTTCCAGCCCTTCGCCCTTCGGCTCCGCCACCCCATCGTCGGCGAGGTGATCGAGAAGCTCACACCCCTCACCGACGTCAAGGTCACGCGCATGACGGTCAATCGCAGACGGTTCTACGAAAAGACCGCCATGCCGGACAGGTTCGTCGTACTCGGGGACGCAGTCGCCGCATACAACCCCGTCTACGGCCACGGCATGTCCGTCACCGCGCTGGGCGCCGTCACGCTCAGAGATTCCGTTCGCCGTCACGGCTGGGGCACGCCAGGGCTCGCCCGACGCATCCAGAAAGGCATCACGCGTCACATCAACACGGCCTGGACCTTCGCGGCCGGTTCAGACGTCTTCTATCCCGGCTCCACTCGCCACGGACCCACACTCGGAGAAAGAGCCGCGGCGCGATTCGTGGACCGGCTCATATACACGGCCACCGGCTCCGGTCGCGTCGCCCGGGATGTCACCGACGTCATGACACTCGAGGCAGGCCCGCACACCCTCGCACGACCGAGCACCCTCGTAGCGGCCATCCGCGGCCCGCTCAAGCCCCAACTGGCCCATCCCCCGCTCACCGATGAGGAACGCCGCGCACTCGCCACCGCTTGACACGTCGGCAGAGCATGCCTGGGTCCGTGCTGACGCCGTCGCGGGCCCAGTCATGCACAGCCGGGGACCAAACGGCCGGCCGGACACCGGATGGTCGCGGCGATCGCGCGATCAGCTGACGGCGGAGAGCTGCTGAGCGAAGCGGCGGACGGCATCGGTGAAGGCGTCCGGATCGTCGAAGTTGGCGAGATGTCGTGCTCGCGGGATCAACTCCACCCGTGCGTGGGGGTGTGCGCGGGCGAAGTCCGCCTCGCCGGCCCGGAAGACGACGTCCTTCTCGCCGTTCAGGATCAGTACCGGAGCCTTGACAAAATGCATCGCGCCCGCGTCGAAGCGTCCCAGTACCTCGCCCCAGGCTGCAGGCCGGGTGTGACTCCTCCCCCTCGTGAACGAGGGGGCTTCTCGCTATGCCGGTGCGGCGTCGCGACGGACCAGCCCGGCCCGTAGAACGTTCAGGGCGCCCACCGTGTCCGCGTGCGCCTGGTGGCCGCACGAAACGCAGTGG
>NZ_JAKEEB010000063.1 GCF_021462825.1 Streptomyces glomeratus | reverse complement strand
ACCGACGACGATGTCATTCGTTGGAGGGGTGGTCCGGCAAGACAGCCCCTGACGTGCCAGCAGCCAACTACACTCCCAACGATGCCTCTACCCAGGCCAGATAGCGAAACGCTGCTGGAGTACTAGACCTCGATGTACGCGACGACCACCACGGTGCGCAGCGCGGTGACGAAGTACAGGACGCGCACCTGCTCGACTTCGTCGGTGTACTGGCGCAGCTGGGGGCCGGCGGTGTCGCCGGGGATCGGCTCGCCGACGTCGGGGTCGACGGAGACGACGACCAGGGCGCGGTCCAGGGCGTGGATCTCCGCCTCGCTGGTGATGTTCTCCAACTGCTTGGCGGCGGAGTCGGAGAAGGCGATCCGGGCGCGGCGCGGGTTCTGTTGCGGGGCCATCAGGCGACGGCCGGGCGCTGGCCAGCGAGCCGGGCAAGGTGGGCCTCGCGCAGCTCCTCCCACGGCGTGCAGTCCTCCACCGACGGCAGGCCGTTGGTGGCAATATCCTCCAGGACGGCGGCGAGCTGGTCGGCGTTCTCGCGGGTCTTGGCCGCGTAGGCGCGGACCGCGTCGGCGGCCGCGGGGTCCAGCTGCTGCCGGGCGTGGTCGGCGGGTGTCGGCTGTTCGCTCATCGAGGGCTCCGTAAGGGCGGAACTGGCGTCTCCTCAACGGTATCGGCCGCACTCGGTGCTGGGGACCACTCCGGACGAACCGGCCTGGGTGGGCGGGTGGGACCCAGGGACCCAGGTGGACCCAGCTACGGGCTCCGTTCGTGACTACCAGGGAAAACACCGGTCTCGGGACCCAGGGACCCAGGTTGTGGGGCGGGTGCTGGGTCCACCTGGGTCCGGTCGCCGATGACACACATCAGCTGATCAGTGACGCAGACAGGCATGTCCACCTGGGGGAAGCCGGGGGTTGATGACACAGGTCGGCCGTGTCTGTCCTGTGTCATCGAACCTTGACCGGTTGCCACTGAACCTTGACCAGCGCCGCTTTGTGACAGCGAAGGTTGACCGCTGCAGGCCACCGGGCCAAGGCGCAGCCGTGTCCCGTGCCGAACCCCCCAGGCCCTGGCACCGCACAGGACAGGTGCTGATCGCTGTGGCAGGCCAGCGACCTGGGGGTTCAGCGGCCGTGGGTTCTCAGCCGAAGTCCTTTGCGTGGTCGCGGGCCCACTGCGCGAAGCTGTGGCCGGGCCGACCCAGCACACGCCGCACGGTCGGCGTACACGGTGACCCGCCGGTGGCGGCCAGGGAAAAGAACTGCAAGATCGCCTCGACGGTTGCTGGGTCGGTAAAACGACCGTAGTGCTCGCGGGCCTGGTCCGGGGAGAGTTCCTCGATATGCAGAGTCCTGCCGATCGCCTGTCCGATCTGTTCCACCTGGCGGCGCTGCGAGATCAGTTCGGGTCCGGTCAGCACGGCCGCGCTCGATGATGCGGTCGCCACCGCATCCTCGTCGCCGACACCCAGTGCCGTGACCGCGACGGCGGCGACGTCGCGTTCGTGGACCGGCGCCGTGACGGCGTTGGGGTGGACCAGCCGTACCGTGCCGCTCGACCTGATCGACTCCGCCCAGCGCAGGCTGTTGCTTGCCAGGACCAGGGGCCGCACCGGCGTCCAGGGCAGGCCGACGGCTGACAGTGCGTCCTCGACCGCACGGTGCTCCTGGGCGATCGCGTTGTGCTCCATGCCCGGCAGCAGAACACTGCCGGAGGAGAGCAGCACGACGCGTTCAAGGTCCGCCTCGGCGGCCACCGTCGCAAAGCCTTCGGCGCTGGCCGGCGGGGCGTAGAGAAACACCCGGCGCACGCCGTCGAGGGCGGGGCGCAGCGTGTCGGGCCGGGTGAGGTCGGCGGTCACGACTTCGGCCGCGGCCGGCAGGTCGGCTCGAGCCCGCGGGTCGCGCACCGAGGCGCGAACGGGTTCGCCGTCAGCGAGCAGCTGGTCGACGACATGGCGACCGACGCCGCCTCGGGCTCCGATGACCAGAGTGGTCATGATGTGCTTCCTCTCGCAAGATCAGCCCCGGCGAGGGTGAGCACAGGCACGTCGGCAATCCGCGAGACGACAAGGAGCCGGTTACAGCCCGGCTGACGTGCAACGCGGTGCCACAGGGCGCTCAACCTCGACCGGATGCGTTCCGGTACTCGCGCCTCAGGGCCACCGCAGTGACTGGCGAAGCGTTCCGACGCCGCACTTCGCCTATCGGAACCGAAGCACTGCCCGCGCCGCCGGCATGGCCCAACGGCGGCCGAGCGATCAGCACCTGTCCTGTGCCGTGCCACGGCCTGGGGCGTTCGGCACCGCGCCACGGCTGCGCCACGGACCGGTGGCCTCCAGCGGTCAACCTTCCCTGTCACAAAGCGGCGCTGGTCAAGGTTCAGTGTCAACCGGCCACAGTTCGATGACACAGGACAGTGTCCGACCGGACTGTTCAGGAGCGGACGGCAACCGGGCGCGACCGTGTCACGCTGATCAGGCAAGAGGTCCGGATCGGGGTCCGGGCCAGGGCGGTGTCGTTCAGAGGTTTTGTCCGGCTGGATGGCGGTTGAGGTGGCTTGCGTGGCAGCGCAATTACTCAGGTTGAATCTGTGAGGGCTCGCAACGCGTCCACGCACACCAGGGCTCCGCGCAGACGGGGTCAGCTGCCCGGGTGGGAAGCCGCCCAGCCGTGTTCGAGCAATGCGAAGGCCGCGTCGGCGGCGCGGTGCGGCTCGGCGTGCCGCAGGATGAAGCCGCGGGCCTCAAGGGCGAAATGAGCCAGGGCGGTGCAGCTGACGTCGTCCTCGGGTGCACCGACGGCCTCGGCGATGGCCCGCGCCAGGGCCGCTTCGTGGCGCATCCACATGCGGTGGGCGTAGTCGCGCAGCGCAGGGGTCTCCTGCACCATGCGCGTGAAATCGGCGAACCGTGGGTCCGTGGCATGCACGGCGAACTGGGTTTGCTTCAGCAGGATGTGCTCGCGCAGAGCCTGCGGGATTGACGTGCCGGGGGTGCGGTCGCGCACGGCCGCAACAAGCGCCGCCTCCAGGTCGTCGTCCTGGTCAAAGACCAGGGCTTCCTTGCAGGAGAAGTGCTTGAACAAGGTGGTCACCGAGACGTCGGCGGCGTCGGCGATGTCCTTGACGCCGACCTGGTCGTAGCCGCGGTCGAGGAAGAGCTCGAGTGCGGCGTCGGCCAGGGACTGACGGGTCTGGGCCTTCTTGCGCTCGCGGCGCCCGGTCGGTGGTTCGGTCACTCGCACACCGTACCCCGAAGGTGAAGCAACTGCAAAAGTTGAGTCGTTGCACTTATTTACCGAGTGTGCTTTCTTGGTGAGGCCGGACCTCCCGGCGGCTCACCCACCTCCCTAGGGACACTCCCATGAACTCTGCTCGTGATCCCCGCATCGCGATTGTCGGCGCCGGCCTCGGTGGCCTCACCTGCGCCCGAGTCCTGCAGCAACACGGACGCTCCGTCGCCGTCTTCGAACGCGAGGCCTCCGCCGACGCCCGCCCGCAGGGCGGCACCCTCGACCTGCACGCCGACACCGGTCAGGCCGCCCTGCGGGCGGCGGGACTCCTCGACCGGTTCCGAGCCCTCGCCCGCCCCGAGGGCGAGGAGTGGCGCGTGCTCGACTTCGCTGACGCCGCCCTGCTGGCGCATCAGGGGCCGTCCGCCGCCGACGGCCGACCGGAGATCGATCGAGGCCAACTGCGCGATCTGTTCCTGGACTCGATCACCGAGGGCACGGTGCGGTGGGACCGCGCCGTCAGCAGGGTCACCCCGCTGCCGGACGGCACCTGCCGGCTGCTCTTCGGGGACGGCACCGCCGAGGACTTCGACCTGGTGGTCGGTGCCGACGGCGCCTGGTCGCGCGTCCGCCCGGCCTTGTCGCACGCCGTACCCGGCTACACCGGCGTCACCTTCGTCGAGACCGGATTCGACCACTGCGACACCCGCCATCCCGACCTCGCGCGGCTGGTCGGCAACGGATCGATGCTGGTGAAGGGCGCTGGCAGGTCCCTGGTCGCGCAGCGCAACAGCAACGGCCACATCCGCGCCTACATCGCGCTCCGCACACCGGAGGACTGGCATGTGGCTGCCGGTATCGACCTCGGCGACCAGCGCGCCGTGCGAACGCACCTGCTGAGGATGTTCGACGGCTGGGACGAGAGCCTGCGCTACCTCCTGAGCAACAACGACAGCGGGTTCACCAACCGGTCCCTGTACGTCCTGCCTGCCCCGCACACCTGGGAGCACGTTCCCGGCGTCACGCTGCTCGGCGATGCCGCGCACCTGATGCCCCCGGTTGGGCTGGGCGCCAATCTCGCCATGCTCGACGGCTCCGACCTCGCCCACGCTCTCGTCGCCGAATCCAGCGTCGACGACGCCGTCCGCGCCTACGAGAGCATCATGCTGCCGCGCTCGATCGAGGCCGCGGCGGGCAGCGCGCAGGGACTCAACCACCTCGTTCCCGCAGCGACTTCCTGAGTCGACCCCACCGCCCCGGCCGCGCGGCCGTTCCCGCGTCGATCATGTGCACTCTCCCGGCACGCGCATCCGCCCCAAGGCGGCGCCGTCAGAAGGTCTGTCCGGTTTGATCACGTGATGCCGAGGGTGGCCGGGCGGCGTCTCGGCCGTGTTTGCGCAGGCCGGCGGCGATGTTGTCGCAGCCGGTGAGGTGGAGAGCGCCGATGGCAGGGTTGCGCAGTGCGGCCATGGTCCGGGGTGCGCTCCCGGTCCGCACGCGCGAGCCGTCCTCGGCGAAGGTGGTGTCACGGACATGGTGGATCTTGTTCTCGATGCCCCAGTGTTCGCGGACGTGGTGCGCGATCTCGGCGGCGTCGGCCTGCTCCGCCGTCAGGTCGGTGACTGCGTAGACGCGTTCCAGGCTGACCTTGCCGGTGGTGACGGTCCGGCGGCGGCGCACGATCTGCACGGCCTGGGCGGCGTGGGGGAAGTCGAGGCCACAGGTGACGGGCGGCGGTCTTGACGCGGCGGATCTCGTCGCGGCCGTGTGCGGTGGCGCGGGTCTTGTCCAGCAGCGGCACGTCCCGCCAGGGCAGCTGCTTCAAATGCTGGTTCAGCAGCGGCTGATTCCCCTTGATCACGGCGATGTAGTGGGCCTTCTTGTCCTCCACCAGGAAGCGGGCGTGGGCGGTCTGCGAGTGCAGGGCGTCGAAGGTGACCACGGTGTCGGCCAGGTCGAGTGGGGCGAGCATCGGCCGGAAGACGGTGATCTCGTTGGTCTTGGAGTCGACCTCGCGCTGGGCGGTGACCAGGCCGGCTCCGGTCATCGCGGCGAGCAGGTGGACCTGGGTGCCGTCGGCGCGGCGGGCACCGCGCACGGTCTTGCCGTCCACGGCCAGTGAGCGGTGGCGCGGGGCGGCTCTTTCCTGGCCCAGTGGCGGGCGGCCAGGGTCGCGAGCGGCGAGCCAGGTGCCGATCGCCGCGTCGAGGGCGTCGCCGTCGACGCGCTGCAGGACCCGGCGCACGGTGGCCTCGGCCGGGGCGGTGGGACCGGATGGCTCCCGGCGGGTGGCGCCGAGAGCAATCAGCACGGCGGGCGGCGCGTCGGCGGCCCACTCCGCAATCGCGGCCAGGGACTTAACAGCTACCAAGTTGGGGTCGCAATGAGCGGACTTGAGGACTGCATCCTGCCCGCGGGTCGACATGCCGCACATGGCGTAATCAGCCGCTCCCGGCGGCTACCCAGGTCACCGTGTGCGCAGACGCCGACCGGCGGGCGTGGCGAAAGGAGGTGGCGGGGCAGGTCATGGCCGAGGAGAGCGTGGACCGGTCGGAGGGTTTCGGTGAGCGGCTGCTCGGCCTGCTGCTGGACCGGGCGCGGGTGATGCCGCCGCAGCTGATCGCCCCGCTGGTCGCGGAGGAGGTGGCCAGGATCGGGGGCCGTGACGTCTCCATCCTGCTCCAGGACTACGCGCAGGAGGTGCTGGTACCGCTTCCGGGCAGCAAGCTGCACGTCGGCCAGCCGCAACCGGTTGCCGACTCCCCCGCCGGCCAGGCCTTCCTGAGCGCGGACGTCGTCGAGACGGCCCAGGCCGACGGCGGCGTGCGGATGTATCTGCCGCTGCTGGACGGCAGCGACCAGGTGGGGGTGATGTCCCTGACCCTGGATACCGTCGGTGACGACGACCGGCGCCTGCTGCGCCGGCTCGCCGGCCTGGTCGGCGACATGCTGGTCACCAAGAACGCCTACACCGACCAGTTCTTCCAGGCCCGCCGCCAGGAGCCGATGAGCGTGTCCGCTGAGATCCAGTGGAGCCTGCTGCCACCACTGACGATGACCGTGCCGCAAGTCGAAGTGGCCGGCATCCTGGAGCCCGCCTACCGCGTCGCCGGCGACAGCTTCGACTACGCCCTCAACGACAGCATCCTGCACGCGGCCGTGATCGACGCGATGGGCCACGGCCTGGACGCCGCCGCGATGGCGACCATCGCCATCGGCGCCTACCGGCACGCCCGGCGCGTGTTCGTCAGCCTGGCCGAGAAGTACGCGTACATGGACGACGCCATCTCCCAGCAGTTCGGACCCGACCACTTCGCCACCGCCCAGCTCATGCACCTCAACATCACCACCGGTGAGCTGGAACTGGTCAATGCCGGCCACCCCGCGCCCCTGCTGATCCGCGACGGCCGGGTCGTGCAGCAGCTGGAGAGCGCGACGACATTGCCCGTCGGCTTCGGCGGCGAGGAGCCCCGCATCAGGCAGCACATGCTCCAGCCAGGCGACCGGGTGCTGTGCTACACCGACGGCATCATCGAGGAGCACCTCACCGGCGGGGAACTGTTCGGCGAGGAACGCCTCATCCGTTGCGTCAACCGCCTGGGACAAGAGCCGTCACAGGGGGTCCGGGCCGATTTACGCAAGCTCTCCCACACACTCAAAGAGGAACGAGGCGGGCGCACCAGCGACGACGCCACCCTCTTCATGATCGAGTGGCACGGTGGCGCCGCCGACCACCTCGCCGCCCTCGACTGAGCACCCCGACATCAACCGAAGGCGCACCAGCCAGCGCCACCCAGACAGACGACGCCCCCTCCAGCGCTGTCAGCCCTCATCGAAATTCTCGAGACGTCTGATCGCCAAGTACTGCCCGGCGAACAGTCACCCGCCGACCGCCACTCCAAAACAGCCGGTGCACGACGATCGGCAGCGCAGCCCACAACCCCTGATTGCCGCCAAGATCAAACCCTGCAGGGGTCAGAAACAGCTACTTACGGGCGGCAGCTGGTCATCCGCGGCGTCCTGCCCGCTCCCGCGCTGACCTTCAGCGGCGGGTGACGGTGTAGCCGGCGTGGTTGACCGCGCGGGTCCACACGTCGCTGTCGAACCACTTGGTGACGTCCGGCTGCATCTCGGTGATGGTGCGCATCCGGGCCTGCCAGTCGTGCCCGGCCGGGCCGCGGCTGCCGTCGCACCCGGGGCAGCCGTCCTCACCGTGGATGTGGCCGGCCATCCACGCGTTGACGGCAACGTTGACAATGACCGCGTACAGGTCACCGCCAGTCTGGGCCAGGACGTCCGGGACGCCAGCCAGGACCACGGCGAGTTCTGGGTTGTCGAGCGGCGGCATCGGAGCCTGGCCCACCTCCTTCTCGTTGCTGCTCTCCTTGTAGGAGTTCAGGCTCTGCGCGAGGCGGTCGGCTGTGGCCTTGGCGTCAAAGTAGCGCCAGGCGGAGCGCAGCTGGATCCCCAGGCGCTCCGCGACCGTGGTGACGATCTTCTCGATGGCGTCCTCAACCGTCGACGGCGCGAGTGTCACGCCCCGGCGTGCCAGCTCAGCGAGCGTCTCGGCAACGGCTTCCTTGAATACCTTCGTGTTCCGCACCCGGGAATCGTAGGGGCAGCCTCCACCCGGCGGAGAGCGGACGGCAGTCATGGCCGCCGCCGTGCAGGAAGGCCAGCCGGTCTCCCGGCACCGCTGTGGACAGATGACGGCGAGCACGCCCCGGCATCGCACGGACGGCACTGTGGGCGGGTCGAACTACTGTTGGGCCGTGACGACGTACGCCTATCCCGACGATCTCCTCGAGGCGCAGCAGGCCCTGAATGAGGTGCGCGCCAGCCTCAAGGCCCTGGTCAAGACGCTGCCGTACTCCGTGGAACCCATCGATGCCTGGGAGCGCCCCGACGGCTACTGGCTCGCCACGTCCCGCGCGTACCCGGACTCGCCAGGCTGGTCGGAGCAGGAGAAGAAGGAAGTCGCCGCCCTGCGGGAGAAGGAACGCGACCTCACTGCCGTGATCCTCACACACCCGTTTTGGAGCGAGGTCGCCGCACCCGAGCGGCCCGATGCCCGGTCCCAGCTCAAGCACGCCCTCGAACGCGAGGCCGGCGGGAGCCAGGAGGCGGCGTAACCGTGGCGGACACGCCGCACGAGCCGCCGCCCATCACCGTGGTCCTTCCCGACGGCCAGGAGGTCACCGGCCGCCTTCAAGAGCGCCAGCAAGTCCCGGACGCCTGGCTGTACAAGGTGGCCGTCCCGGCCTGGCAGAACACGCCTGAAGGCCGGGTGGAGCCCGCCTGGTACGTGGTGTGGGTCAATGCCCCCGACCACGTGAAGCCCGTGCCCGGTGTCTCGTACGACGACGTCCCCACGAGCCAGCTGCCCCCGCCGCCGGCGGAGCGCGAGATCCTCGGGCCTCGCCGGCCGTCGGGCTGGGTGCTGCAGAAGTTGGAGCGCGGCCGCGGCATCATCCATGCCGTCGACTGCGAGGAAGCACCCGCCGGGGCGCCGGTGCTGGCCCTGGACAAGGCGCTGGACGCGGCGGACCACCCCGGCACCCGGCTGTGCTCTCTTGTGCAGTGCGGCCGCCGAACTCGACCCCGTGCTCAAAGGCTTCGACCATGGGTTCGGCGGCTCGGAAAACGGCAGCGGGGAACTGTCGTGATCGTCACGCTGGCGAGATGAGCTTCTTCCACGCCGACATCTACGACCCCGACGACATGATGGTCCACCCTCGCCATCAGGAGACGCAGCCGGTCTTGGCTCAGCTCATCCAGCAGCTCCGCGACTGCGAGACCGTGGAGGCCGGGGTCGTATCCGCCATGCGGCGGTCAGTTGTTGGAGGTGTCCAAGGCTCCGGCCTGTGTGAAGGTGCTGTGCTCAGTACTACGGCTGATCAGGTCCAGTTCCATGTCGCCGGCGGTGAATCGGTCGGTGTAGTAGCGACCAGTGACAGAGCGGGGTGTCCGGCCGGCCAGGCTAATCCGGCAAGCGCCGGTGTGCACTGGGCTGCGGTGCTGGTGAGCCACCTGCGGGATGTTCTCGTAGAGGAATCGCAGTTCGGTGACGCCTGAGCCATCACGCTTTTCGATGGTCGCGTTAGAGGACCGCGAGGTACTTTCCGCGGTCCGCAGTGTGGCGTGGAGGGTCCAGTAGGACTGCTCGATGGCCAGGTAGGCGCGGATCGGGCCGCGGTTGCCGCCAGCCGGGATGTGGCTTTCTGGGCTGGGGCGCAGTGTCACCCGCCAGGTGCCGTCCAGGCGTGGGTGCCCGGTGAGGCGGTGGATGCCGCGCCAGCGCCACGCCCACTTGTCGAAAACGAGGACCAGGTAGCCGAGCAAGGTTGGGACGTATGCGAAGGCGTACTTCAGTTGCTGCTCGGGGTGTACTCCCACAACGTAGAGGAGTCCGCCGTACAGGGTGGAGACGCTGGCCGCGCCCCAGCGGATGGACTGGGCGGGTGAGCTCATCACGGGGCTCCATAGCCTAGATAGTCCCAGGCTGCGGTGAGTAGCTGCCGGGCGTCGTCCTTGGTCCACTTCTGGCCTGCGCCGAAGAGCTTTTTGATGCCGTTCGGCTCGACCATGGCATCCGGGTTGGTGGTCAAGGACCAGAAATTGAACTGCGCCTTGAGATGCATCAGGGCTGCCTGGAAGGCGAGGTCCAAGGAGAGGGGGTTCTTCAGGACCGAGTCAGGGACGTTGTAGATCAGGCACTCCATGAAGTACGACGGGAGGTTCTTGATCACGCCCAATGCCGCGAGGTCGTTCTCCACCGATTTCAGAGCGCGAACCGCGAACTTGTAGCGATAGCCGGTCCGGGTGTTCTTCGCCCGGCCGTTGTCCAGCTGCTGCTGGGACCAGTTGACGATGTGCTTGCCATCTTTAGTGAACACGACCGTGCCGCGGTTAGGGTCGCCGAAGGCGGGCTTGTGGAGGTAGGTGAAGCACGGCACCACATCGGTGTCTGGGCGGCTGCCCTGGACGCTCGGAACGTAGAAAGCGACGTTGTGGCTGGCATCGACGGCGTTCGAGACGCGCCTGAGCGCGATCCCCAGCTCGCTCCGAAACTTCTCCGGGGTCCAGGGGCCGTTGTAGGCGCCGTTCTGCAAGATCAGCTCCCAGTACGTCATCCCTGTCGTGGAGCCCCGGAATGTGCGCCGGGTGAACTCGACCTTGATGTCCATGTCACTGTCGCTGCTGACGTTGGTGTTGTTCGCCCAAGAGCCCTTCGGCTCGACGATCAACCCGAGGCCTGCGAAGGGAGGGTGCTGCTTGACCGCGTTGGTGACCATGCGCCGCGCGCGGGCCAGTCTCGCCTCTTCCGCCGGACTCGCGGGGCTCTTCCAGCGGTCCAGCTTGTTTATTCGCTGCTGTGGCGTCAGTCGCATCTTCTACTCCTCCGCGGCCGGAGCCGGACCGCACCCCGCGGCGTAGTCTCCATCCCCGAGCGCAGGCTACGCCGCACCACCGACAATCGCCGCCTTCCCCGTGCCCCGAACGGTCCGCGAGCCCGCACCAACTAGTGCGGGTGTGACTGAGCGCCTCCGTTGGCGAGTTGAGCGTCGGCTATCCCGGCGGTGGTCCGGGCTCGCTAACCACCGCCGGGGCGACGCTCACACCCAGAGCGTGAGTGCCCTTCGCTGAGAGGGCAGCGCTGCGAATAGCACATGTGGCGTAGAGCGGCGGCCGCGGTCCCGGCCGGGGCCTCGTGCACGCCGTCGACTGCGACGAGGCACCGACCGGAGCACCGGTCCTCACCTCGGAGCGGGCGTTGGACACGGCCGAGCAACCCGGCGTACGGCTGTGCGGCGCCGCCGCCGAACCCGCCCCCTACTCAAGGGCTTCGGCCATGACTCCGATGGCTTGGACTAGATCCGGTGCGGACGGCCATCTCGTAGTTGGCTCCTGCCCTCCTGGACAGGACCGGTACCTGGTGAGCCGAACGACGCGGCCGACAGACCCGGCACCCGCTTTGCCCTCTAAGGGCGGCAGCGAGACGGACGCGGAGAACGGCACCGCACCGCTGGCACCGCACCGTCCACGGCACCATGGAGGAACCCGGGAAAGCCTCCACCGGGTCGAGCCCTAGAGCAGTCATGGCCTGTTCCGCTCGGCTGCGGCCTCCCCAGCCCGTCCATCGCTTCTCTTCCTCCTCCTCGGCCTTTCTCTTGGCCAGAGCCTCCTCACGCTCTCGCGCCCTAACCCGCTGATATGCGGCGAGCCAGACGCGTATCCGGCTTCCCTGTACCTCACATGCAAGCAGGTAGGAGCGCAGCTGCTTCTCGCTACTGGGCAGCTGGCGACGATTAGTGATCCGGTTGGCCGCGCTTCTCGACAGGAAGACGTACTCGCTCTTCGCTTCCTTCCAGACCTCCTCGACGCGGCTCTCCATGGTCTGAGCGGGCGGCTTGCCGTTCTCCTCCCACACTCGCCTCAGCGCGTCGGCGAAGTCGTCGCTGTTGTTCAGCAGACGCACAGCCGGCGCGGACGTCAGAGTGCGCCGCTGTCCCGCGGATCGGCTTGCCTTGCCCCACAGGCGCTTCGCCCGCTTCGCATCCAGACCGAGCTTGTCGACGTAGCCTTTCACGACGTGCTCTTCCGGCATGCCCCTGCCGGACTCCGCCCGCTGCACGCTGGATGCGGAGATGCCGATCGCGTCTGCTGTCTGCTTCTGAGTGAGCCCCTTGGCCCAGCGGGCCTCCCGCAAGGCCAAGGCCAGCATGCCCGATGGGCTCTCGGAATACGGCACCGCCTTTAACCGGCGCGCCTTGCGCTGCCTGGTCTCCATCGCTCACGCCAGGGCCGACGCCTGTACTGCGACCAGGGCACGGTGGACCAAGACGGTCAGCGGGCCCGCCGTGGCAGGGTCGGACAACCACAGCGCCGGCGACACCGGCGCCACTGGTGAGACCGAGGGCGGCCATCGGCGGGATGCCCGTGACGGCCAGGACGCCGGTGATGACGATCAGCACCACGATGACGATCGCGGCCGGACCGCCCAGACGCGGCGGGGTGACCTTGGTGGTCGAGAACATGGGAGTCCCTTCTGCGTACCCGGGCAGGCCGGGCGTACAAGCGCCGTGCGCCGGCGCCTTCATGGCTTCACCTACACCGCTGGGCGGTTGGCTCGCCCTGTCGCGGTGACGCAAATGCTGCCAGCACGTGACGCGCTGTTAGGACCGATCAGCCGATTTTCCTCACGGCTATCTCACGACCAAAAAACGGGTTTCCGTTTTTCCCGAGGCTCCATGAAACGCCGTCACTGCCGTCTCTGGCCGGAGGGCATCGAGCTGACCAGGTAACTCGCCGCAGCGATCTTGAATGTACATGCACAGAGCATGGGGGGCCCGGCGAATGATCATGCGATAACCCATGCGTGGATCAGTTTGGGTTGCTTGCCGATCCGGGCACTGGGACTATCCACCTACGCCCCTGCATCACACATGGCTTCACCCACGTTGAACAGGGACTTTCGTGGACCATGGTTGGCTCCTGGTCCACAGCGCCGACCCGGTAGCCACACGGCCACCGGCTACGCGAGCGAGCCCGGACCAACTGGTCTGGGCTCGCAGGCTGTTCGGGGCGCGCTGCTACAGGTCGAACTCGAGGTGCTCGATGTCGGTGAAGCGGACCTCCTCGAGCTGGCCGGCGCGGCGGCCGTTGTCCTGGAAGTAGACCTCCTTGAGCCCTTCGGCTGCGATCTCCCGCAGCCGCTGCTCGGGGGCACCCTGCTCCTGGGCCTCGAAGAGGCGGGCGGCGTAGCGGGGCGGCAGGGCGACAGTGAGGTGCCGGAGGCGGTCTTCGTCTGTGGAGCCGATCGGCGCGGTGTAGCCGATGCGCGCCCGGGTGTCGATGACGATGCCGCCGGTGGTGGCCGCCTGCTGCCGGGCCTTGGTCCGGATCTGCGGCTGCCACCGCTTCTTCACCTCGCGTTCCAGGCGGGCGGCGAGGTCGGGGCGGGGCTTTTTGATCTGGTCCTTTACGTACCGTTCGACGGTGCGCTGGGAGATGCGCAGCATCTGGGCGACCGGCTTGGTGCCCTTGAGCTGCTTGACCAGGTACCGCATCTGAACGGGCGCGCTCTTGGGCGCCGGGCGGGTGAACGCCTTCTGCACCGCGGTGTCTAGGCCGTCCCCGAACAGGGTCATCGTCGCCCTCTCCTACTCTCCGTTGTCGACGTCGGTGACGGGGCCGTCCTTGATGTAGCGGGCGAGGTTGAGCTCCGGGGCGTTGAACCGCTCGCGGACTTCTTCTCCCCACAGGACGGTCTGGGTGCCCTCGTGCTTGACCAGGCCGGGGTTGATGCCGAGCTTGAAGCCGCCGGGCAGCGGCTTGCCGTCTCGGTAGGGCAGGAAGTCCAGGGCGATTCGCCGTTGGCCGCGTACACGACGCAGTCGGACAGGATCGCCACCGGGTACTGGCCGGTGAACGCCGCGTGCTTGACGATCTTCCGGTGCAGGTTGATGCGCGTGCGGGAGATGACCGCCGCGCGGATGTCCGGCCGCCACGTCGTGCGGGACAGGGCCCGCCACGGCTCGCCGGGCCACCAGCCCTCGCCACGTGGCCGCTCGCGCAGCTTGCCCAGGCCGCCCTTGACCGTCGCCTTGATCGCCGAGACGACGATCGCCAGCTGCGGGTCGCGCTCCTTGTAGCCGTCCATCGCCGCGAGGAAGTCGGCTGGCTCCATGTCGGCGTGCACGCCGAGGTCGGCCATCGTGGCCAGGTAGGCGTCGCGCAGCCGGTTGTACCAGCCGTCCATGTAGCGGCCGTTCTCGTGGCGCACCCACGCCTCGATCGGACGGACCTCGTAGCCGAGCTCCGCCGCGTAGGCGACGGTGGGCGTGGCGTACCAGGCCGGTCCCTCCGGGCGCTCGCCCTTCGGTGTGAACGGGCTGGGCAGCAGGTCGCCGTCCAGCTCCACCCACTCCTTGCCGACCTTCACCCTCGACAGGTCGACGTGGGACAGGTTCACCAGCCACGAGCCGGGCAGCTTCGGGTCGAACACCGGGGCCTTGACGTGTGTCGGCTCGCCGAGGCCGACGACCAGGCCGTTGGCGCCGGCGGCGAAGGCCATGTTCACGTCGATGCCGACCAGGTGACGCAGGGTGCATTCGGCGTCCGTCATCGGCCGCGCCTAGTACTCCAGCAGCGTTTCGCTATCTGGCCTGGGTAGAGGCATCGTCGGGAGTGTAGTTGGCTGCTGGCACGTCAGGGGCTGTCTTGCCGGACCACCCCTCCAACGAATGACATCGTCGTCGGT
>NZ_JAKEEB010000062.1 GCF_021462825.1 Streptomyces glomeratus | reverse complement strand
GCTGAAGCAGACACTCGGCTGGAACGTGCCCAAGCTCCGGGACCCGGCCAGCGCGGACCTGTGGACGACGCTGATCATCGCCGCACACACCCAGCTGTGGCTCGCCCAGCCAGCCGCGCAAGACCTGCGCCGACCCTGGGAACGCCCGCTTCCCACAAACAAGTTGACGCCCGCCCGAGTGCGGCGAGGGTTCCGCAACATCCGCGCGAAGGCGGCGCGTCCAGCGGCTGCACCGAAACCCTCCCGCCCCGGCCCAGGACGCCCCCGCGGATCGAGCAACCGCACGAGAGCACCTCGCCACACACCGGGAAAGACCGTCAAGCGCGCCGAGACACACGACCGGCACTACGGCCGCACAGGTTAAAGATCAAGCGTACGTCCAGCAGTCCGGACGTCGTCGCAGCTCAGAAGGGATGTGAACGATGTAACCGGACGACAAGCTCAGGCTAGCCAGCCGGTGCAAGTCCGGTCCGGGGAGGCGCCAGGGTCCCCGGTAGCTGACTCCCGGCGTCGCTCGAAAGGGTGGCGTCGAAGTGGAGTGACAAGCGCCCTGTGGGGGCGTGCAACCGGCCAGTCCGCAACATGAAGTGAAGCCTGCAGCGCCGTCATTTAACCCCCGCCCGCGGGCGGGCCAAGGAGGAGCCGAGCCTGTGCTTGAAAGGCGAAGGCCATGGAAGGCGATCTTGGACCTGGAGCGGTCGCCGAAGAACCTCCCGGCGTAAGGGGCGTGGAATGGTCGGACGGTTGTCCTGGGAACTGGAGAGAGCCTCCTCGGCCCCGCGCATGCGGCGCGGGAAGCGTGGCCTGCCTATAACCGGCGGAACCGGGAAGTGGCGAGTTGCCGAGAGGCAGTCGGAGGGGGTCGTAGTAGTGCCGATCGGCGGGACAACACAACCCGCTGGGAGCGAAGGGCCCCTGCTTCATCGATGCGATCCGCGAACAGGGAGGGGCCCGGATGAGTGCCGTTTCGGCTAGATCCATCCGCCGGGAGGAAGGCGCCGCGAGACCGGGTGGCCGTCCTCTGGACAAGGTTCGAGCCTTGCAGCGGACGCTCTACCGCTGTGCCAAGCAAGAACCCGAACGCCGGTTTCATGCCCTGTATAGCCATGTCCACCGCATGGACGTTCTTCGGCGGGCGTGGGCCGGTGTGTGCGCGAACCGAGGAGCCCCCGGCGTGGACGGGGTGACCGTCGATGCGGTGGCGGCCTCGGGGGTGGACGCATTCCTCCAGGATCTGGCCGAGCGACTGCGGACGTATACGTATCGTCCGTCGGTGCTGCGGCGGGTGAAGATTCCCAAACCGGGGCGGCCGGGGGAGTTCCGGCCGCTGTCGATTCCCACGGTGGCGGACCGGGTGGTGATGACGGCAGCGAAGCTGGTCCTGGAACCGGTCTTCGAGGCCCAGTTCACCGAGGCGAGCTACGGATTCCGGCCCAAGCGGTCCGCGATCGACGCGTGCGAAGCCGTGCGCGTCGCGGCAAACCAGCGGCGGGAGTGGGTCTTCGAGGCCGACATCCGGGACTGCTTCGGCACGATCGACCACGACGCGCTCATGTCCCAGGTGGCCCGGCATGTCGTGGACCGGCCGATGCTGAAGTTGATCCGGACCTGGCTGCGGATGGGAGTCCTGGAGGGCGGGGTGACCTCCCCGACCGGGGCGGGAACCCCACAGGGCTCACCGATTTCCCCGCTGCTGGCCAACATCGCCCTGCACGTCCTCGGCGAGGCATGGCAGGGCGAGGGTCGCCGGCTGGGGGTGTTGGTGAGGTACTGCGACGACTTCGTGGTCCTGTCGCCGACCAGACAACGGGCCGAGCAGGTCCAGCAGTTGGCGGCGAGAGTGCTGGAACGGCTCGGGATGCGACTGCACCCCGAGAAGTCCGGTATCACCTGCCTCACCCGGGGCGGGCAGGGCTTCGATTTTCTCGGCTTTCACCACCGGAAAGTGGAATCGTGGAAATGGCGAGGCAGGTTCTACCTGCAACGCTGGCCCTCGGCCCGAGCGATGCGGGTGCTGCGGGACAAGGTCCGCACAGCCACCGCCCGCTCGAAGACCGAACGGCCGGTGTCCGCCGTGGTTGCCGACCTCAACCCCGTGCTGCGGGGCTGGGCAGCGTACTTCCGCAACGGGAACTCCGGGCGGAAGTTCAACGCGGTCGACGGCTACGTCCACGAACGGCTGGCCATCTTCGCCAGCCGGAAACACAGACTCCGAGGCCGGAACTGGACCACCCGATTCACGTACGGATGGATCACCCGGATCGGGGTCTATCGCCTCACCGGAAACGTGCACAGGGCGACGGCGCATGCCAGTCGGTGAACGATGTCGGAAAGCCGTGTGCGGGAGAACTGCATGCACGGTTTGAAGCGGCGGGGGCTGGAAACGGAGCGGAAGCCACCGCGCCAGTCCCCGACCCTACTAAGACCCGGACAACGACGACGTCGTCCAGGCCGAGCTCGCCGCCGAAGCCGCGGCTGCCGCTACTGGCTGCCCATCGAGGGCGAGATCGAAAGGGCAAAGCGTCGTGCCGGCCGTGGTCGTCAGGCGTGACTGCTGGTGTCTGTCCTGCCCGTCGTTGGCCTTGCACAAGTTGTATTGGGTGGCTGGACCTTTGTGTGGCAGGCAGGGGGTGCCCGGGCGATAGGCAGGGCCGAGTGCCGATGGGTTTGCTCCCGGCTAGAGGTCGAGGACGACTTCGGTGGTGGGCTCGCTGCAGCAGATGAGGATGGCTCCGGGTTCTGGGAGTTCGAGGGGTGGGGTGGTGTAGGTGATGTTGCCTGCGACGAGGTGGGTGATGCAGGTGTGGCATACGCCGGTGCGGCAGGACCATCGCGTGGGGATGTCGCAGGCTTCGGCGAGGTCGAGGAGGGAGGCGTGGGCGGGTGACCAGGGGGCGGTGATGCCGCTGCGCGCGAAGGTGATGAGCGGCCCGGTGCCGGCGGGGCCGGGTGGTTGGTGCGGCCGGATCACGGCCGTGGGCGTGACGCCGGGGTTGATGGCGGGAAGGGCGCTGAACGCTTCGGTGTGGATGTGGCCGGGACTGAGGCCGTGGTCGCTCAGGTAGCCGCTGAGACCGTCCATGAAGGCGGGTGGTCCGCAGAGGTAGGCGTCGGCGTTGGTGGGGATGCCCATGGCGGCGAGTGAGGCGGCGGTGGGGCGGCCCTGGGTGATGTGGGGCTCGTCGGGATGCGGGGCTTCGGCTGTGTAGTAGATGTGCTCGTGGGCCTGGGGGAGTTGTGCCAGGAGCGTGTGGGCCTCGTCGGCGAAGGGGTGGTGGGCGCGGTCGTGGGCGGTGTTGATCCACCAGACAGGCCGTGGGTCTTGGGTGGCGGCGAGTTGGTGGAGCATGGCCAGTAGGGGGGTGGCGCCGATGCCTGCGGAGATGAGGATGACCGGGTCGGCGCTCTCTTTGAGTACGAAGGCCCCGCGCGGGCTTGCGACGTCCAGGAGGTCCCCGGGGCGGAGGCTGGTGTGGAGGTAGTGGCTCACCTGGCCGTGGGGCTCGTGCTTGACGCTGATGCGATAGGTGCCGGCTGTGGGCGCGGAGGACAGGGAGTAGCTGCGCACGGCGGGGGCGGCTGCGCCGATGTCCAGACGGATGGAGAGGTACTGGCCCGGTCGGGGCTGCGGTAGGGGTGTGCCGTCGGTGGTATCGAGATAGATCGAGGAGACGGTGGGGGTCTCGGGGACGATGCGGGTCACGCGCATGGTCTTGAAGGCCGGCCATCCCTGTTCTTCCCTCGGCTGCTGGGCGCTGGCGCGGTCGCCTGGCCATCCCGGTTCCTGTGTGGGCTGCTGGGCGGCGGCGAGTTCACGGAAGGACTGCTGCCATCCCGGGCTGAGAGCGGGGATGTTCAGCGCTTTACGCAGCTTTTCGGGGTCGCGGCCCGGAAGGTAGAGCAGTGCGTCGGTGTCGGCGACGCTGAGTTCTTCGGGACCCTTGCGGGTGAGGGTGATCTCGTCACCGGCCTGGACGTGTCCCTCGGCGATGACGCGCAGATAGAAGCCGGGGCGGTGGTGGGCGACCAGCAAAGAGGCCATGGTCGGTTCGCCCAGGCGCATGCCGACGCGGTAGCAGGTGACGCGGGGCTGGGTGACTTCGAATTCGGCATCGCCGATGCGGTAGCGGTCGCCGATGCACACTTCGCTGTCGGGCAGGCCGTCGACGGTGAAGTTCTCCCCGAAGATCCCGAAGGTCAGGTCGTCGCGACCGAGCTGCTTTTGCCAGTACTGGTAGGACTGCACCTGGTAGACGAGGACGGCGCGCATCTCACCGCCGTGCCCAGCCAGGTCGCCTTGGCCGTCTCCGTCGATGTTCAGCCGCCGCACCATCCGGGGGCCGTGCACGGGGGACTTCCACGCTCCGGTGTGGACGGTCCTTCCCTGCCAGGGGACGTCCTTGGGCATCCCTACGTTGACGGACAGCAGCGTCGCCATTGCGGTTCTCCTGGGGGTGGCCGGGGGCAGCCCCTCATGGCGCTGTGAAGTACGTGCTGCGCCCGATCCTAGTTCTTGGCCTGCGCCGCCCGCTATTCATCGATCATGAGCCTTTTGAGGCATCAGCCGAGATTTTCTGAATGCTTGAGAGGCGCGGGAATCTGAGCTGGTCATTCGCCTTTCCTTGTCTGAGCATTCAGATCAACGCATGATGCGCGGGTGGCGGGGCGGCGCCGCGCTGGACCAGAATGATCACATGGAGTACCGGTTCGAGGTTGTCATCCTGCCTGTGAGTGATGTCGACCGTTCATTGGCCTTCTACGAAGAGCAGCTCGGTTTCCACCTGGACGTGGACTACGGACCCACGCCCGATTTCCGGGTCGTGCAGCTGACGCCTCCTGGCTCCGCCTGCTCAGTACAGATCGGGGTGGGCATCACCGGTGCGCAGCCTGGCTCGGTGAAGGGCCTGTACCTGGTGGTTCCCGATCTCCAGGCTGCGTGCGCCGAGCTGGCGGGCCGCGGTGTCGACGTGGGGGACATCCGCCACAAGGCGCCGGTCGAGACGTGGCAGGGAGGCTTCGAGCTCGGCGTTGACCCGGAGCGGCGGGACTATGCCAGCTTCGCGCAGTTCACCGACCCCGACGGCAACGTGTGGACGCTGCAGGAACGCGGTTTTCGTTCCGCATGAGGGTGGAGCCCGCGGTGCGGGGCTTTCTGTTCGTTTTTGGACGTTCCGGACCGCTGCCCGCGCATTCCGGTCCGGTGACGCGGCCGGGCGCGCTCGCGTGATGATGAGGGTGATGCATGGCCATATTGCGGTCGCTGGAGTGCCTGGTGGCGCTGGTCGACGAGGGATCCGTGACCAAGGCCGCAGCGGTACTGCACATGTCGCAGCCGGCGCTCTCCCACCAGATCGCGGCACTGGAGAGGGAGCTGGGCACCCCGGTGGTGGAGCGGCTCGCCCGGGGTGTCCGGGTCACGGCGGCGGGCCGGGCCGTCGCCGAAGAGGCGCGGGTGGCCCTGGCGGCTGCATCGCGTGCGGTCCAGGCGGGGCGGCGTGTCGGGGAAGGGCTCGGGAGGCGCCTGCGGATCGCGTGTGCGGAGACGATGACGGCCTGGCTGCTGGTTCCGGTGCTGCGGCGCTGGCAGACACGGTGGCCCGATGTCCGGCTGGACCTGTTGGAGTTCACCAGCGCGGACCGCATGGTCGAGCAGTGATGGCCGATGGAACGGACCTGGTTGTGGGACCCGAGCCGACGGCCACATCCGCTCACGTGGAGGTGCTCAGCCGCGAGGAGATGGTGGTCGTCACCTCGTCCGGCCACCCTTTCGCGGATCGGGAATCCGTATCGGTGCCGGATCTTGCGAGGGAACCGTTCGTGCACTATGACCCGGAGAACGGGATGGGGGTGTGGATCGACCAGTTCGTCGCGGCTCGGCAGACCTCCCTGACGGTCGTGCTGCGGACGCGCAGTCCCCGGACCGCTGCCCAGTTGGCCGGGGCGGGCATGGGGGGGTGCGGCGTCTTCAGCCGCGGGTGCACCGCGACATCGTCGCGATCACGATGGTTCCTTCCGATGCGCTGGTGCGCAGGTTGTCGCTGACCTGCGGCGGCGGGGGCTGCCCACGGTCGATACCGCAGCCAAGGATCGGTCGGGGGAAGATCCTGCTGCTCAGGGCTGAGCCCCGCCGGCTGCTCTGGGGGCTCGGGAGTTATTCAGCGGCTGCATCCCGGGTGCGCTGGTAGTGGCGCCTGGCCTTCATGCGGTTGCCGCACAGGGCCATCGAGCACCAGCGGCCCTTGTTGGTCTTGCTGCGGTCCAGGAGGAAACGCCGGCACTCGGGGTTGGCGCAGGGCCGCAGTCTGCCGGGCATCGTCTCCTGCAGTGCGCCCCAGGTCAGCACCGCTTCCACCGCCAGCCGACGATCTGTGGGGGCCTGCAGCTCCCAGGACACGCCCGCGGGGGAGAGGCGGGGGTGGGAAGTGACGTCCTTCAGGAGCGGGACCAGCGAGGCGGCTGGCTGGTTCCCGCGGACCACCTCTTGCAGGGCGTCACGGGCCTGCACGAGGTACTCCTGCTCCTGCGCGGTGCCGCCACCGCCGTGGGTCTGCTGCCACGACCTGGCCGCTTCCCGATCCGCCAGCTGGTCCTGGACGACGCCATTGACCACCGGCGTGCTGTTGAGGAGTTCCAGCAGTGCGTCCTGCCGTTCTTGCCGTTCTCGATCACTCACCATGCCACCTCCTAACCGATCTACTTCACTTGACAGGTTACATGAAGGAGGGTCATGCTAACCAGTGAAATTTATTTAGAAGGTTAGTTTCTCGTCGGTTGAAGCGTACCCGCCGGGCGGGCAGCCGCCACGACAGGAAGGACAGGACCGTGACCGCGTGCCAGGGCAGCGTCGCCGTCCCCGGGATGCAACAGCGCGAGCGGCTGCGCATAGTGACAGCCTTCGACGAGGAGGCCGTCACGGCGACAAGCCCTCCAGCTTCCCGCACGAGGCACGCCACCGACCGCGCCAAGGCGCTGCTGACTGGTGAATCGGGCGGTGCCGCAGTCCTCCTGGGCCGCCCTGCTAGCCGCCCTGACCTGGTCCAACGCCTTCCCGGCCTTGTACCGGGCGGCATGGGAAGAGCAGCTGAGCCTCGGCCTGGGCGGCAGCCGGCTGGTCCTGGACCTGCGTAGCTGGATCAACAACGGACTGATGACCTTCTTCTTTCTGCTGGTCGGTCTGGAGGCTCGCACCGAACTCGATCTGGGGGATCTGCGGGAACGCCGCCGCCTTCTCCTGCCGGTCGGCGCCGGGATGATGGCGATGGCCATCCCGGTGGCGATCTACCTTGCGGTCAACCACACCGGCCCCAGTGCCCATGGCTGGGGGCGCCATGTGCACCGACAGCGCCCTGGCGCTCGGCATCTTCAGCGTCATGTCCCGGCGCCTGCCGGGCAGGATCCGCACCTTCCTGCTCACCCTGTTCGTCGTCGACGACCCGGTCGCGCTCCTGGTGATCGCCACCTTCTACAGTCACGACATCCGGCCCGTCCCCCTCGCCATCGCCAGCGCTTCCTTTGCAGCCACCCTCGCGACCCGCACCCTGCCCGTGCGCCGCCGAGGCGGCCTTGTCATCGCACTGGGCACCACCATGTGGGCCGGACTCATGGGCAGCGGCGTCGACCCGGTCGTCGCGGGCTTGGCGATCGGCCTGGTCACCTCCGCCTACGCACCTCTGCGCAGCGAGCTGGAACGCGCCACCGACCTGGTCCGGCTGTTCCGTGAGCAGCCCAGCCCGCATCGCGCCCGCTCAGCCGTCGTAGGCCTGGTCTCCGCCCTCTCGAACAACGGGGGGCTGCAGCATCGCTACCGTGTGTGGACGACCTACGGGATCGTCTCCCTCTTTGCACTGGCCAACGGTGGCATCACCATGAACGCCGGCCTGCTGAGGGGGCCGCCAGCTCTCCTGGCACCATCGGCATCTTCCTCGCCTACGTCATCGGAAAGCCGATCTCCATCGTCGTCACCTCCTGGGCCGTTGCGCATCTGATCGCGGCCGGTTGCGGCCGCCTGTCGGCTGGGCCGCCGTCGCCGGCAGCGGCGCCATCGCGGGCATCGGCTTCACTGCCTCCCTGCTGATCGCGAACCTCGCCTTCTCCTGCAGGCTCCTTGAAGAGGCCAAGATCGGCATCCTGGCCGCAGCCGCGGCCTCCGCTCTGCTGAGCTGGACCGTCTACCGCACCACCGCTCTGCTGCCCAAAGCCGCCCGCAACCGTGCTGTCGGCGTACACGCGAACATACCCAGCCGCGTACAGGTGAAGGTGCTCAACGTTCGGGTACGCCTGATCGTGGGCAGCGCCGTTACAGAGCCCAGATGTGGAGGCCGTGGTCGAGGTTGGACACGGTGTACCAGGTGCCGTCTCCGAGAGCCCTGGGCAGGCCGGACACCTCGAAGGGATAGGTGATCTGGTCGATCAGCTGCATGTGGACGGCGTCGACGAGCCAGTGCCGGCCTGTGCCGAACTCCTCGTCGCTCTCGACGGTCCCGACGACGAGGGTGTTTTCGTCGACGAAGCCGCCCTCGTAGTCGAAGAACGCCTGCGCCTCGTCATCTGTGGTCTCCTCCTCGAACGCGGGATGCGGGGGAAGCACGTCCGCGTTCAGTTCGGCCACCACGGAGCCGTCGGCGACCAGATGAAGGGCTAGAACGTCCTGGTCATGGGTCACTGTGAGCAGACGATCTCCGCTCGGGCTCACCCCCAGCAGGACACGGTCCTCGTCGCCGAAGCTGTGGACAATGAGGGCGTGACCGTCCCACTTGCCCCAGCGCAGGGGTGATCCGTCCTGGCCTTCTCCGATGGTCAGACCCATCTGGCCGGGTTCCGGATGCGGAACGTGGACGGAGCCCGCCGCGGCCGTGCGAGTCTGGGTGCGGGCCAGCACCGTGCCGACAGCGGCGTCGATGACCAGCCACTCTTCCCCGCGGTCGTGGTCCGGGGCGTCGTGCTCCAGAGGACCGTGGACATGGGCCCACACGGTCTTCCCGTCCGAGGAGAAACCGGCCGAGCCACGGTTGGCATAGCGGTGGTCTCTGTCGTCCGCGTACTCGGAGAAGTCTGTGTGCCCCGCGCAGCCTGCCCAGCAGCGGTGCCGCAGTTCCCACCGTGGGCTTCCCGACTGGTCAACGGCTCGCAGTGCATGCGGTCCAGCGAAGACAACCAGGTCAGCGGCAGGCGACACTGCGCTCGTGCCGAACCGGCAAGGCCAGGGCGCCGGAAAGGAGACGGTCGAGGCCGAGGCCGGCGGCTGGACTTCCTGGACGATCAGCTCTGTGTCCCCTCGCTGTACGAGGAGCCGCGATGTGGGCCGGGGCTCCAGATGAGGCGCTGCGTCGGCCCCGGAGAACGGGAGAGGGGCCGCGAGCGTAGTCACAAGGCGAGCGAGGCGGGACACAGGCGCTCCGAAAGGACTGGGGACTCTTGCCGGGACCCTATGACAGGCCGCTGACCCCCTGAGCATTCACCCCTCTCCGCAGCACTGACCAGGATGCACGGGACCGGAGGGATGCGGAAAGTGGGCACGTTTCTCCGTACCCGCCTGGGCACAGAAGGGCGTACCCCGACACGTGCCCTGCTCGGCTCCACGCGCCCGCTGCTTGATCTCGTCGGCGGCATCGACCCCGTTCACGACCACGTCCGAGGACCCGAGCGCGCTGCGGTCACCGTCGTGGAGTACGGCGACTACGAATGCCCCCACTGCAGTGAGGCGGATCCGGTCACGCGCGATCTGCTGCTCTCGCGTCCCGACGTCCGCTACGTGTGTCCCTGAGTGACGTCCACCCGCACGCGCGCCTTGCCGCCGAGGCTGCGGAAGCCGCAGCGGCCCAGGGTGCCTTCTGGCGCATGCACGCCCTGCTGCTGCAGCAGCAGGACCGGCTGGAGATGAGCGACCTGCTTGGCTACGCCGCCGACCTCGGCCTCGACGTCCGCCGGTTCCACCGGGACCTGCGCCGCCGCACCCACTCGGACCGGGTCGAGCGTGACATCATCTCCGCCGACCGCAACGGAGTCTCCGGCACCCCCACGTTCTTCTTCAACGGCCAGCGCCACCACGGCGCCCACGATCTCGACGCACTCGTGCACGCCCTTGATGCCGCGCTTGCGGGATCCGAGCACTCCCGCCTGCTGCCGGTGCCTAAGGAGCAGTTCTGCGTCCTGCGCCTGGTGGCGCGTCGCTACAGGGCCCGAGGACCACGCCGCCTCTTGCGCCCGCACGGCCTCGAACGCACAGCCGCAGCAGTTGGCACCAGCCCGGCGCCCGGCCACCTCAGGCCTGTCGGCCACGCCCGCCCGGGAAGGCGGTCGGAGGTCATCCACGTGTGGCGCGAGACCGACAGCTCGACCTCGGCCGTCTGAGCGCGCTCACGGTGAGCTGCGCTGGCTCCGGGCCGTCCACGGGCGGAGGCTGGATCTAGACCCCGCCCTGACGCCACCCCTGGATCCAGCCTCATGGCCAGCCATAAGTGCCCGTCCGAGTACGGCGGCATCCGCCCCCCATCTAACCGGTAAAAGCAGCTTGACGGGTTAGACCGCGTGTGCTCGACTGGATATGTAACCACTCAACCTCAATAGAAGGGTTAGGAAGATGGCTCCCGCGGTCCACCACCGCACCACCACCGTCAACGGCCTCGAGGTCTTCTACCGGCACGCCGGCGACCCGAAGGCGCCCGTCGTGCTGCTCCTGCACGGCTTTCCCACCAGCTCGCACATGTTCCGCCACCTGATCCCGGCACTCGCCGACCGCTACCACGTCATCGCGCCCGACCACATCGGCTTCGGCCAGTCCGCGATGCCCGCCCTGCAGGACTTCCCCTACACCTTCGATGCCCTCACCGAAGTCACCGCGGGCCTGCTCCAGCAGGTGGACATCGACCGGTTCGCGATGTACGTGCAGGACTACGGCGCGCCCATCGGCTGGCGTTTCGCCCTCCAGGCCCCGGACCGCATCGCCGCGATCATCACCCAGAACGGCAACGCCTATGAAGAGGGCTTCGTCAAGCCTTTCTGGGACGGCGTCTTCGCCTACGCCCAGGCACCGGGACCGGACACCGAAGCCCCGATACGGGGCGCTCTGACCCCCGAGATCACGCGCTGGCAGTACGTGAACGGTGTCGCCGACCCGAGCCTGGTCAGCCCCGACAACTGGGTCCACGACCAAGCGCTGCTCGACCGGCCCGGCAACGACGAGATCCAGCTCAAGCTCTTCCGCGACTACCCCACCAACGTGGACCTCTACCCGCAGGTCCACCAGTACTTCCGCGACTCCCGGGTCCCGCTACTGGCGGTCTGGGGCGCCAATGATGAGATCTTCGGCCCCGCGGGCGCGGAGGCGTTCCGCCAGGACCTGCCCGATGCCGAGATCCACCTGATCGAGTCCGGGCACTTCGCCCTGGAAAGCCACCTCGAGACCATCACCGAACACATCCGCGACTTCCTCGCCCGCGTCATCGCTTGACACGCAGGGCGTCGAGCGGCTGCGGCGACCGCCCACCAGCCCCTGTTGCCGCAGCCGGCAAAGGATCCGTCATGCCACACCTTGCCCAGCGGGCCTTCAGCCCCACCCCCCAGATAGTGCGCACCGCCCGCGCCTTCGCGATGCAAGCCCTGGAGTCCTGGGGAGGCTGCGGGCGCCGGGACGACATCCGAGTCTGCCTGTCGGCACTGGCCGGCGACGCCGTCCAACACGGGAGCCCGGATGGCCGTGACTACCTGGTTCGGCTCATCCGCCACCCCTACTGCCTTCACCTGGAAGTCCACGACAGCGCTCGCCGCGCCGCCGTCCGCACCCCGGTCCTCTCCTGGAGCGCCGAAGAAGGGCGAGGCATGCACATCGTCCGGGAGCTCTGCGACGACTGGGGAGTGCAGACCGACGACGCCGACCACGACGGCCTTAAGGTGCAGGCTCCACGCCGCACCCTGCACACGGAAGGCAACACACCATGGGACTGTCCTGGCAGCAAGGCCCCCTCTCCGCCGGCGCGATCGGACACTTCCTCACCCCCCAGCCCCTGCCCGAGCGCCTGCTGTTCGCTGAGCGGTTGCGCCGCCGCATGCGCGTGAGGTTCAACGACACCTGGATCGCCGACAGCGAGAACGTCATCCTGCTGCACGAACCGGGCCGCTACCCGGTCGCCTACTTCCCCCGCGAGGACGTCGACGAGCAGGCCCTGGTCGCGAGCGGAAAGACCACCCACCACAAGGATCTCGGAGACACCGCCTGGTACGCCGTGCGCGCGAGCGAGCGCACCGCCGAACGCGCCGCCTGGGAATTCACCGCGCTGCCCGGTCACGCCACCGAACTCCAGGGCCGTATCGCTTTCGCGTGGCGGGCGATGGACGCCTTCTACGAGGAGGACGAACGCATTCTGGGTCACGCCGCGGACCCGTATCACCGCATCGACATCCGCAACACCTCCCGCACCTTGGAAGTCCGCCTCGGCGACAGCGTGATCGCCCGCTCCGAACACCCCGTCGTGCTCTACGAATCCGGCTTCGCCCCTCGCTGGTACGTCCCGCGCGCCGACATCGACGAGACCCAGCTGCGACCCGTCGAAGGACAGACCTTCTGCCCCTACAAGGGCCTGTGCGATTACTACGACATCGGCGACGCCCACCGCGCCGCCTGGTCCTACCACAACGCCTACACCGAGGTCGGACGCATCAACGACATGGTGTCCTTCGAGCCCGACCAGGTCGAGGTCTACCTCGACGGCAAGCGCCTCGAACTCGAGCCCGGCCAGAAGGTCATCTCTCACGGCATCGACCGTGGTCTGGACGTCGACGAGGTCAAGGCGCGCTGACGCCTGTAGAGGCCAGCACGTTGATGACACTGGTGGCGTGACCCGAGTAGCGCTCGGGCAAATGCGTCGGCTCGGTAGCGCACTCCGTTGTCCGTGACGATCCGCTCGATGTGGGTGATGCCGTGGGCGGCGAACCATGCGCGGGCACGGTGCATGAACGCGATCGCAGTGACGGCCTTCTCATCAGGCAACGCTTCCGTGTATGCGAGCCGACTGAACCCGTCAACTGCGCAGTGGAGATACACGTAGCCGCCGCGTTTGCTCTTCTTCTTCAGTCGATCGGCGTTCTTGGCCCGCTCGCTCCCGCGGCCGTGGACACGCCAACCTGCGCCGTCGGGGATCCGGCCGACCTTCTTCACATCGACGCGGACCATGTGGCCTGGCCACCTAGGGTTGATCCTGCGGGGCTGCCGATTCTGTTCGCCGTTCGGGTCGATGAACTTGCGATGGTTGAGCCCGAGCCTCGCCAGGTGTCGGGTCACTGTGCGGCGGCTGACGGTGATGCCCTGAGCTTGGAGCTCGAACGCGATCCGCGACGCTGACCACTTGTTGCTGCGCCGAAGGTCTGCGATTCGGGCTACGACTGTGGCGTCTGTCGCGGCGGGTTGACGGTGTGGTGTCGAAGAACGGTCGAGCAGGCCGATTGCCCCGTAGCGGCGGTAGCGGTTGACCCACTTCGATGCACAGGCGCGCGAGATCCCCATCTCGGCGGCGACGTGCGCTATTGGACGAGTCCGGCAACGCTCGACAAGTCGGCGTCGACCTTCGACGGTCAGTGGAGCATTGGCGTGCCTCATGGGCAGTTTACCGTGGCGGTTTCGACATTGTCGGGGAAGCGATCTTCGGCGGTCATCACACCGGTTAGAGACTGACTGATGGGTGTGGTCATGGCCGCGGGTCGAACTCGGTGCTGTGGTCGATGGCCCACTGCGCAAAGGGGCGGGCCGGCCTACCGGTCAGGCGCTCGACATCATCGGTGACAAGGCGTGATTCGGGTCGCCGCGTTGACGCCGTGATGAGGGCATCGACCAGCCGTTGGGGACGGCCGTCCGCGAGCATTCGTGCGCGCGCGATATCCACGGGGACCGGCTCGAAACGCAACTTTCGTCCGAGGGCGGCACCGAGGATTCCGACCTGGTCGGCCCTGCTGAGCGGCTCGGGCCCGGTCAGCAGGTAGGGGGTGCGATCCGAATCGTCCTGGCGTCGAAGGAGCACCTCCGCGGCTGCGGCCGCGACATCACCCTCGTCCACGACGGCTGTGCGCGCTATGTCCGGACCTCTGACCACGTCGCCTGCGCGCAACGCCGCCGCCCAGCCCCGGGTGTTGGACGCCAGCGTGTCGCTGCGCAGCACGGTGGGATGCAGGCCAGCATCACGGAGCCGGCGTTCCATGTCCGCGTGTACCTGCACGATCGGGTCACTTTGGCGAAATGAGGCGTCATCGATCGCAGTCGAGGAGAGGTAGACGACGCGCGGTGCTGCTGCGGCGAGTTCTGCGATCAGAGGCTCGGCGGGGGCGGTGTCGAGCAGCGGCCATATGAGGAAGACGGTGTCGATGTCGTCGAGCGCCGCACGGACGGAGTCGGCGTCGGTCAGGTCACCGCACACCGACTCGATGCCGGGTCGCGGGCCAATACGGCGACGATCGAGGCACCGCACAGCTGCTGCGCGCGCATGCAGCCGGGCCAGGAGCTCACGGCCGAGGTTGCCCGTCGCGCCGGTGACCAGGACCGATCGGGAACAAGCAGGAGTAGGCGGGGTGGGAGAACTGTCAGGCATGGTGGGGAGGCTAAAGGTTCAGGTCGACATCAAGGCAAGGGCGGAATGGGGATAACGATCGGCGAGGCGGCTGCGCAGCTTGGAGTCGAGGCCCATGTCCTACGGCACTGGGAGCACGTCGGAGCACTCACGGTGCACCGGGACGCGAACGGTTACCGACTCTACGACCACGACGTCCTGCAGCAGGCGCGAACCGTGCTGAAACTGCGACAAGTCGGGCTCTCGTTGCCAGAGGTCACCGCAGCGATGTCCCCGAAGAAGTCCGCAGCGCAGGAGGTCGTGCGCGCGAAGATCGCTGCGCTCGAAAGTGAGGTCCGCAGCAGACAGCAAGCGATCACCTTCCTCCGGCACACCGTCGAGTGTCGCCATCGGTACCTCGAGGAGTGCGCGGACTGCGCGACATTCGTCTGGAACCCTTGATCATCCGATGTGAGGAATTCGCGGTCGATGACCATAGCCCTTGATCAGTAGCAAGTGACCGCCGACATCAACGTCTTGGCCCGCAACACCTAGTACTCCAGCAGCGTTTTGCTATCTGGCCTGGGCAGAGGCATCGTCGGGAGTGTAGTTGGCTGCTGGCACGTCAGGGGCGGTCTTGCCGGACCACCCCTCCAACGAATGACATCGAGAACTGTCTGCGCGGTGATGAGGGCAGCCTCCCCGCGTGAT
>NZ_JAKEEB010000061.1 GCF_021462825.1 Streptomyces glomeratus | reverse complement strand
AGGCAGACTCATAGGCAGCGGCCGTTCTCTCGCACTTCGTTACTCAACATCTCGAAGCGTGAAGAACGGCCGCCTCGGCTGTCCCGGGAAGAACCGCAGATCAGCAGGTCGGGTGACCCCCGAGGTTAAACAACAAGCTGAAAGGCCGTTCGCGGAAAACCTGCACGTCACATGCGATGGAGTTTTCGTCACCTGCAGGCCCTTCCGAACGTCCCGTATGTCGCCGCTGACCGTCTGGCAGTGGAGCGCAGGGACCGTGTCATCGTTGGGACGTGTCGCAGTTGCGACACGTGAGGCCAGTGACATGTCCGGCTTCATCAGCGGATTCTTTCGGGCGGGTTGTGACTGCCAGCTGAACGAAAGGTGCTTCGCTGATGGCCTGGATCCGCCTGAAGGCGGCACTATCGACAGGATTACTGCTGGTTGCCGGAGGCTTGCCGGCCGCAGTCGCGGCGCGGACGGCATCTACCGGGAGCGCCGCTCATCTTGCCGCCGTGCCGGAGGCTCGCTTTGCCGCAGGTGCTCTCCGGAGTGAGATCGGGGACTGGCGCTATGGGGTCTGACGCTTCGTTGCCGCTCTGCGGCAGCAGTGTGGCTTCGATTCCAGCCGGGTTTTCCTCGGCGGCCACCAGCCCTACCCATGCCCGCACCGGTGTACTGAGGCACGGCAAATCGCCTGCTTCCCTACCTGCCCGTGCGGCCCCTGATGGCGTTGTGCAACCCGACGTGTGCCACGTCAGACGCAGCGATTGCTGTTCCAGCGAAGGGATCATCCTTGCCATCCATACCTGCCCGTAGACGGGCGTTGACGGCTGTCGGCGTTGCGCTGGCCGTATTGGCCGCGCAGCCGATGGTCTCCGCCTTGGCCGCGCCTAGGGCCGACACACCGGACCGGCCCTTGACCGGCATCGCCCTACATCAGCCGACCTCGCGCACCGTCACCCTGGTGACGGGTGACAAGGTCACGGTGAACACTGCTGCCGACGGCAGGGTCACCCGTTCCGTGCAGGGCGCGAACGGTGCACTCACCGGCTTCGTGACCTACAAGGTCGGCAAAGACACCTACGTGTACCCGAACAGCGCCCTTGCGTACATCGCTGCCGGGAAGCTGGACCGCGAGCTCTTCAACGTCACCCAACTGCTGGCAGACGGTTACGACGACGAGCACAGCAGCGGTCTGCCCCTGATCGTCACGTACACCGATGCCGCCGCCCGTGCGCGCACGCAGGCCGTGCCCGCCGGCGCCACCAAGGCCCGTACCTTGGACAGCATTCAGGGCGCGGCACTGTCAGAGTCGCGGTCGAAGGCCGACGACTTCTGGACCGCCCTCACCGGCGGGACCGCGTCGGCAACCGGTCGCAGCGCCGGAGCCAAGCGCCAGTTGCGGGGCGGGATCGCGAAGGTCTGGCTGGACGGGAAGGTCAAGGCCGACCTGGCCGACACCACCGCGCAGATCGGTGCTCCCCAGGTGTGGGCGAGCGGCGACACCGGCCAGGGTGTGGACGTAGCCGTGCTGGACACCGGCATCGACACCCAGCACCCCGACCTGGTCGGTCAGGTGAGTGCGACCGCGAGTTTCGTGCCCGACCAGAACATCGAGGACCACCTCGGTCACGGCACGCACGTCGCCTCGACCATCGCCGGCACGGGCGCCGCTTCGGACGGCAAGGAGAAGGGCGTCGCCCCCGGCGCGCGCCTGCACATCGGCAAGGTTTTGAGCAACGAGGGCAGCGGCCAGGAGTCGTGGATCATCGCGGGCATGCAGTGGGCCGCCCGCGACCAGCACGCCAAGATCGTCAGCATGAGCCTCGGCGGCGGGCCCAGCGACGGCCACGACCCGATGAGCGAGGCCGTCGACGAGCTCAGCGCCGAGACCGGTGCGCTGTTCACCATCGCGGCCGGCAACGCGGGCGAGCACACGGTCTCGACGCCCAGTGTCGCCGACGCCGCGCTGTCCGTCGGCGCCGTGGACGGCTCGGACCAGCTTGCCTACTTCTCCAGCACTGGGCCGAGGCAGGGCGATGCCGGCCTGAAGCCGGAACTGACCGCACCCGGCGTCGACGTGCTGGCGGCGCGCTCGCAGTACGCTGAGGACGGCGAGGGCTACTACCAGACGTTGAGCGGCACCTCGATGGCCACCCCGCATGTCGCCGGTGCCGCCGCGCTGCTCGCCCAGGCCCACCCGGACTGGACCGGGCAGCAGCTCAAGGACGCCCTGGTCAGCACCACCAAGGCGACGCCCCGGTACACGCCGTACCAGGGCGGCAGCGGCCGTCTGGATGTCGCCGCCGCCGTCAAGGGCACGGTGTTCGCCACCGGCAGCGTCTTCGGGGGCTACCGCGACGGCAAGGAGCCGGCCGGGGACAAGTCCGAGAAGGAGGTGACGTACACCAACACCGGGGACGCTCCGGTCACCCTCGACCTGGCGCTGCAGGCCCCCGGTGCGGCCGCCGGTGCGTTCTCGCTGTCGGCATCTCAGGTCACCGTCCCCGCGCACGGCAGCAGCAAGGTCACCCTCACCACCAGCTTCGACCTGGTGAAGGAAGACACCACGACCTCGGGGCAGATCCTCGCCACCGACGCGTCCGGCACGCTGCTGACCCACACCATCATCGGCGCCTACAAGCAGTCCCCGCGCTACACCCTCACGGTGGGCGGCAAGGACCGCAGCGGCCGCCCGATGGGCGGCGAGGTGTACGTGTTCAGCGACAAGGTCTTCCTGCCGCTGCAACTGGACGATTCGGGAACCGGCACGGTCAACCTGCCTGCGGGCAAGTACTTCGTGAGCCTGGAGAGCGATGTCCAGGGCACTCACGGGCCGCACTCCCTGGGCAAGGCCATCCTCACCGCTCCCGAGGTCGTCGTCGACCAGGACACCAAGGTGAACCTGGACGCTTCCCAGGCCAAGCAGGTCTCCGTCGTAACCCCGCAGGAAACCACGCCCGCCGAGACCCGCATCAACCTCTACCGCGGGTTCGACGGCGGAAGCTCGCTCACCATGGGCCGGTGGCCTGACGCCACCATGTACGACAGCGTCTGGATGCTGCCGACCAAGCCGGTCACCACGGGCGACTTCGAGTTCGGCGGCAACTGGCGCCTGACGGAGCCGGCCCTGAAAGTCGCGTCCCGTACGC
Organism: Streptomyces glomeratus; assembly: GCF_021462825.1. Classification (GTDB taxonomy): domain Bacteria; phylum Actinomycetota; class Actinomycetes; order Streptomycetales; family Streptomycetaceae; genus Streptomyces; species Streptomyces glomeratus. The sequence goes on along the minus strand of NZ_JAKEEB010000061.1, from coordinate 19,825 downwards.
GCGACTTTGACGACATGATCGTCCAGCGCGGACACATCCCCCTCAAGGAGGGCACGCGCGAGTACGAGGCCGTCTATGCCGGAGAGGGCGGCGCCGCCGACTACGTGGGGCTCGACGCCAGGGGCAAGGTCGTCGTGGTCCGGCGCAGCGATGCCGTCGATCAGGCCGAGCAGGCCGAGACGGCAGCCAAGGCCGGTGCCAGCGCGCTGCTCGTCGTCAACGACGGCTACGGACGTCTGGACCCGTGGAACGACAACCCCTGGTCCGCCACCGAGAACCCGGCTCCTTTGACTGTGGCCACGCTGACTGCGGACGAGGGCGACGGACTGATCGCCCAGATCAAGCAAGGCCGGACGGCGCTCCAGGTGACCTCCCACCCGACCACGGACTACCTCTATGACATCTCCCGCGACGAGACCGGCATCCCGGCGGACCTGACCTACCGGCCGCAGCGCCGTGACCTTGCGCGGGTCGATGTGTCCTTCCGCAACAACCGGCCCGCCAAGGGCATGGAGTTCCGCTCCGCCGTCTGGCTCGGCGACTACGGATACAACATGTTGCCCACCCCCACCCAGGACGAGCGCACCGACTGGGTCTCCAGCGACACGGACTGGGCCCAGAGCGCCTCGGTCAACCAGCAGCTTCAGATAAGCAGCGACTCCCTGACGCGGTACCCGGCCGGCACGACCTCCCACATGGAGTACTTCGGACCGATCCAGCGTCCTCGGATGAACGGCTACTACCGACCGGTGCGCCGGGGCAACGCGGTGTACGTGGAGGTCCCGGGCTGGGGCGACTCGGTTCCCGGACACGTCGGCACGACCTTCAACAATGCCGATGTCGAGAACAAGGTGAAGATGTACCAGGGCGACACCCTGCTCAGGGCCTCCGACACCGACACCCTGGGCAGCTACCGGTTCCCCCTCATCCTGGCTCCCGAGAAGACGCGGTACCGCCTGGTGTCGGAGAACGCCCGGGGCACCTGGGCCAACGACTACTCGACCACCACCCGGACCGAGTGGGGCTTCGACTCCCAGCAGGGTGCCTCCGGCGTCTTCGAAACGTTGCCGCTGATCCAGCTCGACTACACGGTCGAGGGCATGGACGCCTCCGGCAAGGCACACCGCCACACCGACATCACCGTCACTCCCTCGCACCTCCAGGGGGCGCCAAGCTCCGACACCATCAAAACGGTCAGCCTGGACGTCTCCTACGACGACGGCGTCACCTGGCACCACACCACCCTGACCCGTACCGCCCAGGGCTGGAACACCCAGCTGGACGCCCCCGCCCACGCGCGGTTCGTGACGCTGCGCACCAGCGCCGGCGACACCGAGGGCAACACCGTCACACAGAGCATCACCCGGGCCTTCGGCCTGAAGTAAGTACCCACCGGATCAGCCTCGGCTGACCGGCAGGGGGCGGGGGCCGCATCCGGCGGCCCCCGCCCCCTGCAGTCGTCGATGGCGGTGTACTGGTAGGAGCGCTTCTTCCGGCCGCTCTGGCCGAGCGCGGCCGGCCACGGCGCCGACCCGACGTCGTCGTGCTGCGGATTAGTCGGCATCAACCTCGACGAGGCCCGGCAGGCCGGGGTCGACGGCGCGCTCCTGGGCGGTGCCCTCGGCGCAGGGGGATCAGCGGTCCGCACCGCACGCAACGCGGGCGGCTGGACCGAACTGCTTGGTGGCGTCCGCATGCCCTCATTCGGCACCGAACTCGCGGTACCCGGCGGCACGCCGACCAGTCTCGAAGACCTCGGACTGCTCATCAAGGGCGACGGCGAGCCCAACGCCTGGCCGCGCAGCAAACGCAAGGGCCGCGTGAACCCCAAGTATCGCGCGGATCTGGCCGGCGACGAAGGAAAGGGAACCCCCAAGTCCTCTTCCCACACGCTGGAAAAGCACGTAAAGGTCACCACGCGTGACCTGCGCGCCCGACTACGAGTGGATACCGAGCGAGAAACCGTCTCACGCTACGTCGACGAGGCATCCGCGCAGAAAGCGACCGACGGCGTGGTGCTGAAGCACCAGAAGGAGATCGACGCCTGGCTCGCCAAGAACAAGAGCAGGAAGCTCGAGCTGGAAGCCCACTTCGACCAGCCCACCGGCCTGAGCCTGTCGCGCGCGAACTACGTCCACGGTTACCCCCCGGAGTGGGTCAAGGGTGCCAGAGTGATCCTCAAGCGCGATCCATCGGCCGAGATGGGCTACCGCGTCCTGACCTCCTATCCCGTCCCCTAGAGCCAGACAGGTCTGACAGCAACGATGACACCGGTGGACGACCGCTTCCACGAACTGCGCCGGCTCCTTCGCGCCTACGAGCAGCCCGGCTACGCCTTCGACGACACGGTGGAGACATCGGGCGTCGCCCTGAGCGCGTACCTGCGGATGGCCGCCTTCTCCCCGGAGCGCGTGGTGGCTGCCGCGCGGGAGATCCAGGACCTTCTCACAGTGGGCCTGTTCAGCGACGAGGTCGCCGACGACGTCGAGCTGCTCCCCCACATCAATCCACCACAGGGCGGCAGCGTGGAGGAATGCCTGCGCGTCATCCTGCAGCACCTGGAGCGTTTCCTGGCCTCCCCGCCACCGCCCCGGGCATCGGTCCGGCCCGAGATCGCTTGGGAGTGGCGCGAGCGATTCCCGGCACTCGCCCATTTCCTGGGCGCGTACTTCTACCAGGACAGCCTCAAGCTCGAGTACGAGTCACACGAGGAAGCAGTGGACAACTACCTCGTCGGCGAACCGACCGAGGACATCAGGAAAACCGCCTCCGAAATCGGTGAGATCCTGGCTCTGAACGCTACGGCAGACGAACTTGCCGAAGCAGCAGCGGTTCTCGGCCTCAGCGAGCCCCCTCCCGCGGGCGCGTCCCTGCGCCAGTGGCTCGTCGACATCCAGGGCGTTCTCATGCACCACCTTCGGGACAGCGCGTCGTGACGGGGCCCCTGTTGTATCGCGCCCTGGAGGTGGCTTGGGCATCGCTGACCTGACGGGCGGTTGCGATGCGGGGTTCGGGGCTCCCCGGAAGGCGTTCGCAGCCACGGGCTGCGGCGCGCGTTTCGTTGCGTGGGACGAGCTGGTTGTGGTGCAGACACCGGCGTGCGCCTGAGTCGGAGATCCTCTGGCAGTAGGTGGCGACTTTGTCGAGGATCTCGTCGGCGGTCTTCGTCCAGGCGAAGGGTCTGGGATGTTCGTTCCAATCGGCGAGCCAGGCTTGGATGTCGCGTTCGAGGGCTTGGACGGAGCGGTGGATGCCACGGCGGGGCCTCTTCGCGGTCAGTTCGCCGAACCTCGCTCCACCAGGTTCAGCCACGATGAGCCGGTGGGCGTGAAGTGCAGGCGGAAGCGGGGATGCGCCAGCAGCCACTTCTCCAAGCCCGCCTGATCGCTGAGCAGTGGTTGGAGGCCGGACCTGCCGGGGTCCGGCTTCCACGATCACAGCGTGTGCTGGGTCCAGTTCTGTGACCGGAACGTTGTGCTGTACATATCGCTCATTTTGGTCAGTGCGTCGGTGCCGCGGAGGAGACACCCTTGTGCCTGCCGTTGCTCGTTGATGCCCGATGACCCGTGCCCGCCACCGGTCGTGCGCTCGACTGTGGCGGGCTGCTGTTCCACGTCCACCAACTCGCGCAGCTTCTTATGGGGCTGCGGGTTGGTGGAGTAGGCGCCGGTGCCGATCATGCCCCGGGTCAGCGGGCTCCTGCCGATCCTTCGTCGTCGCCGTCAGCGAGGCGGTGTCATACCCGGCAGCTGTCGGTGTGGGTGACGTCGCGGAAGTCGGCGATGAGGGGAGTGGCCATGGATTCCCGGTAGACGACGACGGCGCGGCCGTAGGGCCAGGTGGTGTCCTGGCCGAAGTCCTGTTGCGCTTCGGCGCAGCTGGCGAACATAAGGCTACGGACGTCGTCTGTCCAGTTCGCGTCGTCGTGGTAGTCCTGTCCTTCGGGAAAGGTGCCAGGCCCGAAGGTGACGAACATGGTCTGTGCTTGAGGGTTGAAGGTGACGACTACGTCGCCGCCCATGTACTGCTGTCCATTGAAGAATGAGGCTGTGTCGTTGACCAGTCGCTGGGCGGCGGCTTTCTCCGCTGGGGTCGCGGGCACACGGGCGGCGACCCATTCGTCGACGGTGGGCTGGGCGCTGTCGTTGCGGGTGTAGGCGGGGGAGGGAGCGATCGCACGCTGCGGGGTCGGCGACGCGAGCGGTATGGCGGAGGAAGATGCCGCGGGGGTGCCGGTGCGGCTGGGGGAGTGCCCGGGCGCAGCGGGGGGTGCACTGTCCACGGCCGGGGGCCGGCTGCTCGAGGCGGAGGTGTGGTTCTGGGCGGTGTCTGAGGAATGGGAGGCGGCCACGGCACCGCCGAGGCTGCCGAGGACGGCAGCGGCTGCACCGACTGCCAGATACAGCCGGGCGCGGCTGGGGCGGCGGGGCGGGGCAGGCCAGGTGGGATCGTCTTGGGGCGGCAAGTCCCAGTGCAGGCTGACGAGATCGGATATCAGCGTGGGCGGCTGCTGGCCGGTGGGGGAGAGGACGGCTGTTGCCTGCTCCGCCAGCAACTCGGTGCAGCTCCGTGCGAGTTCGGCGGCAGTCGGCCGGTCGGAGGGCTCCTTGGACAGGGCCTTTTCAATCAGGGGACGAAGGTCGGCCGGTAGGCCGTCCAGGTCCGCATCGGCTGATATGACGCGGAAGGCCACCGCGTCGGGAGCGCCGGTGCCGAAGGGGAGACGGCCGGTTGCGGCGTAGGCGGTGAGGGCACCCCAGGCGAACACGTCTCCTTCCGGGCCCACTGCGCCCGTTCGGTAGTGCTCGGGGCTGATCCAGCCCGGCGTGCCCGTCATCACTCCGGTGCGGGTCACGGAGGTGCCGTCCAGGGCGTGGGCGATGCCGAAGTCCAGCATCTGCGGCCCAGAGGGGGCCAGGATGAGGTTTTGTGGTTTGACGTCCCGGTGGACGATGCCGGCGTCGTGTATCGCGGTGAGTGCGGCTGCGGTGCCGGCCGCCATCGCATACAGACGAGCCCCGACCAGGGGACCACTGGTGGTCACATGCCGGTCCAGGGTGGGGCCGGGGACGAAGTTGGTGGCCAGCCATGGAGTGGGGCCGTCGATGTCGGCATCCCGGACCGGGACCAGGCACGGGCCCACCACCCGCCGGGAGAGCTGTACCTCCCGCCGGAAGCGGGCGCGGAATTCCTCGTCTGCAGCCTGCGCCGGATGCACGACCTTGACAGCCATCCGCTCGCCAGCAGCACCGAGTGCGGCGTACACCGTGCCCATGCCGCCTGCCCCGAGCCGCCCCACCACGCGGTACGGGCCTACGTGCACCGGATCGCCCTGCTGCACCGGCTGAATACGGCTGGACACCACAGCTCCCCCCTGCTGATCAACGGCATACATCAGCCGCAGCGGTGAGCAATGGTAACGGCCGTCTTCTTCCACGATGCCGGGGTTGCCAGACCGGGCATCGCGCGGGGAACCGGCAGCAGGCGCACGCGGCGACCACGCACCGTTGCACCCCTGTTTGTGGCCATACCTCATGCTCCGTGCGTGACGGAGGGGTACGCGGCAGGCTGCGGGCTTGACAGACTTCGAGTGCCTGAGCTGGTGTGCAGTGGAGTTTGGCGTCCCCCAGGCCGCGCGGCATGCTGATCCGGCACGCTGGGCCCGCGCGGGGCATGGCAGCGGGGCTGGGAGGATCACGTTGATCGTCTGGGTGAACGGTGCCTTTGGCAGCGGGAAGACCACGCTGGTGGATGAGTTGCGTCCGCGCTGGCCCGAGGCGCTCGTCTATGACCCGGAGATGGTCGGCTATGTCCTGCGGGAGATCGTGGAGGTGCCGACCGGTGATTTCCAGGATCTCAGGCTGTGGCGGCGGGAGGTTGCCAGCTTGGCGGTGGGTCTGGTGGAGGAGTACCACCGCCCCCTTCTGATCCCCATGACCCTGGTCGACCCCGGGTATGCCGGTGAGATCTTCGGCGTGCTGAAGGACGCGGGCATCGAAGTTCACCACTTCTTCCTCAAGGTCCCCCGAGAGGTCCTGGAGAAGCGGATCGACGGCCGGAGCGTCACCCCGGATAGCCCCGAGCAGGACGAGCGGGTCCGGCGCTGGTGCAAGGCCAGGGTCGAACGGTGCATGGCCGCGGCCGACACCCTGCCCAGCGACACCGTGGTCCTGGACGGCGAGCTGACGCCGCAGGAGTTGGCCGACCAGGTACTGGCTCGGTTTCGAGCCGGTGGGCCATCCGGCGCCTGATGGGCGTGCTGGCCTGGTCAAACGTCGTTGTGCTGGAGTACGGCTGCCTCGACGCCTCGAGGAGTTGGCCTCCGACCACCTCAGACCAGACAGTCTCATTCTCGAGCGGTGTGAGTGCAGGGCGATGACAGTAGCCGCGGCGTCGACCTCGTCTTGAAGCAGCCGCTTCAGGCAGTTTTCCTTCAGTCGACGCCGGAGGCGAGTGATCTCCTCGGTCAGGCTCTGGGCGTGCCTGCTCGCAGTGCTTTGGCTGGCCCGGTCGTGCCAGTCAGCGAGTACCGCGGTTGCCCGATTCATCGTCGCTCGGATCACGCCTGCCTCGCGTCAGAGGTTCTGCTTGGTCAGCTTGTCGTCGGTGCGGATGGGCAGATCCGTGAGACGTGCGTCTCGCCCGGGTACGGGACGGCGCGTGCCACCAGCTCCGCCACCGGCCGCAGGACCCGAACGCCCACTCCAGCGAGGTGAGGAGCGGCTGACCAAGAGGGCGTGGAGCAGCGGTTGCGGGAGCTGCCGGAGATCGAGGACTGCTGGTTCATCGCCGGTAACGACTCGTACGTGCTCAAGGTCCGCTTCTCGGACGTCGACGGGCCCTGGAGAAGACCATTCGGCGGCTCAGCGGGACCAAGGGCGTCTCCCGGACGCGGACCACGATCGTGCTCTTCAACGAAGTGGGAGACCCGGGTGGGCGAGCTGCCCGAGGAATGCGGTTTACTTTCTTTGCTTGGTCGTTCACATCGACTCGTAGCGAGGAAACCGACATGGCCGACGGAACCGCACCCACTGACAGCCCCGCGACCCTCTACGGTCCGGTCTCCCTCGTGCTCGGTGTGGTCGCCGCCGTCACCGCCGCGCTGTCCGGCTTCCTCGGCATCGCGATCCCGCTGCTGGCCGGCGCCCTCGCCGTCACCTTCGGTCTGCTCGGCCTCGCCCGCAGGCTGAACCGGGGACTCAGCGCGGTCGGCGTGGCGACGGGGTCGCTGGGCGTGCTCTATCCGGTGTTCGTTGTCGTGCTGCTCGTCTGACCTCTCTTTCGGGCAGTGTCCCCAAGTGCACTGCACGTAGAGTCACTTACGCCTCTAAGGTGAAGGCGGGCCGCCCTGTTGCCGCGGCTGCGCAGCTCGCGCGGATGACGGCAGGATGAGCCCTTGGGCGGGACCGTTGCCGTTCAGCGGTCGGCTCGCTGCTGACGGCCCGGGAGACGTCCGGCCTCTTTGCCGTGGGGACGAAACCAGCTCCAGCTCTTCAGCCACGCGAGACGGTCCCGCACGGCATCGGCCGACGCGCCCAGAAGGCGTCGCGCATGCGGACCGGGCAAGCATCCTGGGCCTGAAGAGTGCGCCTGGTAGACGGTGGCGTTGAGCTCGTCGAGCCCATGGCCGGTGAGCCTGGGACCGGGCCCCCGCTTGGTTCAGCGTGGCCGTCTACGGGTTCTGCGTGCGGGAGACAGGCTTTCTGGGCTTGGTCAGCGTGGGCCTGCGCTGTGCGGTGCGGGCGGCGAGCAGTGTGTCGGCGGCTGCGGGCATGCCCTCGTCCCGGAGGATGTCGGCGAGGCCGGTGACTTCCCAGGCGGGTGCCTTCCGTGCGACGTGGCGGAGGAGTGCGTCGAGGTGGTGGTCGCGTCCGGCTGTGATGAGGGCGCGGGCCAGGTCGGGCACGACGTCTTCGAGGGGCTGGTGTCCGGCTTCGTGGGTGAGGAGCGCTGGGATGTCGTCGGGCTGGTCCCAGGCGTGCAGGAGTTCGGTGACCAGCGGCTGGGCGTCCTGGTGGGTGAGGGGCAGTCGTACGGTGAACCGGGCGCCTTGCTGGTCTTGTTGACTGGGGGTGAGGGTGAGGGTGCCGTGGTGGAGTGTGGTGATGCGGCGGGCGATGGCCAGGCCGAGGCCGGTGCCCCCGGCGTCTCGTGTGCGGGCGTCGTCGAGCCGACTGAAGCGTTCGAAGATCGTCTCTTGGTGTTCGGGTGGGATGGGCGGGCCGTCGTTGGCCACGTCGAGTGCGGCTTGTCGGTGTTCGTGGTCCAGGGTGAGCGTGACGGTGATCTTGGTGGCCGCGTGGCGTTCGGCGTTGTCGAGGAGGTTGGCCAGGACGCGGGTGAGAAGGCCTCGGTGGCCGGTCACGGTTGCGGATTCGTCGGGCGCGGTGACGACGAGGCTCAGGTGATCGGGCACGTTACGGCGGGAGACGGCGTCGCGGATCAGGTCGGGCAGGTCGACTTGCTGGGTCGGGAGGGTTTTCTTGTGTGAGCCTTGGGTGTCGAGGCGGGCCAGGAGCAGCAGGTTCGTCGTGATCTCCTGGAGATGAAGGGTGTCGTGCAGGGCGTCACGGGCGGCGTCGGGCCAGTGAGCTGACCCGGCGGGGGCGAGCGCGAGTTCGAGTTCGGCGCGCAGGCAGGCGAGTGGGGTGCGCAGTTCGTGGGCGACGTCGGAGGTGAACTGCCGTTGCCGGGCAGCGGCCGCATCGATGCGGTCCAGGGCGCTGTTCATCGTCGCCACCAGTTGTGTGAACTCCCGGCCGCCGTGCGGTGTCGGTATGCGCTGGTCGAGGCGGCTCAGGCTCAGCGCGGCGAACTGCGTCCGGATCCCGTCCACCGGTTTCAGGGCGCGGCCGATGACGAGCCATGCCCCGCCGGCCGTCAGCAGGGTGAGCCCCAGCGTGCCGCCGGCCAGCCACCACACCGTGGTGTTCAGCCGCTCCTGATCCATCCATTCGTCGGAAAGTTCGATGGGGCCGAAGCCGTCGGCCGGGATCAACCGCACGGGCGTTGCGTCGGCCGGGTCGGTCCACGGCCACAGGGACAGGCGTTCGCCGCGGATCAGGGGGACCGTGTCACGCGGAGCGGCGTCCCAATGACGGGGGATGTCCGTGCATGAATAGCCGGCGCGGCCACCAAGCACGCACTCCTGCAGGGACATGTCCTGCTTGCTGCCGTCGCTGGCCCGCTCGAATGCCGAGGCGAGTAGGGAGCTACGCACCGCGACGGCCGAGGCAGAGGCGAGCAGAGTCAGCAGGACGGCGGCGACAGCGGTCGCGGCCAGTGTCAGCCGCAGCCGCACGCTGCCCGCTCGCACGCCGCGCTCACTTCGCTCGACCCGGCGGATCCTCAGCATGCGCTGTGCGGAGCAACGTCGAGCCGGTAGCCGATTCCCCGGACGGTGCGGATGGATCGCCGTCCGAAGGGGGTGTCGATTTTGCGGCGCAGGGCGCTGACGTAGACCTCCACCACGTTGACGTCTCCGTCGAACCGGTCGTCCCAGACGTGTTCGAGGATCTCGGTCTTCGTGACGGTCTGCCCGCCGCGTCGCGCCAGGTACTCCAGGACCGAGAACTCCCGTGCCGTGAGGGCCACCGGCACCGTGCCGCGACGGCAGTGCCGGGCCGCGGGATCCACTTCCAGATCGCCGACGCGCAGCACGGCGGGGCGTTGCGGCTGTCCGCGCCGCATCAGCGCCCGCAGCCGGGCCAGGAGCGTCACGAACGAGAACGGCTTGGTGACGTAGTCGTCCGCCCCGACGTCCAGCCCTTCTGCCTCGTCGTACTCCCCGTCCATCGCGGTCAGCATCAGCACCGGTGCCCAGATGCCCGCCTCACGCAGCCGGCCGCACACTCCGTATCCGTTCAACCCCGGCAGCATCACGTCCAGCACGATCGCGTCATACGGACTCTCGCCCGCCCGCTCGACTGCTGACGGGCCGTCGTGCACGACGTCCACCGCCCATCCCTCACCGGCCAGGCCGCGCCGAAGCAGCTCCGCCATCCGCCGGTCGTCCTCAACCACCAGTACGCGCATGCCTCCAGCATGAAGGAGGCCGCCTGTGGCGAACCTGAAGGACCGTCCGCGAGCCCGGAGTTGACGCCTGGGCCTTTCAGGAATCTTCAGCTTCCCCACAGCCCGTCGCTGCCACCGTCGTCTTGCGTACACGGGGCGCACCTGACCGTGCGGGGGGCGGCCAGGTTCACCCGTACCCATCACGACCAGGCCGAAGGCGAAGTGGGGAAGGCGACAACCACTCGACGATCACGCCCGTGTGACCTGCAACGCGGCCATTGATCACAGTGGCCGAACCGAGTGTCCATTCAATTCCGCGGCCGCTGAACTCGATACCGCAAGCCCTTCCGGCACCACCAGGGCGCTCATCCCTGAAACGCCCGTACACCGCGGGAGGGCAGTGACGAAGAAAGGGAAGACGTGAACGCACGTAACCGCATCGCACTGGCGGCAGCGACCGCTGCGACAGCGGCCGCTTCGGCCCTTGCCGCTCCGGCTGCCCAGGCGGAACCGGCCCAGCCGGCTCGATGCACCGCCGGTATCGATCAGCCGGGGGCCGGGGGTGGCCGGGCGTCCACCTACGGCTGGAACACATGCCACTCCGCCGCATGGACGACGCTGACGCTGTACCGGTACAGCGGCGGGAAGTACCGCGAAGTCGCATCCAAGGGCCCGTACTGGGGCAAGTTCGGCGGCAAGACCGTCTCCGCCAAGTGCTCAGGAGGCGGGCACTGGTACGTGGCGAAGCTGGGTCAGCAATACATCAATGGACAGGTGCGGTCCATCTGGTCGCGTGCCTCCTGGCTCGGCTCCTGCTAGAACGCGTCGCTCTATCGATCAGGTTGAGCATGCGTGACTCGGCAGCGAGCCGCGCCCCCGGGCCCGGTGCTCCGATCGAGTGGACTCCCAGGACGCCCGGCGATCGATGGTGCACCCCACTATCCGCCGCCGCCTCGGTGGATCCGGCGCGGTCACCGGCACGCTGCGCATGCCCTGGAGGGAAGAGCACGCGGCAGGCGCCTTCTTCGGCCAGCGCCGTGCGCTGTGCCTGCGACCTTTCGCTGTCGCCATTGACCAGGCCGGCAAAACCGGCTGCCCATGCAATGCCGAGCCCGCTGAACTCGGCCACATGCCGCCGCAGCGGCGCCGCTGCCCGGAGCAACCGCAGCCCCACCGGCAGGTGGGCGCCGCCGCCCCGCTCGGACCGAGCTGCGAACAGCCGGTCCGTCCTGCGCGATTGCGCATCAAGACACGATCACCCACGAAAGGAAGACAGATGACCTCACCGCAGAACCACGATGCAGCCAGCACGGTACGCACGGTGCGAAGGAAGAGGGTTCTTCGCGCCGCCTCGATCGCCGCGATCGGGCTGGCGGTCATGGCGGGCGCGACCACGACCACGTCCGCCGCGAGCAAATACAGCAACTGCAGCAGCCGGGGCGGAATCCTGTCGATCGGCACGGAGTACAACTTCGCCAGCCAGAACACCGTCTGGGTCACCAACGCCAGCTTCACCATCGAACGCAACGGCGGCCACCACAACAACGTCTACCTGCGGGTCCGCAAGAGCGACGGCACGGATGTGTGGGCGTGGACGAGCAAGGACAACGTGCGAGGAGGCCAGACCAAGACCAGGACAGTGCACAAGCGCGTCGCGCGGAGCCACAGGCCGTACCTGAAGGGCCATGCGACCTTCGACGTGACAGGACCGGATCCCTCGTGCGCCGCCTACATCAAGTACTAGCGGCGATGCCGTTCGCCCGCGGCCGGCACGCGCCGGCCGCGGGCGGGCGCAAGCCTGGGAATGCACGGGCCAAGACGGTGCTCGGCGGCATCGTGCTGCTGTGCCTCATCGCCATGGCCGTCTCATGGGGCGGGGCGCTCACCCACAGCTCGCCCCGGAAGGAAGGCGGCCCGGAGACTGCCTTCGCCGCACCGGTGATCCTGGATGCGGACCGCTATGGGGCCCTCGTACTGGATCCCCGTTCAGCAACGGTGGTGGGAGTCGACGAACACGGTACGGTGCGCTGGAGGGACCGGAACCTGGCCGGGTCGGCCGAGGTCTCGTGCCTGAGGCGCTGTCCGGACGCGGTCGGCTCGGGATCCGCTGAGGACACCGGGCGTTCATCGACCACCTGGCGGATCGGCTCGGTGCGACGCGTACAGGCCGCAGCCGGGCTGGTGCTCTGGGCCGACGCGCCGTCGGACGCCATCGTCGCCCGCACGGCCCCAGGCGGTACCCAGGTCCTGGAGATCCGTCGCTCCGACAGGTCCCAGAAGTACCCGCTCGCCGGGAGGGACCCCCAGCTGTTCACCGCCCGGGACCGGTCACTCGCTGTCCTTCTCACCTTTGAGGGCCAACAAGCGCAATACCGGGTCCTCACCCGCGGACCTGCGGGATGGACCGTCTCCAAACCGAGCCATACCGCCGCCACCAGCGCCTGTCTGGCTGGGCAGCGAGCCCCCATAGTCCTGTACGACGCGAACCGCGCCTGGCTGGCGCCCCCCGGGCGCAGCGCCCTTCGAGCCCTGCCGGCGGCCCACGTCGGCCGGTGCTCGCTCACCACAGACAGCATCCTGGTACAGCGCTTCACTGACGACACGGTCCACGGTCCACAGACCGCAACGCGGTTGCTCGACACCTCTGGCCACATCAAGTGGCAACGCGCTGACCCTGGACTGCACCCAGCCAACGCGGATCTGGATACCGGCTCCATCGCGCTACCCACCGACGCCAGCGTGCTCATCCTGAGCCAAGCAGGAGGAATCGTGCACCGCATCCCGGGAGCAGTGGACGCACAGTTCACGTCCGCTGGATGCCTCGTACTCCTGGATTCCCGCCTGCGGGTTTCCCGACAGTGCCGGCACACGGGCGCACCCCACAGCCCTGACGGGCGGCGCGACAACCGGCCGTAGCCCTGGCTCGTGGCGCAACGTGCGTCACCCGGGGAGGGCAGAGCCGCGCACGCAGGAACACGGAGGCGGTTGTTCGTCCACGCGTGTTCGGCACCGTCAACGAACACTTAAGCGAAAGGAAGGCCGATGACCTCACAACAAAACCACCACCAAGTGGCCGCGGTGCGAAGGAAGAGGATGCTTCGCGCGGCCTCGATCGCCGCGATCGGGCTGGCGGTCATGGCGGGCGCGACCACGACCACGTCCGCCGCGAGCAAGTACAGCAGCTGCAGCAGCCGGGGCGGAATCCTGTCCATCGGTACGGAATACAACCTGGCCAGCCAGAACACCATCTGGGTCACCAATGCCAGCTTCACCATCGAACGCAACGGCGGCCACCACAACAACGTCTACCTGGCGGTCCGCAAAAGCGACGGCAGGGATGTGTGGGCGTGGCCGAGCAAGGACAACGTGCGAGGGGGCCAGACCAAGACCGAGAAGGTGCACAAGCGCATCCCGCGCAGCTACAGGCCGTACCTGAAGGGCCATGCGACCTTCGACGTGTTAGGACCGGATCCCTCGTGCGCCGCCTACATCAAGTACTAGCGGCCAGGCCGCCCGCCCGCGGCCGGCGCATGCCGGGCAGCATCGGACCATAGGGCCAAGCCTCGGCCCCCTGCCAGGGCCCGGGGCTTCGCCCCATCGATCCGGGAACCGCCCCTGGCGGCCGAATAGCAAGCGGTCCGCGCACCAGACCCGCCCGTCCGGCCGCGGCAGCACCAGCAGCCGCAGGGCATACGCCTTCTGCCGCGGCTGCCGCACCCCAAAGGGGCGTTGGCCCTCGCCACACCGGGGCCGACCGCCGCCATCCGTTGATCTTGCGTGGGTATCCCCGGCTTCAGCCGGGGAGGGAAACGCATCCTCGGCCCGGAGGCGCGCAGCGCCGGAGTGCGCTCCGCCTCCGTTGTGACGGTCAGACGGGCCGCTTCTGGCCCTCGATGTACTGCCGGATGACGGTCAGCGGTGCACCACCGCAGGAACCCGCGAAGTAGGAGCGGGACCAGAACACCGACCCCATCCCGATGCGGTTGATCCGGCCGGTGTACTCGGCCCGGAGGTACCGGGAGCTGACGCCCTTGAGGCTGTTGATCAGCTTCGACAGGGCGACTTTCGGCGGGTAGTGCACGAGCAGGTGTACGTGATCGGCTTCGCCGTTGAACTCCCGTAGCTCCACCTCGAACTTGCCGCACACCTCCCGCATGATCTCTTCGCACCGCTTCAGCAAGGCGTCATCGAAGACGCCTCGCCGGTACTTGGTGACAAACACCAAATGAGCGTGGAGGTCGTAGGCGACGTGCCATCCCATGCAAGTGTGTCAGGATTTGGGATCCAGCGTGGCGACATACACCAAGCGTAGTATGATCGCCAAGGCTGACCGAAAAGGGGGTGGGCCGGATGATCCGTGCGTACAAGTTCCTTATGCGGCCCACCGTGGGCCAGCAAGGCGCACTCGCCGAGATGCTGCATGATCACTGCTCCCTCTACAATGCCGCGCTCCAGGAGCGCCGTGACGCCTACCGGCACGTCTCGAAGACGACGATCCGGTACGGGCAGCAGTCCGCGCAGCTCAAGGACATCCGAGCGTTCGATCCGGAGCGTCAGGGCCGTTGGTCGTTCTCGTCGCAGCAGGCGACGCTTCGCCGGTTGGACAAGGCGTTCGCCGCGTTCTTCCGCCGCATCAAGGCCGGAGACAAGCCGGGCTATCCACGTTTCCGGCCGGGAAAGCGGTTCGACACGGTGGAGTTCCCGAAGGACGGGGACGGCTGCCGGTGGGACTCCACACCGCACGACCCCGTGACCCGTGTCCGTTTTCAGGGCGTCGGGCACGTCAAGGTGCACCAGCACCGGCCCGTGGTGGGCAAGGTCAAGACGGTCTCGGTGAAGCGCGAAGGCAATCGCTGGTACGTCATCCTGACCGCCGAGCAGGCAGCCCCTGAGCCGCTTCCGGCGACGGGCAGCGTAGCCGGCATCGACATGGGCATAGTCAACTTCCTTGCCGACTCAAACGGTGGCTTCGTGCCCAACCCCCGACACGGCCGGAGAGGCGCCGCAAAGCTCGAAGCCGCACAGCAAGCGCTCAGCCGCTGCAAGCGCGGCTCGAAGCGCCGTCACAAGGCCGTGGAGAAGGCGGCCCGGCTTCACCGCAAGGTTCGCCGACAGCGCCTGGACCACGCGCACAAGACCGCGCTTGACCTCGTACGCAAACACGACTTCATCGCGCACGAAGACCTCAAGATCCGCAACATGAGCAAGGCCCCGGCCCCGAAGCCGGACCCCGACCAGCCGGGCAGCTTCCTGCCCAACGGGGCGGCCGCGAAGGCCGGGCTGAACCGGTCGATCAACGATGCCGGATGGGGGGTGTTCCTCCAGATCCTCACCGCCAAGGCAGAGTGCGCCGGACGGGAAGTGATGGCCGTGGACCCCCGCAACACCTCCCGACGGTGCCCCAAATGCGGGCACATCGCCAAGGAGAACCGGCCCGCACAGGAGAAGTTCCACTGCGTCGCCTGCGGCCACAACGCGCACGCGGACACGGTGGGCGCTGTCAATGTCCTACGGGCCGGGCTGGTCCGTCGCGAAGCCGCACCGGCATAGCGAGAAGCCCCCTCATTCATGAGGGGGAGGAGTCACATCGATCTCGTGGGTGGCACCGCTGATGTTGGCCTTGTGCAACTCGTCCGGCGCGAAGTCGAAGAAGAACCCGTCCTCGCCAACCTCGGGGTCATCCTCAACGGCGTCCTGGTAGTCGCCCCAGCTCTCCCGCAGGTGCTGCACCGTAGGAAGGACCAGCGGGTCAGGAAGGATCGGGGCGGCGCTGTACTGGCTTCCTGCGGAATAGCACTCGCTCAGCGCCGGACAGTCCCCAGCGAACCACGCACCGCCGACCTGACGGAAACAAGCATCGAGGGCCGGGGGCACGGAGCCGATCTCGGCCCGAAGAAGATCGAGATCCTTCAGATCCTCAGCCGTGACCGGTTCTCGGATGGGCATGACAGGCACGAGTCCGAGGTCGGTCAGTTGCTCCGCGAGACGGTCCACATGGCGTGCCACCCGCTGCATCGTCGCGAACGCCACAGCTCGGCAGTCCTCGTCGAGCGCGTCTGGAACGGAGCCAAGACGGCGCAGGTCCGCCCAGACTCCGTCATGGTCACCACTGATGTATCGCTGCGTAAAGGAGGTCACCGAGGCACCCTCCCCAACATCAGCATCCGCACGCAAGGCCTGACCGCCTGCGGCATCCCCCACGTCCGTGCCTCGCAGCTCAACTCATTCTGAAACGATCAGTAAGGCGCCCGCCTGCCCGTTTGCTGGAGGCGAGCGTCGTGAGGTTCTCGTCATGACCGCGCCATCTGGCCCTGCCTGTGAGTTGTGAGGCCCACATCCCATGCGGCTCTATGAGAAATGTGTCGGGCACGTTGGTGGTGGCTCTCCCTGGTTAGCCTCATACGTGGTGTTCTGAATGTTCGACGCTTCCTACGCCGATCCCCATTCGGATCGCCAGAGCCGCCTCGGGTCTTTGACTCTCCCGAGGCGGCTCGCTGCTGGGTCTGCTGGTGGGAGAGGGATATCAGGACCGTCAGACGGCAACAGAGGCGAGCAGCCGACGGCCTCTTCTAGCGTTCTGCTCGCGTGACGTTGCCTGTCCGCGTCACGGAACTCGTGCCAGAACACGCTTCACCCTGTCGCAAACACCGCCATCAGAGTGGAAACAAGCGAAACGAGTCTGTCGTTCATTCGTAGACCTGCGGAGCTGGGGCAATGTTGTGATCAAGCGTTTGGTGACTGCTTGGTATAGGCGGGCACCGAGCCCGGCAGGGGCGCGCTTGGATTCCTCAGATCGGAGAACTTCATGAGTCCTGACCCAAGGAAGAGGTCCTCTCTGAGCCCGCTTCCGCGAAGCAGCCGGCTGGTCGGAAGTGCCGCGGCCTCTCTCGTTCTTGCGCTGGCGGGTATGGCGGGTCCTGCGCTTGCCGCAACGGACACGCATGGTGCCGACAAGAGCATGATGCGGTCTGGTTCCGACAACTGCCGCCAGGCAGTGGCCGGTGACGGGCATGGAGGCACGTGCGGGCATGGCTTGACTGTTTCGATTTCGACGGTCGGCGTGACTGGCGGGGACGTCAACCCGTCGTTCACCGGGTCGTGTCCCACCGGGGCCATTCCGCTCGGGGCCAACCTGACCGTTAATGGCACGCCCGTCGCGGTGAGTATTACCTCCGTGACTGGCAACACCGCGACCATCACTGTAAACGGAACCGTCCCGGGGACGGGTGCGCTGGTCGGCACGCTGACGCTTGTCTGCGCGGCCACCACGTAATCGATCGGTTCGCGCTCTGGCCCGGCGACGGATCATCTCGTCACCGGGCCGAGTCATAGGGCAGGGCTTTTGGAAAAGGAGCCACGGGCATAGGGAACGCCCACCTGGCGGCGTTTGGCGTTTGAGCCCAAGGCTGGCCCTTTTCGGGGATGGGGCGGTTCTGGCTTCGTCTTGCGCTTGCGCGCGGCACGCCGGGCTGGAGGTGGCCACCGTCGGCCGGTTTTCGGGGCTGGGCAAGTGCACGGGGGACGGGGCCCAACGAACCATGTTGCCGACCCGACCACCGGTGTGACCATCTCAGGTGACGACCCTGTGTCGGCCCGATCGGCCACCCCAGGGGCCAGCCGGGCGGCGCGGCCCCGGACGCTGTGAACCCGCCTCCAAGGCTGGACTTCGACCGAATCACCCACCGTCGAAGCCCCGACTGCCGACGCGTTGCATGAAGCCGACAACACGCTCCGCCCCTGCACCGCGGCGGCCGACGATCCTGGCACGATGCTCATCATGCAGCCGCTGCCGACACCCTGCCCCGCCGATCTGATCCCCGAAGTCACGAGCATGGACGTCTGCAACGCCGCGCACAGAGCAGCCAAGGAGCAGGGTGCCGTATGGGTTGCCATCGAGCGCCAAGCCGAAAAGTGGACGGTCAAGGCAGACGCGCTCACCGCCCCCCAGCACTCCATCGACACCACGGTGCACGACGCCATCCGCGCAGCGGTCGTCCGCCTGATCCACTCCCGCGAGATTCGCCCCGACTCCTCATGCGGACCGGTCTACTTCGTCCTGTACGACCTGGCGAGCGAGCACCGGGCCCGCGAGCTGGCCGCCGCGCTTCACGCGGCCCTGTACGGAGACCTCGGCCCGCTGACCCAAGCCGTACCCGACACCTCCGCCTGACCAGCGACTGACCGGGGCGAAGCAACCAGGGGCCGTGCAGGTCGTCCGCGGCCCGCTGGACGGCTTCCTCCCACGACCGTCGTCGCCGCCCCCCTGCGGCGAGTCTCATACTGGTGCTGGAGCGGTGCGGTACGCCCGTCCCGATGTCGACGCGTTCGCTGCGCACGTCGCCGCAACTGACCGCACGACGGCCCCCGGACTGCTGGGCGTGGAGTCGGGGGCCATCACACGAGTGCCGCGGGGGACGTGCACGTGTCCCCCGGTACAACGCGACCGCCCCGCGAAGGTCACGCGCACGCGAGAAACGTCAGGTGACTGCACAAGCACGCGGATGAGCTACCCACCGATGAGCCTTTGACCCGATGCGGTGAGTACGCGATCTTGGCCGTTGCGTGCTCGCGGCGCGGTCGTTGAGGTGGACGAGGCTCAGCCTCTCTCCTGATGGCGGCCGCACCTGCGCAACGGGTGCGGCCGTCACCGCGTTGGAGTCCTGAGTCCTTCGGATGGATCACAGCCGTGGTGTTGGTTCAGCAGGGTGATCGTTGGGTTCCGGCAGGAGGGCAGGATGAGTCACTGGGTGTATGAGTTCTTGGGTTGTCCCGACACCGGGGACTACCAGCAGATCATGGACGAGGCGGAACCGGGCGACGTCGTGTTCCGGGAACGCCCGGACGGCCTCGGCATCCTGGACGGATTCGTGCGCGAGAGCGTCGACGACGTGATGATGGTGGCCCGCTTCAGGTGGGTGGCCAGCGGGGATCCGTCGACGGTGGCGCCAGCCGTGACGGAGGCGGCCGTAGGGCTTCCGCCGTCGGCCGGCGAAGCAGGCGGACCGTGAGCAGCAACGGCGGGCCGGACGATAGCGGTGAGGAAGGGCCCCATCCGGAGCTGTGTGACTTCTGCGGAGCGGTGATCCCTGGCGGAACAGTCGAGTGGCTGGCGCTGGTGCGGGACTCCTCCGCGATCCACGCGGTTGATCCGAGGCTCAATGGCAAGAGGATGCTGGTCGGGTGCTCGCGCGAGCACCTGGCGCGGCTGGTCGAACAGTACAAGTGCCGGCCGTTCGTCGCCGCTGAGCTGTGGGCCGGGAAGATCATGCGAGCGTTGCAGCGGCACCCCGAAGGGATCAGCGAGGAAGATCTGGCCGCCGAGACCGGCCTGAGCGCGGAGCAGGTTCAACGCGCAGTGATGTGGCACAACATCGAGGCCCGCCGCTGGCTTGAGCAGTACGGCCAGAACGAGGACGACGGGCACGATGGCAGCCAATAGTCGAAGCGCAGCCGGCCGCGAGATCTTGAAGCTCTGCGGGAGTGGTGCCGAAGCTCAGGAGTTGGTACTGGCGAAGCCGGATGAGCTGGCGATTTGGAACGGCCGTAGCAGCCTGGTGGTCACAAACGAGGCGCCCGGCTTGCCACAGTGCTCATTTGGCAGCTTTCTGCCACCAGAGACGATGTGACTCCTCCCCCTCGTGAACGAGGGGGCTTCTCGCTATGCCGGTGCGGCGTCGCGATGGACCAGCCCGGCCCGTAGAACGTTCAGGGCGCCCACCGTGTCCGCGTGTGCCTGGTGGCCGCACGAAACGCAGTGGAACTTCTCCTGGGTGGGCCGGTTCTCCGCTGAGACATGCCCGCATTCAGGGCA
>NZ_JAKEEB010000060.1 GCF_021462825.1 Streptomyces glomeratus | reverse complement strand
CCACCGCCCCAGCCACCTCGGCCAGTGTCAGCGCCTGGGCGTTCGGGTGGTTGGTGAAGGTGCGGGCGATCTGCTCGGCGTCGGTGGCCAGTCTGTGAGCCCGTGCGTGGTCGCCGGCCGCGGCCACCGCCCCAGCCACCTCGACAAGTGCCCGCCCCTGCAGGAACGGGTCGGTGATGCTGCGGGCGATCTCCTCGGCCCGCGTATGGTCGCCGGCCGCGGCCACCGCCCCAGCCACCCTGACCAGTGCCAATGCCTGCAGGTCCGGGTTGGCAATAGTGTGGGCGATCTGCTCTGCGTCGGTGGCCAGTCTGTGAGCCCGTGCGTGGTCGCCGACCGCGGCCACCGCCCCAGCCACCTCGGCCACTGTCTGCGCCCGCAGGAACGGGTCGGTGATCGTGTGGGCGATCTGCTCGGCGTCGGTGGCCAGTCTGTGAGCCCGTGCATGGTCGCCGACCGCGACCACCGCCCCAGCCACCTCGGCCAGTGTCAGCGCCTGGGCGTTCGGGTGGTTGGTGAAGGTGCGGGCGATCTGCTCGGCGTCGGTGGCCAGTCTGCGGGCCCGTGCGTGGTCGCCGGCCGCGGCAACCGCCCCAGCCACCTCGACAAGTACCCGCGCCTGCCAGTTCGGGTGGGTGATGGTGCGGGCGATCTGCTCAGCGTCGGTGGCCAGTCTGTGAGCCCGTGCGTGGTCGCCGGCCGCGGCCACCGCCCCAGCCACCCTGGCCAGTGTCTGTACCTGCAGGTTCGAGTAGGTGATGGTGCGGGCGATCTCCTCGGCCCGCGTATGGTCGCCGACCGCGGCCACCGCCCCAGCCACCTTGACCAGTGCCTCTACCTGGCCGTTCGGGCCGGTGATGGTGTGTGCGAGTGCTACAGCGCGGCTGGGTTGGCCGAGGATGGCCCACACGGCGGGGAGTTCGGTGGGGATGTTGATGTTGCGGGATTCGAGTTGAGCGCGGTGGTGGGACAGCCTGGCCAGGGCATACAAGTCTGGTTCCGAACAACCCAGGAGCAGGTCTTGGCAGGTTTTGATCTCGGTGAGGGCGGCGGCGTCGCCGCCGGACAGATCGAGCATGCGGTCGTGACGTGCCGGGTCGATGGCCAGGGCGGCCAGACGGTTGGTGTCACCAGCGGTGGCCAGCATGCGAGGGTAACCGGTCAGCAGGTATTCGGGGGTGTGCGGCGGCCATGGTGGCTGGCCGTCGGTGGGCGTGCCGTAGCCCCCAGCCCAGGCGTGCAACTGGCCGCGGTACCGGGCCAGGCGGTCATGGCCGAGGTAGTGGCTGGCGGCGTTGTGCAGTTCCTCATGGCCGAGTAGGTACACCTGCGGCCGGTTGTCCGGTGTCCATCTGGAGAGTCGACGGGTGAAGGTGCGCCCGGCCACAGTGTGCAGCACCTCCTCAACGACCACCAGATCCGCACCGGTCAGCTCCCGCAGATCGGGGCCGGACAAACCGCCCCGGGCGGCGGTCAGCAGGCCCAAGAGATCCTGCTCGACAGGGCTGCCGGCCAGCAGGCGTTTGAGTTCGGACTGGCCGAGTCGTTGCAGATCCCGGGCATACCGAGAGGCGCCGAGCAGGCGGATGATGCCCGGGTCGCGCAGCGGATGCCAGTCGGGCACGTCGTCGGGGATCGGCGGGTTGGGTCGGCCGGCGACGATGACCCGCATCCCGGCCGGTGGACTGCCAGGCAGCAGCCCGGCGATGCTGTGCGCCCACGGCCCGGTGGTCACGCCACGGTCTTCATCCAGCCCGTCAACGACCAGTACCAGCCTGCCACCCGCCTGTTGACAAGCAGACGCAGCCTGAGCGAGCAGATCCAGCAGAGCTGCTTCCCGAGTTGCCTCATCCCCGCCGGCTGGCAGGTCCAGGTGGAGCAGTGCACACAATTGCTCCGACAGCGCGGTGGTGAACGCCTCACGGGTGTCCTGCGCGGCCAGCCGGGCGGTGATGAAGAACGACACCAGCCGCACCCCGCTCGCAATCAGCAGGTCAGGCGGGTTGAGCGTAAAGGTGGACAGCAGGGCGGACTTGCCTGCCCACGGCCCGGCCTGCCACCACATGTACCGGCCACGCTGCTCATCCAGGCAGAAGTTGGTCAGCTCGGCCAGCTCGGCGTCCCGGTCTAGCAACTGGGGTGGGGCGATCCGCTCCACCTGCCGCCGGTACGCCGAGCGCGCCGGCCGTGGCGCGGCAGACGCCTGGTACTGGTGAATCGTCACACCGACGTTCCCGGCGACATGCCCGAACTTGGTCCCGCCGCCCCCCTCGCGGGCGCGCCCAAGTGTCGGGCTGACCGGATCGACGGGCGATCGCGGCGCCGCGGTACTGGCAACGCCACCGGCTGCTCCGGGCACGGTCAGGGGCGTGACCGGCCCGGCTCGGAAGGGTCCGGCCGCTGCCCGCCCGCCGGACTGCGGTCCACGTGCACGTCCCCGCCCACCTGCCCGAACGCGATCCCGTCACCGCTGGCTTGGGCGTGGGCATCTCCGGTGAACACCGCAGACCCGGCGCCGGCCACCACGTGGATGCCGCTGGCCTTCGCAGCGGCCTGCAGCTCGGCCACCAGCTCGGTGACCGCCCGGCCGAACTCATCGTCTTTCCGCGCTGCGGCAGTAATCGCCAACTCCACCTGCTGACGGGTCAACTCGCTGACCTGTCCCTCTTCGGTGGCGGCCTCCTCGGTTATGTCATCCAAGGCGGGATGCGAGCCGAGTTTGGCGGCCACCGCCGTGTGCAGCTTGTCCAGTCCCGCATCGATGGCCGCATCCACCTCGTCATCCATGCGGCCGGCCGCCCGACGGGCCTTGCGCACCGCCCACGCGATCACGTACCCGGCCACCACCCCGGCCTCGATCACCATACGACCTGCCCCCCTTCCCCCGTAGCGGTTATCCCGCTACATCCCGCCCAAGGCTCATGACCAGCCCTACCCACTACACGGGCGGCTCTCCCGTCCAGACTGGCGTATTTCATCGGTGCGCCTGTTGGCGACCGATTTGCCCCGCCTGCCGGGGTCTCTCTGCTGTCCCCACTGTCCCGCTGGGTGGCCTGAACTGCGAAAAAAGGTGGGACAGCGTTCAGGGGACCTGTCCCACTGTTTCACTTGTCGCCCTTTGGAGAGGCGGCTGGCGGCCGTACCAGCACTCTCGTAAGGCTTATTTTCCATCTCGCACTGCCCCGCGGACGGCCGTGCCAGGGCGCCGGTCGCCGGCAGACCCTCATGTTGCAGCCCACTCCAATACAGCGTGCGGGTGTATCGCAGATAGACCGACCTGTCCGACGAGCAGTGGGCGCTTGTCGAGCCGGTGATCGCCGCATGGAAGGCCGCACACCGCTCGGTCAGCGGTCACCAGGGCCGGTACGAGATGCGGGAGATCGTCAACGCGCTCCTCCACGAGGGCCGCACCGGCTGCCAGTGGGACCGGCTTCCGCACGACCTGCCGCCGCGCGGTGCGGTGATGTACTACTTCACCAAGGCGCGGCGCTCGCGGCGGCCGTCGCCGAACGGCGCCGAGCCCTGCGCGCCTGGCTCCGTGCGGACGGCGCGGACCCCTCCCGCCCCGAACTCGCCCTCGTGGAAGTCGCACACCGCAGCACGTTCCGCCCGGCGTCGACGGATCCCAAGTTCGCCATCCGCCTCGGCTGCGCCGACGCTGGCCTGCTGACTCAGTGCGTCGTCACCCCGTCCACCGACCGGCAGATCGACAATGCGGAAAGCCTCGACCACCGCACGTACAGCTCGTGGCTCGACGGACTGCGTCAGCTCGGCGTCCGCGTCCTGCCCCAGCACACCCTCGGTGACGATCTGCCGGACTCGCTGCAATACGCAGCGGTGTGGATGGTGAAACGTCGCAAGGACGGCCCGACCCGATTGCCCAAGCACCTGCCTGTGGCCGTCCTCGTCACCCCGCTCCCGGACGGGGAAGGCCTTGCAGCCGTGCGCGGCTGGGATGACATGGCGGGGGAATGGGTGCCCTATCCGCACTTCCTACTCGGTCTGGTGAAACAGGCAGAGATCGGCCCCGAAGCGTTCACGGAACCCGAGACTTCAGACGATGACGCACGTCCCGACGGGTCACCGGCAAGCAGTGGCGTAGTAACCTCGCCCAACAGCGCAGGGAGACCGCGGCATTCCTCCAACGCGTGCTGCACTCCCTCCGAGGGGAACCCACCGCACTGATCACCCACGCTCAGAACAGCCGACTGCACTGGCCATGGCTCCAGGACGGCCAGACCGAACGGGACCTGATCAAGACCGGCCACGCCCCGCCAGGCCGACTCGACGACGAGCTCCGCCTCGTACGCGTGCGTGGATGCGGCGGCCGCGAGAGCGCCCAGTGGTGGGGCCTGGCCGACCCGGGCAAGCCCCACGGGCAGCCAGCCGGGTTCTGGGTGCAGGATCCCCAGCAGCAGAATGGGGCATCGTCGCGCGAGCGGGTCTTCTACAGCACCACCGAACGCCCCGGAACCCATGCGATCTCCCCCGCACTCGACCGCCTCGCCACCCGGGTCAACGCAGCAGGCAACCTCACCTCGCAGGCGGGCACCAGCGCCTGGAACCCGACCCTGGTGGAGATCGCGGTACTGGGCTGCCACGAAGATGACGACTCGGCAGCCCCCGTACGGGAGAAGCCCGACGACCCCGAGGCGCTGGCCCTCGCCAGGCACCGGACTACGCCGCTGCCCTGTCTCTCCCCCTCCCACTCCACCTCGCGGGGCTGGCCCAGGCATATGTCCTCCCGACACTGGCCGACGGCGACCGGACTTCAAACGAGGAGTCGGACACACCTGCTGGAAACCAGAGCATCGAAGACCCAGACCTCGCCGATGCGGCTGGACTGTCCACGACGCCGGACGACGAGGCCGAGACTGCCCACGGCTGAGGACGGGATCGACACATGCGCACCGGTATGCCCAGCACCTGTGTCCTGAGAGACCAACGACAGCCCCTCACGCTCCCTTCCGTGCTTGTGTGCGCGGTCCAGCGGAGGAAGGCGGAGCCCTGGAGTGACCGTGACCCCGGTTCGGGTCTGGCCGCGACGTCGGCCACGTCGCCATGGGTCCACCTCGCCGCGGGCGCGGTCAGGCCGTTCTCCTCGCTCATCCCCCCCATGTCCACCCGACCGGATCACCCCGACAAGCTTTACCAACGAGTACCTCGAGGCGGCTTCCGGAGCTGTGCGACCAAGATGGTCGAGCAGTTGTACGACCCCGGCTCGACTACGCGAGCTGGGGCAGCCGCCGCCTTCTCCTGCGTCTGCCCGCCACCCTGCTCACGACCAAGGCAGCCGCCCCCTACGCGCTGGAGGATCGCTGCGCGTGTGGCCCCGCTCCCAGAACTCGAACCTGCGGCCACGCGACATCGGCCTACCGCTTCAACTGGACGCCCGTCTGGATCACCAGCCGCCCGCCCCCGACCGGCGGCTTCACTCGTTCCCATGCTCCGAGTCCCCCGCCGGGGGCACCCAGCATGAGGTGCCCAAAGACCCCGTCACCAGCGCAAACGCTGAGGCCGGGGTCTTCGCGTATGTGCAGGCGTGTGTGGCCTGGAGCGGCTGTATGTCGGGGTCTGTGGACGAGGCGTGGACGGGTTTCCGGCGAGCGCCGACCAGGAGAACGAGCAGTGGTGGACCGGAAGATCGCAGGTTGACGGCAGGTCCGCCCCCACGCCTCACCGACTCGGCAAGTGGAGTCACATCCCGTGTCTAACCCGCTGAGGCGTTTTGGATCTATGCTTGGTACTTGCACATTAAATCATTTTTGGGGGGCGTATGAGCCAGGAGCCCGAGTTCGTTTCGTGCGTCAAAGGCTGCATGAGCTGCCTAGTCCTACTGATGATCCTTATCGTGATCGGCTCACTGGCAGTCCAGTCGATAGGTGTGGGAGGGGTGGTGACCTTCATCGTCGGAGGTGTGGCCATCTTGGGTGTGGCGTTGTACCGGTGGTTGTCAGCCTCCGGGAAAGAGGGGCAGTAGAGGCACTGCCCCGCGTGAATCGTCACCTCGCGGGGCCACCCACGGGCGCCTAGGTAGACGGCTGGCCCCTTGCCGACGCGCCCGTTTCAGCCCCCACTCCAGGCTTGACCATGGCGAGCCACGCTATACACCTGGTCGACCTGCTCGTACGTCAGCACCCCTGAGAGGGCGGTATGTGACTTGGTGTCCGTCTCGCGCTTTCGGGAGGAGCGTGCGGACCGGCCGTGACGTCGCCGGGCGGTTACGGCCGCGGCTGGGTGAACAAGCCCTGCTCGGTCTCTACCAGGATCCCGCGCTCGGCGAGCCGCTTGAGCTTCAGGCGGGTGTTGTTGATGTTGTTGGGCGCGATCTCCAGTCCATCGCCTCGCACACCTGCCGCGCTCGTAGCGGCAGGTCGGCTGCGGCGAACACCGCCATGATCTGCTGGTAGGCCGGATGGTCCGGCAGCTTCGGCGCCGGCGGCGCGGGCGGCTGCGGATCGGGCAGCGCCAGCAGTGTCTTGCGGGTGATCCGGACCTCCTCGACGGCCCGGCCGAGTTCGTCCAGCCGTGCGGACAGCTGCGCGATCTGCTCCCTCGCCGCCTCGGCCTGCACGGCGAGCTCCCGTTCCGGCTCTTCCAGCCGCGCCAGTACCGCCCCGAGAGTCAGCTCCCCGCCAGTCATGTGCTGCGCCAGGCCGCAGCGGTGGCCCCGGTCAGCCGGCGCAGTATCACCGCGGTCATCGCCCAGTACACCCGCGACTCGGAACTGCGCGGCAGGTGCTCGTAGTCGCGCACCAGCCTGCGGTGCAGCATCAAGATCCCGTAGGCGCGCTCCACGATCCACCGCTTGGGGATGGGCACGAACCCGGTCTGCGCCGGGTTGCGCTCGACGATCTCCACCTCGATGCCCACCTTCTCCCCGTGCGCGACGCACTTACATACCACCCTCTCAGAAGGAGTGGCTAGTCTCGCCGGTCGCGATCGGAGAGACACCCTAGGCGGCCGAGCGCATAAATCGTATGTCGCGCCGGGCTCCCTCTTGTCTCCGACGGCACGGCACCCATACGCTCACCATCCGTACCGACTGGCCGGTATGCTCTGTTCAAGGGTCAGTGCGCGCCGATGCCGGCCTGCCGACCGGGCCGGCCGCCGATCCAACGCGACCGTCGAAGGAGCCGCCGGAGTTGAGCAGAATCAACGGCCAGGTGCGCCTGGCCGCACGTCCCGTGGGAGAGCCGCGGCCCACCGACTTGCAGCACGTCGAGGAGGCGATCCAGATGCGACTGTTCCGTGGTGATAACCACAGCAAGCTGGTGCTGAAGATCGCGGACCGACCGGCCTGAGGGGGAGAAACACGATGAAAGCACTGACCTACCATGGCCGTCACGACATCCGCTACGGGGATGTCTCCGACCCGGCCGTCACCAGCCCTACCGACGCGGTGGTGCAGGTGACAGCGGCCGGCATCTGCGGCAGCGACCTGCACATCTACCGCGGCAACCCGTTCAGCCCGGAACTGGGCTACACGCCGGGGCACGAGTGCGTCGGCGTAGTTGTCGACACCGGCGGCCAGGTGACCCGCTTCAGGCCCGGCGACCGGGTTCTGGTGCCCGCCTCTGTCGGCTGTGACCAGTGCCGGTCGTGCGCGGCCGGGTTCACCGCCCGGTGCGAGCGCGCCACGTCCAGCACGGACCTCTGCTACGGAGTGAGCCCGCAACTCCCGGGCAGCCAGGCCCAGGCCCTGGCGGTGCCATACGCCGACGTCAATCTGGTGCACTTGCCCGAGGGCATCTCCGACGAGGCCGCCGTCGTCCTGACGGACAACGCCCCCACGGCCTGGTACGGCTGCCGCCGAGCCCGCATCCAGCCCGGCGAGACCGTCCTGGTCATCGGCCTCGGCCCGGTCGGCCTCATGGCCGCCCAGTCCGCCTTCGCGATGGGCGCCGCGCGGGTGCTGGGCGCAGACCTGGTCGCGGAGCGCCGCGCCTTCGCCGCCACCCTGGGTGTCGAGCCGGTCGAGGGCGAGCACGCGCGGACGGCCATACGGGACATGACCGACGGACGCGGGCCGGACGCCGTGGTGGAGGCCGTGGGCTCGGACGCCACCATCGAGCTCGCCCTCAAGGCCGTCCGGCAGGCCGGCCGGGTCAGCGTCATCGGGGTCAGCCAGAGCAAGGCCTTCCCCTTCCATATGGGACTTGCGCAGATCAAGGAACTGGAGTTCGCCATCGGGCTGTGCTCTGTGCACTACGAACTCCCTGCTCTGAT
Source organism: Streptomyces glomeratus (assembly GCF_021462825.1). Taxonomy (GTDB): domain Bacteria; phylum Actinomycetota; class Actinomycetes; order Streptomycetales; family Streptomycetaceae; genus Streptomyces; species Streptomyces glomeratus. The sequence goes on along the minus strand of NZ_JAKEEB010000060.1, from coordinate 11,323 downwards.
CGCCCTCACCCGTGCCGGCCGGATCAAGCCAGAGGTCGTGGTCTCCCACCGCTTCGCCCTCTCCGAAGGCCCGGCGGCGTACGAACTGTTCGCAGGCCGCTCCGACGGCGTCCGCAAGATCCTTCTCGACCCCACCCGCTGACCCTCCTGCGCAGGGCCGCCTCGTCCGATCCCCCGCGGCAGGCCCTGCGCCTCTTGCGCGGCCCGGGGAATCCCGCCGCGTCGCCCCGCAGGACCTCGGGTAGCCGGTTCCGGGGGAGCAGGTTCCGCCGCCGAAACCGAGCGGCTCCGCCCGCCGCGCCGAGGGCAGGACCTGGCACGGGTGCGCCGTTCCGGCGTGGACGTGGCCAGGGCGCCCTCGGCCTTCCCGCTTACGAGGGTGCGCTGGGCGCACTTCAAGACCGTGCAGCGGACGCTGCCGGCGCCATCCGGTCGAAACACCCCGCATCATGAGCGCGAACGTTCCGCAGGACGACTGGTCGCTGCTGGGCGAGATGGCCGTTGCCGAGCAGGGGATAGGGCGCACTCCCCCAGAAGGGCTGGCGTGGTTGCAGTAGTCCGTCTGGCATGTGCGGGCGGCGCAGCTGCGGTCATGCGACGGCGCTGGCACGATTCCGCCGCGCCCCTGAAGGAGGCAGGCGGTCGACCGAGCCGAGCCGACGCCGCCCACAGCCGCTCCCAGGGCCCCACCTGCGGGCGGTTCACGCCACTTGGGAGGGCCCGCCGCTACACGTCGTCACGCTCCGGGAAGAGCACGTGAGCGGCGTCGAGAATCCGTTGCCGGGGTCGCTTGTCGCCCTGCCGCAGTCCCAGTGCGGTCGGCGCAGGCGGCGGGACGCGGCTGAGCCGGCTCATCCGAGTAGTTGCGCGCTGCTGACCGGTTCGCGCCGCTGCTGTCCATTGATGCGGTGCCGTTCGATGGACGAACGCCGGTACACCTCCTGCCGCACCCGCTGGATCTCGCCGACAGGCCGGTGCTCCTCGCGTGAGCGCCACGGTGTGATCGACGTGGCGTCGGCGGCCGCCAGGTTCTCGTCCCCGCCGATGTCCTGGCGCGGGAGGGCCACACGGGCGACGGTCACCCACGGGGACAGTTCCTCGGGCCACTTCACGGAGGTGTTGTCCACCGGCATGTGGGCCAGATCGGTGTTGAGCTGCACCTGGAGTTCGAAGGAGTGGTCCCGTTCCGCGGCCTCGGCAACGAGTGTGTAGCGGAACGCCTCGTTGTCCGCGCGCACGTCCACGATCTCGTGCGTCAGGGAGGCCACGGACTCGGTCGTGGGCACGGTCCGGATCTTGGCGATGTGGTCGCCGTACCGGAAGGCGCCCATGCTGTTGTAGGTGTACGACAGCAGGTTCCTGCGCGGGACGGTGGTGAACGACAGCATGGCGAACAATTCGTCCCACAGCCAGCTGTCGGGATCGATGAGCGTGCCCCGGCGGGTCAGGAACTCCGCCATCCAGGTCTTGCGGCGGGCTGGGTTCACCAGGGCCTCCGGCAGCTCGGCGAACAGGTCCTCGATGACCATGTAGTCGTAGGCGGTGTTCGCGAAGAAGACATCGTTGTTGATCAAGTTGAGGTCAAAAGTACCGCTGTCCGGTTCGTCGTCCAGCAGTGAGGGGCCGGGGACCCCGAACAGCTTGATGCCCATCCCACACGCCGCGCCCAGCTGATGGTCGGGGCGCTGATGACCAAGGCCGTTGGAGTAGCGGACGACGGCGTCGTACACGGTGGGTCGGGCGAAGATGCCCTGACCGTAGAAGCCGCGGTTGTCACCGACCGTGACCGTGGCCTTGAGAAGTCCGTAGCTCTTTCCGTGGGCCGTGCGGACGGCGCGGCCGACGACCTCGCGCTCGACCGAGGTGCGGGTGCGCTGCGCCACCTGCGCCACCACCGCATCCAACTCCTGCTGGTAAGTCCGACGTTCGGCGGGGCGGTAATCCTCGTAGCGGACGGGATCCATGGTGTTGCCTCCCAGTGCTGTGGTGTCGACTCCAGACGCTAGCCAGCAATTAAATTGTGTACAACATAACTGACTGTGATGAATCACACGTTGGCGAGCGCAACCACGTCGGGGCACACCACACCCCAGGGTCGATGCATACGGTGCTCGAAGGCGGACCGGGCGGCCGACCTTGCACCCCGAGCGGGTGCTGACGGACGCCCACCCTGCCTGATCGCCGAACTTGACCGAGCTTCAGCGGTGGTGACGACCGCGGCCCTCGCCATCGCCACCACGGGAACGCCCGCGCTGGACACGGGGACGAGCCGGGTGGCGTCCCTTGTCGTGGTCACGCTCACCCCCGCCAGCCTCGGCGGGTTGCGGGATGCGACAGGGTTGCGGGCCGCGGAGCTGCAGCAGATGCAGCTGGACCGCTACGCGGGCACCGTACTGGACCTGTCCGGTGTGGAGTTGGGCCGGGAGGCGTCGCTGACGGCGGTAGCCGCGCGGGAACGGATGATGCCGACCTGGAGCAGGGCCTGTCCGCCTTGTCTCAGGCGGGACGGAGTGTGGCCGCTGTGGTGGCGGCTGGGTATCGCCGCGGTCTGTCCACTGCATCGGCGCCTGCTGGTCGATGTGTGTCCGCGTTGTGGTGTGCGGCTGCTGCGCGGAGCGAGCGGGTCCCGCGCGGACTGCTGACCCGTGAGCCGCTTCCAGCGGTGGGGGAATGCGCCAACCGGCCACCGCACGGCCCGAGGGGCCGTGCGGGCCTGTGCCGCCAAGTGCTGAGCGACATTCCCGCTATGTCCACCCGCGAGATCGGATCCGAGGGAACCGGTAGTTGATGGCGGCCAGAGGCGGCTACACGCCCACGGCCGGATCGTGTCTCGTTCTGGCGAGATCACGCTGCGGGCTGTGTCCCGGCGATTCAGCCGACTGTGTCGTTGTAGCTCGGGAAGAACTCGGTCGGTTTCCGGACCATGTGTCCCTTTGCGTCCCTGCTCACTCAGTCGGCACCGCGACATTGGCGCCACACTCGTGCAGGCACTCGCCACCGACCTGGATGCAAGGTTGCGGATGTGTCCTGGTCGACTTCCGTAACCGCTGCGGGCCGGCACCTTGCTCGTCGACTCTCACTCGACGGCATCTGGGTCAGCTGAACAGCCTTGCAGCGCGTGGTGGCCTGCTCTGGTGTACGGCGGGCGGGCGAATAGCCACCGCTTTAGGAGTTCGGTCTGAGCCCGCTCCGACTACTGCCGTCGACTGGTGCAGCGGCCGGACAGAGACGCTGGTGTACGCCTCCGTCCGGCGTCATCGACGTCACTCGTGGCTGTCAGCCACTTTCTGATCCGTAGGATCGGGCACGGCGCCATGAGGAGTGCCTGCGGCCTCCCTCCGCGAGGTCGGGTCGTCCTCGAACCGTCGGAACGCCGATCTCGCCCACACCACCGCCCGCAATCAGCTGATCGCGGCGGACATCGCCGACGCCATCAGGCGCGACCGGTGCAGCCTGGCCCTGACCAACCGCGTCGAACACCTCCACCAGCTCGCCGAAGCCCTCCAACCACACGGCGTCACCCCGCTGATCCTGCACGGCGGGATCCCGCCGGCCGAACGCGCCCGGGTCCGTTCCGCCCTGCCCGAGGAGCACCATGAGCCGCTGGTACTCCTGACGATCGACAAACGCGCCGGCGAGGGCTTCGACGCACCACGCCTCGACACGCTCTTCCTGACCAGCCCCGTCTTGTTCAAGGGACGCGTCATCCAGCAGGTCGGCCGAATCATGCGCAACACCGAAGCCAAAAAATCCCACGTCGAGGCCCATGACTACCTCGACGCCGACGTCCCTCTCCTGGAGCGCATGCACCACAAACGCCGCCGCATCCTCCAACGCCGCGGCTTCACCCCCACCACTCCAGACAACCTGCCGCCCACACCGCCCCGGACGCCCGTCCACACCGCCGAGCGGCCCCGGCCTGGGGCTGCGGCGCCGAACGTGGCCGAGGTACGGGCCTGGGCCCGCGAACAGGGCATGGACGTACCACCACGCGGCAGATTCCGCGCCGAAATCTGGGACGCCTGGCACACCACCCACCCGGCCACCAGCGGGACGCATGTAGGATCCGCGACTTCGTTATGAGTTCACGAGGCGCGTCTCACGGCAGTGACTGAGCCAGATACGTGGCCCCGATGGACAACTTGGATTCACAGAATTCGGCCGAGGCCGCGCCCGGCGTGGGCGGACGGCGAAGGAGGCGTCGGTAATTGGCGGCCCAGGGGCGGGCCCCGTCCCCGCGCAACTGACGCCTCCTCGACGCTGCTGCCCCCGGCAACACCGCCGGATGATCGGTCCGCGTCCAGCGCGTCCATGGCGCCGGCCCGCACCCGCTCCGCAGCCGCCCGCAGCACCACGGCGACCGCCGCCTGATCCGGGCGGGCTGGGGACGGCGCTCATGCTTGGCCGACGGGGCCATACGGTCACGTTGTTCGAGCAGGCTGCACGGCAGGCCGGAGACGACCTGAACCGGGACTTCTTCCACTGGGACAGGCCCCGAGTCCCGCAGGCCAACCATCCCCACTCGTTTCTCGCGCCCGTCCGCACCGTGTTGCGCACCGAGACCCCCGATGTCTACACGGACCTGCTGGCACGCGGAGCCCGGGAATACCACGACTTCGACTGGTTCGATGAGCATCCGCCGCACCGGGCTGGCGATGAGGACTTGGTAACCCTGCGCACCCGCCGCATCGTGTTGGAGGCCGCCCTGACCACGGCCGTACGGCGGGAACCCACCGTCGAAGTGCGGCAAGGCTGCCGGGTGCGCGCCCTCACCTTCGAGGAGGGCCGCCCTCCCCGGGTCACCGGCGTACAGGTGGGCGCGGAAATGCACCAGGCGCACCTCGTCGTAGACGCGGCCGGCCGCCGCTCGCCGGTCCCCTCCTGGCTCACCGCGGCCGGCTGCCGCCCGCCCGTGATCGACAGCCACCGCACCGGGATCGCTTATCTGTGCCGCTGGTACCGCCTGCGCGCCGACGGCCCGCGTGACCCCGGACGGGTAAAGACCGGCTCGGCCGCACCGTTCGCCCTCGCCGGCGTCTTCCCGTCCGACAACGACATCTTCGCGGCGCACCTGGTGCTCTCCACGGGTGATCCGACCCGAGGCGCGCTCACCGACCCCGCCGTGTTCGAGGCCGTCGCCCGCCTCTTCCCCGCCACCGCCGCCTGGCTCGACCTGGCCCCCGAACCACAGACAGCCGTCCTGGCGATGGCCGGCCTGGACAACCGCTGGACCGCCCTCGCCGACGATGACGGACCCATCGTCACTGGCCTGGTCAACGCCGGAGACAGCCTCATCCACACCAACCCCACCTCGGGCCATGGTGCTGCCCTCGGCCTGCGCGCCGCCCAGTACCTCGCCGCCCATGTCGACCAGATCGCCGCGGACCCCATCGGCTACCACGCCTGGACGGCACAGGCCCTCCGCCCGTTGTTCGACGCGCAGGTGACGGCCGACCGCGCCAACGAGCAACGCCTCGGAGAGAGCTCACCACCCTCGGATCGACGGGCTGCTGCGCTGACCGCCTCCGCCTTTGACGATCCCGTCGTCATGCGAGCCCGTGCCCAGGTACGCCATCTCCTGCAACCGGCCGACGATGCCTACGGCACCGACGAAGTGAACCGAGCCGTTACCGACTGGCTGGCCGACCACCCAGATTTCTCGCCAACGCACGACGGCCCGACTCGCGATCAGTGGGATGCACTCATTCCAGGCTGAGCGCTTGCCTGGTACCTCACCTTCGACGCTGAGTGTCGGCAAACGACGGCGGGCTCAAGCGGTCAGCACATCACCGCTGTTCAGAAGGCCAGCGTAGATCTCTGCTGGAGTGCGGTAGCCGTGGATCTTGCGAGAACGGTGATTGAGCTCGGTGGCCATGGCGTCCAGGGCGGCCTGGCTGAACCTGCGGAGGTCCGAGCCCTTGGGCAGGTACTGCCGCAGCAGTCGGTTGGTGTTTTCGTTGGTGCCGCGCTGCCACGGGCTATGCGGTTTGCAGAGGTAGATCGGCATGCCGGTCTCAGCCGTGATGGCCTGGTGCTCGGCCATCTCGCGGCCGCGGTCCCAGGTGAGCGTCCGCCGCAGCTGGGGCGGGATCCCGAGCAGGCTGCGGGTGAGGTGCGGGGCGACCTGCTCGGCCTTGATGCCGTCCGGCAACGCGACTACGGCGGTGTAGCGGCTGATGCGCTCGACGAGCGTCGCGACCGCCGATGGCCGTGTGCCCATCACAAGGTCGCCCTCCCAGTGGCCCGGGACGGTGCGGTCCTCGACTTCTGCAGGTCGAACGCTGATGGACACCATGCCCCGGATGACACCCCGCCCAGTGGGCCGACGGGCAATCTTCGGCCGACGCATAGGACGGGCTGTCCGCAGCCGCTGGGTGAGGCTGCGGTCGATCGCCTGACGGCGTCGCGGGTCGTCGAGCGAGAGGTAGATCGCCTCGTGCGAGACCTGCATGGCGACCTCGCCGGGTGTCCGCGTACTCGTCTGAGTGCACCACCGAGTACGACGTTATGTGCACCGCTGCTTAGGGCCACGTCGGTGTCCCGCTCGATGGCTTGGATGCGGTTCTTGAGTCGGTAGCTGTTGCCGTTGATCGGGACGACCTCGCAGTGGTGCAGGAGACGGTCGAGGATCGCGGTTGCCAGAACCTCGTCGCCCAAGACCTGGCCCCACTCGAAAGTCTTGTTCGAGGTCAGGATGATCGAACCCTTTTCGTAACGCTTCGAGATGACCTGGAAGACCAGGTTCGCTTCGGCTCGTTCAAGCGGTTGGTAGCCCACCTCGTCGACCGCCAGGACGGGACGGCGGAGCGGAGGTAGCTGGTGAGCTTGCTCATCAATCGGCCCTGGTCTTCGGCGGCTTTGAGGTGGCGGACCATGTCGTCCAGGCTGGTGAAGTAGATCAAGTAGCCGGCCCGGCGGGCCGCGACCGCGACCGCGAGGGCGACAGCGATAGGCGTCTTGCCGACCCCGGCGGGCCCCAGCAGGGCGACATTAGCCTTGTCTTCGACGAAGGAGAGGGTGGCCAGGTCCTTGACCTTGCGCGGGTCGAGGTCGGGCTGGAAGGAGAAGTCGTAGTCCTCCAGCGTCTTGTGGTGCGGCAGCTTCGACAGCCGCAGGCCGTTGCCGAAACGGCGGTCGTCGCGGACGGCGAGTTCCTCGGCCAGCACCAGGTCGAGCAGGTCGAGGCAGCCCATCTTGGCCTCGCTGGCCCGCTGGACGTACTGGTTCAGAGCTTCGGCCGGGTGCGGCAAGCCGAGCTTGACGGCGGTGGTGCGGATGCGGGTGCTGGTCAGCTCGCTCAACGGGCTTCCTTCGTCGGTGCGCTAGTGGTGAAGGGGCGGGTGCCGGTCAGCTCGTCATAGACCGACAGCGGACGGCGGCCGACCTCGACGTTTGCGGCGGCGGCCTGGTTCAGCAAAGCCTGCAGCGGTCCGGTCTCCGGCTCGACCGCCTGGCTGCGGCGGGGTGAGGACAGGCCGTCCCCGGTGGTGACGCGACGGCCGGCGCCGGTGGGCAGGCCATCCCAGTGCGTCTCATCCACGATGCGGGCCCCGCGGCCGGCCGCCCGAGGATGAACCGCCAACGACGTCTGGCCGCCCGCGTCGGGAACGGTGGAGTGCAGCATGACCTGGGACTTCGTGGACCGGATCTCGACCAGCTGACGGGGACGGACCTTGCGGGCGGGCACCGAGTAGGGGTTCGCGTCGAAGGCGACCAGGCAGTCCTTGCCGACATGCCGCAGATGCCGCTGCATGACCACATAGGGGGTCTACGGCAGCGGGCGGAGAGCCATGTGATCGCGCACGGCCCGGTGCCCGATGACTTCGCCGTGAGTGCCGTGGACCTTCGCCCGCCGTAACGGAACCCAGGCCATGAACGCGGCGTCGAGCTCCTCGACGGAGGAGAAGGCCCGGCCGGCCAGCACATGGTCGCGGACGATGTTCACCTGCCGCTCGACCCGTCCGTTGCCCTGGGGCCGGTAGGCGGCCAGTACGTCGATGTCGAAGTCGTAGTGCCCGGCGAAAGCGACCGCCTCCGGGTAGCGGAACTGCCTCGCCCGGAGCGACGTGCCGGCGCACGACCGTCTTGGTGCGGTCGTAGACGATGCTCATCGGCACCCCTCCAATATGCGGGTCGCGATGTCAAGCCACCGACCACGCTGAGGATGAGGCCCATCAGAACAAATGTGTCGAGGAGTCCGGCTGGGTCGATCTAGGGTCGGCGCCATGATCTCCGTGAAACTCTTCGACTCCGAGCGCCGCGTCATCGAGGCTGCGGAACGGCTCGCCGCCACCCTCGGGAGCGACCCGAACCACACCGTAGCCGCAGCGGCGATGGACACGGCTGGCAGGATCCATGAGGCGGTCAACGTCTACCACTTCACCGGCGGACCGTGCGCCGAGCTTGTCGTACTCGGTGCCGCCGCAGCAGCGGGAGCCGGCCCGCTCGTCACCATCGCCGCCGCGGGAGATGAAGGTCGCGGCCTCATCCCGCCGTGCGGCCGCTGCCGCCAAGCGCTTCTCGACCTCCATCCCGACGTCTTCGTCGCCGTACCGACCGACGACGGACCGACACTGCGCCCGATTCGGAAGCTTCTGCCGGACACATACTTCTTCCCTGATGCGGATGCACGTCGAATTGTTCGGTTCAACAAGCGCTACTACGACGACATCGCCGCCGCGCGGAAGACCTCCACCGTCCGTTATGACGATCCGATCGCGCTGGGTCCCGCGATCTTTCTCTTCGAGGACGACGAAGTCCACCGCACGTTGAAGGGCACCGTCACTGACGTCGAACGCCACCGGCTCGATCGCCTCACCGCCGAACAAGCTCGGCTCGATGGATTCACGAGCATCGACGAGCTCAAGAAGGGCCTCCAGGGCCACTATCCCGGCTTGCCCTCCGATGCCGAAGTCGAATTTGTGACGTTTACCGTCGAAGCGTCTGACGCCGTGCAGTGATGCAGCGTGAATAGCTCCACGCCCGATAGGTTGCAGTGCGGACGGCGAACCTTCCCGGTCACAGCACTAGACGGACGGCGAGGCCTCGCTGCTGTCAGCGGGTCCCGCCGGGGTGCGGCGTCATCGGTTTCGGTCAGACGGGTGCCGGCCGGGATCGGTCGCCCGTGGGTTCGAGGCGGACGACGATGCCCTTCGACGTGGGCTGGTTGCTTACGTCGGCGACGCTGTCGAGCGGCACCAGGATGTTCGTCTCCGGGTAGTAGGCGGCGGCCGAACCCTTGGCCGCCGGGTAGGACACGACCTCGAAGTTCTCGGCCCGGCGCTCGGTGCCGTCCTCCCAGACGCTCACCACGTCCACGCGATCGCCCTGGGCGAGGCCGAGTTCGGACAGGTCGGCCGGGTTGACGAGGATCACGTGGCGGCTGCCGTGGATGCCGCGGTAGCGGTCGTTGTTGGTGTATGGGACGGTGTTCCACTGGTCGTGCGAGCGCAAGGTCTGCAGCAGCAGGTGACCCTCGGGGGCCCGGGGGACCACTCGCTCGTTGCAGGTGAACCGGGCCTTGCCGGTCTCGGTCCTGAATACGCCCTCGTTGACCGGGTTGGGTAGCTGGAAGCCTCCCGGACGGGTCACCCGGGCGTTGAAGTCGTGGAAGCCCGGCACGATCCGGGAGATGCTGTCGCGGATGGTGTTGTAGTCGCCCTCGAACTTGACCCAGGGGATGTCCCCCTCGCCGCCGAGGCTCAGCCGGGCGAGTCGGCACAGGATGGCGACCTCGCTCAGCAGCACGCGCGAGGCCGGTTCGAGTCGTCCCTGGGAGGTGTGCACCTCGCTCATGGAGTTCTCGACGGTGACGAACTGCTCGCCGTCGGCTTGGACATCACGCTCGGTGCGCCCCAGCGTCGGCAGGATCAGAGCGGTGTCGCCGCAGACGGTGTGCGAGCGGTTGAGCTTGGTGGAGATGTGGGCGGTCAGCCGGCACGAACGCATCGCCTTCTCGGTGACCTCGCTGTCGGGCGCTGCGCGCACGAAGTTCCCGACCAGGGCGAGGAAGACCTTGACGCGTCCCTCCAGCATCGCCTTGATCGAGTTCACCGAGTCCAAGCCGTGCGGGCGCGGCGGATCGAAGCCGAACTCCTCCTGAAGGGCGTCCAGGAAGGTGTCCGGCATCTGCTCCCAGATGCCCATGGTGCGGTCGCCCTGGACGTTGCTGTGGCCGCGCACCGGGCAGGCGCCCGTACCGGCGCGCCCCAGATTGCCGCGCAACATCAGGAAGTTGACGATCTCCCGGATGGTGGGAACACCGTGCTTGTGCTGGGTGATGCCCATCGCCCAGCACACGATAACGCGTTCGCTCCGCAGAACCTCGTCGCGGACCTTCTCGATCTCCTCGCGGGTCAGTCCCGTCGCCGCGCGCACGTCGTCCCAGTCGACGGTGCGGGCGTGCCGGGCGAATTCCTCGAAACCGGAGATGTGGGCGTTGATAAAGTCGTGGTCCAGGACGGTGCCGGGACGCGCGTCCTCCGCCTCCAGCAACAGCCGGTTCAGTGCCTGGAACAGGGCGAGGTCCCCGCCCGGCTTGATGTGCAGGAAGCGGTCGGCGATCTGGGTGCCCCGCCCCACGACCCCACGCGGCTTCTGCGGGTTCTTGAAGCGCCGCAGCCCCGCCTCCGGCAACGGGTTCACCGCCGCGATGCGGCCGCCGTTGCGCTTGGCCTCCTCCAGGGCCGAAAGCTGCCGCGGGTGATTGCTGCCCGGGTTCTGCCCCACCAGGAAGATCAAGTCCGCGTGGTGGAGGTCGTCGAGACTCACCGTGCCCTTGCCGACGCCCAGCGTCTCGTTCAGGGCGAAGCCGCTGGACTCGTGGCACATGTTGCTGCAGTCGGGCAGGTTATTGGTGCCGTAGGCGCGGGCGAAGAGCTGGAAGACGAAGGCGGCCTCGTTGCTGGCCCGACCGGAGGTGTAGAAGACCGCCTCGTCGGGCGAGTCCAGCCCCCGGAGTTCCTGCGCCAGGACGCCCAGGGCGTCGTTCCAGCCAATGGGCTCGTAGCGGTCCGACCCGGGCCGTTTGATCATCGGCTCGGTGAGCCGACCCTGCTGGTTGAGCCACATGTCGGAGCGGGCGGCCAGATCGGACACGCTGTGCTCGCGGAAGAAGTCGGCGGTGATCCGGCGCGTCGTGGCGTCGTCGTTGATGTGCTTAGCGCCGTTCTCGCAGTACTCATTGCGGTGACTCCTCCCCCTCGTGAACGAGGGGGCTTCTCGCTATGCCGGTGCGGCGTCGCGACGGACCAGCCCGGCCCGTAGAACGTTCAGGGCGCCCACCGTGTCCGCGTGCGCCTGGTGGCCGCACGAAACGCAGTGG
>NZ_JAKEEB010000059.1 GCF_021462825.1 Streptomyces glomeratus | reverse complement strand
ACTAGACCTACTAGACCAGTTACGTGAACAAGGACGGCTTCAGCGGCGAGGAGGCGAGCGCGTCCGTGCTCGCGGCGCAGGCGCCAAGGACAAGCTGACCACTGCCGACAGAGTCCTGGCCACAGTGCTCTACCTGCGCAAACTCGGCACCCGAGACCTACTTGCCCAGCTCTTCGGAGTCAACGCCAGCACCCTCACCAGGGCCGTCCACCAAGTCCAGCCCCTCCTCGCCAAGCGCGGCCACACCATTCCACCCTCGACAGCCAGGTTCCACACGCCCGCCGACGTCACCGCGTTCCTCGCAAACAGCAACCCCACGAAGATCAAATCACCATGTTGATTCTCTGCGAGCCCTATGTCTCGTAACTGCGTCTGGGGTTCGGGTCGCGCATGCCCGAGAGGAGGCGCTGCAGGATGCTGGGTCGCCGCGGACACATGCGCAGGGATAGTGCCTATGGAGCGTCATGCGTCGAACCCGTGACGGGCGTGAGGTGCCGGCCGTTCACGTCGTGTATGGCCCGACCGAGGATCGTGGACGATGACTTGTGGGGACTGGTCGAACCGCTGCTGCCGCCCAGGCCGGAGCGATCGCCGGGGCCGCGTCCGGTGCCAGCCCGGAAGGGCCTGCAAAGCATCTTGTACGTCCTGGTCAACGACATCGCCCGGACTCCTGTTGTTGGAGTTGCGGTTCGGCTCCGGGCAGACCTGCTGACGGCGGCTGGATCGTTGGCAGCAGGCCAGAGTCTTTGACCAACTGCACCGTATCCCGTTCGCCGAGTGGAACGCGGCCGGAGAACTTGACTGGTCCGATGCCTGCGTGGACGGCTCCACATCCGTGCGAAAAAGGGAACTGCGACGACGCAGATCCTGCCGCGGGGGCTGCTTGCGCAATGTCACGCCGGGCGCGAAACGGTCCGGCCTGGTCTGGCACGCATCGGGCCGTGGTCGACGGCTGTCGCCTTGTCAAGAAGAGGCCGCGCGCGAGCAGAGTGCGCCGTGTTTCCTACCTCAATGCGCCTGTGCGCCCCCAATTTTGCATCACAGAAAGCGAGTAGGTTCTTCACTTGAGCTTCACAAGTGGTTAGATGTTCAACGTGTTTCTTCAGGGGGACACCTTGTGGCTGCTCCAGTAGGGCCGGGCGCCACCGGTGACTTGTGTGTGTCTGCCGGCGCAGGAGGGGATGCTGGCGACGGGTCGGCTGTCGGCCTGATCAGGTCACTCTTCTTCGTCTTCAGCACTCTGCGATTCAGGCGCAAGTGTGTCTTCGGCCTGGCGGTGACCGCTTGCCGTCGACCTGATCTTTTCGGGGGGAGAGCCCAACCATGCATGGATACGGACAGCTCGCTGCAACGGGCACGAGCCTGACCATCGGAAGCATCGTTCTCGACCAGACCTGGCTGATCGCCGCCGCCCTTGGACTGGTGGTGTTCGGCGCACTCTGCATCCGCGTCGGCTTCCGACGCGGCAAGGGGCCGGGGGAGATCTGATTATGCACCAGATTCCGTCAGCTACCTACGCGTCCCGCACGCGCTTGGTCGTCTTCGCTACCTTGCCGCTGCTGGGCTTCGTCGGGTGGGGTGTGTACCACACCTTCGCCGTGCTGGCAGCCTTTCATGGACACGGCAATCACCTGGCTCTTGCCTGGGCCGTCAGCTTCCTGCTTCTGTGGTGGGTGCCGCTGGCCTGGAAGGAGAAGCCCCACACCGCCACGCCGCGCCAGCAGAAGCAGCTCGACGAGCTAACCGTGACGGTCCAGGTCCCGGTCTACAACGAGGACGAAGCCGCGCTCAAACTCTGCCTGCAGAGCCTTTTTGAGCAGACGCGCAGACCCAACCGGATTCACGTCGTCGACGATGGCTCACTCGACAAGAGCACCGGCAGCCCGATCACCTACGACACGGTCCGCGACTGGTTCACCGACTGTGCCCGCGCGCACGGCATCGAATCAACCTGGACTCGCACCGTCAACCGCGGCAAGCGTCACGCCCAGATGGAAGTACTTGCCGACGATCCGGCCGACATCTTCATCACCCTCGACAGCGACTCAGTACTCGACCGCCAGGCGATCCGTGAGGGCCTCAAGCCCTTCGCAGACCCCAAGGTGAAGTCTGTGGCCGGCATGGTCGTAGTGCTCAACAGCAGAGACAACCTGCTCACCTTCATGACGAGCATGTTGTACCTGCCATTCACCCGCGGCTTCCGCTCGGCGCAGTCAGTCCTAAAACGCGTCATGGTCAACTCTGGCACCCTCGCCTTCTACCGTGGCGAGGTCATCCGCAAGTACGCCGACGCCTACCCCAACGAGACGTTCCGGGGTCGGCCGATGCAGATGAACGACGACTCCCTCATGACGCTCTACGGCCTCCTCGACGGAGACACCGTCCACCAGCCCAGTTCAATCTGCTTCACGCTCGTCCCCGTCAGCGTGCGGCACTACCTCAACCAGCAGTTCCGCTGGATGCGCGGCACCTTTGTCCGCACCTTCTGGTGGTTCCGCTACCTGCCCATCACCAGCGTGGCCTGGTGGATGCCCGTCATGGAAGTCGCCCAGCTTATCCTCTCGGTCGCCATCCCTGTCGCCCTGCTCACTGACCCGGCACAGCGTCACAATCTGGCCGCGCTCTTGGTCTCCACCGCGATCGTCGGACTCGGCGTGAACTGGGTCATCGCTCTCAGGTTTTTCTGCATAGACCGCTCAGACGAATCTCACTGGTACCGCTTGGCCCTGTTTCTCACCGCCCCGGTCACCGGAATCTGGCGCCTGCTCATCCTGCGCCCGATGTACTTTTACGCCATGTTCACCTGCTGGAAGATCGGCAAGTGGGGAACCCGCGACACCGTGGAAGTCGGTATGGCGCAAGCCTGACCGTTGGCGAACGGCTGCCAAGTGCTGCTGGGGCCCCGGCTCTGCCGGGGCCCCGATTTGTCCGCGTTCAGCGGGAGTGGATGTGAGGAAGGGGGCTCTTCGGGGTCTCAGAGATCTATCGTGCCAACTCTTCGATCACCTGCGGGACGACCCGTTGAGCGCTTACGTCTTGCAGCACTTCGACAAGTGCTGGATGGACTGCCGCATAAGGTTGTCCGGCGTATGGGGCGCGGGTCAGGCCGACCGCTCGCTCGATCTTCGCGAGGGCCTGTAAGTACGCTCCGGGGCCGGCGCTGCTGGACCTGCAGATCACCGGTGACATGGTCGAGGTCGCTGCTTCCGCGACAAGCCGCTGGGTGCCGTTGTCGTCCGTGCTCGTTGCCGTCAGCGCTGCCGTCAATCGAGGGTGCGAGGACTCCGCGCCCAAGAGACGCGATACCCCGTCCTGAGGACCAAGATCAGCACCGCGACCCCGAGCACGGCGTTAAGAGTGTCCATGATCATGACGACGAGGTGGGGCGCGAGCAACAGGCTCGGCATCCTGGCGCTGATCACCCCCAGGCCGATGAGGAGGGGGAGCCACACCCGAAAGGATCGCATGCCCTGATCGGGACTCTCTCGCTTCCGAACCTTGGTCCGCTCCCACCGCCGACTGCCGAGGCTCATGAGGACCAGCGCGCACCCCATCGCAACCACGGACCAGTCCATGAACCGCAGCATCACAACTCCTTTATCGGGAGGAGGATCTTCCTCCCGCGGATGTTCGCGGTCAAGGGGCCAGCGACCCCGCAGCAGCCCTGGTCGGCTCTTATGCGTCCGGGTGTGTGCTGGCGCCCCGGCAAAGCTTCGCACGGGTGACACTCGCTTTAGGAGTTCGATCCAAGCCCGACACGGCAGGGTGCCCGCCCGATCGGAGCGTACGTGCCGGGCCGCGCGTGGGCGCCTGCGTCCGGCGCCGTTGATGTCACCAGTGGATGTCAGCCGGAGCTAGCGCTTCTTGCGCTTCTTCTCCTTGGCTTCCTTCTCTTTACGCTGGGCCACACCGTACGCGGACCACGGGCCCTGATGAACCGGGCATCGGAAGGTGCCTGTCACTACCTTTCGCTGACACGAGCCTCCTGTCTTGGTCGTCGCACCACACATCGCCACCTGGTTCCCCCTCCGGTCTCGCCGCGCAGTACGTGGCCCCTGGGCAACGTGGCTTGGCTTCTGCCGCCTACGGGGAGAACGAAATGACCGTTGACAGAAGGCGCACGCTGGATCTGCCAGATGCACGCGGGCGCACACTGAAGCGCTTCGGGCCCCACCCTGGGCGAACGGCCGATCTACTGCCTTGCCGGGCCTCAGCTGGTTTCACCGTGACTCCCCGCTGTTCCCTGCTCAATCTGGTGCGGTTGTGGTGCAGGACAGGCCTCGCAGCCATGGCAATGCGGTGCCCTACCGGGTCTCTGAAATTCTGGCTTCTTACATCAGCATGCTCGGCTACTTTGGCGAGCAGGGACGTTTTCTAACCCGCAGGAGGCCGAGCTGTGCAAGCTGAAGTGACTGTGGCAATTGTGGCAGCTGGTATCACTGTCGCCACGTGGGTGTTAAGCAGTAGAGCGTCTCGCCTCACCCAAAGGGCCGAGTTTATCAGGAATTACACGAACGACTTTTACGACAGTCAGGCGCTGACGTCTATTTTCATGGATATAGACCACGATAGATTCCGCTACGACGAAAGCATCCTTGGCACCGATAAAGAGTTAGACCTGATTCAATACCTGGATTACTTCAATGCAGTAGGTCACAACTGGTGCCGCGGGGTGATCAAGATCGCCGACATTATGCCGACCACTATAGGATATGCCGCGCTTCGGTCGTGGGAGAATGACGACGTTCGTGCCTACCTTCAACAGATTCGAAGGTGGGATGAGGAAAGATACTCGGTCAGCACCGGATTTATCTACTTCGAGGAGCTAGCCATACAAATTGGTTGGCTCTGCGGGCGGATCCATAGCGGAGTGAATCGTTCCGAGCTACTCTTTAGTGCCTCGCCGAGGAGAATAACTTTGAGTCGAATATTGGGCTACTACTCGTTGATATCTCGAATCCACCGTTGGTGGTGGAGAGTGACCGGACCCACTGCCGCTAGTAGGCCCTAGGTGCACGAAGTGAGGCCGAGGTCACACTCTCAAGCCGAGCCGACGGACATCCCACTTCGCTGGGTGGGTAGGGCTTGAAAGTGTGGGGCCGCGGCGGTACTTTGCCTCAAGATCGCAACCGTCATGCCTACCGCCGCCACGGACAGGGGCCAGAACCGATGACCAAGCTGCCGGAGAACCCCGAGCTGCTGAAGCTTTACAGAAACGGATTTTCCGATAAGGAAATATCCGAGATGTTCGATGTCACTGTTCAGGCTGTTAATTTGCGCCTTCAGGCATTGGGAATTAAGCGAGCCCCATTCCGTACCCAGGCCAAGGAAATCCTTGAAGCTGCTTGGCCTGCTAATGAAACACGACGCCCTGAATTCATTCACCTGAATCGTGCGCGGGACCTCTATGCATTCCTTCGCCGGCAGTTGGGTGACACGGGACTCACCAGGACCCAGCTCGTTGCCGCTGCTCGTTTCGAGCGTCTGATCAGGGCCCACAACGCCGTTCTAGACCTTCAGCCTGGTACGCCGGGCGGTCCCTGGGTTCTCCTACCTCGTGAGCCCTCAGACGAGCGTATGGTCATCCGCTGGCCTGAGGATCGTGATCTTCCTACGGGCAAACTCCGTGAGGCCCTGGACCTTCCGCCACATTCGGCAAGCCTTGCGGCCAAGTTCTCTCCGAAAACGCGGTCGGTGGAGTCTCAATGACCGAGGCAAGCGGTCGTTCGACGTGCGCGTCCCTCCATGCGAACTACGGGCGGGACGGTCACTGAGGTCTCGTGCGCTGATCGTGGGGCCGTTGGCGGACTGTGTAGGTCACCTGCGGTTGGCACAGTTGCAGTACCGCACTGCTGTACCGCCTCGATTCGTCATGTCTCATCAGCCGTCATTCCGGAGGTACCCAGTTGCCATCGGCGCGCTGTGGCTGGCCATCTTCACCGTTCGGGGCTGTAGCGGTGTGATCCTCGATCTCGATCTGTTCAGGGCTGCGGACCTTCACTGTGATCATCGGCTGGCCGTCCGGACCGTAGATGGTGATCGACTGCGGGCGGTTGGTTTCACCCCTCCTCAGTCGATCTTTAGCCCAGTTGATCACACGTGCTACGGTTTGCTCTGCAAGTACGTTGAATGCATACCCAGTGAGGCTTTCGAGCGCCTTAGTGCCCAAGTAGATGTACAGCACCTCGTACCAGGTGACTCCCCGCTTCCCCGGGTCGGGCGGCCGGTAGTTGACATGGCATTCGATGCCAAGGGCCTGGAGATCATCGGCGAGATGTGCGAGCGCGCGTCTGCGCTCTTCGTGAAGGATCTCCGTACCGCTGATGCGAAACGTTGCTATGGGCATGTCGGCCTCTCTGCACCTAACCGCGCATCTGCCCAGTCTTCATCTCCGAGCCGCTCCCCGATGGCATTTTGCTCAACCCGCCACTCACCCCAGCTCCCATCCCGTCCGCCGTCGACCCACACACCGTGGAGCGGGCGTGGTTCAGGGGCGTCAAGGTGGAGCGCGCCACTGTACGAACGACCTTGACGCCCCTGGGCCGCGTCTGCTCGGCTCTGCCTGGGGCGACGGCGGACGGGATGGGAGCTCCCCTCGCATGCCACTACGTACCCGCGGTCGGCGACGGTGCCCCCTCCATCCCGGTGCCGGCTCCCCCGACGGAGGCATCGTCTTGACCGTGGGGCCGCACTCCGCGGTGCTCGCCTCATGGCCACCGGCCCTATCCACATGTGGGCGCGCGTCGGCGCAGCGCGGGCGGAGTGGGCCGGAGGCAGGAGCGGCGCCCGCGGCGGAGCCGGGAGCGCGCCCGGCGGAGCGGAGCGCAGCCGGGGCTTGATGGACGTAGGGAAAGTTCTACCGCGCTCTGGCTGATCGTCGCTGGCTGATCGTCGCTGATCGTCCTGGCTGATCGTCCTGCTGCGTGGGCTGCTGCGTGGGCTGCGTGGGCTTGTCTTGTCTGGATTGATGCTGACGCTGGGCTGTACCGCACGCGGTGAGCGCCCTCAGCGGCGATGCCGGAGGGCGCTCACTGTTCGCGTAGGTCAGATGGCGTCGACCTGCCAGGCGATCACGCCAGTCGCACCCCTGGCGCCGTCAACGTTGATGCGGACCGGCCCGTCCCCGGTGATCCGCCGCTGGACCAACGACTGATCGCACGGCACCCTGACCTTCGGGCCGGTGCTCGCCGGTGTGAACGACAACTGAGCGCTGCCACTGCCGACACAGACCAGGTTGAACTTGTAGTTCTTGCCCTTACTGAGGACGGTCTCGGTGTGGACGCCGTCGGTCACACGCTCCGCGCCGGCAGCGAAGAACCTGCCGCTGTGTACAGCAGCAAGGGCCGCCTGAGCCTGCTCGGTAACCTTCTTCTCGGACGGACCAGTTGTCGCTGCCGAGTTGCTTGGCGCAGACGACTGCGACGAGCCTCCAGCCTTGCCCTCCCCCTTGTCGGAGGTGCAGGAGGTGAGCAGAAGCACCGATGTCGCCGCTGCACACCCGGCGAGCCAAACCCGCGGGTTCACGTAGGTCATGACGAAGTTACCCACCACTTCCAGCCCACTTCGTTCGTGGGCAGAGTAGCCGTACCGTGGCCGATCTCGACACCGCCGCAGCCGTCTCCGGTGGATCGGTATCTCTTCCAGCTCACCTTGTAGCCCCAGGAGCCGTACTGCATGTGACCGTACTTGTTCCTGGGGATGTCTTGGCTATAGGTGTGGCCAGTGGTGACGGACACGCTGCCAGCGACCTTGACCGAGATCGTGGTCTTGGCCTGCGCGAGGATCGCCCCGGCCGACCACTCGCCGCTACCCGAGACTTCGAGCGAAATGGTGCCGCTCTTGAGCACGGACACCGACATCGTCCCACCCGGTCCGTCCTTGAAGGAGGTGCCGTTCCACCATGAAGGCACGAACGTCGCCTTCTTCGACGTGAACGAGTACCAGGTTGACGGGCCGTCACACCGGCTCGGCACCTCTCAACAATCGGCTGGTCGGGCTCGTCCTCCCAGCCCTGCCTGTTGTTGATTTCCGTCGTCTGGTCGGCAGAAGCGGCTGTGCCGTCGGTCGGCGTCTCCTCTGCGGCAGCGGTGCCCGCAGCAGCGAAGCAGAGGAGCAGTGCAGCAGTGGCAGCGCCGGTCGAAGCGCGCCGTGAACCGATGCCCATGTGACACCTTCCCGGTGGACCGCCCCCGTGGCGATCGAGCACTTGGACACTATGTGAAGGTCATGCACGCGACAATCACTATTCCCTGAGGAGAACTTGAGGGAGGATCATCTAGCGGCGACGACCGCGCCCTCATCGCGGTCTCCGCCGCCTCGAACCGCTCAAAGGCTGACCAGGACCCGAGCACCTGGATGCCCCCGGCCGAAGGCTACCGCTGCCAGTACGTCACCGACTGGGTCGCAGACAAAACCCGCTGGGGACTGAGCATCGACGCAACCGAGCAGGCCGCCCTCACCGAGGTCCTGAGTGTCTGCCCGGACGTTCCCATCACCGTAACCCTGGCCAGGTAGCCAAGGCCCAGCACATCCCGAGGGCTGCCCCTTCCTGCTGCGGCGAGCCCACACAACAGCGGAGGTGCATGACGCCCAGACGTCGGCTGCTTTCGATGCCCGGAGCATCACGTCGGACCGCGCTCCCGCTACATCGGATATTCGCTGGTGTAGTCCTCCACGAGCTGTGCCTGGTCTGCGGCGTACTCAGCGCGCGCCTTCTTGTCTTCCTCGCTGAGAGCGGGGTGGACGGGGTCCGTGGCGGGTGCGCGCCAGAGCTGGACGAGGTGGCGCTCTCCGTGATCGCCGATGCCGGGTTCGGGGTCGTCGGCGTGGCAGTACAGGCGCATGCGGACCCAGTCGCCACTGCCGACGGAGGGCGGCGGCATCTCGATGGGTGGTTCGTCGTCGGGCCAGGCGTCCCAGAAGTCGCCCTGTCCGATGGTGGCAAGGCAGAGGACGGGGGCGTCGGCGTCGGCCAAGAGGCTCATCTCCTCCGCGGGCTCCCACTCGCTGCTGGTCTCGGCGGCCGGGCGGGCCGTCGTGGACCTGGACGGTCATCCGCAGCGGGCCGGTGTCGGTGGTGGGAAGGACGACGGCGAGGGTCTCGGTGGCCGGGCCGCAGCGCCAGCCGAACGGCATCTCGCTGGGGAAGTCGTAGTCGTCGTCGAAGCCGATGAGGTAGCCGTTCTCGCCGAGGTCGACGGTGAACGTCGTTTCACGGATCAACATCAGAACCCCGTCCTTCAACGGAGAAGGTGCCCCACCCCCGGAAAACCGAGAACGGGGCACCGCGCATGGCAGCGGTTTGGGTGTCTACCGGTGGGTGGTCGAGCGGACCTCTGCCCGGCTGCACGGCTTGCGCCGATTGCGCGTGCGCTGGGAACGACGCGCGGACATGCACGAAGCGTTCCTCAAACTCGCCTGCTGCCTGATCACCCACCAGCAACTCAAGTCGCCCTGTTAGCCATTGTTACGGCGCCTGCCCGGACTGCTCCTCGTCCTTGAGCGGTGCGCTCCTCTGCTCGACGGTGTCGGGGGCGGTGTAGAAGACAGAGGCGCCTTGCTTGGTCCTCTTGGCCAGGTTCTTGGCCACGAGTCCCTCGAGCGTGGTGCGCACGACAGTGGTCTTGATGCCGCGCTCGGGATGGGTCTGGTCGAGTGCGGTGGCGACTTCGGCTGCGGAACGTGGTTCGCTCTGCTCGGTGAGGTGACTACGGACGAGTTCGACCAGCGTGGGCTGGCCCGCCTTCGCGGCTGCGGTCTTGTCCGTCGGCTTCTTGGTCGCCGACTTCTTGCCGGTCATGGTGCCCTGCGTGTTCTTCGCTCGCGTCCGCTTGCCGGCTCCGGACTCGGCAGAGGCCTTCTTGCGCGGAGCAGGTACCGCGGCGCCGTCCGGGCTGGCTGCGGGCTGAACCGGTGCCGGGGCAATGCCAAGCACCTGCTGCACCTGGATCAGTACGGAGTGGTCATGCTGCAGCGCGGTCAGTTGTTCCTGCAGCGAGGCGATCTCCGCGCTGATGCGTTCCTGCTCCTTGGCGTTGCGTTCGAGGTCGCTGGTCACCTGCGCGGCGTACTGCGATGTCAGTTCAGTACCAGCAGTCGTGGTTTCGGACATGGGCCGACCTTTCTCTCGGTTTCCTGACCGGGCGTGCAGCACCTGTGGTGCACGCGCTTGAGCGCCCGTGTTCTCGTACTTGGGTCCGAGCGGTGGTGGAGATGACTGCTGCGCGTGGCCCGGCGTAGAGATAGTACGGATAGGTGGAGCCTGTGGTTCCTCTTGAGTGAGGTCTCTTTCTCAACCTGAGCATTCACCATCCGATAAGTGACGCTGATGGGGCCTGCAGCGGGACGGCTTGGGGCCGGTTGGTGGGGGAGTTGCCACACGACTTCATCGGTGTCTTGGTCGTGCTGCCAGGCGGCCAGAGTGCGGCTGCCCGTCAGCCGGTCCAGCCGTTCCCGCGGTCTGGGCAGGGGAGTGTCCGCATAGGCGGGCGAGGACGTCCATGTCGGTGTTGCGGTGGACCTGGGTGGAGGTGTGCACGGCGAGCACGAGCGCGGTCAGCCGCAGAGCATGCGCTGCGGTGGGCGGCACGAGCAGCAGTGCGGGGCGCAGTGCCCAGTGCACGGCACGACGGCGTGCGCAGCGACCGGGAGCCTAGTCCAGGACCGCGGCATCGAGCAGCCGCACCTTCAAGTGGGCCGGTCTGAGATCCGGCATCTCGAGCCAGTTACTGTGAGCCAGTTCCCCCACAGTTCCCTGCGTCCACGCAGACGCACGCTGCTCAGCAGACCTGCTGGCAGCCGGACCCGACCGCGGGTGTCGGCCCGCAGGGCGCACATGCACGGTGGCCGGCTGGCCCGTTTTCCCTGACCGTCGGCGGGAGGCTCGTCACAGGCGGGGGCCGCGACGGCGGTCGTGGGATGAAGCCGCCCAGCAGGCCGCGGACGACCTGGACGGCCGCTAGATGCTTCGGCCCGGTCAATCGCTGGTCAGGCGGAGGTGTCGGGTACGGCTTGGGTCAGCGGGCCGAGGTCTCCGTACAGGGCCGCGGCCAGCTCGCGGGCCCGGTCCTCGCTCTCCAGGTCGTACAGGACGAAGTAGACCGGTCCGCATGAGGAGTCGGGGCTGATCTCGCGGGAGTGGATCAGGCGGATGACCACAGCGCGGAGGAGCATCATGCCAGGGTCGTCAGCCGCGGCGGTGCAGGGGCGCGTTCAGGTTTGCGTGCCGAAGCGGGGAAGCAGGGCGTTTCCGTTGCGATACCCCGCGAGGGCCCACACGTGCCGCAGTCAGCGCCCGGGGCGCAAGCGGGTCCATCACCGCCGCCCCGCCTCCTGCACTGCCCAGATCACGCTGCGGGTCACGATAGAGCAGGCCCGGAAGGACGGCGGCGGCCAGAAGGCGAAGCGGCAGCGGATCGCGCGTGCGGTACGCCGGGAGGGGGCGAGCGGTGCGCTGGCCACGAACGGAGACGCGAGCTCCTGACCGCTGGCGTACCTCAAACATGTCCAGGATCGCCGCGAGCGGGGCGCGGTGCTCGTGTCGCTGGGCGCGCATCTGTGCGCCCGGCGCTGGGCGGTGGGAGGGTGCCGGTGTGGGGGAGCATGGGGTTAGTTGTCGCTCGTTCGTGAGGGGTCGTCATGGGTTCCATTTGCCGTGCGGTGCCGTCGGTGCTGCTCTCCTGTCTGCTGGTGGCGGGCTGTTCGTCGGGTTCGCAGGTCGCGTCGGGCACCTCGGGGACGGGTGGTACGTCGGCGCAGGGGCCGGCGGGGAGTGCCGTACCTGCGGGAGCGGTGAAGATTCCGGTGGGTGCGGGGCCGCAGGCGAAGTACACGGTGCAGCAGCAGCCGCCCGCGGGCAGTTGTCACTACCGGTACGAGAAGGGCGAGCCCCTTGAGGACCTGGCATGCACCCCAGGGGCGATCTCGCCGGCGGTGACGCAGGCGAACCTGGCCACGACGATCTGCCGGACGGGTGGCTACACCAAGAAGATCCGGCCGCCGGAGGCGATCACCCGGAAGGAGAAGCAGGCGAACGCCGCCTCGTACGGCTACCAGGGCAGTCTCGGGGACGCGGAGTACGACCACCTGATTTCCCTGCAGCTCGGGGGTGACCCGAACGACGCCCGCAACTTGTGGGTGGAGCCGGCCGACCCGGGCCACAAGCCGGGCGGCGGGGTCAACAACAAGAAGGACCCGGTGGAGACGAAGCTGCACACCGCCGTCTGCTCCGGCAAGGTCACCCTCGCCAACGCGCAGCAGGCCATCGTCACCGACTGGACCACCGCCCTGTCCAAACTGGGCCTGAGCTGACCAGCCGGGCGGGCGCCGATGCGGCCACGGCGGTCGGTGCCTGCTCCGGCATGTCGGCCCGCGAACAGAGCCGACGCCCAAGCCTGTCGACGCCGGCTGCTGTTGAAGAGAGTGGGCGCGTGCCGAGGGATGTGGCACTGTGGATGCGTGCCGGACCCGTCGCTCCCCCCGTGGTGACGGGTCCGCCTTCATTCAGCGGTCGCCGGGGACGGTGATCCCGGCGCTGACCGGTTCTCTGAGCTCCAGGCGCCTGACCGGAGAAGCACCTCACGGTGGCCAGTGGCCGTGCCCCCCTGATCGGGTCGTATTGAGGAGTTTGCCTGTCACATGTGTGTGGCCTGCGGCATTCTCGGCACCGTGACGGCGTCGGTGTCATCACGACAGGGCTCTTGCGGGGCTGCCCCGGGGTAGGCAAGCCGAACCGCGGTCGTCCACGGGATGGGAGGGACAGGAACGGAGGGGTGGCGCACTGAGGAGTTCGGCACGTCTCACGAGGGCTACGTGGGAGCTGTCCTCGAGGACGGCAGTGAGGCGAAGCCTGTCTATCTGGACATGAGCAGTGGCAGCGCGGGGTTCTCAACGAGTGAGTGGTGGGCATACAACGGACAGATGGGCCGGCCGCGGGCCGCCGGCTATCGCAGTGCGTGTGCGTGCGGCTGGCGCGGTGACACCTATCCGATCGACTGGGAGCAGGTGAGCGACGACCGCCTGGATGACTTGGACATCTCCCGCCCCTACCACGACTGGCAGAACCACATCGACAGCGTGCAAAGCCAGGCGATCCCGGTGCCGGCCGATGTCACCGCAGTCATGGACCAACTCCAGGCGCACCTTGCTCCGCTGGCCGAGCAGGCCCCGTTGGCCGCGCTGAGAGCGGTGACCCAACTGGAGCGCATGGCCTGTGCCGTCGGCCGGGAAGCCGCCTATGCCGTCGAGGACGAGGCGGTGCCGGCCGAGACGATCGGCACAGCCCTCGGCTTGAGCCCGGCCAAGTCCCACTCCCGTGTGACCAGCAACCTTCTCCGCGACTGACCGCGCGGTATGGAACGCGGCAAGAGCGGCCGCGTCTCCAGCGGATTCGAAGCCACGTTCGATACGCTCATACGGGTGATGGCTTCATCACTCCAACGAAGCACCCGCCCGGCACGAAGGCCGCGAATGGGACTGCAGGCAGGCGGGACGTGTGCCACCGTGGAAACGGTCCGGGCCCGCCACTCCCCGAGGTGGCGGGCCCGAACCTGCCTCAGCGGGCGAGGGTGACAGTGACCGGGACATCCGTGCAGTTGCTGAGGAGCTCGCTCAACGCGGTCTTCTCCGTGGGATCGAGGAAGAGTTGGTACTGAACTTGATTGGGTGATGTCGGGCTCGGCTGACGTGCGATGGCATGGCCGTCCCGCCCTTCAGCGATGGGTCGGTTGCAGGCGCTCGATGCGGTCGAGGTCGCCGGCGAGCAGGTCGTGGTGGCTGATGGTGAAGTCTCCGTTGGGCAGGCCCTGCCCTTGGCCGTAGTGCCGGCCCATGATGGCGGTGGGCAGGAAGGCTCGCAGGCGGTGACGCATGTCTCCGGGGTAGTCGACGGGGGTGCCCCAGCCGGCGGGGGCCTGGTCGGTAGAGAGCAGGACCCAGTGGTCCACGGGCACGGCGGCGTTGAGGTCCGGCGCCCTACCGGTGTGGCTGTCCAGGGCCGGCACGGTCAGCCGGTCGGGGTCGAGGGGCGCATACCACAACAGCAGTGGCTTGGCGCGTTGCGCGTCGGCGTTGTCGAAGCAGCACACAGCGATGGTGTGGTCGGGGAAGTGGTCGGCGTAGAAGCGCAAAAGGTCCGGCTCGAGATCGGGGCGCCGGTGCGGCGACACCTGCCGCAGCGCGGCAAGGACCGCGGTGGGGTCCTCTGCCAGGAGCACCGTGTAGACGTCGTGGTCGAAGACCTGGACGGCCTGCGGTTCCGCGCTCATCCACGCGATGCCGTCGGCTGCGGCGGCGACGCGTTCCACGGCGGCGACCATGCGGTGCAAGACGTCGCCGGTGCGCCCGGCGGAGAGGAAGTGCCGGGGAGTGAGCTGCCTGGTGGGCAGGTGCAGCAGCATGGCGTTCGGGCCATCCGACAGGTTGACGGCGGTGTTCTGGTAGCCCAGGACGTGGATGAGGCCGTGCACGCGGTGGTGCTGCCGCCCGCAGTAGACGATCGTGCCGGAGAACGCGGCCTCGCCGGTCGAGATGCACATGGCGGCAAGGTACCGCCCTTGTCCGGTGCGAACCGAGGGGATTGACGCGCCGAGGACCACCACGGCCGGTGGGCGCTCTCGACGCGGAGCCACGGTGCCCGGTCGTCGTCCCGGCAATGCAGCTTGCGCGGCCCCCGGGCTCCGTGCCGCTCAGCTGCCCAGGTCCAGACCGGCACCGGCCAGGCAGCCGTCGACCAGGTGCGGGCGGTATTGGATCTGCTTGAACCGGTGCTTCACAGCGCGGGTAACCTGGCTGAGGTCGGCGGCGGCGAGGTTGCCGATGTCGCGCTTGACCAGTGACCAGACACCGTGGGGTGCTGCGCGCGTTCATCGACGCGAACGCCGCCCGGCTGACCGTCGTCCAGCTGCCCGCTTATGCCCCGGACCTGAACCCGACTGGCACTCTGAGACTGGCTGACGCCGGAGCCGACCAGTATTGCACTGCTGGCGCGTGCCACGCCGAGTGCGCACCGTTTCCACGCCCGCCCCCGGCTGCTACCACCCTGCTACCATGTGGGGTGTGACTTCCACGAAGAAGCAGACGCAGGTCCGGCTGGAAGAGGACGTGCTCGCGGCCGGCAAGGCCGCCGCGGCCGCCCGCCGGCTGGACTTCAACAAGTACATAGAGCGGCTCATCATCGAAGACACCACCGGCGCCCGCGCAGCCGGCATGACTGCCGCCCAGCGGCTCATCGATGAGCACGGCACCTTCCTTGACGACCTGGAGCGGCAACTCGACGCCCCATACGCCGAGACCCAGCCGGGTGCTGCCGCGTGATCCTGCACGTCGACGAATCCTGGATCCTCGAAGTGGCGGAACGGACGGGCCATCGCGACCCAGCAGCCGACGATTACGGTGTCCCCATCGCAGCAGTCGCCCGCCACCGCGGTGAACTCCTCGACACCCCCGTCTACGACGGCGCCTACGCCCGTGCCGCTGCCCTGGTGCACACTCTGGGCCAGTGCCGCTGGCTGGAGCACTCAAACTTGACCGTGGCCTGCGCGGTTGCCGTTATGTATCTCGAGGCCAGCAACATCCCTGTCAGCCCCACCCGCGAACAGCTCACCGCGCTCGCCCATGAGCTGAACAACCCGCGCTGCACCGCCCCCCGGATCGCCGCTTTCCTGCGCACCTGGAAGCCCTAATCCAGTTTCGGGCGGAGTGGACGGAGCGCTGTTGACCATAAGCTCCGGCCAGTGGAGACGTTGCTGATCACCATGGCTGCCGCTCTTGGGGCTGCGGCACAGGCGTGCTCAGTCCCACGTACCGATTCTCCGTGCCGCCCGAGGAACCGTGGCGGTCACGTGCCCGGCCGACCATCCCCTCACCGGTACCTACGGCGGCTGGCTGGGGCATGCTCGCTGCGCCGCCTGGGACACCTTGCGGGCCGAGCACACTCTCCGTCGCCTCCGCCACGGCCCTGGTGCGCCTTGCTAGCGGCCGCCGCCGGGGCCCACGCCGAGCTACGCTCGCCACCGTCGACTTCGCCGCACACCGGCTGCACGACGCGCTCACCCTGCCGCTCGCCGCGGCCGCAATCGTCCACTCGGCGTCGCCGCAGTGCTGCCCGACGCCGACGGCAGCTGGACGCCCGCGCTGCTCGGCCCCCTCATCCTGGGAGCCTGCTACCTCGTGCTCTTCCTGATCACCAAGGGCTTCGGCTTCGGCGATGTGAAACTCGCCCTCGTCCTGGGCGCTGTCCTGGGCTGGTACTGCTGCGCGATCGTCCTGGTCGATCATCACCGTGCGGAGCCTGATCCGACAGGCGTGGACAACCCACCGCTGGGCCGAACACCGGAATCGCCAGCCAGGACCCCACGCCCATCCGCGCGACCTCTTCGTTAGAAAGTAGCGGGAATCAGAAACCGCACGTCGGTGAGTTGTTCCGACACTTCCCACAGACGGCGGCCCGTCTGCGGATCGGCTGCCGCGGTGGACAACTGCACTTGCGTCGGGCCGCCTCGCAGCTGGGCGAAGCCGTCCGGCCCGATGAACTCACCGCCCTTCACGTCCGGGGCGGTGGCCGCGTACAGCTGGGGCAGTGCACCCTGTTCCGGGGGCTGGGCGAGCGGGGCGAGGATGCGGCCGAACAACACCTTCACCCAGGCGAGGGCGCTCAGGGCCGCGGTGGCTGCGCTGGAAGTCAGGGCTGACCTGGGCAGCAGCTCGTCCGCTGCCGAGTTGACCGGCAGTCGTGGAGTGGGCGGTGGCCGGCACCATCCCCGCACCGTGCTGTGAAGGATCTTGTGGCGCTCCATCTGGGCGCCGGAGCGATCGGCCGATCCTGGCGGTGGCGCTAGCGTCCGGGGGAGGTGGCTGTCTGTCCGGGCGGCCATGGCGGATACTGAGGGCATGGATACAGGGAGCTTCGCCGAGCCAACCGGGCACGCGGAGGTGCTGCGGGCGCGCTATCGAAGCCGTCTGCCCGAGAGGCTCGAGGACCTGACCGGCCCCGACCAGGGCGTCGTCGTCCCTCCCCTGCACGTGGTGTGGTCCGGACGCACCAGTTTCCCCCTGGATCGGCCCAAAGCACGGATGAGTCTCTATCGTGCAGTGCTCGCCGAAGGCCAGCGCGATGACCTGGTCGCACTCCTCAACCGTCGGCTCCTGCTCGAACAGTGGCCCGTGCTGCGACGCCTCATCAGTCCGCACCTCCGCGACGTGTGGGAAGAGACCTTCCCTGACCTGGCACGGACGGCGTCAGCCGCCGCATGAAGCTCACCCCGCTTCACCGTCGGCTCCTGGCCGACGTGCTGGACATCGGCTCCCCGTACCCGCTCGTGATCACCGGTGGGTACGCCGTGCAGGCCCACGGGCTGGTCCAGCGGCTCAGCAACGATCTTGACGTGGCCACCGAGAACCCTGCGCCGATGGCAGAGATCCTCCACCATGTGAGCTCCCAGCTGACCAGCCGGGGCTGGCAGGTGGAGCAGATCGAGGCCGACCCCCTGTCCGGGCGGTTCATCGTCACCGACCCCGCTACGCAGGAACGCTGCGAAGTCGACGTCCTCAAGGAAGCGTTCTGGGCACAGCCCCAACGCACCGAATACGGCCTGGTCCTCGCACTGGACGACGTGATCGGCACCAAAGTCCGCGCACTGGCCGACCGCGGCGCGGTGCGCGACCTGATCGACGTCCATGCGGCTTCGCGGCACCGCACTACTGCCGAGCTCGAGGCGCTCGGCCGGCGTCATGCCCGGGACGAATTCAGTCTCGAAGGGCTACGCGACCGGCTCTCTGGTGCGGAGTGGTACGAGGACGACGACTACGCGGCGTACGGGCTGTCGCCAGACGACATCGTCCACCTGCGGGCGTGGGCCCTGAACTGGGTCGAGGACATTGACGCCCGCCTGTATGTAGAACGCGAGATGGACGACGAATAGCCCGCCCGTTGCCCATGACGAGGACCCGACGCAGGCTGCGTCGCGAGGCAGTGCAGGGACCACGGGCCACTGTGCCGGAGCCGCGAGTCGACCTGGCAGTGGGCGGCGAGCGAGGAGTGTACTTGTTCGCTCTCCTCACCTGATCTCCACGCGGGCCCTTCGATCAGATCCATCCTCGCCGCCGTGCCAGATGCGCGGCCGCATGGCGGTTTTCCGCGCCTAGCTTGGTCGTGGCGGCGGAGAGGTAGTTGCGCACCGTTCCCGGGGCCAGTACTGCACGCTCAGCGATCTCCTCGATCGGGGCGCCGTCGGCGGCCATGGACAGGATGTCCGCCTCGCGAGCGGTGAGCGGAGACTCGCCCGCGCTGATGGCGTCCGAGGCGATGTCCGGGTCAATGTAGCGGCGCCCTGCGTGCACGGTACGGATGATCTCGGCGAGCTGTTGGGCGGAGACGGTTTTGGCCACGAAGCCTTTGACTCCGTTGCTGAAAGAGCGTTTTGTTCCGCAGATCGTGTTTGGTTCCAGGTTCAGGTGTTGAGCCAGTTCGGGGTGGATTCACGCGTGAGCCTGCGGCTTATGAGATCGATCATCGCGACGTGGATTATGGCTTCGGAGCGGTGCGGGTGGGTTTCGTAGTCGCGTGCGAGGCGGCGGTGGTGCATCAACCAGCCGAAGGTTCGCTCGACGACCCAGCGTCGCGGGATCACCTTGAATCCTTTGACGCCGAGGTCGCACTGGACGACTTCGATGCCGAGGCAGGCGCCGTGTCGATGCCTTTCGTTCGGTAGCCGGTGTCGCCCATGCCTTGGTCACACGGGGGGTTCGCGGTGGCGATGCGGAAGAGCAAGTGGATGCCGCCGGCGTTGTCGGAGACGCTGGCCGCGGTGACCCACACGGCCAGCAGGAGGCCGAGGGTGTCGACGCCGATGTGACGCTTGCGGCCCGCGATTTTCTTGCCCGCATCGATGCCCTGGCCGGCCGTGGGCACGTTAGCGGAGGTCTTGATGCTCTGGGTGTCCAGCACGCAGGCGCTCGGCTCGGCATTCCGGCCCTCGGCCGCGCGCACCAGTCGCCTCAGCAGGCCGTTGAGCTGGTCGAAAATGCCTTCCTTCTGCCAGGCAGCGAAGTATCCGTACACCGTCTCCCAGGGAGCGAAATCGTGCGGGAGGTAGCGCCACGGGATCCCGGTCCGATCGACATAGAGGATGGCTCCATGATGCGGCGCAGGTCGTGCTCGGGTGGACGGCCGATCTCCAGGCCTCTGCCTCTTCGCTCGGTCCGCCATGTGGTGAGCGTGGGTTCCAGTAATTCCCAGCGGGCATCGGACAGGTCGCTGGGATATGGGCGGTGTCGCGTCATGTTTCGGTAGTACCGGCGGGCGCCATGCGTCCCCAGGGCGCAAACGGTGACAGCCGGGGGCGCCTTGGGATCAGACAGGAGGGAACTCACCGAAACGGACTGCTGCACGATCTGTGCTGCCGCAACTGCCTCAGTGGGCACTCCTGCCCCAGCACCCCAGAACGACTGTCGCCTGAATGGGCATCAAACACGATCTGCGGAACAAAACGCTCTTTAAGTACCGGTGGGTGATTCCGTCCGTGTCTGGTCAGGTGGGGTGCCCAGCGCGGAAGGCCAATGGAGTGGGCCCTGCCACTCCTGGTTGAGTGGCAGGGCCCGGGGTTGCAGGTGGTCAGCGGAGTGCGCTGACTTCGGGTGCGGAGAGCGTTCGG
>NZ_JAKEEB010000058.1 GCF_021462825.1 Streptomyces glomeratus | reverse complement strand
CCCTGGGCACCCCCGCCGTGCGACCACTGGCCGTGTGCGCCGCCCTGGGCGCCGCCGCCCTGCGACCACTGGCCGTGCGCGCCGCCCTGGGCGCCGCCCTGGGCGCCGCCGCCGTGCTCGCTGTGCGACTGGCCGCCGGGGTGGTGGTCCCTGGTCAGCGCCAGGGCAGCGCCACCGGCATGAGCTCGAAGCCCCAGCGACACGGCGTGTGCGGCGGGAGCGGACAACGCGACGGCCGCGGCAACCGCCGCGGAGGCGAACATGGTCCGGGTCACTCGCATCAGAGGTCGTCCTTTCGCCGCCGCCGCGAAGGCCGGCACCACACCGGCACAGCGGAATCGCAGCAGCAACGTGATTACCCTCAACCCGACCCCCGCCTGTACCGCTGAAGGACACGGCCAGGGCGCGAGCCCGTACTCCCTCCGAGTGCCTCCAGGCCGAAAAGTAACCCGATCAGCCCCACCTCCGATCAGCCCGAACGCCGCACGCAGTCGCCCGTACGTGTCTCGTGTCGGCCACGAGCCACAGACAGACGTTCGGTGGCACCGTTGCAGCCGGCGGTAGTCCGAAGACCGTGATGAGGTGGATTCGGTGCGGCCTCTCGTGACGTTGGTGGTGTCCGTGCTGGTTGTGGGGGACGGTACCGGCGGTGTGGGGCGGCGCCGCAGATCCACTTCTACGGCCTGTTCGGTATCTACGGGCAAGCGCTCAACGCCGGGAGATGTTCCGGGCGACGATATGGACGCTGCCGTTCGTCCTGGCCCATCAGATCGCCCTGACGGCGATCACCAACGAACCGGGCCTGGTCACCGCGGCCCACCGCCGCGGCGCACTGCCCCGGCTCACCCGGCCGGAACGCTGATCTCCCGCTTGAGGATCTTGCCGCTGGGGCCGGTCGGCAGGGCGTCCACGAGCCACACCGTACGCGGGTACTTGTACGCCGCGACACGGTCCTTGACGAACTGCCGCAGTTCGTCCGGTGTGGCCTCGGCACCCTTGCGCAGCACCACCGCCGCGGCGACCTCCTCCCCGAGCCGCTCGTGCGGCACGCCCACCACGGCCGCGAGCGCGACGGCGGGGTGCTCGTGCAGCACCTCCTCGATCTCGCGCGGATAGACGTTGTATCCACCGCGGATGATCATGTCCTTCTTGCGGTCGACGATGTACAGGAAGCCGTCCTCGTCCTGGCGGGCGAGGTCGCCGGAGCGAAGCCAGCCGTCGGGGATGGCGGCCGCGGTCTCCTCCGGCAGGTTCCAGTACCCCTTCATCAGATTCGGCCCACGCACGGCCAGTTCACCGACCTCGCCGGGCCCCACGTCGTGGCCCGCCTCGTCGAGCAGCCGGACCTCCACGTCCTTGATCGGGGTGCCGACCGACCCGGCCTTGCGGGGCCGGTCGAGATGGTTGAAGGTGACCACCGGGCTGGTCTCGGACATGCCGAAGCCCTCCAACACCGTGCAGCCGAAGCGCCGTTCGAAACCGTGCAGGACCTCGACCGGCAGCGAGGCACCCCCGGAGAGGCACATCCGCAGCGTCGGCACGTCGACCTCCGCCGGGTGGTGGAGCAGCGCGGCATACATCGTGGGTACGCCGTCGAAGACCGTGGCCCGGTCCCGGACGATGGCCTCCAGCACGGTCTGCGGATCGAAACGCGGAATCAGGGTGAGCGAGGCGCCGCTGTGGACGGCCACGCTCATCGCGCAGATCTGGCCGAAGATATGGAACAGCGGCAGACAGCCGACCACCACGTCCTGCGGCGTCATCCGCTGCACATGTTCGGTGTTCACCTCGGTGTTGTGCCGCAGTCCGGCGTGGGTGAGCGCGGCGCCCTTGGGCCGCCCCGTGGTGCCTGAGGTGTACAGCAGCACGGCCACGTCGTCGTCGTCCGTCTCCGTCACCGTGACCATCGGCTCGTGTCCCGACAGCAGAGCGGCGAAGGACGAGGGCTCGACGACGATGTGCCGCGCCCCCGCGACGGACGCACCCTGCGCACCCTCGCCCGGCGCCTGGTGCCACTCGAAGAGCATGGCGGCGCCCGAGTCACCGAGCTGGTACCCGATCTCCCGTGCCTTCAGCAGCGGGTTCATCGGTACGACGATCGCTCCGGCCCGCAGCACGCCGTAGTACAGCACGACGAACTCGGGGACGTTCGGCAGCATCAAGGCCACCCGGTCACCCGGCCGGACCCCCTCGGCCCGCAGCAGCGCGGCGGCACGGGCACTGCGCTCGTCCAGCTCCGCGTACGTGGTGATTTGGGTGCCCACACGCAGCGCGGGACGATCCGGCTGCCGCTCCGTCGTCCGTGCCAAGAACTCCGCCAGATTGGCCATGCCCCGCCTCCACGCATCTCACCGCTGAAATCCGCTGTTCATCCGGACGACATCGTGCAGCGTGCGGGCCGCGACGGGCTATGGGGCGGCCGACAGCGTCCCCTTCCCGGTGTTGTTCCCGGTGACAAAACCACGGGGCTAAACTGCGCAAATGGATTTCTCCGGCGTGGCCGCGGCGCTCCACTCACGGCTCCCGGAACTCGGCGAGCGCATCGCGAAGCGCATCCGCTCCGACGTCGTCGCCTACCGGGACGAGGCGCTCATCCCCTTCGACTCGCTGCGGCGATCCTGCACGGCCAACGCCGACCTGGTTCTCAGACATCTGTGCCGCGCCGATGCGCCGGATCCCGGCCCGGCCCGAGAGACCGGCCGTGTCCGTGCCGAGCAGGGCATGCCGCTGGCCGACGTCCTGCACGCCTACCGGATCGGCTTCGAGTTCCTGTGGTCGGAGATCCTCGAGGAGGCCTACCTGCACCCGGAGGTATCGGACGGCCAGCTGGTGGCGCATTCCGCCGAGATCTGGTCGCTGTTCGGCCTCTATGCCGAGGCGGTGGCGGAGGCCCACCGCGAGACGACCGCCGAACTCACCCTGCAACGCCAGGCGCGCCGCTCGGCGTTGGTGGAAGCGCTCTTCACCGGCGTCATCGCCGACCGCACCACACTGTGGGAGGCCGCCCGTGAACTCGGCCTGCCCGAGCGTGGACCCTACGCGGTCGTCGCAGCCGAATCCGCGGCGCCCGGCACCGAGCCGCTGGTGGGGATCGAGACCGCGCTCCGTCAGGCTCATCTGCCGTCCGCCTGGCGGCTGTTGCCCGACCAGCAGATCGGGCTGGTCGCCCTGACCACGCAGGCGGCGGAGAGGACCGGCCTGCGCATCCTGCGTCGCGCACGCGCCCGCGTGGGCGTCAGTCCCGGCTTCGACTCCCTGCGTGAGACACCGCAGGCGCTGCGCTTCGCCCGGCTGGCCCTGGCGAGTCTGCCGGGCAGCGGCCCGGGTGTCGCCCGGTTCGACGACAAACCCCTGGCCATGGTCGTTGCCGCCGCACCGGCGGAGGCGTCCCATCTGGTGAAAGTCGCGCTCGGGCCGCTTCTCGACCTTCCGGCCCCGGAACGTGCCCGCCTCGTCGAAACGCTGGAGCACTGGTTCGCCGCGGCCGGCTCCGTGGCCGTAGCGGCCGAGAGCCTGTTCGTCCACCCCAACACCGTCCGCTACCGGCTGCGCCGCATCGAGGAATTGACCGGCCGGTCGCTGTCCGACCCGCGAACGGCGGCCGATCTCGGCGCCGCGCTCCTCGCCGTGCGCGGTCCCGTCCAGCGGCAATCGCGCAGTTGACGGCACGCCGTACCGCGGACGCGTGCGGCCCTGTCCACGCACAAGGGGGAGTCACCGGCTCCGGTCCTGCCGACTGTCGGGGATCGGCGCCGGCGGGACCGTGGCCGGAGCGTCAAGGGCCGGCGGGACCGGCGCCGGCGGGGCGGCCGGCTGTGTCGTGACGGAACGGCGCTTGCGGAGCAGCAGCCGTCTCGCGGGACGCTCCACCGCCTCGTACAGCACCCAGGACAGGCCGAGCGACACGGCGAACGCAACGGCCGTGACGGCCACGGCGGTCGGCAGGCCGAAGCGGGGGTAGGTGCCGAACAGGCTGGTCCCGGCCCGCAGTACCAGCAGGTGGACCATGTAGAAGGCGAACGAGAGTTCCCCCAGCCGGACCAGTCGTGGGTGCCGCCAGAGCGAGGGCAGGCCCCGCAGGTCCGCGACCGCCGCCGCCGGGATGAGCAGAGCGAAGCCGATCAGGGTGCAGGGGGTGGCCGGGTAGCCGGCGGTGACCTGCGGGACGAGGAAGTAGCCGATGATCGCCAGAGCGAGTGAGGCCTCCAGGCCGGGGCCGCGCCATCGGTCGAGGAGCACCAGCCGTGCGGTGGCGGCACCGAGGACGAACTCCGGCAGGCGAGCGGCGGGAAAGGAATTGATCGGCTGGGGGAGCCACTGGTGGGCGTCCGCCCGGCTGAGGACCAGCACCGTCAGGACCGATACACCGGCCAGCGCCGCCGATCCCCGGGCACCGAGACGGCGCAGGACGAGTGCCAGCAGCGGGAACGCGGCGTAGAAGAAGGCCTCGCAGGCCAGCGACCAGCTGACCGGGTCCAGTGTCTGCCACCACGGGCGCCACCACGAATGCACCAGCAGTACGTTCGCCAGGCCCTGGATCCGCGTCGGTCTTGCCTGATGGGCCAGTGTGCAGGCCATGAGGAGCGCGATCGCGGCGGTGACCAGGTGTACCGGATAGATGCGGGCGATGCGCCGCCACCAGAAGGCGAGCGCACGGTCGCCTGGCCGCGCGGACCACGTCAGTACGAACCCCGACAGGATGAAGAAGAACGACACTCCGGTGGCACCGGACCCGAAGCCCCACGTCATGATGTGGTCGCCGGTGCCGGAGAAGTAGCCGAAGTTGCGCACGTGCAGTCCGAAGACCAGGAGCGCGGCCATCCACCGCAGCCCGGTGAGGGACGGCAGCGGGGACACCGGAACACGCGAAGGAGTCTGGGCGGCGGTGGCGGTGGCGGGCAACGTCCGGGGCGCTCTGGTCGCCGTCGTCATCGTCTCACCTGCCGGAGGGGTTGGAACAGGGCATGAGAGGGAACGTTGCCCGTTCAACCCGTTTCATTCGGGTGTCGTAGCCCACATTCGCGCCCGTCCGGACGGCACCGCCGAGAGCGCGTCCGGTCAGCAGGGCTTGCGCCACACCCCGAGCTGCGGCTTCTTCAGCATCGACGACAGCTTCAGCCGACGCGACTCGGCGCAGAACTTCTCGGTCGGCTCGGCGTATTCGACGTGGAAGACCGCCTTGCCCGCCTTGATGAACGGGGTGAGCGAGGAACACTCGTCGTACTGCGCGCACTCCTCGTTGACCGCGAAGTCGAAGTCGCGCTGGAGCTGCGGGATCTGCGGGAGGTCGTTCTTCAGACCGGCCGACAGGCCGCGATCGTGGGCGATCTCGGCGATCATGCGGTTGTAGGCGAGCTGGTCGCCTGCGGTGATCGCGAATCCGGTGGCGTTGGCGTAGCCCTCCACCAGGTCCGGCTCCACCGCGTCGAAGCCCTTGGCGCGGCACATGTCGAAGCGCCGCTCGATGATGGGGCGCAGCACCGAACGGCGGCGGATGTCCAGCCACCGTTCGCCCTGCCAGCCGTTGGCCCTACCCAGCAGTGAGTGGGGGAAGGCGCTTTGGTCGGGCCGGAAGTTCTCCCAGGCGCCCACGTTGACGTAGCAGATGACCTTGCGGCCGGCCTTGTGCAGACGGGCCACGTCCGCCGCCGAGTTCTCGAAGCCGTCGATGTCGTAGACGGGCACGTTAGCCGAGGGGTCGGCCTTCCCGTCGAGCTGCCACTGCCAGGCCAGGCCTGGGCGCGGCTTCCACAAGGTCCGTGCCGGGCGGCCGTCGCGCGCGCCGCTCGTGGCGTGCCCGCCGTCCGTGGCGGAGCAGCCGGTCAGCACCGCGACCGTCACCACGGCCGGCAGGGCGACGAGGGCCGGGAAACGCCGCAGCAGTCCCGTGCTCTTCATCGCTCCCTCCCGGTCAGCGCGGGGGTCAACGCGGCCCACGGATTGGGCGGTTCACCGGTCACGGGCCCGGACACCGCCGCGCCGCGCTCGCGCGCGGTGCTCACGGCCAGCGGCACGAGCGCCTCGGGAACCCCGTAGACGAGGTGACAGAACCGCTCGGGCGGGTGCCGTGCCGTCCACTGCGGTCTGCTGAACGCCGACACATACGTCGACCAGTGGCCCTCGAAGGTGACGGTGAGGTCGGCGAGGCGGGCGTATCCGGGTGCCGGGTGAACTCCCGGATTGAGCACGACGGTTGCCGCGCCGAGCCGTCGCACGGACCGCACCAGCCGACGGCACGCGGGCAGCCCGGCCGGGGCGGCGGTCACCCGGTCCAGAAAGCAGCCGTCGGCCGCGTACCACCTCTGGTGCCGGCGCAGGTCCTCGGCGATCTCGGCACGGTCACGGTTTCCGTAGTCGGTGTCGACGTAGCCGAGCAGCCGGGCCCCGGCCGCCCGCAGCGCCCCGGCCACCGCTGTGAACGCCCGGTCGGGGCCCGTGCCCGGCCCGCTCGCGGGGTTCAGCACGATGGCGTAGGTGCGGGTCGCGGCCCTGATCAGACGGTGCCAGGCGCCCGGATCCTCGGCCGGGTGGACATACAGCGGAACCAGCAGAGTCATGGGACACGCTCGCCTTCCGGGCGAGGGGAGGAGCCCTCGGCCGTGGCCGCCCACAGCGCGGCGAGCGCGTCGTCCAGGGTGTGGGACGGCCGCCAGCCGAGGGCCTCGTCCGCGGCGGTGATGTCGGAACACTGCCAGGAAACCTCGGCCGAGCGGGCCGAACCGCCCGTGTCCTCCTCCATACGCCCACGGAAGCCCGCCGCGCGGGCCAGCCCCCTCACCAGATCGCGTACGGAGACGGCCTGGCCGGCGCCGATGTTGAGGACCCGCGGCAGCGGACCGGGAGCGGCCACCGCGAGGTACGCCGCGCGTGCGACATCGCGCACGTCCACGAAGTCGCGGAACGCGGACAGATCACCGAGCAGCAGCACCGCCTCCGGGTCCGCCCCGGCCGCGCGCAGCAGCGCCGCCGTCCGGCCCGGCAGTCCGGTGGACGGCGCACCCGGACCCACCGGGTTGCCCACCCGCAGCACCACCGCGTCCAGCCCCGAGGTGGCTACCGCGACCGTGCCCGCGAGCTTGGTCGCACCGTACGGGGTGACCGGCCGGGTGGCCGCCGACTCCATCACCCGCGTGCCCGGCACGCCCGGGCCGTACTCGGCGGCCGAGCCCAGATGGACCAGACGCGCCGTGGGCGCCGCCTCCCGCAGCGCCGCGCACAGCACCGCCGGGCCGCGGGCGTTGGCCTCGGCCAGGGTCACGGCGTCGCCGCCGGTTGCGCCCGCACAGTTGACCACGGCGTCGGGCGCGGCCGACGCCAGGGACTCCGCCAGCGACTCCGGCCGGTCGGACGCGAGGTCGACGGCGACGTCGGCGCCGGGGGAGCGGCCGCCGACGAGGACCAGCGCGCCCGGCCGGGCGCGCAGTCGCTCGACGACGTGCCCGCCCAGAAACCCGTTTCCGCCCAGGACGAGAATGCGCATGCGGTGCTCAGGCTCCCTTGAGCAGAAGGGACTTGCGCGAGGTGAACTCGGCGTTGGCCCGGTCGTAGTCGTCCGGACGGCCGATGTCCAGCCAGTATCCGTCGAACTCGTAGGCATGCGGCGGATTCTGATCCCTCAGCAGGTCAAGGACGAGTTCGTCGAAGCCCAGCGGCAGCCCGGGGGTGTAGCCGCCGAGCGTGGTACGGGACACGCCGTAGACGCCCATGGAGACGCGGTAGTCCATGCTGGGCTTCTCGGTGAAGGCGACGACCTTGCTGGACTCCGTGGTCAGTACCCCGAAGTCGATGTGTACCTTGCGCGCGTACGTGGCGATGGTCAGCGGTGCTCCCGACTCCCGGTGGGTGCGCAGCACATCGGCGTAGTCCAGGTCGGTGAGCACGTCGCCGTTCATCACCAGGAACGTCTCGGGCAGCCGGTCGCGCAGGTTCAGCAGCGGGCCCATGGTGCCCAGGGGGCTCTCCTCGGTGGCGTAGTCGACGGTCATTCCCCACTGGGATCCGTCACCGACGTAGGCGCGGATGATCTCGCCCAGATGGCCGATGGCGATGGTGCAGTGGGTGAAACCGGCCGTGGAGAGCTGACGCAGCACGATCTCCAGGATGGCGTGCTGGTCGCCGATGGGGACGAGCGGCTTGGGCAGCGCGGTGGTGTAGGGCCGCAGCCGGACGCCCTTGCCTCCCGCCAGGATCACTGCGTGCATGGGGCTCCTCCTTCGTCGGTGCCGGGGGACGACGTGCCGGACGGGGTCAGATGTTGTAGATGCCGGTCTTGTACCGGGACAGGTTGGCCGGATCGCGGAAGAACTCCACGGTGTGCGCGAGCCCTTCCTCCAGTGAGTGGGCGGGCCCCCATCCGGTCGCCGCGGCCAGCCGGGACGCGTCCGCGACCAGCCGCATCACCTCGGAGTCGGCGGGCCGGATACGCTCGGCGTCCTCCCGCACCTCGAGTACGGTGTCCATCACCTTGCCGATCAGCGCGACGAGGTCGCCCACCGAGATCTCCCCGCCGGTACCGGCGTTGAAGGTGCGGCCCACGACCCGCTCGGCCGGCGCACCGCCCACCGCGAGGAACGCCTGCGCGGTGTCCCTGACGTAGGTGAAGTCCCGTGTGGGACGCAGGTCGCCGAGGGTGAGGGTGCGCTCGCCGGCCGCCACCTGGCCGATCACGGTGGGGATCACCGCGCGCATCGACTGGCGGGGCCCGAAGGTGTTGAACGGTCTGAGTGTCACCACCGGAGTTCCGAAGCTCGCGTGGTAGCTGTCGGCCAGCCGGTCCCCGCCCGCCTTCGACGCGGCGTAGGGGGACTGGGTGTTGACGGGGTGGTCCTCGGTGATCGGCACGGTCCGCGCGGTGCCGTACGTCTCGCTGGTGGAGGTGTGCACCAGCCGGGGCGTGCCGAGGGCGCGTACCGCCTCCAGCACGTTCAGCGTGCCCGTGACATTGGTGTCCACGTAGCTGTACGGCGCCCGGTATGAGTACGGGATGGCGATGAGCGCGGCCAGGTGGTAGGCGACGTCGGCGCCTTCCAGCAGGGCGCGGACAGAGCCGGGGTCCCGGACGTCACCGAGGACGATCTCCACGTGGTCCAGGACGTCCGGGGCGAGGGTCTCCAGCCATCCGTAGGAGGAGAAGGAGTTGTACAGGACCATGGCCCTGACGCGGTGCCCGGAGGCGACCAGCGCCTCGGTGAGGTGGGAGCCGATGAAGCCCTCGGCTCCGGTGACGGCGGCGAGCGGTGCGGCGGTCAACTCGTCATGTCCTTCCGGTCGGTTCGTGTGGTGGTCGGGCGGGGACGCCCGGTGCCGTGTGGCACCCGGAGGGCGGCGGGGCGGGCCTGCCGTTCGGCGGGCCGCGCACCGGCCGGTTCGTCAGGCGTGCGGGGCCGGCCGCCCGAGCCGGCGCAGCGCGTACACCGCCAGACACAGCGCGGCCGCGGCGCAGCACAGGGGCAGGAACACCGGGCCCGGTGGCAGGTGCAGCAGTGTGATCCCCCCGGCGCCGGCCGCGGCCGCGAGGCAGATCACCGCCGGTGGCCAGGCCGCTCCGAACGCCTGAAGGAGCAGTGCGATCCACAGCGTGGCCGCGAGCAGCGGCAGCGTGACCGGTTCGGCGCCGGTGAGGAGTGCGGCGGCCGGCAGAGGCAGGACGTAGCCGAGCAGGCACAGGGTGAGGACCCCCGCCGACCGCAGGAGGAATCCGGCGGGCGTCGCGGTCGCACGCAGCGCCGCGACCGACAGCCCCCGGTAGCGGTACAGCAGCCATTCGGCCGGCCCCATGCTCACGGTCAGCACGATCACCGCGTAGGGCTCGCGCCGTCCCTCCAGCAGCACCAGCGTGCCCGCGGCCAGTCCGAACAGTCCGTACGGCAGGGACGACAGCAGCCGGGGCCGGCTGCCGCCCGCTGCCGCGGGGAGGGCGAGGACCCGGCACAGGACCCGGCCGACAGCGGCGAGCGTCGCGACCAGCGCCATCAGCGGCAGCCCGGCTCGCAGCAGCCTCCCCGGCTCCCACCACGGGAGTACGGCAGCACCGGCGACCAGCGGGGACAGTGCGGCCAGCAGCAGCCGCTCCCGGCCCAGCACCAACAGCACCCCCGCCGCCGCCAGATACACCGACTGCGCGGCCGCCGCCAGGGTGACGGGGCCGCCCCCGGCGGGCAGCGCGGCGAGGACCGTGGCCACCGTCGCGCCCAGGGGCGCACCGGCCAGCAGCGTGCGCCCGGCCTCCCGTCGCCCCGTCGCCATCCGCACATGGGCGCGGTGGCCGAGGGCCTGCCCCCATGCCCAGGACGCGAGTCCCGCCACGGTCAGGACGGTGGTGTGCCGGCCGGGGTGCCACAGGGGTGCGGTGAGCAGATAGGCCAGTCCCGGCAGCGCGAACAGCACACCGCGCAGCAGACAGCGCACGGTGTCCGGGCGCCAGGGGTCGGGTACCGGCACGGGTTCGGGGAAGACACGTGGTACGCGCTCGTAGAGTGCGGCGGCGAGCGAGAAGAGGTCCGGGTGCCCGTACCGCTCCTTGATGACGTCGGCGGACAGTCCCTCCGCCTCCAGCAGTGCGGCCACCTCGTAGGGATGGACGGCGGGACCGACCGGTTCGGCCAGCTCGGCGGCCAGTCGGCTGACCGCCTCCTCGTCGGGGCCGCGCCACGGCAGCCGCAGCGCCAGGGTGCCGTCGTCGGCCGGGCGAGGGCTCGGTGCCCGCCTCCCGGTCCCGGCCAGCCGCAGTGCCAGCGTGTCCTGTTCGGTCCCGCTCGGCTCGAGCGCCATCGGCCCGCTCATCCGGCCAGGCTCCTCGGGCCGGTGGCCGCCGGGGCCGCGGCGTCCACGCCGTCCGACGCGCCCGGGTCCGCCGCCGGGTCCGGGCCGCCCGGCGGGGCCTGCGCGGCCGCCCGCGTGGGAACGGCCGCCGGAGACCGGGCGCCCGACGGCGACTGCGCCACCGCCGTGAGCGACTGTGACGGTGGGGCCGACGCGGACGCGGATGCCGGTGAGGCATGGGCGAGCGTGGGAAGTTCCAGGTAGATGGAGCGAAAGGTGTCGATGGTCTGGCGCAGGGTGAACTGCTCGATCACCCGCAGCCGCGCGGCCTCCCCCATCGCCCTGCGGCGCGCGGGGTCGCCCAGCAGCTCCAGCGCGGCCGCGGCCATGGCTGCCGGATCGCGCGGCGGAACCACGAGTCCGGTGCTGCCGACGGCCTCCCGCACTCCGCCCACGTCGGTGGAGACGGTGGCCCGCCCGCACGACATGGCCTCGATCAGGGTGAAGGGGAAGCCCTCGCTGATGCTGGAGAGCATCACGACGTTGCCGGCCGCGTAGGCGTCCTTGATGTCGTCGACCCGGCCCTCGAAGGTGACCGCGTCAGCGTGCCCGAGTTCGGCGGCGAGCGCCTCGCACCGTTCCCGGTAGGCCTCCCCGCCACGAGGCGTCCCGCCGAACAGCCGCAGCCGGGCCGTGGGTATGCGCTCCCGGACGAGGGAGAACGCGCGGATGAGCGTCTCCAGGTCCTTGATCGGGTCCACCCGGCCTGCCCAGCTCAGGGTGGGCACCTCCGGCTCGGGCCCGGCCGGCGGGAACGCGGCGGGATCCACGCCGTTGTAGACGGTGCGGATGGACTCCGGGGCGGCGCCGCCCTGTTCCTCCCACAGCCGGTTGTACCGGTTGCCCGGCGTGATCAGGGCCGCCCGGCGGTAGCTCTCCTCGGCCAGCAGCCGGAAGAAGCCGAGGACGACGGCCTTCACCGGCCAGCGGTAGGGGGCGGTGCGATAGCCGAGGTAGCGCTCGCGCAGATAGACCCCGTGCTCGGTCAACAGCAGCGGAACCTCGTACCGTTCCAGGCCGGCCAGGCCCGGTAGGACGGCGACGCCGCCGCTGACCGCGTGCGCGACCCCGTCCTCGGGCGGCGGCGCGGCCAGGGGGCGCAGGGCGTGCTCCAGCAGGGCCGTCGCGGTGAGCGCGTCGTGCAGGGTCGGGCGGGCCTCACGCACCGCCAGCCCCGGCCGGTTCCACACCGCGGCCAGGATCGCGATCGCCCGGTCATCGCGCAGGAACGGGCTCAGCGTCCCGTCGGCCGCCGCCCGCGCCATCTCGTACAGGGCGGGGGCGAAGCCGTCCTCGGCGCATGCATCGAGCAGAGCGGTCAGGAACCGCTCGTAGGCGGCGGCCAGCCGGTTGCGGAGGCGGCCCCGCGGCGGTAGGCCCTCCGGCGGGGCGCCCCACATCGGGACCGACCGAACACTGGCGACATGGGCGGGCAGGTCCCACACGACGGGCTCGCGTCCGGTGCCGGTGACGGCTATGACGTCGAAGTCGATGTCGGGCATGCCCTGGACCAGCTGGTCGCACCAGACACTGACGCCGCCGTGACTGTGCGGGTAGGTGCCTTCGGTGAGCAGGGTGACGCGCGTCGCGCCGGGGCGTCGCGCGCCGTGGTGAACGTGCATCGATGTGCTCCACGGCCGAGGTGTGGGGTGGGCGTGCCGGTCCCGGCTGCGGCTGGGCGGCCGGGACCTTCGGTCGGTGCGCCGTTCAGTGGTCCGTGTCGTGGGAGACCTGCGGCGTCACACCCGCGGGGACGCGGGTGTCCGGGGCGGGACCGGTGACCGGAGCCGGCCGGGAGGCGTGCGCGGTCCGGGACGGGGCCGCGGCCGACGCCGGCAGGGTGAGGGTGAGCGGGCTGCCGGTGGCGGGTGCCCAGCCGGACACCTCGCCCGCATAGGCGGTGCCGAAGGCGCTGCCGGACAGCTGGGCGCCGGTGGGCAGGGTCGCGGTCGCAGCCACGCCGTTCGGTGCCTGGATGGTCACGGTGTCGCCGACGCGGTAGGCGGTGATCCGTCCGGCCCGCAGGGCGGAGTTCCAGGCGGCACGCCGCTGCAGTTCGGTGCCGATGTCCTTCATCCGCAGATTCACGACGGGGGTGTTGTCCGCGAACAGGGCGTCGTATCCGTCCAGGACACCGCTGAGGACCGGGTAGGCGATGCGGTCCTCGGCGAGGTTGGACTGGTGGATGAAGTGGGGCTTGGGGTCGTTGGACAGCACATGGCCGAGGGCGATCCGGGTCTCCAGCGGCACGATGTGGCCGGTGTAGCCGGTGCTGGTGTCCAGCGGGGCCGGCAGGCAGGTGGTGGTGGCCGGGTTGTCCTCGCAGATGCCGCTTCCGCCCTGGGCACGGCCGGTGTACAGCCAGTTGTACTCGTCGACCTCCTCGGCCGCGCGACCGGCGTTGTAGAAGACGTTCATCGGGTGGCGGGGGACCGTCATGGCCGCACCGACCCGACGCTGCTCCGTATCACGGGAGTTGTCCGCGGCGAGCCAGGTGACGTGGTTGTCGGCGAGGGCGGGGGCGAGATCGGGGTTGTCGTCGGGCTGCTGCGGCAGCACCTTCAGTCCCGAGTG
Organism: Streptomyces glomeratus; assembly: GCF_021462825.1. GTDB lineage: Bacteria > Actinomycetota > Actinomycetes > Streptomycetales > Streptomycetaceae > Streptomyces > Streptomyces glomeratus. Next base: position 7,225 of record NZ_JAKEEB010000058.1, on the reverse strand, counting down.
CTCCCCGGTGACCAACTCGCTGTCGTCCAGCGGCAGTCCGGCGGCGAGTCCCCAGACACGGTTGTTGGCGATCTCGTCGGAGATGGCCGTACGGCTGACCCATTTGGTACTGCCGTCGGCGTTGGTGGCGCATCTCCAGGGCACCATGGTGATGTCCTGCTCGCAGCCGAGGAAGGCGTGCGTGTAGGTGTGGTTGACCCAGCGGAACCTGTTGCGGTCGGCGATCAGCCTGTCGGCGAGCCGGTCCACACCGTTGTTGTCCTCTCGCTGGTCGAGGCTGCCGGAGCCGTTGAAGACCAGGTCGAGGGTGAAGTGGTGGCTGTTCTGCCATGCGGTGGCGTAGTCGACGTCGGCGGGGGTCATCCGGATCGGGTGGGGCGTGCCCGCGCCGCCTGCGCAGTCGACGTCTCCGGGAGTGCAGTCGAGCTGGGTGTCCCAGCGGTCGTCGGCGGCGAAGACGTCGTCGACATGCACGGCGAAGTAGTTCCGGGAGGCCCCGAGGTGCACGCCGCCGGTCATCCACTCCACGATGCCCCGGGCGAGCAGCCGGAACTGCTGCTGGTACCGGTTGTAGACGAAGGTGACCACGAGTTCGCGCCGCCCGTCGTGCCGGTACTCGCCCACCAGCGACCCCCGCCTCGACGTTCCGGGGACGGGCGCGTCGACGTACGGGGTGAAGTCCGCGCCCGGGGCGGGTGCCGACAGGTAGGCGTAACTCTCGCCCACGTCGGACGAGTTGTCCTCGAAGGGCACTGATCCGTCGAGATAGCCGAAGGGTCCCGCCTTTCCGGCGGCGGTCACCTCCGCCCGGACACCGTCGAGGCTCCCGGAGTAGCCGCCGGAGACCGGATACTGCAAGCCGGCCTCGGGGCGCGCGTAGGTGTAGGCGTCTACCTGCGGGATGGCGTACGTCCGCTCGTAGGACGCGAGCGCCGCCATCTCGGCCGAGCCCGCCGCGAACGGGTTGTCGTTGGGCAGGACCACGGCCTGGAACTTGGCCCGGGACCGGCCCTCCACGGTGTCGGCGAGGAAGCCCGAGTCGATGGCCGGCCGGTCGGGCCGGTCGAGGTCGATCTCGGTGTACGGCGTTCCCGCGGCATCCAGCTCGGCCGCGATGGCCTCGGTGGCCGGGCCGCCGTCACTCACCAGCAGGACGCGCAGGTCGATGCGGGGTGCGGCGGTGTCGGCGTGGGCCGCACCGGCCGGCAGCGCCAGTGCGGCGATGAGTGCGCCCACCGTCAGCGCGCTGGTGCGTATGGTCCGCTTCATGCGGTGAAGTCCCCTCCCCGGGCAGGGGCGAGCACTGCTCCCATGGAGCGGACGCACCCCCTGGCGTGACGCCGGCGCCCCCCTCAGAAGCCGGTCCTCGACACGCTCGTCGTGTACATGGTGATGGCCCTGTGTAGTTTTCGTGGTCTTGCTGCGAAACATGACGGAAAACCGAAGGGGACCGACACGGCACGCTCGCAACGGAGTTGAGCCTTCGCGTGCACCGGCGTCACCTGGGCCGGAAAGGTGCGTCGAGGGTTGGGTGTGCTGGTCCGGGGCCCGCGCGGCGCGCCGGCGGACCGAGTGGGTCCGCCGGTCGAAGCGCCGCAGTTCCGGGCCGCGGTGGGTGCCGGGGCGCAGGCTGAATTCAGCCTGATCTTGCGATGACCCCGGGCGTTCATGCCTGGTAGGACTCCGAACCGGGTCAAACTCGGTCGTTTGCGGCCCAGTAGTTGACGTCACCCCACCGCGGAACCGGACGGTGCGTCAGGCGCAGAGCACCCGAGTCTCGGGCGTGTAGACCGGGCCGCCGCTGGTGTTCGTGCTGTCGCTGAACTCGGTGTAGTAGTACGAGTAGAAGCCGATGTTGCCGTTGCAGCCGGAGTCGGCGGCGATGTGGAGCGTCAGCGTGACGGTACGGCTCTGCCCGGGCGGGATGGTGGTGCCGTAGTTGCCACCGAGATTCGCCGGGCCCGTGCCGGAGCAGGGAGCGCTGCCGGCGGCCGTGGCGAGGCTGCAGCCGGTGAAGCTGTACTTCAGGTCCGGGCGCTGGGTGGTCAGCCACGTCGGGTCGATCGTCTGGTACACGAACCAGATGTCGTAGGCCTTGTTGTTGGTGATCGTCATCGACAGGTTCACCGTGCCGCCGGGCGTGGTGGTGCTGCTGTCGGTGGCGAACGTCAGCGTGGCCGGCGCGGGGTCCGCGCTCGCGGCGGGGGCGAGACCGAACACGGCGAGGACGAAGGCGAGGACGGCGGTGAGGCCGAAGCGTCTCATCTGAGGTGATCGCATGGCCCGGGAGGCTAGGCACAACGTGAGCGCACCGTCTGCCCCTCTGGGCGAGGCCTACGGGCCCGTCGGCCGGAAGTGTTCCTCGTGTGAAGACCGCGCGGTGAAGCTGTGACGGTGACCCGCCGACTGCGTCCGTGCACTGCGCGGACGGGGTGGCACGGCGATCCACCGGACGGGCGGATCCGGAAGCGACGGTGGCGCGGCCGGACGCTATTGGCGCATTGCGGAGACCCGCGGAGCCGTGCCGGAGCCGCCTGTCCCGCCTCCGATTCCTCCCGTGTCCGAACTGGTCTGGCCGCGTGGTCGGTTCATCGCACGGCGCTGGACGCGGGTCCGGGTGACATCCGACGGCCGCTGTAGGGGCGAAGCGGTGAGTGCCCGCCCCAGGCAGGGCCCCGGACGGCACCGCGCGGTCGCGGGCGAGCGAGGCTGCGGCGCAAGGGCTACGGGAGACGCCCGGTCGGGGCTCTCATGGGGTGGCCCGCAGGCCGGCCAGGAGCACCTGGAGGGAGAGATCGGCGGCCTCGTCCAGGGGAGTGTCGTCGAGCAGGCCCCCGACGGCCAGCGTGGCCAGGCCGTGCACGGTGGAGAAGGCCACCTGGGCCAGTCGGACCGGATCACCGGGACGGACGGCGCCGCCCTGCTGTGCCTCGGTGATCACGCTGGCGGCGATCTCCAGGGCCCGGTGCCCGAGTTCGCGCAGTTCCTGGCTGGACTGCTCGTCGTGTTTGGCGGCGAACATCAGTTGCAGCAGCGCGGCGCGCTCGACCGCGAACCGCAGGTACGCCCGTCCGAGCCCGATGAGCCGCTGCTCGACGGCCCCCGGATCGTCCGCCGCCGCCTGCAGACGGCGGTTCAGTTCGGTGAAGCCGCTGACCACCAGCGCGTCGAGTATCGCCTGGCGGTCGCGGAAGTGGCGGGTCGGTGCGGCGTGACTGACGCCGAGGTCGCGGGCGAGACCGCGCAGGGAAAGCCCGACGGGACCTGACTCGGTCAGCACTGCCTCGGCCCTCTCCAGCAGGGCGGCCCTCAGGTTGCCGTGATGGTAGGAGCCTTCGGGCACAGCACTCTCCTCAATGTTGGCGGTTGACTACAATGTTTGTGGTTGCCTACATTGATTATCCCGTACCCCGGCAAGGGAAGTGGAGCAACCAACGATGGCCAGCATGTCCTATCGAGGCACGACAGCCCTCATCACCGGCGCCAGCGCCGGCCTGGGCGAGGAGTTCGCCCGCCAGTGGGCCGAGCGAGGCGCCGACGTCGTCCTCGTCGCCCGTCGCCTCGACCGGCTCCACGAGCTCGCCGTGGACCTGGAGAAAAGCCATGGCATCACCGCGACGCCGATCGCCGCGGACCTCGCCCGGCCGGGAGCCGGAGCGGCGCTGCGGGCGGATCTCGACGCGCGTGGCATCACTGTGCAGACGCTGATCAACAACGCCGGCTTCGGGAGTCACGGGGCGTTCCTGGAGCAGGACCCGGAGCAGATCGCCCGCATGATCCAGCTCAACGTCGGGGCGGTCTCCGATCTCTCGCGGGCCTTCCTGCCGGACCTGGTTGCCGATGGCCGGGGCGCCCTCGTGACGGTGGCGAGCACTGCCGCCTACCAGCCGACCCCGGCCATGGCGGTCTACGGCGCCACCAAGGCGTTCGTGCTGAGCCTGACGGAGGCTCTCGCCTACGAGAACCGCCGGTCCTCGCTGCGCGTGCTCGCGGTGTCGCCGGGGCCGGTCAGCACCGAATTCTTCGACGTGGTCGGAAGCCGCGACGCGATGGTCGGGCGCGTCGCCACGCCTGCCGACGTGGTCACGGCGACCCGCCGCGCCCTGGAGCGCGGCAGCACCCCGCCGAGCGTGATCGCGGGACTGGGCAACCGTCTGTCGGTACTCGCATCCCGGCTTGCGCCACGCCGGGTCGTCCTCGCCGTCGCAGGGCGTGCGCTCAAGGCCTGACGGCCGCATAGCCCACGGCGCCTGCCGGATCCCGCGCCTGCCGCACGCCATCAGGTCATCCGCGCCCTGCCCGGCGGCTTCCGGCTCAGTCCGGCTTCGGCATGGACCGCAGGCGCCGCATCTGGGCGTGGCTGAGGTCGTGCGCCTGACGCATATGCCGGGTGATCACCTCCAGTTCGTCCTCGGTGTGATCGTCGAGCAGCGCCTGCCAGGCCTGGCCGAGGTCGTCCCACACCGCGGTGACGCGGGCGATGCGCTCCGGCACCGTGGTGACCAGTACCCGGCGGCGGTCCCGCTCGTCGGGTGTGCGAACCACGTAGCCCCCTCGTTCCAGCCGGTCCACCAGCCGTGTGGCCGAGCCCGTGGTCAGGCCGGTCATCTCGGCTATCTGTTTGACCGTCAGGGGTTCGGGCTGTGCCGTCAGCAGGCTCAGGCACTGCACATCGGTCGCGTGCATCCCCAGGTGCTCTGCGACGGCCTGGTTGAACAGCACATACGCCGCCAGGTGGCGGCGGGACTCCAAGGACAGCTCCTCGTACAGCCGGCTCCGACGCGAGTCTCCCACTCCGGACTCACCTCCAAAAAAGCTGCGCGACGCAGCGATATTCGGTAGTCTGCTGCGTGACGCAGTTGATGCGTCACGCAGCTACTCTACCTTTGGGGGGAACCATGCTCACCATCGCTGTCACCGGTGCCACCGGAGCCCAGGGCGGAGCCACCGCCCGCGCCCTGCTCGCCGCCGGACACCGGGTCCGCGGGCTCACCCGTCACCCCGACTCGCCCGCCGCCGGGGTCCTGCGTGCCGTCGGAGCCGAGGTGTGCCACGCCGACTTCGACGACCGCGCCTCTCTGGACGCCGCCCTCGCCGGAGCGGATTCCCTCTTCGCGGTCACCACTCCGTTCGGCACCGACATCGCCACCGAAGTGCGACAGGGCAAGGCCCTCGTCGACGCCGCGGCGGCCACCCGCCTCGGGCACATCGTCCTCACCTCCGCCGCCCATGCCGACCGCGGCACCGGTGTCCCGCACTACGAGAGCAAGTACCTCGTCGAGCAGCATGTGCGCACTGCCGGCGTGCCCTGGACGGTGATCGCCCCGGCGGCGTTCATGGACAACTTCACCGGCGGCTGGAGCCTCGACGGGCTGCGCGACGGCAGCTTCGCCTGGCCCATGCCTGCCGACCGGCCGCTGACTCTCATACCGGCCGCCGACATAGGCGCCTTCGCCGCGTTGGTGTTCGAGCGCCGTGACGAGTTCGCCGGACGCCGGATCGACATCGCCTCCGACGAGCGCACCTCCGGCCAGATCGCGGACGCCCTGGCAGCGGCCATCGGGCGCCCGATCGCCCACCAGGAGGTCCCGCTGTCCCATGTCCGTACCCACTCCGCCGATCTGGCGGCCATGTTCGAGTACTTCACCACCGTCGGCCTCGACGTCGACGTCACCGGGCTGCGACGCGACTACCCCGAGGTCGGCTGGCACACCTTTGCCGACTGGGCCGCCGGTCAGGACTGGTCCGCCCTCCTGACCCCCGCACCCGCCCAGCAGTGACCTACCCAAGGAGCACCACTTCGTGAAGCCCATCGGCTACTGGCTCAACCGCACCGACAGAGCCATCACGCATCACATGAACGACATGCTGGAGGAGTTCGGCCTCACCAGGATCGCCTGGCAGGTCCTCCGACTCATCGACGACACGCACGAGGCCACCGACGGGGAACTCCTCTCGGCCCTCGAGGCCAACGCCGACACCGCCACGCTGACCGCAGCCATCGACACCGTGCTCGCCGATGGCTGGGCGACCCGTCCCACACCGGACCGGCTCGCTCTCACCCTCGATGGCCGTCGGCGCCTGGATCGTGTCGCCGAGCGCGTCGATGCGTTCCGTGAACTGTCCATGACCGGCATCTCTCCGGACGAGTACCGCACCGCCGTCCAGGTCCTTGAACGGATGACCCACAACCTGGAAGCGGCGGCGATGAGCGGCAGCCGTCGATAGCGACACCGTCAGGACGCCGGCAGGCGCCCCCGCCCCGCCGGGGCCCCACCACGAGGCGCCGGGCCCCATGTCTGCCGCGTCACTCGTGAACGGATGGCTGCATAGCTGACCTGTGCGGTGCGGCGAGAGGGCGTGCGGGGGCCGCGACGGGGCGAACGTTGCCTGTCGGGGGCACTAGGAGCCGGAGGCCGGGTTCTCGACAGCGGTGCGGAGCCAGGTCGCCAAGTGGTGATTGACGTCGCCGGCGGCTTCCAGCTGAAGCCAATGCCCCGCCTGGACACGGCGCTCGGTCAGACGGGCACAGGTGGTCCGCATGCGGTCGAGGGCGCGCGGGTTGGTGAGGTCGGCGACGGGGTCGTAGGCGGCACCGACGAACAGTACGGGCATCCCCAGCCGCCCGCCATTGACCGCCGCTTTCGCGAACGCCGCGTTCGCCCGGTGGTTGAGGTAGTAGCACGTCGGTCCCCAGAAGCCGTTGGTCTTGAGGGACTCGGTGAGCTCGGCGTGGTCCTGTGGCGAGAGAACGTCGGTGTCCAGGGGGAGATCGGGGGCCGCCGGAGCCCCACCGAACCAGCCGCCGTCGGCGGTTGTGTCCGAGGTGGGCGAAGGGCGGCTGTGCGCCTTCGGACTGCCCTTACGGAACAGCGCTTTGACGGTGTTGGCCGGCTCGGCGTCGAAGACCGCGGTGATCCGTTCGGGGTGCCGCTCGTAGGCCACCATCCCTGATCTTGGGTGGGTATCCCCGGCTTCAGCCGGGGAGGGAAACGCATCCTTGGACCGGAGGCGCGCAGCGCCGGAGTTCGCTGCGCCTCCTCGGTGAGGGTCAGGTGGGCCGCTTCTGGCCTTCGATGTACTGGCGGACGATGCTGAGCGGTGCGCCGCCGCACGATCCGGCGAAGTAGGAGCGGGACCAGAACACAGAGCCGATGCCGATGCGGTTGATACGGCCGGTGTACTCGGCGCGCAGGTACCGGGAGCTGACGCCCTTCAAGCTGTT
>NZ_JAKEEB010000057.1 GCF_021462825.1 Streptomyces glomeratus | reverse complement strand
AACACTTCCTCGCCTTCGCCGGCATCGCCGCAGCCCTCATCAGCTACCGCCGACTCACCAACTGAAACGACGTCTAAGGGCCACGGCGCCCGGACCGGTCCCCGCAACGTGTCCACCGCCGCCGGCCCCACGGCTTTTCCCATCCTGCGTGCCCCGGGGCCGGACGGCGCACGGATCTGGATGTGGATGAGCCACGGAAACGCGCTCACGCAGAAGGTTCGCTACCGCTCCCACTGCACGGCATCAGCCACGAGGCCAATGCCGGGGAATGAGCGGCAAGCCCTTGAAGTCTCTGCGGCCTGCTGAGTCGAGACGTTCAGGTGCCGGCCAATCATGTGAATGATCTCTTTACCGTGGTGCCCACTTCAGCCGCGGTGTACCGATGAGAGCTCGGAGTCTTCTCCGGCGCCAGCCGATCGAGGCGGCCAATGCGCAGGGCGTAACCGGCCTCCCAGCGAATATGTGCCAGCCGCCGTAGCAGGACAAAGGCCGCCTCGGCGGCGGTCCGTGGGGGACGGCCGAGGCATCCGCTGGTTGTGTCCACCTACTCCCACGTGGGTTGGCGGCGACTTGACGCAGCCTGTCTCAGAGGCTGGCACGTGTGACGGCAGGGAGATCACGTCTCCCCGGGGCGAGGGGTTCCTCGTTTGCCGAGACAGCGGCTGGGAACCCAGTGCCCATGGCGACGCGTCCGGTTCCGGTGCGAACCATCCTCGCCACCATCGGTCTGGTGCTCGCCACCTACGTCGTACTCGAGCTGGTGGTCCAGGCTCGCCGGGTCTTGATCTGGGCGGTCATCGCGTTGTTCCTGGCCGTCTCTCTTCATCCCGCGGTCGAGGCGCTGCAGCGACGGGTGCCGCGGTGCCGACGGTCGGTGGCCACTTTGCTGGTCTTTGTGGCTGCGGCCGCGGCCGTTGGCGCGGTGGTCGCCCTGTTCGTCATACCCCTGGCTCAGGAGGGAAGCCGGTTCGCCGGTCGTCTGCCCGTGATGATCAGCGACGCCCGGGCCGACCGCGGGCCAGTCGGTAACCTGCTGGAGCGGATCCACGCTCTGCGGTATGTCCAGCGGCATCAGGCGCAGATTCACGCATTCGCCACCGGGCTGAGCAGGCCTGCCTTGAAGTTCGTCCGCAGTGCTACGACCACCGTGGCAGGCGCTCTGACCATTTTTGTCCTGGCCTATCTGATGGTGTTGGAGGGCCCCAAGGCCATAGACCGGTCCCTGGCCCTCGTGGAGGAGGCACCCGCGGCCCGCATACGCCGCGTCGGAGCCGCGTGCGCCCGTACCGTCAACGGCTACCTGACCGGAAACTTGCTGATCAGCATCATCTGCGGGCTCCTGACCTACGTGGTGCTGCTGGTTTCCGGAGTGCCGTTCGCCGGCCTGCTGGCCCTCTTCGTCGCCGTGACCGACCTCATTCCCTTGGTGGGCGCCACCATAGGGGCTGTCGTCGCCTCCTCAGTGGCGTTCGTTCATTCCCTGCTGGCCGGCATCGGAGCCATCGTCTTCTTCATCGTCTATCAGCAGGCCGAAAACCACCTCCTGCAACCGGTCATCCTGTCTCGAACGGCCAAACTCAACCCCCTCACCGTGCTGCTGGCCATCCTGATCGCCGCCGAAGTCGCCGGGATACTCGGTGCCCTGCTGGCGATTCCCGTCACCGGCATCATCCAAGTCGTCCTCGGTGACATCTGGGCTGACCGCGGCGGTCGGCGGCTGGGGCTGCCGATGCGGCCGGACAACAGCCCCGCGCACCCCGACCGGTCCGACACCGCCGAATGGAATCCGGCCGCCATAAGGCAGCCAGGGAGTTGTCCAAGGAGGACTCCTCCCTTCGCCGTCGGATAATGGGAGCTGGTCGTCCACGGCCTTCGCCGACACGGCCGCTGCCGACTCGCCGGCCTCGTGCTCGGCTACGTTCTCGCTGGTCATCGATGCATCTTCCGTGATCGGGAGTTACACAGGAGTTACACCGAACGATTTACAGTCCCCACCGAAGCTGAGTAGGAAACCCGGCGTCAGCGGGATCCCGCCCCCAAGACCGCCACCGTCCGCGCCGTGGCGGCCGACGCCCACCATGTCGTTGCGGCCGGATCCCCGCGAAAATGCAAGCCTCGGGCCCCCGGGATCGTTTCCACAGGTCGGAACATGAAGGCCGTGCCGTGCCCGATTCGGCCTAAGGCGGCCGTCCCTCAACAGACGGAGACACCAGGATCGGCAGCAGCCGGCTGTGCACAGCTCGGAGCTTCGTCAGGGATACGGTCGGCGGAAGCGGTAGAAGAATTGCCGGAGGTCGCCGACGAGCGGGCGCCGGTGTGACGCGTTCGGCCGGGGTGGTGAGGTCGTCATCGGGTGCCCGGGCTGCGGTGAAGGCGGGAGGGCGCGCCTGCAGACTGGGCGCCCTCCTCGCCGAGGGTCATCGTGTCGTCGTCCGACAACTCCACAACGTACACGTGCCCCTTCTCACAGGTCAGCGCGGAGGCTGAGCGGTCGGTGGGGTGGCTTGTGACCGCCTGGAAGGTGACGGTGGCTCCGCGTACGCCCCGCAGTTCCAGGGCTTCGGTGCAGCCCACCTCGCGTTGAGTGCCGGCCTCGGTGACGTTGCTGACCTGCTTGCCGGCGAGTTCTCCCACGGCGGCGGGGTGCAGGGTCAGCGTGACCTTGAACGAAGTGGTGCGCGGCGCGAGTCGTCCATCAGCGTGAGGGTTGCCCGGCCCCGTGCCGGTCCAGACTCCCGTCCACTTTCGCAGGAGCGTCGGCACGGTCGCCGAGGTGGAAGGCGTGGGGCGCCCGCCGCCCTTCGTGTCCGTTCCCGCCCGATCGTCGCGTCCGTCGAACGGGGCAAACAACGCGACCATGGTCACGGTGACGGCCGCTGCAGCCGCGGCAGCAATCCACCAAGTGCGCGACATCGATGTCGTGGACTGCCTGGTGCCGGTGGCGGCGGGCGATACGCCAGTGGGACCGCTCGGCCTTGCGCCCGGGGAGGGCGGCGGGTTTCCGAAAACGCCTACCGGGCCGGCCTCGACCGGAGGCGGCGGGGCCGTTGCGCCGGCGGGGGGCAGGGCGGCGGTCCGGGCGGGCGGTGCCGGAGCCGTCATGACGGTCGGTGCCATGACCGTGGGTGACGTGATCAGGCGCGCCACTTCCGCCTCGCGGGCCGCGAGTTCGTCACCAAGGCCAGGTGGCAGGATCTGTTTCCAGGTCGAGCCGGATCGGCGGGGCAGCAGGTCGGTCAGTTCCCTGCCGATAGGTCGCTGCTCAGGCTGCTTGGCCAGGCAGCGTCTCACGACGGGCAACAGCTCCGGTGGCAGGGCCTCGATGTGAGCCTCCTCGTGCACGATGCGGTAGAGCAGCGAGGCCGCCGAGACCTCCTCGCCCGGATGCTGGAACGGGCTGCGTCCCATCGCCGCGAACACGAGGACACAGCCGAGAGCGAAAACGTCACCGGCCTCGGTCACGATGCCTCGGGAGACCTGCTCGGGGGCCAGGTAGCCCGGAGAGCCGATGACGCCGCCGCTGTGGGTGTGCCGTGAGTCGTCGGCTGCCCGGGCGATACCGAAGTCGATGAGCATGGGCCGTTCGCGGCCCAGGAGGATGTTGGACGGCTTGATGTCCCGGTGCGCCAGCGAGCAGGCGTGCACAGCCGCGACAGCGGCAGCCAGTTCACCGGCCAGCGCACGCAGGGCGGCCGGCGGAAGCGGCCCTTGTGCCACGACCCAGTCGGCCAACGACGGCGCCGGGACGTACTCGGTCGCAAGCCACTGGGGGCGGTGGCCAGGCGGACTGAAGTCGATGACGGAGACGGTGAACGGCGACCGGACCAGGTCGCTGTTGCGGACTTCCCGGGCGAACCGTGCCTCGAAGTCGGGTGCCTCGGCCAGGTCCGGGCGAACGGTCTTCAACGCGAGCGGCCGTCCGGCCGTCGTACGGGACAGATAGACCTGGCCCATGCCTCCGGCGCCCAGGCGTGCCAAGATCGGGTAGCCCCCGACAGCAGCCGGATCTGTCGCCTCCACCGGTTTCACGTGCCCTCCCCCAGTCTTGCCGTCTCACCCTCGCAGCAATGGCACTGCGCGGATCTTGCGGGCGGCCAGCAGAATACGCGCACGGCATGATGGATGAGCCCGGTGAAAGCGAACAACGAGATGCCGGCAGCGCGTGCGTGCCCGATCAGGCTCGGTGGGTGACCCCTGTCCGCAGCACCGGCGATCACCTCGTCCACAGGGTGGTGAGGTGGCAGCGAGCAGCCTGACCGAGTGGATGCTGCCCTCGCACACCGAGGCCGCGCATGGCCTGAATCGGCAGCGGCCCGAGGTAGTCGGCCACCTCCTCGGGGCGACCGCGAGAACGTCCCCGGGACTGGGTGCGGGCGTCTTCGTCATGGGCCACCGACGCGATTCGCTGGCCAGCGGACACGCTGCTTGGGGGCCGCGACTCCCACGCTGAGCGTGTCGGCTTCCCGGACTGTCCCGTGCAGGGCTACTCCCGCCTGTCCCTTGATGTGCGGTACGACGGGAACCACATCGCCGCAGGAGTCCGGAGGTCTCGGTGACGTTCGAGCAAAGTAATCGGCTACTGACTTTGTTGGCGTGGTGTCGCCAAGGTGAGGCCGGTTTCAGCGAGACATCCGTCGATGAGGTTGCTGCGGTACTGGATCTCGCGGAGGCCGTGCCGAAGGGCCCGCATCAGGTGCTCGGGGTCGGTGAAGGCGGTGTTGGCCTGGCATTCGCACGGCTGCACCGACCCGCGCACCTGCGATTGGGTACGTCCGCGCAGAACCGCGTCGCGTGGGCCGAACGCCGTGGCGGCCCCGGCGGCCCACGGGTGGACCTATGCGGCACCGCTGACCGGGGCAGGGCCGAGAGGGCGGTCACAGGGACTCAGGGAGCCCGCAACCCGTCCGCGACCATGGCGAGGGTCTGCTCGACCACCTGGCCACGGGCCGGGTCCGACAACCCGCGCAGTGGACCGTCCAGCATCAGCGTCGCCAGGCCGTGCACCGCCGCCCAGGCCGCCGCCTCCGCTCCGGGCCGGCGCGCCGGAGCGATCAGACCCGCCGCGAGCAGCTCGTCCAGCACATCCCTCAGCAGGTGGAAGGAGCGGAACGCGTCGAAGTGGTCCAGGGTTTCGGTCCGGTCCCGCGCCTGCGCCGGGACTCCCTGCGAGGTCAGCTCGGGACGGCAGAAGGCGGTGCGAAAGAGCCCCGACTGGTCGCGGGCGAAGTCGACGTAACTCCAGCCGATCGCGCGCAGCCGCCGCGTCGCCTGTTCCCCTCCGCCTGCATCGACCGCGGCATCCCCTGCCGTCGACGCGAGGGCGGCCTCCATGGCGTCCGCCAGTGCAGCCTGGGCCTGGTGCTTGACCTCCACCAAAAGGTCGGCGTGGCTGGCGAAGTGCCGGTAGGCGGCGGTGGGTGAGACCCCCACACGGCGTGCGGCCTCGCGCAGGACGACCGCCTCGGGGCCGCCTTCGCGCGCCAGCTCGACACCGGCCGTGGACAGCGCGTTGCGCAGATCGCCGTGGTGGTAGGCACGGCGCTGCGGCTGGGTTCGCTCCTTCACCAGCTCATCCTCCCGCATGTTGACAGTGTTAGCATTTCCCTCCCTACTATGTGAACAGCGTCAACATAGAGCGCGGCCACAGCGCTCGCGGCCAGATTCCACGCAGATTCCCGGGATGCATCCATGAACGACCAACCCACAGGGCCGCTGGCCCGACTCGGGTACCTCGCCCATCGGCGGGCACGCCTGTTGCTCGTCCTCGCCACCGTAGCCCTCGTCGCCGCCGCGGCTCTCGGCATCGGCGCCTTCGGCAAGCTGCAAAGCGGCGGATTCGACGACCCGCAGTCGCCGTCCAGCCAGGCCGCCAAGCTGCTCACCGCACGGTTCGGTGGCCAGACCGACTTGGTCCTCGTCGTCCATCCGCACACCGGCAGCGTCGACTCGGCCGCCGCCGATTCCGCCGGGCGCGAGCTGACCAGCCGCCTGCGCGGCGAGCCGGGCCTCTCCCGCGTCGTCTCGTACTGGGACGGCAAGCCGGCCGGGCTCCGGACCGCCGACGGCGGCGACGCGCTGATCTCCGCCCATGTCCAGGGCTCCGACCAGCAGGCGGCCACAACCGCCGCCGACCTCGTCACCCGCTACGGCGGCGACCGGGGCGCCGTCGACGTCCTGGTCGGCGGCCCGCGCGGGGTCAACCACGACGTCTCCACCCAGATCGTCAAAGACCTGGCGCTCGCCGAGGGCATCGCCGTCCCGCTCACGCTGCTGCTACTCGTCCTCGCCTTCGGCAGCGTGGTGGCGGCCCTGCTGCCGCTCTCCGTCGGCGTCATCGCGATCTTCGGTACCTTCGCCGAACTCTACGTGCTCGGCAGTCTCACCAACGTGTCGGTCTTCGCGATCAACCTCACCACGGCGCTCGGCCTCGGCCTGGGCATCGACTACGCGCTGCTCCTGGTCAGCCGCTTCCGCGAGGAGCTCGCCGCCGGGCAGCAGGTGCGGGACGCGCTGGTCACAACCGTCCGGACCGCGGGACGCACCATCCTCTTCTCCGCCGCGACCGTGGCCACCGCGCTCGCCGCGCTGCTGGTCTTCCCACAGTTCTTCCTGCGCTCCTTCGCCTACGCCGGCATCGGCGTCGTCGTCATCGCGGCCCTGGCCGCCCTGATCGTCGTGCCCGCCCTGCTCGCCCTACTCGGAACACGCGTCAACGCCTGGCGCCTGCCCTGGCCCAGGACCGTTCCCGGCGCCGACTCCCCCGCCTGGGGACGGCTCGCCGGGCGCGTCATGCGCAGACCGCTGCTCTGGGCCCTGCCCGTCACGGCGCTGCTCCTGCTCGCCGCGAGCCCGCTGCTCGGCGTCACCTTCGGCACGCCCGACCAGCGCGTCCTGCCCACCGGGGCGCCCAGCCGCCAGGTCGCCGAACTCCTGGACACCCGCTTCCCGGGCAACGACACCTCCGCCATACAGATCGTCACCGATGCACCGGTGGACGCCACTTCGCTCAGCTCCTACGCCCGTGGACTCTCCCGGCTCCCCGGTGTCACCGGCGTCGACAGCAGCGCCGGAACCTTCCGGGACGGCACGCTGCTCATGGCCGCCGGACCCGGGCAGACGGCGCTCGGCGCCCCGAACGCAGAGCACCTCACCGTGACCAGCTCCTGGACCCCACGCTCCGGCGGCGCCCAGGACCTCGTCCGCGCGCTCAGGGCGCAGCCCGCCCCCGCCGGGGTGCACACATTGGTCGGCGGCGGCGACGCCGTGCTGGTCGACGCCAAGCACACGGTAGGCAGCAAGCTCCCGGCCGCCGTCGGGCTGGTGGCCCTGACTACCTTCCTGCTGCTCTTCCTCTTCACCGGCAGCGTGGTGCAACCGCTGCGCGCCCTGCTGCTCAACGCGGTCAGCCTGTCGGCGACGCTGGGGGCGATGGTTTGGATCTTCCAGGACGGGCACCTGTCCGGTCTGCTGGGCTTCACCCCGCAGCCGATGGACACGTCGATGACGGTGCTGATGTTCTGCATCGCCTTCGGCTTGTCCATGGACTACGAGGTGTTCGTGACCAGCCGGATCACGGAGCTGCACAGCCAGGGGGCCACGCCACGCGAGGCCGTCACCCAGGGCCTGGCGCGCACCGGCCGGATCGTCTCCACTGCGGCCGGACTGCTCGCCGTGAGCTTCTTCGCCTTCGTCACGGGCAAGGTGAGCTTTCTGCAGCTGTTCGGCCTCGGCACCGGCCTGGCGATCCTGCTGGACGCCGTCCTGATCCGGGGCGTGCTGGTCCCCGCAGTGATGCGGCTCCTCGGTGACGCGGCCTGGTATGCCCCCGCCCCGCTGCGCCGCATGCACCGCCGGGTCGGCCTGTCGGACGAACCGGCACCGCCGGTGGAGCGGATCCCGCACCTGGTGTCCGACTGAACCCGTCGGCATATGCCTGCCCTGTAGCCCCGCGGTGGTCGGCAGACCGCGGGGCTACAGGCGACGGTCCGTCGGACGATCGGGCCGGACCGTCTCGGCGGCCGTGACCAGACTGCCGGTGACGACGATTGACGCCGCCGCGTCCAGGTCGGGCGCCGGGAACCGGTCCGTGCCCGGCCGCCGACACCCGCGGCGCGCGCCCTGGCGAGGGCTGCCTCAAGCAGGCGGCCACAGCGCCGGGACGTAACAGCTCGCCAGCTCGTCGCCCAGCCAGTGAACAGCCGGGCGACCTCCGGCTCGGTCGGCGGGATCCACTCGCTGCCGGTGGCCAAGCAGAAGACGGCGGTGCGGTCCAGATCGACGCCGTGGGCGTCGGGGTCGGTGAGTGTCTCGGCGAGGTAGGCGGGGGGGTCGGCACCGAGGCCTCTGTCACCTATTCGGGGCTGTTGCGTCCTCGTCTCGTCCTCTCCGGCGCGGAGCGCCGGAGAGGGTCCGCGGTGCCGCCCCGGCCCCAGGGTCCGTCTTGGCCACCAGCCCGAGGTCGGTGTCGCCGATGCGCAAGCCGAGGTAGAAGGCCGGGCCTTCCGCCGGTAGCCGGAAGATCTCCTCGGCGCCGAACAATTTCGTATAGAAGCCAACAGGACGTCTTGGTCGGGAGTGATGATCACTGGCTGGATGGTGGACATGGCACTCCTGTCGAGAACGGTCGTGTCGCTGGGTAGACCGTTCGAGGACGGTGAACTCATCGGCAAAACCGCCCCGCCAGACGATCTACACCCCAGACTGCCACCCACGACCAGCACGAGCACCCCGAACCGGCGTCACACCAGCGCCCTGACCAGCTACTTCAAGATGGCGCAGCTTCATTGCAGGAAGCCGACCGCCTCCGGCCTGGCCCGGCAGGCGCACGCGGTGGCGCATCGCCCTGCCGACGCCATACCTGCACTCCCTCGAACAGCACCGCAACCGGCAGCGTCAGGAACGCGAAGCGGAGGCCGCGTGCTGGAAGACAGCGGCTACGTCTTCACCCGACCCGACGGAGCCCCCATAGAGGGAGCCACCCCCACCCGGCACTTCAACACCTGCTCCACCGTGCCAGGCTCCGCCGCATCCGGTTCCACGACCTGCGGCACTCGACCGCGACCCTCCTCTTGGAAGAGGGCATTGAACTCGTCGTCAACAAGAAACTCCTCGGCCACGACCACATCGGCGTCACCGCCACCGTCTACGCCTGCCCCTCCCCCACCACCGACATCAGCGCAGCCAGCGCGTGAGGAACGTACGCCTCCCTTGGGCTCGGCACGCTGGAACGCGCGCACGCCACCGGCCTTCCGGCGTGGTCGCTGATCGTCGTGGACGAGGCGCACCGGGTTTCGGGCCGGATCGGCAAGCCATGGGCGGTCGTCCACGACAACACCCGTATCCCCGCGCTGCGCCGCCTGTACATGACCGCCACACCCCGGCTCTGGCAACTCGACGAGGACACGGAGGCTGCACCGGGCGTGCCGGGTGAGCTGGTCGCGTCGATGGAAGACGATCCAGAGGGCCCGTTCGAGGCGCGGTGCTACACGCTGACGTTGTCCGAGGCGATCGACCGCGGGATCTGCGCCCCGCACCAGGTGGTGTGCGTGGACATCACCGACACCCATCTCCAGGCCGCCCAGCTCCTGGGCGTCGAGGCCCGCTCGGACCAGGTACGCGGCGCCCGGCTCGCGGCGCTGCAGACAGCGCTGGTAAAGGCCTCGGCCGAGGAAAGGTTCCGCAGGACGCTGGTCTTCCACCACGTCGTCAAGGAAGCCGAGGCGTTCGCGGCTGGCCTCCCCCACGTCGCCGGCCGGTTGTACGGGACCGATCCTGGGCTGTACCCGCGCGCGGTGTGGGCGGACTGGCTGTGCGGCGAGCACAAGCCGCTCCATCCGCGCCGGGTCCTGGACGAGTTCTCCCGGGGGGTCGCTGCTGACGGCACGGTCGTGGAAAAGACGTTCCTCGGGTCCGTCCGGGTGCTCGGCGAAGGCATCGATACATCCCACTGTGATTCCGTGTACTTCGCGAACGTCCGCGGCTCCATGCCCGACCTCGTCCAAGCCGTCGGGCGGGCGCTGCGGATGCAGCCCGGCGACGGCAAGGTCGCCTCGCTCGTGGTGCCGGTCCTGCTCGGGCCCAGCGAGACGGTCGACAACATGCTCACCTCGCGGGCCTACGGCGGCCTGGCCAAGCTGCTGGAAGCGCTCAGGGCACACGACGCCCGCGTCGTGGAAGCTCTGGCCCAGCCCCAGGCCCCAAGCCGTGTCAGGGGCGTACAGACCCGCAACGGGGACCAGGAGGGCCAAGACGAGAGGCCGGCCAGCGACCGAAGCGACCGACTCTCGGGACCGGCCCGGGAACTGCTGAAATTCAGCACGCCCCGGGACCCGGCGCAGCTGGCGGCATTCATCAACCTGCGCGTCCTCAACCCCGAACACGCCCACTGGCGACGCGGCATCGAAGCCGCCACCATCTACCACCGGCTCCACACATGGTCACCACAGCCACACGTCAAGGGCGACGACAGCAATGCCGATCGTGATGATCATCGGCCCGATCGTGTAACCGGCCCACTTCCTTCGGCCTACGAGGTCCCGCATACCGATGGACATGGCTCCACCGACAAGGACGATCACGAACCCCGCGAGCAGGACGAGCGCCGCAAAGAAGGAGACCCAGCCGGTGTCGTAGTTCGGGTTGTTGTGCGCGACCCCCGCCAGGATCATGTCGCCGGGCCCGTCGTGCACTGTCACAACAGCCCGAAGCTCCAGCCGGCGATTGCAAGACCGATCACGAGGATCACCGGCCCGAGAACGTAGTTGCCCAACTTCTTCTGATCGCTGACGCTCCAGAGAGCGACGGTCAGGGCGGCGCCGATGACGACGATCAGGCACCCGCCAACCCCGAGGAGCGCCCAGAAGAAGCCGGCCCAGGTGGCGGGGTGGTCCGGGTTAGGGTTCGAAACGGCCGCAAGCCTCACGTCGCCGATCATGCTCACTCGTCCTTCGCCAGATCCTGGACATCCGCCTCGATGCCGGAGCCGGCAGCGTAGACGCCCGTGTTCAAGGTGGTTCCCACAGTGTTCTTGAACGCGCTGTCGGCCAGCTCGCCCCGGTCACTGAGGTTCTTGCCGCCGAGACTCCCGTGCTGCTCCAAGGCATGGTTGACGCCGTGGTTCTGGGCGTTCCCGAAGGCACCGGTTGCGGCGTTCGTGAGGGCGTTCTGGCCCATCGTCGAGGCATCCCGGTCGTTGGCGATGTCAGTCGTGAGTCCACCGGCCACGTTGCCCGCGGCGCCGTTGACGGTGGTGCCCAGCAGGCCGTCTCCCCTCAGGATGTTGCCGACCACCCCGGTCAGTCCGGCTGCGTCCGCAAGCGCCGCGCCGCCCCCAGTGAACACGGCTGTTCCGCCGGCGGCCCAAGCGCCGCTGGCGAGGTCGTCTCCGACGGTCACGGGCTGGCCGTTAACGGCCTGGTTGAGCATCGTGCTGCCCGAGTCCGCCACGAAATTCGTGACGAAGCTCTCGGCACCCTTCTTGAGGAACTTCGCGGCGAACTCGGCCACCTTCGCCAGCTTCACCGCCCCTTCCTCGCTGAGCTTGCCGAACCGCTCCAGCAGCGCCGCCACCTTCTCAGCCGCCGACGTGAACAGCTTCACCAGGTCGACGATCTTGGCCACCCGCGTGGCCACGGCCGTGTTCGCGACGAGGTCGGAGAGGAAGCCGGTGAAGAAGGACAGCGCCGCGCCGGCGATCTCCATCTCGGCGATCTCGACACAGATGTCGATGATCTCCTCGTTGATCTTGTCGATCTCGTCGGCGTACGCCCGCAGCCCGTCGGCCACCTGGTGGAAGTTGCGCGCGACGTCGTCGATGACGCGCTTCTGCTCCGCCCAGTGCTTCTCGAAGGCATCGCGGGCCTCACCGTGCCAGCCCTGCTTGTCCACGCCCCCGATGGCGACGTCGATGGCATGCACGACCTCGGTCAGCTCGTCGCCCATGGTGTCCCAGGCACGGGCGATCGAGCGGAGCGTGGCGCCGTCACCACCAGGAAGCTCCACCCCGCACGCCTGGAGGATCTCCAGCACCTTGCCGTCGATCCAGCCGTTGATGCTCACGCCGAGCCTCCCGACGGCTGGGTCGCGGCACGAAGGTGGACCATGGCGGTCCGGTCCGAGTCCTTGTAGTTGGCGGCGTTGAGACGCAACCGGTCGCCGTCACTGGTGAGCACCCCGGGCAGGTGCCCGAGTGCCTTGACGGTGCTGTCCAGCAGCGTCTGGTACTTCTGCGCCGCACCGTCGCAGGCGCCGAGCAAGCCGAAGGCCTCTCCGACCTCGGATGCGGTCGCCGCGAAGTCGTCGACCGGGTTCGCGAGGCCCTTCGCTTCCCTGTCGAACTTCCCAGCAACGTCAATCAGAGTGTCGGGGTCGACACCGAACTGGCTCATCCCGCTCCCCCGTCGTCAAGTACGTGAACAGACCAGCAGTACTGGAGGGAGCAATCCGCCGGGAAGGGTGGTTTGCGGGATCAAGACCCGATGATGTCGCACCCTTTGACCAAAGGAACCACTGTCTTGAAGTCGCTGCTGTCATGCACCGGAAATCATGGGAATTGGTTGGCGACTTCTTTGCGTGGTGCACTGAGGCCCTGCCGCTGTGGAGATCGTTCTCCCCGGGGAGACGCGTCCAACTCGTGGGCAGCGCGGGGCTGTCGGTCGGCCGAAGTCCGAGCCGGTTCTGACCGAAGGCGAGCGGACCGAGTTGGTTGGACCATCTACACCTTTTATGCACCAGATTGACGTTATATCAGGGGTATGTTCCTTGGAATCACGGCCCTGAGGCAGCCATCCGCCAGCCGCCGCCACCCCACCTCGTCGACGGCGTTCACCCGAAAGTGAGTAACGGTGAGGCCCGGCGCCGGTGGGCTCCGCGCTGCCCGTCCCGCATCCGAAATCAGTCGTGCGGCGACGATGCCCGTGCCGTGGTCAGTGAGGTCGGCCGCCGCGCCGGGCTGCGAGATCGAGGCAGATGGTGCGGTTGCAGATGATCACCGTGTCCGCGACCCGGCTGACCTTGAATTGGCTGTGGCGGTTTCTGCAGGCCACACCGGCCGCCGCCACCGCAGCTTGCTGGTCGGTGATCATCTTCGAATGTGGGTTCCTCTTGACCCTGTTCGCCGGGCCGGTGCTGCTACAGACGCTGCTTGTTCTCGGCATCAGCGGTGATGAGCCCGCCACCGGCTGGTGACAGGCCGGCAGACGCCGACGTGCGGACCCACGCCGTCGTGCTGGACAACGCACCCTGCGCCGCCGCCACGAACCAGCGAGCATCCGGCGGCTGCGCACGGGCGCGCCGGACGGATGGCAGACAGTCCGCTGAATCCAGCGAGATCGGGCCGGCTGCACAGTGCCCGGGAGGTGCTTCACGACGGCCGAGATGGTGGCCCCGGCGTGGATGCGTGAGCAGATCACGGCAGAGGAGTACGAGTCCTGGTCCGAGGAGCAGTGCGCGGGCACTGGGCACCGGCTGGCCGCAGTACAACGTGCTGACCGCGCCCGGCGACATCACCGGCGACAGCCGTACAGACCTGATCGTGCGAGCTGGAAGGCTGCTGGAAGTCCCGGGTTCTGGCCCCGACTCGGTCGAGTCGGGGCCAGCCTTGCAGCGCATGGTGGGGTCGGTGGGACACGGTCCAACGCCTGATGGGGAAGAGGCCGCTCCATCGACGTGTACGGCGCGCAGGGACTTCGCCGCCGGAGCACCGCACGCTCCGGCCAATGACGACCCCGCCCGCCATCAACTCGCAGGGGGGTAGCACACAGGTCATATCAATAACAACGGAGAGTTCCCATGAGCGATATAACGCCTCCGCCCACCGCCGGGCCGGTCCGGCGCCCTGGTTCGACGCCAGGCGGGGCCGGCGTCGGTGGCGGGACCTCGACCACGGGGTGATGCGGGTCTTCCGGGAAGCCGACGCGCCGCGGGTGGACTGCTGCCGACACGGGGTGACGGCGGTGCCCGGGGCCCGTCACGGCACTGGACCCACCTACGCCTTCGACCAGCAGGCCGCCTGGATGGCCTCGGAGTGCTCCAAGAGCGCCACCGGGCTGGGGCTCCCGAGCTTCTGTGGTGGGTTCATGCTTCGGACGATACCTGGATTGGGCTTGACAGCCCAGTCCGGGACAGCGTTAACTCCAGGAGTGGGCCGACAAGCCCAAAGCGACCGTCGGCACCAACCCGTACGGGAGCCCGGCAGCACCGCGTACACGGCGCCTGCAGTGAACCCCGACACACAGAGAGAGCAAGAAGATGAGCGACAGCAAGCTGTCCAGCGAAGATCCACGTACCGGAGCAGGGAAGATCAACAAGCTCATCGCGCTCATCACGGCTGTGGTGGCTCTCCTGGTGGGTTCCGTGGCTTTGAGCTCCGGAGCATGGGGTGAGAGTCGCGAGCATGACTCCTCGGCACTCCGCCCGACGTCGTCTTACCCGCAGTCTCAGCCACCCGCTGGTTTTCGGTCCAAGTTCGCGGAAGTGAATGGATTCCGTATGCACTACGTGCGGGGTGGTAAGGGTTCACCTGTGGTGATGATCCACGGGTTCCCCGAGGACTGGTCCGAGTGGCGCAAGGAGATGGTTCCGCTCTCCAAGAACCACACCGTGATCGCCGTCGACCTGCGTGGTGCCGGCCAGTCCCAGGTCACCAAGAGTGGCTACGACGCAGTGCAGTTGTCGAAGGACGTACATCAGCTGCTGACACAGCTGAAGCTCAACAACGGCGTCCAGGTGGTCGCCCACGACATCGGTATGTGGGTCGCCTACGGCTACGCGGCGCAGTACCGCTCGGAGGTGCGGAGCATGGCTGTGATGGAAGCTCCCGTCCCGGACAAGAGCATCTACACCTACGCCGCGCTCAACGCCGACCCGAACAGGCCCTCGCCGTGGCACTTCGGCCTGTTCCAGATGCCTCTCGCTGAAAAGCTCATCGCCGGTCACGAGCGCGTCATCGTCCACGACATGATGCTTGAGTACGTGAACCGCGACAAGTCGCCGTTCACGGCGTCGGACTTCGACTACTACTCCCACTTCCTGAAGGAGCCCGGCCGTGCGACGGCCTGGATGAACGTCTACCGTGGGCTCCGCACGGATGTTCAGCAGAACAAGGAGTTCCTGGCCCAGGGCAAGCTGAAGATGCCCATCCTGGCGATCGGTGGTGAGTACTCCTTCGGTTCCGGAGTCCCCAACCAGTGGCACGAGTACGCTGAGAACGTCCAGGGACGAGTCCTGGCCAAGACCGGCCACTTCGTGAACGAGGAGAGGCCGAAGGAAGTGACCGCCGCACTGCAGTCCTTCCTGCAGAAGTAACTCTCACCATCCAGGGATGAGCAACGGCCATCCCCGCGGACGGCAAGGAACAGCTCCGTAGACAGGATCGCGCCGGTGGTCACGAAAGTCTCCACCGGCGCGATCCCGTGCCGCAACGGTCGAGGGACCGGATGAACAGGGCGTGGGAGCTGGTCGAGGAGCGGTCCGTCGTCGAGCGGGAACTGGAGCTGCAGGCCCGCATCGCGGAGCTCGACGACAAGAGATCCCGCCTGGTCGGTGAGGGGGCCGTCGCCACTCCGCGCCCGACCCAGCACATCCCGACCGCCACGGTGGGCAACTTCGACTCCATCCTCCAACAGACCCTCAATGCCTGGCAGGTACCGGCCGCCGACCACGCCGAATACGACCAGTACTACGCCGAGATCCGCGCGGGCGGCCGCAAGCGGATCGAGTGCGGCCAAGGTATGCGCGCGGTCCTGCACTCGGCTTTCACCACGGCGCTGGCCTGCTTCTGCATGGACCGGGACCTGCACCATCTCGGCTTCGTCGTCCTGGACTCACCCGTGGTCACCTACCGCGACCCGGAACCCGACGACATCGACGACGTGGAACTGACCTCCACCGTCGTGGACCGGTTCTACAAGGACATGCTGTCCTTCCCCGGCCAGGCCATCATCGTCGAAAACGGCGACCCGCCCACCAAGGTGCTCTCCGAAGCCGTCACCTACCACTTCACCGGAACGGCAAGCGGCAGAGCGGGCTTCTTTCCCTCATCCATGCACTAGCACCGAACCAGCTCATGCCGCCTGGCACCTTTTTATCGAGGGCGTGAAGCGGCTGCTGCGGTGACCGCCTTGGCGTGGTGTGGCCGACAGCTGACGCGCTACCTCCCTCGCGGCCCGTCCGCCCCGCCGCTGACGGCGACGGTGCACGGGCCGCACTCCCCTCCTCCTTGCCGCGCCGGTCGGTGCCGCGGAATCGGGGGTCCGGGGGCCGGCGAAGGCCAATGCAGTTGCCTTTGAGTTGAGGAGATCGTTGCCCTGTGTGTGACGGGGTGGGGTGCGGGCCAGCGGGTGCGGATCGGGATCCTGACGAAGGTATTCACCGCCGAGCTGGTGGACGCGGCGATAGCCAAGCACGACCGAGCCGAGCGGCGGCGGCGACTCCTGTCGGCTCGGCTGGTCGTGTACTTCGTCCTGGCCCTGTGCCTGTTCGCCCGGGAGTCGTACGAGGAGGTGCTACGGCTGCTGACCAGCGGCATCCCGGGCAGCCGGGCCCTCGCGCTGGTGAATCGTTCGTCGTTATGCCGGGCTCGCGCTCGGCTCGGGGAGGACGTGCTGGAGACCGTGTTCCGCCAGGTAGCCGGCCCGCTAGCCACCGCGGACACGCCCGGAGCGTGGTGGCGGGGGCTGCGGCTCCTCGCCCTGGACGGCACCCAGTTCGATCTTCCGGATTCAACGAGCAACGGCGACGCCTTCGACGGCCCCTCCACCACCGGCGGTGTCCCCTTCGGGTTCCCCCAAGTCAGGGCGGTGGTCCTCGCCGAGATCGGAACGCACGGAGTCCTCGATGCCCGCCTTGGCGGTTACCGTGACGGCGAACGCAGCCTCGCCTACCCGCTGGCCGACTCCACCGGCCCCGGTGACCTGGTCATCGCCGACCGCGGCTTTTGGTCGGTCGAGTTCTCGCACGTCTTCACCATGGCAGGCGCGGAGCTACTGGTCAGGCTCCAGTCCAACCACCTCGGCACCGCCCAAGAAGAACTTCCGGACGGCTCGTACATGTCGATGGCGCGACCGGGCAAGGAAGTCCGGCTCCGAGCCGCGAGGGAAGGCCGGACGCTGCCCCGGCACGTGATTTACCGCGTCATCGCCTTCGAGAAGGACGACAAGGTCGCCTACCTGGGCACGACGTTGCTGGACCCTGAGCAGTACCCGGCATCCGAGCTGGTCGCGCTCTACCGGGAACGTTGGGAGATCGAGCTGGCCTTCGACGAGATCAAGAACCACCTCGGCCCTGGTGGACCGATCAGGTCACGCAACCCGGAGGGCGTCCGCCGGGAACTGTGGGCCTACCTCGCCGTCCACCACGCAATCCGCCAGTTCGCCCACAGGGCAGCGCTCGCACGCCCCTCAGTGGACGCCGACCGCGTCTCCTACCTGAACTGCGTCCCCATCATCCGCCGCAGCATCCCGTCTCAGCGCGGAGCGACCACCGCCAAGCTCACCCGCTCGTTCGCCGAGGCCGAACGGGAGGCCCGCAGCCGCCTCCTCCCAGCCCGCCGCAGCCGGGACTGCCCACGCGCGATCAAGAAGCCGAACCGCTGGCCCGTGCTGAGGACCCGCGCCAGACAGGGCACCGTCCAACCTGGCCGCTGGGCCCACAATCCGACCTCAAAGCCGAAGAGCACCCGCCGGGCCGGAAGGCCGGCACTCAAGGGACACGGCCTCGGAACTGGTAGGAGCGCATGTTGACGTGTCGCGTATTCGCCGCCGATGGCGGCCGGAAGATCACTCTGTGCGCTTGCTGCGCGGCCGGTGGGCCGCGTCCTTGGACAGGTCCAGTGGGCAAGGCTGGTCAGCCACACTGACCGGTAACCGTACGTACGTCCCGCGCGTGAGATCGATTCGCCTGATTGGCTATGCACTCCTAAGATGGCCATTATTAGCCCACTTGTCCGGGGGTCAGGTGCGAGCTGAAATCGACTAGGGACAGCGTAGAACGCCCGATAGCGGTTGTGAAGGCCATCCACATACTCCTAAGGGTATGGAGGCGTCTTTCCTGGGCCTGACATAGTCGAATTCTTCGATGCAACCATCTCTTAGGGAGACGGAGCATGATGAAGTCAAGGGGGATCGTTCTTTCGAGAGTGCTCATTCTCATCCTCGCTCAGCTCGCTTTGCTCACCTCCAATCAGGCTAGCGCCGCGGGTTCGTCGGAGACCTTTTTGACCAACGTTGGGTCCGGTCTCGACGCATCCGTAATCGGTGCCCTGTGTCACGAGAATGTGACTTGCCTCAGGGGTCGACGCATTTGGCTGGAAACGCGCGAGGAAACATGGGCGAGCCACGAAGGCATCTTCCACTTCGACGGACAGTATGGCGCTTACTATAAAATCCGATGGTTCAATAGCAACCTATGCGCGCATCCGACAGGCAGGGGAAACGGAAGTCTAGTCGTTCTCGCCGACTGCGATTCGCCGGGAAATCAGTGGAGGGTCGAAGGGTTTTTCGGCACTACTACTGGGGCGCACGTGGTCTCCAAAAACAGCGGACGGTGCCTTGATGCCAGCAACCCTAATTTTCCGAGGCCGCCTCGACCGCTAGCTTTCCTGCAAATATGGGACTGCACCAAGGCGCCCGACGACGCCTGGGATGTGAACCAAGAATGGACATTCGATTGACTTCCGCCTGAATTCTGTGAGGGCTGACTGCGTCCGCAGTCTGCTGGCGCCGGTGGGACGCAAGAACGGCTGGCAGTCGGCCGAGTGCACCGGCACCGCGACCCGGCCGATCTGCCGCACATGCTCAACGGCGCCCGGACGAACGCCGACGCGGTCCGGGACGTCCGCCTCACCACGTAGGACACGTTCTAAAGCAACTGCATTGGCCGGCGAAGGCCCCCGACAGCCACCGGCCGTCACCCCACCCGCCATCAGTCGCCGCCCAGCGCCCAGCTACTGTCCTGCGGCACCGCGAAGGCGAGCTTCCAGGGCTTGTGGCCCGGGGCGGTGCACTCCGCCCACAGGCGAATGGGGGCCGAGCGGTACTCGTCGCGCCAACGCTGCTCCCGGTCGTCACCTCGATACCGGGGGGGGGCCGGAGGGACGCGTCGAGGGCAAGTCGCCGGCGGTCGCCGGGGAGAAGCGGGAAGGCCGGGACCGACCGGCCCAGCTCGTCCGCGTCATCGACCCGGGGCCGGAATCGGTACGGCCCCCAGATGACTTGCTCTGTCTCCTCGGGTGTCGGCGTACCCGCCAGGTAGGGAAGCTGAGAGCGGTCAAAGTCGTCCCGGACTTTCAAGGCGACGGCGAGTTTGCCGAGTGTGGCCGGGCCGTCGAAGCGGACGTACAGCACCTCATGGGGATCAGTCTGGAGCTAGATCCTCAGTTGTGGCCTCAGCTCTTTGTGCCAGCGGTCCCGTTCGATCTGTGCGACGGCGGCCGCCGTCTCGTTCGCGTTCCAGGCCGCCTTGTTCGCCTCGCTGGAGGCCTTCCATGCGCCGTAGGCCGCAGCGCCGGTGAACGCTGCCGAGGCCAGGGCTATGGACGTGTCGAGGATGCTCATGCCGGACTGTATAGCTCACCCGCCCCGGCCGGTTCTCGTGGCGCCGCGGCATGTCCCAGCTGGAGCGCGCCGCCGTCGGGTCGCGACTAGGCTCCGGTCTCCTATTTCTGCCCCACGGTGCAAGGTAGAGCCACGTGCGCTGTGCCAGGCGGCCGCGTGCGAGGCGTCGGCGCCCTCGGTGCCGGTTACCAACCTGCGGACACCTCCTGGAATCCTGGAAGGAAGCCACCCGGCATCAACTCGTACTCATGCGCTGCGCTCCTGTCCAAGAGCCGCAGTCGCCTCGGAAGGGGTGGACCATTCCGACGCGACTGGAGACGGCGCATGACGACGATTCACCACCTGCTGACCCCCGAGCACCTGGCCACGGCCGGGGCCGGGATCGGGGCCGCCCACGGGCTCTACCTGCTGGCCCGGGACGTCGTCCGGGACGCGCTGCGGCTGCTGCGCCCAGCCACCGGACGGTACCGCCGCCGCTAGGACGCACCCCGGCGGCCTTGATCGCCCCTACCGCCGTGTCAGACCCGGCCGAGACGATGGGCGGGCGACGCCATGACGTGGGGGGAGCGCTGTGAGTTTCACTGCCGTACACGCGGAGCGGGGCCGTCTGGAAGCCTCCCTGCCGAATCTCGGCTGCGGCTGGGACTGGAGTGCGATCCACCGGGTGCGGCCGCCGGTCCCCCTGGCGTGCCGGGAGTGTGGCCACGGGATGCTTGCCAAGGTGTCGCCCCTGGGCCTGCGGTTCTTCGCCCATGCGCCTGGGGCTCCGACGTGCACGCTGGCGGAGGAGTCCATGGCCCACCACCTGCTCAAGCTGGAGCTTGCTCAGGCGGCCCGCGCGGCCGGATGGATGGCCGAGCTGGAGGTGAGCGGGCCGGACGGTCGTTGGCGGGCGGGCGTCCTCGCCTCCACGGCCAACAGCCGGTGTGTCGCCCTGGAGGCGCAGTTGCCGAGCACCACCGCAGCCGAGATTCGTGCCCGTACGCAGCGGATGGGGGCTGACGGCGTACGGGCCTACTGGTTCAGTGACCGCAGCCGGATTCCCTGGCTGGGCGCCGTTCCCTCGGTGCGGCTGGCCCGGCAGGGCGAGGACCTGGTCGCCGTCGAGCCCATGGCACGGTTCACCGGGGCCTACTGGGACCCCGAGCCGTCCATACCGCTCTCCGAGTTCGTGGGCAGGGTCCTCACCTCGCGACTCGTCTCGCACGCTCCACGCACGCCGCAGCGTCACGTGGTCCGACCCGTGACGTGGCTGTGGGCCTATCCCAAGTGCGTACTGGCGGAGGCCAAGAAGCTGGGAGATGAGGAAAAGCAGCAGCGCGCGGCACAGGAGGAGCAGGAACGTGCCGAGCGGCGGGGGTACGCCCGGCAGGAGGCCGCGCTCGCCGAACGTACGGCGCGCTCCGACCCGGACCGGGCGGCCCTGGCCCGGCACTCCGCCCGGCTGCCCGGGATCGATCGAGCCATCACCCAGGCCGTCGACATGTTCCGCACCCGCGTCACTGTCGGCTGGAGTGTGGGAGACAGCGGGTACGCCAGCGGCGTCCCGCTCGTCAACGACCACGGGACCCTGCTGGCCGTCTTCGACCCGCTCCCGCTGGCCGGCCCCTGTCCCGACTTCCTCCTGGACGTCGGGCTGCCGATGCTCTTCCCCACGGAGGAACGACGCGAGCGCTTCGAGGAGCATCGAGCCACTGGTGAGCGATTGCGTCGGTTGCGCCAGCAGGCCATAGCCGCGGCGCTCGCCGACGACGAGTGGCCGCCGCGGCGGCTGTCCTCCCCGGCCTGAGTCCCCGTAAGACGTGGCTCTACCTTGCACCGTGGGTCAGAGATAGGAGACCGGAGCCTACAGACGCTGGGCGAGGGTCTCGCAATACGCCAGGGGAACCGTCGCCTGGTACAGGTCGCCCTCGGCCGCGATTCGGGAGGCCATCTCGAGCATCAGCGCTATACTCTGCAGCGTCTCGTCTCCACCGTCGGCGGCGTCTTCGCCCAGACGGGCGCCCAGTACGCGGTCCGCTTGGTCCAGGACCTCGGGCCAGACACCGGCGTGCGTCTTCGGATCCACCCCGGTCAGGGGCGTCAGCCACAGGTCAGCGTGCGACTGGAGCAGCTGCTCGGCCGACCGGTAGTCCAGGACGGACCCACAGGACAGTCGCAGCCCGTCTGCGTCGGCCGTGATCCCGGGCCACCCGGGCAGGGCCTGGGAGTGGGCGGGGCACAGGAGCATGAGCCAGGCCGGCGGCTCACCCGGAGCACCAGGGCCCTGCCGGAGCGCGGTCCGTTGCGGTGCAGTCCAGGACCTGGCGGAGCCCGGTCAGTTGTCGGCCGGCGGTGAGCTGCTTGATGTCGGACGGCACCTTGGGCTCCTTCGGCGGCTAGTACTCCAGCAGCGTTTCGCTATCTGGCCTGGGTAGAGGCATCGTCGGGAGTGTAGTTGGCTGCTGGCACGTCAGGGGCTGTCTTGCCGGACCACCCCTCCAACGAATGACATCGAGAACTGTCTGCGCGGTGATGAGGGCAGCCTCCCCGCGTGATCGACGACCTTGCCGACGCGACCTGGGACCGTGAACTCGACGACCTCTTCCTGCGCATCGGCCACCGTTTCGGCCGTGCCGACCTGCGACGCCGCATGCGTGACTACGTCCGCGCCCTGCTCGGCCCGGTCGGCCGCAAAAACGGCTGGCAGCTGGCCGAACACGCAGGCCACCGCACCCCCGACGGCCTGCAACGGCTACTGAACGGAGCCACCTGGAACGCCGACGATGTCCGCGACGACCTGCAGACATACGTCGCCGACAAGCTCGGCGAGGCCGACGGAGTCCTCATTCTCGACGACACTGGCTTCGTCAAAAAAGGCACCACCTCCGCGGGCGTGCAGCGCCAGTACTCCGGCACCGCCGGCCGCACCGAGAACTGTCAGATCGGAGTCTTCGCCGCCTACGCCACTTCCCGCGGACGCGCCTTGGTGGACCGCGAGCTATATCTGCCCAAGTCCTGGACGGACGACCGCCAACGCTGCCGCGCCGCCAAGATTCCTGATGAGAGGGTCTTCGCCACCAAACCAGAACTGGCCAGGGCCATGGTGCTGCGCGCACTCGCCTCCCCGCTGCCGATCGCCTGGGTGACCGCGGATGCCGCCTACGGCCAGGAGTGGCGCTTTCGCCGGATGCTGGAAGAAGCCGCAGTCGGCTACGTGCTCGCCGTCCCGAAGTCCCAGCCGGTGCCCCACTTCGGCCGGATCGACTATCTCTTCAGCCAGGCACCGGATGAGGCATGGGAGCAACGTTCGTGCGGCGACGGCGCCAAGGGCCTGCGTGTCTATGACTGGGCGGCGGTCCAGCTCCCGGTGATCGAGGACTTCGACGGTGAGCGGCCTACCCACCACCGCTGGGCGCTGGCCCGGCGCAGTATCAACAGACCCGATCAGATCGCCTACTACCTCGCATACGCGCCGGTGGGAACCGACGTCGACCGGCTCGTGCGCGTTGCCGGGCGCCGGTGGGCGATCGAGGAATGCTTCCAGGCCGCGAAGAATGAATGCGGCCTGGACCAGTACGAAGTCCGCCGCTACGTCGGCTGGATGAGGCACATCACCCTGGCCATGCTCGCGCATGCCTTCCTCGCGGCCACGGCGGCCCAGGCGGCGGCAAAGGGGGATGCAGAAACGGTTCCACCCTGGTTCCGATCACCGTGGCAGAAGTCCGCCGGCCCTTGGCAACTGGCCCTGCACACCGGCCCCGCCCGCCCCTTCGCATCCATGCGCTGAGTTGGTCGCGATGGCGGCGAAGGCGCCAGGCCGTGGCCCGGCACTGTCACTACCGACGACGATGTCATTCGTTGGAGGGGTGGTCCGGCAAGACAGCCCCTGACGTGCCAGCAGCCAACTACACTCCCAACGATGCCTCTA
This sequence comes from Streptomyces glomeratus, assembly GCF_021462825.1. GTDB lineage: Bacteria > Actinomycetota > Actinomycetes > Streptomycetales > Streptomycetaceae > Streptomyces > Streptomyces glomeratus. The sequence goes on along the minus strand of NZ_JAKEEB010000057.1, from coordinate 7,747 downwards.
CCCAGGCCAGATAGCGAAACGCTGCTGGAGTACTAGTACTCCAGTCAGATTTCGTGTCCTGAGCTGGCTCTTTTTCGGTAGTGGCAGCGGCGGGCTGTGGCTTTGTGGCGTCTGCGCCAGTGGGACCAGTTCAGGGCGTGGAGGCGTCTGTCCTGGTGGGGGCGGGGATGTGGCAGGAGAGTGTCCAGCAGGCGCCTGATCTCTGCCACGGTGAGCGGGGCGAGGGCTGATCCGTTTCTGCTGCCCCCCTTGCGTCACCGTCTGTCTGGGCGGCGAGGGCGGTCAGGAAGGCGTGGGCGAGCATGGCCAGGGTGATGTGTCGATACCAGCCGAGGTAGCGGCGGACCTCGTACTCGTCCAGGCCGCACTCATTCTTCGCAGCCTGGAAGCATTCCTCGATCGCCCATCGGCTGCCGGCGATCCGGACCAGTTCGTCGAGCTCGATGCCGACGGGTGCGTAGGCGAGGTAGTAGGCGACCTCGGCGGGGTCGGACAGGCTGCGGCGGGCCATCACCCAGCGGTGGTGGGTCGGCGGATCGGGGTCGAAGATCAGGTTGGCGGGCAGTTTGGCCGCGGCCCAGTCATAGATCCGCGGCCCCTTCGCTCCGTCGCCGCAGGACAGCCGCTGCCAGGCATCACCGGGTGCTTCGTCGATGAGCTGGTCGATGCGCCAGATTCCGGCCAGGGACTTGATCTGCTGGGACTTGGGCACGGCGACCACGTAACCGACGTCGAGTTGCTCGAGCAGGCGGCGGAAGTGCCAGTCCTGGCCGTAGGCCTCGTCCGCGGTGACCCAGGCGGCGGGCAGACCGGCGGCCACGCAGCGGCGCACGATGTCTCGGGCCAGTTCCCCCTTGGTGGCAAAGCCCCGCTCGTCGGGGATTTTCGCCGCCCGGCACCGCTCGCGGTCCGACGTCCAGGACTTGGGCAGGTAGAGCTCTCGGTCGACCAAAGCCCTGCCCGAGCCAGTGGCGTAGGCGGCGAACACCCCGATCTGGCAGTTGTCGATCTTTCCCGAGGTGCCGGTGTACTGCCGACCCACCCCCGCCGACGTGCTGCCTTTCTTGATGAAGCCGGTGTCGTCGATGATTAACACCCCGCCCGGGCCAAGCCGTTCGGCGACATAGGCCCGGACATCGTCCCGGACCGCGTCGGCGTCCCATCGGGCGCCGTTGAGCAGGTGCTGCAGACCTGCCGGGTCGCGGTGGCCGGCCCACTCGGCCAACTGCCAGCCGTTCTTGCGTCCCACCGGCGCCAGCAGACCGCGGACATAGTCCCGCATCCGCCGGCGCAGATCCACCCGGGCAAAGCGGCCCGCCACCCGAGCGAACACCGCCTCCAACTCACCCTGCCACCGGTCGACTTCGGCCATCGCCTCCATACCCGGACAACGACAACCACCAGCTCAGGACACGAAATCTGACTGGAGTACTAGGTCGCATCCACCGCCTGGCGGTGGTGCGCCAGCGGCCCGGGTACCGGTGCGGGGGTCACTCGAAGAACTTCAGCATCAGGCAGAAGCCGAGCCGGGTCGCCCCGCTCTTGTTCGCCACCAACGGCCAGTCGCCGTCCACCAGCGTCCAGCACGCCACCACGTCCTCGGGCGACCACTCCTGCCGCACGGCGTTCCCCTCCCTCGCCTGGGACGAGTCTCCCGGAGCCAGAAAGGCGCTGCATGACGATCCGACAAGCTACCGGCTGGTTACTTCACCCCTGGGGCCAGAGATAGGAGCCCGGCGCCGGGAGTCCCGTGGGTTCACGGAAACCGAAGTCTCTTCAGTGTGAACCCACCGGTCCACCGATGTGCTTCAGGTCAGTGGATCCGTGGGTTCGGGTGCAACACGAGGATGCTGAGTGAGCCGAAGAGCTTCGGCCAGAACTTCGGCGTCGACCTGTGCCGGTGTCTTGTCGCCGTATTCGAGGATGTCGTACTCGTCGTCCAAGTTGGCAAGTTGTTCGACCAAGGGCAGTTCGTGCCCGAAGCGCTGGTGGATCCGAAAGGCCAGCTCGCGTGGTGTCAGCGCGCCGGCCAGCGTCCGGGCGGCGAGTGCTCGTGCGGCGGCTTCCTGTCCGGCAACGCTGCCGGCTGGGTAGAAGGTGAGGCCCAATTCATGGAGTGCTGGGGGAAGGAGGTCGGGGACGTCGTAATCCGCCTCCGCGCGTGTGCACGCGGCCAGCATCCGCAGGGCGGGACTGTCGAGGCCAGCGACGAGCGCATCGCAGGCGCCAGTGACGACATCGGTTGCACGGATCTCGCCCATGCTCCAGAGAACGGCACGGTCCTGAAGCTCGCGGGCTGCTGGTTCGGTCGACGTCATCTGTCCATGATCTCGTCACCAGGTTGAGCAAAGCGAGCCGGTTTCACTGCGATACCTGCTCGGCAGCCTCTCCCAGAAGCGCGCGTGCTGAGTCCGCGTAGCGGATGGCGGTCGTCTCGTCGACACCGAAGACGAGGGCGAGGTGGAGGGGGTCTGCGCCGTGGGTGAGGGCCTCTTCGAGCTGGCGGTCGACGCGGAGCCGTTCGAGGGTGGCGGTGAGGTTGCGGGTGGCTCGGGTGGTCCAGAGCGTGCCGGCCGGGCCGAGCTCGACGGCGGTCTTCTGGGTGATCAGCAGGTGCGGGTTGGCTGTATTCGGCCAGCGGTTGCGGCGATAGCCGAGCCAGTCCAGCACGGCACGGTGTGTGAGGTCGTCGAGGGGGCGGACGTGGCCGCCGACGGTGATGCGCCGGTTGCCCAGGTCGACGTCGTTCAGTTGCATCGTCCGGATCATCTTCGGCCGTGCCGCGTGGACGGCGGCCAGGGCGACGATGAGCCGGATGTCTGGGGTGATGGCGGTGGCGATGGCCTCGTCGATTTCTGCCTGGACGAGGGCTTGGAGGACGCCACCGGTCTGTCGGGGGACCTGGATGCGGATCGTGGGGTTGCGGAAGACCTGGCCGTTCTTCTTCGCGTGCCGGAACAGCGACCGCAGCGCGACGATTCGGCTCTCGCGCTGTTTGCCGGTGACGGCGTCCCGGGCCGCGATGATGTCATCCCTGGTGACTTCTCACAGGTGGTCGTAGTGGCTGGACCACTCCAGCAGCACCGACTGGATCTCTCCCAAGTAGGCCCATCAGCCGTGATGGGTTCAAAGGCCGATGCCGCGGCTGACGGGGTCGTGCCAGCGCACTGCCCTGCGCACGTACTCCCAGAAGACGGGGCTGTTGGCGGCATGCCCGCTCTGGCGGCGTACCTCGTCGGGGCGCTTGCCCTGCTCGATCGCGGTGATGATGAACCCGGACCGGGGCGGCGGGCATCGGAGCGGGAGCGGCTGGCGATGCTGCCTCAGCTGGAGAAGGCGGCGCGGATCCTGGCGAAGGCGTCGAAGATCCTCACCGAGGAGCTGGATCTGGTCGCCGAGCATGACGCGGACATGGATGTCGCCGCACTGTGGGCGGCGGTGGAGGAGGCCGTGCCGCGTACGGCGGTGGCCGGGGCCGTCGCCACCGTCGAGGCCCTGGTGCCGGAGGATGACGGGTCGACCCGGACGCGCTGCCGAGCAGATACTACTTTCAGTAGTGATTCGATTACACTTGATGCACAGTCGTCCGGCGACCTCGCTTCCGGTATCCACTCCCACGCGGCGCCCGGCGCGGCTACCGTGGGGGCATGGCGAAGGAGATCCGCATCAAGGTCGACGACGAGACGTACGAGGAGCTGCAGCGTCGCGCCGCCGACGGCCACGAGGACCCAGATCAGTACGCGAGCCGGCGGCTGACCGACGACCTTGCGCGCACCCGGTTCCTCGAGGGCGCGAGGGCCTTCGTCGAGGAGCACGGGCAGGCCTTCGCCGACCGCTTCGGGACCGGCCCCAGCAGCCACGCCGCCTGATGCCGCCCGTTGTGCTCATCGACGAGCGATGGCTGCTTGATATCGCGCAGAACCTTGTGCCCGGCGACCCCGACGTCACCGACTACGGGGCGCTGGCCGCCGCCGTTGCCCGGCACCGACACGAGGTCATGGGCACTTTCGTCTACCCGGCCGCGCACCACCGAGCGGCCGCCCTCCTGCACGCCCTCGCACGGATTCCCGCCCTCGAGCACTCGAACGAGCTGTTCGCCGCGCAGGTCGCCTACGCCTACCTCCACGCCAGCGGCATCCAGGTCAAGGTCGGCAGCCAAGAGGCGATCGCGTTGGTCATCGACGCCGTCGAGGGACGCCGCGACGTGCGCCAGGTCGCCGATGCGCTGAAGAACTAGGGCTGATCAGCCAAGACGGCCCACAGGAGCGGCCCTCAGACAGCTGAACCTAAGCTCCCGCAGGTGGAGAACATCCTGATCATCGCGGCCGCTGTGCTGTGGGGCTGCGGCACGGGCCTGATCATTTCCCGTCCTGCGTACCGGCTCTCCGTGCCGCCCGAGGAACCGTGGCGGTCGGCGTGCCCGGCCGGCCATCCCCTCACGGGTAGCGGCGGCGGCTGGCTGGGGCGCGCTCGCTGCGCCGCCGGTGACACCTACGGGCCGAGCACACTCTCCGCCGCCTCGCTCACGGCCGTGGTCTGCGCCCTGCTGGCAGCCGCCACCGGAGCGCACCCCGAGCTGATGGTCTGGCTGCTGCTCGCCCCGGCCGCCGTGCTGCTCGCCACCGTCGACTTCGCGGTGCACCGGCTCCCCGACGCGCTCACCCTGCCGCTCGCCGCGGCCGCGCTCGTGCTGCTCGGCGTCGCCGAGGTGCTGCCCGGTGCCAGCGGCAGCTGGACGTCCGCGCTGCTCGGCTCCCTCATCCTGGGGGCCTGCTACTTCGTGCTCTTCCTGCTGAGCAAGGGTTTCGGGTTCGGCGACGTCAAGCTCGCCCTCGTCCTGGGCGCTGTCCTGGGCTGGTACGGCTGGCCGATCGTCCTGGTCGGGACGTTCGCTGGGTACCTGTTTGGCGCGCTGTACGGCGTCGGTCTCATCCTCGCGCGCCGCGCCGGGCGCAAGTCGTCGATCCCGTTCGGCCCGTTCCTCATGGCGGGAGCATTCGCCGGGATCCTCCTGGGTTCCCATGGTCTGTGAACGTGGGAGCTCAGGTGATGTCGAGTGGTTCTCCTTTTCCCGCTAGGCGGCAGCGAGCTGGAGGAGTTCCGGAACGCCCTGGGCGTGGGCGTAAGGCTGGAAGCGGGGGAGGAGGTCGTCAACGAGGCGCACGCAGCGGGGGGCTCCGATGCGGCGGGCCAGGAGCAGGGACTGCGTGGCGGCGGCCGCGGCGGGTTCAGGTTCCTTCATATCGAGGTAGCTCGCGGCGCGGTAGGCGAGGAACACGCCCTTCGTCTTGTCCCGGGCGGGCGGCAGCAGGCGTTCGCCTTCGCTGATGAGCTGGTGGGCGTGGTTGATGTCGCCGAGGTCCAGGAGCGCCTGGCCGGAATCTACGGCGAGATCGGCATCGGAGACCCAGGCGCACCAGGCGGGCCGGTCAGCGCCGGCGTCGTTGAGATGTTTCTCAGCCGCGGCGAGGGCGCGCAGGACGGCACGGCGTTCGCCCCGGCCACCCCGTGCGGCGAGGGTGCGGGCGAGGCGCAGCTGGAGCAGGCAGCGCGCGGCGGGGTTCTGGGCGCGGGTCAGGGCGTAGTTGAGGATGTTGGCTGCGGTGGTGTGGTCGCGGCGCCACGCGGCCTGGTAGGCGAGGTCGCCCAGGAGGCCGGCGCCCATGTCGTGGCCGCCTGCGGCGTGGGCGTTGTGCAGACCGGCGATCCAGTACTGACTGGCGTAGGTGTGGCGGCCCAGATCGAAGCGGTGCCAGGCCACGGTCTGCGACAGGGAGGCGGCCAGGGTGTGCAGGCGCAGTCCGACGGCGCGTGTATAGCAGCCGTGGTCGATCAGCTTGGTCACGGTGGATAGATGGGCGTCAAGGAGCGTGGGGGTGTGCTGCCGCTCCTCGGTGGCCAGTCCGGCGAGATGCTGGGCGGAGTTCTCCAGCCAGGTGATGAGGTCATCGCTTACCGGTTTGCCGTCGCGGGCTTGAGCGAGCGCACCGGTGGGGCCAGCGGCCCAGTCCGCGGCCAGCGCGGACAGGGCGGCGCCTGAGATCGTCAGGAAGGTACGGCGTTCCATCGCTGTTCGCAGGGCCTCTCTAAGGGCGGGCACGGAGCTTTCAGGGCCGAGGGGAACCACGCCGTCCGTGGTCAGCGGAATCCAGGTCGGCCAGTCGTCGCTGCGGACGATGTCCGCGGGCAGCCCGAGCGCTTCGGCGATGTATGACTGCGATTCACCGTTGGGTTCCACGCCGCGCTCCCATTTGCGCACCCGCGCCTTGTCAGTCCCTGAACGCAAGCCCCGTCGGCGGGCGGCGGCTTGAACTCCGGCTGCGAGCGCGTCCTGCGTCATGCCGCGAGCCATCCGCGCGACGGCCAGTGGGTGACGAGTGGTCTCTTCCACGCTTCCATCCAATCACCCACAGCGCACGCTCAGTAACTGATTGCAGAAACCGGGACTCCCACAGGACTCCCAGCGAGCCTCAACCGGCTCCCGGTCGTTGAGCCGAGCCGGGGATAGCAGGCTGCAGAGCGGTCAAAGCCGTAGCGGCAGGCGTGACGAGGGGCGTCTCACGCGGAGGCGGCGCCGTAGGCGTCGACCGGCGGGGGCAGAGCGCGGAGGCGGTCGTGAAGGTCGGCAACGCCGTCGGCGGGCCGGGTCGCGAGGAGTCCGTCCAGGCGCTTGAGCCGGGTGCGGGTGGAGCGCAGGCGGCTGGGCTCGCATCCGGTCGAGCACGTCCAGGCCCCGTTGAGCAGCGTCGGATGGCTGGTCGGACGCCTCTGCCTGGGCGAGGACGAGCGTTGCGGCTGCCCACCCCGGTGTGCCGGTCGTGCATGCCGCCGCGGAGCTTTCGGCCTGGGAGCGGGCCTTGTCGGTGCGGCCCAGTGCGAGATAGGCCTCCGCTCGGTGCAGGGACAACTCGGCTGCGTCGAATCCGAATCGGCCCGGAGCTTCGCCGAGCGGGTCGGCCTCGAGCTCCCTCAGTGCTTCCTCGAGGGCAGCGGTCGCCTCCCGGTCTTGGCCCTGCTGAGCGAGCGTGGGCAGCAGGGCCAAGGCGTGCAGCTGAGCCCGGACGAGCCCGCCAGGGGCGGCCGCAGCGCCGCGTTCAGCGTAGGTGAGCGCGGCAGAGAGGTTGCCGGTGCTGCGCGCCACCATACTCAGCGCCCCGTACGCCCATGTAGCCAGGGCCGCATCACCGCACCGGTCCGCGTACGTGGCGGCGGTGCCCAGGTGAGCGCGAGCGCCAGCGAAATCCTCCAACTGGAACGCGGCATTGCCCAGCAGAGCCGACAAGCGGCCGACCTGACGCTGCGTCGCCGTTCTCCCCCCACCCGGGGAAAGCGCTCCGGCCAGCAGCGCCCGCATGGCACGGACCTCCTGGAACAGAACCGAGACGGGATGGCAGGAGTAGTAGAGGGCGTAGTGGTCGACCGCGGCCTCGGCGAGTTCGTCCACCAGGTCGCCGCCGGCGGGCTCGGCCAGGAGCGCCAGTTGGAGAGACTCTCTGACAGCCGGAAGCCCAGCATCAGTGGTCATCGGATCCGCCCCTTCCTGCCGACCGGACGCGGCGACGCCAGCGTCCTGGCGACCGTACCCGATCATTTCGGCTGTCCACGCGGACAACTGCCGTACACGCTGAACCTGATGAAGGACTAGTAGGACTCCGTTAGGTCTGTGTGTTGACCTTGTTCAGGGGCACCGTGAGTGTGTGGACGCACATGAAGTGAACCGTGTTCGGGCGACGTTGGCGTTATTCGT
>NZ_JAKEEB010000056.1 GCF_021462825.1 Streptomyces glomeratus | reverse complement strand
CGACAACCCCGCAGCCACACCCTCCTCAGCCACCTCCGACCACTCCACACCCACCAACCACTCCACCCACTCGGAGTCGGGGGTGGACCTGGCCGGCGCGGCCGGAGGCTCCTCGGTGAACCAGTGGCGTTCGTGCTGGAAGGGGTAGGTCGGGAGGGCGACACGGCGTCCCGCCGGGCGGCGGTCCCGGTGGAAGGCCGCCCAGTCGACGGGGACTCCGTGGACGTGGAGCGTGGCGAGACTCGCGAGGAGTTCGGACCCGTCACGGCCGGGGCGCAGGCTCGGCAGCCAGAGCGCGTCGGCGTCGGGCAGACAGTCACGGCCCAGCCCGAGCAGCACGGGCCTGGGCCCGATCTCCACGAAGGCGCGGGCACCCGAGGCGTACAAGGCGCGCAGGCCGTCGGCGAAACGGACCGGGGCCAGGGTGTGCCGCGCCCAGTAGGCGGGGTCGCACAGCTCTTCCGCGCCGACGGGCTCGCCGGTGATGTCCGAGATCACGGGGATGCGGGGCGCGGTGCACCGGACGGACCGGGCCGCCTCGGTCAGGGGCCCGGTGACGGGCTCCATGAGCGGCGAGTGGAACGCGTGCGAGACCCGCAGATCGCGTCCGGTGACACCGTGCCGGCCGAGTTCGGCGACCGCCTCGCGCACCTGCGCACCGTCACCCGAGACGACCACGGCGTCGGGGCCGTTGACCGCGGCGACGGACACCAGCGGGTACCGCCGTACGACGTCCTCGACCAGCTCCGGCCGGCCGCGCAGCGCGACCATCACACCACCGGCGGGCAACTCCTGCATGAGCCGGGCACGTTCGGCGACCAGACGCAGTCCGTCGGCGAGGGAGAACACCCCGGCGACACAGGCGGCGGTGTACTCGCCGACGCTGTGCCCGAGCACGGCCACGGGTTCGATCCCCCACGACCGCCACAGCCTGGACAGGGCGTACTCCACGGCGAACAGCGCCGGTTGGGTGAAGCGCGTGTTCCGCAGCTCCTCGGCGGCCGTCTCCGCGTCCGCCGGGTCCGGGTACAGCAGCGTGGTGAGCGGGCGGCCCAGAAGCGGGTCCAGGATCGCCGCGCACTCGTCGACGGCCCGGCGGAACACCGGCTGCGTCTCGTACAGCTCCCGTCCCATGTCCGGGTACTGGGAACCCTGGCCGGTGAACAGGAACGCGACCTCGGGGACCGAGCGCGCGCCCCGGACCTGGCCGTCGAAGGTGCCCGGCCCGCCGTCGGCGAGCCCCCGGGCCAGCTCGGCGGCGGACCCGGCGACGACCGCCCTGCGGTGCTCGAGATGGCTGCGCCCGGCGTTGGCGGTGAGGCACACGTCGGCGAGACGGGCCCCGCCCGCGCCCCCGGCCACGAACGCGGCCATCCTCGCGGCCGCCTCGTCGAGCGCCGCGGGGGTCGCGGCCGAGACGGTCAGGACGTGGGCGGCACCGTCACCGTGGCCGGTCAGGTCGCCCGAGGGCGCCGCACCGGTCGCGTCGGCGTCCTCGGGGGCCGGACTCTCCAGGACCAGGTGGCAGTTGGTGCCGCTGAAGCCGAACGAGCTGACGCCGGCCAGGCGGCGGTCCTCGCTCCAGGGCTCCAGGGCGGTCGGCACCTTCAGGGGCAGCTCGTCCCAGTCGATCAGCGGGCTGGGGGTGTCGAAGTGCAGGTTCGGCGGGATGGCGCCCGCGCGCAGCGCGAGGACCGCCTTGATGACCCCCGCGATACCCGCGGCCGACTCCAGGTGTCCCATGTTCGACTTGACCGAGCCCACCACCAGGGGCCGGGTCCGGCCGGCGAAGACCGCACCGAGCGCGGCGGCCTCGATGGGGTCGCCGAGCGCCGTGCCGGTGCCGTGTGCCTCGACGTACCCGATCTCGTGCGGCTCGGCTCCCGCGTCCCGCAGCGCCTGCCGGATGACGTCCTGCTGCGACGGGCCGTGCGGCACCGTCAGCCCGCTGCGGTGCCCGTCCTGGTTGGCGGCGCTGCCCCGGATGACGGCGAGGACGCGGTCGCCGTCGCGCCGGGCGTCGGCGAGCCGCTTGAGGACGATCATTCCGCAGCCCTCGGCGCGCACGTATCCGTCGGCGGCGGCGTCGAAGGGCTTGCAGCGGCCGTCCGGGGACATCATGCGCGCCTTGGAGAGGCTGATCGACTCGTGCGGGGTGACGATCCGGTTCACGCCTCCGGCGAGCGCCATGTCGCAGGCTCCGGCCCGCAGGTTCGTCACGGCCAGGTGCAGCGAGACCAGGGAGGAGGAGCAGGCCGTGTCGACGGACAGCGAGGGACCGGTCAGGCCGAGGAAGTACGACAGCCGTCCGCTGGCCGTGCTGGTGGTGCTGCCCGAGCTGAAGTAGCCGTCCAGGGACTCGGCGCCCCGGCCCACCATCGCCTCGCGGTAGTCGACGTTGCTGATGCCGACGAAGACCCCGGTGCGGGCGGGCAGGCTCTTCACGGGCATGCCCGCGTCCTCGAACGCCTCCCACGACACCTCGAGGAGCAGCCGCTGCTGGGGGTCGACGCTGGCCGCCTCGCGGGCGGAGATGCCGAACAGCGCGGCGTCGAAGCCGGTCAGGCCGTCCAGGAAGCCGCCGTGCCGTGTGGACATCCGGCCGGGCGCGTCCGGGTCGGGGTCGTAGTAGGCGTCCACGTCCCAGCGGTCGGCCGGCACCTCGGTGATCGCATCGCGGCCCTCGGCCAGCAGCCGCCAGTACGCCTCGGGGCTCTCGGCGCCCGGGAAGCGGCACCCCATGCCCACGATCGCGACCGGCTCCCGGCCCTGTGCGCCGGAACGGGCCCTGGCGACCTCCTGCTCCAGCTCCTCGATCCGTGCCAGGGCCCCCTTCAGCAGGGCCTCGTAGCGGTCGTTCTTCTCACGCATGGTCGAAGTTCCCGATCCCCAGCTTCTTGGCCAGCAGTGCCGCCACGTCGTCGGCGTCCGAGCCGTCGGTGTCCCCCGGCTCTTCGGCGTTGCCGCCGGTGCCGCCGGCGGTGTCGTCGTCCGTCGCCCCGTCCGCGTCGTCGTCGATGCCCAGGACCTCTGCGAGGTGGCCGGTCAGGGACGCCAGTGTCGGGTAGTCGAAGACGACGGTCTGGCTGAGGCGGCAGCCGAGTACGGTCTGCAGCCGGTTGCGCAACTCGATGGAGCCCAGCGAGTCCAGGCCGAGCGAGAACAGGCCCACGTCGGGCTCCAGGCCGCTGTCGGAGCCCAGGGCGTGTACGACCTGCTCCCACACGGTGTCGGTGAGCAGCCGGTGGCGCCGCCGCGGGTGCTCGGCCGCCAGCCGCTCCGGGAACGTGGCGGACGCGGCGGGGGCGGCGCCCGCCGCGGGGCGCTGCCGGAACCCGGACAGGAACGGCACGGGGCCGATCTGATGCTCCAGGAACCGGGGCCAGTCGATGGGCAGGACGGCGACCGCGCCGCCCTCGGGGCGGGCCCCCAGCAGCGCGCCGAGCGCGTCCACGCCCTGGCGGAGCGGGATGACGCCTTCGCCCATCCGCTCCAGCTTCTCGTCGAGGCCCAGCCGGGCGCTCATGCCCGCCCCGGCCCAGGAGCCCCACTGCACGGCCAGCGCCGGCAGTCCGAGGCCCCTGCGGTAGGAGGCGAGGCCGTCCGCATAGGCGTTGGCGGCGGCGTAGTTGGCCTGGCCCGGCGCGCCCAGCGCGGAGGACACCGACGAGAACAGCACGAAGAAGTCCAGCGGCAGGTCCTGCGTCAGCCGGTGCAGCAGCCAGGCACCGCCCGCCTTCGCCCCGTGCACCCGGGCGAACCGCTCGGTGGTCTGCTCGCCGAGCACCCCGTCGTCCAGGACGCCCGCGAGGTGCAGCACCCCGCGCAGCGGGGGCAGCCCGGGATCGTCGGCGATGCTCCGCAGACAGGCCGTCAGGGCGGCCTCGTCGGAGACGTCGACGGCGGCGGTGTCCACCCGGGTGCCCGCCGCCCGCAGCTCGGCGATCACCTCGTCCGCGGCCTGGCCGGGAGCGCCGCGCCCGGCCAGGACCAGGTGCCGCGCGCCCCGCTCGTGCAGCAGCCGCGCGGTCTCCAGGCCGAGTCCGCCGAGCCCGCCGGTGACGAGGTAGGTGGCGTCCGGGGAGACGGCCGGGCCGTCACCGGTGCCGGGGGCCGTCCGGGTGAGACGGGCCAGGTGCCGCGTCCCGTCGCGGTGGCCGATCTGGTTCTCGTCCGACCCCGCGGCGGCGAGGGCGAGTTCGGCCGCCAGCGCCGTGGCCTGGGCGGTGACGGGCCGTGCCGGGTCCAGGTCGATCTGCACCGGCCGCAGGTCCATCTGTTCCAGTCCGATCACCCGGCCGAGGCCCCACAGGGCCGCCTGGGCCGGGTCGGTGACCTCGTGGCCCGCCACGGCCTGCGCGCCCCGGGTCACCACGCACAGCCGGGGGGTGCTCTCGCCGCGCCCGGCCAGTGCCTGGACGAGGTGCAGCAGCCGCACGGAGTGGTGGAGCGCCGTGTCCGCGTCGACGGGCGTGCCGGACTGCTCTGCGGGCCAGGCCGCCACGACCAGGCCGGGGAGGCCGCCCGAATCACCGAGCGCATGGTCGAGCAGGCGCCCGACGTCCCCGGGGCCGTCGGCGCCGGAGGGGTCGAGGGACCGGACCGTGGCACCGTGCGCCCGGGCCGCCTCGGTCAGCGCCGGGGCGAGCGGGCCCTCGGACAGGACGAGCCAGTGCCCGCCGCGGCCGGTGCCGGCCGGAGCGGCGGCCGGCTCCGGCGTCCACGAGGCCCGGTAGAGCCAGTCGCGCCAGGCGGCCCGCGGGCGGCCCAGCATGGCCTGCCGCTCGGCCCGCTTGAGCAGGACGCCCTCCATGGTGAGGACGACCCGGCCCCCGGTGTCGTAGAGGTCCACGTCGCCGTGCAGGGTCTCGGGGTCGTCGCTGTCTGCGGGCCGCAGCCGGGCGTGGCACCACGCGGACGCGCCGACCCGCTCGTGGAACAGCATGCGCTCCACTCCGACCGGCACATAGGTCCGGCGCCCGTACTTCTCCGGATAGGTGACCGTCAGCGCCAGGAAGCACGCCTCCAGCAGCACCGGATGGATCCGGTGGAGCGGTGCCTCGTCGGTCAGTTCGCGCGGCAGGGTGATACGGGAGAGGCAGGTCGCGTCCTTGCGCCACAGGCGTTCGGTGGCCCAGAACAGCGGTCCGAGGTCGATCTCGCGTTCCCGCTCGCCCTGGTAGATCTCCTCGACCGGGACCTCCCCGGTGAAACGGGCCGTCAGATCCGTCAGCGGCTCGGCCGGGCCGGCCTCCGTGCGCGCGGGCCCCGGCGCGAGCCGTCCCGAGATGTGCGTGGTCCACGGCTCGGTGCCGTCCGCCCCGGCGGGCCGGGAGTGGATGCGCAGCGCGTACCCGTCCCGCGACTGCCCGCCCTCCGGCTTCAGGACGACCTGCATGTCCCGGTCGACGTGCTCGTCGGGGAAGGTCATGGCGCGGTGGATGAAGAAGTCCCGCAGTTCGACGCTGTCCGTGCCGAAGGCCTCCTGGCCGGCGGCGAACGCCGTCGCCAGATAGGCCACGCCGGGCATCACCACCGTCTGGAACACCCGGTGGTCCCCGAGCCACCGCAGCTCCCGCACGCCCACCACGGACGCGAAGCGGACGTCGTCGCTGTCGGCCAGGTCCAGCCGCCGCCCGATCAGCGGCGCGCCCTGCGCCCCGGCGGCGGGCGGGGACACGGCCCCGGCCGGGGCGTCGATCCAGTGCCGCCGCCGCTGCCACGGGTAGGTGGGCAGGGCGACGCGCCGGTGGCGCCCGGGTTCGTACAGCCGGCTCAGGTCGACCGGCCGGCCGGCCTCCCACAGGGCACCGGCCGCCGCCAGCAGGTGGCGCTCCGCACCGTTCGGGCGCAGGCTCGGCACCAGCCTGGCGGGGGACCGGTCGGCGATCTGCTCGTTCACGAACGGCAGGAGTGTGGGGCGGGGCGAGATCTCCAGGAAGACGTCCGCGCCGAACTCCGCCATCGCCGCCGCCCCGTCGGCGAACCGCACGGGCCGCATGATGTGCTCGACCCAGTACTCCGCCCGCGCCAGCTCCTCGCCGGCCGGCTCGCCGGTGACGTTGGAGACGACCGGGATGCGGGGCGGCGCGTACCGGACGGAGGCGGCGACCTCGGCGAACCGGTCCAGCATGGGCCGCATCAGCGGTGAGTGGAAGGCATGCGAGACCGTCAGCTCCCGGTGGCGCACACCGCGTTCGCCGAGGGCCGCGACGACCTCGGCCACGGCGGTCCCGTCGCCGGACACGACGGTGGAGCGGGCTCCGTTGACCGCCGCGATGGAGAGCTTGTCCCGGTGCAGGGCGATGAGCCGGTCCACCTCGTCCTCGGACGCGGCCACGGACACCATGCGGCCCCCGCCCGGCAGCTCGCCCATCAGCCGGCCGCGCTCGACGACCAGCGTCAGCGCGTCCTGGAGGGAGAACACCCCGGCGCGGCAGGCCGCGACGTACTCACCGAGGCTGTGGCCGATGACCACGTCGGGCCGCACCCCCCAGGACTCCCACAGCTCCGCCAGGGCGAACTCGAAGGCGAAGAGGGCCGGTTGGGCGTACGTGGTGGAGTCGACGGGGGACTTTTCGCCCTCGGCGGGGAAGAGCACCTCCAGCAGGGGCCGGGGCAGCCGTCCGGCCAGCAGGCCGGCGCAGCGGTCGAGAGCCGCCCGGAAGGCGGGCTGGGTGTCGTACAGTTCGCGTCCCATGCCCGCGTACTGCGATCCCTGGCCGCTGAACACGAACGCGGTCCGGCCGCCCGGCGGGACGGCCGCCGGGCCGGGTTCGGCCCCCGCGGCCAGCGCCTCGGCGGCCTCTTCGGTGGTCGCCGCGACGACCGCGAGACGGTGCTCGAACGACCGGCGGCCCCTCGCCGCGGTGAAGCACACGTCGGCGAGGGAGAGTCCGGGCCGTTGCTTCAGGTGCCGTGCGTAGCGGTCCGCCAGCTCCCGCAGCGCCTCGGGTGTGCGCGCGCTGAGGGTGAGCAGCTGGGGACCGCCGGGCGCGGGCCGCTCGTCGGGCAGCGGACCCGGCGCCTCCTCCAGGACGATGTGGCAGTTGGTGCCGCCCATGCCGAAGGAGCTGACGCCGGCCCGGCGCGGGGTGGGTCCGGCCGGCCAGTCGGTGGTGGCCGTGTTGACGCGGAACGGTCCGGACGCGAAGTCGATACGGGGGTTGGGGGCGGTGAAGTGCAGGCTGGGCGGCAGGGTCCGGTGTTCCAGGGCGAGCGCGGTCTTGATCAGCCCGGCGATGCCGGCCGCCTCGTCCAGGTGCCCGATGTTGGTCTTCACCGATCCGATGGCGCACGAGCCGGCGACGGTGGGCCGCTCCGTCCTCGCGCGGAACGCCTCGGTCAGCGCGGCGATTTCGATGGGGTCGCCCATCGCGGTGCCGGTGCCGTGGGCCTCGACATAGCCGACGGTCGCGGAGTCGACGCCGGCGTCGGCGAGGGCGTCCTTGACGACGTCGGCCTGCCGCTCGACGCTCGGCGCGGTGAAGCCGACCTTGTCGGCGCCGTCGTTGTTGACCGCGGAGCCCTTGATGACGGCGACGATCCGGTCGCCGTCGGCGAGGGCGTCGTCGAGCCGCTTGAGGACCACGAGACCGCAGCCGTTGCCGAAGAGCGTGCCCTCCGCCTCGGCGTCGAAGGCCCGGCAGTGCCCGTCGCGTGAGCGGATCATGCCCTCCTCGTGGAGGTAGCCGCCCTTCTGGGGGACGACGATCGACACACCGCCGGCCAGCGCCATGTCGCTCTCACCGGATCTGAGGCTGCGGCAGGCGAGGTGCACGGCGACCAGGGAGGTGGAGCACGCGGTCTGCACGTTCACGCTCGGGCCGCGCAGGCCCAGCTTGTAGGAGACACGGGTGGGCAGGTAGTTGCGGTCGTTGCCGAGCTTCAGCTGGAACTGGAGCATGTCGGCCTCGACGAACGGGCCGCCGTGCGGGTACGCGAAGTGCGGGGCGAGGTTGTTCACCAGGTAGGTGCTCATGCCGGACCCGGCGAAGACGCCGACCGGCCCGTGGTCCTCGCCCGGCGCGTATCCGGCGTTCTCGAAGGCCTCCCAGGCGCACTCGAGGAAGACGCGCTGCTGTGGGTCGATGGTGGCGGCGTCCTTGGCGGTGATGTCGAAGAACGCGGCGTCGAACAGGTCGATGTCCGGCAGCACCGCACCGGCCGGCACATAGTCGGGGTGGTCGAGCAGCCGCCGGTCCGCCTGGTCCAGTTCCTCCGTGCCGAACCGGGTGACGGACTCGATGCCGTCGCGCAGGTTCTCCCAGAACGCCTCCGTGTCACCGGCACCGGGGAAGCGGCCCGCCATCCCGATGACCGCGATGTCGGTCCCTGCCGTCGCCGTGCCGGTGCGGCGGGGGCGGCGGTCCCCGGTGGCCGGGTCGCCGGCGTCGTCGAGGTGGGCGGCGAGCGCCCGGACGGTGGGGTGGCGGAAGAGGTCCACGACCGGGAGGGTGCGCTCCAGCAGCCGGGACAGCCGGCGCTGGACCGTGACCAGGTGCAGCGAGGTGCCGCCGATGTCGAAGAAGTTGTCGTGGACGCCGACGGTGTCCAGCCCGAGGACCTCCTGCCACACCTCGGCCACGATGCGTTCGGTGGCCGTGCCGGCCCCCACCGGCGCGGTGCCGGAGAGCCGCTCCAGCACGGCGGGCGGGGTGAGCCGGCGGCGGTCCGTCTTGCCGCTGGAGGTCAGCGGCATCGCGTCCAGCACGTCGTAGGCGTCGGGCACCATGGGGCCAGGCAGCCGGTCCGCGAGGTGGTCGCGCAGCCGCCGGGACACGCCGTCGCGTGCCGCCCCGGGCCGCAGCACGAGATGGGCGACGAGGCGCTGATGGCCCCGTACGTCGTGGGCGAGGACCGCGGCCTCGGCGACGTCGGGGTGGGCGGCGAGGGCGGACTCGACCTCGCCGGGCTCGATGCGGACGCCACGGATCTTGACCTGGTCGTCCATGCGCCCGAGGTGTTCGACGGTGCCGTCGGGCAGGGCGCGGGCGAGGTCGCCGGTGCGGTACAGCGGGCCGTCCCCGAACGGGTTGGGCACGAACCGCTCGGCCGTCAGGTCGGGCCGTCCGAGATAGCCCTCGGCAACGCCCGCGCCGGCGATGCACAGTTCGCCCTCGGTGCCGTCGGGCACGGGCCGCAGACCGGCGTCGAGGACGTACACCTGGACGTTGTCGATCGGCAGGCCGATGGGCGCGGTCGCGGGCCACGCGGCGGGGTCGCCGGTGAGGGTGCAGGTCGTGGCGTCCTGGAACTCCGTCGCGCCGTAGTGGTTGTGCAGCACGGCTCCGGTACGGCCGAACAGCTCCCTGATCGCGGGGGTGATGCGCAGCCGCTCCCCGGTGGTGATCACCTCGCGGAGCGCGGAGGGCGCGGGTTTGTCCAGGGCGGCCTCGGCGAGCTGGGTCAGCACGGTGACCGGCGCGAAGAGCCGCTCGACGCGCTGTGCGGCGAGGAAGTCGGCCAGCGCGAAGGAGTTGCGGCGCACCTCCTCGCCGGCGACGACCAGCGTGCCGCCGAAGCACAGCGTGGAGAAGATCTCGTGGAAGGAGAAGTCGAAGCTGACCGCGCACACCTGCGCGGTCCTCGACCGGCAGCTGCCGGGGCGGGCGCGGTCGTGCCAGGTCAGCATGTTGACCAGGGAACGGTGGGTCATCGCGACGCCCTTGGGACGGCCCGTCGACCCCGAGGTGAAGACCACATAGGCGGGCGTGTCCGGACCGACGCGGTCGTCGGCCGCGGCCGTCCCGTCGTCGCCCGGCCGCGCCTCGTCGGCCGCGGCGGTCTCCCGCTCGTCCGGGACCAGGACGCGGACCGTGTCCGCCGGGAAGGTGCGCGAGCCGTCGGTGACGGCGATGCGGATGCCGGCCTGCTCCACGATGTGGCGTACGCGTTCGTCCGGGTCGGCCGCGTCCAGGGGGACGTAGGCGGCGCCCGCCTTGAGGGTGCCGAGCATCGCGGCGAAGAGTTCGGGGCCGCGTTCCAGGCACAGGGCGACGGGTTCGCCGGGGCGGGCCCCGAGGTCGCGGATGCGCGCGGCGACGCGGTCGGCCATCGCGTCGAGTTGGCCGTAGGTGGTGTGCCGCTCGCCGTGGACGACGGCGACGGCGTCGGCGCCACCGGGGCGCGGGTCCCCCGCCATGCCGTCCCGTCCGCCTCGTGCCACGCGCTCGAAAAGCTCGTGCACCGTGGTGTCGGGGACGGGGGCGTCGGCTCCGAGCCATGCACGGGACGGCTCCCCCGTGTCCGGTCCCCGCCTGCCGAACGCATTGCTCATCGCCTGGCTCCCCCGGATGCACCTATCAGCAATCAAAGGCTGTTGGACGAATGGTATGGAAGTCCGGCGGCCGGGCGTCATCAATTGCTCGGCCCGCGGGACGATTTGGACATGCACGGACGTGCCGTCTGATGAGAGGTCGACGCCAGACTAGGCATCCAAGGTGCCTACTGCGCAAGAGCTTTCGCGAAGGAATGATCCACAGCCGACCATGTTCTCGCTTCCTCGCCGCGCCGGGTGGATGATCCGCGCCTCCTCGGGTTACTGTCCCCCGAGGGATCTTGTTGTGTTGATCGCTTGGGGGCATGCTGGGGAACGGGTAGGGTTCCGGCGGTCGACGCGGTCCGTGTTGTCGGTCCGGCGTCGGCGCTGTCTTGCTTCGATCGGTGATACTTGGCCGAAATAGTCCGGGGGAAGCTCTGTGGCGGCAGTGCCCGGAGCTCGCCATTCGCCATTTGTTAAACACCAATTTCTTGCCTGACCGGCTGCTCGCGACCGGAGCCGCCAGGACGACGCTCCACTGCGGGGAGACAGGGGAACAGTGATGGTGAACGTTCGTACCGTCGGTGTGATCGGGGCCGGGGTGATGGGACGGGGCGTCACCGTGGCGCTCCGGCAGGCGGGCTACCGGGTGATCCTGGTCGACCGGACCGAGGAGATCCTGGAGCGCAGCCGCGCCCAACTTCGCGACGATGTACGGCTGTACGCCATGCTCGCTCCGAAATCCTCTGTCACCTTCGAGGAGTTGGCCGCCGAGACCGTCTTCACCACGGAGCTCGAGGCCTTGGCCGAGGCGGATCTCGTCGTCGAGAACGCCACGGAGCGCTGGTCGGTGAAGCAGCCGATTTACGAGCGGCTCGCCAAGATCTGCCGTCCCGACGTCGTCGTCGCGGTCAACACCTCGGCCATCTCGATCACGCGGCTGGGCGCCCTGACCGGCCGGCCGGAGAACGTGATCGGCATGCATTTCATGAACCCTGTGCCGCTGAAGCCTACGGTTGAGGTGATTCGGGCCTTCCACACCTCCGCATCCACGGTCGACACGGCGCGCGAGTTCCTGTCCTCCATGGGCAAGAAGAGCATCGTGGTGAACGACAGCCCGGGGTTCGTGACCAACCGCGTCATGATGCTCACCGTCAACGAGGCCGCGTACCTGGTACACGAGGGCGTCGCGTCGGCAGCCGACACGGACCGGCTGTTCGTGGAATGCTTCGGCCACACGATGGGGCCGCTGGAGACCGCCGACCTGATCGGCCTCGACACCGTACTGCTCTCCATCGAGGTGCTGTACGACGAGTTCAAGGACAGCAAGTACCGCCCCTGCCCGCTGCTGACCAAGCTGGTGGACGCCGGCCTGCACGGCCGCAAGAGCGGACAGGGTTTCTTCAGCTACCAGACCGCGAACCGCGGCTGAACGGGAGGACGGGGAACCATGGCCGACAATGCCGGGAACAAGGCGGCGATTCGCGAGTTCATTCTCGAGAACATCTCCGAGTCGACCGTCAGGGACGACGAGGACATCTTTGAGCGTGGCCTTGTGCGTTCGATGTTCGTGATGCAGCTGGTGCTCTTCGTCGAGCAGGAGTTCGGCGTTTCCATCACCGGCGAGGACCTTCAGTTCGACAATTTCCGTACGGTCGACCGGATTGACGAGCTGGTGTCCCGGAAACTGGCCGCCGTCTGAAAACGGCGACGGAAAGAGTCGACAACGGGAAGGGCCCTTCGATGCCTACCGTACATGTGCGTCTTTCGCGCGGGGTTCCGGAATCCCTCGCCCCCGAGCTGATGAAGCGGCTCTTCTTTGTGTCCAGCTCGATCGCGGAATTCGAGCTGATCCGGGAAGAGGGATCCGTGACGGGTGTCGACCTTACGCTGCATTCCACCGGAGGCGAGGATTCCGCCGACGTCGCGGCGAAGGTGAACCGCGTGGTGACGGAGCAGGTCCTGCCGCAGCGGCCGCTGGCTCCCCGGGTGGTGTGGGAGTCTCCCGTGCACCGGGACACGTTCGCCGACACGTTCCCGGAGCTTGTGGAGCGGGGCACCGTGGTGGTCTCCGGGGAGGGCCAGGTCGGCTTCGGCGAGCCGTTGATCTCCCTCTTCGCCTGTCTGGACAAACGGCTGCGGGCCATCGCGCTGAGCCTGGAGGCCGCCCGCGAGTACCAGTATCCGACGCTGCTGCCGACGAGTGTGCTGGACCGGTTCGGCTACTTCGGCTCGTTCCCGCAGTTCCCGATGTTCGTCACCCGGCTCCACAACGACCTGGACGTCTACCAGTCGTTCGTGGAGCGCTACACGGCCGAACAGCGCCTGCCGGACGACCTGTTCGCGGACTGCTCCAACCACGACTACTGCCTGCCGCCGACCATGTGCTACCACAGCTTCCACCAGTTCCAGGGGCGGAAGCTGGAGGGCGACATGGTCGTCACGGCGCGCGGCAAGGCGTTCCGGTACGAGTCCCGCTACCACACCAGCCTGGAGCGGCTGTGGGACTTCACCATCCGGGAGATCGTCTTCATGGGCACCCCGGAGTTCGCCGCCAAGTGCCGGACCGCCGTGATGCAGCAGGCGTTCGCGCTCATGGAGGAGCTGGGCCTGACCGGCCGGTGCGAGGTCGCCAACGACCACTTCTTCACCAATGCCGACACTGCGGGCAAGATCCTCTCCCAGCGCATGATGGAGCTGAAGTTCGAACTGCTCCTGCCGGTCTCCGCCGACCGGTCGATCGCCGTGGGCTCGTTCAACCTGCACGGCAACTTCTTCGGAGACTCCTTCGAGATCACCGGCCGGGACGGTGGCTCGATAGCCAGTGGATGTGTGGGCTTCGGTCTGGAACGGCTGGTTCATGCCTTCCTCAGCCAGCACGGCAGCGATCCTGCGCACTGGCCCGACACGGTCACACGGGAGATGGGGTAGACACGGTGCTGTATGAACTGACGCCGCAGCAGCAGGAGGACCGGGCGTCCTTCGTGGCCTTCGCCGACGACCACCTGGTGCCCGAGGCGGACCGCTGGGACCGTGAGCAGAGGCTCTCCGACTCCGTCGTCGAACTCCTCGGCAAGTCACGCCTGCTCGTGCCGACGCTGCCGACCGAGGCGGGCGGCAGCGGCATGGACGTGGAGACCTACGGGCTGCTCAGCGAGGAACTCGGCCGCGGCTGCGGCAACGTCCGCAACCTGGTGGCCGTGCAGGGCATGGTCGCGCACGCCCTTCTCAAGTGGGGCACCAAGGCGCAGGCCGACCGCTGGGTGCCGCGCATCGGAACCGGGGAGACGGTCGGCGCCTTCGCCCTGACCGAACCCGAGGCCGGCAGCGACGCCCGCAACGGCTCGATGACCGCCGAGCGCACCGGGGCGGGATTCGTCCTGAACGGCCGTAAGAAGTGGATCAGTTTCGGCCAGCGCGCAGGAATCTTCCTCGTCTTCGCCCGGCTCGAGGGCGAGCCTGCGGCCTTCGTGGTGGAGCGGGGCACGGACGGCTTCCGCACCGAGCCGATCTCCGGCCTGCTCGGCCTGCGCGCCTCCGAACTGGCGGAGCTGACCTTCGACGGCTGTGTGGTGCCCGAGGCCAACCTGATCAGCCACGGGCGCCTCACCTTCGACCTGCTGGCCACGGGATCCCTCGACTACGGCCGCTACAGCACGGCCTACGGCTCGGTGGGCCTGGCCCAGGGGTGTCTCACCGCGAGCCTTGAGTACACCCGTGAGCGCACCCAGTTCGGCGTCCCGATCAGGGACCACCAGCTGGTGCGCCGCATGCTCACGGACATGATCTCCTCGGTCGAGGCGGCCCGGCTGCTGTGCCGTCAGGCCGGTGCCCTGCGGGCCCGCAACCACAAGGACGCGATCCGGCAGACCCTGATCGCCAAGTACGTCGCCTCCCGCACCGGCTTCCGGGCCGCCGACGACGCCGTTCAGCTGCACGGCGCCAACGGCATCGGGCCCGGCTTCCCGGTGCAGCGGCATCTGCGGGACGCGAAGGTGCAGGAGATCATCGAGGGCACCAGTCAGATCCAGCAGGTGCAGATCGCCGAGATGACGCTGTAGGCCCCGTCGTCCGCGCGCTCCGGGCCCCGTCGGCCACGCCGGCGGGGCTTCATGCTGTCCGGAACCGTGCGTTGCCGCCGGTCCTTCCGGCCATAAGTATCTGAATGGTTCGTATATCGAACATGACCATCCGGGCAACGAACGATTTCCGGCCAACTTCTTGATGCGATCCTGACAATCCCGGCCGTCTCTGCCACGCTTCCCACGGCCACCCCACAGCAACCCCACAGTTCCTTCGCTGTTCCGTGGCCTGTCACCCTTCATGCACCTGGTTCCGCGTTCCGCCTTTGTTCTGCCCGGACGGACGACCCTCCGCCCGGTCTCCCCTGGCCGCGCGACCCGCGGCCATGCAGAAGGAGTCAGTGTTGAGCAGCAGTTCCTCTCGCAGACGCACCTCCCACATCCCCCCGCGCCGTGCAGCGGCCGTCGCCCTCGTGGGCGTCTCCGCCCTGCTGGCCGCAGCGGTCCAGTCGGGCGCCGCGAGCGCCGCCCCCGCCGGTCCCCCGGCCGGAAAGATCAACCCCGCCCATGCGGCCGTGAAGCTGTCGCCCTCGCAGCGCGCCGAACTGCTGCGCGACGCCGACGGGGCGAAGACGGCCACCGCCCGGGCGATCGGCCTCGGCGCCCAGGAGAAGCTGGTCGTCCGTGACGTCGTCAAGGACGGCGACGGCACCCTGCACACGCGCTACGCGCGCACCTACGCCGGCCTCCCGGTGCTCGGCGGCGACCTGGTGGTCGACACGGCCAGGTCCGGTCAGACCCAGCGGGTCCTCAAGGCCACCCAGGCCACCATCAAGGTCGCCTCGCTCACGCCCACCGTGACCGCCGCCAAGGCGGAGAAGCAGGCGCTGACCGCCGCCCGGGCCCAGGGCTCGAAGCAGACCGGGGCCGACCGGGCGCCGCGCAAGGTGATCTGGGCGGCGAGCGGCAAGCCCACCCTCGCGTACGAGACGGTGATCGGCGGGTTCCAGGACGACGGCACCCCGAACCAGCTGCATGTCATCACCGACGCCGCCACCGGCAAGGAACTCTTCCGGTACCAGGGCATCGAGACCGGTGTCGGCAACACCCAGTACAGCGGCCAGGTCACGCTGACCACCACGCAGTCGGGCTCGACCTACACGCTGAACGACGGCGCGCGCGGCGGCCACAAGACGTACAACCTCAACCACGGTACGTCCGGCACCGGCACGCTGTTCTCGCAGTCGAACGACACCTGGGGCAACGGCACCACGTCCAACGCCGCGACCGCGGGCGCCGACGCGCACTACGGCGCGGCGGAGACCTGGGACTTCTACAAGAACACCTTCGGCCGCAGCGGAATCAGGAACGACGGCGTCGGCGCCTACTCCCGCGTCCACTACGGCAACTCGTACGTGAACGCGTTCTGGGACGACAGCTGCTTCTGCATGACGTACGGCGACGGGTCCGGCAACGCCGACCCGCTGACCTCGCTGGACGTGGCCGGCCACGAGATGAGCCACGGTGTCACCTCCAACACCGCGGGCCTGAACTACAGCGGGGAGTCCGGCGGCCTGAACGAGGCCACCTCCGACATCTTCGGCACCGCCGGCGTGGAGTTCTACGCCAAGAACAGCGCGGACGTCGGTGACTACCTCATCGGCGAGAAGATCGACATCAACGGCGACGGCACCCCGCTGCGCTACATGGACAAGCCGAGCAAGGACGGCGCGTCGAAGGACACCTGGTACTCGGGCATCGGGTCGATCGACGTGCACTACTCCTCCGGCGTGGCCAACCACTTCTTCTACCTGCTGAGCGAGGGCAGCGGCGCCAAGGTCATCAACGGCGTCAGCTACAACTCGCCCACGGCGGACGGCCTTCCCGTGACCGGCATCGGCCGCGACAAGGCGCTGCAGATCTGGTATCGGGCGCTCACCACGAAGTTCACCTCGACCACCAACTACGCGTCGGCCCGCACCGGCACGCTCGCGGCGACGGGCGAGCTGTACGGCACCTCGGGCGCCGAGTACAAGGCCGTGCAGGACGCGTGGGCGGCGGTCGGCGTCGGCTCCCGCTCCGGCGGAGGCGGCGGAGGCGGGACGTCGTACGAGAGCACGACCAAGGTGTCCATCCCGGACAACGGACCCGCGGTCACCTCGACCATCTCCGTCACCGGCCGCACCGGGAACGCGCCCAACAACCTCCAGGTGACCCCGAACATCACGCACACCTGGCGCGGCGACCTGGTGATCGATCTGATCGGCCCGTCGGGCACCGCGTACCGGCTGAAGAACTTCAGCTCGTCCGACTCCGCGGACGACGTGACCGACACCTACACGGTCAACGCCTCGTCCGAAACCGCCAACGGGACATGGACGCTGAAGGTCCAGGACCAGGCGCGCTACGACGTCGGCACGATCAACAGCTGGAAGATCACCTTCCCGTAACCCGCAGTTCAGCGCGCCGAAGGCAGGGCGCCGTCCCGGAGGTTCGAAACCCGGGGCGGCGCCCGTTTCACACGCCCGAAACATTAACCGGCCAGTCGATTTTGAGCCAACATCACTTTGGGGTCCTGACATGTACGCGCCCCCATGCGAATCTTCCACCACCCGCCGCACGAGCACTGCCACTTCACATCCGTACCGGCCGGCAACCCCACGCCGACCGGGCTCCCCCACATAAGGAGCTTGTGTGACTCCCCGCTACGCGCGTCACCAGCGCACCACCCTGGCCATCGCCACCGCCGTGGCCGCCGGAGCCCTCTTCACCACCGGCCTGACCGGCGGTGCCTCGGCCCAGACCCCGGCCGACACCTTCGGCAAGGCCCCCCTCGCCGCCGCCCCGACCGCCCTGTCCGCGACGGCCCGCACCGCCCTCGTCCAGCAGGCGCAGGCGAACGCCGCCGAGACGGCCCGGCGGATCGGCCTCGGCGCCAAGGAGAAGCTGGTCGTCAAGGACGTCGTGAGAGACGTCGACGGCACGGTGCACACCCGCTACGAGCGCACCTACGCCGGCCTCCCGGTCCTGGGCGGCGACCTCGTGGTCCACACCGCGAAGAACGGCAAGACGCGGGGCGTCACCAAGGCGACCACGTCGGCCGTCAAGGTGGCCTCCCTCAAGCCGCAGATCACCGCGGCGAAGGCGGAGAAGCAGGCGGTGAGCGCCGCCAGGACGCTGGGCTCCGCCAAGACCTCCGCGGACGGCGCGCGCAAGGTCGTCTGGGCGGGCGGCGGCAAGCCGGTCCTGGCGTACGAGACCGTCGTCGGCGGGCTCCAGGACGACGGCACCCCGAACCGGCTGCACGTCATCACCGACGCCGCCACCGGCAAGAAGCTCTTCGAGTACCAGGGCATCGAGACCGGCACCGGCAAGAGCCTGTACTCCGGCACGGTCACCCTGAACACCACCAAGTCGGGCTCGTCGTACCAGCTGTACGACACCACGCGCGGCGGTCACAAGACGTACAACCTGAAGCACCGGGCCACCTCCTCCACCGGCACCCTGTTCACCGACTCGGACGACGTGTGGGGCACCGGCAGCGCCTCCAGCTCCTCCACCGACCAGACCGCGGCCGTCGACGCCGCCTACGGCGCGCAGGTGACCTGGGACTTCTACAAGAACACCTTCGGGCGCAGCGGCATCAAGAACGACGGCCAGGCCGCCTACTCCCGCGTCCACTACGGCAACGCGTACGTCAACGCGTTCTGGGACGACAGCTGCTTCTGCATGACCTACGGCGACGGTGACGGCAACACCCACCCGCTGACCTCGCTGGACGTGGCCGGGCACGAGATGAGCCACGGTGTCACCTCCAACACCGCGGGACTGGAGTACAGCGGTGAGTCCGGCGGCCTGAACGAGGCCACCTCCGACATCTTCGGCACCGGCGTGGAGTTCTACGCCAACAGCGCCTCCGACCCCGGTGACTACCTCATCGGCGAGCAGATCGACATCAACGGCGACGGCACCCCGCTGCGCTACATGGACAAGCCCAGCAAGGACGGCGGCTCCGCCGACTCCTGGTCCTCGTCCGTCGGCAACCTCGACGTGCACTACTCGTCGGGCGTGGCGAACCACTTCTTCTACCTCCTGTCGGAGGGCAGCGGTGCGAAGACGATCAACGGCGTGAGCTACAACTCACCCACGTCCAACGGCTCCACGGTCACCGGCATCGGCCGGGCCAAGGCGCTGCAGATCTGGTACAAGGCGCTGACCACGTACTTCACGTCGACCACCAACTACAAGTCCGCCCGCACGGGCACCCTCTCGGCGGCGGCCGACCTCTACGGATCCGGCAGCACCGAGTACAAGGCGGTGGCGGCGGCCTGGTCCGCGGTCAACGTGAGCTAGTGCGCACCTAGCGACAAGCGGCCCCCGGCGGGAGAACGACGCCGGGGGCCGCCCTACGCTGGGGCCCATGTCCTTCACCTACGAGGATGTCGGCGCCACCCGCGACGGCCACTGCCCCGAGGGGTTCCGCCCCCTGCACGTCCGCACCCGCATCGGGGAGGGCGAGAAGGTGTTCCACCGGGCGTCCGAGGCACTCTTCACCTGGGAACTGCACCGGGCGCTGGGCGTCGGTGTACGGGCCGCCGCGGACCGGGCGGCTCCCGGCGTCGACGTCACCGTCACCCTGGCCGGCATGATCAAGGCCCCGTGCCGGGTGGTCTGGGCGGTCGAGGAACACCGCCGCGCGGGCTGGGCGTACGGCACGCTGCCGGACCACCCGGAATGCGGCGAGGAGGCCTTCGTCGTGGACCGCACCGGCGACGGCACGGTATGGCTCACGGTCACCGCCTTCAGCCGCCCGGCCAAGTGGTACACGAAGGCGGGCGGCCCGGCGGCCCGGGGATTGCAGCAGGCGTACGCGCGGCGCTGCGGGGCGGTCCTGCGGAAGCTGTGCGCGGAGGTGCCACAGGACTGAGGCAGCCGTCCGGCGCGTCGGGCACACGAGCCGCCCCGCGCGGCTGCCGTACGAGGAGGCGCGCCGGTGACGGCGGCCCCCTCTCACCCGAGCGGGCCGCCGTCGCACCCACGTGCGGCGTCAGCGCAGCAGGACCCCCGCCGCCTCCACCAGCTCCTCCGACGGCATCGTCACCAGGCCGAGTTCCGCACCGGAGACCAGCAGCCGGTGGGCGGGCAGGATGCGCACGGTGTAGCCGAACGGCCCGGTGCGGTCCAGGGACAGCGGGCCCTCGTACACCCAGCGGCCCTCCAGGTCCGGGCCGCCCGCCGGTTTCAGTGCCGTCGCCGTCGCGTCCGTGATCCCGTCGTCCGCGTCGACACGGCCCGACACCGCCTGGACCTCCACGTCGTCGGGCGCCAGATCACCGAGGCCCACCCGGACCCGCAGCGAGAGCGTCGCTCCCAGCTCCGCCGTCGCCGTGGCCGCCGTCGCCTCCACATGGTCCACCGTGACCTCCGGCCAGGCCGCCCGCACCCGCGCCTTCCAGCCCGCCAGCTCCCGCGCCGCGTCCGGCGTCATCCCCCGGTGCCCGTGGGCCGCCGGGGTGTACAGCCGCTCCACGTACTCGCGCACCATCCGCCCCGCCAGCACCTTGGGGCCCAGGTTCATGAGGGTCTGGCGGACCATCTCGATCCAGCGGTCGGGCAGCCCGTCCTGGCCCCGCTCGTAGAAGCGCGGCGCCACCCGCCGCTCCAGCAGGTCGTACAGCGCCGCCGCCTCCAGGTCGTCGCGGCGGTCCTCGTCCATGGCTTCGCCGTCCGCCGTGGGGATCGCCCAGCCGAAGTCGGGCTGGAACCACTCGTCCCACCAGCCGTCGAGAACCGACAGGTTCAGGCCGCCGTTGAGCGCGGACTTCATACCGCTGGTCCCGCACGCCTCCAGCGGACGCAGGGGGTTGTTCAGCCAGACGTCGCAGCCGGGATAGAGCTTCTGCGCCATCGCCATGCCGTAGTCCGGGAGGAAGACGATCCGGTGGCGCACCCTCGGGTCGTCGGCGAACCGCACCAGCTCCTGGATCAGGCGCTTCCCGCCGTCGTCCGCCGGGTGGGCCTTGCCCGCCACGACGATCTGCACCGGCCGTTCCGGGTGCAGCAGCAGTTCCATCAGGCGGTCCCGGTCACGCAGCATCAGGGTCAGGCGCTTGTACGACGGCACCCGGCGGGCGAACCCGATCGTCAAGACGTCGGGGTCGAGCACCCCTTCGATCCAGCCGAGTTCCGCCGTTCCCGCGCCGCGCTGCCGCCAGGACGTGTACAGCCGCTCGCGCACCTCGAGCACCAGCTGCTCGCGCAGGTTCCGGCGCAGGTCCCAGATGTCCTGGGCCGGGATCTCGGCGATGCCGTCCCAGCGCTCGCGCCCCCCGACCGTCATCGCGTCCTCGGTGCGCTCGGCACCGATCTGCCGCGCCCCGAGCCGGTACACCTCCGGCGCCACCCAGGTCGGCGCGTGCACCCCGTTGGTCACCGAGGTGATCGGCACCTCGTCGGGGTCGAAACCCGGCCACAGGCCGGAGAACATCTCCCGGCTGACGTTGCCGTGCAGCAGCGAGACGCCGTTGGCGCGCTGGCCGAGCCTGAGGCCCATCACCGCCATGTTGAACAGGTTGGGCTCGCCGCCCGGATACGTCTCCATGCCCAGGTGCAGGATCCGCTCCACCGCGATGCCCTCGAGCTCCGCGCCCGGACCGAAGTGACGGGCCACCAGCTCACGGTCGAAGCGGTCGATGCCGGCCGGGACGGGCGTATGGGTGGTGAAGACCGTGCCGGCCCGCACCGCCTCCAGTGCCGCGTCGAAGTCCAGTCCGGCCGCGCACAGTTCGGCGATCCGCTCCAGGCCCAGGAAGCCCGCGTGGCCCTCGTTGGTGTGGAACACCTCCGGTTCGGGGTGCCCGGTCAGCCGGCAGTACGTGCGCACCGCACGCACCCCGCCGATGCCGAGCAGCATCTCCTGGAGCAGCCGGTGCTCGCTGCCGCCGCCGTACAGCCGGTCGGTGACGCCCCGCTCGCCGAGGTCGTTCTCCTCCACGTCCGAGTCGAGCATCAGCAGCGGCACCCGGCCCACCTGGGCCAGCCAGATGCGGGCCTGGAGCCGGCGGCCGCCGGGCAGGCCCAGGGACACCTGGGCGGGGGTGCCGTCCGGCTCGCGCAGGGGCACCAGGGCCAGCTCGTTCGGGTCGAGCACCGGATAGTGCTCCTGCTGCCAGCCGTCCCTGGAGAGGGTCTGCCGGAAGTAGCCGTGCCGGTAGAGCAGGCCCACACCGATCAGCGGGACCCCGAGGTCGCTGGCCGCCTTCAGATGGTCGCCGGCGAGGATGCCGAGGCCGCCGGAGTACTGGGGCAGCGCGGCGGTGATGCCGAACTCGGGTGAGAAGTAGGCGACGGCGGCCGGGAGGTCGGACCCGGACGAGCGCTCCTGGTACCAGCGGTCGCCGTTCAGGTAGTCGGTCAGATCGTCGGCGGCCGCGGCGAGACGGCGCAGGAAACGGCGGTCCTCGGCCAGCTCGGCGAGCCGGGCCGGCGGCACGCTCCCCAGCAGCCGCACCGGGTCGCCGTCCGAGGCGGCCCATCGCTCGGGATCGACGGACTGGAAGAGGTCGCGGGTCTCGGGGTGCCAGGACCAGCGCAGATTGCGCGCGAGGTCGCTGAGCGGGTGAAGGGATTCGGGGAGGACGGGACGTACGGTGAACCTGCGGATGGCCTTCACGAGTTCCACCTTCACGGAGGGCGTACGCGGCGTGTCATCCCCGACGGTACGCCGCGCGGCGGGGGCGCGTTCGGCTTACCGCGGGTTCGCGGGCACCGGTGCCGGGGGTTCGTCGCGGAGACCGCGTGGCCGATATGGCCGATTCCACCCCGTCGGGCGGGCTTGTAGCGGTTCACACCGCACGAGAGGCTGCCCACCTGCGTGTCGGCAGGCGGCGGTTCGGGGGCGCGGAGGGATCCGTGGCCGCCGTACGCCGAGTGGAGGAGGGGAACGCACACCATGACACGGAGAAGAAGCGTGCGCGGGCGCTGGGCGGGCTGCCTCACCGCGGTCACCATGGTGGTGGCGCTCTCGGCCGTCACCGAACCCGCGCACGCCGTACCGGAGGGGACGGTCCTCGGCGCCGGGGCACCCGGTGCCGTCCGCGGCAGCTACATCGTGACGCTCGAGGCCGGAACGAGGGCCGGGTCGGCGCCCGGCAGAAAGATCGCCGAGAGGTACGGGGCGAGAATCGGCCACATCTACGCCACGGCCCTCAACGGATATGCGGTGCGGGCCGACGAGCGGCAGGCCCGGCGTCTGGCGGCGGACTCCCGCGTGGCCTCGGTCGTCCAGGACAGCCGGGTCTTTCTCCTCGGCTCCCAGCGGAACCCGCCCTCCTGGGGCCTGGACCGCATCGACCAGCCCCGTCTCCCGCTCGACAGGCGCTACACCTGGGCCGGGCCCGCGGGCGCGGGCGTGACGGCGTATGTCATCGACACCGGCATCCGCATCTCGCACGAAGACTTCGGCGGCCGGGCGAGCTACGGCTGGGACTTCGTCGACGACGACGCGACCGCCGCCGACGGCAACGGGCACGGCACGCACGTGGCGGGTACCGTCGCGGGCGCCGCGTACGGGGTCGCCAAGCGGGTGAAGGTGGTCGCGGTGCGTGTCCTGGACGACCACGGCGCCGGCACCACCGCCCAGGTCATCGCGGGCATCGACTGGGTGACCCGGCACGCGCGGAAGCCCGCGGTGGCCAACCTCAGCCTGGGCGGCCCGGCGAACGCCGAGCTGGACGCGGCCGTACGCACCTCCATCGCCTCCGGGGTCACCTATGTGGTCGCGGCCGGCAACAGCGGGCTCCCGGCCGGCCGGTACTCCCCCGCCCGCGTCACCGAGGCCGTGACGGTCGGCGCCGTCGACCGGAACGACGCCCGGGCCGGCTTCTCCAACTGGGGTCCGGCCGTGGACCTTTTCGCCCCCGGGGTGGCGATCACCTCCGACTCGTATACGAGCGACACGGGCCACGCCACCCTCTCCGGTACGTCGATGGCGACCCCGCATGTCACGGGTGCCGCAGCGCTGTACCTGGCCCGCCATCCCTCGGCGACTCCGGCGCAGGTGGGCCGGGTGCTCCTCGGGTGGTCGGCGCCGGTGGGCATCGCCGCGGCGGGATCCGGCTCTCCCGGCCAACTCCTGCGGGTGGACCATCCTTGAACTGCCGTTCACCGGGCACGCGTACTGTTGCCGGCCTCGCCCGCAGCGGGCGGGGCCGGTCCCTTCGGCTCGCCCGGATGCGGCCGGTCTTGAAGGTAGACATACGCGTGAGTAGTTAACAAAGTGCCGGAATGCCCACCCCCACAGGGTGGGAAGGCTCCTCCGGTAACCCCGCCGGCCACCTTCCGACACCCTCATCCGCCACCCACGTTGACGCGGACAGGAGCGGTCATGCCCCCGACGCACCACTCGCCGACATCCACGGTATCCGGCACCGGCGCCTCCCTCCCAAGGACGTCCGACGCCGGTCCTCCCGCCCCCCGGACACCCTCCGCGGGCCCGGCCCCCACCCCGGTCACCGGAGCGGGCACGGGTCCCGCTCTCGGACGCATCCCCGTCCTCGACGTACGCCCCCTCGTCCTCCAGGGCCGCCGCCCCGCCAAAGCGGTGGTGGGCGAGGAGTTCGAGATCTCCGCCACCGTCTTCCGCGAGGGCCACGACGCCGTCGCCGCCCATGTCGTCCTCACCGACCCGGAGGGACGCCCCGATTCCCGTACGCCGATGCGCGAACTCGCCCCCGGCACCGACCGCTGGGGCGCCACCGTCTCCGTCCCGAGGGAGGGGACCTGGACGTACGCCGTGGAGGGGTGGGGCGATCCGGTCACCACCTGGCGGCACCATGCGACGGTCAAGGTCCCGGCGGGGATCGACACCGAACTGGTCCTGGAGGAGGGCGCGCGGCTGTACGAGCGCGCGGCCGCCGGGGTCCCGGAGCACGAGGACCTCGGCGACGTGCTGCTCGCCGCCGCCGACGCCCTGCGCGACACCGGCCGCCCGGCCGCCTCCCGGCTCGCTGCGGCGTTGACTCCCGAGGTGGATGGGGTGCTGGCGCGGTTTCCGTTGCGTGAGTTGGTGACGTCG
>NZ_JAKEEB010000055.1 GCF_021462825.1 Streptomyces glomeratus | reverse complement strand
ACCGCCGAAGTGATCGTCACAGGTCGGCCTACGGCCTGTCGTCACGGGTGACCTGACGCTCCTTCACCAGAAGCGCCCCCTCCTCGCGCACCAGGAGGTCGGTGCAGACGCACATCAGGGCCGGCCTGGGTTCCCCGTCCCGGCGAGTCTTGATGACCTGGACATAGCTCCTGACCTTCAGCGCCCCGTCCGGCAGCGGCCTAACGGCGATCATGCCGAACAGATGCCGCACGACCTCGCCGCTCTCGGCCAGTTCGGCCTGCGCCGTCCGTACTCCCGCCTCGAGCGCCTTCCTGCCCACGATCGGCTCGGGGGCGGAAGGAGGGGCGAACGAGCCGTCCTCGGTGAAGGTGGCCGCCCACTCCGAGGCCGCTCCGGAGTCCAGGAGCTGCATGTGCTCGGCGTAGAACTGCTGTACCTCCGCGTGGACCGTGGCGAACTCGGCTGCGGTGAGGGCGTCGGTCGAAGCCGTCATGGCGTGCTCCCGTGGTCGGTGTGCTGGTCGGCGTCGTCACGATCGGGGATCGGGTTCGAGCCCCGCTGGAGACGGCGCCGTGTCCCCGCCGCGAGCGACGGGCGCGGCCTACCAGCGAACTTCCATCGGTATGCAGGGGCGCCCCGCGATGATCCGGACGGATGAGACGGAGCAGGCCATGGGGAGTGAGACATTGCGGATCATCGATCTGTCATCGGCGGTCGACTCATCGCTGTACGAGCCCGATCCGGTGACACACGACGTACTGACGCCTCGTCAGGGAGCCCTGCACATGAGTGCGGAGATGCGAGAGCACTTCGGGCTGGAGCTCGACCCCGACGAGCTGCCGGACGGTGAGTTCCTCTCCCTCGACCGGCTCGCCCTGACCACGCACACCGGAACCCATGTCGACGCCCCCTCGCACTATGGGTCACGCGCCTCCTACGGCGACGGGGAGCCGCGGCACATCGACCAGATGCCGCTCGACTGGTTCTTCGGCCCCGGTGTCGTACTCGACCTGACCGACGCCCCCACGGGAGCCGTGGGGGCGGCACGGCTCAAGAAGGAGTTCGCGCGGATCGGGCACACCCCCGAGCCCGGGGAGATCGTTCTGCTGAACACCGGCGCCGCGGCCAGGGCAGGCACCCGGGAGTACTTCACCGAGTTCGCCGGCCTCGACGGCCCGGCGGTCCGTCTTCTGCTGGATCTGGGCGTACGGGTCATCGGGACCGACGCGTTCAGCCTGGACGCACCGTTCGGCGATGTCATCGCCCGATACCGCGCCACCGGCGACCGATCGGTGCTGTGGCCCGCGCACGTCGTGGGCCGGGACCGTGAGTACTGCCAGATCGAACGGCTCGCCAACCTCGAGGCGCTGCCGGGGCCGTACGGCTTCCAAGTCGCCTGCTTCCCCGTGAAGATCGCGGGCGCCGGCGCGGGCTGGACCCGTGCGGTCGCCCTCGTCGACGAACAGTGACCGACCAGCACCGACCACACAAGGAGAACAGCATGTTCAGCGCAGAGCTGGCCGAGGTGTACGAGATCATCTACCGCAGCCGTGGCAAGGACTGGGCCGCGGAGGCCAAGGACGTCGCCCGGGAGATCCGCTCCCGGAAGCCGGACGCCGCGTCACTGCTCGACGTCGCCTGCGGGACCGGGGCTCATCTGAGGACCTTCGGCGAGGTCTTCCGGCACACCGAGGGGCTGGAGATAGCCGAACCGATGCGCGAGCTCGCCGCGCAACGGCTGCCGGACGTCAAGGTGCACACGGGGGACATGCGCGCCTTCGACCTCGGGCGCACCTTCGACACGGTCGTCTGCCTGTTCTGCGCGATCGGTTACCTGGGCGAGGTGGAGGACATGCGCTCGGCCGTCGCGACGATGGCGCGCCACCTGGTCCCCGGCGGTGTCCTCGTCGTCGAGCCGTGGTGGTTCCCGGAGGACTTCATCGAGGGCTATGTCGCCGGTGACCTGGCTCAGGAGAACGGCGTGACCGTCACCCGCGTCTCGCATTCCACCCTCCAGGGGCGCGCCACCCGGATGGAGGTGCGGTTCGTCGTCGGCGACCGGTCCGGGATCAGGGAGTTCACCGAGATAGACGTGCTGTCGCTGTGGACCGAGGAGGAGTATCTGAACGCCTTCCACGCGGCCGGCTGCACCGCCGAGTTCCTGCCCGGCGGTCCAACCGGTCGCGGACTGTTCATCGGGACGCGGTCCTGATCTCCTCGGCACCTTCCGCCGTCGTCGCCGGGTTCTGTGCGAATTCGGCGGCGATGGCCATGACGTACTTGCCGTAGCCGGAGTTGGACAGCCGTTCCCCCAGCCGGTAGCAGGAGTCGGCGTCGATGAATCCCATGCGCAGCGCGATCTCCTCGATGCAGGCGATGCGGACGCCCTGGCGCTCTTCCAGGGTCCGCACATACTGACCCGCCTGGAGCAGCGATTCGGGGGTGCCGGTGTCCAGCCAGGCGAAGCCCCGGCCCAACTCGACCAGCCTCGCCCGGCCCCGCTCCACGTAGACCCGGTTCACATCGGTGATCTCGAGTTCCCCGCGTGCCGACGGCTGGGTGTTCTTGGCGATGTCGACCACGTCGTTGTCGTAGAAGTAGAGCCCGGTGATCGCCCGGTTGGACCGGGGATGCGTCGGTTTCTCCTCTATCGACAGGAGCCTTCCGTTCTCATCCGTCACCCCTACGCCGTAACGCTCGGGATCCTGCACCGAATAGCCGAAGAGAACGCATCCATGGATATCGGCCGCATTCTCCGCCAGCGTGTCCGAGAACTGGTTGCCGTGGAAGATGTTGTCACCGAGCGCCAACGCGACGGAATCGGAGCCGATATGATCGGCGCCGATGACCAGTGCCTCCGCGATCCCACGCGGCCGATCCTGCTCGGCATAGGTGATACGGAGGCCCAGATGCGATCCGTCGCCCAGCAGATCGCGGTACTGCGGGAGATCGGCCGGCGTCGTAATGATCAGAATGTCCTTGATTCCGGTCAGCATGAGCACCGCGAGCGGATAGTAGATCATGGGCTTGTCGCCGACCGGAAGTAATTGTTTCGATACGGCGAGCGTAATGGGATGAAGTCTTGTCCCCGAGCCGCCGGCGAGGATGATTCCTTTCATGTGCACAGCCTTCCTGGAGGATTGTTCGGGGCCGCGTACGAACAATCATGCTAGGGAAGGCGCAAGAGAGGCCGCAAGGAACGCGCACTTTGGTCAAGTTATGTGCGAGGGGAATTCGAGTCGTCGAAAGAGGTGAACGGATTCCCGCCGTGGATTCGAGGGCACCGGTCAGACCGTCCTCGCTCTCTGCCGTACGTCCTCGACGAGGCGGGCCTGCCGCAGCGCCTCGGCCTCGGCCCGCGGCGCGCCGGTGCCGGACCGGACCGCGGCGACGAAGGCCTCGAACGCGTTGCGCACCTGGTGGTCGGCGGGCGCGTTGAGCTGGGTCAACCGGTCCTGCTGCTGGATGGTGACCAACGGTTTGAGCTGCTCGGGAGGTGTGAAGGCACGGTCCAGGCTGATCCGTCCTCCGCTGCCCCACAGGGCGTAGGTGCACCGATAGGAATGTTCGAAGCCGTAGTCCAATTGGGCCGTCACCCCCGCCGGAGTGACCAGCAGCGCACTGCCCGCCACGTCGACGCCCGTGACCGGGTCCATCCGCCGGGTCGCGGCCAGGACCTCCAGTTCCCCGGGGAGGTACAACTGCGCCGCGCGCAGCGGATACACGCCTACGTCGAGCAGGGCGCCGCCGCCCAGGGACGGCTGGTACCGGAACGACTCGGGATTCAGCGGGGGCACCCCGAAGGAGCTGGAGAAGACCTGGAGCCTGCCGATCGACTCCTCGACGAGTCCGCGGACCACCGTGTGCTGCGCATGGTGCAGGAACATGAAGTTCTCCACGAGCACCAGATTGCGCTCCCTGGCGAGCTTCATCAGGGCCACCGTCTCGCTGTAGGTGGTGCACAGAGGCTTCTCCGCCAGTACGTGTTTGCCCGCGTGCAGTGCCTCGGCGATCCACTCGAAGTGCAGTCCCGGCGGCAACGGGATGTAGACCGCGTCGATGTCGTCCCGGGCGAGCAGATTCCGGTAGCCCGTCACCGCGTCGCATCCGAAACGCTCCGCGACCCGCTCGGCCTTCTGGCGCGACCGGCTCGCCACTGCCACGATCCGCGCGGACTCGGCGCCGACGATCACGGGCAGCATCCTGCGCAGGGCGATGTCGGCGCATCCCAGAACCCCGATGCGCAACGGCCGGGCCCCCTCTCGATCAGACATCGGCGACCTCCCCGGGAACGCTGGCCACCAGGACGCTCTGGGCGGCGTCCGTGAGGACCGAGTCGAGACGGGACTTGGCGTACGCCCTCGTCAGTTCGGGAAAGGCGTAGTGGATCTTGTCGTTGCCGAATCCGACGATCTTGATGAGGTGGTCGTCCGCGAACCGGATGAGCAGGCGCTCGACGGCGGCCGGCTCCCAGCCGAGAAGCTCTGCCGCCGCGTCCCCGGTGAACGCCGCGCCGGGCAGCATGCTGAGCAGCCGGAAGGTGCTCTGCTCCTGCCGGCTGAGCCGGGCGTAGCTGGAGTCGTACATCGCCCGCAGGTTCAGATCACCGAGACAGAGCTCGTCGAGAGCCTGCGGAGAGTTCGTCAGCCTGTCCGCGAGGACGGTGAGGGGAAGCCCCGGCACCGCCACCAGCCTGCTGCCGATGCACCGGAGCGCGACCGGCAGCCGGCCGCAGAGTTCCACGAGCCGGTCGGTGGCACGGCGTTCGGCCTCGAGCCGCGCACGGCCGACCATGCGGGCCAGCAACTCGACCCCCTCCGCGTGGTCCATGACGTCGAGGTCGACGTTCAGCGCTCCGCCCACCCCGTGCAGCGTCCGGCAGCCGGTGACGATCACGGCGCACTCCGGGTTGGCCGGAAGCAGCGGGCGCAGGTCGGCCGACGAGGTGACGTCGTCGATGACTATCAGCAGACGACGGTTGGCGGTCACCGAGCGGAAGAGGTTGCACCGTTCCTCTGTGTCGTCGGGTATCTGGTGTTCGGCCATCCCCAACGACCTCAGGAAGCCCAGCAGGACTTCCCCCGGATTCCTCGGTGTCGCCGACGAGGCCCGCAGGTCGGCGAAGAGCTGGCCGTCACCGAACTGCCCGCGGACCAGGTGCGCCACATGCACCGCGAGGGCGGTCTTCCCCACCCCTGGCATACCGCTGATCAGAGCCATCCACGGGGCCGTGCGCAGCGCTCCCGCTTTCTGTGCCGCCGTGAAGTCGGCGACGATGTCGCCGACCACCGCGCCTCTTCCGGTGAAGTCGGCCAGGTCGGCAGGGAGTTGCGCCGGGGTCGGGACACCGGCGACGGCCGGCTGCGGGGCCCGCCTCGGGGTGCTCGGCGCCGACGGCGAAGCGGCTGGGGCGGCAGGAGCTGCGGGAGCTGCGGAGAGCATGGTCAGTTCGGCCGGTTCCGCCATCACGGCAGTGAGCTGATGGTGCGGGACGGAGGTGTCCAGGGGGCCGTCCGCCAGCAGTGCCCGGTGCAGTTGCTTGAGTTCCTGCCCCGGCTCGAGTCCGAGCTCCTCGACCATGTTGTTCCGCAGCACTTGGTACACCTCGAGTGCCTCGTGCCGGCGTCCCGAGCGGTGCAGGGCGATCATGAGGAACGCGTGCAGGTTCTCGTGCAGGGGATGCGCCATCATCAGGGACTTCAGTTCGCTTATCAACTCACGGTGCAGGCCTAACCGCAGGTCGGCCTGGATGCGCAGCTCGCGGGTCCGGAAGTGGAGTTCCTGCAGCCGGATCACATACGAGGTCAGCAGGCTGCCCGGCGCGACATCGGCGAGCACCGGACCGCGCCACATGGCGAGCGCTCGTTTCAGCACCGCGGCCGCGCCGACCGGATCGCCCTCCTCGAGCAGTGCTTTACCCGCGTTCGCATCGGTCTCGAACGTGTGCAGGTCGATTGCCGAATCGGGGACCGCGAGCAGATAGCCGCCCGGCTTGGTATGGAGGATCTCCTCGCCGCCCTGACGGAGCAGCACCTTTCTCAGTTTGTACACGTAGGTTTGCAACGTTGTCATGGCGCTGCCCGGCGGATTGTGTTCCCACAGTTCGTCGATCAGTTCGGCCGTCTGGACCAGGGTGTTCCGTCGCAGAAGCAGGAGAGAGATGACCTGTCGCGGTTTCGGTGCCGTTGGAACGACATTGCACCCATGGTCGAGTATTTCTATGGGCCCCAGCACTCGGAAATCCATGAAACCCCCGTTCGCTGACGACTGGTAACGATGTGCTAACAGTCGTGTAGTGGAAAACTAACTGACGAACGTACGGTCGAGCAAGGTTGAGCAGAGAGTTCCAGTCGCACACGCGACACCGCGTGATGGCTGGAATCTTTCGAAATGGGATGGCGGCACGGGCGAATCCGGCGAGGTGAGAGCCTCACCGGTGACGGCACCTGGTCACGCTCCTGCGCGACTGGCCGCCGCGGCTATGCCGACGGTGATCGGGGGCGCCGCCACGTCTTTGTGTGCGGCGTCATCGTGTGAAATCGCCCCGAATTCGGTAAGGGCTTTCTCAAAAGGGCTGTCGAGTGGCTCGGATTGCGTCTTGTTTCGAGGCTTCAGTACTTCGGCGGGCGGACGGGGTGGGCCCGGCGGCAGTGACGTCGCGTGCCGGGCCGGGCGTGCGGGTCAGGCCCCGCCCTCAGGCCCGCCCGGGGTGGCCGGCGCTGCCGGCTCTTCGTGGTCGGACGGGGTTTGCAGGGAGGTGGTTGCCCCCGTCACCGCTGAC
This sequence comes from Streptomyces glomeratus, assembly GCF_021462825.1. Classification (GTDB taxonomy): domain Bacteria; phylum Actinomycetota; class Actinomycetes; order Streptomycetales; family Streptomycetaceae; genus Streptomyces; species Streptomyces glomeratus. Next base: position 17,859 of record NZ_JAKEEB010000055.1, on the reverse strand, counting down.
CGGCTTCCTCGGTGCTTGCTGTCTCCGGCTGGCGTCCGTCCCGCAGCGGGCGTCCGGGCCGACCGCTTGAAGAGGCATCCCGCTCCTTCGGTTGGTGCCGCGAATAGTGACGTCGAAGCTGATGTGATGCGAGGTCAGACATCGGGTTCTTCCCCGGCGCCCTTGATGCGAATGCCGTTCTCGAGACTGCGCAGCACCGAGTTCAGGGCCTGGTGCCGCGGGAGTCGCCCTTTGTGTACGGCGTCGCAGCCGGCGTAGATGAGGGCCCAGAACACGCTCTCGATCCAGGCGCTGCTCACCTTGGAGTCGAAGACGCCCTCCGCGCAGCCTCGTTCGATCAGGCGGGCCACGGCGTCGGTCCTGGCTCCCTGCTCGCTGAGGTTCTCGAAGGTGGCGCGCACGCCGGGATCGCTGAACAGGAAGAGGAGATGGTCGCCCACGTCGAACATCGTCGCGACGAGCCGGCGCAAGGTCTGCACCGGATCGTCGTCGTCCAGCCGGGCCTCCTGGATCGCCTGACTCATCACGCTGGCGGAGTCCTGGATGACCGCGTTGATCAGCGATTCGCGGTCCGGGAAGTAGCGGTGCAGGCTCGTCCGTCCCACGTCGGCGGCCTCGGCGATCTCCGCAAGCGTCGCGCCGCGGTTTCTGGCCAGAAGCGACGCGGCGGCCGTCAGGATGGCACGGCGCGTGCGTGCGCGGACTCGTGACTCCGCGGGCGCCGCGTGTGGGGGCACGGTGCTCGGCATGTAAAGCAGCCTAACCAGAGTCTGTTGTAGAGGCCAGCGCTTACCAAAATAGATCATTGATGTTCCATAATGAGACTCGCAGTGCTACTTTGGCGCGGACAGTCCTATGGAAGGTGCTGCGATGTCCACGTTCGCTTTGACCGCGGAGCTGCTGTGCAAGCGCTTTGGCAAGGTCAACGCCCTCGACGGGTTTTCGCTGGAGGTACCGGAGGGGACCGTGTGCGGTCTGCTCGGACCGAACGGCGCAGGCAAGACCACGGCGGTACGGGTGCTGAGCACCTTGATACGGGCTGACAGCGGCAGGGCCACTGTCGCCGGGTTCGACGTCTCCGCGCAGGCCGCGCAGGTGCGCTACCGGATCGGGTTGGCCGGGCAGCGGTCGACCGTCGACGAGATCCTCACCGGCCGGGAGAACCTGGAGATGTGGGGCCGACTCCATCATCTCGGTCCCAGAGGCGCAAGCGAGAGGGCGGGCCAACTGCTCGAACAGTTCGGGCTCACCGAGGCCGCCGACCGGCGCGCCGGGGGTTATTCGGGCGGTATGCGCCGGCGGCTCGACCTCGCTGCCGCCTTCATGCTGGCGCCCGCGGTCATGTTCCTCGACGAGCCCACGACAGGTCTCGATCCGGCCAGCCGCAACGAGGTCTGGCGGTCCGTCCGCGCCCTCGCCGCAGGGGGCACGACCGTCCTGCTGACGACGCAGTATCTGGAGGAGGCGGATCAACTGGCGCACCAGATCGCCGTCATCGCGCGAGGCAGGGTGATCGCCGACGACACTCCGGAGCGTCTGAAGTCGCTCGTCGGCGGGGACCGGATCGATCTGGTGCTCCGGGACGCCCGGTCGTTATCGGTGGCGGCGTCCCTGCTCGAAAGGATCGCCGGAACCGAGCCCGAGGTCGACGGGGAGACCGGGAGGATCAACATCCCGGTGACCGACCGCACCGCCGCCCTCCTCGAGGTGATCAGCGCTCTGAACCAGGCCGGGATCGAGATCGAGGACATCTCGCTCCGCCGTCCCACACTCGACGAGGCCTTCCTGTATCTGACGGCCCGTCCCCAGACCGAGGAGACCCCGGCGTGACGCCCCTGACCGCACTCCCCGCTCCGGCCATCCCCAAGTCCCGGATCGCCTCGCTCCGTTGGATCGTGGCGGATGCCGGCGTCCTGCTCCGCAGGAACCTCGTCCACTGGACCCGCAAGCCCTTCGTCCTGGTGTACAGCCTTTTCTGGCCGATCATGGTCGTGCTGATCTTCGGCTTCATCTTCGGCAGCGCCATGAAGGTGCCGGGGGGCGGCGACTACCGTCAGTTCCTGATGCCGGGTCTGTTCGGGCAGACGATGCTCTTCGGTGCGGTGACCACGTTGACGATCGTCACCAACGATGTGGCCAGAGGAGTCACCGACCGGTTCCGCTCCATGCCCATGTCCTCGGCGGCGGTCGTGCTCGGGCGCAACTTCGCCGACATGTTCCACTCGGCGGTGGAACTGTTCCTCCTCGTGCTGTGCGGGCTCGCCATCGGCTGGCGCTGGCACCATGGGCCGGCGCAGGCCCTGGCGGCCTTCGGACTGCTGCTTCTGCTGCGCTTCTCGCTCATCTGGGTGGGGATCTACATGGGCCTGCTGGTTCCGCAGGAGGCGGCAGGCGCCGCGTTCATCCCGCTCTACCCGATCTCCCTGCTGGCCAACACCTTCGTCTCACCCTCCCAGATGCCCGTGTGGCTGCGCGTGATCGCCGAGTGGAACCCCCTCTCGGCCACGGTCGGGGCGTGCGGCCGGTTGTTCGGCAATCCCGGGCGCGCCGGGGGCTCGTGGCCGGCGCACCACTCCCTGCTGCTGGCGATCGCCTGGCCGCTGCTGATCATCGTCGTCTTCATGCCGCTGTCCGTCAGGCGCTGGCGCAACCTCGGCGGCTGACTCCTCGTGGTCCGGCCCCGTCCTTCGTGGCGGAGCCGGACCACGGCGCGTCAGCGGAAGTCGGAGGCGTGATCGCGCGCCCACTGTGCGAACGTCCTGGCCGGCCTGCCGGTGACCGGCTCGGCGGTCGGCATCTCGACGGGGGCCTCGGGTTCCCACTTCTCGTGTGCGTCGGACGGATCCGTCTCGACGCCCGAGTAGTCCTCGAAGCCGAGCAGGAAGTCGGCGTTGGCCGCCGCGAATCCGCCCTGCTTCCGGTAGATGTCGCGGGCCCGGTCCGCTGTGACCTGCTCGAAGCGGATCTCCTCGCCGACGGCCTCCGCGATGATGCGCACCTGTTCCCTGGTGTCGATCAGAGCGGGGCCGCAGAGCGTGTAGGCCCGGCCCACGTGCCCGTCCTCCAGCAGGGCGATGGTGGCCACGTCGGCGATGTCCCTCTCGTGGGTCAGATACCCGGCCGCGTTCGGGTAGGGGTCGCGCACCACGCGTTCGGCCCGGATCGACGGGCCCCACAGCCAGAGCTTGTTGAGCGCGAACTCGCCGGGTCGCACATGGGTCCACTCCAGACCGGAGGCCTCCACGGCCTGTTCCACCGGGAGATGGAAGTCGGTGTCGTACCCGGTGGTCACGGCACCGGAGGACAGTACGACGATCCGCCGCACTCCGGCGCGCTTGGCGAGGTCGACGACCTCCCGCGCCGTCTCGGCCACGGGGAAGAGATACATGCGGTCCACGCCGTCGAGCGCCTCCGTCAGGCTCGAGGGCCGGGTGAGGTCCCCGGCGGCCACCTCGACGCCCTTGGGGAGGGCCGCGGCACCGGGATCGCGGGTCAGCGCTCGTACGCTCGCCCCCGCCTTGACGAGCTGATCGACCACCAGGCGCCCGACGTTGCCTGTCGCTCCAGTCACGAGGATGGTCACGCCATCCATCCCTTCATAGGTCCGGTGGAGCCGTCCGTACAGGACCGGGGCTCCCAAGGCCAACACTGCCATCATTCTGCTCTCCATAATGGAGTCCCGGTGCTCGATTTTGGAAGTTCGACGTTCCAAAGTGCCGGAACCGGCGATGGTCAAGCGAGGTTTGACCAAGCTGCGAGAGGCCCCGCGCACTGTCGAGAACAGATACATCAGCACCGTGTCAAGTGCCTTGCTGCGAAAGGGTCTGAGATGCTCGAGGGGCAGCCGCGGGTCAGGGAAGGCGGCGGCGATGTCACGTTCGTCAATCGGTTCACCACACACGCGCCCGACGACGAGTTCGAGCGCGTGTTCGCCGAGGTCTGTGAGTTCATGGCCCGGCAGGCCGGCTTCCTCGGAAACACGCTGTTGAAGCATGCGGAGGACGAGCACAGCTACATCAACATCGCGCGCTGGCGCGACATCGAATGCTTCCACAAGGCGCTGGCGCACCCGGAGTTCGAGCCGCATGTCGCCCGGCTGCGTACGCTGAGCACCAGCGAACCGCATCTGTACCGGCCACGACTCGTCGTCTCGGCCGGCCGCGGGGAGCAGCGGTGAGCCGGCGGGTCGTGATCACCGGCATCGGGGTGGTCGCACCCGGTGCCACCGGGGTCAAGGCCTTCTGGGAACTGCTGACCGCGGGCCGTACGGCCACCAGACGCATCTCGTTCTTCGACCCGGCGCCCTTCAGGTCCCAGGTCGCGGCCGAGTGCGACTTCGACCCGCTCGCCGAAGGGCTCTCTCCGCAGCAGGCGCGGCGGATGGACCGCTCCGCCCAACTGGCCGTCGTCAGCGCCCGTGAGTGCCTGCGGGACAGCGGCCTGGACCTGGAGTCGTTCGACCCGTCCCGGACCGGTGTGGTGGTGGGCAGCGCGGTGGGCTGCACCACCGGTCTGGAGGAGGAGTACGTCGTCGTGAGCGACGGCGGCAGGCGATGGCTGGTCGACGACGAGTACGCCGTGCCGCATCTGTTCGGCTATCTCGTGCCGAGCTCCATCCCGAGCGAGGTGGCCTGGGAGATCGGTGCCGAAGGCCCGGTGTCGCTGGTCTCCACCGGCTGTACCTCCGGACTGGACTCCGTCGGCCGGGCCGTCGAGCTCCTGCGGGAGGGGTCGGCCGACATCATGGTCGCCGGGGCCACCGACGCGCCGATCTCACCGATCACCCTGGCGTGCTTCGACGCCATCAGGGCGACCACCCCCCGCAACGACGAGCCCGCCACGGCGTCCCGCCCGTTCGACGCCAGCCGCAACGGGTTCGTGCTGGGTGAAGGCTCGGCGATGTTCGTCCTCGAGGAGTACGAGCACGCACGACGCCGCGGCGCGCACATGTACGCAGAGGTCACCGGGTTCGCCTCGCGGAGCAACGCGTTCCATATGACCGGACTGCGGCCCGACGGAACGGAGATGGCGGAGGCGATCGTGACGGCGATGGATCAGTCGCGGATCACCCCGGCCGACATCGACTACGTCAACGCCCATGGTTCGGGCACCCTCCAGAACGACAGACACGAGACCGCCGCCTTCAAGCGCAGCCTCGGCGAGGACGCCTACCGGGTGCCTGTCAGCGGCATCAAATCGATGATCGGCCACTCTCTGGGCGCCATCGGCTCGCTGGAGATCGCGGCATGCGCGCTGGCTGTCGAGCATGACGTCGTACCGCCGACCGCCAACCTGCACCAGCCCGATCCCGTCTGCGATTTGGACTATGTCCCCCTGACCGCCCGGGAGGGCCGCTTCGACACGGTGCTCACCGTGGGCAGCGGCTTCGGCGGGTTCCAGAGCGCCATGGTGCTGCGCCGGCCGGAACGGAGCGCCAGGTGACGTCGACCGTGATCACCGGCATGGGCGTGCTGGCGCCCACCGGACTCGGCGCGGCCGAGCACTGGAGGAACACCGTCGCCGCCCACTGCCGGATCGGTCGTATCTCCCGGTTCGAGCCCGATGGCTATCCGTGCCGCAACGCCGGACAGATCGAGGGGTTCGTCCCCGAGGAGCACCTTCCGAGCAGACTGCTTCCACAGACCGACCACATGACCAGGCTGGCGCTGACGGCCGCCGACTGGGCCGTCAAGGACGCCGGACTGGACACGGGAGATCTGCCCGAGTACGCCATGGGCGTGGTCACGGCGAGTTCGGCCGGCGGCTTCGAGTTCGGGCAGCGCGAACTTCAGGCACTGTGGAGCAAGGGCCCGGCCCACGTGAGCGTCTACCAGTCCTTCGCCTGGTTCTACGCCGTCAACTCGGGCCAGATATCGATCAGGCACGGACTGCGCGGACCCAGCGGTGTGCTGGTGACCGAACAGGCCGGCGGCCTGGACGCCATCGCCCAGGCCAAGCGGCATGTGACGGACGGGATACCACTGATGCTGGGCGGGGGAGTCGACGGCTCGCCCTGTCCGTGGGGGTGGGTGGCGCAGCTCACCAGCGGAAGGATCAGCAGCACCGAAGCACCCGAACGCGCCTACCTTCCCTTCGACGCGGACGCCGACGGCCATGTGCCCGGAGAAGGCGGCGCGCTCTTCGTCATGGAGTCGGCGCAGTCGGCGCGCGCCCGCGGTGCCTCCGTCTACGGGGAGATCGCCGGATACGCGGCGACCTTCGACCCGCCGCCCGGCAGCGGGCGTCCGCCCACGCTGGGACGTGCCGTGGAACTCGCGCTGGAGCAGGCGAAGCTGTCGGCAGCGGAGGTGGACGTGGTGTTCGCCGACGGGGCGGGAACGCCGGAACTCGACCGGCGGGAGTCCGCGATGCTGCGCGACCTCTTCGGGCCCTACGGCGTACCGGTGACCGTACCCAAGTCCCTCACCGGGCGTCTCGGCGCAGGCGGCGCGGCGCTCGATCTGGCCACCGCCCTGCTGGCGATGCGACACGGCACGATCCCGCCGACGGCCAACGTCCGCCCGGCACCGGAACACGAGCTCGACCTGGTCGTACGACCCCGGAAAACCGCTGTGTCGACGGCCCTCGTCCTGGCGCGCGGCCACGGAGGCTTCAACGCGGCGATGGTGATCAGGAAGCCGGCCGGGCCCGAGGGAAAGGGCGGTCCGTGCTGAACACGACGTCTCGAGACACCGACGAGAACGGAAGCGAGAACACGATGGACGAGCTGACCGGCGCCGAACTGATGGAGATCATGCGTGAGTGCTCCGGCCAGGGCGAGGAGGTCGAGGCCGGGCGCGACCCGCTGGACCTCTCCTTCGCGGACCTCGGTTACGACTCGCTCGCCCTGCTGGAGACCGCGAGCCGCGTCGAGCGGACGTACGGCATACAGCTGGCCGAGGAGGACGTGGCCGCCGCCCGGACACCGCGCGCGCTCCTCGAACTGGTCAGAAGGACGGCCGCCGAGGCCGCCTGAGCGCAGGCTGCGGCCGGTGTCCGGCCATTCCTCCCCCGGGCTCGCGTTCGGGGGAGGAGCGGCCGGACGGACGCCTTCTAGCGTTCGCCGTACGGCGCAAGGGCCCGTAGCAGACCCTCGTGATGGACGAGAGGGGGGCCACCGTTCCCCTCTCCCGCACTCTCGACCTGCCCCACCGCCAGGGAGTGGTCCCCGATCCGGAGCACGTCCCTGAGCGTGCAGTCGATCCAGCCGGTGACTCCCGGCAGCAGCGGATTGCCCAGCGGCGAGGTGAGCCAGGTGAGTCCGGTGAACTTTGCGCCGCCGGGCCTGGCGAAACGGGCGCACAACTCGTGCTGGCCGTGGGCCAGCACGTTGGCGGTGAAGGTACCGGTGGCCTCGATCCGTGGCCAGCTGGTCGAGCTCTCGCTGACGAAGATCCCGATCAGCGGGGGGACGAGCGAGATCGAGACCAGGCTCCCCACCACGAGACCGGCAGGTCCCTCGCGGGTGCCGGCCGCGATCACGCTCACCGAGGTCGGCACCCGGCCGAGGGCCCGCCGGAACGTCGCCGGGTCGACGGCGGCACCGCCGAGCGGGCCCGCCGGCATCATCCACCTCCGAGCGGCCGCCACCAGTCTCGGTTCTCGCGGTACCAGCGCACGGTGTCCGCCAGGCCACGCTCCAGCGGGATGGCCGGCCGGAAGCCGAGTTCTTCCCGGATCTTCGAACCGTCCAGCGCGTACCTGCGGTCGTGTGCCTTCCGGTCCGGCACGTGCTTCACCCGGGCCCAGTCCGCGCCGCAGGCGGCGAGGAGCAGCCCGGTGAGCTCACGGTTCGTCAAGGAGGCGTCGCCCGCGACGTTGTAGGTCTCGCCCGGCCGGCCGGACTCCAGCACGAGCTGGATCGCCCGGCAGTGGTCCTCGACGTGGATCCACTCCCGCACGTTCAGCCCGTCGCCGTAGAGGGGCACGTCGGAGCCCTCAAGCAGCCTGATGACGAAGAGGGGGATGACCTTCTCCGGGTACTGGTAGGGCCCGTAGTTGTTGGAACAGCGCGTGATCGTGGTCTTCAGGCCATGGGTGCGGTGAAAGGCCCGGACCAGGAGATCGGCGGCTCCCTTCGAGGCGGCATAGGGCGAGTTGGGCTCCAGCGGGTGGTCCTCGGGCCAGGCTCCGCTGTCGATGGACCCGTACACCTCGTCCGTCGACACATGGACGAAACGAGAGACACCGGAGCCGAGACAGGCGTCCAGGAGGCTGTGGGTACCGAGGACGTTGGTGGCGACGAACGGGGCGGATCCGGCGATCGACCGGTCGACGTGCGACTCGGCGGCGAAATGGACCACCGCGTCGTGGCCGGGGAGCACCCGCCCGAGCAGCCGGCCGTCGCAGATGTCACCCCGCACGAAGGTCATCCGGGGATGCGTCCGGGGAAGGTTGGCCCGATTGCCCGCATAGGTCAGCTTGTCGAACACGGTCACCGCGGCGTCCTCGAACCCCGGATAACGCCCGGCCAGCATGGCGCGCACATACGCCGAGCCGATGAAACCGGCGCCTCCGGTGACGAAGATCCTCATGGACGCCATCCGCCCGCCTCCGGCCAGGGTTCGCCGAGCTGACGGTAGGTGCCCTGGAAGTCGGGCCAGTCCCGGTGATCCCTGACCTTGCCGTCCACGAGACGGAAGAGGTGGATCTGCTCGCCCGCGAAGCGGCGGCCGGTCGGGGCCATGCCGACGAGGTTGCCGACATGGCGTCCGTAGAGCATCAGGTGCGCACGGACCCAGTCGTCCTTGGCCTCGAGTCTGATCTCCTCCAGGTACGCCTCCTCGGAGAAGGTCGTCTTGACCCACTTCACGACCATCGCGAACGCCTCGGGCCCCTGCGAGATCCCGTGTTCGATGGTGGCCGGATTGAGGTACTCGGGGTGGATGTACTCGTCGACGTCGTCGACCTTGCCCGTGTTGAAGGCATGGATGACCCGCCGTACCGCGTCCAGGTGGGGACTCATGGATGTCCTTTCACGAGGCTCGTCGCCCGAGGATGTGCAAAGACCGGTCGCCGACCGATCGAGCCTCGCTCGACCCGGGCCGCGGGGCCTTCGTGGCCGCCTTGGCGGCGAGGACGAAGCGGACCGGCGTCTCGATCGTCAGCGGCCCGTCCCCCTCACGCATCGCATCCAGTTCGGTGGTCAGATGGCGCCGCAACCGCTGTGCCTCGTCGGCGGACAGGTGCTCCCACAGCAGCCGCATGCCATGAGTGTGGGACCAGTCCACCCAGACCTCTCCGGAGGGGGCCACCAGGTCGACGGGTTCGTCCTCGACCCTGACGTCGGTGAATCCGGCCTCCTCCATGGTCCGGCGCACATCGTCCTCGTGCTCCAGCCAGCTGTTGAACCGCCGCCGCAGCGCATCGGGCCGCCACTCGGAGGGCAGGCTGCTCAGCAGCGAGCGGGGGATGAGCTCGGTGAAGACCGGGGGAAGGAAGGGAAAGGTGTCCTGCCGGAACACCGGGCTGGTGAATCCGATCCGGCCCCCGTCCGAGAGGATCCGGGCGTACCTCTGCAGTGCCGCCCTGGCGTTGGGCAGGAAGATCAGGCTGTAGCTGCCCATCGCGACGTCGAACGTTCCCGGGTCCAGGCCGGGTTCCTCGGCGTCCATCACCCGGAGGTCCACATGGGCCAGCCGCCGCCGTACGGCTTCCGCACGCGCCCTCTCGATCATCCCCGGGGCGATGTCGATGCCCATCACACGGCCGTCGGCACCGACCGCCTCGGCGGCGGGGAACAGACACGCGCCGAGGCCACAGCCGATGTCGAGTGCCCGCTCTCCCGGCAGCGGGGCCAGCCGTTCGACCAGCCGCCTTCCCATGGGCCCGAAGAAGGTCACCCCGAGCCTGTCGTAGCTGGCCGCGGACTTGTCGAATGCCCGGGTGACCTCGTACTTGTAGGTCTGTTGCTCCATGTTCGCTCCTCCACCGGTCCCTCAGCGGTGCCCAGCGTCGTCAGCGTCTCTTGCACGGGGGTCGAGGGCGGATCGAGTCGAGGAGTGCTCTAGCCGCGGCCGCTAGCGTGCGCACGTGGTGGTGAAGATCGATGACGGCGAACTCGGCCGCATGCTGCTGACGTTGCGTGGCTTCCAGTGGGTCTACGGCGTCAAGGACGATCCGTACGCACTCCTGCTCCGGGCGGCGGAGGACGATCCGCAGATGCTCGGCCGCGAGGTCCGGCGGCGCGGTGCGCTCTACCGAAGCGTCGCCGACGCGTGGGTCACCGCGGACCACACGGTCGCCGAACGGCTCCTGGCCGACCCGCGGATGAGCCATCGGCGGATGCGCCCGGTTCCCGCCGAGCTGGTGCTCCCGGACGACCCGATGCCGTGGGACGTGCCACCCCTCGACGACGTCCTGCCCCTGGACCGGGCACGCCTCGACCTGCCACGGGCGGACTACGAGGCCCTGCGCGGCCTGGTCCGGCCGGCGGGCACCGACGGCCCCGCCGAGGAGGCATGGCGGCGGGCCCTGGACGGCAGGGCGGGCCCGTTCGATCTGCTCGCCGACGTCGCGCACCCACTGGCGGCCGCCGGCGTCGCCGAGCTGATCGGCCTGCCGGCCGGCTCCCGCCCGCGGTTCGAGGTTCTGGCCCGGGACACGCGGATGGCGCTCGACGCGGTGCTGTGCCCGCCACGGCTCGAGACCGCGCTCGCGCTCACCGCCGCCATCGAGCGGATCGAGGAACTGGTACGGCCGCTCCCCCTCGACACGACGGCCGCCGTTCTGCTCGCCGTCCTCGGTGTGTCCGTCACGGCCGACCTGGTGTGCGGCGTGGTGGACGCGCTCCTCGAACATCCCCGCCAGTACGGCCTGTTGCGGAAGGATCCGGGCCTCGCGGCTCAGGCCGTCGAGGAGGGGCTCAGGCACTCGCCGCCGGTCCGCCTCCTGAGACTGATCGCTCAGGAGGCCGCCGGGATCGAGGGATGCCCGGTCGGCGCGGGGGAGAGTGTCGTGGTGCTGGTCGAGGCCGCCAACAAGGACCCCAGGGTCTGGACGGACCCCGGCCGCTACGACCTGAGCCGCACGGACAGCGCCCGTCACCTCACCTTCGGCGCGGGTACACCCGCCTCGGTCGTCGAACCCGCCGCCCGGGCGCACGCCGTCGCCGCCGTCACCGCGATCGCGTCCATGCCCACGGAGCTGCGTCGCGCGGGTGTGCCCCGCCGACGCCCTCGCTCACCGGTCACCCGTGGGCTTCTCGGGCTGCCGGTGACGATGTCCTAGGTGTGCGGTCGGGGAGGCCCATGACAGGGCCGACCGCTACCGCCGGCATGGGGACAGCGGGCATGCACGATCTCTCCAGCCGGCCTCACTCCAGCCCACGTCGGACCCCTGCCGCCATCGAGCGGCAGACAGCGTTCCCCGACTGCCTGGACCGGTACGACCACCGCCGGCCCCGCACCGGCATCGGCGGCCCGCCACCAGCCGGCCGCTCCACCAACCTGTCCTGAAAGCACTCCCAGGCCCTGTCGTCGCACTCCCGGCACCTGTCCGGGGGCCGCCGCGCGGATGCGACGGCCGGGTCTGGGCCGCTGCCCGGGGGATCAGGCTCCGGGCTCGATGGACAGGGCGTGGTGGAAGACGTTGCGCGGGTCCCAGTGCGCCTTGACGCGTTGCAGCCTGGGGTAGTTGTCCCGGTAGTAGAACGCGTGCCAGGGCACGCCGGACTTGTTCCAGGCGGGGTCCGCGATATCGGTGTCCGGGTAGTTGATGTAGCAGCCGCCGTAGGCGGGACCCGGCACCGGGACGCCGCCGGTGTCCGCGTGCACGTCCCGGTAGAGGGAGCGCACCCAGGCGAGTTGTGCCGCCGCCTGGTCCTGGGAGAACCACGGGGCCTGGAAGACGGCGCTGAACAGCGAGTCCCTGTGGGGCATGGCCGTCGCGGAGGGGGCCACGGTGTTGACCTTCCCACCGTAGTGGCCGACGAAGACCTGGGCGCCGTAGTGCTCGGCACCGCCCTGGGTCAGGTAGCGGTGCACCGTCGCTATCTGCTGGTCCGTCCATGCCGTGCGCAGCAGGGCGTCCTTGTTCTTGAAGGAGTAGTCGCCGGGGTAGACGTAGTAGAGCGTCTTCTTCAGCCAGGGCCCTGACGACGGCGTGGTGGCGTAGTGGGCGCCGACCCCGTGGGAGACCGCGGCCAGATAGTCGTCGATCCGCTGCTGAGCGCCGGGCAGGGTGCCGTCGATGCCCACGTCGAGCTCGATCTGCCCGTTGATCGCGTGGTTCAGCGTGAAGCCCGCGTTGAGCTCCGGATCGGCGGTGGGCCCCTTCTGCTCCCGCCAGGTCATGAAGTTCCGTACGAGCCGGCTGAAGGAGGCCTCGTTCAGATCGGCCCACTGCCAGACCGCGCTGCAGGTCAGCAGCTTGCCGGGCGGACGGGGAAGCACCGTGGAGGGATCGTCGCCCCTGGCGTCGGGGGAGCGCACCAGGTAGCGGGTGACCACGCCGAAGTTCCCGCCGCCCCCACCCGTGTGACCCCACCACAGGTCCCGGTGCGGGTCGTCGGGGTTCCGGGTGGCCAGGACGGTCCTGGCGCGGCCCGACCGGTCGACCACCACGACCTCGACGCCGTACAGATGGTCGGCGGCCAGCCCGTGACGATGGGCCAGCGCGCCGTATCCGCCGCCGGCCAGGTGCCCTCCGATCCCGACGTCCGGGCAGGTGCCGGCCGGCAGGGTCACGCCCCATCCCAGGTAGAGGTCGGTGTAGACGTCCCCGAGCGTGGCCCCGGACTCGATGGCGAAGGCGCCGTGACGCGGGTCGTAGGACACCGCCTTCATCCGTGACACATCGATGACCACGTTCACGTCCGGGTCGTCGACGAAGTTCTCGAAGCAGTGCCCGCCGCTGCGCACGGCGATGCGCTTGCCTGCCGAGACCGCCTCCTGCACGACCTGCGCCACCTGCTCGGGGGCGGTCACCACACGGATCGACTCCGGATGGCCGGTGAACGCCTTGTTGATCCCCCGGAGCACCAGGTCCTGGTACCTCGCGTCCGAGGGGCCGACCGTGACCGCGTCCTCGGGCCCCGGGCCGTAGGGGGCAGCGGCCCGTGCGGCGTCCGGCGCGGACACCACGGTCCCGGCCCACGCCACACCGCCGGCCGCCGCCGCTCTGCCGAGAAAACGACGCCGCGATACCTCTGACACGTCACCACCAGCCTTTTCCTGAGAAGTGTCGGGGACCGGACGAAGGCCCCCGTGGCACCGAAGGTATGGATGACCTCTGGTATTCGGATAGCGGCGGCGTGGACGGCGAAACGAGTGGAAATCGAAGGGGCGGCAGTAGCTTTCCCGTGCTCGAACCCCTGAACGGGTTCCGACCGGGCATGAGGAGAGCAGGGGGCACTATGACGCTTTTGGGCAGCAAGCACGCCTTGATGGTGGGCGCACTGCACCAGCCGCGGACGCCGGAGGGACGCGAGCTTCTGGAGATCATTGCCGGCCAGCTGCCGAACATCGAGGCCGTCGCCGCCACGCACGACCGGGAGGGCAGCTTTCCCGCGGAGATCTTCAAGTCGCTGATCGATGCCGGAGTGCTCCGGGCGACCGTCCCACGGGAGCTGGGCGGTCTCGGCCTCGGCAGCGTCCACGACGTCTGCCTGGCCGTCATGCGGCTGGCGGAGGCCGACCCGTCCGTCGCGCTCTGCCTTCACATGCAGCTCAGCCGGGGCCTGACGATGTCGTACGAGCTCGCACACGGCACCGATGCCGGCCGCAGGCTCGCAGAACGCATCCTTCGGCTGATGGGAAACGAGGACGCGGTGGTCAGCGGTGCCCTCAAGGACGCGGGTGCCATCACCCGTCTGATTCCCGCGGCCGGCGGCGGCTGGACCCTGCACGGCCGCAAGATCCTTGTGAGCATGGCCCCCGTCGCAACCCACTTCGTTGTCCAGGCGGAGACCCGGCCCGTCAGCGGGGAGCCCCGGTTGGCCTCGGTCTTCGTGCCCGCCGGAGCCGAGGGCCTTTCGGTGCCCGACAACTGGGACGGCATGGGCATGCGGGCGTCGGCCAGCTCCGAGGTGATCTTCGACGGCTGTTCCATCCCGGAGACCGATCTGTTCCTGCGCGGTCCCGTCGGCGCACGGAACGACGCCGCCCTCGCGGGGCAGGCGGTCAGCTCGATCGGTCTGCTCGGCGTGTATGCGGGCATCGCCCAGGCATCGAGGGACATCGCGGTGAACGCCGCCGCAGGGCGCAAGGGCCCGCTCTCCGGCGGAGTGGGCACGCTCCTCGCCGAGCTCGACGCCAAGTTGTACTGCCTGCGTGCCACACTGGCCGCCGCGCTCGACAACACCGATCACTACGCCCACCACGCGCTGGAGGACCCCGCGGAACGGGGCAGGGTGATGATGGCGCCCTTCCAGTATGCGAAGCTCACGGTCAACAGGAACGCGTCCGCGATCGTGGAGGACGCCATGACGGTGGTGGGAGGGGCGTCGTTCACCTCCGGTCACCCCCTGTCACGGCGTTACCGCGACGTCCGTGCCGGCTGGTTCATGCAGCCCTACACCTACGGGGACGCCGTCGACTTCCTGAGCGGCTGCGCACTGCAATCGTGAGGGTCCGCAAGAGGGGGGTTCCCGGGCCTCTCCGAACGGCCCGGGAACCCCCTGCGGAGTGCGCACCGGTCAGCCGGCCTCGATGAGGGGGAAGTCGGGGCCGTCCAGCGGCTGTCCGGGGCGCAGATGGCGCAGGTGCTGATCCTGGACGCCCGGCAGGTAGGTGGCGGTCGCGTCCATGTAGACGACGCCGTAGCCGACACGGGCCTCGTCGGTGTCGTTGACGCCGGCCCGGTGCACGGTGCGGCAGTGGTGGAAGGTGACGTCTCCGGCGCGTACCGGGACGGTGGTCCAGGGCCGCCACGCATAGTCCGGCCAGATCTCAGTGATGTTGACGAACTCCGCGAAGCTGGTCATATGGCCCTGACATGCGGAGTCCGGCCGTAGGTGCGAACCGGGCATGAAGCTCAGGCAGCCGCGCTCCTCGGGAACGTCGACGAGCGCGATCCAGGCGGAGAGAGTCCTGCGGGCATCGGACATCGGCAGGCCGGTCTCGTCGTCGTGGACCAGTGTGGGCAGTGCCCGGCGCGGCTTCTTGAGCAGGATGTCGCTGCTGTAGAGCCGCAGCGGAACCTCGGCGAGCGCGGAGGCCAGGCCCGTGATCACGGGATGCAGTGCGAGCCTCTTCAGCAGGTCGTGCTTCCGCCATGCGTTGGCGACGTAGTGCACCTGCACCTCGTCCTCGGGGCCCCAGAGCTCCGGCCCCTCCTTGCGCACGAGTTGCTCGGCGGCGGCCCGGTATTCGGCCACCTCGGCGGGGGAGAGTATCCCGGGGAAATGCACATACCCGTTCTCCCGGTAGTGCTGCTCGGCCTCATGGGTCAAGGGCACACGTGCGGCAAGCCGGTGGGAATCGACCATCTGTTCTCTCCTAGTGGGCTGAGGGTCGGTGCTGATCCTGCGCGGTGTCGAGGAGGGTGCCGAGGAACAGGCCGCGCCCGGAGTTGAGGCCCGCCACGTACTCGACCGACAGCCCGGCGGAGGTGAAGGCGGTCTCGTACTGCTCGCGCGTGAACAGCGAGATGGTGTGTTCCTCGGCGAAGTGGCGGGCACCGGCCCGTGCGTCGGCCACCAGGTAGTGCACCCGCATCACACATGTGTCTCCCGCCCGCGCGGAGTGCGAGACCCGGGCCACCGTCCTCCCGTCCGTCTGTGTGACATGGCCCGCGACGTAGCCGTCCTGGAAGGTTTCGGCGAACCACCAGGGATCGACGGCGACCACGCCTCCCGGCACCAGGTGCGCGGCGAAGGAGCGCAGTGCCGCCTCCAGCTCGGCCGTTCCGGCCGCGTAGCCGATCGACCCGAACATGCACGTCACGACGTCGAAGGTGCGGCCGAGCCGAAAGGCGCGCATGTCGCCCGAGTGCACCACGCAGCGGGCGGGGAGCCGCTTTCGGGCCAGGGCGAGCATGGGCTCCGACATCTCGAGTCCCTCGGCATGACCGAAAAGGTCCGCGAAGTACCGCAGATGTGCGCCGGTGCCGCATGCGACGTCCAGCAGTGAGTCCGCATCCGGTTTGCGCAGGCGAGCCCGTCGTGCGACCTCTTCGGCCTCCGCCCCGTAGTCCTTGCCCCTGGACTTGTGCATCAGTTCGAAGATGTCGGCTTGCTCGGTCCCGTACATGGCTCCCCCGGGGCGGTCGGTGTCTGGCTCATGTTCGGACGGGCGGCTCGACGATCTGTCGCACGGGGATGGAGTGCGCGCCTTCGTGAGCCCGCGCCGCTCCATGGCATCTGCACCGATTCACCACCGAGGGGCGACAGGCTCGCGACGGAAGCGGATCTGTCCATACAGAGGAGTCGCAACGTGAGCGCAAGCCGGACGACGACGGGCGGCGGACGGGACGGCGGGGCCTGGGACGACGACAGGGGTTTCGGGCCGCTCGCCTCCGCCACGGAGGAGGACCCGGGGGACACCGCGGAGCTGCTCAAGGAACTGGCGCGATACCTGGACGCGGACGCACCGGCGATCAGCCTGCCGCCGCGGGTGTTCAGCTCGCCTCGGGTGTACGAATGGGAACGGACCAAGGTGTACGGCCGTTCCTGGATCCTGGTCGCGCACCGGGACGAACTGACGGAACCGGGTGACTATCTGTCACTCACCATCGCGGGGGAGTCCGTTCTCGTCGCCCGGGGCGAAGACGGCGGTCTGCGGGGCATGTCACCGATCTGCCGCCACCGCATGATGCCCGTCGTCGCGGAGGGCACGGGTCATGCCGACGCCTTCACCTGTCCGCAGCACCTGTGGAAGTACGGCTTGGACGGCCGTCTGATCGGCGCCACGTTCATGCGCGGGAACAAGGCCTTCGACCCCGCCGCCTGCCGGCTGCCCGCCTTCGCGGTGGAGGAGTGGAACGGGCTGGTCTTCGTGAACCTCGATGCCGAAGCCGAGCCCCTGGCGCCGCACCTGAGCAGGATCGGCGAGGATTTGGCGCACTACCGGCTGGACGAGATGGTGCAGATCGGGAGCTGGGTGGAGGACTGGGCCGTCAACTGGAAGATCGCCGTGGAGAACGCCCACGAGAACTACCACGTCATGGGTTTCCACCCCGAGACGTTGAACCCGTCGGCGCCCGGGGGGACCGACACCGCCGTACGGTCGGATTCGCCGTGGGCGACCAGCCTCCTGGTGCCGCTGGTGGAGCCGTTGCAGCCCGAGGGAGTGACCCTGACGGACGAGGAGAAGGGGCGCATGTACTGCTTCTTCACCTTCCCGGCGGGAAGCCTTGCGGCCTGTGGGGACCAGGTCATCTGGCTCAGCTTCCTGCCGGTGTCCGTCGACAGGACCCAGGTGCGGGGGGGCGTGCTCACTCCGGCCCGTCTGGTGGAAGGGGCGGACCGGGAGGAGGTCCGGCAGGGGGTCGAGGCCTACTCCGCGGTCATCAACGGCGAGGACCAGCGCGGGCTGGAAGCCGTGCAGCGGGCGGTCGGCTCCCGCTTCGCCGGACGCGGGCACCTGAGTCCCAAGGAGCCCGGCGTCCTGGTCTTCTACCGGAATCTTGCGAAGGCGATGCTCAGTTCCGAGGGTGAATGGCCGGGGGAGTGGCGGTCGTGAGCGGTGGTGCGAGGCACTTCGCGGTGCGGACCGCGAAGTGCGCGGGCTACGGCATCTGCGCCGGGATCGCCCCCGAGGTGTTCACCGTGGACGACCAGGGATACGGCAGGGGGCCCTCGGGTGCGGTTCCTGCCGGCCTCGTCGAGCTGGCCCGGCGGGCCGCTGACGAGTGCCCCATGGCAGCCATCGCGGAGGTGACCGAACCGGTCAGGCCCGCCGAGTAGAGCGGCGCGACCGG
>NZ_JAKEEB010000054.1 GCF_021462825.1 Streptomyces glomeratus | reverse complement strand
GTCTCGTCCTGGCCCGGCTTCGTGTACGCCTCGATGTGGGGCGCAGCATGGGGGCCACGGCGCGGCGGCCGCCGCCTTGCACGGGCCCCGTGCGACAGCCGACTCCCACACGGGGCCGGCCGTTGGCCGGCTAGGCACCCCCCTGACGGGGGCTTCCGAGCGAGCGAGGGCCGGCTGGACGCCGCTTCGCGAAAGCGCGAGGTTAGCCGCCGCGGTCCTCATCCCTGGGCGCCGAGGCAGGAGGCCTCGTCCGGGCCGGATGATGCGTGCGAACGCTCGCCCGACGCCGGCCCCTGCGGTCGCGCCCGCGGCGGTTCGACTGCACAGGCGAGGACGGCCGCGTTCAGGTCGCTGTGACAGTGGAAGCCGGTTCCGGGCAATCAACAGCGACCTGGACCACAACGAGGACACCTGCACCGCCACGGCCCGAACGCCGGCCACGACCAAGAGCACCGAGGCGGCGTGGGCAAGCGACAACCCGGGATACAGCGCCGACGCCCATCTGGCCAAGCGATGCAAGCACGCACAGGTTCCGTCAGCCCCGCCTGATCAGGTCACCTATACGCAGTCGCCGCAGCGCCGTAGAGGGTGCTCGGGACGGCCGGGCCCCGGCTTCTTCACGTTCCGGCAACGATGGCGCCTTCGTCCCGTACACCTGTCACAGTGTCTGCACCAATTCGCGCCACTTCTGGGGGGAATCGTGCGCCGCACTGTTTCGGCTTTCGTTCTGGTCGCCTGTCTGCCTGTCACCGCTTGCGCCGCTCGAGCGGCGTCCGGGGCGGCTCCGGCAGTTACCGTGACGCACACGGTGGTGGCTTCGGTGTCGCCTCGCTCGACGACCTCAACCGCTCCCCCTACGCCGACGCCTCCAGCGCTGGCTACGACGGCCCCGGTGCCCAAAACCGCGTCCCCGGCCGCTCCTCGGCCGCATCTGACCAACGCCTCGGCGGTGGTCTCGCAGTACTACGAGGACATCACTGATCACGACTACAGGGCCGCGTGGGCGCTCGGCGGCTCGAACATCGCCGGGACGACCTACGACCGGTGGGTGGCCGGCTTCGACACCACCGAGAGCATCGCACTGGGCACTATCAGCGAGTTCGGGGCTTCACGTGTCCACGCCGTCCTGTATGCCACCCAGACTGACGGCACGCTCAAGACGTATGCCGGTGACTACACCGTGGCCGATGGCGTCCTCGTCGGCGCCTCGATCCGCCAGACCAGCTGACACCAGATGACGCCCGCCTGTCAGGTAGTCGGCTGACCCCAGAGGCAGGCTGGCGAGTTCATACGGTAGTAGAGCTGCAGGCGCGCCGGGCGGCCTTTCCCACGGCCGTGACTGCGGCCCAACACCGGTCGGAGCAGAAGGTTAGGCCGGAGACGCTGCCGGTCCTGCTGGCGCGGGCCAGTCTGTGAGACGGCTGCTAGTGCGGGCCTCCCGAGTCGGCCCGGGCCCCGGCTGTGGTTCACGGCACAAGGTGATCGCGCGCGTGTCTCCGATGATCAGCAGGTGCGTGGACGGCATGCCGATCATGAGACCGAGGTGACGGTGACAGTCGACGGCCGGCGGCAAGCGCACTGAGCCGGTCGCCGATGACGGAGACACCAGGGCGGGGCTCGTTCGCGTAGTACCAGGGCTTGCGTCGGCGCAGCAGCGCCTCGCCGTGCTCGCTCCAGGTGAATCCGGGCTTCCGCAGCAGCTTTCCGAACACAGTGTCGGCCGCCTCCGGGTGCGCGGCGGCCAGCCGGCGAAGCGGCAGCGGCCCGATCGACTCCTCGCCCAGGTACGTGCGCAGCAGGTCCTGGTACTGCCTGCGGCCTCCGAGCGCCGGTTCCACGAAGAGGTCCCGGAGCATTCCGTAGTCCGCGTAGAAGTTGAGCCCGTCGACCTGGTCGTAGATGACACCGATGGTGTCCGAGCCCGCCAGTTCCTGCGGCAACTCGAAGTAGGGCAGGTCCAGGCCGGGCAGCCGCCTGCCCCGGTCGCGGCCGGGCTGTGCGGCGACGGCGGCCTCTTGGCGGTGGCGGTAGTAGGCGTTGAGGAGGTCCTCGGCTACGGCAGGCTGGAGGGTCAGTTCGTCGCCGCCGCAGAACTCGATGAACGCGGCACGGTCTTCGCGCATGGCCTGCCATCCCTGCTCGACCTTCCGGGGGTTGCGGAAGACCAGTTCGGGTCGGTTGGTGGCCAGTTGGAGTGCGGCCTGGGCGATCTCGGTCGCGCTGGACTCGGGGTAGCTCGACATCGCCCCGGACACCAGCCACGCCTCGCCGGTCAGGTGGACGGGTACCAGGCAGGTGTGGAGGAAGTCCCCCTTGGACACTCCGCGGAACGCCGCCCGCCCTACGTTCGAGTACGTGCGGTACTCCAGGTCGTCGACCAGGTTGAGCAGGACGACGGCATCCTTTTCCTTGCGTTGGATCTCGAAGATGCCCTCGACCGGGTCGCGCCAGCCGAGCAGCATCTTCCGGTCCACCGCGGTCAAGTCCTTCCGTCCGGCGACGAACCGGTCCACCACGGTCGAGCCGTCCGGCAGGCGGTACTGCAGGATGAAGTGGTCGACGATCCGGATCGTCTCGCCCTCGTCCAGCTGCCGCTCAGGCCCTGCGGCCTCCAGCAGGAGGGGTGTCAACCACCGGTCGAAGCGGGAGCTCTGCCCGAAGGCGACCAGCTGCCCTTTCAACTCGGCACTGCGCTCGATGAGGTCGGTCAGCGACCGTTCGCCGACTTGCTGATGCGTGCCCTGTTGGGCGTCAGCCATGTCCAGCCCTTCCACACAACCGGCTCCGCCTGGGTGCGATGTGCCCGGCCTCAACCGGCCCACTGACGGTACGCCTCGATCCACTGTGCACCCTCGGGCGCCGGGCTGGGCAAAGGAAGATCCAGGATTCCGATCGACTGCCGCATGGCGCCGCGAGAGCAAAAGGCGACGATCTGCCCGTCCGGCGTGAGGTCGATGCCACCCACGGTCACCTGGACGCCGAGAACCACGGTGGTGAAGGGCAGGTCGAGATGCTCCTCAAGCATGGTGAACAGACCGGTCAGCTGCTCGTCCTCGGTGTAGGCGTCGACAGTCGCCTCTGCGATCATGGCCTCGAGCTCGACCCTGTCTAATGCGCTCATGGGGCAACACTAACGACCCCGGGGTGACACCGGGCGGCCGGGCACTCCTACGGGCGGCCGGTTGGACTCACGCGGATACGCGTACCACTCGGCAACGGAGCGCGTGTCCGCCGTATCCAGGAACCGGGAGAACGGCGGATCCCTGTCGGTTCCGGCGACTCACCGGCGACTCATCCCTGTCGGACACCCTGTCGGATCCCCGTCGGATCCCAGCTGATGCCTGACGTTCCGGTCAGATCCGGTCGGATCCCTGTCGAATCCCTGTGCCACTGACGATCACCGGTTACGCCTGGGCCGTGGTCTTCTGCTTGAGGCGTTCGTAGGGGGTCTGGCCGCCGAGACCGCCGTGGGGGCGATGGTAGTTGTAGTAGTCCTCCCACTCGCGCAGTTTGTCGTTGAACACCTCGGCGTCGTCGATGACGACGCCGTCGAGGAGCCGGTAGAACTCCTCGGCGTCGATGCGGTGGGAGCGTTCGACCTTCCCGTTCAGCCGCGGGGTGCGGGGCTTGATGTAGGTGTGGGCGATGCCCTTGTCGAGCACGTGCCAGTGGAAGGTGGACTGGAACTGGGCGCCGTTGTCGGTCTGGATGACCTCGACCTGGAACGGCAGACGCTGCAGTAAGTAGTCGAGGAACTGGATGGCGGTGTTCTGATTCAGCTGCCGGTAGATCCGCAGGACGCGCAGGCGCGTGCAGTCGTCGATCGCGGTGAGCTGGAAGTACTTGTTGCGGCCGCCGCGGCGCCCCTGCGGCATCGAGGCGAGCGGCTCGATGAACTTCACGTCGATCTGGACGCGGTGGCCGGGCAGTTGTAAAAGGGTTCGGGCCGGGTCCTGATGGCCGGGATGATCTGCGTCCGGCCAGGCCGCGAGACCCGTCTGATCTACCGGACCCAGATGTACCGGGGCCGTGCCGGCGAGCAGAAGGGCTTCCGGGCCCGCGAGTTCGCAGACCTGCTGACCTCCGCCCGCCAGCAGCTCGGCGATCTCCCGCTGATCGTGGTGTGGGAAAACGCCAGCGCCCATCACGCCAAGCCCTTGCGGGAGTTCTGCGAGCGCAACAGCGACTGGCTGACCATCGTCAAGCTCCCGCCCTACGCGCCCGACCTCAACCCCGTAGCGGCTCTCCTTCAGGTAGCCGCCGCGGGTGTAGTCGGTGCCTTCCGGGTGCCTGTGCTGGTCGTGGGCTGCCTGCGCCATGGATCAATTGCCTATAGTGGCCTCGATGTTCGTCAGCACGAGCAGCGCGCGAAGCAGGTGGGTGGCTCGGGCGGGGTCAGTGCGGAGCTTGGTGAGGATCCGCCGGTTCTCCAGGTGGGCGAAGCCGCGTTCGACGGGGGGCGTCCGGCGGCCAGGATGCGGTTGGCCTCCTTCTCGGCGGGTGCGAGTTTGCGGGCACGGGTGGCCTTGAAGCCAGTGCGACCACGGGGTCATCCCCGTCGTCGTCCAGGCCGATAAAGCCCAGGTCGGCCAGGGCGCCGAGACCGTCGGCGCGCAGGTGGGCCAGGATATGGTCGCGGCGGGCGGCGGTGATGTCGTGGGTGCGGCCGGGCCGGGCGGCCGATATCCACACCAGACGGCCCCGCTCGTTGGTCAGGGCAAGCACGTGCAGGCCGTGACGGCGATGCTTGGCCCCAAACCGGCGTCACACCAGCACCCTGACCAGCTACTTAAGATGGCGCAGCTTCACAGTGTCACGACAGCCGGACGGTACCTGCCCTCCTCCGCGAGCCGCAGCAGTTCGGGGACGAGGTCCTCGCGCAGCGCGCAGCAGGCGCAGTCGTTCACCAGGGGTGCGTTGCCGCTGCCCAGCAAGCCGTTGGCGTCACGTACCGTGCGGTGCACCGCGCTGCCAGCAGCTGGCCGGGGCGCAGAAGCAGACCGGGATGCCGGTGGAGGTGGTGAACCCGCCGTGGGCGTCCATCTCGCTTCCCTGGGCCCAGGTCAGGGACCGTCGGAGTGGTGACCAGCGCGTTCCGGACGCTTTCGGCGCCGTGGTCGCCGGGCAGGTGCCGGAGCATGACGTCGCGGGTGGCACGCTCGAGCAGGGTGCCGGTGGCCGATCCGGGCGGTGGATTGTGACGGGAACCTCCGAGTGAAGCACGTCCCGATTTCCCGGCCCCCGTCGATAATGACCTTGTGCGCTCGCTAGTCAGGAATTTCATCCTGCCCCTGACGCTGGTCATCGTCGGGGCGGCCGCAGTGGTGGGCGACGCCGCAGAGGAAATCCACGTGGCCAGAAGCAGCGGGCGCAGCGGTTTCGGCAAGTCCGGCGAGCCGGGCCAGTCCCCGCAGGACCAGGACCTCCCCGCAACGGTCAGAGCCGAGGACGGGAACGCGTACACCCCCCGCAAGACCGAGGAGAACGCCCGGATCGGCGCGGTCTTCGAGAAAGACGACCAGGGCGCCCACTTCTGCACGGCGAGCGTGGTGCAGAGTCCAGGCCGGAACATGCTGATCACCGCGGCCCACTGCGCCTTCGACGCCGATTCCGGACAGCCGCTGAACGACCTCGTCTTCGCCGCCGGCTACCGCAACGGCGACGAACCCACCGGCCTGTGGAAGGTCAGCAAGGTGGTCGTCGACGACCGCTGGGCCAAGTCGCAGGACGAGGACCTCGACGTCGCCTTCCTCGTCCTCGAGCAGAAGGACGGCAAGAACATCCAGAACGTCCTGGGCGGCAACACCCTCGGCATGAACCGCGGCTTCGACAACAAGGTCAAGATCACCGGCTATCCCACCAGCCGTGACACCCCCATCTCGTGCCAGAACCGCACCACGAAGTTCAGCGACACCCAACTGCGCATCCAGTGCACCGGCCTTGAGGACGGGACCAGCGGCAGCCCCTGGCTCGCCGACTACGACCCCAAGAGCCACACCGGCACGGTAATCGGCGTCCTGGGCGGCCATGAGGGTGGCGGCGACCAGGACGATGTCTCCTTTGCCGCGTACTTCGACGACGACATCGCCAAGCTCTACCGGCGCGCCCAGGACGAGGACTGAGCCCACCTCATCCACACCCGCTCACGGCGAAGGGCCGTATCCGCGAAGCGTGCCGGGGAGGGGCTAGGCGGCCCAGAGCTGGCCCTGGAGGGTGTCGATGGCCTTCCCCTGATGGCTCACTCTGCTGACCATCCTGAACGCCCCTCGGGACCGATGTCGGCGATGCTCGTGCTGAGATCACACGCAGCCGTTCCCGTACTCTTCCTCCGAGCCGCCGCGCAGGCCCGGCTCCGGAGGGGCAGGGCTACCGCGAGGGAGACGGCATCGGAGCCGCGGACCGGCAGAGCGCCGGAAACTGGAACGGGGTCGGCGACCCGTCGGCAACCAGAGGTGGTCGTCATGCGAACGAGTACGGCCACGACTACGAATACACGAATCCTCCCGAGTCGACACCCCACCCGGGCTACGGGCCCGATGCCGTCGAGCACGCCGCTCTCGCCGACGCCGGCACCGCCGTCACTGGTATTGCCGCCCGCCGATCGGGTCCCGCTCCAGAAAGACACCGGACGGGTCAGTCCGCCCGGCCATGACCAGCACCTCGCCCGCGAGTTCCAGCGCCGCGTCGTGAACCGTAGAGTGTGCCCATGATCGAGGAGACGTCGCCCGAGCAGTTAGAGCACACAAGCACGAGACGCAGGAAGCATGCTGCCCCCAAGCAGGCCAAGGCCAGCGGAGTGCTGCGGTCATCCGCCCTGATGGCCGCCGGGACAGTGGTCTCGCGCGCGCCACCGGACTGATCCGGCAGGTACTGCAGGCCGCCGCCTTGGGCACCGGGCTGCTGGCCACCACTTACAACCAGGCCAACACGGTGCCCACCAGCTTGTACTTCCTGCTGATCGGCGGCGCGCTGAACTCCGTCCTGGTTCCCCAACTGGTTCGGGCCCGGGCAGAAAACCCCGATGGCGGGGCCGCCTTCGAACAGCGCCTGGTCACCCTCGTCCTGAGCGTCCTGGGTGTCGGCAGCGCGCTGGCCACCTGGGCTGCTCCCGAGATCATCAGCATCTATCAGCACGACACGCCCGCTACGCACGACGCGTTCGAGCTGACCGTGGTCTTTGCCCGCTTCCTACTCCCGCAGATCTTCTTCTACGGCGTGTTCAGCATCTTCGGGCAGGTCCTCAACGCCCGGAACCGGTTCGCGGCGATGATGTGGATCCGGTCCTGAACAACATCGTGCTGATAACGATGTTCAGCCTCTACCTCGGCATGATGACCGCCCCGCAGAAGGTCTCGGATATCACCGGCGCCCAGATCAGGCTGCTCGGCATCGGAACCACCCTCGCCCTGGCCTTCCAGGCACTGGCCCTGATTCCGTACGCCCACGCGGCCGGCTTCCGCCTGCGACCACGCTTCGACTGGCGGGGCGCCGGCCTGCGCAAGAGCGTGAGCGCAGCGCGCTGGACCCTGCTGTTCGTCCTGGCCAACCTCGTGGCGAGCACCGTGGTGACCCGCTTGGCTTCCGCCGCGGACGCTGCCCTGCCCGACGACGGCGTCGGTTACACCGCCTACAGCTACGCCCAGCAGATATGGATGCTCCCCCAGTCGATCGTCACCGTCTCCCTTGTCACCGCGCTCCTCCCGCGCATGAGCCGGGCAGTGAGCGAGCATCGTCTCGATGACCTGCGCGCCGACCTGTCCCGCGCGCTCCGGATGAGCGGCGTGATCATCGTCCCGGCAGCGTTCTTCTTCGTTGCTTTCGGCCCGCAGGTCGCGCAGCTGTGGTTCGCCCACGGAGCCGCCGACGCCGCAGCAACCGTCCCTTTGGGCCACATGTTGCAAGCGTTCGGCCTGGGGCTGACCCCGTTCTCCGCCCAGTACCTCCTGCTGCGCGGCTTCTACGCCTTCGAAGACACCCGCACGCCGTTTCGCATGGCGCTGTGGATCAGCGGCATCAACATCGTTCTTGCCGAGGCTTGCCATCTTTTGCTGTCCCCCCGCTGGGCGGTCACCGGGATGGCCGCCGCCTTGTCCTTGTCCTACGCGATCGGCCTGCTGCTGACGGCTCTGCGGCTGAGACGGCCGCACCGATGGGCTGCTTGACGGCCGCCGGACCTGCCGCACCTACGCCAAGCTGACCGTGGCCGCCACCGGCGCGGGGGGTACTGGCTGGCTTATCGCCCGCTCCTGCAACCACAACCTGGCATCGGTCTCCTGGACGCCAGCAGCATCCCTGGCTGCAGGCGGCATCGTGATGGTCCTGCTGTTCCTTCTCTCTGCCCGACTTCTGCGAATCGGGGAGCTGCGCAGCTTGCCAGGGCTGGGGTGACCCGGCATCACAGACATGAGGCCGACCACAAGGGCCCAGGGCGAAGCACCACCACTCGCCCTGGGCCCTCAACGTGTGATCTCCACACGAGCCATGAACTCCGGAATCCGACATCAGCCGCTCGGCCGACTGCGCACAGAGTCGTCGACCATCGCGCCCAGACCGTGCCGGCGAAATCGCGCAGCGTTGGAATACCGCCTCTTCACCAGTACGCCTCCCCCGTCGGAGGCCGCGCCGCCGCCACCGGCCTAGCTGCCCTAATGCGGGCCCTGGCCGGCATCTTCGCGCTGAACTGCACCACACCCTCGCCATCAGCGAGTCCGACGGTGCCCCCGACGTCCACACGCTGATCGCGCCCTGCGCCTGCGGTCGCGCCTACGTCGACTTCCGGCTGGAGGGCGAGGAGGACATTGCTGCAGATCCTCACCGACCCGCACCGCACCGGCGGCCGCGTCCCCCACCGGCATGTACGGTTCTCGGAGTAAAGCTCGCAGGATGAGACCGGGGAAACTACGATCCGGCCTGCGCCTGGTGTGCGCCGACGCCGTGGCCCATCTGCGCGACGCCGACCCGTACGACCTGACCTACTCGGACGCCGGGGCGGATTGCATGCGGGGCCTGCGCAGTTATGGACGTGCGACGCAGCCCTCGCGGACGGTGCCGTTGCTGTATGCCTACTGAGCGAATGCCTCTCTCCGCCTGTGGTGGAACCCACCGTCAGCCTCGGCAGATGCAGAAGGGATGACCCGCCGGATCAGTGAGTACCCGCGCCCTGGCAGTATCATGAGGCTGGTGATCCGGCTTGCCAGCACCCAGCTCCAGCAGCCTGGCCTCGGCCTCGTCCAGATCCACAACGTCGAAGCAAAGGTGTAGCTGCTGGGGAACGGACAGGTCAGGCCAGCGCGGAGCCCGGTAGTCGTCGACCCGTTGAAAGCCGATGAAGAGTCCGTCCTCACGGTTGAGACCCGCGAAGTCGGCGTCTGACTTCGGGTGAGGTTCGAAGCCGGTGGCCTGCTGATAGAACGCCGCCAAAGCAAGCGGATCAGGGCAGTCGATCGTTATCGCAACCAGCTTCATCTGCAGGGACATGGCACCTCCGGGCCGACCAGTGGACTTCCACGATGATCACCTTAGAGCTCGTTACAGAATGAGCCGTTCGCGACCGGCCGGGTTTCCGGCTCCGTCCCTCTTTCCCGGGTGCGGCAGCCTACCCGTCGTCGACCGTTAGCCGGTGGGATAGGCTCCGCGGGAACCCTTCAGGAGGTGTCATGGCGAAGGTCACCATCAGTCTGGACAGCGATTTGGCCATCGAGGTCATGCTGCTGGCCGGTACCAGGAGCCCGCAGGACGCTGTCGAGTTGATCGTCCGAGACTACCTGGCAAGGGGTCACCGCACCGAGGCTTGTACTGGAAACGCCGCCGACCAGGATCGCCTCGCCGACCGGCGGTCAGCGCCGGAAGAGGGCCGATGAGCACTTCAGGTGAGATCGGCGTGTCGGCTGGTGGTTGAGGACCCTTCTGGGCAGGGTCCGGCTGGTCACGTCCGCTGGAGTCGTGTATCGACGGCCACTCGGTGATCTCGTTTTGAGGCTATGCGGTGAGTTCGGTCGGGAGGACGGTCTCGTCGGTTTCTGACTCGATCGGGTGGAGGCGGGCCTTGGCCAGGAGGTCGAGTCCCAATGCCTCGCCTTGTAGTCCTCGGGGTCGAACGTCACCGGACAACATGACGTAGGCGATACCCGACTGCCCCGCGTCGGAGTGCCCCCGCCCGAGTCACGCCGCTCTCGCGTCCTCGCCGGCCAGGAAAGGACGCAGCAGCGTGAGCAGCTCGCGCGGCCGGTGCAGCGGGATGATGTGGCCGCAGTCTTCGATGACGTGTCCGGTGAGATCGTCGGTGACCGGGCGGAGCTGGCGTTCCAGCGCAGCACCGACAGGCCGGGCGCCCAGCGCCATCGTCGGCACCGTCAGGCGGGCAGTGGTGACCGCCTGCTCGATCTGTACAGCGCTCTCGGGCAGGGCCCGGTAGTACGAGAACGCACAGCTCAACGCCTGGCGGCCGGTGTATGCGCGGACGAAGGCGTCCCGGACGGCCGGGCGCACCCCGTCGCCGAGCGTGCCGGCTCGTAGAAACCAGTCGACGTAAGCGGCCTCGTGGCCCTCCAGCACGGTCTCGGCGAGGCCGGGCGCTGCGGAATGGAAGCCGAACCACCACGGCGGTCCGTCGGCAAGGAAGTCCTCGGCGCCGGGCAGCCTGCCCAGCAGGGACTCCATGACGACCAGGCGCCGGACGAGACCGGGACGGCGCAGGGCGAGGAGGAAGGCCGGCGCGGTGCCTGCGTCGATGCCCACCACTGCGGCCGAAGACACGCCGAGCGTGGTGAGAAGTGCCGCGGCGTCCTCGGCCAGGGTGCCCGCGTCGTACCCCGAGGCGGCCCGGCTGCTCGCGCCGAAACCGCGGAGGTCCGGCGCGATGACGCGGTAGCGGCCGGACAGATCGGCCATGACGTCCGTCCACAGCTCCCAGGTATGCGGGAAGCCATGCAGGAGCAGGACGGCTGGGCCCGATCCGGCGAGGGCGACGTTCAGTTCGACACCGTTGACAGGGACGCATCGCAGCTCGGGCATGGAGGGACTCCGTGTGGTGAGGAAAAGTGACAGGGTCACGCTAGGGAACTAGCCTGGTCCGCCCAAGACGGCACTTTCCCTTCAGGTGGTGAGCCCCGGGTGACCACGTCGAGGCCCGGCGAACCTGATCAGCGGACCGGTGGACGCGGCGCCCTGCTGGATCCGCGCTGCCCGACCCGCCAGCTACTCGACCGCATCGGCACCAAGTGGACGTCGATGGCAGTAAAGGTGCTGGCCGAGGAGGCTCCAGGCGAGCTCCGCTTCGCGGAACTGCGGCGCCGCATCCCGGGCATCTCACAGAAGATGCTGTCCGCCACCCTGCAGAGCCTGGTCCGCGACGGCCTGGTCGCGCGCCGCGTGGAACCCACCGTGCCGCCCGCCGTCCACTACCGGCTCACCGAGCTCGGCCTGTCCCTCGAAAGACCGCTCTCCGCGCTGCGGGTCTGGGCCGAGACGCACATGCCGGAGATCGACCGCAACAACCAGCTTGCCGACGAGTCACCCCCCAACTAGGGCGTGCATCGAAAGTGGATCTTGGACAGTGGATGATCTTGGTTTGGGGCGCGTGGAGATCTGACGGACGAGCAATGGACGGTGCTGGAACTGCTGTTGCCGAAGGGCAAGAAGCCCGGACGCCCGCCGACGTGGGCCGGGCGGCAACTGATCGACGGCATACGGTTCCGGGTCCGCACCGGCATCCGGTGGCGGGACCTGCCCGCCGAGTACGGGCCGTGGGGCCGGGTGTACTGGGCGGAAGCTGCACGAACACGAACTGGGACAGCCAGAACGACGACACCGCCGACCCGTACGTCATGCGGTGACGCAGCATCTGTCCGGCGGCCCGGTGCTGGTCGTCACCAAGGAACTGGACCCCGCGGCAGACCTCGTGGTGGACAAGTTCTTCGAGCAGTGCCCACACCGCATGGCTGGCGCGCACTGCGACTTCTACACCCCGAAGGACTCCTCCAAGTGCCAGTTGGTGGAGGCGAGGGAGAACCTGCAGCGCATGCTCGCCTCCATTCCGCTCACCGACGATGAACGCGCCGCCGTCGACGACGGCCAAGCCGCCCTCGATCAGCTCCTTGAGCGGCTCGCCGACATCCCCACTCCTGCCGGACCAACAGCCCGCCAGATCGGTGTTCTCGCCAGCGCTACGTTGCTTCCCATCATCGACGTCCGGCCAGTACCCCACTCCCGGCAAACTCACTGAAGGAAGAAGTAGACGACGACGGCCGCGACGGGCAGGCACAGAGCGACGCAGGCCGCCGAGAGGCGCAGAGCGGCAGTCCAGCCGGCCATGGCCTTGGCGAATGGCCCGATCCGGGGAGTGGCATGCCAGACCCGCGGCAGATCCACACCCGAGACGAACTGATCCAGCAACTGGCGGAGCTGTTCCATAGCGGCGGATGGAGTATTCAGCGTTTGGCCGCAACGGCCGGTCTCGGTCGGGCGACGGTCCAGGGCGTGATCAACGGCGCTACCGATCTACCGCGCTCGGGAACGTTGAAGGCGTTCGTTGAGGCATGCGGACAGAAACCGGAGCCTTGGCTTGAAGCACGAGCCCGGCTGTTGGCCGCCGCCCGGCAGGCGAGGAGTGGCTCTGCCACAAGCCAAGTGAGAGATCGCCAGGCCCGGGAGTTCTGGCCTCAGTTCACCGAGCGTGATCTCACCGTGGTGGTCGGCCTACATCAACTCACCGGTTGGGAGCCGTCAGGCTTCATTGGAGTTGGCGACGCCTTCGCCCTGAGCGAGCTGCAACAGCACTTCATCCGGATCGGGGCCCCATCTCCCTTGATCACTTACAGCGACCGGTTGGACAGCCCCTCCAGGCGCAACCCTCTCATTTTGATTGGAGGACCAGACGGCAACGGGATCACGAACGAAGTGATGCAGCGGCTGGTCGGGCATCGACCCGTACGGAACATTCCTGCTCGACATGGACAATCGGCTCGACCTGGGGCCTTCGGTCAGTGTGCCCCGGCCAGGATCGCCGAGTCCGCCTCAGCATTGCCGGGCTGAGCACGTCGGTGGAGGGCAGAACTGACGCGTTCCGGCTCGCCTTCCCCCGCGGGACCAGCCGGGCCGTGGCGACGCGCTGCGCCAAGCGTGTGAACGTCTTCCACGGCTCGGTCACTTTGCCGCCGGTTCCGCCCCGGCCGGCCTCAGCCCACCGCCTTCTTGACAAGCGCGCTGATGCGCTCTTCGTCGGCCGCGGTCAGCTCCCTCACGGCGTAGGCGGTCGACCACATGGCGCCGTCGTCGAGTGCCGCCTGGTCGCTGAAGCCGAGCGTGGCATACCTCGACTTGAACTTCTCCGCGCTCTGGAAGTGGCACACGACCTTGCCGTCTCTGGCGTACGCGGGCATCCCGTACCAGAGCTTGGGCGTGAGCTCCGGAGCAGCGGTCTTGATGATCTCGTGGATCCGCTCGGCGAGGACGCGGTCCGCCTCCGGCATCTCGGCGATCTTCGCGAGCACGTCCCGCTCCGCCGCCGCCTCCTTCTCCGCCCGGGACGAACCGCGCCGCGCCGCCGCCTTCTTCTCCTCGCGTGCGTGCTCCTTCATTGCGGCCCGCTCCTCGGCGGTGAATCCGTTGTACTTCTCAGTGGTCGTGCCGGAGTCCTCGGCGGGCGACTTCGTGGACGGCATGGCAAGTTTCCTTTCGTGCAGGGTCAGGCGGGGCGGGAGTGCGGCGGCAGGGAGTCAGGACGGCGTGGGGGCGAGCGACGCGGCAGCCTCCCAGGCGAACCCGTCCGGGTCGGTGAAGGCGCCGGCGGTGCTGCCGAGGACGATGCGGTGCGAGCCGGTGCTGTCGGCGGGGACGCCGAGGTCCTTGGCAAGGGCACGGCGCTTGTACAGCGCCAGCTTGACGGGGCTGGACTGACCGGGCGCGAACTCGGCGTACTTGCCACCGAAGCTCTTGGCCACGGTCAGGCCACGACCGACGTAGAACTGCTTGGTGGCCTTCACGTCCTCGACGCCGAGCAGCAGGACCACCTCGTCGAGCTCGCGGGTGGCGGGGCCGGTGTCCTTCTTCGCCGAGGTCGCGATCTTCCAGATCGTCCCGTCCGGGGCCTGGACGACGCTGCCGTAGCCCCACAGCGACTTCGCGGCGGGCTTCAGCACCGTGGCGCCGGCGTCCACGGCGGCACCGACGAAGCTGTCGACGGCGGCCGGCCTGGGCACCGTAAGCGCCAGGGTGAAGCCGCGGAAGCCGGTGGAGTGCGCCTCGGACGCCCGCAGGCATATGTACGTGTCCACGCCGAAGGCGCTGTAGAAGCGGCGGGCGGCCTCGAGGTCGGCCACCTCCAGGGTGACGGACGCTAGGGACATTCTGGCTGCGGTGGAAGTGGTGGTTGCCATGACCATCACGCTAGGGGCTGTGCGGCGGCCGGGGCTTCTCGATTCCTGACCGGTCTTGAGACTTGCTTCGCCACGCACGCCGGCATCCCCTCGACCCTGATCGCCGACCTCGCATCGCGGGCCGTACCCGCAGCATCGACGTGGTCGGCCGCCGCATCCGCCGCCTGGCGCCGGAAGGCCCCGGGCGGCATGCCGACCAGCTCGGTGAAGCGGGTCGTGAACGTGCCCGGTGACGCGCAGCCGACCGCGAAGCAGACCTCGGTGACGCTGAGGTCGCCCCGCCGCAGCAGCGCCGTCGCCCGCTCGATGCGACGCGTCATCAGGTACGCGTACGGCGACTCACCGTACGCGGCACGGAACTGCCGACTCAGGTGCCCGGCGGGCATGCCCACATCACGGGCGAGCGCCTCCACGTTCAGCGGCTCCGCGTATTCCCTGTCGATCCGGTCGCGGACGCGGCGCAGCCGCGCGAGATCAGCCAGGCGCTGCGCCTGCACACGTGCACGCCGCCATTCGGGCTTACACATGAAATCCCTCCTCCTTGTCCTTCATCTTCCTTTTCCGTTGACGCCTTCGAGCGTCTTGGGCGCCCTCCTTGGCGGGCACCCAAGACGCTCGGTGGTGTGGACCGGCCAGCCCGACTCGACCCGCCGGCCGAGCAACTGCCGGACAGCGGCGGGACGGAGTCCGGACTCATGACCGGTTCAACGAGGACCCGAACGCCGCCCTGGCGCGCGAAGGGCAGGGCAGGCACCTCCGCTCTGGTGCGTCGCCACGTTCGCTATGGGTGGTCGTGACGTCGACCTGCAGGGCCGCATCGATACCCGCGCAGCTCAGCGCAGCTCCTGGATGCGGACCAGGTTGCCCGCGGGGTCGCGGAACGCGCAGTCGCGGACGCCGTACGGCTGCTCGGTCGGCTCCTGGACGACCTCGGTATCACCGGCCTGCACCTTCTGGAACGTGGCGTCGAGGTCCGGGGTGGCCAACAGGATCCAGCCGTAGGTGCCCTTGGCCATCATCTCGGTGATCGTGCGGCGCTCATCCTCGGTGATGCCGGGATCGGCGGCAGGCGGCGCCAGAAGGATCGACGTGCCCGGCTGACCGGCCGGGCCGACCGTGATCCAGCGCATCCTGCCCTGCCCGACATCACTGCGGACCTCGAAGCCGAGGATGTCGCGGTAAAAGGCGAGCGACGCGTCCGGGTCGTCATGCGAAAGAGAAGTCGTGTGAATGGTGATGTCCATGGCGAGCAGGCTAGAGGCGACTTCGTGAACCGCGCTTCTCGATTCCTGATCGGCCCCGACACGCACGGACGTTCACGGGCATGTCGCGCGGAGCACACCGCTTCCCGCGGCAGTGCACCCGACGCCCCGTCAGCCGCTCTCCCCACTTGCCGCGACGACCC
Source organism: Streptomyces glomeratus (assembly GCF_021462825.1). Taxonomy (GTDB): domain Bacteria; phylum Actinomycetota; class Actinomycetes; order Streptomycetales; family Streptomycetaceae; genus Streptomyces; species Streptomyces glomeratus. The sequence goes on along the minus strand of NZ_JAKEEB010000054.1, from coordinate 9,419 downwards.
GACCACCGACCTGCGAGCTCAACTACGAGCCGACAGGTTGGCGCAGACACGGTGGAATGCAGACAGCGGATGCGGCGCGCGCGTGACCGTGCGGCCCACGACCACATGTGAGGCTCCGTCCGCGACGGCGGCCAGCGGTGTGCCGGGGCGGGCATGTTCGGCAGCAGACTCGCCGGCCAAGGCAACTCCGGGGGTGACGATCAGGGCCGCGCTCCCCAACGCCCTGCGCAGGGCTGAGACTTCCCGCGGTGAGGCGATCACGCCGTGGCATCCGGCCCGCTGGGCCAGGCTGGCCAACCGCAGCACTTGGCCCTCGGTGGGGCCGGCAACGCCGATGTCGACGAGGTCGGCGTCGGTCATGCTGGTGACGACGGTGAGGGCAAGGACACGAAGGTCGGGATAGTCGCGGGCCGCATCGACCGCGGCGGCCATGATCCCGGTCCCGCCCATGCTATGCACCGTCACCATGGAGACGCCGAGTGCGCCTGCCGCGCGGACTGCACCGGCGACAGAGGTCGGGATCTCGAAGAGCTTGAGGTCCAGGAACACCTCATTGCCCTGGGCAACGAGGTGTTCCACGAACTGGGGTCCGACCGCGGTGAGAAGCTCCAAGCCGACCTTGTAGAAGCGGCACTCGTCACCGAGTTGATCGACGACAGCTTGAGCGGCTGGACGGTTGTCACAGTCCAGCGCGACGATGATCTGACGGGTCGGGTCCATGACGCCATTGTGATCTCGCAGCGTCGACCGCTTCACACCGCCCCATTCTCCATGGCCTGCACCACCCTGGAACAGGACCTCGGCGACACCGTGAACGTTTCCGGTCGCAGCACCAGACAGATCGATCCCCGATGATGGGTAGGCAAGCACGTGAGGCTCCGGGCAGACAGGTTGTTCTCGGCCGACAACCCATCTACCAGGAGCTTTACCGTTTCCTCAACGCCACCCTCGACCAATCAGCCTGCTTCCCGGCCAGGTTGGAAAAAGCTCACTGACGCCTCAGCGACCAAGATCCGTCATTGAATGACACCCTCGACCATGAGGACGCCACAGTCTTCGTCTCCAGAGAGCTGAGAAAGGCTAATGCCGACGGTGTGCCGTGTCGTCGTACCTGGGAATCGCCCCGTCCGAATTCCGCACGAGAAACAACCCTGCCATCCCACTGTCGGAGTGCCTTTGCACGTGGCAGTGGTACATCCACGCGCCCGCGCCGCTGGTCTCGCCCGCGATCACCTGGAAGCCGAAGGAGACTCCGGGCCCCACCACTCGGGTGTCGATGAGCTGGCTCGGGTCGTCGGGGCCGGCGAGGAGTCCCGTGCGGTTGTCTGCCCAACGGTGACCGTGCAGGTGGAATGTGTGGAAGTCATTGCCGTGGGTGATCACCACGAACTCGATGCGCTCCCCGACGGTGGCCTCAATATCGGGCCCGGTGTGTCCCTTCCCATTGTTGATAGTGGTCCCGTTGAAAACCAGCGTGTGCGTCTTGCCGGGGAGGACGTCTCCCTGGCGACGTACGACCACTCCTCCGTACAGGCCCTTGCTGACGCCGCCCGTTCCATGATCGCTGCCGATGGCATGGTCGTGGTAGTGCCAGTACCCTGCGCTGCCCTCCTGCCAGGTGCCGTCCGCACGACGGCCCGGCGCATGAGTGCGCCAGACATACGTGCGCGTGTGCCCCGGCTCCACCAGACTCCGGGTGAGTCTCGTCGCGTCATTGCCGATCGTGTAGTCCACACCGTGCACGTGCAGACCCGTCGAGACGTCCAGCCGGTTCTCGAACTCAATGTATAGGGTGTCGCCTTCGTTGATCTCGATCAACGGGCCCGGGATGGTCGCCCTGCCGTTCCCGATGCCGTAGCCCATCTGGTCGCGGCCGATCTGCTCGGCGAACAACTTCATGTGCCTCTCCTTGCCACCGGCGGGCGCGGCTTTCACCCGTTTGGGGACGGCGGCGGCCTCCGGAGCCAGTGACATGGAGGTCGCGACGGCCGCACCGCCCATCAGCATCCGGCGGTTGAAACTGCGTCTTTCCATGCGGAACTCCCTCGCGGTAACGAACTCACGAAAAAGAGCCGCTTGCAGGAGAGAACAGCAAGCGACACGGCGCGAGTTTATCCACAATTCGGAGGACATGTTTGCATATGTGCGGCCCGCTTCCACGACGACATCCGACAAGAACTTGCCGCCCTAGGCCGTGTATCGAAAGTGGATCTTGGGCGCTGGATGATCGTGGTTCATGGCGCGGGGAGATCTCACGGATGAACCGTGGGCGGTATTGAAGGCGTTGTTGCCGAAGGGGATGAAGGCGGGGCGGCCGCCTGTCCGGCCGCGGCGGCAACTGATCGCCGGCATACGGTTCCGGGTTCGGACGGGGGTTCCGTGGCGGGACGTACCTGTCGGGTACGGGCCGGCGGGCCGGATCTCCGACCTGTTCCGCCGATGGCAGCGGGACGGCACCTGGCACCGGGTCCTCACTCAGCTCCAATCCCGGGCCGACGCGGAGGGTGCGATCACGTGGGACCGCAACGTTGACTCCACGGTGTGCCGCGCCCATCAGCATGCGGCCGGGGCCCGCAAGCAGGGTGACCTGCAGAAGGAACCGCCGGGCGGTGTCTTCACCGAGCCCTGTGATCACGGACTGGGTCGCTCACGTGGCGGGTTCACCACCAAGCTGCACCTGGCCGTCGAGCAGGGCCAAAAGCCCATGTCGATCGTGGTGACGGCCGGGCAGCGAGGGGACTGCCGCAGTTCGAATCCGTGCTGGGCAAGTCCGTATGCCCCGTCAAGGGCCGGGCCGGCCGCGCATCCGCCCCGATCGAGTACGCGCGGACAAGCCTACAGCAACGGCCCGTGCCGCGAGTACCTACGACGCCGCGGCATGCGCCACACGATCCCGGAGAAGGCCGACAGCCAGGCCGCCCGCCTGCACAAAGGTTCACGAGGCGGACGGCCACCAGGCTTCGAGGAAGACCGCTACAAGAAACGCAACACCGTCGAGCGGGCGATCAACAAGCTCAAGCAGTCCCGGGCCGTGGCCACTCGCTACGACAAGCGCGGCCACGTCTTCCTCGGAACGGTCACTGTGGCAACAGCGATCATCTGGCTCCGCTCATGACCGACCGGACGCGCTCGGCTCAAGCGCAAGGGTCTGGCCAACCGCCGCGAGCAGTTCGAGCGGCAACTCCTTATCCCCTTGTCCAATAGCGAGCCCGAGCCAGCGACCGGGATCCCGGTGCGGCCACGCCTGCATGCTTCCAGCCAGCTGGCTCAGGCAGTTGATCGGCTCGGACACCGCCTCCCCCTCGAGGCCGGCCCGCAGATGCGGCAACAGGTCAACGACGAGCGGCTCGCCCCAGCGTGCCGTAAGGGCTGCGATCAGGGCGTCCAGGTAGGCCCGCAGGTCTGCGTCAGCCTCGCGCGCCGCCTGGCCGTCATCGTCATCCCAGAACTCCTGACTGGCCCGCAGGATGCGCACACGATGCTCAGGGCCACCCCACCCGGTGTCGTCATGGAAGTTCGCCTCCGGGAAAGGCTGTGCGAGCAGCTCGTCGATCAAGGCGAGGTACTCCTCAAGAGCCGCACTCGAAAAAGATCCGGACTCAGCGGTCGTCATGAGCGCAGGCTATGGGACTGCGCCGACAAGCAACCCCTGGCCTTGCGCACCGAACCGTGATCGCCCGGACAGCTCCTAGCGAACCGAGCTGGTCCTGCAGGCTGTCGGCGATGTCCTTCAGGCCTGGTATCAGCGGCTCGTTGGTGCACGCCCGGTCGACAGCGTCCAGCACAGGCAGCAGCGCCTTGAGCACGTTGGCCACCGCGGTCGCGCACGGCCTGGCGATCCCGCCGGACCCGCCTGCGGTAGTTGTCGTACTCCGCCTTCACCCGCTGCAGGTCGGCGGTCCGCTCCTGAACCAGGCGCCGCGGCTGCGCCAGCTCGGTGCACAGCTGTGCCAGCCCCTCCCTCCGCGGCCCGGCCCCGGTCATCGTCAGCCAGCCTCCGGCTTGTTCTCGTCAACGATCTCGGCGTCCACCACCTCGTCCTCAGCCGGACCACCGCTCGTGCCGCCGCCCGCGGCACCGGTGGGCTGTTCGGCCCGCGACTTCTCGTACAGAGCCGTGCCGATCTTCTGTGCGGCCTGTGCGGTGCGGTCGATCGCCTGCCGGATCGCGGCGGTGTCCTCGCCCTTCAGCGTCTCCTTCAGGTCGGCCAGCGCTGTCTCCGTCTCGGACTTGGCGTCCGCCGGGATCTGCTCAGCGTTGTCCTGCAGGAGCTTCTCAGTGGAGTAGACGAGTTGTTCGCCCTGGTTGCGCGTCTCCGCGGCCTCGCGCCGCTTGCGGTCTTCCTCGGCGTGCTGCTCGGCCTCGCGGACCATGCGGTCGATGTCGTCCTTGGGCAGCGCCGAGCCGCCGGTGACGGTCATCTTCTGCTCCTTGCCGGTGCCGAGGTCCTTGGCGGAGACGTGCATGATGCCGTTGGCGTCGATGTCGAAGGCGACCTCGATCTGCGGCACACCGCGCGGCGCCGGGGGCAGGCCGGTCAGCTCGAACATGCCGAGCTTCTTGTTGTAAGCGGCGATGTCCCGTTCGCCCTGGTAGACCTGCACGGTCACCGAGGGCTGGTTGTCCTCGGCGGTGGTGAAGATCTCCGAACGGTGGGTCGGAATGGTGGTGTTGCGCTCGATCAGCTTGGTCATGATGCCGCCCTTGGTCTCGATGCCCAGCGACAGCGGGGTGACGTCGAGCAGCAGGACGTCCTTGACCTCGCCCTTGAGCACACCCGCCTGCAGCGAGGCACCCACCGCGACGACCTCGTCCGGGTTGACGCCCTTGTGCGGGTCCTTGCCGGTCAGCTCCTTCACCAGGTCGGTCACGGCCGGCATACGGGTGGATCCGCCCACCAGGACGACGTGGTCGATGTCGGATACCTTGATCCCGGCGTCCTTGATCGCGTTGTGGAACGGCGCCTTGCACCGCTCCAGCAGATCGGACGTCAGCTGCTGGAACTGGGCGCGGGTCAGCTTTTCGTCCAGGTGCAGCGGCCCTTCGGCCGAGGCGGTGATGTAGGGCAGGTTGATGGTGGTCTCGGTGGACGAGGACAGCTCGACCTTCGCCTTTTCCGCCGCCTCCCTAAGGCGCTGCACGGCCATCTTGTCCTTGGCCAGGTCGACGCCGTAGTGGTTCTTGAACTGCGTGACCAGGTGGTCGACGATCCGCTGGTCCCAGTCGTCACCGCCCAGCTGTGTGTCGCCGTTGGTGGCCTTCACCTCGATGACGCCCTCGCCCATCTCCAGCAGTGACACGTCGAAGGTGCCGCCGCCCAGGTCGAAGACGAGGACCGTCTGGTCGTTCTCCTTGTCCAAACCGTAGGCCAGCGCGGCGGCCGTCGGCTCGTTGATGATCCGCAGCACGTTCAGGCCGGCGATCTCCCCGGCCTCCTTGGTCGCCTGCCGCTGGGCGTCGTCGAAGTAGGCGGGCACGGTGATCACCGCGTCGGTGACATCCTCACCCAGGTAGGACTCCGCGTCCCGCTTGAGCTTCTGCAGCACGCGCGCGGAGATCTCCTGCGCGGTGTATCGCTTGCCGTCGACGTCCCCGTGCGCGGGGAACCGCCAGGCATGGTCGCCCATGTGCCGCTTGACCGAACGTGCCGTGCGCTCCACGTTGGTCACGGCCTGCCGCTTGGCGACCTCGCCGACCAGCACCTCGCCGTTCCTGGAGAACGCCACCACCGACGGGGTCGTCCGCGCGCCCTCCGTGTTGGTGATGACGGTGGGCTCCCCGCCCTCCAGGACCGAGACCACCGAGTTCGTCGTTCCAAGGTCGATACCAACCGCACGTGCCATCTGTGCTCTCCCTCCTCGTCCTCACCTCGTTCTTCGTCTCACCGGCCGGCAATCCACCGGACCGGACCCGCACGCAGCGGCGGATCGGGACGGACGTCCCCGAGCACCACGACGTAAGGACACGCCGGCCGCGCGGGCGCGGTGGGGGCAGACCCCCGATCGGACGCCGGCAGCGTGTGCTGGTGCCGCTGGTCGTAGGCCGCTCGCAGGACCGGATCGCGCAGCGTCTCGTACGCCGCCCGCACCTCACCGAACCGTGCGGCGGTGGCCGCATCCACGCGGGTGTCGGGGCGCAGTTCCCGCACCCGGGCGCGGAAGGCCGAGGTGATCTTCTCGGCCGTCGCCGAGGGCTGCAGCCCCAGCACCGCGTACAGGTCTGATCCCTTTTCCCAAGGCTGCACGTCCTGTCACCTCCTCGCCCATGGTGAGCAGCGCTTTCACACCGGCTTGCCTTCCCTTCTGAAATAAAACTTGAGTCTTGCCTTGTCAAGGCTGGACGAGGTATACGGGAAGTGTCCGCGGTAGTCCGGCGTTGCCGAACGCAGTGCAGTGGGCGAAGGGGGTGAACAACAAGGGACCTGGCCGCCAACCGTGGACCGTACAGGCACTGAAAAGAGAGCGGGGTGCGGACTATGGCCGTGTTCCTCGCGTCGCACCGGGAGAACGGCTGGGCCGCAAGAGACATCAAAGGCGTCCTGGGCGGGGCCACTGCCCGGGAACCGGGGGATTTCGCGGCCTCCGTCACGGCGCAGAACCGGCATCAGCACTTGGTCCTGGACCTGTTCGAGCTGGCCCACGCTGATTCTCAAGCTCCGATGTCCGTGCGGACGCTGCTGGGCCGGGATCAGGGGGAGCTTCGCCTGGTATGCCCAGGAGGGCGATCGCAGCGGCTGCTGCACAGCAGCGGCGTCGCTTCCGCCCGTGTTTCCCTCCCTCGACGCGGCTCTGTCAGCACCCACCGCGCCCGTACACCGGATGGGAGGTGCAGTGCAATGATCACTGAGCTCGCCGTCGAGCGTGTGGAGTTCACTTGCGGCTCGTGCTGGCACAGCTGGACCGTCGACTACGACGTCCAGCGCTACCGGGACAAGACCGGGGACGAGTGGGAGGTCTTCTACCGCGACAACACCGCCGTTCCCGACCCCTACACGTCGCAGGGCGCACCGCCCTGCGAGCACTGCGGCCGCCGCTGGGTCGGGCGTCTGAAAGCGCGTCGGCCAGTGCCGCTCTCCGGTGACGGTGAGGCGCCCCGCAGCCGTGTCCCGGCCGAGGGCGGCCATCGTCCCGAGCGGCACACCGCGCCGATGCTTCACGCCGCCGGACACCCTCAGCCGCAGTCCGGGGCACCAGCATCCCAGCCGTCCCGAAAGCCGTTCGGGTGATCCGCACAGGTGCGCGCCCGCAGGAGCGGGCGCGCACTGTGTGCAGGAAATGGCACGCGCGCCGGCTTCGTACAGCCCTCGGCGCCAAGGCGCCGCGGGCAGCTGTGAAGGAAGGCGGATATCACGATCAACTGTCACGTGTGAGCTGCGGCATTGCCTCCCCAACGGCAGGCCTCCACCATGGCCGGACCAGCCACGTAAAGGAAAGCAGCTCCTCATGGGTGATCATGTGCACGTGCGGCTCAGCCAGGGGCTGAGCGTGTCGGACGAAGGAGAACTGATCGAGCACTCCCGCTGCCGGTGCGGGGCTACCTTCACCAAGGTGTTCAACGCCGACGGCGGGGGGCCGGAGCGCCCGTCCCGCTCGTAACTCGCGCCCGGCGCCGCAGCTGAAGCCCCCTCCCTCTGCATCTCACTGCGTGGCCACCCTCGGCACCGCCATTATGCGTCGGGCGGCTGGCGCGGCCAGTGACGTCTGCCGGCCTGCTCCGGCCTCCGCCCAGGGCGTCCGGCCGACGACTCGGCGTGAGTGGCCAGGCCCTGCAGGGTGTGCTCGGGGCCGATGTAGGCCGCGCCCAGCTGTCGGGAGAACTGGTAGGTGTCCGGCAGCGCCCGCTCCGCCGGCCCGGCCTGCGCCGCGACATCCACGCCAGCCTCGGCCGGCATCCGCCGCATCTCCACCTGAAGCGCCGCGGAGAGCAGATGTCGGGCATCCAGCTCCTCGCTCTTGTCAGCGGCACTAACGCACCGGCCCACGTGAGCAGGCTGTCGATGTCGGCTCGCCCCGGGCGTCGTTGTGCGGACACGGGCCCGGCACCGAAGGAGCGAGCGAAAAGATCACCGAACAGGCCCCGGGCTGATGCCCGAGGCCTGACGAGGCGGTGTCGCTGTGACGTCAGCTGCCCAGCTCCTTGCGGTCACTGCCACCGCTGATGGCGATCTTGCGTGGCCGGGCCTGCTCGGCGACCGGGATCTGGAGCTTCAGTACACCGGCCTCGTACGACGCTTCGACCTTCTCGGTGTCGAGGGTCTCGCCGAGGAACAGCTGTCGGCTGAACGTCCCCACGGGGCGCTCGATGATCACCATGTCGCTGTTCTCGCCGTACGCCGACTTGCGTTCGGCCTTCACGGTCAAGACGTTGCGCTCAACATCGAGGTCGATGCAATCCGGGTCCACACCCGGCAGGTCCAGCTCCACGAAGAACGCCTCACCCTCACGCCAGGCGTCCAGCGGCATGCCCGCCGGGTACGCTGCCGTGCCCCAGTCCTGGCGGTGTCCTGCCGCAGCCTGACCGCGTCGGCCTCCGGATCGGACGTGGACACGGCCAGGCGTCGCGGCCGAAGGCCGCCACCACGAGCACCGGGCCATCGGCGCGTAGGGCGGCGAAGTCCCGGTCCACGGCCATGCTCCAGCTCGCTCACGCACCAGCGCCCCGACGGAAGCGGTTGCGGCGCCCCGGATGTGGGCGCACCGCGCGCGACCGCTGCGGTTCCACGCGGACTTCCTCCACGAACTCACATGGCAGGCGCACGCTGCCGCACCGCGCCGCCAGCGCCCACCGCCACGGCAGACGCACCAGCCGATCGCCGCCGCCGACGTGCAGCCGCGTCAGGACGCTCGCCTTCCGTGACTCCTCCCCCGGCGGAAGCCGGGGGCTTCTCGCTATGCCGGGTTGGCGTCGCGACGGACCAGCCCGGCCCGTAGAACGTTCAGGGCGCCCACTGTGTCCGCGTGCGCGCTGTGGCCGCAGGACTGACAGTGGAACTTCTCCTGGGTGGGCCGGTTGTCTGCTGAGACGTGCCCGCATTCGGGGCAGGTCCGGGAGGTGTTGCGGGGGTCCACGGCGATCACTTCCCGTCCGGCGCTTTCAGCCTTGGCGTGCAGGATCGTCAGGAACACCCCCCATCCGGCATCAGAGATCGAGTGGTTGAGCCCGGCCTTCGCCGCCGCCCCGTTGGGAAGGAAGCTGCTGGGCTGTTCGGGGTCTGGCTTGGGCGCGGGGGCCTTGATCATGTTGCGGATCTTGAGGTCTTCGTGCGCGATGAAGTCATGCTGGCGCACGAGGTCACAAGCGGTCTTGTGCGCGTGGTCGAGGCGCTGGCGTCGGACCTTGCGGTGCAGGTCGGCAACGCGCTGGACGGCTCGGCGGTGGTTGGCGGTGCGCTTGTCGCGGCGGGCGCGGGGGAAGCGGGC
>NZ_JAKEEB010000053.1 GCF_021462825.1 Streptomyces glomeratus | reverse complement strand
GGCTTAGCCCGCTCGATAGGAAGGCTTCCCAATGCCGAAATCAAGCCGGCGCAGTGACGGGAGGTGTCACTTGGTAGCACCGTCGGTCACGGATCAGGGCCCACAGAACGTTCACGCGCCGACGGGCGAGAGCGAGCACGGCCTGGACATGGCGTTTGCCCTCGGCACGTTTGCGGTCGTAGAACTTCCGCGAGTTGGGGTCGAACCGGATGCTGACGAGTGCCGAGGTGTAGAAGACCCGCTGCAGGCGTCGGTGATAGCGCTGGGGCCGGTGGAGGTTACCGATGACCTTGCCGGAGTCGCGTGGTGCGGGGGTCACGCCGGCGAATGCGGCAAGCCGGTCAGGGGTGGGAAAAGCGTCCAGGCTGCCGCCGATGCCAACGAGGAGCTCCGCGCCGAGGATCGCGCCGATGCCGGGCATGGACTGGATCACTTCGGCGAGTTCGTGCTCGCGAAACCGGCCCTCGATGAGCTTGTCCGTCTCGGCGATCTTCTCGTTGAGGGTCATCACCTCCTGCGCGAGGGTGTGCACCATCTTCGCGATCGCCGTCTCGCCTGCGACGGCGGTGTGCTGCCGCTCAGCGGCCTCGACGGCCTTGACGGCAAGAGCCTCGGGGTTGCGGGCCTTGCGGTTGCGCAGCCAGGCAGTGAGTCGGGTCAGGCCGGTGCGGCGGATCGCCGCCGGGGTCTGGTAGCCCGTAAGAAGCAGCAGTGCTCCGGCTGTGCCGATGTCCAAGGCGCGTTCCAATGCGGGAAACATGCTGTTCAGCAGGCCCTTGAGCCGGTTGGTGGTGCGGGTGCGGTCGGCGACCAGATCGACACGGCGCTCGGTGAGCAGCCGCAGCTCGATGCCCGCATCGTCACCGGGCCGAATCGGCTGCAGGTCGCGTCGCATGCGGGCCTGATCGGCGATCACCCGCGCGTCACGGGCGTCGGTCTTGCCCGTCCCGCGGTAACCGTCGGAGGCCCGGTTGACCGCGATGCCGGGGATGTAGACCAGTTCCTGGCTGTGGTTGACGAGCAGGGCGATCAGCAGGCCGGGGCCGCCGCCCGCCATGTCCAAGGCCCAGGTGACCTCTCTGCCGTCTGCGACGTCCAGGACATCTCCGACCAGCTTCAGCAGCTCAGGCTCGTCGTTGGCAACCCGTCGGGACAACAGTGCGTTGCCCTCGTCGTCCAGGACCAGGCAGTGGTGATGGGTCTTGCCGCAGTCGGTCCCGGCCCATATCCGGTTCATCGTGCTCCAGCTCGTCGTGCGTGCAGTACGTACCACGGACGACCTCGCCGGCATTGCTCTACACAGCGACCTGTTCGCATTTCCCAATCGGCGGCCGAGTCGTCGTGGGGAGCCGGGCGGCCAAGCCTACCGAGCCACAGCTGGCAGCCGCATGAAAGCCACACCCAGCTCCCCTGGGTGCCACAACCCTACGAATGGCTGGGGCGGACCCAGGAAGAAGGTAGAGCCGCATGAGGAACTTGTACGCACGGATCATCCGGCCCACCCCCCTTCCTGGTCAGCCCGCACGATCATACTACCTTTGGTGTATGTCACCGCGCTGGGAATCAAACCCCGATATCCGCACCGGTCGACACGTCGCCTACAACCTGCATGCGCACTTGGTGTTCGTTACCAAGTACCGCAAAGACGTCTTCGATGACGCCATGCTGAAGCGGTGCGAGGAAATCATGCGAGAGGTGTGCGGCAGCTTCGAGACAGATCTGAAGGAGTTCAACGGTGAACGCGATCACGTCCACCTGCTCGTGCACTACCCGCCGAAGATCGCCCTGTCCAAGCTGATCAACAGCCTCAAGGGCGTCAGCTCCCGATATCTGCGCGCCGAGTACACCGGCCGTATCAACCGCATCGGACTGGGCTCTGTGTTCTGGTCCCGCTCCTACTTCGCCGGCTCGTGCGGCGGCGCGCCGCTCAGCATCGTCCGCCAGTACATCGAGGGCCAAAAGCGGCCCACCTGACCGTCACCCAAGACGCGCAGCGAATTCCGACGCTGCGCGCCTCCGACCCGAGCATGCGTTTCCCTCCCCGGCTGAAGCCAGGGATACCCACGCAAGATCAGGGATGGCAGGACGGCTGTGGCAATGTGGGGTGGGCCTGCCCCGGCGGGCGCCAGGCGGAGCGGATGGGGTGGCCGGTGTGCGCTTCGATCAATTCGGCGTCGAGGAAGCCAAGGTTTCACGGGGTGGCTACGACCCTGACGTCCCAGTTCCACTCATGGGCGGCGGTGATCAGCTCGCCGACGTCAGCGGCGATGCCGCACGCGCAGACGACGTACGTGCCCCAGCGCGCTTCCGCTCCTGCGCGCTCGGCACAGGCCATGTGGTCCAGGTCGGCCGCTACGTCGCGCCGCGGGCCAGCCGCTCAGTGTGTCGCGCCCTCGCGCACCCGGAGGTCGGTGGTGGTGTCGGCGGCGGCGCGCAGCAGGACGCGTATGCCTTGGGAGACGGTGGCCACCGGAAGTGCGGGTTGCCTGCGGTCGGTGACCTGTTCCGGTGTCCAGGGCAGTCTGCGGCAGGACGTCCGTGACTGTACGTGAGTGATGGTTGCGTAAGTCGCTGTGTGCTGGTCGTGGTGCGTCGGCGGGTGGTTGTATGCATGTCTGATGATCTGAACGTTGGCGATGGAGGTGCTGGGGCTGTGTCTGCCTGGGGGGATGAGCGGTTGGCGGATCCGCGGTTCTGGTGAACGCGGACCCCGCGGCGGCCGTGTCCCAGCGTCGGTGCAGCTCACCGTGGTGCCGTGCGGTGGTGCGGCGGCAGTTGCCTGCATTGGGTGCTGCCCGGTCGGGGACTGGGGGTTGCCGGAGCGGATCACCGCCGTATTGGTGGATACGGTCACCGACGCGCGGTGGGTGGGGCGCAAGTGGCCGTCGGCAGCATGGCCGATCCCCGGTTCAGGAGATTCCCAGCCGGTCACAACGCGGCGAACGCAGTGGCGACGGGGGTGGCGGACGGCCGCTTGGTTGCGGTCACCGGTCCTGGCCCGGCGAACTGATGGGCGAACGACGCCCGAGTGGAGGGTGAGGCAGATATGAGAGTGCTCGAACTGCTGGGTCTCATCGTGGTGCCGTTGGCCACGTACTACGGCATAGTCCGGGGAATGCGGTGGCGGATCTTCGTGCCGGTGATGCTGGCTCTCATCGGCGTGCTGTTCTTCGTCGACGACGATCTGCCGGTCTGGCTCGTGGTGTGGTACAACGCCGACTTGATCGCGATCCTGGTCATGCAGCGTGTCCTGCATCGCCCCGGGCCGGTCGACCGGCGCATGGAGAAGATCTGGGCGACGATGCCACCCGTCGAGGCGGGCAAGGAAAAGGTTGAGCGGGATCTGCAGACTCTGTCCCGCGAACCCGGGCTGCGCTGGATATGCCTCGACCTAGACGAGGACGGCGACCTGCTGGTCGCGGCAAAAGCGAACCGCCGTTCTATACAGGGGCGATTCCGGATCGCAGGGGAATGTCCCCACTGTGTCCTTGAATCGCTGCTGGCGTCGTTCACCGCCGTGGAGTTGGTCGACCAGATCGCGTTCTACCGCACCGAGACCTCGGCGGATAGGGGGTGCGCCGCGTACCTCTACTTCGACCGGTCGGCGGGTACCGTGCGCACAGACGTCGCTCATTCCGGCCGTCTGGCGGCGGACGAGACCGAGGGATGCACCGTTCACGCCGTGTCCACCTGACCCCAAGTGGGCCGGAGTAAGCCGGTCCTCCCCCACACCGCGTCAGATGTCCCCCAGGAACGGGCGCCTGTGCGCGAGGTGCCGGAGCCGGGCCGCTGTGACCTGCTGCCGCATCTGGGACTCCAGGCGCTCGCGGGTGTCCGGGTCCGGCGACCACCACTCGCCCCCGGCCACCGCCCGCCAACCCTCGTGTGCCTCCGGGCGTTCCCCCAGCCGGAGGCGCTGGCAGCGGCAGGGCCGATGGTACTGGCGGCCAGGCTGGTCCAGTCCCTGGCCCGGATCCCACCGCGCCAGGAGGCCGGCAACCTCGGTTTCACCGTAGTGTTCTGCCAGATCCCGGACGCGGTCGGCGTACGTGAGCAGTTCCAACTCCCAGTAAATCGCGCAGTACCCGCACAGGGGCACCGACGGCCCGTTCGCGCCGACCAGGTCGGCGATGGCGTCGGCCAGCGGCCTTGGCAGGCGGCCGTGGGCCCCGAGGTGGGCGAGTGCTTGGAGATCCCTCACGGGGTGGGGGGCCTCCCAGGCGGCCATGATGCCTCCAGCGGCCAGCGTACGGTCCCCGGTGTCGGGGTCCCGGGCCAGGAGGCGGACGTCGAACAGCGCGCACTGCTCCCCGACGGCCCCGAAACCCGGTTCCGACGGGTCGATCGCCCACCTCAGGTGGTACTCCCACGCGTCCGAGGCGGGCAGGGGGTCAAGCGGACAGATGAGGATATGCGGTTGCTCCGCCCACAGCCGGGCGCTCGCGTCCTCCAACAGGCTGCTCGAGGACGAGGATGCCGTGCAGCGGTGCAGCGAGGTGATACGGGCACGGAACAGGCGCAGTCGCAGAACGGCACGGGACGCGGGATCGAGATGCGCCGGGGGCCGTACCACGATGACGGCGTGCCCTTCGAGGACACCGGCCGGCAGCTCCGACTCGAACCGCAGGTCCAGTGGCACAGATCCGGCTTCATGCATGACAGGAACGCCTCTTTCGGTCGGCTCACGTGGAGGGTGCGGGTGTCCCCTGGCCGAAGCTACGGGGCACCGCCTTCGCACGCAACGCCGTCCAAGTAGCCCACCGTTGAGGCTGCGACGTCGTGCCAAGCCGCTTGAGGGAGCTCCTCCACATCAGGCTGGTTCGGTCGTGAGAGGCGATCATCCAGGTCACCAGGGCGAGGAAGCTGCCCTGGTGGGACTTCCTGGATTCGGCCAGAGCTGCTCTTCCTCCTCGGTTGATCCGGTTTTGAATGGCCTGGGGAGATTGGGGAGTACGAGCCATGAGGGGTCGCCGACCGTGAGGTCGGCGGCCCCTTGGGAATCGGTGCAGTGGGTGGTGGTCAGCCGTTCTGGGATGAGTGGGTGTCCGCCGTCGTGGCGTCGAGGGCGGCTGGTTCGAAGCCGGCCTCGGTCAGGACGTTGGCGGCCACTCCGCGGCCGACCTGGGCAAGGCCGACCAGCAGGTCGTCGCAGTCGATGCGCTCGGAGCCGTTCTGCTCCGACCGTGCCTCCGCGATGGCGATGGCTTTGCGGGAGTAGGGCGTCCATGCGATGCGTTCGGCTGCTTGAGAGGCGCCCATGCTCAGCCGGGTGCCGACGGACCGGTGGACCGTCTCCGGTGAGACGCCGGCGGACTGCAGGAGCTGGGTGGCGCTGTTGTCCTGTGCGGTCAGTCCCCAGAGCAGGTGCTCAGTGCCGATGTAGTTGTTGCGGTGCTGCACTGCTGCCTGTTTGACGTGGACCATCGCCTGGCGGAGGTCGTCGGTCATTGTCTCAGGGCTGTATCGCTTGTGCGGTGCGTGGAAGCGCTGCTGGACCGCCTGTCGGGTCACGCCCAGGGCGGCGCCGATGTCGGTCCATGAAGAGCCGTGCATCCGGCAGTGCTCGACGTAGTCCTCGACCAGGTCGTCTGCCAGCGCCTGCATCTGGCCTGCGAGTTGGGCGGCAGCGGTGAGGAGGGCGAGCCAGTCCGGCTGTCCTTGTCCGCCGGAGCGGTGTGCGGTGTCGCATCTGCGGTCGACTTCCGCGATGAGATCGTCCAGGTCTGGAAGAGCCATGAGGCAAGTACGCCTTGACAATTTTGAATTGTCAAGGCGTACTTGCCTTGCTTCGTGTGTGTCAGGGGAGTCTCCGCATCGGGAAGACGTCGGGACCGGTGGGCATGGGAGGACGGGCGGCTTCCGGGGTTGCCAGCCGAGCGACGATGGTGACGGACTGCGGGCAGTTGCGGGTTGGCAGACTGTCCACGACACACCAGGACCAAGACGACACGCCGACCAACATCACGCGAAGAGACCGAACAACGTCACCCGAAGGGCGGGGAGATCCACCGCAGGTTTGGCCACCCACCAGGTCACGGGTGACCCTTTTCAGGAAGCGCCATCAGCCCGGCGCGATCCAGCGGAACCCTTCGCCCGCGCGTCGGACTCGCCCAGTACAGAACCGCGATCTCCACGGTGACCAGGAGCGCCCAGGACGGGCCACTTGGCGATCGACCACGCCGTCAGCGCGGTGTCACCACACGGGTACAACACCGAACGCCTGCACTCCGCACTCGACTACCTCCACCCGAGGAGTTCGAGGCGGCCTACTACCGTTCCGTGATCACCCCGAACGCAGCCTAGAACACACAAGATCGGCCGCTACAAATGTCGGGGCAGCTCAGAGGCTGCGCAGGAGAGCCGGCAGTCTACGGCTTGTTCGGATCCGAGGACGTCATGAGTCACGGCTGGATCATGACGCTCGCTTCCCCGTCCAGTCCGGCAGCGCAAGTCAGCTTCAGGGCCAACGTGCTGGGTCACCGATGACGACCTCCCCGGGCGATGGGTGAGAAGTCCGGTCCCAGCCACTCGTTGAGGACTGCGACGAGGATGGTCGCCTCGCAGCGGACGGCGAGTTTCTCATTGCGGGTGGCCACCGCCCGGTGGCCCTTCACGCGGACCGCACCCGACAGGGTGCCGCTCGCGGTAGCCGAACTAGTCGAACTTCGGCGAGCGGCCGCCGTAGGAACCTCGCTTCTCACGTCCAGGGAACCCTCGGCCAGGTGAAGCGAGGCCTGAGCCGGCGGGAATGCCGCTGAGGCCAGGCATCTTAGGAGAGCGAGCCGGTGCCCGCCTGCGCCTCTTATGTACACCCGTCGTGAGCGCCCTCGCGCGCCCGGCCCCGTGTGCGCAGGACCTGGTGACTGCGGCTGAGCTCCGCCCCTGCCCAACGGGCGGTGGCGGAGCTCAGCGCTTTGGCTCAGTGCTTTGGGTGGGAAGCGGATCAGGAGGAAGGGCTGGGGCTGGGGCCTCCGCCGCCCGGGCCGCCGCCAGGGGGACGGCCACCCGCCTCGGGCGGTGTCGCGTCCGGGTCGACGGCGAGCACGATCGAGCCCGTCAGGCCCTTGCTGTAAGTGCCCGGCTTGACCTGCTTGAGCGTGACCAGCGAGGCCGCGCCCGCCGACCGGGCGACGTGGTCTTCGGCCAGTTTGACCCGCTGGCTTCCCGTGTGCTTCGCGTACGGGTCCAGCTTGGCGATAGCGTCGGCGACTTCGTCGGCGAAGAAGACCTGACCGGTGTGGGCAACGTGGCCGTCCTCGTACGTCCGGCCTTCGACCCCGCCACCGTAGTGCACCTTGAGGTGGATGTGGGTGGTGCGGCCGTAGTACCAGCCGGGGAAGATCGTCTTGAACGTCGCCTTGCCATGCCGGTCGGTGAGCTGTACTCCGCGCAGGAACGTCGTTTCGTCGGTGTTCGGAACGTGCCCGTTCTCGTCGGCCTTGCTGGGGTCGTACGGCACGTCCGGGGAGATGGCCGTGTAGCCGGCGTAGACGCCACCGGCGTCGCAGTGCCAGATGTCTACCGCCGCGTTCGGCACGGGCTTGCAGGTTTTCGTGTCCACCACCAGGAAGGTCATGGCGAGCGGTACGCCGGGCCTACCCTCCGTGATGTTGCTGCGGACCTTCTCGTCCTCCAGGTAGTAGGGACCTGTCATCTGCTCCGCGGTGAGAACGCACTGCGCGATGGCCGTGGAACCCGTGCTGGCAGAGCCGGTGGTGGTCGCGTCCATGGCGGATCCCGCCGGTTCAGCTGAGGCGTTGGCAGAGTAGACGGCGATTCCGGCCGCGCCGAGCCCCGCTCCGCCGAGTGCCGTGAGGACCTTCCGCCTGCTCGGTCCCGCCTTGGCAGGGGCGTTCTCGTCCTGCGCTGAACGTGTGTGCTGCTTGTCGTTTGACATGTCATGGAAGCTACAAACCCAGTGTGAGAGGGCTCTGGGTAGCGGCTGTGGATGCCATGTGCGACATCGGCTCGCTCCGCCCGGCCCGCCCCCTGACGATCGATCTTCCGTGCTGGTAGACCACTCCGAACCTTGATCCCTACGCCACGTGGCGGACGCCCTCGACGTACAACTGCCTCGATGGGGCCTCCTGGCTCACGGGCTGGCTTCAACACCCCTCGTGCTGTGTCCGAGGCCCTGTCTTCATGCCTCCACCCCACTCTGTGGCCTATCGGGGGGTCAGCACACAGAACTCGTGACCGTCGGGGTCGGCCATCACCACCCAGTCGACGTCGCCTTGGCCGATGTCGATGCGCGTTGCCCCGAGGGAGACGAGCCGATCGACCTCCGCCTGCTGGTCACTGCCGGCCGGTGGAGCGAGGTCGAAGTGCAACCGTTCCTTCCCCGTCTTCGGCATCAGGGGTGGACCCCCCCAGGTGACCTTCGGACCGCCGTGCGGTGAGCGGATCGCGGTCTCTTGGTCCCGGTCCCAGACCAATGGCCAGCCCAGCGCTCGGCTCCAGAAGTACCCGGCCTCCTGCGAACCATCGCCCGCCAGCGCTCCGATGAATCCGCACTCGGCGAGGAAGCTGTTGCCCGGCTCGATGACACAGAATTCATTGCCCTCGGGGTCGGCGAGCACCACATGCCCCTCCTCCGGGCGTTGACCGATGTCGATGTGTCGGGCGCCGAGTTCGAGCGCCCTCTCCACCACCTGCTTCTGGTCGTCTGGGGACGTGCTCGTCAGATCGAAGTGCATGTGGTTCTGGCCTGTCTTCCGCTCCTGGGTCGAAAGGAAGCGGAGCCGGAACCCGGTCTCGTCGCTGGGCAGCAGCGTGATGCCGTCGGAGGAGTCCTCGGATGTCTCCCAGCAGAGAAAGTCCGCCCAGAAGCGCGCAAGACGAAGCGGGTCGTGCGCATCGAAGCAGAGCGCGTGTAGGCGAGAAGTCATCCGTAGGTCTCCCGGTGGGGGCAGGCGGGTCGTGATGGAGCGTCTCTGATTGGCTTAGGGAACCTCAGTCGGCCGTAGTGGCTGGCTGAGGTTGTTTACCCACCGGGGTGGGCTTGCGTGGGCGTGGAAGTGGAAGCCTGCGCCCAATGCTGCGCCGCGGGGGTTGTGCCTGCGGCGGGTCCCTATGCTGATCGTGTCGTGCACGGCCTGGTTCCGGTCGGCTGCTCGGGGCAGTCGGGTCCGGCCCGTGGGCGCGTTTCCCTCCGGACGCTGGCCGGCAGGGCTGCGGGGCGGCCGTGCCGGGGAGGGTGCCCTGCGTCGCCTGGGCGCGGGGCGTGGGGTCTTGCCCCGGGTCGGCCCGGTCTTCGACCGTTCCTCCCGGGAATTCTTCGGTTCCGTGGTGATGACTGCGGTGGCTTCGAACCGGTCCACCACGGCGGGAATCGCCGTGTGCCGGGTCTTGGTGTCGGTGCGGGTGGTGCTTTGGTGCGCGAGGCCTCGGGCTGCGATCCGCTGCCAGGCCCCGTGGTCGCGATCGCCCTGCCACCGGCAGCCGGGGTTAGGGCACACGGCCCATTTCCAGCCGGGCACGCTCGGCCGGTCAGGGGTCTGGCAGTGGCGTAGGGGCACCAGGCAATGCGGGCAGTGTTTGGAGGTGTTGGCCGCGGGCACTGTCACGAGGGCGATGCCCACCTCGGCGGCGAGGCGCCGCATGTGTTGCACGATCGCCCCGCGGACCTGCTGGGACAGACGCGTGTTGAGGCTGCGGCCCATGCCTTTGGCTTCCATCGACCGCAGGTCTTCGACGTAGATCACGGTGGCGCCGGTGGCGATCGCCTGGTCCACCGCCCAGCGTGCCGCAGCCATCGCCAGCGCGTCGTTGAGGTTTGAGCGCCGCGCGCTCACGCGGCGAAGCTCCTGCGCGAGTACCGTGTGCCGGGCCTCCAGCACCGCATCCGGGGCCTTCTGCAAGCGCTCGCGGCCGTCCGTCAGACGCTCGTACTGGTCGGCCTTCGTGTGCAGTTTCTCCGACAGGCGCCGCAGCCGGTGCTGCTTCGCCAGCACTCCCGCGGCCCGGAACTGCGCACCCGCACCCAGCGCGCGTATCCGCCCATCACCGCCGAGCCGGACCGCGCCCGCCGACAGCAGCGTGTTCAAACCCCAGTCGACACCCAGCGCGACGGTGTGCCCGTCACGGGCTGGCTTCGGCACGGCATGCGTGAATGCGAGGTCCGCGTAAATACGGCCGTCGCCGACGCGGAGAGTGGGTAGGTGCAATGCCCCAGCAGCGGGAACGGTCACCGGGACCCGCATCGGCACAGCGACCCACGACCAGTCCCGGTAGGACTTCGGGTCGGGGCGGACGGGCAGCTGCAGACGCAGCAACGCGGAACGCGGTTTCGACTCATCGCGAGTGATAGTGGCCTGCTGCCCGTCGCAGGCAGCGAGCAGCAGCATCCGCGCCACCCGCGGAACACCCTCCAGCTCAAAGACATCCGTCGGAAGACGGTGCTCAGCCTTGAGGAATGCAAGTATCTGACGCGTTCGGCCTTTGAGCACACTGCCTGGGAGGTCACGACCGCCCTCGATCGCCCCACGGACCGCGGCCCACTCTGCTGCGGTGCGCCGGCCGGGACTTCCCGGCCACGTCTTGAGAATCCCGGCCACAAGGCCGGCACGCCAATGAACCGAGCGCAGGGTCCGGCCGGCCTGCTCCTGGGCCATCCGCACCACACGGTCATTGACCTTGATGCCCTCCGGTGGTGCGGCATTCCAACCCAGGCGCCTGAGCGCCATCCACGCATTCGACGGCAGCGCCCGGCCGGTCACATCAACACCCGACGCCAACTGCGCGACGTCGGCTGCGTTCCAGTGCGCGGTGAGTACCGAAACGACCATGCCGGCTACAAGGTCGGCACACCAGCCGACACGCTCCGCCAAAGCAGCCGCCGGTACGACCTCGCCGGTTTTCTCCTCCACAGCCGAACGCAGCAAAACCCGGGCGCACGCCGTCCGGGACGTCTCACCCTGCGCGAGTGGAAGCTTCCGACTCACCGGCCACCGCCAGCAGCAGGGCACAGCCCGGGGAACACAGGCAGAAACCCGAAGGCATCCACCCAGTAAAACCCGCACGACCAGCCCACAGAAAACCCCACCCGACGAAAGGAAAGACTCCCCAAACAGTACCCAGACAGTGCAGAACCGCTACCACCCAAACTACACAAACACAAGGATCGCTAGGGAAGTTGCTGAGCCTGCCCAGCCGGTCAACTGCCTAACGCCCGTGCTCGTCCACTGTCGAGCACGGTCGTGCGGGTGCTGTGCGTTCCTCTTGCCGATGTACTTGTGCTGCACGATGACCCAGTCGGTGTCGACAGCGCTCTTCACCGCTTGGGTGCCGGTACGCACCCATGTGTCACCTAGTTTGACCCCCGGCATGTCCCGCACCTCCCAGCGGATGGTCTTCAGGCCGTCCGCGGGTCGAAGCGGCCGCCCTTCCCGAGCTTCCGAGCGATCTTGTTCTGCCAGTCGTTCAGCTCGGTCACATGGTCCGGGTGGTGTTCCAGCCACTGCGTGATGGGCTTGTCGACCGCTTCAGCGGCGACGTCCTTGCTGGCCCATCGGATCGCGATGCCCCGCTTGTTCTTCGGGTCCAGCGCCTTCGCCGCCATATGGGCGCCCGACTTGTTCACGCGCTCGCCGAGGGTTTGAGCGCCTTCGCGCCGGCACCGGCCAGACCTCCGGGACGCTCTTCATCGCTGCCACGCCCGTTCACCACTGGATGGCAGTGCTCTTCCCGGTAGACGCCGTCGGCGTCGACACCACAGCCCCACTCTCCAAAGCCCGTGTTCGCCAGCTCCATGTTGACGACGAACCACTCCTTCGTCTTCAGCGGCCGGGTGCGGCCGACAAGGGGCGGCCAGGTGGAACGCTGCACGGACAACCCCCATCGTGCCTGCTGAGCCCGCCCGTTACGTCCTGGCAGGGCAGTCCGGACCTGCGGCAGCCGCATTGCGCGCCTTACTTGATACGAACGTAGTGTCTCGGCGAGGCAGTAAAAAGTGTGGTGCCTCGTTGGCCACCTTGCTCCACAGTTCCGGCCGAGCCTCGACCCGGATGCTGTCGGATGTGTTTATCAGGGTTCGGGGACGGGGTTTCTCCCGCGGGAGCCCGCACACGGCCCGCGCGTTACACATCGGGGCTGGGTAGGTGACGCTGCACCTGACTGGTCACGTTCTGGCGTACGCCGACAGGCAGGGCAACGATGCCGCCGGCGTCGTTCGCCTGCCGTGATTCCGGGCGCTCGGGGTGTGCAGCCGAAAGTGCTCAGCTCGCGGCGGAGCCGCTGGAAACCGTCGTCCTTGGCGGCCAGGGCGGACGGAAGGAGGCAATGGCATTCCCTTGAGTCGTTGAACTCCCTGTGCTGATCAGGCGGGTTCGTTGGTGAGCCGCTGACTGAGATGGCGCAACCGGGCGATGCGGGCCTCGCGCGGATCGGCTTGCCGGCCCGCCGCCTCAGAGGGCTGCTCGCCGCTTCTCCAACTCATCTGTGGGATGGACCCCAGGCAGGACGCCCCGAAGCCGATGCAGGGCTTCGCCGGCGTCCTCCGCCAGGGCCTCAACGCCGTGGCCTCCGGCCTCACCTGTTCTGGAGTTCCGGCGTCGTGGAGGGACACGTGAACCGCATGAAAACCCTGAAGAGAGCATCTATGCCCAGGCCTCGTTCGACCTCCTCCGGATCCGCATCCTCACTCAGCCAAGACACGGCATACCCGATACTTACGCAGGTGAGCACACCGACCAGCGATGACAGCGACCAGCGTCTCGATGCCGCCCTGGCCGACATGGCCAACAACGTCTGCGGCATCCTCAAAGGGGGCATCGATCCCGCCGAGGTGGCATCCCGCTTGGGCTCACTTGGCTGGAGGACACGGTCGGCCTCCTGGTGCTCCTACGAAACCGAAACCGCTTGGTGCCGCATCGAAATCGATCAGACCGACGACGGAACAACCCTGATCAATGGCGTGATCGACCCTCAGCGGATCGACGACCTGACGAAGCTCTTTGCCGGACTCGGGTGGCACTACGACCTCGAACTGTTCGACGAGAACGACAACGCCGTCGAAGAGCGACACCACTGACCGATGGCATGACCAAGCCGCGGGCAGAGACTTGAAAATGGCCGAGGTCGCTCCTCGCCTCGCTTGGTTGGGCCTTGAAGTGAGTGGAGAGCGTGCGCAACGAAGAGCTGGCCTTGATCACCTGCCGGTACGTTCGGGCCATGACCGATGATTGGCGGACAGATCGGATCGGGGCCGCTCTGCGGGGCGAAAACCCCACCGTGCTGCGGCGGCTTGAGGCGGGATTCGCGGTGATCGGCGACGTGCAGTTCCTGCCTGGGTACTCGGTTCTCCTCGTGGACGAACCGGGTGTTCAACGACTGTCGGACTTGCCGAGGGCCAAGCGGCCGTCGTTTCTTTCCGACATGGACAAACTCGGAGAGGCGGTTGAAAGAGCCTGTTGGCGGCTGGACCCTGATTTTCGGCGGGTCAACCTGGAGATCCTGGGTAACACGGACCGGTTCTTGCATGCTCATGTCTGGCCGCGTTTCGAGTGGGAGTCGGCCGAGCTGGTGGGCAAGCCTGTGTGGCTGTATCCGCCTGACCGCTGGACGGATGAGCGGTTCAGGCTCGGCCCGCAGCATGATCTACTGCGGGATGCGATCGGGAGCGAACTGGATCGGTTGCGCCCGACGGCCTGACGGCGTGGGTCCTCCGACCGTCAGGTCGGCGGGCCCGGTGATCAGTGACGGTCAGTGGACGACGGTCACGGAGTCCTTCGCAGCGGAATGATGTCGCGGCTGGTGGTGACGGAAGGCCGGGCGGCTGCGGGGCTGCAAAGTCGACCGGTTCCGGTACGTGGCCCCCTGGCTCCGCGCCGTCCTCGCCGTGGCCGGGTTCTCCCTTGTCGCGCTGATGGCAAGGGCCGCTGCGAGGTCATCCTGCAGGCGCTGCACCAGCTGCTCACCGGGGTGCCCAAGTTGCAGGTCAGCGTCGACACCTCCAGCGGCGTGTCCGCCGTCGTCGACCGGCCGGTGCGCACGTACATCGCTTGGGTACGGGTGGTCAATGACGCGCTGCCTTGAGGCATCGCGACCGACTACGGGGAAATGGGTTCGCTGCGGGAACCTGGTCCCGACATGATCTCACCGTGCACGAGGACGAAAACCATCGCCGGCGGACGCGGTACACGCTGACTGAGACGGAGCACAGCCATGCCTGGGGCGTCTGCGCCGAGGTGGAGGGGCTGTTCGGGGAACCCCGGCGTGGGACCTACGAGCTGGTCGGCTGGGTACCACAAGCAGACGTACGCGGCTGGGTCGGCAATCGAGTATGGCTGGTGCCGGACGATGAGACACTCGACCCCTGGCTACTGGAGGACGCGGAGAGCCTAGGTCAGATCTGCGGGACGGACAGTCTCGTGGTCACCGGCCTGGACGACTACGAAGGCCCGCCCGAGGGACACAGGGGCCGCGTTCGCGTACACGATGGGCAGCGGTGGCTGGGCTCCTGCCGGGAATTCGCCCGCGTCCTGCCGGCCGAACAGGCGGCGCCCCCGCTCGTCCTGCGGGGGCTTGCTCAAAGTGATCAGCTGAGGGCAGCACTGATGAAGGGCACCCGGCAGGCGCTGAACCTGGAGCAGGCCGCCCTGGAGGTACAAGACGACCAAGGCGAGCCGCTCGCCGAACGCCTGCTCTGGACGAGAGTCAGCGCCTGGCGCCCCTCCTCCTACGGGTCGGACCTGATCGACCTGGAGCTCGACGGTGAGCTCTTCACACCCGTTCCCGAATACGCCCGGCCCGTCTGGGAGCGGTGGCTCGCCGGGCCGCCGGATGTCCAGGATGCCTGGGCTGGCCTCGACACCCGGCGCCGCGGGGCCTGGCTCGACCTCGTCCGAGAGCGGGCCTGCCGGCGTCCCCGCTGTGACCGGCCAGCCGGTCACGCCTACGAACTCGACGGCCGACACATCACCGACGAACCGGGCCTCTACCTCGCGCTCGGCGAGGCGGTGAACGGGCCAGGCGGCTATTTCGGCGGCTGTCTGGCCGCCCTAGACGACTGCCTGCGCGGCACATTCGGCTTTACCGCCCCTGCAACTCTGCATTGGCGGGATGCCGCGACCGCACGCGAGCACCTGTCCCACGCCCTCACACCGGACGGACAGCCCTACGACCTGTTCTGCGTGGTCCTCGATGTCCTGTCCCAAGGCGGCATGCACGTCACCCTGGCGTGAGCTGCGGACCGACCGCCGAGTATAGACCTCGCCTTCTGGGCCGGGGTCGCCGCCGACAGGTGATGATCGCACTCGACCTGCGGGGAATGGGCTGGATCGATCGTGGCCGCGACGACAACTGCCGCTGCAGCTTGACGCGAGACAGCAACTGGGCCCAGCCACCCGCGTCGCGTCAGCTGCTCGGGCGACGCCGCCGGACGGTGCACGGCCATGTCGTACAGGGGCGACCAGTGCGGCCCGCGGTGCGCAGCCGTGCGGTGAGGACGCGGGCGGCGATGGCTGATACCCAGGCAGTGCGCGGCGAGCGGTGGCGGCCGCTGCCCTGGGAACCGTGGCCCCCGGGGCCGCCGATCACCACCCGGGCCGCGCCGTCGGCGCACACTCCTGCTTCGCGACTAACCGCGCGACATGCCCTGAGGCGTAGGCGAGATCCAGCCATCTCTCTTCGAGTGAGGACGACTCACGTCCTCGCTTGGGACACAGCTAACCCACAGAAACTCCAAACGGTGTCAGGTAGTCAGGGCTTCGAATGTCGCTGATTCGATAGAAAGAGGTTTCAGGCCAGGGTCCTCAAACCGCCGAACCACACCCGTCACGGATCCCGGTATGTGCAACCGGAGCCTCGGGCGGCAACCGGGAGGTAGTATGCCAACACGGGCAGTCACCACGGGCAGTCACCACGGGCAGTCACCTGTGATCAGGATGGTTTCCCGGTTCTATACCCGGCCGGATTCCGACGATCACGAAGGACATGGCACTCAGCGACCGTGTCCCCGAACCGCCTCCGCTAAGTTTCCTGCCGTCGTCACTCGCCGCAGACGCTCAGGCACCCGCTTTATTGAGATATCACAGCAAAATGCGCGAATATAGCTGAAGAGGCTGTTTTGGTGTGCGCCAGGGAGCCGCAGATGGACGCCTTGGACGACCTTCATCGAAGCGCTTGCCCGTCGGCTCTTCTGACGCTGGACAGTGCCGTGCGCGACCTCAACGCTGCTATGGCCACGGCGCTGGGCAGACCTGCGGAGCAGTGCCTGGGGCGTGACTTCGGTGATCTGTGGCCTGCAAGCCAGCGGATGTCGGCCGAAAATCTGGTCGCCCACGCCGCCAGGGCGGATGCGGTCGCGATGCGGGAGCTGGAGTTTCCCGGGCGAGATGGAGTACCTATTGCCTGTTTGCTTGAGGCGCGACGAGTGAAAGATCCCGCCGGTGACAAGCAGCTGATATGGGTGCGCGTCCTGGATGCACGAAACGACCTGGCCAGCTTGCTGATACCGTTCCGGCTGGCCACCGCGGCCGCCGGCCTTGGCTTGTGGATGTATTCACCCCATAAAGACCAGATGGAGTGGCTCGGTGGCCTCCCCAGCCTGGTCGCGCTCTTCCCCGATCCAACTGCGCCGATGTCCAGAGTGATCTCGGCTGTGCACCCCGACGACAGGGAGGCCTTCTGGCAGCTCCTGCACTCGGCCTCCTTCCAGCAGTCCCCCTGGGTGAGGCTGCGGTACCACACCTCGCACGGCGGCTGGCGCCGGCTGACCGTTCAAGTCCGTCGGCTCCAGCTGGGCTTTGACGGCCCCGAACGGATCTTCGTGGTGGTCCGCGACGACACCACTCAGGAAAAGCGCAAGCAGAAGGCGCAGGCCGCGCTGACTGCCGAACGACAGCGCGCCAAGGACACCGCCGACTTCTCCTCCGCCTTGATCACCGCAGCCTCGGAGCAGGAACTGCAGCAGGTCGTCCTGACCCGGCTTGCCGCGACCTTCGGCGCCAGCGGCGCCGTGCTCGCACTCGTCGACGACAGCCGCCTGTGCATCTCCACCGATGCCAGGGTGGACATGCGCGAGGTCGCGGCCCTGCACGGCCTGCGGCTGGACCAGCCGACCCCGCTGTCCGAGGCGATCCGTACCGGCAAGCCGCAGTTCATCACCGACCGGGAGGACTTCACCCGCCGCTGGCCGCACGCCCCACTTCTGCGGTTCCTCCGGCTCGGCTCCGACTACGCCATCTCGATCACCCCGCTCAGCGAACCCGGCGATCAGCCACTCGGGGCCTGGGCGCTGCTCTACCATCGCGGATACCTGTCGCCCCTGGATGAGCGGACCCTTGTGGGCACGCTGGCCGACCTAGCCGGCCAGGCACTCAAGCGGATCAGGTTGCAACAGGCACACGTCGAGCTGGCCACGGCGCTGCAGCAGACCATGCTCCCCGCGCTGCCCGAGCACCTCCCGGGTCTGGAGGTCGCCGCCCGCTACCGCCCCAGCCGGGACGGGCTGGACATCGGCGGAGACTGGTACGACGCCTTCATAATGCCCGACGGCGCGATCGCCCTGGAGATCGGCGACGTCCAGGGGCACGACGTCGACGCCGCCGCCGTCATGGGACAGGTCCGCTTGTCCCTACGCGCGATCGCCGCCCAGGAACCGGATCCCGGAACCGTGCTGACCCGCACCAACGAGCTACTCGTCACGACCGCTCCCGCACGATTCGCCAGCTGCACCATGCTGCACATCGACCCGTACAACGGACAGGTCACCGGCACCAGCGCCGGCCACGTGCCACTGCTGTGCGCACACAGCGACGGAAGCCACAAGGTCCGCGAGCTGCCGGGCGGCCCGGTCCTGGGCGTCCTGCCCGGCACCGAATACCGCAACGAGGTCTTCACCCTGGACGACGACAGCGCGCTGGTCATGGTCACCGACGGCGTGGTCGAAGGACCAGGCCTGACGCTGGACGCCGGACTGGAACGAGCCGGAACACTAGCCGCCCAAGCCGTCCACGACGGACTGAACGCCGAAGAGACCGCTGACCGCATCCTGGACGCCGCGATCGCGGTCGACCACCTCGACGACGTGGCCGTGCTGGTCATTCGACGCGCATAACGACCTCCCGCAGCAGGTCGGCGACGGTGTCGACACCGACGCGGTGCCCGGCCCGGGGCAGCTCCCGCGCAAGCGAAAAGGGTTTTGACTTCAGGAGGAGCTTGGCCAGGTCGGGCGAGGCTTGCGGCAGTTCGAGGGGCTGGCCGGCCAGCGCACACGGCGGGAGGCTGTCCCACGACATGTAGGCGATGCAGTGCTTCTTGTTGCCCTGCCGTTGGCGAACGTGAATTTGCACACTGTCCGGAATGCGGTTCGCTGGGCAGATGACCGCCCATGACACCACGTCAACTAGGTTGAAGCTCGAAGTAGTTGGGGGGTCCTTCGCAGGTACCTTACATATGCTTCACTTATGCACCTCGTCGAGGACGATCAAGTCCCCGCCGTTTCGGCCTCACGGCGCGAACCACTCGACACGGGGTACCCATGCGACACATCGTGGAGATCACGTAAGATCCAGTCTCAAAACGATCAACTGTCGTAGTTGCCCACCAAGTTGGAGTTACCTCCACACACCAGACCAAGGGTGACCACGCAGGGGGAAGGAAGATAACCAATGAAGCCGACGAGTCTGCGGCACCGCCTCGCCGGGACCGCGCTCACCGCCCTTGTGGTCGGGGCAGGCGCCCTGGCGACCGCGCCTTCGGCAGCGGCGAAGGCAAACGAGCTGACCATCAACAGCGTGTCGTTGCACGACGCGAACGTGCAGGTTCAGGTCACCTACTCCTGTGACCCCGGTCTGGGGCAAGAACTCGTGGCCAACGCGACCACGCTCGACTCGGACAGCCCCGACGGCGGCGCCGCCGCGGGCATCGTCAAGAATGACAAGCTGGTCTGCGACTACAGCAACCACATCGCGAACGTGACCCTGCACACGGCGTACGGTACGCACTTCGCAAAGGGAGACAAGGTCAAGGTCGCGGTCTACTACTTCGACAACGACGGGTACGTCTCCGCCAACCAGACGACCGTCAGCGTTCTGTAGGCCGGCTCGCGCACCGGGAAGGCAGCGCCTCCGCACCCCGGCACGGACCGCTGACTTCTTAGCAACTGGGGCGGCACGCCGAGTGGCGTGCCGCCCCTGACCTCGGTAGTCATGTGGCAAGGGCCAGGTTATGCATGCGGCCGACGACCTGCGGCGCGGGACGATCGGGCCGGTGTCGATGCAGGGCGGCATCGCCGAGCACCGCCGCCCTCTCGAAATCCCACGCCAGGCCTGAGTCCCGCCAAGCCCTCTCGTCCGCAGGGGTGACGCACACGGGACGGGCCGCCGCCACCGTCAAGCGGGTCTCTGCACCTACCCAGAGCTGCACGTTCGGCGAGAAGCGGTAGCAGTGGGCCGAGTCTTCGGATCACCCCGGCACACGGTCGCCGCACAGACACCGAACAGCGGGGCGAGATGCCGCATGGTCGGGATCCTGCGATACCGGATTCGGCCACCGGCAGCACCCGCTCGGGCATCGTCCTGGAACGCAGACAGGACATCCAAAAACGACGGGACGTCCCGCGAGGTGACCGTCAAGGTCGTCATCTACGCCGGCTGGCTGTTTCAGCGAGCTGTGGTCCAGTGCTGAACATGACGGGGCTCCTCATGCCGCAAGAACGTAGCGTGCTTCACCAGCGAGAGTTACTCTGCTAGTTGTAGTGCTCCTCTCCAGCTTCAACAACCGTCCGTCCCAGGGACGTTGCGCCGGAACAGATGGTCCGCCAAGACACAAAGGAGCCACCATGACCGGCACCGGCATATGGGTACTCGGTGGTTACCAAAGCGATTTCGCACGCAACCTGGGGCGTGAGGGCAAGGGCATGGCGGACCTCACCCGCGAGATCGTCGACGGGACCCTCGAAGCCGCGGGGATGACGGGGGCGCAGATGGGTGTCGTCCACGTCGGCAACGCCTTCGGTGAACTCTTCGCCCAGCAGAGTCATTTGGGTGCCATGCCCGCAACGGTTCGCGAGGACCTCTGGGGGATACCCGCCTCACGACACGAGGCCGCCTGCGCCTCCGGCAGCATCGCCGTGCTCTCGGCCATGGCCGACCGTGCGGGCTTCTACGACACCGCCCTCGTCGTCGGAGTGGAACTGGAGAAGACAGTGCCCGGCGACACCGCCGCCGAACTGCTGGGTACCGCTGCCTGGACAGGACACGAGGGCGGTGAGGCCCGCTTCATGTGGCCCTATATGTTCAGCAAGGTGGCGGACGCCTACGCCGACCGCTACGGACTGGACGAGACCCACCTGCGCGCAATCGCCACGCTCAACTTCGCCAACGCCCGGCGCAACCCCAACGCTCAGACTCGCGCCTGGGACATCCCGCCACTCGCCGGTGAGACCGACGATGCGAGCAATCCGCCGGTCGACGGCCGGATACGCCGTTTCGACTGCAGCCAGATCACCGACGGAGGCGCGGGAGTCGTCCTGATCACGGATGACTACCTGAGGCGACACCCACAGCTACGGCCGTGGGCGCGCGTTCTGGGCTGGGGTCACCGCACGGTCGGGCTGTCGCTGGAGCAGAAGCTTCGCCGCTCCGAAGAGGGTCCCTACATCCTGCCGCACCTGCACCAGGCGGTCCAGGATGCCTTCGAACGGGCGAGGCTCGGTCTCGACCAGCTGCACGGGCTGGAGACACACGACTGCTTCACGCCCAGCGAGTACCTGACCATCGACCACATCGGCCTGACCGAGCCGGGCCAGTCATGGAAAGCGATCGAGAACGGCGAGATCGAGATAGGCGGGCGGCTGCCCATCAACCCCAGTGGCGGCCTGATCGGCGGCGGCCACCCGGTGGGTGCCTCCGGCATCCGCATGCTCCTGGACGCCGCCCGCCAGGTCGCCGGCACCGCCGGTGAGTACCAGGTCGAGGGGGCTCGCACCTTCGGCACGCTCAATTTCGGTGGCAGCACGGCCACCACCGTGAGCCTGATCGTCGGCTCCGTCCCGGCAGCCTGAAAGAGACAGGGAGTCACATCGTCATGGATGTCGAGATCGTCGGACGGTTGCTGTCCACCCTTCCCGCGGACGACGATCACCCCTACCGCACCGGCCCCTGGCGACCGCAGACGACCGAGTGGCTCGCCGACGATCCGGAGGTCGTAGAGGGTGAGGTGCCGTCCGACCTGGACGGTGTCTATCTACGCAACACCGAGAACCCCGTGCACCCTGCGGTGAGGTACTACCACCCCTTCGACGGGGACGGCATGGTGCATGTAGTCGGGTTTCGTGACGGCAAGGCGTTCTACCGCAATCGGTTCGTGCGCACCGACGGTCTGATGGCCGAGATCAAGGCCAAGTCCGCCCAGTGGGCCGGCATCGCGGAAATGCCGGACTGGGCTCCCCGCAAGGACGGCTGGGGCGCGCGGGGCCGGATGAAGGACTCCTCGAGCACCGACGTCATCGTCCACCGCGGCATGGCTCTGACCAGCTTCTATCAGTGCGGTGACCTCTACCGCATCGACCCGTTCAGCGCGGAAACCCGGGGCAAGGAGACCTGGGGCGGCGCCTTCCCCACCGAGTGGGGCGTGTCGGCCCACCCGAAGGTCGACGACGCCACGGGTGAGCTGCTGTTCTTCAACTACAGCAAGCAGGCGCCGTACATGCACTACGGCGTGGTCGACGCCGACAACCGGCTGGTGCGCTACGTGGACGTGCCGTTGCCCGGGCCGCGGCTGCCGCACGACATGGCATTCACCGAGAACTACGCCATCCTCAACGACTTCCCGCTCTTCTGGCGGCCCGACTTCCTGACCCAGGGCGTTCACCTCCCCCACTGGCACCGCGACATGCCGTCCCGCTTCGCGGTCGTCCCGCGGCAGGGCGGAAGGGACCAGATCCGCTGGTTCGAGGCCGAGTCGACATATGTACTGCATTTCACGAATGCCTACGAGGACGGCGACGAGATCGTCCTCGACGGGTTCTTCCAGGGCGACCCGGCACCAGCCGACAACGGCATGGGCAACAAGTGGCAGCGGGCCTTCCGGTTCCTGGCCCTGGACCGTATGCAGACCCGGCTGCACCGTTGGCGCCTGAACCTGGTGACCGGTCAGGTGAGGGAGGAACAGCTGAGCGATCTCATCAGCGAGTTCGGCATGATCAACTCCCGTCACGCCGGACGGTCCTACCGCTACGTCTGGGCTGCCACCGGCAAGCCGTCGTGGTTCCTCCTCGACGGCCTGGTACGGCACGACCTGCTGACCGGCGCGGAAGAACGCATCGTCTTCGGCGAAGGCGTGTACGGCAGTGAGACAGCAATGGCGCCCCGGGTCGGCTCCACCGGCGAGGACGACGGCTACCTGATCACCCTGACGACCGACATGAACGCCGACGCCTCGTACTGCCTGGTGCTGGACGCCGCCCGCATCGCAGACGGACCGGTGTGCAAGCTCAAGCTGCCCGAGCGGATCTCCAGCGGCACCCACTCCACCTGGGCGGACGGGACCGAATTGCGCCGGTGGCACACTGCAGACACGGCCGCGCAAGCAATCGATCTGTAGCCGATACGAAAAGAGCACACATGAACTCCGAGCAGCCCACCCTCCTCGAGGCCGGCGCTCCCAACGCCATCGGCAAGACACTGGGGCTGCTCGGTGACGAATGGACCCTGCTGCTCGTCCAGCAGGCCATTCTGGGCCTCACCCGCTACGGCCAGTTCAAGGCCGCCCTGCCCATCAGCAACGCCGTACTCACCTCGCGCCTTGGCATACTGACAAAGGAGGGCCTCCTCGAACGGAACATATACCGGACCAACCCTCTGCGAGCCGAGTACCTCCTCACCCCGCGCAGCCGCTCCCTCTGGCCGGTTCTGCTGGCCATCTGGGACTGGGAACGGCAGTGGGTCGCCGCGCACACCACCCCGCTCCCCCGGATGATGCACACCGAGTGCTCCCAGGAGTTCGCGCCGGTTCTTTCATGCGGCGCGTGCACCAGGCCCACCGCTGCCCGTGACATCGACGCGGTCTGGGGTCCCAGCGGCTCCTGGAAGCGGTCGGTGCCGACGGCGTCGACCCGGCGGCGCTGGGAGTCCGATCAGGCTCGCGGCCAGGCCGGCATGTTCCCCGAGACCATGGCCATTTTGGGCAACCGCTGGTCCTTGGCCCTCATCGGTGCCGCGTTTCGTGGCGTCACCCGCTTCGCGGACTTCGAACGGACGCTCAGCGCTCCCCCGGCCCTCATCGCCGACCGCATCAAGGCCTTCATGGCCATTGAAGTGCTGGAGGCCACACGCAACGCCGTGCGGCCCGACTGGGCCGAGTACCGCCTGACGGAGAAGGGGCGAGCCTTCTTCCCGGTCATCGCCACGGCACTGCACTGGGGGCAAACCTGGTTCCTCGCTACCGAAGGACCCGCGCTGATCGAGACGCACCGCTTCTGCTCGACCGTTTTCGTGCCGGAACTGCGCTGCGACCGGTGCACCAAGCTCCTGCACCGCCGCGCCATCCTGGTATCCCCGAGCGCCACAGAATCCTGACTCTCACTCGAAGGACGATCAGCATCGTGACCGTCTCTACACGGGCATGCGGAAGGTCAAGCGCGGCAGCATACGTAACCAACCATGTCCTCGATCATGATGACCGTGCGCCCCTGGAACAGGTCGAGGGTGGCGCCGGCGAGCAGCCCGGCGCCGCCGTCGCCTCGGGGCCCAGCACGTCGCCAAGTACCCGGTGGTCCCGCCGCGCCGCTCCTTCGGCCCGGCGCAGGGTCTCCCGCAGCCGCGGGTCGGTGCGTGCCACCGCCCACAGCTCCAACTCCGCCGCGTACGACAGGCTGCGCAAGACGGCCCCGAAGACCCTCAGCGAACGCCCCCATCGGTCCCCGTCCCGGGCCTGCGCCACGGAGGTCATCTCCTTGCGCACCACCTCCTCGTTGTGCTCCACCAGCCGCGTGATCGCCGCTCCCAGCAGCTCCTCGTGCGTCGGGAAGTGGTGCAGCAACGCGCCCCGGCTCACGCCCGCCCGCCGCTGCACCTGCAGAGTCGTGGTCGCAGCGACCCCGCTCTCGATCAGCGACTCGACAGCCGCTTCGGTGATGCGAGCCCGGGTCACCCGACGCTGTTCCGCTCGGCCGGCAATGACGTTCCATTCCATTCACCGTCACCTCTGACTGCGAGGATCGTGTCACGGTCGGTGAAGACGTCGGGCTTCGCCGCCTCATCCCCTCCTCTGGCGTGCAGTTGATTCGACGGCGTGGCCTGAAGGCAGCACGCGATCCGAGGTGGGTGTGGCGTGCATCGGCTGCGGCAATGACCAGCACGAGGGCTCGATCGACGTCTTCCACGCGCGGTTTCCCCGGCCGTCGATGTCGCCCGGTCAGCGGACCCGGGGCAGCACATCTTCCCGATGTGCGACGGGAAGTTCCACTGGGGCAAGGTGACGCGAAAGGACACGCTGGTTGCCGTGTCCGACGCCCACCACGAGGACATCCCGACAGGACGGACCGCCAGGACCACGTACCACCTTGTCCCGATCCGCACCCTCGAGTCAGCCGTCACACCGTCCCGGACGGACGACGCGGTGGACGCGCAGGCCGCTGTCGCCTCTCCGGAGAACGAGACGGGACTCGATCCGGCCAAGGCGGGCGCCGTGGACACCGTCGAAGCCCCTTCGTCTACGGCTGCGGCGGTAGCGGGGAACAGGGCGTACGAGGCACGTTCACCACCTGGGAACCGGAAAGAAGCACTCGACCGTATCGGCCAAGCAGCCGAAGCACGCTCGGCCGGTGCGTCGGCCGACCCCGGACCTCCCCGGAAACGGAGATCGGTGCCATGGCCGTTTCCATGGGCCTTGGTCCGGCTGAGGACACCCCTGGACGCCATCGACGCGAAGCCAGATCATGCGGATCGGGCATCGCCTGATGCCTTGAACAGCCAACGACGGGAACAGTGGCGGGAGGCGTGCGCCGATGGGCTCTGAGCTGGACTTCGGTCAGGAACCCGAGGACAAGTGGTGTGAGATCAGCCGACGGAACGCGAGGTCTGTGCAGACCACTGTGGGTTGGATCTTCTGGGACCCGGGTGCGGTGGCGCGCTATGAAGCACGGGGGCTGGAAGGAGTTCTGGCAGGACCACTCGGGTATATCGCATCCCGAGGCGCGCCGCTCGCCCCCGCGGGAGCCGAGGCACTCATTGCGGCATTCGGCACCATCAGCGCTGCAGGGATCCGGCTGACTTTCGACCTGCTGAAAGGTCCGGACGCCTTCCTTGATTTCTGGAATTTACGCGACGAGGCAGTTCAGGAGGGACTGCGCCGCCATGCGCCCGGGATCGTCGATCCGCTGTGTGAGATGGCACCTGCGCTGTGGTCGGTGATCGGCCGGCTTCCGCTGCTGGGGCGTGCCCTGTTTGCGGCGACCCTCTCCATGCCTCGTCCGCAGTCCCCTCTTCTGTCCGGCTGGCACGCTGTCAACCTGCTGCGAGAGTGGCGGGGAGACACGCACTGGGCTCTGGTGGCGGCGGCCGGTCTGACTTCATCGGAGGCGTCCATCCTCCATAACGAGTGGCTGGGCTACAAGGATGACTGGCTGAGCAAATCCCGAGGGCACACCGAGGACGAGATCGACGCGGGCTGGGAGTCACTGACGCGGAAGGGACTGGCGGCGGACAGACGGGTACTTCTGGAGGGTCTGCGCCTTCGCCAACGCATCGAGAATCTCACCGATGAGCGGACCGCCCTTCCCTGGCAGCTCCTCGGCCATCGCGCAGCACAGGAGTTTGCGGAACGGCTCGAGCCTCCCTGCGAGCTTCTGCTCTCGCGGGTGGATCAGACGGCAGGACCCCAGTACCAGCCGGCCTCACGCCGGCGCGAGCGGTACCAGGATATCCAGGACAATCAGGAATAGCTCCAGGCCGAGCCCGGCGAGCCAGGATACGCGGGGCACCTTCGGCCCCCCGCGACCCCGGTAGAGCCGCCTCGTGGACCATGTGACGCACGGACGGAACGCCACAAAAGAGAAGGTGTTTTGCACCTCTCGCATGGAAGGGACGTGCTCTTCTAGCGTGGAGGTGTGGCCGGCAACGGGAAGATGAATGAACGTAGGGCGCGGGTCTGGGAAGTACGCCGTCGGCTTACACAGGACGGCCCTCCGCGGACGCGGCCCCGTGAAGGGGACTTTGAGACCGTCACGGTTCCCGAACGTGTTTGCGACCAACTGCGCGACCTACTGATCTCCGAGGGCGCGCAGACGGTCGTCGAGGTCGGTCTCGCGTACGCCAGTTCCGCGCTTGCCATCGGTGAAGCGCTGATTACCGTCAATCCGCCGAGTCCCCGGCATGTCATCATCGACCCGTTTCAGGAACGGGACTGGTCAAACGCCGGCTGGGATCTGCTGTGCTCTGCCGGACTGGACTCGATCGCCTCGCTGATGCGCGCTTCCTCATCGATCGCGCTCCCGCAACTCCTCGCCGAGGGTCTCGTCGCCGACGCGGCGTTCGTGGACGGCAGCCACCGGTTCCACGAAGTCTTCGTCGATCTCTACTTCCTGCGAAAGATCGTTCGACCTGGCGGGTTGATCGTGATCGACGACGACTGTACACCGTCAGTGCGGACCGCCGTGCACTACTACGAGCAGAACCTGGGGTGGACGGAGATTGCCGACACCTTCCCCAGCGAAGCCGCGCCAACGGCCGGCGCCGGGTCTCGGGGCGCATCAAGGACTCGCTGCAAGGCTCTTCGTTTGCCCGATCCCTCGTTCGAGCCGTCCTTCGAGGAGTTCCGTACCTTCTGAGAGAACCTCAAGAGACGAAGCAGCCGATGAATATGCTCGTCGTATCGACTAACGGCCGCGGTGTTCTGGCGGAGCATCACCCTTTCGAGGGAAATCGGGATACGTACTCCGGTCGGTACACGGCCTCTGGAGCCCAAAAAGGTCGCGAAGCAGTGGCGGCGGATATTCGACAACAATGTCCTGCCGGCCGTCCTGCTCACCGAGGCATTGCTGCCGCGCCGCGCACCACCGGCGCTCTGCGGGGCAACGGGGCCTACGGAGCCGCCAAGGCCGCCCTGATGGCTTGGAATCACACGCTCGCACAGCAGTTGGGACCGCACGGTGCGACAGCCAGAAGTGCGCGTGGAGGTTGTAAGCGACGTGGCGACCGGCGCGGATATCGGGGTTTGATTCCCAACGCGGTGACATACACCAAGGGTAGTATGATCACGCGAACCGGTATGAAAGGGGGGTGGGCCGGATGATCCGTGCGTACAAGTTCCTTATGCGGCCTACCGTGGGCCAGGCGGCAGCGCTCGGTGAGATGCTGCGGGATCACTGCTCCCTCTACAACGGGGCCTTGCAGGAACGCCGCGACGCCTACCGGCACACCTCGAAGACCAGCATCAAATACGGGCAGCAGTCCGCGCAGCTCAAGGACATCCGGGCCTTCGACCCCGAGCGTCAGGGACGCTGGTCGTTCTCCTCGCAGCAGGCGACCTTGCGCCGCCTGGACAAGGCGTTCCAGGCGTTCTTCCGGCGCGTGAAGGCCGGGGAGAAACCCGGATACCCCAGGTTCCGGGGCGCGATGTGGTTCGACACCGTGGACTTCCCCAAGGACGGCGACGGCTGCCG
>NZ_JAKEEB010000052.1 GCF_021462825.1 Streptomyces glomeratus | reverse complement strand
ATCTGCACCACCTGCCACCAACCCCTGTCCCGCAGGACCACACCAAGATCAAGACAGACCTAACGAAGTCCTACTAGAAGGCCCATGAAGATCTTGGGGTTCTGGCCCCGCCGCGCGAGCGGCGGGGCCAGACTCGTTTCGTGGCGATGGGGGAATGGGCCGGGGAGACGGTCGGGCCGGATGTGTGGGAGACCTGCCAGCCTGGCTCGCCCAGCACGGCAACCGCCGCCTGCGCTACCGCGGAACCATCGCCAACAAGAGGCACCGGGCCGTGGCCACGAGGTACGACAAGCTGGCTGTGCGCTATGAGGCGACCGTACTGGTCGCTGCGATCAACGAGTGGCTGTGACCTGCGACGTCAGGTCAGGCTCCGGCGTGCTACAGCGAGGAATTTCGCCTTGAACGGCTCCAGGCGCTCGGCCAGGCTCCCCTCGTCACGCTCCTGCCAGACCGCTTGATTAAGGGCGCGGGCGTAGGCGGTCGTCGGTGAGTGAAGGCCAGGGGCACAGAGCAACTCGATGCTCTTCTCGGCTATTCGAAGACCGTCCATCGCCGGCCTGGCCGTCACATACCAGTCATCACCGACCTCCCATTGCGGCGGCCGCGCATGCGCTACGCCCTCCGCCTCCAGCGCGCACCGTATGAACTCCAGCACGGTCCTGATCTGCTCAGCACGTCGCTCCTCCGCCTGCGCCGCAGCCCGCCTTTGTTCTTCAGCCCGGTCAGCTGCCCGTTGCGTCGTGCGCTGGGTCAGATACGTCAACGCACCACCTACAGCCACACCCACCATCGAAATCACTGGGGTCCACAGGTCACCTGCCACGGCCGACTACTACCAGTACCTGCCCATCGACCGCTACCGATCTTGCGAGACAGGCGTGTATGCCCAGATACCGAGCCGCTCCAAGACCCACTTCCGATACACGCCCTATTTCACCGCCGTGATGGAGCAGATTCGGGTGCCCCGCATCGGCCCGGGACGGCCCCGTGTGCGGCCGGCCAATGTCCTGGGCGACAAGGGCTACAGCTCCAGGGCCATCCGGACATGGCTGCGACGCCGGGGTATCAGGCACCCCATCCCCGAGCGGGCCGACCAGGTCCGCAACCGGCTCCGGCGCGGCAGCCGGCGCGGGCGCCCTCCGGTCTTCGACAAGCAGCTCTACAAACGGCGCAACGTGGAACGGTGCTTCAACCGCCTGAAGCAGTGGCGCGGTATTGCGACCCGCTACGACAAGACCGCCGAGTCCTACCAAGCAGCCGTCACCCTCGCATCGCTGCTGATGTGGGTGTGACATTTGAAGACAACTCCTGGCAACGCTAGTTGACGCGCGAACCACGACCGGCAGCGATCAGGGGCGATGACCGCTCGGTGCGCGCTGCCAACCAGCGCTATTAGGATGCGCGGGCGGGGTTGTGCCGGCCCGCCGCCGGTAGAGCCCCGCAACAAAGCCTCCCGCTGCCACGCATCTTGATCACGATCACACTTCGGCCGGAGCCGTCATCGAGCGGCACCGTGAGGCGGCCGACGGGCACCCACCAGCGGGTGTGCCACATCGGCCGCTCCTTGCCGTCGACGTCCTTACCTTCCGCTGGCAGAACCGCATGTACTTGTCGATCTTCGCGGCGAGGACCTGAGCGGACTCGAAGCAGTTGTCGATCTCCACGAACAGCAGCGGCACCCCTTCCTCGGGTGCGCGGTAATGACGATGTCCGCCTGGGCGCCGCCCCTGCCGGGATTGGACCAGGTGCCGGTCGCGGGCAGAGCCACCTCGGTCGCGTAGGAGGCGATGGCGCCCAACCCGGCGGGCGCGTCGACGGCGGCCTGCGCGGCGGCGAGGACGTCGGCCGGCTCGCCGGCAAGCACGGCGGTGCGCCAGGAGACATGTACGTCACCGTGCACGTCATCGACTGATCAGCCGTCGGACTCCGGCGTGCGAAGCTCCGGCCTCCGGCGGCCAGTCCCTGGCTGTTGTAGTCGGCCCCCGAGTAGGTCATCGACTGGCGTGCGCACATTGCGGCCGACACCCGGATCGTGTCAGGCCACGTCTGGTGAGGGGTCGCGGCCGTCCGTGCGGCACTCCGCAAGAACTGCCGAGACTTCGCCACGGGCTTTCACGAACCGGAATGCACGGACGCGCAGTCTCGGACGGGTCGGTTGACGGTGGGTCCGCTGCCAATGGCCCACCCACCGAGGGGTGTACAGCGTCACGTGATGGCTGGTCACTTTATCGGCCAGGAGGGTAAGGTCCTGTTCGGCCGGTGATCACCGGCCGTAGATCACATGCAGGGCCGCATGAAGTGGTGGCAGTGACCGCGCCGCCGCCGAGGTGTTCTGCGGTCGGCAGAACGGGGAGTCCATGACTACGTACCACCGCGCGTTCACTGCTTTGGGCATGCTTGCCGCCAGTGCCGCGCTCGCCCTCGGCGCGAGTCCGGCCGGCGCCACCAGCTCATCTCTTCCCTACGGGCCCGGTCCCCAGGACCACTACACCGTGCAGAAGCAGCCGGCACCAGGCACCTGTCACTACCGGCACGACCACGCACAGCCGCTGCCCGACAGCCACTGCACCCCCGGTGCCCTGAACCCGAAGGTCACCACCCGGACCCTCAAGGCCACCATCTGCAACCCACACGGATACACCTCCAAAATCCGCCCCCCGGCCTCGGTGACGGGCCGTGAGAAGATCGCGAACGCCGCCTCGTACGGCTACAAGACCGACAAGGCGAGCCTGCACGACGCCGAGTACGACCACCTGGTCTCACTGCAACTGGGCGGGGACCCGAACGACCCACGCAACCTCTGGGTAGAACCGCCCAGCCCCGGACACAGGCCAGGCGCCGGCCCGAACAACGACAAGGACAAAGTCGAGACCCGCCTGCACACAGCCATCTGCAACGGACGAGTCACCCTCGCAGCAGCCCAGCAAGCCATTGCCTCGAACTGGGTGACCGCCGAACAACGACTCGGTCTGAAGTAACAGCCACACCCTCGGCGGCCGCCGCTACCTCGACGGTGCCCAG
The DNA here is from genome assembly GCF_021462825.1 of Streptomyces glomeratus. Classification (GTDB taxonomy): domain Bacteria; phylum Actinomycetota; class Actinomycetes; order Streptomycetales; family Streptomycetaceae; genus Streptomyces; species Streptomyces glomeratus. The sequence goes on along the minus strand of NZ_JAKEEB010000052.1, from coordinate 26,639 downwards.
ACACCGACCTCCCGAGCGATGCCCGCGCGGTGGTGGTCGACTCACGCGCCCAACGACTCGCCTCTGCTCGGACCGACTCTCCACGCAGCCATGGACCGGGTCGGGCCACTGCCGGACGCCGTGAACGTCAACCTCGTCGATCGGGGCTATGACAGCAACGCGTCCCGCGCTCTGCTCCGGGAGTTGGGCTTCATCAGTGAGATCGCCCTTCACTCCCTGTGAAACCGAACGCCGCATCTTCCCCTGATGAGATACGCCTCTCTGCGTGGGAGAGTGAAAGGGCCAGATCCACGGGCGTCACAAATCTTCGCTTTGAGATGACCTCCACGTTATCTACGAGCATCGCGACATTGACGCCGAAGTACTTGTAGCGAAGGTCAATCTCTGCAAGACCCGCAGGATCGCCCTGCTTGGCCCCCTCCCAGGTCTTCCGCCAGGGTGAACCCGGCTCTGGGAGAGAGAAGGAAAGATGAATCATGGTTTCTCCTTGCAGGAACTCTCCCACCTACAACGGGAAGGCGGTCACGACTTTTCCGTCATTCACGATCACGCGGATGCTAGTCAAGTCTCCGCCCCCGTTTGCCGGACCAGCCCTGCCGATGGTGTGGGTCTGTACGGTGAGCGGCCCTGTCGCATATTCGGTGGTGACGCAGCGTGCTGCTATCCGAGGAGGATGCGGTGGCGGAGAAGGGTGAAGCCTGCTCGTCCGTGCATCTGGCGCGCGATCCGCTTGGTCTCGGTGTCGACGCCTTCGGTGGGGCCGTTGCTGTGCGGAAGCGTGAGAGCGGCGATCACGGCGTCGCTGTCACGCTCCAGCCCTCGGGCGAAGGCGTGCAGATGAGGCAGATCGGCTGCGCGGACCTGGACGATCCAGCGCGAGAGCCCGTCGGCATTTTCTGCGCGAGGCATCAAGAGCTGCGCGAAGTCTCTGATAATGCTGGCCAGTTGGGTCATCTCCGGGCGTCGTCGTCGGCGGGGACGGAGACGGCGGCAGCGGGGACCAGGAGGAGCGGGAACTCCGGCTTCGTGCGTGGATCGGGAACCAGCGGAGCAGGGCCGCGACGCTGTCCCCCGAGCGGGTGGAGCAGCTGTCCGCGATCGGGATGCGGTGGGCGTAGCGGCGGACGGAGGGCGGGGCCGGGCAGGGTGATGCGTGATCCTGTCCGGCCCCGTTGTCCTCGGGTCAGCCGAAGTCGAGCGTCTGCTTGGTTCCGTCACGTGGCGACGGAGGCTCGTTCGCGGGCTGCGCGGACGGCGGTGGTGAGGCTGGCGAGGTCGTAGGCGCCGTGGTGTCTGCGGCCGTTGATGAAGAAAGTGGGGGTGCCGGCCACGCTGCTGAGGTCCGCTGACTCGACGTGCTCGGCGATGCGTGCGGCGCCGGTGTGAGCGCGCATGTCTCGTTCGAAGCGCTCGGTGTCCAGGCCGATAGCGGCCGCGTGGGCGTCCAGATCTTCGATGCGGAGGGCTTGTTGATGGCTGAGCAGCAGGTCGTGCATGTCCCAGAAGCGGCCCTGGCATGCTGCTGCTTCCGAGGCCTCGGCGGCGAGTTGGGCGTGGATGTGCACGTCTGCGAGGGGGAGGTGGCGCCATACGTAGCGCAGGTCTCCGAAGTCGGCGAGGAGTTCACGGACGACAGGCTCGGTCTGCCCGCAGTAGGGACATTCGTAGTCGCCGTACTCCACCACGGTGACAGCGGCGTGGTGAGGCCCTCGGATGTGATCGCGGTCGGGGTCCACGGGCACGGCCAGGTCGACGATCGTCTCCGCCTTCCCGAACACGGCCCGGAGCCGCAGCGCAGACGGCAGAAGGCCGATCACCGCGGTAACGAGCCGGGCTGTCAGGAAGGAGCAGACGAGTGTGGCGAGGATGCCGAGCTTGGCCTCGTCGAGGCGTGCACCGTGGAACGCGAGGGTCGCGATGAGCAGGGAAACAGTGAACCCGACCCCGCACAGCGCGCCGCCGGCGGTTGCCGCGCCCCAGCCGACCGGGAGGCGCAGCCGCCCGCGGGAGACGAGCGTGGTCAGGGCACAGGCTCCGACGATGCCCAGCGGCTTGCCCAGGACGTAGGCGATGAGGATGCCCAGGGTGACGGGCGAGGTGAAGGCTCGGGCCAGTTGGCCGCCGCTGATCTCGATGCCGGCGTTGGCGAGGGCGAACAGCGGGACCACCGCGTAGCTGGTCCAGGGGTGGTAGATGCGTTGCAGGCGGTCGTTGGGGGAGATTGCCGAGGCGATGCCGACGCGGACGGACCGTTCCAGTTCCGGGGTGGGCTGCTCGCGGAACAGCCGGAACAGGCCGGTCGCGTGTTCCAGGTCGGTGCGTGAGGCGGGGTAGGCGTAGGTGAGCAGCCCCAGGGCGAGACCGATCACGACCGGGTCCACACCTGACTCGAGCAGGGCGACCCATGCGACGACGCCCAGCAGCGCGTACACGCTGCCGTGGCGTACGCCGAGTCGCAGGCTGAGCAGGACGAGTGCGAGGGTTGCGATGGCCACGAGGAGTGCGGGCACGGCGATGCGGTCGCTGTAGGCGAAGGCGATGACGCCGAGGGAGAGGAAGTCGTCGACCACGCTCAGCAGGAGAATGAAGACCCGCAGTCCGGGCGGCATGCCGCGGCCAGCGACGGCCAGCACGCCCAGGGCGAACGCGGTGTCGGTGGACATCGCCGCACCCCAGCCCTGCTCGCTGCCGTGGCCGGCGTTGACGGCGAGGAAGAGGGCGATGGGCACGATCATGCCGGTGAGCCCTGCGACGAGCGGCAGCGTGAGCCGCTTGCGCTCGCGCAGTTCTCCCATGTCGAACTCGCGGCGTGCCTCCAGACCGACGACGAAGAAGAAGAACGTCATCAGGCCGCTGTTGACCCACTCCCGCAGGCCGAGCGAGATCCCGTACGCACCGAAGCGGACAGACAGGCGGGTGTCCCAGAACGCCGTGTATGCCGAGGGCGTCTCGTTGGCCCAGAAGAGTGCGGCGAGCGCCGCGGCGACCAGAACGGCAGCACCGCCGGTCTCGGTGCGCAAGAAAGCACGCAGCGGGGAACCTCCGCTGCTGCACAGCGTCTGGCCGGTGTAGGCCTCTGGTTCAGGGGACATGGGTCAGATTCTCGTTCGCCTGGCGGGCCGGCGTGCGGACGGAAAGCCGGTGCGTCGGCAGTGGGTCGTTTCGCAGACTGGCGAGCTCGTGGGTCATGGCAGCGGCAACGGCCGGGTTTACGGGGGCCTCGTCGGCTGGGTCTGGGCGCTGCTGCACGCGGCCCCACATGCGCCGTACGTCACGCTCCCCGAGCTTTGAGTACGCCGGCGTCGGGAGACGTGGCGAAGGTCTGCAGGTGGTCGATGGCTGCATGCAACGCGTCTTTCAGCGGAGTGATGTCCCGCGCGACCTGGGCGAGGAGCATGCCGCCCTGGAAGGCAGCAAGGAGCAGATTGGCCAGTTGCGTGGGATCTGCCTCAGCGCTGATGCGGCCGAGTTGCTGCATGCGCTCGATTCCCTCGCGGAAGATCCCCCTCCACTGGTCGAAGGCACTGGCGAGCTCGTCGTGCACGTCGAGGTCCGTCTTGATGATCTCGCTCGCCAGGGAGCCAAGGGTGCAGCCCTCCTGGTAGGCGCGCTCGTAGCCGATGTAGAAATCCGCCCACGCCCGGAACGCGTCGAGGGTGTCGAAGCCGGCGAATCGCTCGTCGCGGTGGAAGGTGAGGACGCGTTCGGCCTGCCAGGCGGTCACGGCCAGGACGAGGCTCTCCTTGCTCGGGAAGTAGTGGTTCAGCTGCGATCCGCTGACGCCGGCGGCGCGACGGAGCTGCTCGTTGTTCGTCGCGTGGACTCCCTTTGTGTAGATGAGCTCCGCGGCGTGCTCCAGGATGCGGGCCCGCGTGGCCTGCCCCTTTGACGTGAGCTTGTGAGGCGCCGGAGCTGCCGTAGTGGTGGTCACGCCTCAACGATACGCCGGATTGGGCTTGGCAGCCCAGAACCGAGAGTGTTCACTCTGAGAAGTGGGCCGGACAGCCCAAAAATGGCCAGGGTTCGCAGTCCCGGGGCTGGACCTGCGAGGCAGTAAGAACCGGCCTGGGCTCGACGCTGACTGTTCACACATTCACCGGAGGTTGATTCGCAATGTCACGCCTGAGCGTTCCCCCGCCCGACGACGTCACCGACGGCGCGCAGGGCGTCCTCGACACCATCGGCGCGCAGTTCGGGTTCGTTCCGAACATGTTCGCCACTCTGGCGTCGAACCCGACCGTGCTCGACGTCGTCATGACGCTGCAGGGCAGCTTGAGCCGGGTTCTGGACGCGAAGACGCGGCACACCATCGCGCTCGCCGTCTCGCAGGCCAACGGGTGCGACTACTGCCTGGCGGTGCACACCTACGTGTCGTCCAAGTTCGGCGGCATGTCGAGCGACGACATCGACCTGGCCCGGGCCGGGAGCTCGGTCGATCCCAAGCGCGCCGCGGTCGCTCGTTTCGCTCAGCAGGTGGTGGAGAGCCGCGGTCAGGTGAGCGACGCCGACCTGGCGGCCGTACGAGGCGCCGGGTACACCGACCCGCAGATCCTGGCGATCGTCACGGTGGCGGTGCAGGTCCTGCTGACCAACTTCATCAACAACGTCAACCAGACCGACGTCGACATCCCCGCCGTGAGCGCGGCCAGCACGTCCGGCTGATCGCCGGGACCCCCGTCGAGGCCGCGCTCACGGCCGACACACCCTCACCGCACCACAACGATCATTCGGGAAGGTTCGCTATGCCGGGCTCCGAACTCTATGAGGAGTTCATGGCACTGCACACCCGCGATGGTGGCTTCGTCATGCCGAACGCGTGGGACGGCCTCTCGGCGCTGATGCTGGCCGATGCCGGTTTCGAGGCGATCGCTACGTCGTCGGCGGCACTCGCCGCCACACTCGGCCGGGCCGACGGGCGTCACGAAGTCACCCGCGCCGAGCACCTCGCGCATGCGCGGCTGCTCGGCCGGCTCACCGGGCTGCCCGTCAACGGAGACTTCGAGGACGGCTACGGCGACACCCCTGCAGACGTCTCGGCGACCGTGGAAGCCGCCGTCGAGGCCGGCCTGGCCGGTATCGGAATCGAAGACACCTCAGGCGATCCCGATCAACCGATCCGCGGCTTCGACGAGGCAGTCAACCGCATACACGCCGCCATCGAGGCGGCCAAGGGGCGCATCGTCGTCACTGGCCGCACCGACAACTTCCTCCAGGGCCGACCCGATCTCGACGACACCATCCGGCGTCTGACGGCCTTCGCCGAGGCCGGCGCGGATGTGCTCTACGCCCCCTACCCACCCGACCTCGACGCACTCGTCGCGATCGTCACCGCCGTTGCGCCGACACCGGTCAACGTCCTCATCTCGCCGGCGGACAAGGTGCTGACCGTCGCTGAGCTGCAGGGGGCCGGGGTCAAGCGCATCAGCTTGGGTCCAGCGCTCTACACGCACGCCATGGAGGCACTCCAGCAGGCCACCAAGGCTCTCGTCGCCGGCGACCTCACCACCGCGACCACAGGAATGAGCTTCGAGCGCATCAACGACCTGCTCGACCGCGGCACGAACCAGCCCTGACCCGAACCGTTCCTCACCCATTTCATCGCAAGAAGAAAGCGGATCGACATGAACCTCGACCGGCTCATGAACAAGCACCTCACCAGGTATTTCGACCCCAGCAAGACCATTCCGGAGGAAACCCTTCAGCAGCTGCTGAAGTTCCTGCGCTCCACGCCGTCATCGGTGAACGTACAGCCGAACCACTTCTACGTTCTCGCCACGCCCGAAGGCAAGGAGCGGCTCGCCAACAACCTGGGCGAACGATTCCGGGACAACGCCGAGAAGATCCTGAACGCGTCGCACACCATCATCCTCACCACCCGGGCGGATCTGCCCGACACCCACCTGGAGGCGGTGTTCGCCAAGGAGAGGGCCGACGGCCGGTTCCCCGACCCGGCGAAGCAAGAGCTGTGGGAATCCATGACCCGGGACTTCCTCAGCCTGCGCACCTACGGCTACAAGGACCTGAACCACTGGATGGAGAAGCAGACCTACATGGCGGTGGGCCTGACCATGATGGCGGCCGCCGAGCTCTGCGTCGAGGCCACCCCGCTGGAGGGGTTCGACCCGACCAGTGTCGACAAGGCCTTCAAGATCCGCGAGAGCGGACACAGCACGACGGTGCTGCTGGCCCTCGGCTACCCCGACCCGGAGAGGGTGTACACCACCCCGATCTCGCGTTTCGACACCGACCAGCTGTTCACCTTCATGTAAAACCCACCAGGAAACCGACAAACCATTACATATCCAAGGAAGAAGCATTTCGATGAAAGCCATTGTGGTCGCCGACCAGGCCGCGGGAATGGCCGGAATGACGCTGACGGAGCGGCCCGAGCCGCTCGCAGCGATCAACGACGTCATCGTTCAGATCCATGCATCGGGCTTCGTCCCCACAGAGATGGAGTGGCCCTCGACCTGGACCGATCGCGCCGGCCGTGACAAGACACCGTCGATCCCCGGCCACGAGCTGGCCGGAGTGGTCACCGCCCTCGGCTACGGCACGACGGGGCTCTCCGTCGGGCAGCGAGTGTTCGGCCTCGCCGACTGGCACCGCGACGGCACCCTCGCCCAGTACGTGGCGATCGAAGCACGCAACCTCGCACCGCTGCCCGGCGACGTCGACTTCACCGTAGGCGCGTCCCTGCCCATCTCAGGCCTGACCGCCTGGCAGGGGCTGTTCCAGCACGGCCGCCTCCAGACCGGCCAGACCGTCCTCGCCCACGGCGCAGCCGGGGCAGTCGGCACGATGGTCACCCAGCTCGCACAGGAAGCCGGCGCCTACGTCATCGGCACCGGACGCACCGCCGACCGCGAGAAGGCACTCGACTTCGGCGCGCACGAGTTCATCGACCTCGAGAACGACACGCTCAAAGACATCGGCGGCGTCGACCTGGTCTTCGACGTCATCGGCGGCGACGTTCAACAGCAGTCCGCCGCCCTGATCAAGCCCGGAGGAACCCTGGTATCCGTCGTCGGCCCGGTCGAAGCACGGCCCGCTGACGGCCTGGCCATCGACTTCGTCGTCGAAACCGACCGCGCCCAACTCGGTGAGATCGTGCAGCGGGTGCGCGACGGACGGCTGCGAACCAACATCGGTGACATCGCCAGCCTCGACGACGCCATCGGCGCCCTCAACCCGACCACGCGACGCCGCGGCAAGACAATCATCCGCGTCCTGCCGTAGATGGCCGTGTCGGAGACCAGGACCATGACCCGCCGGTCGGTCGGTGGCCGTCCACTGCCGGCCACCGACTGGCCCGAAGGACCCGAAACGACACACCGGAGTTGATCACCTTGGACGGACAGGAACTGCAGAAGATCGCACGGGACCACACCGCGGAACTGCCCGGCACCGACCAGGAGCATCGTTTCGGCCCCGACTGGGAGCTCCACAAGGTGGGCGGCAAGGTCTTCATGCTCATGACCGACATGCCGGGACGCCCCGTCGTGATCCTCAAAGCCGACCCGGACGACGCCACAGCCCTGCGCAAGCAGTACGCAGACATCACCCCCGGCTACCACATGAACAAAAGACACTGGATCACAATGCAAGGCGGAGACACCATCGACGCCAAGCTGGTCAAGGAACTCGTCACCGACTCCTACCGTCTCGTGGCCGGCGCGCTTCCCAAGTCCAAGCAACCCGTGGATCCACACACCCACAACCGCCACGCCTGACCCCCGCCACGCCCATCCTGCGACCAGCGTCGCAGCCCCCATATGGAGCCCCCCATGCGCGTGTTCGTCACCGGCGCCAGCGGCAGCATCGGCTCAGTTGTCGTTCCCGAGCTCATCGCCGCCGGTCACGAGGTCCTCGGCCTCGTCCGCTCCGATACCGCGGCTACGGCCGTCACCGCCGCCGGCGGGACACCGCTCCGCGGCGACCTCACCGACCTCGACAGCCTCCGCACCGGCGCCACACAGGCCGACGGCGTCATCAACCTGGCCTTCAGCAACGACTGGAACAACCTGGAACAGGGCATCGACGAGGAAGCGTGCGCCGTGCACACCCTCGCGGCCGCACTCGCAGGCAGCGGCAAGCCGTTCGTACATGCCGGCCTCACCCCGATGATGCCAGGCCACACCTCCACCGAGGACGACCCCGACACCACCGACGGTCCGGTCGGCGGCCGCGGCCGCACCTCCGAGATGGTGCTGACCCTGGCCGACCAGGGCATCCGCTCCTCTGTCGTGCGGCTGCCGCGCTCCGTGCACCAACGCGGGTCGCAATACGGCTTCTGCTCAGTCCTCATCGCCGCCGCGCAGAAAACCGGCCTGTCAGCGTACGTCGGCGACGGCACACAACGATGGCCGGCAGTCAACCGGCTTGACGCCGCCCGGCTGTTCCGCACCGCACTCGAGGACGCCCCGCCGGGCACGGTCCTGCACGCAGTAGCCGACGAGGGCGACACCATGAAGACACTGGCCGAGGCAATCGGCGGCGTTCTCGCGATGCCGGTCGAGCCGGTGCCGCCCGAGCGCTTCGGCGTCATCGGCCGCGTGTTCGCCCTCGACATGCCATCGTCCAGTGCACTGACCCGGGAACGGTTCGGCTGGCAGCCCACCCACCCGAGCCTGATCGACGACCTCGCTGCCGGCGACTATCCCGCCCTGGGCTGAAATCCTCGACTGCCCCCGCACCTGGTCCAGCTCGGCTTCGACTACATCCTGGCAGTGGAGAGTGGAGACGACGTCCAGGCCGCGCGGCTCGCGTCCGAGGTGCAGCAGCTGCCGGGCATCGCGGAACTGATCGTCGCCCTGGACGAGGTCGGCGTCATCTACCTGATGGCGATCGGGCAGTGGGCCACGCACGCCCCCGCGGCTGCCGCGCCGGGGATCGCCCGCACCATCGCCCACTTCGTCGGCCAGGTCCTCGCCGACACACCGAAGGACGTCGTCCAGGCTCTGCAGGCGCTGCGCGATGAGCAGATGGAGCGGGCCCGCGCGGTGGTGGACACCACCGGTGACCGCACCACCGGTGCGGGTGGATGCGCACTGGTGGTGGATGCCGGGCATCGTCAGTGCGCACCCGCGGCATCGGGTTCACTCAGTGGCCGGCCTCCCGGCCGCGGTGCGCTCCGGGCTCCTGCGGGCGGTGCGCCCGCTGGTCGTCCTGGCGCACCGGGTGCACTGGGTCGGCATCCTCTTGCTCGGCGTAGCGGTCCGCGCGGGCGCGGGAGTCGTCGGCCGCCTTGGTGAACGCGTCCTGGAGACGGCGCAGCCGCTCGACTGTGAGATCGAGGGCTTCCACGTCCGTGCGGGACTCCCGCAAGGCCCGTAGCGCGGTCAGGTCGATGCGGGCTTCCAAGCGAGCCCCTCTGCCACCCCTCCTCCACCACCACGGTAGAGACGAGCGGCCGCGAACACAGCCCAGACGGAGGTCGGATGTCGGCGGCAGGGACTAATGTCCGTACTCGCCGTCGATAGGAGAGCCGTGAACACGCGCGTGCACTGGTCGGGAGTTCGAGAACGCGTCATCGCAGTGGAGGAGGCCGAGCGTCGAGCCCGTGGCCGTGGGCCGTCTCGATACCCGACGTTCGAACCCGTCCTGCCCCCCGCCGCCATCGCCGAGGTCGAAGCGCAGTTCGGTGTCGCGCTTCCCGACGAGTACCGTACGTTTCTGGCGGAGGTTGGAGCCGGAGGCCCCGGACCGGCGATCGAGCTCACCTCGTTGCGCCGAATCGACGGGAAGTGGGGATGGGTCTGGGAGAACGACGAGGACCATCCCTGGCTGTTGGACCCGAGCGGGCCGTTCGTCGAGACGGAAGACTGGGCCGACCAGCAGATTGCGACCCTTCGCGCCGCCGGGTACGAACCCACCACACGTGACGAAGACGACGACTATCTAGACGACTACCGCACGGTCTTCGGCGAGGCTGGCGACGATGTGTGGTTCCGGGAACGCGGGCGGGGTGCGATCCCCATCAGCGACAACGGATGCGGGATGACCGGCTGGCTCATCGTCGTCGGCCCGCACCGCGGGGAAGTCCGCGACCGGGACTGCGCGGTCAACCCGCCCTTCGAGCCGTACGTCGATGCAAACGGAAACCGTCACACCTTCCGCAGCTGGTACCTCGAGTGGCTTGAGCAACGCGAGAGGGCAGCTCGATGATCAAGGGCTGGTGACACTGGCCCGCCCCACGTACAGCGACCTACCCAACCTTTCCCTTCAAAGGAACCACACCCACCTCCGATGCAGGCGGTCACGCTTGCGCGTACCGCCGGATGGGCGGCCGTCCGGCACGGGGTTTGGGCGCATGGTGAAGGCGCACTTGGCGCGGATCGTGGAGAGGCTAGAACAGCAGACGTGGTTTCAGTCCGCGGCGCTGGCTGTGCTCGCCCACGAGAAGCTGTGCTCCGATCCACGGTGCGAGTGTTGTGAGACCGGCGTCCCGCCGGGGTTCTCGGTGACGACGGCCGCCTGTCGGGGGTTTCCTGCTCGTCACACTGCTGCTCGCGGACTGCCCGGGACGGCATCCGGTTACCGACAAACCCCCATATCCTCTCAATGTCCCGGCGAGGAAACGTCCCGGCTGCTCTGCTGGACGTCAGATGGTCTGCTCGGGCGTAGGGCATGGCCGGTGGGCGTCGGCGTGACGTGCTGGCCGTAATAGCAGCGATGGCCCGGATGCCGCTGTGCATCGACGTCCTGATCGGCGGATCCTCGGGCCTAGAGAACGCCGACGTACGGTGCGGGAAGGCCCTGCCGTGACGCTCCCACACTCCCCCGCACTCGGCACCGGCCACACCTCCGAGACGCTCCTGGTCGCCGCCATGCTCGTTCACCACTGGATGGCAGTGCTCAGGGGGCGCGCCCATGCGGTGTGCGCCCCCTGGGCACTGTCAGTAGTGCTCTTCCCGGTAGACGCCGTCGGCGTCGACACCACGGCCCCACTCGCCAAAGCCCGTGTCGGCCAGCTCCATGTTGACGACGAAGGAACCGGCCGCTGCGAGGGTGATCCTGAACGGATCGTCGTCATCGTCGGGCAGGTTGTTCACGGCCAGCAACGGGAACTCTGGGGAGGCCAGTGCTGGCTCGTCGGCGATGAGCACGAGAGTGCTGTCGGGCCAGTCCTCGTCATCGCGCCCGATCCGCGCCTGGACCTGATCCGCCGTGAAGCCCGCGTAGGCGCGGTTGTCGATAACGGTGATCGCCTCGTAGTGCTCCGAGCCTGCCTCGAGAGCCTGGAGCAAGCGCGCCCACTCATCCGGCTGCCCAAAGGACGTCCGTACCAAAAGCGGACCGGCGGACTCCTCGATCGTGGGGGAAGGCGGCTCGGGCTCGGCCCCCGTACGCTCGCCGGGGATGACCTGGATGAGGAAGCGGGGCTTCTTGCCGTCCAAGGACCGGTCACTGGCATGGACGCGGATCAGGTAGGGCCCGACTCCCGCGGTGGCGAGATTCTCTTTGCGCAGCGGCTCGTATCCGCTGTCGCACAGGGCGAGGAAGCCGGTCGTGGAGACCAGGGTGATCTCTTCGACCTCGTCCCAGCCGCTCTCTGCTCCCGGGTCGTCTCCGGCGTAGAGGATGACAATGGGGTTCTCCAGGGCGCTTCCGGCGTCGATGTGCAGCCAGTCTTTCTCGGCCGCCAGGAACCCGCGTCCGCGCGGCTGCTTGCCAGCGACGGGGTCCACGACGGCCAGGTCGCCCCACTCCTTCATCTTCAGCGGCCGGGTGCGGCCGGCAAGAAGCGGCCAGTTGGAACGCTGCATGGAGAAACCCCATCTTGCCTGCTGAGCCTGCTGGTTACGTCCTGGCAGGGTAGTCGGGACCTGCGGCAGGAGCATTGCGCGCCTTACTTGATACGTAGTATCCCTCGCCGCCCAGAACGCGCTGGGCCTTCACGGAAGCCACCGAGGCGAGCACCGGCGCTGGGTCGTCACCAGCGGAGACGACGCGAGTGCTGCCGCGGGCCGGGTTACCGCCCTCCTTGCTGGCGGCGAACGGCTCAGCACCATTCGATCGGGTGGAGGCGGCCCTTGGCCAGCAGGTCGAGTCCCATGGAGCGGCGGCCCTCGGTCCACTCGTCGTTCTGCTCGGCCAGGACAGGCCGACCAGGCCGACCACGTCGGTGCAGCGGCGGATCTTCTTGTTCAGCTTCTTGCGGGTTGTTGGACCAGATCTGCCTCCAGCTCCCTCGTGGGAAGGCGGTGAAGGCCAGCAGGTCGTGCTGGGCGGCGTCCAGGTGCTCGGCGGCCTTCAGCGCAGGAAGGCGAGCCAGCCGGCGCCGTCCTCGGCGGTGGCGACATCAAGGCCAACGATCTCGCGGTGGCTGTCGGCGTTGACACCGACGGCGATCAGCACTGCGCGTGCGCGCACACCCACTTGACCGACTTCACGAGGCCGCCTCGGCCGCCGCCGCTCCCACCAAGCACGTGTCGACGGTTGGTTGATCTGCGCCAAGCCTGATCGCCAGCTGCGACTGCCATGTCAATCCACCGCAACTGCGGACCGCTGAAGGTCGGCGCAAAAGTTTCACCCAGGCCAAGACGCCCGCTTGCCCATGTCGCCCACAGGCTAATTCGAACCGAAAAGATCATCCAGCCTTGACGGCCAATCAGAATCGTCAAGCTCCGCACCGACAAGTAGGTCACGCCAATCGATCTCCATGAGTCGAATAGCGTCGAGAAGCTTATCAACACTCCCATTCGCCAGAATCACAACAGCGGCTGCGATCCTCTCACTGGCAGCTCGATGAAACACCCTCAGCTCGGCCTCCTCCAACAGCGAGACAACCGAGTCCGCCTCGGTCCCGTATTGACCTTCAATTGCGGCGGCGATACGCCTTGTGACTGCCACGAACACCTCCACGCTTCGATGTTAAATTGAGACCAAGTCGGCGACATTAGCCTCGACTCTTTATGTCACTTCTCCGGAGGAACCAAATAGTCGCCTCTTCGGGTGTACCCAGCCTCGTCCAGCTGCCTTAGTTCCCTGGAAAAAACGGTCGGTCGTCCAGAAGTTGTGAGATTCCCTTCCATGGGCGAGGCAACATACACAGGCTGGCGGGCTTTGATAATCCCCTGGATCCACTGGTCGTTATCCCCTACGGAAGTCCATTTCCCTTCCGGGAGGTCAAGAACTTCGTGGTCGGGCCAGTCTTTAGCCACTTCAACGTCCCTCTGCCTCCCTATGACCGCATACTCGTCCGTCGACGCCGAGGGGAGTGACGTGCACGTCGAATTATGGACGAGTACTGGCGTGCCCCCCGCCAGCACATAGTACGTGTGGAGTTGCCGGACAGTGAGGTTGTAGCGGTTTGCAGCGCCGGGTGTGGCGTGGACGCTGGCTACAGTGGGGTGTTGACTGCGGATGCTAGCCAGGCGGTCGCCGGGTTTGAGGTTTCCGGCAGGTGTCCAAGTGTGGGTAGTGGTGTCGTAGAAGGGGTGGTTGGAGGTGGTGTGTAGTACCTCCGTGCGGCCGCGGCCAGTGTTGATGGCGACGTCGAGGAGGTTATCGTCATGATTGACCCAGACGTGCTGGACAGCACGGCTGCCTTTGTCCTTGCCCGTGGCGGGGTCTGCGGATTCGACCTTGTCGCCGGTCTTGAGCTCGCCAATTGGCTTAGTCTTTCCCTTGGCCATGAGGACGGGTGTGTCGGGCGAGAAGCTGCACCTGACCCCAGCACCACCGGGTCCTTCGCCGCCTCCCCCCGTGACTGCGATTATTGCCGCTGCGGCCACGCCAATGGATGCGGCCTTACCCAGGCCCAGGCAGCCGCTCTTGCGGCCGAGCGCCGCACAGGTGAGGAATTTCAGGTGTGCAATGATGTGTTGGTCGAATTCGACTTCTGGCGCGCCGGGCGAGCCATTCAGGCAGTTCGATTCAAAGTCCTGGCACCAGGTATCGACGTAGTGGTTGAAAATCTTGGCGAACTGGTCAGCATACTTCCAGTTGCGCTGAATGAAGACCCCTGGGTAGATCTCCATGAATTTTTTGTGAAAAGCGGGACGGAGGAGACGCGGAACTGACAGGGGTCCTTGACCACTGTTGGCACCGTGGCAGCCGTTGCAGCCCCAGGAGGGGTCGTTGAGCGGTTTGCCGCCGCTGTGCTTAGTGGGGGTGTTGTTGCCGTACTGGGCTCCACCGCCGCATTCGTCCGGGGTTTCGCAGGCCATCAGGCCGCTGGGGTCACTGTTGGTGAGGGGGTTGTCGGCGGCATAGGTGTAGCCGCCGAGTTCTTGTGGGCTGGTCGGCTCGAAGAGCGGGTCGGCGCTGATGAAGCGGCCCAGGGTGGGGTCGTACTTGCGGGCGCCAACGTCGGTGTAGCCGGTGGACGTGTCCTGGGGTTTGCCGAGGTAGGAGTGTGTGGGGTCTGGCCAGATGGTCGTGTTCGCGCTGGCGCGTGGCTGGCCGTAGGGAGTGTATTGCTGGCGGGCGACCTGCTGGGTGGTGGTGTCCATCGCCAGGGTCGCAGTGCCGCTCGGGTCGTTGAACAGGTACTTCACCCCACCGCCCGCGAGGCTAGAGCGAACGGCCACTGGGTTCCCGGAGCCGCCGTGGGTGTAGGTACGGACGGCGCCGAGCAGGACGTTGGGGGTGACGCTGGTGTTGACGACGATCTCGGTGTCGCCGGCGAACAGGGTGGTCTGGCCGGGGTCGCGGCGGATGAGCTGGTTGCCGTCGGCGTCGTACAGGTACTTGGTGGTCGCGGAGCTGGAGCCGTCCGTGTCCACCTGGGTCAGGTGGCTCTCATCGTCCCAGGTCAGGGTTTGGCCGGGGCCGGTGGTGGGTGTACGGATGTGCAGGTTGCCGTCTTCGTCGTAGGCGAAGCTGGTGGGGTTGGCGCCACCGGTGGTCGCGGTCAGGGTGTGTGGCTGGGCGCCGGTGGAGTTGCAGTTGCTGGCGCACCCATTGATGTAGGTGGTGGTGCCCGAGCTGCCGATGGCATGGTCGGTGCTCTGGCGCCGGTTTCCGACGGCATCGTAGGTGAAGGACTGCCAGTACGAGCCGGGCGTGGTGGCGAGGGTGCTGCTTGTAGGCGGGTTGACAGTGCAGTTGTCGTTGGCGGTCCAGGCGTCGGTGAGCCGGTCCAGGGCGTCGTAGCTGTAGCACTGCTGGTCGGTGACCGTGTTGCCGGTCTCCGACTGCTGGTCGGTGATGGAGGTTGGGTTGCCGGCGGCGTCGTAGAAGTATTTGGTGTCGTCTACTGTCGGGCCGGGTGCCTGGGTCCGGGCGATCTGGCGCTCGGTCAGTCGGAGAGTCTGGTCGTCGTAGTTGTAGGTGATCTTGGCGGGGTTGGTCGAGGCACCCAGTGTGACCAAGGACGGGGCACTGTAAGCCGTGTAAGTGGTTTTGTCGACGTAGATGTTGGCGCTGCTGCTCGTCCTCGTCGGGTTACCCAGTGCGTCGTGCTCGTAGGTAATGATCTCGCTGTTCAGACCCTGCGTACGCGGGTCGTTCTGCGTCGCGAGCAACTGGTCGTTGATCGTGTAGGTGTATGCCGTCGTGTACGCCGACGGCAGCGGTGCTTCGGAGGCCGGCAGGGTGATCTTGGTGCCGGTCGGCTTGCCGAGGTAGGTGTATCCGGTGGCGGCGACCGTGTATCCGCCGGTGGTTCCCTGGACGTAGCGGGTCGATGAGGTGGGCAGTCCGATGCGCAGGGTGTCGTATGTCCAGGAGGCGAACTGGAAGTTGGACTTCGACTTGTCGGTACCGGTGAGCTTGCGGCCCAGGAGGTCGTAGGTGTAGTCGAGTTCGACCTGCTTGGCGTCGGTGGTGGAGACCAGGTTACCGGCGTCGTCGTATCCGTAGCTGCTCTTGCCGGTGTCCGGGTCGTTCTGGGAGCTCTTGCGGCCGAGCAGGTCGTAGTTGAACGTCCACACGGTGTGGTCGGGGCCGGTCACCTGGTGCTGCTGGCCTGCGGCGGTGTAAGCGTATGTGGTGGGTGAGGTGGTGCCGCCGGTGGCGGTGTACCCGGTGGCCGCGGTGCCGGCGAGGCTGGGGGCGGTGGTGTACTGGTCGAGTTCGGTGGTCTGGCCGTGTGCGTTGAGGACTGTGGTGGTGGCCACGCCTCCCTTGGGGGGCAGGACGGTGGTCTTGTCACCGGTGTAGGCAGTGGTGGTGGTCCAGGTTTTGGCGCCGTTGTGCTCTTCGGTGACCAGATCGGCGCGGCCCAGTCCGTCGTGGTCGGTGACGGTGGTGTCGGGGATGGTCACCTGGGAGATGTGGTCCAGGGTGCTGCTGGGGTTGCCCGCGACGGCGTAGGCGTTGTTGGTGGCAACCGTCCAGCCGTGCGAGTCGTATTGGGTGTCGGTGACGGTCGTGCTTGAGTTCTCGGCGGTCGCCTGTGTCTGCAGGGGGCGCAGCATGGCGTCGTACAGCGTTTCGCTGGTTTTGTAGCTGCCGCTGTCCAGCAGGGCGTTGGTGGCCACGACCGAAGGCCCCGTCTGGGACAGGGCGTAGGAGTAGGTCCTGTTCGCCGGCGCGCCGTTGGCCTTGTTCTCGTTGGGCAGCCACACCCCCTTGAGGCGCCCGAGGGCGTCGTAGCTGAGGGATGTGAGCAGGCCTGCCGCGTCCTTCTTGGCAGTGGGCAGAGCCCGGGCCGGATCCATGGTGCTGCTGGCGACCTGGCAATTCTTGGAACTGGTCGTGTCGGTGTTGCAGGTGGCTCCGGGTGTGACCTGTGTAGCGGTGGCGATGGCGGTCGGGAGTGCTCCGCTGGCGGGGGTGTAGCTGGTGGTGGTGCTCTGGGACAGGCTGTTGCCGTTGTAGGTGGAGTGGGGCGTGCGGGTGGTCTGTGTGACGCGGCCGTAGTCGTCGTAGACGACGGACGTTTCATCGACGAACGCTGCGGCGGTGGCGCCGGTGGCAGCGGAAGCCTTCTGGACCAGGGTGACGTCGCCCGTCTTGGGGAGCGCCGGGTTTTGCTGGCCGTCGCCGTCGTAGGCGAAGGCATTGTGGTCGTAGGAGGTGCGGACGTCCGAGAGCAGCGCCCCTCCGGGAGTTGATCCGGCCGTGGAACAGTCCTGGTCGGTGACGATGGTCTCGGCAGACAGGACCAGGGTGTCTGCGCTGCCGGTGAGGTAACGGTTGTAGGTGCAGCTGGTGGCGTTGTTGCTGTCTGCGGCTTCGCCGCGGTCGTCGACCTGCACGGGCACGCCGGTCGTCGGCTTGCCGAGGGCGGTGTTGTAGAAGGTGTCGGTCTCCGTTTTGCGCCAGCCGTAGGAGACCGCCTGCCGGGTGAGGCTCTTGGCCGTGCGGACCATCTGCGCCGTCAGGTCGGGGACGCCGCTGCGTGATCGGGAGGCCGTGGGCCCGATGATCGTGGGCACGGTGACGACGGCCTTGTCCAGGCTTCCGCTGGCGCTGGTGTAGGTGTCGGTCTCGAAGACCTGTCCGGCTAGCGCGTTGTCGTCGGGGACCGAGGTGGTGCCGTCCTGGCTGGTCAGCGATGGCACTGAGCGGGTCTTGCCGCCGGGCAGCGTGTCGCCGTTCATGCCCAGGAAGTAGAAGGTCTTGCTCAATGTCTTCTGGTCGTAGACGTTGGCGCCGTTGGTCTTGTGGAAGACGCTGGGGTCACCGGTTGTGACGTCGACCTCCGGGTAGCCCCGGAACTGGCCCCAAGTGCGGTTCTTGGCCTTGACGAGCTCGTTGTCGTCGTAGTGCCAGCCGGGGTTGCCCTTGTAGGCGTAGTCCGTCTCCAGCTTGGGCTGGGTGCCGTCCTGGTAGGAGTTGTGCGTGTCTTCGGTGACGACCGAGGTGACCTTGTACTTGTAGAACCAGTCCATCCATGGCGCCGGCTGCCCGTCGGGCGTCCAGTACACCGGGAAGCAGGACAACGTGTTGGACGAGGCGAAGGCCTGGGCGGCTGCGTCCGTGGGGTCGTTGAGGTCGCTTGCCGGGGCTTTGGAGCAGTTGGGCCGGTCGTAGGTGACGGTGGTCTCGGCGCCGGTCTCGCTGGTGACCGTCTGGATGCGGTCGTGGTACATCAGCGGCATCTGTGGGATGGTGCCCACGCGGTTGGGTAGCTGCAGCGGTGGGTCGAAGTTGACTGCCGGCGTTGAGGCGCTGCCCGAGGCGCCGCCCAGGGTGTCCAGGCCGGTGCGCTGGATGGAGTCCAGCCACAGGGTGGGGGCGTGGTCGCCGCCGTCGGGGAAGGACTGGGTGAGGGTGTACTTGTCGACCTGCTGGGTCGCACCGCCCGTCTGGATCTGGGTGGTGATCGTCGTCAGGCGCTTGCGGGACCAGAAGCTCGGGCCATGGTTGGTGCAACTCGTCGATGCCTTGGTGCAGTTTAGGTCGACCGGAACGTCCGGCCAGTAGGCGGCGTTCGCGGCGGTGAACTGGCTGTCCGCGCAGGTGTTTCCTGAGGGGGTGCCGGGAATGCAGCGTTCAGCTGTGTCGAACTGGATCTGCTCCGGGGCGGTGCCGGAGTAGATGCTCGAGGAGGTCATGCCGTAGTCGATGCGGGAGAGGGTGCCACCGCGGGTGTAGGCGACGGCGGTGTCCTTCATGTCGGCGCCGTAGTAGCCGGTTTCCGGCGTGTAGTACCAGGCGGTGGCGTTGCCGTGGGTGTCGACCGAGTAGTCCAAGTTGAACCGGTAGCCCAGCGTGCAGGACGTGGCGGCGAAGTCCGTGCTGTCCGGGCAGTCGGACACGCCCTTGTGCGCGTGGTAGACCGGCTCGGCCCAGACGGATTTGGTCTCTTCCTTGCCGCTGGTCCAGCCCGGCAGGCGGTTGCGGCCGAAGAAGTACTGCACCCCGCCCTCGGTGACCTTGAAGTACTCCCCGTTCGCCGTACCGTTCGTGCCGTCGGTCAAGTCCTCGATCTTGGTGGTGGAGTTGTCATCAGCGGGGCGGAAGGTCTTGGTCGAGTCGTCGTAGACGATGTCGGTGGACTTTCCGTTCAGTGACAGGGTGAGGATCTGCCCTGCCCAGCACTGGTCGCCGTCGTTCTTCGGGGCTCCGGAGGAGGAGTCGTCCTTGCACGGCTTGTAGGTGCGCTCGACATAGTTGTCCGCCGAGCTCCAGCCATCTCCCAGCCACGAGGACTGGTTGTTGGTCCCCTCGGTGCGCGCGTCCTGGGTGGAGGAGTTATAGGAGAGATCGACGTTGGGGGCCGCGCCGCCGATCGCCGGCGGCACGTTGATCGGGTAACTGTAGGTGAAGGAGCCGGTGTTCCCCGAGGTCGCCCAGGAGCCGCCCGGTGACAGGCTGGTCGCCGAGTAGTCACCGGAGGAGCCCGAGGCACCTGACGTCGCAGCCATGACCATGACCGCACCAGGTCCGGCCGCTCCGGTACGCGCGGAGGGTGTGGTGCCGAGCGCCGTCCCGGGCAGGTCCGGCACGGGTACCTGCGCCGACAAGGGCGAGCCCAGGGCTGTACGTAGCGGGGTCTGAACTTGGCAGCGCACCGACTTAGGCGTGGTCAGGGCACATGAGGGCAGGAGGACCAGGTGGAGACGTGCAGCGAAGTCGCCGCCGAAGGCGTAGCGGAACGACGAGTCGTCCACCCGCAGTGCGAGCTTTCCGCTACCGGGGCTGACGCGCTGCAGGGTGAACAGGACACCGTGGACACCGGCAGCCTGCGCGGCTTTCTGGTCCAGCATGGTCACACGGACCCGCTGGGAGCGGATGACGGCGGCCGACTGGGGCTGCATGCCCGTGGCGGCACCGAGCAGAATGGGTGTGTCGCCAGCCCTGACCTGGGGTGTTTTCACGCTCCGGCTCGCTGAAGCGGCCGCGATGGGCAAGGTCACCTCAGCGGTGCCCGGCACGGGAAGCCTTGTCTGCCTGGTGGGATCGAAGTTCTTGAACCGCTTGGGCGGGTGTCCCTTCTTGGGTACAGCGCGGGTGAAGGGAATTCTTTTGTCGTGCGGAGCGACCGTGGCGGAAAGCCGCTGCTTCTCCGGAGTGGCTGCGGGTGCAATGCCGGCAGGCAGCAGGCCCAGTAGTAGGGCGCCGGTCGTCACCGTTGCCATGCGACGAATTCTGTGGGTGCCCCAGGCCGCCGCCCGGTGATGTCTGGATCCCGATACCCGCGCCATGCTGTGCCTTCCCCTCCCCCGTCCCAAACAGGCCAAGCACTGTGTGAATAAGCCAATTTGAGCTTGCACGTCAGAGCGGAGGCACGGTCGATTACACCCCCCGCGGATCATCACGCTATGACGTGGCGTCAGTTCCGTAGGTAAAGTAATTCCATAGGAAAAGCAAAGGAAACACCGAGCCGGAAACGCAATCTGGCTCGTACACGTCAAAAGCGGACTATGCGCGGTCGCCGGACGGTCAATGGGGAATGGACCGCGTCCGCACCGGCCTCCAGAATGCACAGGGTTGCGGGGCCCACGGGGGGACCGCCCGATACCTGCTAAGGAATCCAGCCTCGATGTCCGCCTTCCGCACACCGAAGCGTGCGATCAGCCGTCCCGCGACAAGACCAGTCGCCATTGTCATCGCCGCGGCCGTGGCTGCCGGGCCACTGACCGCGAATACGTCGGCCCACGCCGCCACCAACACGCCGGCCGAACCTCCTGCAAAGTCGCATAGCAGTGACTCTCGGTCCGCCGTCAGGCGCCTGAACCCCACGGAAGCAGCATCTGCGCAGGCGAAGGCGACCGGTAAGCCGGTGACCATCGACCAGCTCACCGACACCGGGACCCTTGTGGTGGCCAATCCGGATGGCACGTTCACGCGCACGGACTCCTCGGTGCCGCAACGCGTACAGCGGCACGGGAAGTGGGTGCCCATCGACACCACTTTGGTGCGGCAGGCGGACGGTACCTGGGCCCCCAAGGCCGCCGTCACGCACGTAGCCTTCTCCGGCGGCGGTTCCGTCGCAATGGTCACGATGCTCAGCGATGCGCACAAGCTGGGCTTCTCCTGGCCGGGGCCCCTGCCCAGACCCGTAGTCGCTGGGGACACCGCCACGTACCCCGAGGTGTTGCCCGGGGTCGACCTCCAACTGACCGCGGATGCCTCCGGGTACTCTTCGATCCTGGTCGTCAAGACACCCAAAGCCGCTGCCGACCGCCGGTTGCAAACCCTCGCGCTCAACACCACATCGGCCAACCTGAAGCTGGCCGCCACCTCCGACGGCGGTGCGCAGGCCACGGACAAGCACAACGGCAAGACGGTGTTCCACAGCGACACCGCGCTGATGTGGGACAGCGCCAGCCGCAGAAGCGGCGCTGCCGCCAGCGCCCGGACCACGACCGCCTCCGCTGCCCGGGACGAACACACTGCGGCCACCACAGTGGGCAAACACCGTGCTCAGGTCCACGTGACCCTCAAAGACGGCAGACAACTACTCGCCCTGAACAAGCCGCTGCTCACCGACAAAGCCACCACCTACCCGGTGTATGTGGACCCCGAGTGGAGCGGCAGGCCGTCCCAGCTGGAGTGGGCGCGGATCTCCGACAACGGCTGGAATGTCTACAACTCGACTTCCACGACGGGTGCGACCAACGCCCGGGAAGGATGGGACAACAGCTATCCCGGCAACGGCGAACGGGCGCGGACGTACTACCAGATCAACACCAGCGGCATCAAAGGGGCCGTAGTCAGCCACGCCTCGCTGTATGTGAAGCAGCTCTCCGCCGCCTCCTGCGACGACACGCCGGCCGCTATCTACGGCACCGACCGCCCCGCCGGGTGGAACTCTTCCTCGCTGTACTGGGGTCATGAGCCCGGGGGACGCACCGGCGCGCTGGGCACCAACCCGAAGAGCCATGAGGCCGGCACCTGCCCGGTAACGGACGGTGCCCACTCCTGGGTCAGTCCGCCGTCGCTGGAGTTCGACGTGACCTCCCGGGCGAAGAGTGCGGCGGCCGGCGGCTGGAGCAGCATGACGCTGATGGTCCAGTCGCCCGATATGAATGATCCCCACCAGTGGAAGCAGCTCGCCTACGGCGGCGGCGCCACGATGGCGGTCACCTACAGTTACCGGCCCAAGCTCAAGAACGGTACCGGCACGCCCGCCATCAAGCCCTCCGCCATCAGCATGGGCAACACGATGACCACCACCCACACCCCCACGCTGTCCGCCCGGGCGGTCAATCCCGATCTCGCCGGCGGCAGTGAGCTGGTGCGCATCGAATACAACGTCTACAACTCCTCCGGCACCCTGGTGGGTCAGGGCTTCGGCCCCAACCTCGACTCCAAGAAGCACGCCCGGTACAACACCAACGGCAGCGACTGGACTACTCCGAGACTCCCCGACGGCACATACACCTGGAAGGCCACCGCACAGAACGCGGCCGGCTACTGGGCGGGCACCGGTTCCGGAACCTGGACCAAGACCCAGAGCTTCACCGTGGACACCAGCGCCCCGCCAGCGCCCACGGTGACCTCAAGTCAGTTTCCGGCCAAGCAGATCGGCGCGGCCTTCAGTGACAAGGGCACCTTCGTCCTGAGCAACAACCACACCAACAACATCACCGGCTACCTGTTCTCGCTGGACGCCACACTCGGCAACACGGTCTACAACAGCAGCAGCGTCGTCCACTTGACGACGAGCACGAAGATCACGCCGGGCAAGATCTACTACGCCACCTCCGACAACGGACCCGGGACGGGCACCTCGGTCGTCAACGGCAGCGCTGCCCCTGCCTTCGCCCCCGCCGTGACCGGACCCCACACGCTCTATGCCAAAGCAGTGGACCAGGCCGACTCGACATCCATCTCCCAGACCGCCTACGCCTTCTACGCGGGCACCAGTACCCCCACCTACGCCTACGGCGACAAGATGATCAGCGGCTGGACCGCGAACAACACCGACGGCACCACCACCGCCGTGCCCAAGGCGACGACCACAAGCAGTGGCGGCCAACTGGTCAGCCAAGCCGCAGGCAGCGGCTACGAGTTCGCCGACGGCTACCAGGCGATGCTCGGCAACAAGAGCAGCACTTCGAAGGCCGTCAGCGGTGACAGTGCCACCTTTAGCTTCGACATCCCCAAGGACGGCCCCTGGAGCTTCGGAGCCAACCTGACCAAGGCCAGGGACTACGGCATCTACCGCCTGACCCTCGACGCGGGCCAAAACACCCAGGCCACCCTGATCAGCGGCTTCGACGCCTACAACCCGTACGTCGCCACCCAGTTCGTCAACCTCGGGATACCCAAGGACTCAAGCGGTCAGCTGCTCACCCTCAAGCAGGGCGTGCACACCCTTACCCTCACTCTGACCGGCAAGAACCCCAGCTCCACGGGCTACCAGGCCGGCATCGACGTGCTGCGCCTCGGCCCGGCGCTCACCTGCGCCATCAACGCCACCAGCAGCTGCCTGAACAACACCGCCACCAGCACCTTCACCGCCACGACCAGCCCCGCCGACGCCGACGGCTCCGGCAACAGCATCAACGCCCCAGACCTGACGACCACATCCGGCTGGCAGAGCGGCAAAACGGTCACCGTTGACGGCGCCACCATCACGCTGCCGAAATTCAGCACCGGCACCTACGACAACATGCTGGCCTCCGGCCAGACCATCACCCTGCCGGGCAGCGGCGTGGTGAACGCGGGCAACGCCCTGGTCTTCCTCGCCTTCGCCACCGGCGGCACCGCCACAGGTACCACCGGAACCATCACGTACGCCAAGAACAACTGTGTAGACCGCGACAACACCTACGACCAGAACTACCATCTCGACACGGTGCCCGACTGGATCAACGGCCCCGCCTCCGCAGCCTCGATCGCCCTGGTCCACGAGAACCACAGCAACAACACCCAGACCAGTCCGACCTCCGGTCCGAAGGTCTACGCCATCAGCGTCCCGCTGGACTGCCCCGGCTCAGTCATCAGCAGCATCTCCCTGCCCCTGTTCACCAACGGTGTCCAGGCCGGGCAGCCCTCCCTGCACGTCCTCGGACTCGGCCTGCGGCCGACGACCGTCACCGGCAGCGGCACCGGCGCCCAGCACTGGGTCGGTACCTGGTCCTCCGGCCAGGACACGGCCAAGGTGCAGCTGTCCGGCGGCACCACCGCCACCGTCAACGGGCAGACCCTGCGCATCCCCGCGCACGTCAGCATCGGCACCGATGACGGCAACGGGGTGCGCATCCACCTGTCCAACGCCATGGGCACCACCCCGGTGACCTTCGACGCCGCATCCGTCGCGCTACAGGACACAACCGCCGGCGACGCCACCGCGACCGCAGCGCCCAAAGCGCTGACCTTCGGCAGTGCCTCCTCCATCACCATCCCCGCAGGCGGCGACGTCACCAGCGACCCGGTAAACCTGCATGTCGACCAGCAGGCGACTGTCCTGGTCAGCCTGCAGGTACACGGTTGGGTGTCCGCCATGCCCGGTCACGACGTCGCCCGGACTCCCATGTGGGTCAGCAGCGACTCCGCCAACCACACCGGTGACACCAACGCCGGCAGCTACACCCAAACTAAGTACACCGGTCTGCCCTACCTCTCCGGTATCGACGTCACCACCCCCACCTCAGCCCCCACCGGCTCGCTGGTCCTCTACGGCGACCAAACCGTCAACGGGGACACCGCGAAAGACGACGGCCAGCACCACCTCAGTGATGCCATCACCAACGCGATGACCGCCGATCCCAACGGGGACAACTCCGTGGACTACGGCGTCCTCAGCGCAGGCTCCAGCAGCAACAGCCCGAGCAGCCTGCTGCCGCAGACCGCCACCAACTACCCAAAGAGCGCGCTCAACCCCCTGGACCGCAACGTGCTCACCCAGGGCAACGTGCGCACCGCCCTTGTCTCCACCGGCGCCGCCGACCTGCTCAACTGCAAGAGCGACAACGCCCACACCTGCGCAACCAACGTGGAAAACGGCCTGGCCTCGCTTGGCACCGAGCTGAGCTCGTACAACACCGACGACAGCCAGATCGCGGTCGACCAGAACTCCAACATCACCGTGTACGTCGCCACCATCCCGCCGTTCACCGCCGCCCACCCAGGCACCGCAACCCAGGAAGCCGCGCGCCAAGAGGTCAACGACTACCTGCGAACCACCTATCCCACCCAGCTCATCGACTTCGCCGAGGCAGTCTCCACGGACCGCAACCCGCAGTCCTCGACCGTGAAGGCGGCCGACCTCTCAGGTGGCAACCCGTCCGACGCCTACTACGCCGACCTGGCCAACGAGTACCTGAACGCCACCAACAACAACGCGGTCGACATCGCGCCGAACCTGCTCGTCCCGCTCGCCACCGGCAGCGACACGCCCAAGGACGACTGGCAGCTGGCCACCGACGGCAGCGACAGCAACACGGACAACCCGTTCACCGCCATCGGTGGCGCGGCCTTCAGCGCCGACGGCCCGGACGCGGTCAACGCCGGCGCCGGCGCAGCGTCCTTCGACGGCAACACTGGGCTGCTGGAGAGCGACCACACCGCGGTGAACACCCTCGGCGACTACACCATCTCCGCCTGGGTGAAGATCAACTCGCCAGTCGCCGCCACCGCCCTCTGCCAAGGAACCAGTCAGCACCAAGCGCTCTACCTCGGCTACGACGGCGGCAACAAGGGTTGGATGTTCCAGACCGCCACCACCAACGACGCAAGCGCCGACTTCCCTACCGCCGAGGGAGACAGCGGAACCGGGGCTGTCGGTACCTGGACACACCTCACGGTCACCTACACCGCACCGGTCGACGGCGACTCCAGCACGGGCGTGATGTCGCTCTACCAGAACGGCACCTTGATGGGTACCGCCACCAACCTCACCCCGCAGTACGACTCCTCCATGCCCCTGACCATCGGCGGCTGCGTCAACAACCCCGACACCACCACGCCGTACAACGCCTTCCCCGGCTCCGTCTCAGACGTCCACGTCTACCCGTACGCGATGACAGCGAGCGGGGCCAGCGCCAGCAGCGTGATCGTCCCGAGCGGCTGGGACAAGGGCATGCCCGAGGACGAATGGAAACTCGCCACCGACGGCACCGACACCGCCTCCCTCAACCCGCTCACCACGTCCGGCAGCGTCACCTTCGGCACCGATGCGCCGAGCGGGAAGTCCGGCAGTGTCGCCTTCGACGGCAGCACCGGATTCCTCAAGAGCAAACAGAGCGCGGTGAACACACTTGGCGACTACACCATCTCCGCCTGGGTGAAGATCAACTCAGCACTCGGCACCACCGCCCTCTGCCAGGGCACGACGCAACACCAGTCCTTCTACCTGTCCTACGACAAACCCAGTGGCGCCTGGATGTTCCAGACCACGACCACCAACGACGAAAACTCCGACTTCCCCACCGCGGAAGGAGACGCCAACACCGGCAAGGTCGGAACCTGGACACACCTGGTCGCCACCTACCGAGCCCCAGTCGCCGGGAACTCCAACACCGGAGTGATGGCGCTCTACCAAGACGGGACACTGACGGGGACAGCCAAGAACCTCAGCCCGCAGTACGACTCCTCCATGCCCCTGACCATCGGCGGCTGCGTCAACAGCGCCTCTGCCACCACCCCGTACATGGCGTTCCCAGGCTCCTTCGCCGACGTCCACGTCTACCCCCGAACGCTCTCCGCACCCGAAGTCAGCGCACTCCGCTGACCACCTGCAACCCCGGGCCCTGCCACTCAACCAGGAGTGGCTGGGCCCACTCCATTGGCCTTCCGCGCTGGGCACCCCACCTGACCAGACACGGACGGAATCACCCACCGGTACT
>NZ_JAKEEB010000051.1 GCF_021462825.1 Streptomyces glomeratus | reverse complement strand
CGGCTGGCCGATGACGGCGAGCTTGGAACCGACCTCGGCCGTCTCGTCCTCGCCGACCACGATCTCCAGCAGCACACCGGAGGCGGGCGCCGGGATCTCGGTGTCGACCTTGTCCGTGGAGACCTCGAGCAGCGGCTCGTCGGCCTCGACGGTGTCACCGACCGACTTCAGCCAGCGGGTGACGGTGCCCTCGGTGACCGACTCGCCGAGCGCGGGCAGGACCACGTCGGTCCCCTGGGCGCCACCGGCCGGAGCGGCGGGGGCGGCGGCCGGCGCAGGGGCGGCCGGGGCCTCGGCGGCCGGAGCCGGAGCGGGCTCGGCGGCGGGGGCGGGGGCGGGCTCGGCGGCCGGAGCCGGAGCCGCGGCCGGGGCACCCGAGCCGTCGTCGATGATGGCCAGCTCGGCGCCGACCTCCACCGTCTCGTCCTCGGCGACCTTGATGGAGGACAGCACACCGGAGGCGGGCGCCGGGATCTCGGTGTCGACCTTGTCGGTCGAAACCTCGAGCAGCGGCTCGTCGGCCTCGACGCGTTCGCCCTCGGCCTTCAGCCAGCGGGTGACAGTGCCCTCGGTGACGCTCTCGCCGAGCGCCGGAAGGGTTACGGAAACCGCCATGGTTTCGGTTTCTCCTTAACGAAGTGCGGAAGTCTGTGTCGTCGCGTCCGAAGACTGAAGGCGTCAGTCGTGGGAGTGGAGGGGCTTGCCGGCCAGGGCCAGGTGGGCCTCGCCGAGCGCCTCGTTCTGCGTCGGGTGGGCGTGGATGAGCTGGGCGACCTCGGCCGGCAGCGCCTCCCAGTTGTAGATCAGCTGCGCCTCGCCGACCTGCTCGCCCATGCGGTCGCCGACCATGTGGACGCCGACCACGGCACCGTCCTTGACCTGGACGAGCTTGATCTCGCCCGCGGTCTTGAGGATCTTGCTCTTGCCGTTGCCCGCCAGGTTGTACTTGAGAGCGACGACCTTGTCCGCGCCGTAGATCTCCTTGGCCTTGGCCTCGGTGATGCCCACGGAGGCGACCTCCGGGTGGCAGTACGTCACCCGCGGCACACCGTCGTAGTCGATCGGGACGGTCTTCAGGCCGGCCAGCCGCTCCGCCACCAGGATGCCCTCGGCGAAGCCGACGTGGGCGAGCTGGAGCGTCGGGACCAGGTCACCGACGGCGGAGACGGTCGGGACGTTGGTGCGCATGTACTCGTCGACGAGGACGTAGCCGCGGTCCATGGCGACCCCGGCCTCCTCGTAACCCAGCCCCTGGGAGACCGGGCCGCGGCCGACGGCGACGAGGAGGACCTCGGCCTCGAACTCCTTGCCGTCGGCGAGGGTGACCTTGACACCGTCCTGGGTGTACTCGGCCTTCTGGAAGAACGTGCCCAGGTTGAACTTGATGCCGCGCTTGCGGAAGGCGCGCTCGAGAAGCTTGGAGGAGTTCTCGTCCTCGACCGGGACGAGGTGCTTGAGGCCCTCGATGATCGTGACGTCGGAACCGAAGGACTTCCAGGCGGAGGCGAACTCGACGCCGATGACGCCGCCGCCGAGGATGATCGCGGACTTGGGCACGCGGTCCAGGACGAGGGCGTGGTCCGAGGAGATGATGCGGTTGCCGTCGATCTCCAGACCCGGCAGCGACTTCGGCACGGAACCGGTCGCCAGGAGGATGTGACGGCCCTGGATCCGCTGACCGTTCACGTCGACGGACGTCGGGGAGGACAGCCGGCCCTCGCCCTCGATGTAGGTCACCTTGCGGGAGGCGATCAGGCCCTGCAGACCCTTGTACAGGCCCGAGATGACCTCGTCCTTGTACTTGTGGACGGCCGGGACGTCGATGCCCTCGAAGCTGGCCTTGACACCGAACTGCTCGCTCTCGCGGGCCTGGTCGGCGATCTCGCCCGCGTGCAGCAGGGCCTTGGTGGGGATGCAACCCCGGTGCAGGCAGGTGCCGCCGACCTTGTCCTTCTCGATCAGGGCGACGTCCAGGCCCAGCTGCGCCCCGCGCAGGGCCGCGGCGTAACCACCGCTACCACCGCCGAGGATCACTAGGTCGAAAACGGTGCTGGCGTCGTTCGCCACGTCACGTCCTCCATGCATGTGCGCCGTGCGCCGGTCTCCGATGACCGGCAGGCGGCTGGTGTCCGGCCGCTTGTTGCTTCGGCCCTTCGGTGGGGCCCTGTCCTGCCGAGACCCCATCTTTGCACTTGTCGGCGGCTGAGGAGACGCCGGGCCGCTGTCTGGAACGTCTGATCCATCACGTCGGGAGGTCGCGGCCACCCCGCCCCGCGCGGATTTCGTCGAGGGCGTAACGCCCGTGCGGGCGGGAGGACGGCCCGGTGTGTGCGGCGACGAGCGCGGCGGCCGGGGACCCACCGACGAGGGCGGCCCCGGGTGCCGTGGCACCCGGGGCCGCCCTCGTGTGCGCCTCATGGGCGCGCGGGGGAAGTCAGCCGAGGTCGCCCGCGGCCGTCAGCTCCGCGAGCCGCACCAGGGTGCGGACCGCCGAACCGGTGCCGCCCTTCGGGGTGTAGCCGAAGGGCGCCTGCTCGTTGAAGGCCGGGCCGGCGATGTCCAGGTGGGCCCAGGTGATGCCCTCGCCGACGAACTCCTTGAGGAACAGACCGGCGACCAGGCCGCCACCCATCCGCTCGCCCATGTTGGCGATGTCCGCCGTGGGGGAGTCCATGCCCTTGCGCAGGTGCTCCGGCAGCGGCATCGGCCAGGACTCCTCGCCGACCTCCTCGGCGGCCTCGTGGATCGCGGTGCGGAACGCGTCGTCGTTCGCCATGATCCCGAAGGTGCGGCTGCCGAGCGCCAGCATCATCGCCCCGGTCAGGGTCGCGACGTCCACGATCGCGTCCGGGTTCTCCTCCGACGCCGCCCACAGCGCGTCGGCGAGCACCAGACGGCCCTCGGCGTCCGTGTTGAGGACCTCGACGGTCTTGCCGCTGTACATGCGCAGCACATCACCGGGACGGGTGGCGGAGCCGGAGGGCATGTTCTCCGCGAGGGCGAGCCAGCCCGTGACGTTGACCTCGAGACCGAGACGGGCGGCGGTCACGACCGCGGCGAAGACCGCCGCCGCGCCGCTCATGTCGCACTTCATGGTCTCGTTGTGGCCGGCCGGCTTGAGGGAGATGCCGCCCGAGTCGTAGGTGATGCCCTTGCCGACGAGGGCCAGGTGCTTGCCCGCCTTGGGGTGCGTGTACGACAGCTTCACCAGGCGGGGGGCGGAGGCCGAGCCCGCGCCGACGCCGAGGATGCCGCCGTAGCCGCCCTTGGCCAGCGCCTTCTCGTCGAGCACCTGCACCTTGAGGCCGTGCTCCTTGGCCGCGGTCTGCGCGAGGGCCGCGAAGGCCGCCGGGTTCAGGTCGTTCGGCGGCATGTTGATCAGGTCGCGGGCGCGGTTGAGCTCCTCGGCGACCGCGACGGCGCGCTCGACGGCCGCCTTGTACGCCTTGTCGCGGGGCTTGCCGCCGAGCAGGGCGACCTCGGCGAGCGGAGCCTTGCCGTTCCTGGCGCTCCTGCCGCCCTTGGCGTTCCTGCCGTTGTCCTTGTACGTGTCGAAGGAGTACGCGCCGAGCAGCGCGCCCTCACCGATGACGCCGGCGTCGGCGGCGTCCGCGATCGGCAGCGCGAAGACGGCCTTCTTGGAGCCGGCGAGCGCACGGGCCGCGGAGCCGGCGGCGCGGCGCAGCGACTCGGCGGTGTAGGTCTCGTCCTTCTCCGGTGCCGCACCGAGCCCCACGGCGACCACGACGGGAGCCTTGAAGCCGGAGGGTGCGGGCAGCTTCGTCACCTCGCCCTCGGCACCCGAGGCGCCCAGGGTCTCCAGGACGGCGGCGAGCCTGCCGTCGTACGCCTGGTCCACGGCCTCGGCGCCCGGTGCGACGACCGGGCCCTCGGCGCCCTTCGCGACACCGACCACGATCGCGTCGGCGCGCAGGCCGGCCGCCGCGGCGGTGCTGAGAGTGAGAGCAGTCACGGTGGTGAATTCTCGCTTCCAATTGAGTTTCGGTGGCCGAACGGGATGGGGTCGACCGGCCCGGGAACCGACCCTAGATTGCTCCGATCGTTCGGTCTTCACCTGGGCAGGGAAACACCCGGCACGAGCCTACGCGCGGTGGCCGGGTTCGCCATGGCCGAGGGTGCCCGCCTGCCCGTGGCGCCCGCGCACCGCGGGATGCCGGGTGCCGGGTGCCGGGCGATGGGCTTTCAGCCCAGGGACAGCACCACGAGCGCGGTCGTCGCGGCCGTTTCCGCGAGGCCGCCGAAGACATCACCGGTCACCCCGCCGAAGCGCCGGACGCAGTGACGCAGCAGCAGCTCCGCGGCGGCCACCGCGAGCACCACCGAGGCCACGGTGCGGACGCCGCCGTCAAGGCCGGACACCGTGGTCCCGGCCGCCGCGGCCGCCGCGGTCACCGCGAGCCCCACCGCGAGGGCGCCCCCCACCGGAACCACCCCGGCGACCGCCGCCCCCAGCCCCTCCGGGCGGGCGGCCGGCACCCCGTCGCGCGCGGCCAGCGTGAGGGCGAGCCGCGCCGCGGTCGCCGAGACGACGGCGGCCAGCAGGCCCCGCGTCCAGGAGGCGCCGTACGCCTGCGCGAGGGCCGCCACCTGGGCGAGCAGCACGAGCACCAGGGTGATCACGCCGAACGGCCCGATGTCCGACTGCTTCATGATGCGCAGCGCGTCCTCGGCGGGCTTCCCGCTGCCGAGCCCGTCCGCGGTGTCGGCGAGCCCGTCCAGATGCAGACCCCGGGTCAGCACGGCCGGTACGGCGGCGCCGGCGACGGCGGCCGTCAGCGGGCCCGCGCCCAGCAGGAGCAGGACCGCGCCGAGCAGTCCGGCGAGGGTTCCCACCGCCACTCCGGCCAGCGGCGCGCACACCATGCCGCCGCGAGCGGCCTCCCGGTCCCAGCGGGTCACCGTGACGGGCAGCACGGTGAGGGTGCCGAAGGCGAAGCGGAGGCCGTGCAGGAGCGGGGTCTTGGACACGGCCGAAGGGTACGGGACCGGTGCGGCCGTCCTGCCGTCGGGCGGCCGTGAACGGGCAGGACGGGGGCCGCCGCGGGCACACTTTCCCCATGGGCCACTGGCTGGAGCGCAATATCGTCGAACCGGGCAAGCTCCCGCTGCTGCTCGCGCTGGCCTCGTTCGTGCTGACGTTCCTGGTCACCCGGGTCGTCACCCGTCTCATCCGCGCGGGCAAGGGCCCGTTCGGCAACGTCAGCGCCGGGGGTGTGCACATCCACCACGTCGTGCCCGGTGTCGTCCTCGTCCTGGTGGGCGGTTTCGGCGCGCTCGCCAGCCGCCACGGCCCGGGTTCCGGTGTGTGCGCGATCCTCTTCGGTGTCGGGGCGGGCCTCGTCCTGGACGAGTTCGCCCTGATCCTGCACCTCGCCGACGTCTACTGGACGGAGGAGGGACGCAAGAGCGTCGAGGTCGTCGTGCTCACGGCGGCCCTGGTCGGGCTGGTCCTCGCCGGCTTCGCGCCGTTCGGCGTCAACGACGTCTCCGCGGCCGAACTGCACGATCGCGCCGCCGTCGTCGTGAGCGTCGCCGCGAACTTCCTCTTCGCGCTGCTCGCCCTGAGCAAGGGCAAGGCGCGTACGGCGCTGTTCGGCGTGATCGTGCCGCTGATCGCCGTGGTCGGCGCCCTACGGCTGGCCCGCCCCGGCTCCCCGTGGGCCAGACGCTTCTACCGCCGGCGGCCGCGCGCCCGCGCCAGGGCGGGCCTGCGCGCCTACCACCACGACCGCCGCTGGGCGGCCCGCAGCCGCAGACTTCAGGACTGGATCGGCGGCAGACCGGACTCGCAGGACACCCGGGTGCCCCAGCGCCAGTAGCGGCTCAGCGCCGACACCCCGCACAGCACCAGCACCGCGGCGATCGCGGCGATGTGCTCCTTGCCCGCGAGGTTCTCCTTGATCAGGAGCTCGCCGACCATCGCAGCGGTCACCACGCCTCCCGTGACGTACGCCTGGTGGCGCCAGCACAGAAACAGGGCCAGCCCGATCACCGCCGCCGACGGACCGGTGTCCACGACCTGCGCGTCCGTGGCGGGCAGTCCCAGCGGATGGTGCGCGCCCAGTTCGATCCCCATCCGCGCGTACAGCGTGCCCGCCAGCGTGGCGACGTACGCGATACCGAGCGTGCGCCACCAGCCCAGGCAGATCTCGGCGATCCCGAACACGAACAGGATCTGCAGGAGCGCCCCCCACACCGGCAGATCGAGGGCCGGTACGAAGAGGGAGAGCGGGGTCCGCAGCAGTGCCCGCCCGAGTGGCTCCTCGGCCCGTACGGATCCGATGTGCTGCACGAGCCCGAAGCCCCACGACTGGTTCTGCACGAACTGCAGGACCGACGTCAGGCACACGGCCGTGAGCGTCATCGGCACCGCCCGCCGGCGCCGCCGTGCGAGGGCCTGTCGCACGGTGACGTACACCGGCCCCCACTCGGTGCGGGCCAGGCGGGCGAGTGCGTTCATCCAGCGTTCCTCATCGTCCGGCGATCCTCATCTGTGCGACTCCAGGTGCTTGCGGTGCAGCCACTTCGGCAGTCCCGGAGCCTCCAGAAACCCCTCGGCACGCGCCGCGGCGACGCCGATGCGCAGCAGGTCCGCGCTCTTCTCGAAGAGCAGGAACCGGGGCTCCCAGATGGGCCGGTACTTCGCGTTGGCCCGGTACAGCGACTCGATCTGCCACCAGCGCGAGAAGAAGCTGAGCAGCGAACGCCACAGCCTGAGCACCGGTCCGGCGCCGAGGCGCGCACCACGTTCGAAGACGGACCGGAACATGGCGAAGTTGAGCGACACCTGGGTGATCCCGATCTCCCGGGCGCGGCGCAGGAGTTCGATGACCATGAACTCCATGAGCCCGTTCTCGGAGTCGCGGTCACGCCGCATCAGGTCCAGCGAGAGCCCGTGCGGTCCCCACGGCACGAACGACAGCAGCGCCCGCAGCCGGCCCTCGGCGTCCGCGCACTCCAGCATCACGCACTGCCCGTCCTCCGGGTCGCCGAGCCGCCCGAGCGCCATGCTGAAGCCGCGTTCGGTGGCCCCGTCCCGCCAGTCGTCGGCCTTCTCCAGCAGGAGCGCCATCTCCTGTGCGGGGATGTCCTGGTGGCGCCGGATGCGTACCGTGTACCCGGCGCGCCTGACCCGGTTGTAGGCCTGGCGGACGGTACGCATGGCCCGCCCGTCCAGGGTGAACTCGCCGACCTCCACGATGGCTTCGTCGCCGAGTTCGAGGGCGTCCATCCCATGCCGCGCGTACACCGTCCCGGCCTCCTCGCTCGCGCCCATCACGGCCGGGATCCAGCCGTGCGCGCGGGCCTCGGCGAGCCAGGGCTCGATGGCCCCGGGCCATGCCTCGGGGTCGCCGAGCGGGTCGCCGGAGGCGAGCGAGACTCCGCCGACGACCCGGTAGGCGACCGCGGCCTTGCCTGTGGGTGACCAGATCACGCTCTTCTCCCGGCGCAGTGCGAAGTACCCGAGGGAGTCCCGCTCGCCGTGCCGGGCGAGCAGCGCCCGCAGCCGCTTCTCGTCGTCCTCGGTGAGCGGGTCGACGGCACGCCGGGAGCGGAAGGCGGCGTACAGCACGGCCAGCACCAGCAGCGTGCTGAACACGTTGATGGTGACGTTGACCCAGTTCGGCGTGGAGATGCCGGGGTAGTGGGACTCGTCGGCGGCGACCGAGACCAGCCGCAGGGTGCCGTAGCGCCACCGGTCCGGGAAGGTCGAGCGGTGCTGGTCGTGCGCGGTGTTGGTGACGGTCACCAGGAGCGCGGCGAGCAGCGAGGAGGCGAGCAGGCCGCCGACGGCGACCACGGCGGCGAGCCGGGGGTTGGAGCGGTCGCCCTTGGCGTAGAACTCCCGCCGCCCGACGAGGAGGGCGGCCACGAAGCCCGCGGTGAGCACCAGGGAGACCCAGTTCTGCGCGTACTGCCGGATCTCCGGGAAGGTCATGGCGAAGGCGAACAGCAGCAGGAACGGCCCGCCGAGCACGAGGTTGAGGATCCATGCGGCCCGCTTGCGCCGGCGCATGGTCACGGCCAGGAACATCGTGAAGACGCCCGAGGCGAAACCCGCGGTCAGCAGGTACGGGGTGAAGAGGTCTTCCTGGTTGTGCCGCCGTACGTCCTGGCCGAGGGAGACCCATACGGCGGAGAGAAAGTTGACGAAAGTGACGACGCGCAGGTACCAGACGGCGCAGGCGGCGGCTCGCCGGGAGGCCCGACTGGACCGCCGCGCCTCGCTCTCCGGCCGAACCGTGCGTTCCTGTTCCGCGGTAAAACGGGCATCTCCCATGAAGGGCGATGATATGGGGCGTTCGGCTGTGTGCGGGGGAGTAGTACGAGACGCACTCCGGCCGGTCCGGCCTCCCCGGACCGGCCGTGCGCCCGGCCGCTCACAGCGCCAGGTCGGGCGTGGTGCCCCGCTCCTTCGTCGTCCTTCCGCTAGTCCTCGCCCCCGGTCTCCGCGGACTTCTCCGGGAGCTCCGCCGCCAGCGCGGCGGCGGCCTGCACCAGCGGCAGCGCCAGCAGCGCACCGACGCCCTCGCCGACGGTCACCCCGTGGTCGAGAAGCGGCTCCAGCGCCATCCGGTCCAGCGCCTTGGCCTGCGCGGGTTCACCGCTGTTCTGCCCGGCCAGCCACCAGTCCGGGGCGCGGAACGCGATCCGCTGCCCGACCAGCGCGCACGCCGCCGACACGACCCCGTCCAGGATCACCGGGGTCTTGCGCACGGCGCACTGCAACAGGAAGCCCGTCATCGCGGCCAGATCGGCCCCGCCGACCGCGGCGAGCAGCTGCATCTGGTCGCCCAGCACCGGCCGGGCCCGCCGCAACGCGTCCCGCACGGCCGCGCACTTGCGCATCCACGCCAGGTCGTCGATCGCGAGACCCCCGCGCCCGGTCACCACGGACGCGTCCGTCCCGCACAGCGCGGCGACCAGCACGGCCGCCGGGGTGGTCCCGCCGACGCTGACATCGCCGAGGACCACCAGGTCGGTCCCGGCATCCGCCTCCTCGTCCGCGACCGCGATCCCCGCCCGGAACGCCGTCTCCGTCTCTTCGGGCGTCAGCGCGTCCTCGATATCGATGCGTCCGCTGCCGCGTCGCACCCGGTGCCGTACGACGTCCGCGGGCAGCTCGCCGGGATCGCAGTCCAGCGCCATGTCGACCACGCGCACGGGCACGTTCAGCTGCCGGGCCAGGATCGACGCCGTGCTCGCGCCCTCCAGCACCGCCCGCACCAGCCGGTCCGCACTGCCCGCCGGCCGCGCGGACACACCGAGGGCGGCGATGCCGTGGTCGCCCGCGAACAGCACCACACGCGGTCGCTCGATCGGCCGCACCGGGACGGCGGACTGCGCGGCCGCCAGCCACTCGCCCAGGTCGTCCAGGCGGCCCAGTGCCCCGGGCGGCACGATCTGACGCTCCCGGCGCGCTTCCGCGTCGCGGCGCACCCCGCCGTCGGGGCGCTCGATCAGATCGGTGAAGTCGTCGAGATTAAGCGAGCTCATTCGCCGAACAGTACCGGCCCGGATCGGGCGTCGAGGCGCCACGTCGACGGCACGTCATTGCACCTCCGAGCGGTGTCCCATACATACCTTTTAAGCAGATATGTCCGCGCCTCTCGATCGCAGCCGAACGCCCCTCCCTCCGCTGCCGTCCGTCGTCCCGCCACCCCACGGCCTTCAGCGGTCACCACCGTCACCACCGTCGCCCACAGGAGCCGCCCATGCGCCGCACCCCACGGACGGCCGCCGCGCGCCGCGCCGAGTGCCCAGGCGAACCCGCCGCGGACTCGGACCGGTTGCCGGAGCCACCCCGACAGGACTGCCCGTGGTGCGGCTCCCCGCGGCTGCGCGCCCGGCGCCCGCTGCGGCCGGGCGCGTTCGGCGTCGACGTGTGCCGGGACTGCGCCCACGTCTTCCGCAACCCTCGCCCCACCGTCGAGGAACTCGCCCGCCACGACTCCGACGCCCCCGACTGCCCCCGGGGCGGTCACCGCCTCGCCGAACGCCTCTTCGGCGCCCGCGCGAGCACCCGGCGCCACCGGGCCGCAGCCCGCGCGCTGCTGCCCCTCGCGGAGCCGGAGAGCTGGCTCGACGTCGGCACCGGGCACGGCCACTTCCCCGAAGCGGCCAAGGAGATCCACCCGTACACGTCCTTCGACGGACTCGATCCCACCCGGCGCGTCCACCGGGCGGGTGCCGCGGGCCGCCTCGAGGAGGCCCATCGCGGGCACCTCACCGACCCGGCGATCCTCACCCGCCTGCGCTCCCGCTATGACGTCGTCAGCATGCTCCGCCATCTGGAGCACAGCCCCGACCCGCGCGCCGAACTGCGCGCCGCGCTGACCGTGTTGCGCCCCGGCGGCCATCTGCTCGTCGAATCCGCCGACCCCGCCCGCGCGTTCGGCCGGCTGCTGTGGGTCCCCCACGGCCGGCCGCGGGTCCTCCACCTCGTACCCCAGGCCAACCTGCTCGCCGAACTCGAGCACCTGGGCTGCGCGATCGTCGACGCCACGGCCACGGCGGCGGCCCGCGCTTCGGCCAGGCTGCCGCGGCCCCCTCGGCTCTCGACCGCCTACCGGGTCATCGCCCGCAGACCGCCGTCACCCACGTAGCGCCGGGCGGACGGCCGTCACGCGCGCACGGGGGCCGTCTCCGTCAGCCGGGTAGGGGCCGGGTCGCCGTCACCCGCGCGCACGCGGGCCGTCTCCGTCACCCACTTGGCGCCGGGCGGACCGCTGTCACCCGCGTTCACGGGCCGCCGCCGTCAGCCGCGTACGTGGGTCGGGTCGACGTCACCCGCGTACGCGGGCTGTCTCCGTCGGCCGGGTACGGGGCCGGGTCGCCGTCACCCGCGCGCACGCGGGCCGTCGCCGTCACCCACTTGGCGCCGGGCGGACCGCCGTCACCCGCGCACACCGGCCGTCTCCGTCAGCCGCGTACGTGGGCCGGGTCGCCGTCACCCGCGCACGCGGGCTGTCTCCGTCAGCCGGGTACGGGGCCGGGTCGCCGTCACCCGCGCGCACGCGGGCCGTCGCCGTCACCCACTTGGCGCCCGGCGGACCGCCGTCACCCGCGCACACCGGCCGTCCCCGTCAGCCGCGTACGTGGGCCGGACCGCCGTCACCCCCGCACACGCACCGGGCCGCCGTCACTCGCGGAGTGTCAGCGCCTGTCCGGCCACCACCAGCAGCACATGCTCGCACTCCGCCGCGAACGCCGCGTTGAGACGGCCGAGTTCGTCGCGGTAGCGGCGGCCGGAGGCCGTGGCCGGGACGATGCCGGAGCCCACCTCGTTGGAGACGGCGACGACCGTCCGGCGGGTCCCCCGCACCGCCGCCAACAGCTCCTCCACCCGTGTCCGCAGCGCCCGCTCACCGCCGTCCGCCCACTCCGCGTCGTCCCATGCGTCCACCGCGTCCATCGCGTCGGTCAGCCACAGCGACAGACAGTCGATCAGCAGCGGCGGCCCGTCCTCCCTCAGCAGCGGTACCAGGTCACAGGTCTCGGCGGTGCGCCAGGACCCGGGCCGCCGCTCCCGGTGAGCGGCCACCCGTTCCGCCCACTCCGCGTCCCCGCCCCGCGACCCGCCCGTCGCCACGTACAGCACGTCCGGGAACGCCTGAAGACGCCGCTCGGCCTCCACCGACTTCCCCGAGCGCGCCCCGCCCAGCACCAGCGTGCGCCGCGGCACGTCCGGAACCTCGTCGTACGCGCCCACGGCCAGGGTCGTCCCGTCCGGCACCGCCCGGGCTCCCGCCGCCGCGAGCCGCCGCCGCAGTTCCGCGCCCGGCGGTACGTCGTGGTCGAGGTGCACGGCGATGACATCGGTGGTCGGCCCGGCCGCCCCCACCGCCCGCAGCTTCGCCAGCGCGTCCGGCCGCCCCACCACATCGGCGACCACCATGTCGTACGGCTCCACCGGCACCTCGAGCCCCGCCGGCGCCCCGCCCGGCGGCAGATAGAGCAGCCGCAGCCCGTCCGGGCCCGTCACCGCATAGCCCGTGCCCGGCGCGTCCATCGCCAGTGCCCGTACCCGATGGCCGGTCAGCAGCGCCAACTCCCGCCCGTCCGGCACCCGTCCGGGCTGCGGCAGACCCGCCGGGACCTCCACCGGGGGCCCCTCGTGCGGATGCGTGAGCAGCACCTGGCGCACTCCGGCGAGCGAGTGCCCGGCGCGCGCGGCCGCGAACGCCGCACCCGGCGTCAGATCCAGCAGCAGCGTGCCGTCGACCAGCAGCGCGGTCGCCGCGCGCGCCTGAGGGCCGAGCGCACGCGCGCACGCCGCGCAGGGACAGTCGGGGCGGGGGAGTCCCGTGGGGGCACCGGTGCCGAGCAGAGTCAGTTCCACGGACCCGATTTTCCAGGGTCGCCGCAGGTCTTGCGCGTCCGGCTAGGCTCAGGACAGCGGCCGGACCAAGATCCGGCCTGTGCTCTGCATGTGCTCACATCTGGGAGGCGTACATGACGGCATGGACGTGGCGGTTCGAGAAGGCCGACGGGGCGGAGGTCCAGCCCGCGGTCACGCCCGAGGAGTTCACCACGCAGGGGGACGCCGAGTCATGGATCGGGGAGCACTGGAGGGAACTGCTCGATGGCGGCGCCGACCGGGTGTGGCTGTACGAGGACTCGACGAAGATCTACGGGCCCATGAGCCTGCACGCCGACGAGTCGTAGCCGGGGGCGCGAGGGCGGGCGAGGGCCGCACGGCCTCCGCCCGCCCCCGCGCCGCTACTGCTCGCCCAGGGTGATGCCGACCGTCCTGCGGGCGCCGTTGCGGGTGTAGGTGATGGTCGTCCGCTGTCCCGGCCGGTCGTCGGTGAGTGCCTCCGCGAGAGAGGTGACCGTGGCGATCCGCCGGTCACCCAGCCCGACGATGACGTCCCCGGTCTTCAGGCCCGCATTGTCGGCCGCGCCGCCCCGCCGGACTTCGACCACCGCGACCCCGATCGGCCGGGAGCCGCCGTCGACCACCGTGCGGCCGGTGATGTCGAGCGCGGCCCGTCCCGAGGCGGTGACCCGGCCGCTTTTGATGATCTGGTCGGCGATCCTCTTCACCTGGGACGCCGGGATGGCGAAGCCGATGCCCGGGGCCGCGCCGTTGCCGCCGAGTTCGGGGTCGATCGCGGCGAGCGTGGGGATGCCGATGACCTGGCTGTTCAGGTCGACGAGTGCGCCTCCGCTGTTGCCCGGGTTGATCTCCGCCGAGGTCTGCAGCATGTTCGCGAGGGTGGCGCCCGGGCCTGTCTCGCTCTGCTCCCTGACGGTCCGGCCGGTCGCCGACACGATCCCCTCGGTCACGCTCGACGACAGCCCGAGCGGGGATCCCATGGCGAGCACGATCTGCCCGACCTCGACCTTGGCCGAGTCGCCGAAGACGGCCGGCCGCAGGCCCGACGGCACCCGGTCCAGCCGGATGACGGCGAGGTCCTGCTGCGGGTACGAGTAGACGAGGCCGGCGGTGAGCACCTCCTGGCTGTTGGCGGTGGTCACCTTGAAGGTCCTGTGATTGCCCACCACATGTGCGTTGGTGACGATGTGTCCCTTGCCGTCGTACACCACGCCGGACCCCAGTGCGTCACCGGCCTGGATCTGCACCACCGACGGCAGCACGTTCCTGATGACGCGCTGATAGTCGCTCTGCAGGTCGTTGGCCTTCGTGGGGGAGGGCGCCACGGCGCTGGTCGCGCCCTTCTTCCCGGCCGGCGCCCCGGCGTCGGTACAGCCGACGGGCAGGACCAGGCACCACAGGAGCAGCGGAACGCACCGCCGAACGGCACGGTTACGGGAAGCGTCCATGCCCCGAGTCTCTCCTCGGGGGGACCCTCCGGCTCTTTCTGCGCATCCGAACGAGGCCGGGCCCCGCTCAGCCGCGCACCCCGCACAGATGCAGCAACGCGGCCACGCCCCGGTACGGATCCGTGCGCCCCGCCCGTTCCTCCGCGGCCAGCAGGTGCTCCAGGTCCGCGGGAAGCGGTGCCTCATCGGGCGCCGTGTCCGTGAAGACCCGCACCCCGTACCAGGCGTGCAGGGGCGCCCCGATACCGGCGAGCGTCGCGGTCAGCGCCGCCAGCCGGTCGGCCCGTACGGCAAGGCCCAGGCGGGATGCGGGTCCCCCCGCTCCAGCGGAGTCGGGAGTGAGGGGATACGCGGTCGTGTCGAAGGAGGCGAGCGCCGTGTGCCAGTCCCCGGACAGCCCCGGCCGCATCGCCGGCGCGTCCCCGTTCCGTACGAGCAGCGACAGCAGTCCCCCGGGCGCCAGCATCCGCGCCAGCCCCGCCAGCAGCGGATCGGGCTCGTCCACGTACATGAGCACCCCGTGGCACAGCACGACGTCGAAACTGCCCGGCAGGAAGTGCACCCCCGTGTCGCGCCCGTCCCCCTCGATGATCCGCACCCGCTCCCGGATGCCCTCGGGCTCCCCGGACAGGGCCTGACGAGCCACGGCGATCATCCTCGGGTTCTGCTCGACCCCGGTGACCCGGTGCCCGGCCCGGGCCAGGCGCAGCGCCTGGGTGCCCTGGCCCATCCCCACGTCGAGCACCCGCAGCCGCTGCCCGACCGGGAACCGCCCGGCTATCTGCTCGTCGAGCTGCCGGGCCACCAGCTCCTGGCGTACGACATCGCGCAGACCGCCCAGCCTGTCCGGCCGGGTATCCGCCGCCTCCCCGGTGACGGGCTCCGCGCTCAGGGCCGCTCTCCGCGCTTGACCTGCGGCTTCGGCAGCCGGAATCGGCGTACCTGCAGGGAGCGCATCAGCGCGTAGGCGACCGCGCCCTTGGTGTTCTGGCCGGCGAAGCGCTCGCTCAGCCGCTTGCGCAGCCGGAACCCGGACAGGGCCGAGTCGAGCACGATCAGCACGATGACGACGAGCCACAGCAGCAGCGCGATGTTCTGCAGCGCGGTCACCTTCACCAGGCTCAGCGCCAGGATGATCACGGCCATCGGCAGGAAGAACTCCGCGACGTTCAAGCGCGCGTCGACGTAGTCGCGGGCGAACTTGCGGACGGGGCCCTTGTCCCGCGCCGGCAGATACCGCTCGTCACCGCCGGCCAGCGCCTGGCGCTGCTTCTCCATCTGCACGCGGCGCTCCTCGCGCTGCCGCTTGGCGGCGTCCTTGCGCGTCGTCGGCGTGCTGGCGACGCTGCGCCGCTGGGCCTGGGCCTCACTGCGCTTGGGCGTGGGCCGGCCCTTCGGGGCCTGCGGGTTACGGGGCTGCTTGGAGTCGGTCACCGGCGCCTTGTCGGCGACCTGGGCCTTCTCTTCCTTGGCACGGCTACGGAACACAAAACCCAAGGGTACGGTGTCCCGCGCATGGACCCCAGCCCGATGGGGAACGATCCGGCAACGCCGGTCGTCTGTACTGGGACAGAGGGGCCTGAAAAGGAAGACCGCCGCCGTTCTTCCGCGAGGCGGCCCAGGGACACACGGAGTCACCCCGTACGCAACCTCGGGGGACACCTACTCCCTACGCCGGAGCGGAAGACCACGCAGTCGTCCTTGCGGATGACCGCATCCGTTCCCGAACAGTGCGGTAATGGATGCAGGGCCCGTACTGTGGGTCCTGTCGCAGTGCTGTGAGCCGGAGTCCGTCAGAAGGGGGCGCGCGAAGCCCATGAGCGGTGTCATGAAGCGTATGGGGATGATCTTCCGCGCGAAGGCGAACAAGGCCCTTGACCGGGCCGAGGACCCGCGCGAGACCCTCGATTACTCGTACCAGAAGCA
Organism: Streptomyces glomeratus; assembly: GCF_021462825.1. Classification (GTDB taxonomy): domain Bacteria; phylum Actinomycetota; class Actinomycetes; order Streptomycetales; family Streptomycetaceae; genus Streptomyces; species Streptomyces glomeratus. Next base: position 14,882 of record NZ_JAKEEB010000051.1, on the reverse strand, counting down.
GCTGGAGCTGCTCCAGAAGGTGCGCCGCGGAGTCGCGGACGTGGCGACCAGCCGCAAGCGCCTCGAACTCCAGCTCAACCAGTTGCAGCAGCAGTCCTCCAAGCTGGAGGACCAGGGCCGCAAGGCGCTCGCGCTCGGCCGTGAGGACCTGGCCCGTGAGGCGCTGTCCCGGCGCGCCGCGCTCCAGCAGCAGGTGACGGACCTGGAGACCCAGCACCAGACCCTTCAGGGCGAGGAGGAGAAGCTGACGCTGGCGGCCCAGCGCCTCCAGGCGAAGGTGGACGCCTTCCGCACCAAGAAGGAGACCATCAAGGCGACCTACACGGCGGCCCAGGCCCAGACCCGGATCGGCGAGGCGTTCTCCGGTATCTCCGAGGAGATGGGCGACGTCGGCCTGGCGATCCAGCGCGCCGAGGACAAGACGGCCCAGCTCCAGGCCCGCGCCGGCGCGATCGACGAACTGCTGGCCTCCGGCGCCCTGGACGACCCCTCCGGTATGGCCAAGGACGACATCCAGGCCGAGCTGGACCGGCTCTCCGGCGGTACGGACGTGGAGCTGGAGCTTCAGCGCATGAAGGCCGAGCTGGCCGGCGGGTCGTCCGACCAGCGGCAGGCGCTCGAAGGCGGCACGGGCCAGGGACAGTCCCAGTCCCAGCCGCAGGACACCCCCCGCTTCGACAAGCAGTGACGTTCGGTAACGCCGTCATCCACGGGTCCACATCGTAAGGAGGCCCACATGATCGTACGGATCATGGGGGAGGGGCAGGTGAAGCTGGACGACGCCCACTTCACCGAACTGAACAAGCTGGACGACGAGCTGATGCAGGAGATGCAGAGGGACGACGAGCAGGGCTTCCGCCGTACCCTCAACTCCCTCCTGGACGAGGTCCGCCGTCTGGGCACCCCGCTTCCGGACGACTCCCTGGAACCGTCGGAGCTGATCCTGCCGTCGCCGGACGCGAGCCTCGCGGAGGTCCGCGAGATGCTGAACGACGACGGCCTGATCCCGGGCTGAGGGATTCGGCACCGACAGCCCGTGAGCACGCTGGAACGCACCCGGTGCCGCATCCGCGCGCATCCCCTCGCCCTGGACGCCGCCCTCGCCTTCGGCGTCCTGGTCTGCATGGTGGCCGGCTCCTTCGTCGACCCGCACGGCGAACACGGCGCCACCTGGAGCACGCGCAGCCCGGCCGTGCTCAGCCTCACGCTCATGGTGCTCGGCGCGGCGGCGCTCGTGCTGCGCCGCCGGGCGCCCTTGCCCGTCCTCGCCGTCACGGGTGCGCTCTCCCTCGTGGAACTCCTCACCGCCGACCCGCGCGCCCCCGTCGCGATGTCCGCGGTCCTCGCCCTCTACACCGTCGCCGCCACCACCGACCGCCCCACCGCCTGGCGCGTCGGCCTGCTCACCATGACGGTGCTCACCGGCGCCGCCATGCTCTCCGGGCCCCTTCCTTGGTACACCCAGGAGAACCTCGGCCTCTTCGCCTGGACGGGCATGGCCGCGGCCGCGGGTGACGCCGTCCGCAGCCGTCGCGCCTTTGTGCACGCCATCAGAGAGCGCGCCGAACGGGCGGAACGCACGCGTGAGGAGGAGGCCCGCCGCCGGGTCGCCGAGGAACGGCTGCGCATCGCCCGGGACCTGCACGATGTGGTCGCCCACCACATAGCACTGGTCAATGTGCAGGCCGGGGTCGCCGCGCATGTCATGGACAAGCGCCCCGACCAGGCGAAGGAGGCCCTCGCCCACGTCCGCGAGGCCAGCCGCTCCGCGCTCAACGAACTGCGCGCCACCGTCGGTCTGCTGCGGCAGTCCGGCGACCCCGAGGCACCCACCGAGCCCGCCCCCGGTCTCGCCCGTCTCGACGAACTCGCCGACACCTTCCGCAACGCCGGCCTCCCCGTGGAGGTCGCCCGCGCCGACCACGGCACCCCCTTGCCCGCGGCCGTCGACCTGGCCGCGTACCGCGTGATCCAGGAGGCCCTGACCAATGTGCAGAAGCACGCGGGCCGGACGGCGAAGGCCGAGGTCAGCGTGGTGAGAGTGGGGCCCCGCGTGGAGATCACCGTCCTCGACGACGGAACGGGCGAGGACGCCGTGCCCGAAGACGACGACGGACAGACCGGACGCACGGGACACCCGGAAGGCGGCGGACACGACGGGCATCCCGGAAGCGACGGGCATCCCGGACGCGGCGGGCATCCCGGAAGCGGCGGCCACGGACTGCTGGGCATGCGGGAACGGGTCACCGCCCTCGGCGGCGCCCTCACCACCGGTCCCCGCTACGGAGGCGGCTTCCGGGTCCATGCGATCCTGCCGCTCAAGACGCACACGACGACGGCTGCCGGGGAGAACGTGTGACCGCCGCCCAGGGAGGGCCCGTATGACCATCCGTGTCCTGCTCGCCGACGACCAGGCGCTGCTGCGCAGCGCCTTTCGGGTCCTCGTCGACTCGGAGCCGGACATGGAGGTGGTGGGCGAGGCGTCCGACGGCGCGGAGGCGGCCCGGCTGGCCGCGGAGCGGCGCGCCGACGTGGTCCTCATGGACATCCGGATGCCCGGGACGGACGGTCTCGCCGCCACCCGTCTGATCAGCGCCGACCCCGCCCTCGCCCAGGTCCGGGTGGTCATCCTGACCACCTTCGAGGTCGACGACTACGTCGTGCAGTCGCTGCGTGCCGGGGCGTCCGGCTTCCTCGGCAAGGGCTCCGAGCCCGAGGAACTGCTGAACGCCATCCGGGTCGCGGCGGGTGGCGAGGCGCTGCTGTCCCCCGCCGCCACCAAGGGGCTGATCGCCCGGTTCCTGGCCCAGGGCGACGACGGGCGCGACCCGGCCCGCTCCGACCGGCTCGGCACCCTGACCGTCAGGGAACGCGAGGTGCTCGTCCAGGTCGCCGGCGGCCACTCCAACGACGAGATCGCCGAACGGCTGGAGGTCAGCCCGCTGACGGTGAAGACGCACGTCAACCGGGCCATGGCCAAGCTGGGCGCCCGCGACCGGGCCCAACTCGTCGTCATCGCCTACGAGTCCGGGCTGGTACGGCCGCGGGCGGACTGACCGGCGGGGCGAGGCCCGAGCGCGGCGCCGGCCCGCTACATCCAAGGGTGGAGTGCGCTCCACCGGGCCGTACTGCGCCCGTAGTAGGTGCCTGTCGAGGAACGGGACCTCGGGGCGACGGAACCGCGCCCGCCCATGCCTCAAGGTGTAGGGGCGGGCGCTCACTGCGCCCCGAACCCTCCGCTCAGCCACAGAGAGAGACGCCGACCCATGTCCTGGCTGTCACGCTTCAGCCTCGCGCAACGGGCCCTGATAGCGCTGATGTCGATCGTCGCGCTCGTCTTCGGGGCGATCGCCATCCCCCAGCTCAAACAACAACTCCTGCCCACCATCAACCTGCCCGTCGTGTCCGTCCTGGCGCCTTACCACGGCGCGTCTCCCGACGTGGTCGAGAAGCAGGTCGTCGAGCCCCTCGAGAACAGCCTGAAGGCGGTGGACGGCCTCAAGGGCGTCACCTCCACGGCGAGCGAGGGCAACGCCGTCATCAGGGCGTCGTTCGACTACGGCAACAACACCAAGCAGCTCGTCGCCGACGTCCAGCAGGCCGTGGGCCGGACCCGGCTGCCGGACTCGGTCGACCCCCAGGTCATCGCCGGTTCGACGGACGACATCCCGGCCGTGGTCCTTGCGGTCACCTCCGGCAAGGACCAGCAGGCCCTGTCCGACCAGCTCGACAAGACGGTGGTGCCCGCGCTGAAGGGCATCGACGGGGTCGGCCAGGTCACCGTGGCCGGTGTGCGGGACCTCCAGGTCACCGTCACGCCCGACGACGCGAAGCTCGCCCGGGCCGGACTCACCCCGGCCGCCCTCGGCCAGGCACTGCAGGCGGGTGGCGCGACGGTCCCCGCGGGCTCCTTCGACGAGAACGGCGGCAACCGCACGGTCCAGGTCGGCGGCGGCTTCACCTCGCTCGCGCAGATCGAGGACCTGGGGGTCACGCCGGGTGCCGGGAAGAAGCCCGTGCGCCTCGCCGACGTCGCCACGGTCCGGCAGGAGGAGGCCAAGGCCGACTCCCTCACCCGCACCGACGGCAGGCCCAGCGTCGCCGTGAACATCACCATGGACCACGGCGGCAGCGCGGTCGCCATCTCGAACGCCGTCAAGGACAAGCTGCCCGGCCTGCGCAAGGACCTCGGCTCCGGAGCCAGGATCACCGTGGTCAGCGACCAGGGCCCGGCGGTGTCGAAGTCCATCCACGGTCTGACCACCGAGGGCGCGCTGGGCCTGCTCTTCGCGGTCCTGGTGATCCTGGTCTTCCTCGCGTCGCTCCGCTCGACCCTGGTCACCGCGGTGAGCATCCCGCTCTCGGTCGTGCTGGCCCTGATCGTGCTGTGGACGCGCGACCTGTCGTTGAACATGCTCACCCTGGGCGCGCTCACCATCGCCATCGGCCGGGTCGTCGACGACTCCATCGTGGTCCTGGAGAACATCAAGCGGCACCTCGGCTACGGCGAGGAGCGGCAGACGGCGATCCTCACCGCGGTCCGTGAGGTGGCCGGCGCGGTGACCTCGTCCACGCTGACCACGGTGGCGGTCTTCCTGCCGATCGGCCTGGTCGGCGGCATGGTGGGCGAGCTGTTCGGCCCGTTCTCGCTGACCGTGACGGCGGCCCTGCTCGCCTCGCTGCTGGTGTCCCTGACGGTCGTGCCGGTGCTGTCGTACTGGTTCCTGCGCGCGCCCAAGGGCGGGTCCGGGGACGCGGCCGAGGCGCGCCGCGCGGCGGAGGAGAAGGAGGCGAGGAGCCGTCTTCAGCGCTTCTACGTGCCCGTGCTGCGCTTCGCGACCCGCCGCCGCCTCACCAGCGTGGCCATCGCGGCGGTGGTCCTGGTCGGCACCTTCGGCATGGCGCCGCTGCTGAAGACGAACTTCTTCGACCAGGGGGAGCAGGAAGTCCTCAGCATCAAGCAGAAGCTGAAGCCGGGCACGAGCCTGGCGGCGACGGACGAGCAGGCCGAGAAGGTCGAGAAGATGCTCTCCGGGGTGAAGGGCGTCAAGGACTACCAGGTGACGGTCGGCTCCTCCGGGTTCATGGCCGCCTTCGGCGGTGGCACCGACACCAACCAGGCGTCGTACACGGTGATGCTGGACGGCTCGGCGAAGTACGAGGATGTGCAGAACCGCATCGAGGACGGCCTGGCGAAGCTGTCCGGGATCGGCACGACCACCGTGGCGGCCGGGGACGGCTTCGGCAGCCAGGACCTGAGCGTGGTCGTCAAGGCGGCCGACCCGGACGTGCTGCGCAGGGCGTCGGAGCAGGTCCGCGCCCAGGTGGCCCAGCTGAAGGACGTCACCGACGTGACCAGCGACCTGGCGCAGAGCGTGCCGCGCATCTCGGTCGCGGCCGACTCCCGTGCCGCCGCGGCCGGTTTCGACGACCAGACGCTGGGCGCGGCCGTCGCCGAGGCCGTCGGGGGCACCACCGCAGGCAAGGCGGTCCTCGACGACACCGAGCGCGACGTCGTCATCAGGGCGGCGAAGCCGGCGACGACGCTGGAGCAGCTGAGGAACCTCCGGCTGGGCCCGGTGCGGCTGGCCGACGTCGCGACGGTGAAGCTGGTGGACGGCCCGGTGTCGATGACCCGGATCGACGGTCAGCGGGCCGCGACGATCACGGCCCGTCCGACGGGTGACAACACCGGTGCGGTGAGCGCGGACCTCCAGTCGAAGATCAACGCGCTGAAGCTGCCGGCGGGTGCGTCGGCGGAGATCGGCGGTGTCTCGCAGGACCAGAGCGACGCGTTCAAGAACCTGGGGCTGGCGATGCTGGCCGCGGTGGCGATCGTGTTCATGCTGCTGGTCGCCACGTTCCGCAGCCTGGCCCAGCCGCTGATCCTGCTGGTGTCCATTCCGTTCGCGGCGACGGGCGCGATCGGTCTCCTGGTCGCCACGGGCACCCCGATGGGCGTCCCTGCGCTGATCGGCATGCTGATGCTGATCGGCATCGTGGTGACCAACGCGATCGTGCTGATCGACCTGATCAACCAGTACCGCAAGCAGGGCCTCGGCGTGGTCGAGGCCGTGGTCGAGGGCGGCCGGCACCGGCTGCGCCCGATCCTGATGACGGCCCTGGCCACGATCTTCGCGCTGCTGCCGATGGCCCTGGGCATCACCGGCGAGGGCGGCTTCATCGCTCAGCCGCTCGCCGTGGTGGTGATCGGCGGCCTGGTCACGTCGACCATGCTGACGCTCCTGCTGGTTCCGACGCTCTACGCCATGCTGGAGCTCCGCAAGGAGCGCCGGGCGAAGAAGAGGGCGGCGAAGCGGCAGAGCAGGGACGAGGACACGGCCCTGAAGCCCGTGGAGCCCGCGGGCGTGTAGCACGGATGACAAAGGGGCCGACCCGCACCTGGTGCGGGCCGGCCCCTTCGCCGTGGTGAGGAGGCAGGACCACGGGATCGGACGCGGTCCTACGGCAGCGCCAGCATCCGCTCCAGCGCCAGCTTCGCGAACGCCTCCGTCTCCTGGTCCACCTCGATCCGGTTGACCAGGTTGCCCTCGGCCAGCGACTCCAGCGCCCACACCAGGTGCGGCAGGTCGATGCGGTTCATCGTCGAGCAGAAGCACACCGTCCTGTCGAGGAAGACGATCTCCTTGCCCTCCGGCGCGAAACGGTTCGCCAGCCGCCGGACGAGGTTCAGCTCCGTGCCGATGGCCCACTTGGAGCCCGCCGGAGCGGCCTCCAGCGCCTTGATGATGTACTCGGTCGAGCCCACGTAGTCGGCGGCGGCGACCACCTCGTGCCTGCACTCCGGGTGCACCAGCACGTTCACCCCGGGGATCCGCTCCCGCACGTCGTTCACCGAGTCGAGGTTGAAGCGGCCGTGCACCGAGCAGTGACCCCGCCACAGGATCATCTTCGCGGCGCGCAGCTCCTCGCCGGTCAGCCCGCCGTTCGGCTTGTGCGGGTTGTAGACCACGCAGTCGTCCAGCGACATGCCCATGTCCCGCACCGCGGTGTTGCGGCCCAGGTGCTGGTCCGGCAGGAACAGGACCTTCTCACCCTGCTGGAACGCCCACTCCAGGGCCCGCCTGGCGTTCGACGAGGTGCAGATCGTGCCGCCGTGCTTGCCCGTGAAGGCCTTGATGTCCGCGGAGGAGTTCATGTACGAGACCGGTACGACCTGCTCGGCGATCCCGGCCTCGGTCAGCACGTCCCAGCACTCGGCGACCTGTTCGGCGGTCGCCATGTCGGCCATGGAGCAGCCGGCCGCCAGGTCCGGCAGGACCACCTTCTGGTGGTCGGACGTCAGGATGTCCGCCGACTCCGCCATGAAGTGCACACCGCAGAACACGATGTACTCCGCCTCCGGGCGGGCCGCCGCGTCCCGGGCCAGCTTGAAGGAGTCGCCCGTGACGTCGGCGAACTGGATGACCTCGTCGCGCTGGTAGTGGTGGCCGAGCACGAAGACCTTGTTCCCGAGCTTCTCCTTGGCCGCGCGGGCGCGCTCGACCAGGTCGGGGTCGGAAGGAGAGGGCAGGTCGCCGGGACACTCGACGCCCCGTTCGCTCTTCGGGTCGGCCTCACGGCCGAGCAGAAGGAGGGCGAGGGGCGTCGGCTGTACGTCGAGCTCCTGGGTCTGGGCGGTGGTCACGACACGCACCCTTTCTGTTCTGCGGCTCGCCACCCGGAAGAAGGTGGCGGGACATGCGGGACAAGCCTTTTCGTCGAATTGACGCTATCTATCATAACTGCTTCACGTCAGTTTGACGATGGCCATAGTGTCGATGTGACGTGAATCCCGGCCCGGTGTCCCGGCCGTCCACCCCAGGGCGCGGCGGTGTCACCCGGGTCGTCCACAGGCCGCTGTCCGCGTTCCGGCGCATGTGCGAGCATGAAGGGGGAAGCGCAAAGAAACGCGCCCCGGCCCGGAATGAATCCGCGGCCACGCCGGTTGCACCCGTCGGCAAGCAGTCTCCGTACAACCCGGGAGAGATGTAGATGTCCGTACAGGACGAGACCACCACCGTCACCGACGGCATCATCCTGACCGACGCCGCCGCGGCCAAGGTCAAGGCCCTGCTCGACCAGGAAGGCCGTGACGACCTGGCGCTGCGCGTCGCCGTTCAGCCGGGCGGCTGCTCCGGTCTGCGCTACCAGCTCTTCTTCGACGAGCGCTCGCTCGACGGCGACGTGGAGAAGGACTTCGGCGGGGTCAAGGTCGTCACCGACCGCATGAGCGCTCCGTACCTGGGCGGCGCCACCATCGACTTCGTCGACACGATCGAGAAGCAGGGCTTCACCATCGACAACCCGAACGCGACGGGTTCCTGCGCCTGCGGCGACTCCTTCAGCTGAGCCGGCATCACCACCGGTGATCCCGCTGTACACGAAGGCGGCGTCCCCCTCCGACGGGGACGCCGCCTTCGTGCTGCCACGGACCGCCGTCACCGTCCGGGCGTCGGTCCCGTCCCGCCCGAGGACGCCCCCGGCAGCGTCTCCGCCGTCTCCTCGGGGATCGGCCTGCCGTCCGAGCCCACCACCCGGCGGTCCCCGAGCGGCGCCTTGAGGCGCAGCGTCTCGTGGTACATCATCGCGACCATGGCGCAGACCCTGCCCTGCCGGGGCGTCTCGGTGACGGTCACCGTCACCCGGTCGGACTCCTCGCGTACGGACGCCGCGTAGTCGGCGCACACCCCGCCCTCGTAGGCGATGGTGAGGTCCCGGCCGTCGGCCGTGTAGCCCAGCACCTTCACGTCACGGTGCGTGGGCGCGGGGGAGGGCCGGCTGCCCGGCTCGCTCGTCGACGGGCTCGGCCGCGGGGCCGGCGTCCCGCTGGGCTGCCCCGGCGACCGCGGTGCGGTCAGATACCGCGGGTCGACCGCGGGATACGTCACGGTGAAGCGACCGCCGTTCCCCGAGGCCCCCGCAGCCCGTACCTCGAACAGCCACGACGGCACCAGCACGGCCTTCCCGCCCGACGCGTGCACGGCCAGTCCGAACACCGCCCCGGTCACGGACACCGACGCCCGCTGCGGCGTGGACGCTCCCGCCCTGCACGGCGTCTCGTCCCGGTCCTTGACCGGTACGGGCCCCGGGCAGCCGCCGATGCCCTTGCGGCCGTAGGACGACGGCGCGCCGTTCATCAGGTCCAGCGTCTTCCTCGCGCCGAGCACGGGATAGGTGGCGCCCTTGACCGGTGCCACCAGATTGCCGCTGCCGCCGATGACCTTGCCCTCGGAGCCGATCCGCAGTCCGGTCGTCCAGCCGTGCGTCGGCAGCCCGCCCACCTCCGGTTCGGCGTTCACCACCCGCACCCGGTCCATCAGCTGGGACGCGTCCAGCTTCGCGTCGTCCTGGCCGACCGCCTTCAGTACGGGAGCGGCCGCCCGCTTCGCCGCCTCCTCGCTCACCGGGCCCGGCCGCGCCCCCATCATCCCGGGCCCGCCGGGCCGGCACGTCTTGCCCCGGGGGCAGTTGTCGGTGCCCGGCACATAGGAGCTGAACGTCCATGTGCCCGGCGCGTCCCTGTTGACCCGCAGATTCGGCTCCGAGCCGTCCTTCACCGCCCCCACCTGCCAGGTGCCGCCGACGAGCCTCGGTGTGCCGCTGAGGTCCAGGGCCTTTGCGAGCCGGGCCACCTCCTCCCGCGTCACCCGGCCCTTCGCCCAGTACACCGGTGCCGACTTCGGTCCGTCGGGGAGCGTGCCCCGCACGGTGTACGTGGTGCCGTAGGGGTTGGGCTCGCCCACGGCGATCCCGGGGGTGGTGCCCTCGCCGGCCCCGTCGAGGGCCAGCGCCGGGGGAGTGCCGTCGCCGCCGGGCGAGGGGGAGCCGTCCGGTCCGCCGGACACGCTCGCGGCGAGGAAGGCCCCGCCGCCGCCGACGAGCAGAACCGCGGCCGCGACCGAGGCGATCACCGCGGGGGAGCGCCGCCGTGGCGCGGCACCGCCCGTGTCCTCGGTGACGTCGGGTGCGCCGTTCGTGTCGTCGGGTCGCTCGGTGCTCACCGCATCGCTCCTTCGGCTCCACTGCTGTCCCGGAAGGCCCCGCCGTACCCCGAAGGGGCACACAGGAGTCGTATCCCGCCTCCCCGCGACGGGGGACGGCAATGGGACGCGATGGGGGAGCGCACGGTTCCCTCGCGAGCGCCGGACTCCTCGAGGCGCCGGTCTCCTCGAGGCGCCGGTCTTCCCAAGGCGCCGGGCCGGCTCCCGGAGGCGGCCGGTCAGTCCCCGTAGTCGGACATCGCGTCGAGCAGGCGCGCCGAGGCGGCCGGCACCCGCACACCGTGGATCAGGGACGGGGAGACCGGCCGGGAGACGCTCTTGTCGGGCGCGGCCCAGTGCGGGACCATCCGGGCGCAGTCGCCGCGCAGCGCCGCCATGTCTCCGTCCGGGTCGAGCGGGCCGGTGTTGTGGAACTCGAGGTTCGTCATAGCGGCAACCGTAGGCACGCTCGAGCTGACGAAGAAAGATCTACTATCGGGTAGTTTCGCCTGCTTCGTTGGGCCCGGTCGACCGGGTAGCGTGAACTGTCAATCCCCCCTCCTCCACAGGAGCGTGTCCTCGCCGTGCGTATCGCAGTCACCGGCTCCATCGCCACCGACCACCTCATGACCTTCCCCGGTCGTTTCGCCGATCAGTTCGTCGCGGACCAGCTGCACACGGTCTCGCTCTCCTTCCTGGTCGACCGCCTCGACGTACGCCGGGGCGGGGTGGGCGCGAACATCGCGTTCGGTATGGGACAGCTCGGCACCCGGCCGATCCTGGTCGGCGCGGCGGGCTCGGACTTCGACGAGTACCGGGCCTGGCTGGACCGGCACGGGGTGGACACGGCCTCCGTCCGTATCTCCGACACCCAGCACACGGCCCGCTTCGTCTGCACCACCGATGCCGACCACAACCAGATCGGCTCCTTCTACACCGGCGCCATGAGCGAGGCCCGGCTCATCGAACTCAAGACGGTCGCCGACCGGGTCGGCGGCCTCGACCTGGTGCTGATCGGCGCCGACGACCCGGAGGCGATGCTGCGCCACACCGAGGAGTGCCGCTCCCGGGACATCCCCTTCGCCGCGGACTTCTCCCAGCAGATCGCGCGGATGGACGGCGACGAGATCCGGATACTGCTGGACGGGGCGACCTACCTCTTCTCCAACGAGTACGAGAAGGGGCTCATCGAGAACAAGACGGGCTGGACCGACGCCGAGATCCTGTCCCGGGTGGGCCACCGGGTGACCACGCTCGGCTCACGGGGCGTGCGCATCGAGCGGTCCGGCGACGACCCGATCGAGGTCGGCGTGCCCGAGGAGACGGCCAAGGTGGACCCGACGGGCGTCGGCGACGCCTTCCGCGCGGGCTTCCTGTCGGGCCTCGTCTGGGACGTTCCGCTGGAGCGTGCGGCCCAGGTCGGCTGCATGCTCGCGACCCTGGTCATCGAGACCCTGGGCACCCAGGAGTACCAGCTGCGCCGGGCCCACTTCATGGACCGCTTCACCAAGGCGTACGGCGACGAGGCCGCGGCGGACGTCCAGGAGCACCTGGCCTGACCGCGGGCCACGCCCCGGGGACCGGGCGCACGTCCTAGGAGAGCCGGCGGACCAGATAGGCGGAGCCCTGCTCCGCCGGCTCCTCCCCCACGTACCGCTGTCCCCGCATCTCGCACCAGGCCGGGATGTCGAGGCGGGCCGCCTCGTCGTCCGACAGGACACGCACCGTGCCGCCCACCGGGACGTCCCCGATGACCTTCGCCAGCTCGATCACCGGGATCGGGCACCGCTTGCCGAGGGCGTCGACGACGAGGGCGTCCTCGTGCGCGGCCGTCCGCGGAGCCGGCGCGCCGAGCTTCTCGCGCACCGCCGCCACCACGCCCGGCAGTACCGAAAGGAACCGGTCGACTTCCTCGGCCGGCGTCCCCGGTGGCAGCGACACCCGGACGTTGCCCTCGCTCAGCACCCCCATCGCCTTCAGGACATGGCTCGGGGTCAGCGTGCTGCTCGTACAGGACGATCCCGAGGAGACGGAGAAGCCCGCACGGTCCAGCTCGTGCAGCACCGTCTCCCCGTCGACATAGAGACAGGAGAAGGTGACGATCCCGGGCAGCCGCCGGACCGGGTCGCCCACCACCTCCACATCGGGGACCAGCTGCGGCACCCGGGCCCGGATCCGCTCCGTCAGCTCTCGCAGCCGGGCCGCCTCCTCGGCCGCCTCCGCCCGCACCGCGCGCAGCGAGGCCGCGGCCGCCACGATCGCCGGGATGTTCTCGAATCCGGCCGCGCGCCCCGACTCCCGCTCGTCCACGGGCCCTTGGGGCGCGAATCGCACCCCTTTCCGTACGACGAGAAGCCCGACACCCGAGGGTCCGCCCCATTTATGCGCACTCGCCGTCAGCAGCGACCAGTCGCCTTCCACCGGTCCCCAGCCCAGCGACTGCGCCGCGTCCACCAGCAGCGGCACCCCGGCCGCACGGCACACGCCGGCCACCTCGGCCACCGGCTGCACCGTGCCCACCTCGTGGTTGGCGGACTGGAGGCAGGCCAGCGCCGTGTCCGGGCGCAGCGCCGCCCCGTACGCCTGCGTACCGGCGACGCCCGACCGGGAGACCGGCACCCGGGTCACGGTTCCCCCGTCGGCCTCGAACTCCTCCGCCGAATGGAGGACAGAGGAGTGTTCGACCGCGGACACGATCAGGTGACGCCCGACCCGGCGGCGGCCGGCCAGCGCCCCCTCGATCCCGGAGTGCACCGCCCGCGTGCCCGAGGGGGTGAACACCAGCTCGTCCGGACGGCAGCCCACCGCCTCCGCGGCCGCCTCGCGCGCGGCGTCCAGCAGCATCCGCGCCCGGCGTCCCTCGCGGTACAGCCGGGCGGGGTCGGCCCACCCCTCGTCGACGGAGGCCAGCAGGGCCTGACGGGCGACGGGGTGCAGAGGAGCGGCGGAGGCGGCGTCGAAGTAGGACACACCGCAACGCTAACTCCTGCGAAACGAGCGGTCCCTCGCAGCGGCCGAAGAGCCCCTCGGGAGCGGCCGAAGAACCCGTCAGGAGGGGCCCCCGACCGGGCATTCCCTCCCTTCGGGGTGACCGGCGGCGCGTTGGGCACCCTCCCCGCGCGGCCCCAAATGGCGTCCAGTAGGGTTTGGTCCGCATAAACATCAAACCCTGCCCGACGCAGGACGGCGACCGACCAGCGAGAAGGCCGCAGCCAACCGCGCGGGCGAGACTCTCGGGAAGGCGCTACGTGAGTCCCAACGGCTCCGACCGCTCGCCGCGGCGCCCGATGCGGCGGAAGCTGCTGCAGGCACTGACCGCGGGCCTGGTCCTGGCGACCGCTACCGGTTGCACATACAAGGACTTCCCCCGCCTTGGTATGCCCACCCCGACCACGGAAGAGGCTCCGCGGATCCTCTCCCTGTGGCAGGGCTCCTGGGCTGCCGCGCTCGCCGTCGGCGTGCTGGTGTGGGGCCTGATCCTGTGGAGCGCCATGTTCCACCGGCGCAGCCGCACCAAGGTCGAGGTTCCTCCGCAGACCCGGTACAACATGCCGATCGAGGCGCTGTACACGGTGGTCCCGCTCATCATCGTCTCGGTGCTCTTCTACTTCACCGCCCGCGACGAGTCGAAGCTCCTCAGCCTCGACAAGAAGCCCGACGTCACCATCAACGTCGTCGGCTACCAGTGGAGCTGGGGCTTCAACTACGTCACCCCCGTCAGCGGGGTGACCGGTGACGCCAAGACCGATCCGAACCTGAACGCGATTCCGGACCGGTACAAGAACGACTTCCCGGCGAACGCCGGCGGCGTCTACGACTTCGGCACGCCGGGCACGCGGAACCCGCAGAACAACAACCCCGGTCCGACCCTCTGGCTCCCCAAGGGCAAGACGGTCCGCTTCGTCCTCACCTCGCGCGACGTCATCCACTCCTTCTGGGTGCTGCCGTTCCTGATGAAGCAGGACGTCATTCCGGGCCACACCAACGCCTTCCAGGTGACCCCCACCATGGAGGGCACCTTCCGCGGCAAGTGCGCCGAGCTCTGTGGCGTCGATCACTCCCGAATGCTGTTCAACGTGAAGGTCGTCTCGCCCGAGCGCTACGAGCAGCACCTCAAGGACCTGGCGAAGAAGGGGCAGACCGGTTACATCCCCGCGGGCATCGCGCAGACGAGCCACGAGAAGAACCGGGAGACGAACAACCTGTGAGCATCCTCAACGAACCCCAGGGTGCCGCCGCAGCTGCTGGCTCATATGAGAACGAGCTGCCGGTCAGGCGCAAGAATCCCGGCAACGTCGTCGTCAAGTGGCTGACCACCACCGACCACAAGACGATCGGCACGCTGTATCTGGTCACGTCGTTCGCCTTCTTCCTCATCGGCGGCGTCATGGCCCTGCTCATGCGCGCCGAGCTGGCCCGTCCGGGCCTGCAGATCATGTCGAACGAGCAGTTCAACCAGGCGTTCACGATGCACGGCACGATCATGCTGCTGATGTTCGCGACGCCGCTGTTCGCCGGTTTCGCGAACTGGATCATGCCGCTGCAGATCGGCGCCCCCGACGTGGCGTTCCCGCGGCTGAACATGTTCGCCTACTGGCTCTACCTGTTCGGCTCGACCATCGCGGTCGGCGGCTTCCTCACCCCGCAGGGCGCGGCCGACTTCGGCTGGTTCGCCTACAGCCCGCTGTCGGACGCGGTCCGCTCGCCGGGCATCGGCGCCGACATGTGGATCATGGGTCTGGCCTTCTCCGGCTTCGGCACGATCCTCGGCTCGGTCAACTTCATCACCACGATCATCTGCATGCGCGCGCCGGGCATGACCATGTTCCGTATGCCGATCTTCGTGTGGAACGTGCTGCTGACCGGTGTGCTCGTCCTGCTGGCCTTCCCGGTCCTCGC
>NZ_JAKEEB010000050.1 GCF_021462825.1 Streptomyces glomeratus | reverse complement strand
GTCTCGTCCTGGCCCGGCTTCGTGTACGCCTCGATGTGGGGCGCAGCATGGGGGCCACGGCGCGGCGGCCGCCGCCTCCTGCCAGGCGTCGTACGACAACCGGCGCCCGAGGCGGGGCCGGCCGTCGGCCGGGCGCGGAGAAGTCCCCTGACGGGGGCTTCGTGGGCGGCTAGCCCTGCCTCCCGACAGGACCCGGGATCGTGGGGTACGGGCCGGGGTCGACCGGCACCGGCGAAACAGCCCGGGCCCGGCCGCGCCCGCCGAGGGCGTCAGTCCTCGCCCGGCTGCATGATCGTCATGACCCGCTCGGCGTTGTCGCCGGGCCCGATCTGGGCGGCAAGCCGGACTCGGCGGGGCTGACGGGCGCGGCCGCCTCGCGGAATCCGGTACAACTCGACCGTAACGCTGCTGCCCCGCCCTGGCTGCGCCGGATGGCGGAGCGGGTCATGGTCAGGATGTCCCACAGACGGCCCGTCTCGTCCTGCGGGGTCTGGCGGCGGCTGTCCTCGTCGCCCCACAACACGCAGTGCGCCCAGGCGGCGGCAGTCAAGGCGACTGGGACCCGGAAGCCCGCCTCCCTGGCCAGCTCGGTCGGGGCGGCCACCAGGACCCCGTCGGCGAGGGCCTGGGCGCGCGCGTAGGCGTGGATGACGTCGGCTTCGCCGCCGAACAGCTCCGTGAGCGCGTCGGCCTGGCTGTGCTGCTCCTCGGGCCTCCAGCGCATGGCGTCCTCGCTGACGCCGTCGCAGTCAGACGCGCCGGGGATCAGGGAGTCGGGCATGGTGTGACTTTCGGTCGTGTCTTCGGTCGGTCCCGGCAGCGGGGGTACCACTCCCCCGCCTCCGGGCTGGGTTGGTGCTGGCCTGGTGAGACCGCCAAGACGTCGTGCCCGAGCTGGACGAGCCGCAGCCCGATTCGGGCGGCCGCCTCTCGGTCCTGGCCGGGTTGGGTGAAGGCTTCGATGTCGGACCGCCAGGTGAAGGCGGCGGCCTCGATAGCGGCGCGCGTTTCGTCGTCGAGGTCGTCGGCGCACTGAGGGGCGACGACGACGGCCCCGAGCCGGCTGTCAGTGGTCACCAGGTACATGGGGGTCGACCTTTCGGGCGCGTCGGGCGCTGGCGAGGAAACGGCGGATCATCTCCACGAAGGCGGCGGTGTCCGCCCGGAAGACGCGACAGAGTTCGCTCAATTGACGAGGCGAAATCGGGGCCTTGCTTGGTGAGCTTCCGCGGTGCCGGGCGCGTGTTCTTGATCAGCGGCGGGGGCCTGGGAGCACGTGGATGCGAGCCATGGCCGTCTCGAAGGTGGATCCGTCACCGGCATGGCCCGCAGTGACGGTGAACGCCAAAGGCCGTGGACGGCCGTCCGCGGCCAAGTGGGCCTTGGTCTTTACTTGATCACCTGCTGGACGCCGCTTCGAGAAAGCGCGAGGTTAGCCGCCGCGATGGCCGTCTTCGACGTTGGCGCCTGCGTTGGGAGCTGTTCGGTCTCTTGATACGGTCGGCGGTCGGACGGTCACCGACGGTCCGACGGCTCCGTCACGAGGGCAAAGGGGACGTACACGGGATGCGCGTTCGGGCAGTGGCGGGAGCGTTGGCACTGACGGTGGTATCGCTGGCGGGCTGCAGCGGCCAGGCAGATGGCGGCCATAAGGGCAGCAACGGCAACCCTCTGAATCCCTTTCACCAGGCGAAGCCACTCGCCAAACTGAGCGTGCCTGCTGCCTACGATGCGGGCGAGGGATGGGACACGGCACTCGGCAGCGTTCCGAAGCAGGCGGCCAACGTACCCGTGGTGGCGGTGCCGGGCGCCGGTGGGGTTGCCAGCATTCAGGGGGCTGCAAACGGCTACACCACCATAGTGCGGGCCGCTGACACGGGGCGGATCAAGTGGTCTTCAGCGCCATGGGAGATACCCACGCCCAGCGATTCCGAGTCGTCGCAGACGCCGGGTGTGACGGTTGTTGATCAGGAGGGCCGCGAGTACGTCGTCACCTACGCCCAGGGCGTGCGGAGGAAGGACGCACTGCACGACGGCACCGCAGTGGTCAGTCTGGCGGTGTACGCCGCTGACGGGCAGGGCACGTCGGTGAAGCCGCTACGGCAGATCGACCTGCCGATAGAGGGAGAGCTGGCGGTGCGGGTCTCCGCGTACGGTGGCCGGGTACTGGTCGGCCTGGGCAATATGGTCGACTCGGGCATGTACCCGGCACGTGCGTATGCGGTGAATGTGGTGACGGGTCAGAGCACCGCCTACAACCATCCTGATGACCTGCTGTCCCAGTGCGGCCAGGCTGACTGCGCGGGGGGCCGTGTCATCACGGCCACCCCGGAAGGCCCGTTGGTTGGTGTTACAACGGAGGCTTTGGCCTGGTGGGCCACTGGTTCAGCGACTCTGTGCGCCCGAGCGGTACCGAGCGGACCGGCGAGCTAGCTCCCTTCAACGGACTGGCCTATGGCGTCATCGACGGCCACCTGTTCGCCGGCTGGCAGACCCCGGACAAGGAGGACGGCACTGGCGCCGATCCCGTGTGGTCCGTGCACGATCTGGGGACAGGACGTCTTCAGGCATCCATGACCTGCGGCTACGACCTGAACAACCACATTAATGCGGGCAACTACCGATCGAACCGTGAGTACGGCGTGGTCGCATCACCCAACGGCCGATATCTCGCCGCCGGGCCCGTCGTCTTCGATCTGCAGCGGAAGAAGGGTATCTGTCTGGCCAAGAGTGGCGACCGGAAAGACATCGTGATCGTCTCGATCCGCGACGATGGAACCGCGTACGGAGCCGTCCAGCAGGACTCGACTGCCGAAGGCACCGAACCCGCCGCCGTGCAGGTAGATCTCAACGAGGGCCCTAATACTGCGAAGGTCCTCGGCCGCGGAACCATCGTGCCACTGGTGACCAACGTAAAGGGCGCGGGACGCTTCCTGAGCCGGGACGACAATGGAGCCCTGCACGTCTCCCTGCGGCGCGAGCGCTGAAGTTCACCGTCCCACGCCCACTCCTCACAAACCGCCGAGCGCCCGCCGACGCGAGGGACGGACGCCTGTCGGCAGCGTAGGTGAACTCGGTCAGCACGGTCCGTAGTTCGTTCAGGTGCACCATAAAGTGCGAGGTTGGCCACCGCGGCCGCGGTGGCCTTTACGGCTGCGGTTGCCCCCTCGTGGCCGCTGGCCGGAAGGAACTGTTCGGTGCCGGCCGCCCTCGTGGCCGTGGAGCGGATGCAGTCAGGCGCCCACTACCCCAGTGACGTCGCCGCCGGTGCCGCCATCGGGCTCGTCACTGCCTGGCTGGTCAGGCGCCTACCGCAGCTGGAGCTGCGCGTGTGGCGGTGACCAGAGCGGGGCCGAGTGGGTGGGCGAGTGCTGGTCAGGCGGCGTCGGACCGCCGCCGACCGGCCTGCGGACGCGTGAGGGGTCCTTGCCTTCCGCCCTGGATCAGGCGCAGGTGCCGGGGGTGGGCGTCGCGGGGTGGCTGCCGGGTGCGCGTCAGCCAGTCCTCGACACGGTCTGCCGAACGTCCTGCTGTTACAGGGGCCGGCGTCCGGCGAGTTCCCCGCCTGGGTCGTCTATGAGGGCGATGCGGGCGGTGATGCGTTTGCCGACTGGCTCCCGCTGGGCTTCGAAGCCCTGGGAGACGGCCATGACGATCTCCAGGCCGTGCTGTCCTACCCGGCCTGCGTCGGCGGCCCGGGCCACCGGCAGTACCGGGTCGGAGTCCCACACCACTACTTCGACCGTGTCGCCGGTGATGCGCAGGTCCAGCAGTATCGGGCCGGGCGCGTACTTGCGGGCGTTGGTGACCAGCTCGCTGACCACCAGCTGGGTCAGATCCATGGCGCGCTGCGAGACGGGCAGCCCATGTTCGGCCTGCACACGGGTGAGGAAGCCGGCGGTCAGGTGGCGGGCCTGGGCGATGTCCGTGCCGTCCCCGCTCAGGGCCACGGCGGTCTGCAGGGTGCGCTCATCCGGCGCCGTGCCGTCCTCACCCAAGGGCACCGCTGGTTCCATGCCGACCGCCTTCTCCCCCGTTGCCACCCTGCCCGTACCCGCGCCTGCGCGGCACACGCCCTTCGCCCCTCTATTGGCCCTCGTCCAGGGCAAGGACATCGCCAGCACCGTGCAGGGCAGCACTGCGGGGCCGAAATCGCGGTGTGCCAGTATCCCCTACATGGGTGAAGGACGAATTCCGGACGCCGAGCAAGCTGAACAGGTACCGCCGCCTGGCGGGCTGTCGGTCGTGGCGACCTCTGGTCGGTGAGGCTGAAGGTCATCACCATGATCATTTCGGAATCGTCGGCGACGGAGACGAGGTGGGTTCCGCAGCACGGGCAGAAGCCGCGGTGCAGGGACGGGCTTGTTGACCGAACTAACTCATAAGTCTTCGCAGCTCAGGTGGGGTATCTGCTAGCTTCCCGACGTGCTTGATGAGCAAAGTCCCGTAAGGGATCTGAGGGCCTTCGTCCTGCCCGAGTTAGGCCGGCTACTGGAGACGGGAGACCCCTGGGAGCCGTACAGGGTGCTGGATCCGGTCGGGAGACCGGTGATGCCCACTGTGCTGTACCTCAAGGAGCTGATGGCGAGGGACAGCTCGCCGCTCACGCCGCGCTCGTACGGCATGGATCTGCTGCGCTGGTTCCGGTTCTTGTGGGTGCTCGGGGTCGAGTGGGACCGTGCGACCCGGGAGGATGCCCGGGACTTCATGTTGTGGATGAAGGTGGCGGACAAGCCGGTACGCGTCCACTGGCGCCACCGAGGCAAGGCCCCGTCCGAGATCCCACCGCCTCGCAGTGACAGGCCGGTGCCGGGGACACCGAATCCGGTCACCGGCAAGCCCACCGTCGGGACGAAGTACTCGCCGAGAACCCGTGCTCACTGCGAGACGGTGCTGCGGCAGTTCTACGACTTCCATCTGGATGGCAACGTCGGGGCATTGCTCGTCAACCCATTCCCGCTGGTTCGTGAACGCCGCTCGGCTCGGCCCGGGTCGCACAGCGATGGTGAGAAGAAGCACCGGAACCGGCGCACCGGCCTCTACCGGCCGACCGTTCCTCAGCAGATCCCGCGGCGGATTCCCGACGAGAAGTACACCGAGGTCTTCGCCGGGCTCCGCTCGCACCGCGACCGGGCACTGCTGGCCTTCTGGGTCGCCACTGGCGCCCGCGCCGAGGAACTGCTTACCGCCAAGCAGGGCGGTGCGATCGTAGGCGAGCAGACCATCGGAGTAATCCGCAAGGGCAGCCGCGAATACCAGGAGCTGCCCGCTACCCCGGACGCGTTCGTCTGGCTGCGGCTCTACCAAGAGGCTGCCTGGAAGATGGGCGTGCCTCGCGGCCGCCACCACCCCCTGTGGTGGACACTACGGCGCCCTTGGCGGCCGCTGGAGTACGACGCGGCCCGCATGATGTTCAACCGTGCCAACGAGCTCTTGGGCGCCAACTGGACCCTTCACGACCTGCGGCACACGGCGACGTTCCTGATGCTCGACGACCCGAACATGCCGCCGGTCTACGTGCAGAAGATCCTCGGTCACAAGTACCTGTCGACCTTGGACATCTACAACTGTCCCACCAGGGACGACGTCATTGCTGCTGGGCTTGCCCACCATGCCCGTCAGGAGCAGAGACGCAAGGAGCCTCCCGTGCCCGTCGATGAACCGTCCTACAACCCCGACTCCTTGTCCATCCTCTTCGGCCGGAACGTGTCATGACCAGCGCTACGACACAGGTCGCCTCGAGCTTCGTCCCGCGGGAAACGAGCTTGGTGGGCGCAGAAGCGCTCGCCTTGATGGACCGATTCCCATCTCGGGAAAAGCCGAGTACGTGGCCAGCAACGGCCCTCTCGCGCGGAGAAGTCCTTGAGCGGCTGGCTCGTCCGCCGCTGCGAGCTGCGGACAGCAGCGCTCAGGAAACTCGTATGTTCGGTGCACGCCTTCTGCTGGATTGGCTGGCGACCTACCCCGGCGAGACCTGGCAACAGCGCTGGCAGGCGAGCCCGACCTACGGCCAGCAGATCGCGTCCCAAGGATGGAGGGACGCCTTCGCGAAGTGGGCCCGCTCGGAAGCCCGCGTGTCCCGCCGCGAAACGCTGCTGGTCGGGGTTCTGGCGCTGCTCTGCGCGGATGCTGTCAGACCCGACCCGGAGTTCCTCATCGGGTCAAGATCACGGCACCTCCGACCGGCTCTGGAGGCAACGCGCGACCCCGAGGGATTCGCCCGGCTGAGGGCGTCACTGCCGACCAACCTGTCATCGGCTGACGGTTCGTCCGGGCTGAAGACCATCGCGGAGATCATGGCCTGCCAGGGCGGCACCATCGACGACATCGTCGTCGGTGACCTGCTGCTATGGCACCGCACGAACCGGACCAACAGCAACCGGCGGATCGAGCTCGCCTACACCTGGCTGCGCGACTTGGGCCTCTTTCCAGCAGACGCACCGCACACGCTCTTCCGGATCTCGCACCGCACCGGGCAACTCACTGCGGCAGATCTTGTGGACCGCTACCAGCTGCAATGCCGGCCGATCCGCGATCTGTTGGTCGCCTATCTTTCCCATCGGTCCGTAGGTCTCGACTTCACATCCTTGCAAGGGCTCACCGTCTCGCTGGCGCTTCGGTTCTGGGATGACCTGGAGCGACATCATCCGGGCGTCGACTCTCTTCGGCTGCCAGCCGAGGTGATCACTGCCTGGAAGCTCCGTCTGGCCACGAAGACCGTCCGCAAGCGTCTGCCCGACGGCTCGTTCGGCGAGGTCACAGAGCCACGCAGGAACGCGACTGCCATCAAGACCCAGGTCCGGGCCTTGTACTTGGACCTGGCGGAGTGGGCCGTGGAAGACCCCAGCCAGTGGGCCGCTTGGGTCGCTCCCTGCCCGATCAGTGAAGCCGAGTGCTCGACAGCAAAGGCTGACCGCCAGCTCAAGGCCCGGATGGACCAACGCACTCGTGAGCGCCTGCCCGCGTTGCCCACACTGGTGCAGACAGCCGACCGCCTCCGGAAGGAGGCCAAGGCCCGGCTCGATGCACTCAACGCCGCACCGCTCAGCTCGACATTCACCGTATTGGGCGAGACATTCACCGTCCCACGCTCCAGTAAGCGCGCTGACGGACGCCCGATCCATGCCTGGGACGCCTCCGGCCGCCGACGATCGTTCGCGGGCGAGGAGCGGAGTGCGTTCTGGGCGTGGGCTGCGATCGAGATCTTGCGGCACACCGGCATCCGCATCGAAGAGCTTCTCGAGCTGGGGCATCACAGCATCATCAGCTACAAGCTGCCCACCACTGGTCAGGTCGTTCCGCTCTTGCAGATTGCCCCGTCGAAGACGGACCAGGAGCGACTTGTCCTGGTCACACCAGAACTGGCGGACGTCCTGAGCGCGGTTGTCTCCCGAGTCCGGGCCCCCGACGGTCGGGTTCCCCTGGTTCGAAGCTACGACCACTACGAACGGGTCTGGAACCCGCCGATGCCACTGTTGTTCCAAGATCGCATGAGTGGATACTCACGTCCGCTGTCTGCAGCGTCGATCCGCAGGGGACTCGACGCGACTCTGCTGGCCTCGGGTTTGGTGGACAGCGCGGGCGAGCCCCTCATCTTCCAGCCCCATGACTTCCGTCGAATCTTCATCACGGACTCCATCCTCAACGGCATGCCGCCACACATCGCCCAGGTCATTGCTGGTCACGACCACATCGGAACGACGATGGGATATGCCGCGATCTACCCGACAGACGCCATCGAGGCACATCGAGCCTTCATCGCCCGGCGCCGGGCCCTGCGGCCTGTCGAGGAATACCGCACCGTCACCCCGGAGGAATGGGACGAATTCCTCGGCCACTTTGAGCGCCGCAAGCTTGCCCTGGGCGACTGCGGCCGCGCATACGGAACTGATTGTGCTCATGAGCACGCTTGTGTCCGCTGCCCCGTTCTGATCGTTCACGCGTCCGAACGGCCTCGGCTCGTCGAGATCCGCGACAACCTCCTCGCGCGCATCCTGGAGGCTGAGCGGGAGGGCTGGCTCGGCGAGATCGAAGGACTGCAGAGCAGCCTGACCCACGCCGAGGAAAAGATTGCCCAACTCGACGCGCAGATCGCCCGGAAACAGGAGGCAGTCGACCTGGGAGTTCCCACCTTCCGGGAGATCGTTGCTCGCGCTACTGCGGTCGCCGCACCGCAGGAGCCTTCGTGACCTGGACCGTTGTCGCCTCCGGCGATGGCCAGGGGAGCCGACGGCGGGAATGGACATGCCGCAGTCGGCGTAATGACCCCGTACGGCCGATGTGCGGCGGCACTCTGTACGCACTGTGCTCGGCGGGGCACCATGCCCGTGCCGGATACACGCGAGTGGCAGCTCAGGGACGTGGGGAGGAGGGTGGGGTCATGGCGGAAGGCGGCCGGCAGCCTCCTCGGAGCATGCCCGACCGGTCGGAAGGATTCGGTGAGCGGCTGCTGGGCCTGCTGCTGGACCGCGCCCACGAGATGCCACCGCAGCTGATCGCTCCACTGGTCGCGGAGGAGGTGGCCAGCATCGGCGGCCGCGACGTGTCGATCCTGCTGCAGGACTACGGACAGGAACTGCTGGCACCGCTACCCGGCAGGGGACTGCTGGTCGGCGGGCCCGAGCCGATCGCCGACTCTCCCGCCGGCAGGGCGTTCCTCAACGCGACCGCCGTCGAGGTCCCGCAGGCGGACGGTGTCCGGATATACCTGCCCCTGCTGGACGGCAGCGACCAGGTGGGGGTACTGGCCGTCACCCTGGACACCGTCGACGACGACGACCGGCGCCTGCTGGGCAGGCTCGCCGGACTGGTCGCCGACATCATCGTCACCAAGCACAGCTACACCGACCAGTTCTTCCAGGCCAGACGCCGCGAACCCATGAGCGTCGCGGCGGAGATGCAGTGGTCCCTGCTGCCGCCGCTGGCGATGTCGGCTCCGCAGGTCGCGGTCGCCGGGATCCTGGAACCCGCCTACAACATCGCCGGTGACAGCTTCGACTACGCCCTCAACGACACGATCCTGCACGCCGCAGTGTTCGACGCGATGGGCCACGGCCTGGAGGCCGCCACGATGGCGACCGTCGTCGTCGGCGCCTACCGGCACGCCCGGCGCGCCCAGGTCGACCTGTCCGAGAAGTACACCTTCATGGATCACGCCATCGCCCAGATGTTCGGGCCCGAACGCTTCGTCACGGCCCAGATGATGCATCTGGACGTCGTGGAGGGCACCCTGCTGTGGGTGAACGCGGGCCACCCGGCTCCGCTGCTCATCCGCGACCACCGGGTCGTGGAGCGGCTGGAGAGCGCGACCACCCTGCCGGTCGGCTTCGGCGGACAACGTCCCAAGATCAGCGGGCGACAGCTCCAGCGCGGTGATCGCGTGCTGTTCTACACCGACGGCGTCATCGAGGAGCGCAACCTCGCCGGAGAGACCTTCGGCGAGGACCGTCTCATCAACTGCATCAACAGCATGCAGCCGGCAGAAGAGGGACTACGCGGAGAGCTTCGCCGGCTCTCCCACACCCTGAAGGAGGAACGAGGCGGGCACACCAGCGACGACGCGACGCTCTTCCTGGTCGAGTGGCGCGGGGACACCGCCGACCACCTGACCCTCCCGGCCTGAGCTCGTCCACCACCCGAGCGCGGACTCGAGGCAGCAATGCGCAAGACCGACGGACCCAGGGCTTCGGTCTAGCTGCGAGCTTGTCGCCGTCTGATGGCTCAACGCACCCCAGCCAGCCGCGTCACTAACCTGCCCGAGCGCCGTACGCAGCCGTTCTCCGGCCCCATACCGACCCTTCCCCTAACCACTGATCGTCCCGTCACCTGATCACGGGACACCCTCAGTAGTTCGGAGAAGCCAGGTCGAGTACCAGGTCGGCTCGCCTCCCAAGCCAGTCCAGGACAGTTCCCCCCTTCGGAACCCGACCCATGAGATGGCCGGCGAGCCGGAGAGGAGAGTGCAGTGCTTGCAGGAGCACAGTTCCCTGTCACCTCTATGTGTTCAGCCCTCCCAGTGGGGATACCATTCCGGGCATTCCCCCTCCCATGCCGAGGCCGGGCGGGGACAACATGTCCCCACTCCGCCGGCAGGGCCCCGCTGATCGGGCGGTTGGGGTGCCATCTCGGAGACGTAGGCAGATGCCGTACTCGCCAACGTCGAAGTGCCACCAGATGAGCGGCCGTTGGCGCGAGAAGGGGGTGGGTGGTGCCGCAGCCGACGGCGGCCGGGGCGGCCGGGGCCGCACACGTCACAGGCCCCGGGGGGATTGAGAAGATATCCCCCCGGGGAACCGGCGCAGGGAGTCGCGCTGCTCAACGGCGGCGTAACGCCCATGCCACCCACCTGGCCGGCCGGGTGCGTTCAACGTCGTGTGGGCGGTTGACACTTGTCTCCTGGATCCGGTGTGAGTCGTTGAGGAGCCCTGGGCGCCTCATGGATTGTAGATCCACACCTGGGCAGCTGCGTGTGACTGCGGGAATTTTATCGGGTTGATATACCCCCACACCTTGTCATGGCCCGCCGACTTCCACGGGGTACACGTCTTGTGCTTCGGCCCCCAGTAATTCTTCGACCACAGCGTCTTGTGGTGGGCGAAGATACCACCGACAGCCTGGATGATTTCCACGGTGTATCCCTGATACAGGTGGTCCCCCTTCACGTTGAAGCACATCTGGACTTTTCCATATGACTGAACCTCTTTGGTTCCACGCGGGTTCTTGTAGTTGTACATCCACTTGCCCTTGACGGCGAGCGGCTGCACAGCCTGAGCTTGAGACATGTCAAAGAGCCGATGTGATGCCATGTTCCGATGCGTCACATGGTCAGCTTGGGCTGGGCCGACGTCCACCATCCCGAAGCCAAGGGCCGAGATTGCTACGGCCAGCGCGAGCCTCTTGCGTATGTACATGCTCGATTCCCTTCCGCCGCGACCGGGGCGGCGAGTCCCGGGTTGACGCCTGTGGAGCTGAGCCTTGACTTCTTTTGAGGAGATGGCCCGCCGGAGAACGGCGGGCCATCTGGCCGGCCCTTGATCAATTGCCTGACCCTCTGTGGGCACGGACCACCGCACAGTCGGCGCCTGAGTCGACGACGGCCTCATCGCGTGGCGGGGCACTCGACTGGCGGCTGCCTGGGCCGGTGGTGCTACCTGGCTCAGCGGGTGTGGGAGGTCCAGAAGCGGTCGAAGTCGCCGTCGAGGCGGTTGGCATAGGAGGTGAGCCCGTCCTTCTTGGGATCGCCGCCTTCCCGAAGCCCGCCGAGCACCCCGATGACCGTGCCCTCACCGGCGAGCGTGTTGCCCGGCCCGATCAGGACGGGGGATCCACTCACGCCGTTAGTGAAGCCGCGGCACTGGAACTGGTATTCGGGCTTGTGTCCGTTGATGACCTTTTTGGAGAGGGGTGTGGGGCCGCAGATGGTGGAGTAGTTGTACTTGCTGGGGTAGCCGACCAGCGTCGCGCGTCCGCTCCAACCGGCGTGCGACCAGTACGGGTTGGCCCCTGTGACCGACTGGATGCGGACGTGGTGGTGGCTCTTGACGTGGATGACCCCGTAGTCGTAGCTGGGGTTCTGGTGCATCGCCCAGGGCTCCGGGACGGCCCAGCCCTTGATGCCCCACTTACCGTAGGGCGCCTGCCCGTGGTAGTACGCCGGTACGAAAACCGACATGTCGTTGCCGACCTTCAGGCCGTGCCAGACCAGGCAGTGGCCTGCAGTGAGGATCGAGTCGCGGCTACCGCTCGTCACGACCGTCCCGGTGCAGCTCAGGTCCTTGCCTCCGAAGTGGTAGAAGATCTTGCCGACACGCTTGGGGTGGCCTACCGACTGGGGCGCCACGTCCGAGGCGGCGTGCCCGCTCGCGGCGTCCGCTTCCCTCATGCGCTGGGGCGTCCAGTACCGCTCGGCTGCAGTGGCCTGAGCCTCACTGACATGACCGCTCAGTGCCGCGGCCGGGACGGTGTGGGTGACGGCGGTCGCCGGGACGGCGGCGATCAAGCTGCCTCCGCCCAGGAGCGCGGTGGCGGCGAGTAGTACGCCACGGGAGCGCAGGGACACCATGCTTGCCTCCGTTGGAAGATCAGCCGGACACGAGTGCGTACGAGCATCAGGTCCGGCGAGGGAAATGTGGATGATCTGGAGGCGATCAAGCGACTGGTGCACCCCGATCACCTCCACTGCCTTGCACCATCGAGTTCAGCTGCGTGGGGATTGAATGGGCAGCCGGATTCGCCACCCTGATCAATGAACGCACCGCAGGTCAGGGGAACAGCTCAGGACAGTGACCGAAGAACGCGCCTCTTGCTTGCCCTCCTGTCCCAGGCGTGCCTACCTTCTCGCGTCAGAACGCCGCGTCCACGGGGGAAGCGGGCCGGGGAAGGGAGTCGTTATGGCGGGGCGTCGGGAAAGCCCGTTGGATCCGAGTGCGGGGCCGACGGCGCGGTTTGCTGCCGAGCTCCGCAAGCTCCGTGCTGAGGCAGGGGGTCCGACGTATCGGGTGATGGCGCAGCATGGGGGGCAGGGGGCGAGCACGCTGTCGCAGGCTGCTGGTGGTGAGCGGCTGCCGACCCTGCCCGTCGTGCTGGCCTACGTAAGAGCGTGCGGCGGTGATCCGGAGGAGTGGGAGGGGCGTTGGCGGCAAACGGCGGCTGAAGTAGCGGCGGAACCCCGGGCCGAGGATGCGGATGCCGAGCCTCCGTACCGGGGGCTTGCCCGTTTCGAACCCGGCGACGCCGACTTGTTCTTCGGCCGTGACGAGCTCACTGACCGCCTGCTCGAGCTGACCCGCTCCCGCCGGTTCACCGCAGTGTTCGGGCCGTCGGGCAGCGGCAAGTCCTCTCTGCTGCGGGCCGGTCTCATCCCCCGCCTGCGCGACCCCAACACGACAGAGTCCAGACCATCTGCCCTTCGGGTCCTCACGCCTGGCGAGCACCCGCTGAGCACTCACGCTCAGCGCATGGTGCCGGCCGAGAGGGAGGGAGACACATGGCTGATCGTGGACCAGTTCGAAGAGCTCTACACCCTCTGCCAAGCTCCGGACGAGCGGGACCAGTTCATCGACCACCTCCTGGCCGCTACCGATCCCGAAAGCCATCTGCGTGTGGTCATCTCCGTACGCGCTGACTTCCTCGGCCGCTGCGCCGAGCATCCCGCCCTGACCGCTGTGCTCCAGGACGGCACCCTGCTGGTCGGCGCGATGAGCAGCGAGGAGTTACGCGAGACCATCATCAAACCCGCCCAGACCACGGGGATGATCGTGGAACGTGCTCTGACCACGCGCATCCTTGACGAGGTCGAGGGCGAACCCGGTGCGCTACCGCTGATGTCCCACGCGTTGCGCGAAACCTGGCACTTCCGCAAAGGCCGCGCGCTCACTGAGGCAGCCTACGAAGCGGTCGGCGGTCTCCACGGAGCCATCGCCCGTACCGCGGAAGACGTCTACGGTTCGCTCACTCCCGCCCAGGCCGCTCTTGTCTGTCCCATCTTGCTGCGCCTGGTTGCCCCCGGCGAGGCGACTCCTGACACCCGTCGTCCCGCCCACCGCGGCGAGTTCGACTTCGGCGACACCACGGATGTCGCCGCCGTCCTGGAACGGCTGGCACGCTCACGCCTGATCACTCTTGACGAGGAGATCGTCGAGCTCGCGCACGAAGCCCTCATCACAGCGTGGCCGCGTTTGAAAGAGTGGATCGATGAGGACCGTCAGCAGCTGGCCCTACACCGCAGGCTGGGTCAGGACGCTCGAGCATGGGACGACCTAGGACGGGATGCAGGCGCCCTGTACCGGGGTGTCCGGCTGGCTTCAGTCGAGGAGGCCCTTGCGACTTCGCGGATAGGCGCTCACCTCACGGCGCTGGAGGAGGAGTTCTTGTCCTCGGGCCTCGCGGCGCGGGACCAGGAGCGGCAGGAGGCAGCGCGTTCTGCCCGGCGTTTGCGTGTCTTCGTCGTGAGTCTGTCGTGCATCGTCACGATGGCCCTCATGGCAGGGCTACTCGCCTGGCAGCAGAACCAGGCGGCCGATCGCCAACGTGTGCAGGCGGAGGCTCGCAGGCTTGCAGCTGTAGCGGAGAGCATGCGCTCCTCAGATCCTGCCACGGCGATGCGACTCAGCCTTGCGGCCTGGAAGATCGCCGAGTTGCCGGAGACGCGGTCCGCGCTGCTGGGCTCCGTGGCGCAGAAGGGTCAGGACACGTTCCGGGTGTCGCAGACCGCGCCAGATACCGACGTGGTACTCAGCGACGACGGAAGGTTCGCCGCCTCGGTCGTAGGAGGACGAGCCGAGCGATGGGACGTGCCGACCCATCGCAGGCTTTCCTCCTTTTCGCTCGAGGCCCTGTCGCCGCGCTGGTTCGCGATTGCTCGCGATGCGCGGACGATAGCCGTCGGCGGGGACCACGACACCGAAATATGGGACATGGTCAGGGGACGGAGGATTGACCGGCTCCCCGGCTCAGGAAGTTGGGGCTTATTTTATCCCCACGGGCACGTCCTGGGTATCTTCAACAGGTCGGAACCGGTCACCGTGAAACGGTTTTGGGACGTGCGGCGCCGACGACTGCTCTTGGAGCGCCGGGACACAAAGAGTGTGGACACAGAGATCAGTCCAGACTCCCAGTTCGCTGCGCTGTGCCCCTTCGACGGATATCTGACCGTGCGAGAGATCGCGGGAAATCGTCTCCTGCATGGTCCCTGGGAGAAGGAAATCCACGGCAAATCCTGCGACTCCGACAAGATCGCATTCACACCTCATAGCCATAAACTCGTCGTTGTCACATCTACAAAGGTGCACATCTGGGACCCTGCTTCGGGTCGTGAACTGTCTACCATCACACATCCACATCTCAGTTGGCCGAATTTCAGTCAGGATGGGAAATTCCTGGCGGCAGGCGATGGCAGCAATATCTTGCTGTGGCGGCTGGACACTCCCGATGACCCCGTATTCACGGTGCCGTTGATCAACCAGATACAAGCGGATATTCGGATCGACCTCAACGCTCGAATACTCCGGTACACCGGAAAAGGAGCTTCGCCGGTAGTGCAATCCGTCTCGCTGGGCCACGCCCTCGACCAGTCCTGGGAGAAGGAGGGCATAATCAGCGCGGTCTTCAGCCCGGACGGGCAACTGCTCGCCACGTCACGGCAGTCAATGCCCCGCAACCGTCTTCGCCTACTGGACGTACACAGCGGCAGGACGCTCACCGACCATCTGCCCACAGCGCCTTGCCCTGAAGGAATCTGGTGCTCCGATCGCATGGCCTTCTCTGCCGACAACCGGACATTTGCCTACACCGCGTCGAACGAGGCGGAGGACACCGCGCCAACAGTCATCATCGTGGACCGCCGCCATCCGGACGGAGGGACGACATTGCGGTTGCCGCCTGAGTATGAGGGCGCCAGCGTAGACGCATTGGCGCTAAGCCACGACGGTCGACGCCTGATGATCTTGCTGTCCGGGGAGACGGAGATATGGGATGTACTCCGGCATACCAGACTCGGCCGACCCATCGATGTCGGAGGCGATTCCCTTGCCCTGCGAGACGACGACCGCCTTCTCATAACAAACGAAGGTGAATTGGCCGACCTGCACTCTCACAAGATATGGCATACCCCACTTGCTCAATATGAGCCCACCGATGTGGCTTTCAGTCACGACGGCAGCTACCTCGCGGCAGCGGGCGACGGCTCCGGATGGGTGGGCCTGTGGGACAGCCGCGCCCGGCGGCGGCTGGGCGAACTCCCCGTAGACTCCGCTGACACGCCGTTGACGGACGACGCCAGGACAGACGACCACATGACCATGGCCATCTCTCATGACGGCGCGACCTTGGCCATCGGCACAAAAGACGGATCGATATACCTATGGGACGTGGCCTCCCGGCAGCGGCTCGGAGTAGCGTTATCCGATCCGGGCGGCGCAGTTCTGGCACTATCATTCAGCGGAGATGACCACACTCTGTATGCCTCGGCCACGCACATGCCACTGCTTCGATACACGCTCGACACCAGTCGGATCGCCACCGAAGTGTGTGGGAGAGTAGGTGAGGGCCTACCACCCGCCGATTGGCGGACTTATGTGCGTCATATTTCCTATCGCGCTTCCTGCTAAACGGCAGGGCTTCGGCGTAGTCGGACGGTGTCCGGTTCGTGCTGCCCTGGCTGCTGAGCCGGCTCCGCAAACCTGACAGGCACGGGTTTAGAAGATCATGGAGTTCTCTACGCCCCGTTATCCCAGTGGAAGACCGTGACTGCCGACGAATCATCGCCGATCCTGCCTGTCCTTGACCAGCTACGCGAGCACCCCCAGCTTGTACCCGAGGAGGTTTTGGGCCTGCTGGAGCGGCAGGCCGAGATCCGCGCGGCGTGCGCCACGCCTTGGCCCTGGTGCTCGCGCTGACCGCGTGCGCGGTACTGGCTGGCGCGACGTCGTTGCTGGCGGTCGGCGAATGGATCGCCGACGCGCCGGCCCACGTGCTGGAACACCTCGGGTTCGCCCCGATCCACTGCTGCCGCGCCGCCTTGTGCCCTCGGAGTCCGCGGTACGTCGGCTGCTTGCCCGCGTTGACGGCGATGCGTTGGACCGGGCGGTCGGCCGCTGGCTGGCCGACCGCCGCCCTGAGACAACCCCGAGTGCCGGACTTCGGGGCCTGGCCGTGGATGGCAAGAGCTTGCGGGGCGCGGCCAAGGCCCAGGGCCGGAAGATCCACCTGCTCGCCGCACTGGAACACACCACCAGCTTGGTCCTGGCGCAACTGGATGTCGGCGAGAAGACGAACGAGATCACCCGCTTCGAGCCCCTGTTGGATGCGATCGCCGACCTGGCCGGCGTGGTCGTCACCGCCGACGCGCTGCACACCCAGCGCGAGCACGCCGCCTACCTACTGAGGCGGCGGGCCCACTACATCATGATCGTGAAAGGCAACACGAAGAAGTTGCACAAGCAGCTCAAGTCCCTGCCCTGGAAGGACATCCCGCTGCAAGGCCGCGTCAAGGGAGTGGGCCATGGCCGTGCGGAGATCCGACGGATCAAGGTCGCCACGGTCAACGATCTGCTCTTCCCCGCAGCCCGCCAGGCCATCCAGGTCAGGCGGCGCCGCACCGACCGCAAGACCGGCACCACCACCGTCAAGACGGTGTACGCGGTCACCGGCCTTACCGCTGAACAGGCCGACCCCGCCCAACTCGCCCGATTGATCCGCGGCCACTGGCGGGTCGAGACCCTGCACCACGTCCGCGACACCACCTTCGCCGAGGACGCTTCCCAGCTACGGACCGGCAACGCACCCCGCGCGATGGCCACCTGGCGCAACCTCGCCATCGGCGCCCTGAAACTGGCCGGGACCACCAACATCGCAGCCGACCTGCGCCACAACGCCCGCGATCCACGCCGCCCGCTCGCGACCCTCGGCCTCATGAGATGGCAAAACGGGCGTCACGCGGGCACGCCGCAACCTGCCGCCATGGCTATGCCCCCCCCAATGTCGGTGGTGTCTGATGGGATGCCTGCATGACAGATCACTACCTGTTTGCCGAGATCAACGTGGAGTGGCCCGATCCCACGACCTACGAGGATATGGCGCGCGCGTGGCTGGATGGGGGCTTTGCCACCCTGGCAGGCAGCCATCGACAGGCACTGGAGGAGGGACCGAAGCTGCCTGCGGAAGCAATTCGGCGCAGCATGCCATGCGGACCCCCGCACACTGCCTGGGGCTTCGTCTCGATCGCCCGCCACGACGGGCGGCAGCTGCGCAGTTCCAGCCGCGTGATCTCGGCGCGAAGCATGTCGTGGTTCCTGCGCCAGTTGGCCGATCCCCCACGCACCGCGACGATCGGGCTCTCGGTCCTCGACGAACGCGGCTACCCAGGTAGAAGCCCTCTGCGAATTACGGTCGACCGCCCCGAGGCCCGGGATTGGCCGGAGGCGATCGATTGGGCGGTACTGTCCTGCAGAATTCCCGAGGGAGACTTGCTCGACCCCCCCACAGCAGGAGGTAGTGCTCCGCTTTCTGCGTGGCATCAGTGAAGGTATGGACCCGTCCTTCGCGAATATCACCTACGACGACGGGCTGGGCAAAACGGGTCTCGAACGCACGCTGGGTCCTCCATGGAAGTTCCCCTACGAGACAATCCCGATGAGCCGTCAGGCGCTGCGTGGATACGAGTGGTGGACGATCTGCCCAAAGGAACTGGCCGGACCCCTCGGCGGTGCAGGTGCCCTGCGCGCCACCGGCGCGTTCCATGAGGTCGTCCGCCTGCCATCGGGCGCGTTGTGGCTACAGGCGACGAAGAACTACCGGGACTACGGCCCCGACGCGTACGCAGCGGTGTTCCACGCGCTGGCTCCGGCCCTCCCTGCTGGCATACCGAAACGCTTCGATCAACGTGACGACGAACCGGCAGAGCGCATCATCTACCTCGACGCATCAGCCGTCAGACCGTGACGACACACAGAGCCTTTTCCATCCTCAGCCTGAGCTGGTCAGGTGGAGGGTGAGGACGGCTTGGACGAGGCTCGTGATCCGGGTCGTCGAGCAGCGGAGCTTGCGGAGAAGCCGCCAGGACTTGAGGGTGGCGACGGCCTGTTCGACCAGCGCCCGGATCTTCGCGTGGGATCGGTTGACGGCCTGCTGGCCGGTGGACAGGCGGTCCCATCGGCCGCGGTAAGGGACGCGTACCGCGCCGCCTGCGCCCTGGTAGCCCTTGTCTGCCCAGCAGGTGATGCCGGCCTCGGTGAGAGCGGCGATGATGCCGTGCTCGCGAGCGGCCCGGACGTCATGGACGGCACCGGGACGGGCCGGTGAAGCCCACAGGAGACGGCCCTTCGGGTCGGCGATGACCTGCACATTCATGCCGTGCTTGTTGTGCTTCCCCGAGTAGAATGGCCGGTCGACAGCGATCCGGTCGATCGGCAGGAGCGTGCCGGCCAGGATCACGAACGCCTTCCTGCACGCTGTGATCATCGCTGAGGCCAGGGGCGGGGCAATGGCGGCCAAGACGTCAACGGCCTCGTGTATGTAGCGATACACGGTCGCGATACCGACGCCGAACCCGGCGGCGAGTTGGGCGTAGGTGTCCCCGCACCGCAGGTGTGCAAGCACAAGCAGAGCCTGCCGGCCGACGGGAAGCCGCCGCCAGCGCGTCCCCTGGCGGTCTTGGTCGGATCGCGCATTGCGCGGTCCGACGCTTCTCATGGGATGAACTTCACCTCTGGGAAGGCCGCGCTCGGGCCGTCGAGCAGATGTCCCCGGCGGTGTCGCAGGTGCAGGTCGAAGAACGCGAGCGGGTAGGCCTGCTGGATCCGGACGGCTCGAGCCGGATCGAGGGTGCCGATCATGTCCTGGATCTGCTGGCTCGTCATGCCGAGGACCTTGCCCGCTTGCGGGATCAGTGTCGCGTAGTCGCCGTACGTCTTGTGGATGGCCCCCTCGGCCTGGATGTTCAGACGCCAGCCGCGAAGGTGTGTCCAGAACTCGGCGACGTCCGGCATGGCGGCCCGGGTAAACGAAGCGGTCATCATCATGAACGGCCGGTCCAGGTCGGTGGTGATGGTCGGCTGCATCGGACCGTCGATACTGAGCCCGGCGCCAACGCGCTGGTCGGCGAGCATGGTGAGCGCGGTGGCGGTGCCGCCCTTCGACCAGCCGAACGCGCCGATGCGCTGCGGGTCGAGGGCGCCGAGCAGTCCCTGGGGCAGTGGCCTGCCGTCGACGTCGGGGTTGTGCCCGGCGGCCATGGCCTCGACGGTGTCGAGCACGAACCGGATGTCCGTGGCGAAGTCCCGGGGCCCCAGGAACGGCGGGACCTCTGCCGGAACGGTGAGCCGGCCGTCGGGGAACTCGCTGAACGCGTCGTACGTGTGGTCGACGGTGACCACGGCGTAGCCGTGGCTGGCGAGTTCCTGGACCATGATGGTGTGGTCGCCGCGATGGCTGCCCGCGCCGTGCGAGTACACGAGGACGGGCAGACGATGGCCCGTTTGGTGCACGGGTGCGCCCACGTGTGCGGCGGTGAGTGGACCGAGGGCGGGATCGAGGGGGAAGCCGAAGTCCGCCAGAAATGCCCGCAGCGCACCCTGGGTCATCCAGGGAGCACGCGGCAGGTCCTTCGTCTTGCAAGCGGGGTACCAGACGGTGGCCATCAACTCGCGGTGATGTCCCGGGCCGGCCACGGGATCCGGACGCGAGGTGTCGACGAGGTGGAGCGGCACTGTGCCCACCGGGTGCGGCCCGGTGGGCCTGGGCAGCGTGAGCTGCGACGGACCGGGGGCGGCCGGAGCCGCCCACGCCTGGCGCGCTGCGCTGATCGGCACGGCGGCCCCGACCCCCGTTATCAGCGCGGCTGCGAGCATGCGGCGGCGCGTCAGGTCCGTCGTGGTGACCGGTGTGATGGTCACGTGTCCTCCCTGGGTTTCTTGGACGGTGTTCGGTGTGCTGTCCGGGTCCGCCGGACGTCGGCGGGAGCCGCTCACGGCTCACCACGGTTCGCCGGGGTGCGGATCAGGCCTCCGGGGCTGAGCTGCCGTGCTCGATCTGGTGGATGAGTCGCTTGAGCTGGGTGACCTCGTCCCGCAGGGCGCGCTCCCCTGCGGGGGTGAGGGAGAGCCAGGTGCGGGCCCGTTTGCCCTCGTAGCCCTTCTCGATCTCCACCAGCCCGGCCTTCTCCAGCACGGACAGGTGCTGGCTGAGGTTTCCGGCAGTGAGGCCGAGCGCCGTGCGCAGGAAGCCGAACTCGACCCGGCGCGCCTGGTGGGCAACGGTGAGGATGCCGAGGCGCACGCGCTGGTGGACCACGTCGTCCAGGCCGGTGATGGGGTGCTGCTCGGGCTGATCGGTCATGACGCGTTGCGCCGGCCGGACAGCTCGGCCAGGCCGAAGCCGAGGGCGCTGAGCAGGAGCAGCACGCCGGGGATGCCGAAGGTGGGCAGAGCGGACCACGGCGAGGTGAACGGGATCCCCGCCCAGCCGGTGGATAGCGGCACCAGCTCGATGGCCAGGTACACCACAGCGAGCAGCAGCAAGGCGCGGCTGCGCTCCACCCAGGCCAGCACCAGCAACGGCAGCCCGACGGCCATGGCGTTCCCGGCGAGCCGTTCGAGGAACCTCGTCACCCCGGAAGTGGGGTCGAGGTGCAGGCCCCAGAAGTCGAGCGGTTCGCCGAGCTGCGGCATCCCGTGGCGCAGGCTCCACATCGCGGTGGCACTCGCCAGGGCGACCAAGACGATCCCCGTCAGGACGTAGGGCCGGACCCGGGTCCCGACACCGCGGTTGCGGGAGCGGCGGATGTAGAAGAACGCCGTCGCGGCGTAGGCCAGGGCGAGCCCGAGGGGCCAGTAGACCGCCGAGCCCTGCGTGACCAGGGTGCAGCCGCTGCCCGCCGCGGCTTCACCCGCCGGGCAGGCAACGGTCTCGACCTTGAAGGTGAAACGGTCGACCAGGATCCCGCCCAGTGTGAGCACGCCCAGCAGCAGGAGGGGGAACCAGGTGCCGCGCTGCGCGACACGGACCCGGCGCGTCAGGTCGCCGAGGCCCGCGAGGACTTCGTGGGGAGTGCCCTGAGAGGGCGCCGATGCGTCTGTCATGCCGACAGCTTTGCATTACAAACCAGTTATGACAAGAAATCTATGTGCACTCCAAGGTCGGATCCGGGAGACCCGGTGGTCCGAGGTCGACCCTGCGGCCTGCGTTGATGCCCAGGGGCCATCAAGTCCTCGTCCGAACACCTTCAGACACGCGCCGACAGAACACAGGCTTCAACAAACCATGGCGTTTGTTGAAGACCAGCAGCCGGACCGCCCGACGGCCTCTCATGGCCTTCAAAAACTCCTTCAAAAACCAGGCTTGTTCAAGAACTCCGGCACACCGTTTTCTGACAGAATCCCGGGCGTGAGCACCCCCTCCGAGCCCGACGTCTTCGACCTCCTGGTCGCCGAACCCGCCCACCGCACCGAGATCCTCATCGGCTACGCCCGGGTCTCCACCGGCGGGCAAAAGCTCGACCGCCAGATCGACGCACTCACCGCCGCCGGGTGCCGACGCATCTTCGCCGACAAGAAGTCCGGCAAGGACGACCTCCGGCCCGAGCTCAAGGCCTGCCACGCCTTCCTCGCCGCCGGCGACACCCTGGTGGTCTCCGCGCTCGACCGCTACGGCCGCTCCCTCAAGGACTTGGTGAACATGGTCGGTGAACTGCGCCGCCGGGAGATCGGGTTCTGCTCGCTGCACGAGCGCCTGGACACCACAACCCCCGGCGGCCGGCTCGTCTTCCACGTCTTCGCCGCGCTCGCCGAGTTCATCCGCGAGCTGATCGTTTCCGGCACCCGCGAGAGCTTGGACGCCGCACGCGCCCGCGGCCGGGTCGGCGGTCGGCCCACCGTGGCCACCCCCGAGATCATCCGCGCCGCCCGCGACATGCTGCCCAACCCCGAGAACTCGATTACCTCGATCGCCAAGCTCCTCGGGGTCAGCCCCGGCACCCTCTACAACCACATCCCGGACCTGCAAGAGCTCCGCGCCTCCGGCCGCGTTCCGAACCAGCTCACTGGCAGCTGACCGCTCCTGCTACTGGCCGTTCCGATCCTCCCCGAGGGCCATGAGGATGACGACGAGGCGGAGGACTGACCGGCTGCTGGGCGGTGGCCCGTCAGTCACGTGGGGGAGGCCGTCTCAGCGGGGCGGGCGTATTGTCCGTATATGGGTGACGTGTGGTGTGGCTGGTGCGGGGCCCGGATCCAGGGGGAAGCGGTGGGTGGCCGCCGGTACTGCCGGCCGGCGCACCGGCAAGCAGCCTGGCGTGCACGCCGCCGCTGGAGTCAGGCGGCCACGGCCCGGGAAGGGATGGCCGAGGCCGGTGAGGAACTGATCTGTCAGGTACAAACCCTCGCCCAGCGGGCTCATGAGCTGCCGCCGCCGGGGCCGTGCACGCAGTGGCACAGCGCGGCAGTGGCACGCGTGTCGGACCTGGCCGG
Source organism: Streptomyces glomeratus (assembly GCF_021462825.1). Classification (GTDB taxonomy): domain Bacteria; phylum Actinomycetota; class Actinomycetes; order Streptomycetales; family Streptomycetaceae; genus Streptomyces; species Streptomyces glomeratus. Next base: position 9,395 of record NZ_JAKEEB010000050.1, on the reverse strand, counting down.
GCAGCTGGTCAGGGCGGCGGTGCGCGCGGACCGGCAGGCAGGGGCCAGCTGGGCGCAGATCGGTGCCGGTCTGGGCATCAGCGCCGAGGCGGCCCGCAGCCGCTTCGGGCGCACCCGTGGGAGCACTGCGCCGGCCGCTAGGACCGGGTGAACGCCATGCGGCAGCCTGCCGACCCCGGCCTCGAATCTGGTTTCGCTGCGGAGCGCCTGGATTCTGTTGTGGCCGACGTTGTGCGGGAGACCGGTGCGTCGGCTGCCCAGGTGTTTTTGCTGCAGCCCGGAGAGCAGGTGCTGCGGCTGGCGCTGCTGTCGGGTATCTCCTGGCGGATCGCCGCGCCATGGGCCCGCATTCCCGTAGATGCTCCGATCCCGGTGCTGGATGCGATGCGGCAGCGGCGTCTGGTGTGGCTGGGCAGCCAGGAGGAGCTGGCGCGCCGCTATCCCCGGCTCGGGATCGTGCTGCCGTACGACTTCATGCTCGCCGCGGCTCCTCTCACCAGCGGCGACACGGTGTGGGGCGGCATCGTGCTGCTGTGGCCCATCTGGCACCCGCCGCAGCTCAGCGAACACGAACGCCAGGCGGTCACCACCTGCTGCCGACGCGTGGCGGACCTCTTTGAGCAAGCCGCGCATCACGGCCGTCCGCTGAGATTTCCTGAGGAGCCTCGGGTTCTTGCCCCGCAGCTTGCAGAGGCCGACCCCGCCGAGGCCAGGGCCGCGCTCTGCTTCACCGAACGCCTTCCGGTGGGCTGCTGCGCCCTCGACCTCGAGGGCCGGCTCACCTTCATCAACGCCGCCGCTGCCAACCTGATGGAGGCCGGCGCCGCCCGTCTGGTGGGCAAACGCCCGTGGGAGGTGCTGCTGTGGCTGCACCACCCGCTCTTCGAGGAGGGCTACCGGGCAGCGTTGATCTCCCGTCAGCCCACGTCCTTCACCGCCGTGCGTCCCCCGGACACGCCGCTGCTCTTCCAGCTCTACCCCGACGGCAGCGGCATCAGCATCTTCATCACCCCCGCCGCACAGTCGGCCACCACCGGCCCGGGACAGCAGCTGCGCTCTCCGGACGAACCGGTGAGCGCCGCGGGCCTGTATCTCCTGACCCACCTGGCGGCCGCTGTCACACACGCTGCGGGCGTCCGTGACGTGGCCGAACGGGTCGCCGACCAGATCGTGCCCGCCTTCGGCCCCCAGCGCCTGATCCTGATGACCACGGAGGAAGGCCGACTGCACATCGTCGGCCACCGCGGCTACAGCACCGACTTCGTCCGCCGCTTCGACGGCACCTCCCTGACCTCCGTAACCGCCGTCGCGCATGTCCTGACCACCGGCGACGCCGCCTTCTTCCCCACCTTCGCCGACTTCCAGCGCGCCTATCCCGAGGGCCCCCGCTACGAGAAGACCAACGCCTGGGCCTTTCTGCCTCTGACCGTCTCCGGGCGTCCCATCGGCTCTCTCGTCCTCTCCTACGACCAGCCCCGCCCCTTTCCCCCGGCAGAACGCGCCATCCTCACCTCCCTCGCCGGACTGATCGCCCAAGCCCTGGACCGCGCCCGCCTCTACGACACCAAACACACCCTCGCCCACACCCTTCAGACCGGCCTACTGCCGCACACCCTGCCCCGCATCCAGGGCCTGGACGTCACCGCCCGCTACCTCCCCGCCGGCCGCGGCATGGACATCGGCGGCGACTTCTACGACCTCATCCGCCGCGACGCCACCACCGCCACCGCGGCGATCGGCGATGTCCAGGGCCACGACCCCACCGCCGCCGCCCTCATGGGACAGGTCCGCACCGCCGTCCACGCCAACGCCACCGCCGGGATATCCCCCGGCAACGTCCTCGCCCGCACCAACCGCCTCCTGACCGACCTCGACCCAGGGCTGTTCACCAGCTGCCTGATCGCCCACCTCGATGCGGCCCACCACCGCGCCCGGCTGGCCAACGCCGGACACCCCCCGCCCCTGCTCGCCCATCCCGACGGACACGCCGAAGTCCTCCGCCTGCCGCCCGGGCTGCTCCTGGGCATCGACCCCGACGCCGACTACACCACCACCGAGATCCCCCTCCCACCGGGTACCGTCCTCGCCCTGTACACCGACGGACTCGTGGAAACCCCCGGCATCGACATCGACGACATCACCCACGACCTTGCCCAGGACCTCGCCCAAGCCCGGGCCCAGGACCTGGACCACCTCGCCGACACCCTCATCCACCACGCCACACGAGGCGCTCCCCGCCACGACGACATCGCCCTCCTGCTCATCCGCCCGAAACCCAACGGCGGCTGACAGCATCACCGCGGGCACCGCGTCTCTCAGAAATGAACAGATGTGAGAGTTCTGCGAGAGCCCCGGAGGTGATCACGTTTCCCCGGGTCGCCGGTCGCAAAAGCCCTCTCAAAAAAGTTCGATGAGACGCGCGGACAGGTCACGGGCACCGAACTTGTAGGCCACGGCGTCGGCCGAACGGTAGGCCCGCACCAGCAGTCCCGCTAAATCAGCGCGCTCTCCCGCGGAGGCCTGATGGCAGGCGCGGGCGAGTTCGGCGAGCAAGTCAGGCAGCTTGCGCACGATACGCGTGTACTGGGCTGCCAATCTCCAGCGAGCGGCTTCGGCGACGGCCACCCGCAGCTCGCTGAGGGGGCGCACCGGACCGTTGCTTGTCGCTGCGACTCGCCTAACCCCCTCCCAGGTCGCCCGCGGAGTGCGCCACCTGCGTGACGTCGGCGCCGCCGAGAACCTCACCCCGATCATCTGGCGCCGCAAGGACGGCTACCTGTTCTCCGACGAGCCCGCCGACTGGATCGAGTACGAGAAGAAGCAGTTCCGCCTGGTGCTAAGAGTTGTCCCGCGATCGCCGTGGCAGGAGCGGTCCGCGGGTGCTCGGCCCCTCGCACAGTGACGAACCCGGTGTTGACAGGGAGGTTCGTTAGCTTTTGAGTGGCTCTTGCGTCGCCTGATGGTGTGGGCGCGGGCGGAATCTGCCGGTCCGCAGCTGGTGGTCTGCTGGTGTGGCGGGGTGAGTGAACGCACGCCGTACCCGAGCGACTTATCGGACGAGCAGTGAACATCCAGCCCCTGCTCGACGCGCTCGACATCCAGGAGGCCGCCGCTCGGGCCCTAGGTATCGGCCCGTAGATGTGCGGAAACTCCTCGCCGCCCGGCTCCGGGCCTCGTACCTCACCGGCACGCCGAGCCGTTCCGGGTCGATGACCAGGACCACGAGGTCATCCGGGCCCTCGTACTAGCCGTACAGGAAGGCCGCCACGCGCGGGAGCTGGGCGCGGGTGGAGCAGTGGATGAAGCCCTCCTCCTGGAGAGTGCGGCCACGCGTCGACATCTGGTACGTGCCGGTCTCGCGGGCCGCGTCCCACAGGGAGCGTTCGGTGATGTGCGTCAGCTCGGGCATGAGCGACACGTTAAGTGATGTCGCCGAGGCGGGCCGCACGGGCCCGGAGGTAACGCTGTTCGGGGAGGCTCAGGGTCTTGTCGGCGGCTGACTCGTAGGCAGCTCGGGCGGCCTCGGGGTCGCCGGCGCGTTCCAGGAGGTGGGCGCGGACCGCGTCCAGGCGATGGCCTGTGATCAACTCCGGTGCGAGCGCGTCCAGTTCAGCCAGACCAGCCTTCGGTCCGTGGACCATGGCGATGGCCACGGCACGGTTGAGGCGTTCGACAGGGCTGGGGACAAGGTGGACGAGGACGTCGTAGAGGCCGAGGATCTCGGGCCAGTCGGTGCTGTCGGGCGAGTCCGCCTCGTCGTGGACGGCGGCGATCGCGGCCCTCAACTGGTAGGGGCCGGGGCGGCGTTGGGACAGAGCCCAGGTCACTAGGGCCACGCCCTCCTCGATCGCCGCCTTGTCCCACAGTCCGCGGTCCTGCTCGTCGAGGGGGATCAGTTCGCCGCCCGCCCCGGTCCGCGCGGCGCGGCGGGCGTCGGTGAGGAGCATCAGGGCGAGCAGGCCGGTGACCTCACAGTCGCCGGGCAGCAGGCGGTGCACCGTACGGGCCAGCCGGATGGCCTCGCCCGCGAGTTCGGCCCGCTGGAGGGAGGCTCCGGAGGTGGCCGTGTAGCCCTCGTTGAAGATCAGGTAGAGCGTGTGGAGGACGGCGGGCAGCCGCTCCCCCCAGTGATCGGGGCGGCCGAAACGCGTGCCCTTCACCCGCTGCTTGGCCCGGCTGATCCGCTGGGCCATCGTCGCCTCCGGCACCAGATGCGCGCGGGCGATCTCGGCCGTCGTCAGACCGCCGACGGCCCGCAGCGTCAGCGCGATCTGGGCGGGCGGGGGCAGATCCGGGTGGCAGCAGAGGAAGAGCAGGGTCAGCGTGTCGTCCTCGGAGGGCGCACGATCAGGCCCGGGCGGCGGCGCGGTGAAGGCGTCGCGCGGTGTGAGCGCCGCCGCCTTCTCCTCACGCAGCCGCCGCGCCTGATCACTGCGCAGCGCGTCCGTTAGCCGCCGCGAGGCGACCCTGATCAGCCAGCCCCGCGGATTGTCCGGAACCCCCGACTCGGACCACTGCCCGGCCGCTGCCAGCAGCGCCTCCTGTACGGCGTCCTCGGCGGCGTCGAAGTGCCCGTACCGGCGTACGAGCGCGCCGAGGACCTGCGGCGCGTGCAGGCGCAGCAGGTCCTCGACCTCGCTCGTACGTCTCAAACGTCTCCCCTGCTCACACTTCGCCGAGCGGCCGGATGACGACGGGGTACGTGTTCGCGCCCTCGGGAACGGGGCACTGGGTGACCCGCGCGGCGATCTCCGTGACCCGCTTCAGGCTCTCGCACTCCAGGAGCCAGTAACCGGCGATCACTTCCTTGGTCTCGCCGTACGGCCCGTCGGTGATCACGGGCTTGCCGTCCGCGCCGGCGCTGACAAGGCGGGTCCTGGCAGGCTCGGCCAGCCCCTGGGCATCGATGAACTCGCCTGTCTCGGCGAGGTCGTTGTTGATCGCCCCCATGTGCTGGAACATCGCCTGCATATCCTTGTCGCTCCAGGCAGGGAGACCGGCGGCGGGCTTGCCCGCCTGTGCCTCGTAGTCCGCCTGCGTGCCCTGCACCATCACCAGGTACTTCATGAGTCCGCTCCTTCGGCTCGGGCCGCCCGTGGTGGGCGGCTCTCACAGGGGACATCGGAGCCGGCCCGCGATTCTCTACACGCTCGCGGACGTTTATTCAGGCTCGCGGGAAGAGCGTCAGGAGTCCTGCTGCTTGGGGGAGCCAAGACAGCCGTCGGCAACACCACGGTGATCGCAGACGGAGGCTACCGGGGTACCGCCCTGATCACCCCGCATCGTCGCGAACGCGGTCAGCGCGACCTCCCGGCCTGGAAGGAGGAACACAACCGCTCGCACAACAGGCCCGAGCCCGTGTCGAGCATGCCCTTGCTCGCTTGAAGGGCTGGAAGCTGTCCGGGCTGCTTTGCGGCGTCCTTGACTGGGGAAAGTTCTGACCGCGGCCTCGGCTTGGGTGACGTCGAAGGATCTTGGTGCGGTTGAGTCCGTGTGGAAGCTTGGCGCGAGGGCTGGGGCAGGCGCCCTGGACTGTTGCCTCTGAGCACGTGAGTCAGATTCCTAAGTTGGCTGTGCCCTCACCAGGCCGGGGTCGTTTGGCGATGACGGTCTCCGCTGCTGAACCCGCTGCGATGGACGGGCTCTGATGCGCGCCATCGGCCGGTATTCCGGTGTCATGTTCATCGTCATGATCAGCGGGTCGTGCGGCCTGGTGATCGGCATGGCACTCGCTGCCGGCAAGTAGACCGGCCGCCCCGAGCGGGTGCCAGTTCCCCGGCTCCCCCGTCCCCGTTCGGGGCTGGCCTTCCAAGCCCGCTTCCTGGTCGTCGATGAGTCCAGGCTCAGCGACCGATGCAGGCGGTAGGTGCCACATCCCGCCACAGACGAGGAGTTTTCGCATGACGGAAACGGCGAACGATCAGAGGACCGGTCGCGCGGTGGCTGGTGAGGAGCTGTCCGAGAGCCTCACCCACTTCGTGGTCGTCCACAACGGGCAGTCGCCCGAGCGTGCCGAGCGGATCGCGGACCAGGCGGTGGCCTTCGTGGTCACCGCAGCCACTGCCACCGTCCCCATGGTCCCGTTGGACGACGTGGACCTCGGCCTGCACGCCCTCATCCTGCACACGAAGGAGTACGCCGAGCTGCGCGAGCGGTACGCAGGCCGCTTCCTGCACCACAACCCGACGCCGGGCGGCGGGGCCCGTAACCCGGAGAAGGTCGCCGCCTCGGCACGCGCCATGAAGGCCGCAGGGTTCATGGTCTGCGACGACCTGTGGACCGTGAACGGCACGAACCTCGCGCAGTGCGACTCGAACTGCGGCCGGCCCTACGGTCAGGCGTAGCACACGACAGCAGCGACGCGGCCGGCCTCGACTCGTGGTCGGCCGCGTTCGCCCGGAAGGAGAAGAGACGTTGTCCGGGTCACCCCCTGAACTGCCGATCGTGGTGCTCGACGCGCTCATGCCCACCTCTTCAGCGCCTGGTCGTGGACCGCAGTTCGGCCAGCGCTTGCACGCAACCCAACGCCACATTGGCGTGCGCTGTACGTCGCCGTGCGCCCAGCCCTTGGCGTGCACCTGCCCGCCATGAGCAAGGGCGAGGTCGATGAGCGGTTCCGAGGGCCTGGTCGTCAAGGTGTACCTGGCGGCCGCTGCTCTTGGACGGCGGGGATACGATCACGCGGCGTTTGGCCATGCCACCAGCCTCGCCGCGTCCGCTGTCGCGCGCACGCAGGAAGCGACAGTGGGTGGCGGCTGGAGCCGTGGCAAAGCCTTGAGGTCGGCGCGTACCGGCCCGCCTCGCTGGTGTGAGGGCGAGGCGGGCCGTGCGCCCGACTGGTGTCGGACTGGATGGTGTGATCTCAGTCTGGCAGGGCTGGCGGACGCAGTGAGGCACTCTGCGACTGTGGGCAGCCTCTCGGGTGACGCACTGGTCAGCCGTTCGGGAGGCCGACATGCAATGCGCTGGTCAGTCTTCTGCGGCCTTGTGGTAGGCGCGGCGCCCGGCGAGCGTCTGCGTGACGGTGGCGCCGTACCAGCGGTGCGCGCGGCCGGAGGTGTCGTCGGGCTCCGGCCAGCGGCCCCGGCTCCGGTCGGAGCGGATCGTGGCGGCCGTGATCCCGGTGAGGGCTTCGATCTCCCGGGCGGTGTAGAGGCGGCGGGGCTCGAGGGCGGCCGTCGGCCGCTCGAGGTGCTCGGCGACGACCTGGTCGACGGCGATCGGGTCGAAGAGCAGGAACTTGCCGCGCTTGCCGATGGGCTTCGGCCATCCGGGGTGACGCGTCCACTGGTTCCGTACGGTCGTATAGGTCCGGCCGTGGCGGGCAGCGATCTCGCGGTACGTCTCGCCTTGCGGTGTGTCTACCATGAAGGTGTCTGTCCTTCGAGGATGGTTGGTGACCGTCGGGGGTTTTGCGGCGGGCTCTTCGGCGTCCGTGAGCTTCGGCCCGGCCCCCGCTGGTCGTCTGTCTCAGCTTGATGAGAGGCCCCCGGCTGGATGCCGGGGGCCTCGGTGTGTCACCCCTGGTCTTCCGTGAGTTCGTGGGCGACGACGATGAGCGCGTCACCGGCGGTCACGAGGTTGATCCGGATTTCCAGGGCCACCACGTGTTCCCCGGTGTCGAGGAACCTCTGAAGAGGTGAGCTGCGGAGAGCCAGTGGAGCGACCCTCCCCAGATCCCTGCCTTCTACCCGCTCGCCGAACGGATCGCTTCCTTCCGCGCATCAAGCCCGGACGCCCTGCTGCACGACATCCACCGCGACCTGCTCGCGTACACCGGCGAGCAACTCACCGACGACGCCGCCTTCCTGATCATCGAACGCACCCCATCACGCCATCTGCACCGGCCGCTCCTCGTATCCCAGGCCGACGGATCGCACCCGTCCACAGCCGGCTGACCGTCACGGTCTGGCCCACTGAGCACGTTCCGCGCATTCCGACACCCTACGAGCGCATTTCGTCGGTTGCCCGAAATTGCCCCAACTCCTAGGGAAGTTGAGGCCGGTTCGGGGTCAGCCGAGCTGCCAGCCGGACAGCTGGCCGTCATCGCCGACCTCGGCGGTCAGCCGGACACCGGGCAGGTCGCTGACAGGCACGCCGACGGCCGCGGCGATGTCGGCGGCCGGGTAGCGCTCCGGCTCGGTGCGCTCTTCCGGCGGGACATCAGCGACGATCTCGGCCTGGTCGCCGAAGAGCAGCAGGACTCGAACTGTGACGCGCTCGGTGGTCATGGGGTCATCCTTCCGCGATCATGCGCGAGGTGGTGGGGTAGTGCGCTCAGCGTCCCGGTCTCCTGGAAGTGGCGGCTGCGAGTGGCACGAGGATGATCATGCTCGCCCAGTAGGCGAGGGTGATCAGGATCGGCTCGCCGATGAACAGCATCAGGATGAAGCCGAGGATGCTGCCGGTCTCGAGGTGAACGGCGATCAGAGGCATGGTGCCGCCGATGAGGACGACGATGCTGCACCAGGTGGCCCACACAGTTGCTGCGAGGCCGAAGAGGATGGCGAGGGCGCCCACCCAGGCGGGCGGTTCATTACGGGGCATGGTGATCCCTAGGTCGTGACCAGCGCGGGGGGTGGGGTGCCAGTGTGCAGGCGACGTGAACGCCAAGTGGCGGTCGTGACGGCCTCGTTACTGCGGGAAATCTCGACGAGGTGGGCGGCGGTCACAGCCGTCCGCCTTTCGTGTGCTGAGCTATGCGGGCGTGCGCGGTTGCCATGCAGGCGTCCCAGCCGGGCACCGGCGGGCCGAGCACCCCCAAGGACGCCCCTCGCGGGGTAAGCCCCGCACGCGCCCAGCGGAAGATCCCGCGCCTACACGAACCGGCGCGCCCTAGGGTCCACCTTGCCCAGGGTGCATGCCCAGAACATCATGTCGAGCATTCCGAAGGTCAGGCGCAGCATCAGTCGGACCAGAGAGATTGCCAGCCCCAGCACTACCGGCCCACCTTCCAGTCGACGTCCAGGATCGCCGCGTGCACGGCCGCGACGATCAACGTGAATACCAGCACGCCGCCCGACCAGTTCTTCGCGTTGCCGACCAGTGACGCAACGATCGGCGTGCCCCACGCGAAGACGGCGTAGAGAGCGGGCACGTACGTGACTCCTCCCCCTCGTGAAGGAGGGGGCTTCTCGTTATGCCGGGTTGGCGTCGCGATGGACCAGCCCGGCCCGTAGAACGTTCAGGGCGCCCACCGTGTCCGCGTGTGCCTGGTGGCCGCACGAAACGCAGTGGAACTTCTCCTGGGTGGGCCGGTTCTCCGCTGAGACATGCCCGCATTCAGGGCATGTCCGGGAGGTGTTGCGGGGGTCCACGGCGATCACTTTCCGTCCGGCGCTTTCAGCCTTGGCGTGCAGGATCGTCAGGAACACCCCCCATCCGGCATCAGAGAT
>NZ_JAKEEB010000049.1 GCF_021462825.1 Streptomyces glomeratus | reverse complement strand
CCGGCCGCTCCGGCCGCTCCGGCTGCCCCGGCTCCGGCTCCCGCCGCTCCGGCGGCCCCCGCCGCTGCCGCCCCGGCTCCGGCTCAGCCCGCCGCCCCGGCCCCGGCCCCGGCGCCCGCCCCGGTCACCCCGGCCCCGGCCGCTCCGGCTGCCGCCCAGCCGACCGACGAGGGCGCCTACGTGACCCCGCTGGTGCGCAAGCTCGCCGCCGAGAACGGCGTCGACCTGTCCGCCGTCAAGGGCACCGGCGTCGGCGGCCGCATCCGCAAGCAGGACGTCCTGGCCGCCGCCGAGGCCGCCAAGGCCGCCGCTGCCACCCCGGCTCCGGCCGCCGCGGCCCCGGCCGCCAGGAAGGCCCCGGCCCTGGAGGTCTCCCCGCTGCGCGGCCAGACCGTCAAGATGCCGCGGATCCGCAAGGTCATCGGCGACAACATGGTCAAGGCCCTGCACGAGCAGGCCCAGCTGTCCTCGGTGGTCGAGGTCGACGTGACCCGCCTGATGCGTCTGCGCGCCCAGGCCAAGGACTCCTTCGCCGCGCGCGAGGGCGTCAAGCTCTCCCCGATGCCGTTCTTCGTGAAGGCGGCGGCCCAGGCGCTGAAGGCCCACCCGGTCATCAACGCCAAGATCAACGAGGCCGAGGGCACCATCACCTACTTCGACACCGAGAACATCGGTATCGCGGTGGACTCCGAGAAGGGCCTGATGACCCCGGTCATCAAGCACGCCGGTGACCTCAACATCGCGGGCATCGCCAAGGCCACCGCCGAGCTGGCGGGCAAGGTCCGGGCCAACAAGATCACCCCGGACGAGCTCTCCGGCGCGACCTTCACGATCAGCAACACCGGTTCGCGCGGCGCCCTGTTCGACACGATCATCGTGCCGCCGGGCCAGGTCGCGATCCTCGGCATCGGCGCCACGGTCAAGCGCCCGGCCGTCATCGAGACGGAGGAGGGCACGGTCATCGGCGTCCGTGACATGACCTACCTGACCCTCTCCTACGACCACCGTCTGGTGGACGGCGCCGACGCGGCCCGTTACCTGACGGCGGTCAAGGCGATCCTGGAGGCGGGCGAGTTCGAGGTCGAGCTGGGCCTCTGAGCCACCGACAGGTGACCGAGCACTACGGCGCCCCCGTCCGGGACCTTCCGGGCGGGGGCGCCGCGTTTGTCGGTCCCGGCGGTGTGTAAGCCTCGTCTCACCTGCGAGAAAGCGCCCCCGTGCGCCCTTCCCGCACGGGCCTGCGGCCGTATTGTCTAAACGTCGAACGCCCCAGGGGCCGGTGGGCCCCCACTGAAGGAGCCCCTCATGACCGCGCCCGTCGTCCACTCGCTGCGCGAACAGATCCGCGAGCACATCGTGGAGGGGATCGTCAGCGGGCGCTGGAAGCCGGGCGAGCGGATCGTGGAGCGGCGGATCGCCACGGAGCTGGAGGTCAGTCAGACGCCGGTCCGTGAGGCGCTGCGCGAGCTGGAGTCGCTGCGGCTGATCGAGTCCGCGCCCAACAAGGGCGTGCGGGTGCGGAATCTCACGGCCGCCGATCTGGAGGAGAGCTACCCCGTCCGCGCCGGCCTGGAGGCCATAGCGGCGGAGCTGGCGGCGGAGCGGCTGGCGCAGGACTGCTCGGCCCTGGAGCCGCACGTCTCGGCGCTCTACGAGGCGGACCGCAGGTCGGACGGGACGGGCCAGGTGCGGCACACGGTGGCGTTCCACCGGGAGCTGGTGCGGGCGGCCGGGAACTCGGTGCTGCTGCACACCTGGGAGGGCCTGGGCATCGAGGTGTTCACGGCCCTGTCGATCCGCTGGCTGGGGACGGTGCAGCAGTCGTACGCGGAGGAGCACGAGGAGCTGGTGGCCGCGTTCCAGAGGCGCGACCCCCGGATCGCGGAGATCGTGAAGGCGCATGTCCTGGGGTGCGCCCCGCGGGCCTAGGGATCCGGCACGCGTTGCCGGACATCCCCAGGGCCCCCGAACACCGGAGCAGCCCCCCCGCTCAGACGCACGCTACCTGCGGAAACCCGCGAAAAGGGCGACACTCGGTGTCTCCGCAGGAGGCACCCCGTGCCGACTTTCTCGAAATCAAGAGGTTTTGGCCCTCGTCCCTTTGATCGATCATCGATCAGGGGGTTACAGTCGCCGACGGACTTCCACCGAAGTCCACTGCCCTGTCCTGCCAAAGACCAAGGGCAACCCCGACCCTTACCGATGAGGGAACCCCCTTCGACTGAGGAAGGCGGCGACATGACCGACCCCAACGCCATCCAGCCGAGCGCGCTCGACCAGCTCCCGGACCGCGACCCGGAGGAGACCGCCGAATGGCAGGCCTCCCTGGACGCCGTCGCCGAGGCGGCCGGGCCGCACCGTGCCGCGTACCTGATGCGCCGGACACTGGAGCGCGCCGAGGGCACCGGCATCGCGCTGCCGAAGCTTCTCGAGACCGACTACGTCAACACCATCCCGACCGCCGCCGAGCCGTCCGTGCCCGGTGACGAGGCGATGGAGACCCGGATCGCCGCCTGGAACCGCTGGAACGCGGCAGCGATGGTGACCCGCGGCAGCAAGTACGGCGTCGGCGGTCACATCGCCACCTTCGCCTCCGCCGCCTGGCTCTACGAGACCGGCTTCAACCACTTCTTCAAGGGCAAGGAGGGCGACGGTTCGGGCGACCAGCTGTACATCCAGGGCCACGCCTCCCCCGGCATCTACGCCCGTGCCTTCCTCGACGGCCGCCTGAACGAGCACCACCTCGACAACTTCCGCCAGGAGGCCGCCGGCGGCGGGCTGCCCTCCTACCCGCACCCGCGCCGTCTGCCCTGGCTGTGGGAGTTCCCCACCGTCTCCATGGGTCTCGGCCCCCTGTCGGCGATCTACCAGGCGCGCTTCAACCGCTATCTGACCAACCGCGGCATCAAGGACGTCTCGGCGTCCCACGTCTGGGCCTTCCTCGGCGACGGCGAGATGGACGAGCCGGAGTCGACGGCCGCACTCGCGCTCGCCGCCCGTGAGGAGCTGGACAACCTCACCTTCGTCATCAACTGCAACCTGCAGCGCCTCGACGGCCCGGTCCGCGCCAACTTCAAGATCGTGCAGGAGCTGGAGGCCCAGTTCCGCGGCGCCGGCTGGAACGTCGTCAAGACGCTCTGGGGCAGCGCCTGGGACGAGCTGTTCGCCCTCGACACCACGGGCGCGCTCGTCCGCCGGCTGCGTGAGGTACCGGACGCGCAGGTCCAGACGTACCAGACCCGCGACGCCGCCTACATCCGCGAGGACTTCTTCGGCAAAGACCCGGCGCTCGTCGAGATGGCGAGGCTGCTGACCGACGACAAGATCCTCGACTGCTTCCACTTCTCGCGCGGCGGTCACGAGCCGCGCAAGGTGTACGCCGCGTACAAGGCCGCCCTGGAGCACAAGGGCGCCCCCACGGTGATCCTGGCCCAGACCGTCAAGGGGCACACCCTCGGCACGGGCTTCGCGTCGAAGAACGCCAACCACCAGATGAAGAAGCTGACGGTGGACGAGTTCAAGGCGATGCGCGACCTGCTGGAGCTGCCGATCGCCGACACGCAGTTCGCCGACGGCGTGGTGCCCTACGGCCACCCGGGCGCCGACTCCCCCGAGGTCCGCTACCTCCAGGAGCGCCGCGCGGCCCTCGGCGGTCCGGCCCCGGCCCGCCGTGTCCACCCCCTCGCGCCGCTGCCCGCCCCGGCCGAGAAGGCGTTCACGTCCTTCGACAAGGGCTCCGGCTCCCAGAACGTGGCGACCACCATGGCGTTCGTCCGCCTGATCAAGGACCTGGTCCGCGACAAGGAGACGGGCCGGCGCTGGGTGCCCATCGTCCCGGACGAGGCGCGCACCTTCGGCATGGAGTCGCTCTTCCCGTCCCTCGGCATCTACTCGCCGAAGGGCCAGACGTACGAGCCGGTCGACCGTGACCAGCTGATGTACTACAAGGAGGCCAAGAACGGCCAGATCCTCAACGAGGGGATCACCGAGGCCGGTTCGATGGCCGACTTCATCGCCGCATCGACGTCGTACGCGACGCACGGCGAGGCGATGATCCCGTTCTACATCTTCTACTCGATGTTCGGCTGGCAGCGCACCGCCGACCAGATGTGGCAGCTCGCCGACCAGCTCGGCCGTGGCTTCCTGGTCGGCGCCACCGCGGGCCGTACGACGCTGACGGGCGAGGGCCTCCAGCACGCCGACGGCCACTCCCCGGTGATCGCGGCCACCAACCCGGCCGCGCTGACCTACGACCCGGCCTTCGCGTACGAGATCGCGGTGATCGTGAAGGACGGCCTGCGCCGTATGTACGGCGAGACGGCCCCGGGCGAGGACCCGAACGTCTTCTACTACCTCACCGTCTACAACGAGCCGCTGCCGCAGCCGGCGAAGCCGTCCGGCCTCGGTATCGACGAGGGCATCGTCAAGGGCCTGTACCGCTTCAACACCGCCGAGTCCGCGGGCCTGTCCCCCGTCTCCCCCGAGCTCTCGGCTTCGCCCGGGCAGGGCGGTACCCCCATCGCCCCGCGCATCCAGCTGCTGGGCTCCGGCACCGCGATCCACTGGGCCCTTCAGGCACAGAAGCTGCTCGCCGAGGAGTGGGGCGTCGCGGCGGACGTGTGGTCGGCGACGTCCTGGGGCGAGCTGCGCCGGGACGCCATGGAGGCGGACGCGGCACTGCTGCGGGGCGAGGAGCGGGTGCCGTACATCCGGCAGGCGCTCCAGGGCGCCGAGGGCCCGGTACTCGCGGTGTCCGACTACATGCGCCAGGTCCCGGACCAGATCGCGCAGTGGGTGGAGCAGGACTACTCCTCGCTGGGCGCCGACGGCTTCGGGCTCTCGGACACCCGTGAGGCCGCCCGCCGCCACTTCGGCGTCGACGCCCCGTCGATCGTGGTCGCGGCCCTCGCCCAGCTCGCCCGGCGCGGCGAGGTCAAGTCGACGGCCGTCAAGGAGGCCCGGGAGAAGTACGGTCTGTAAGGGCCCGTGACGCGGTGAAGGTGAAGGGGTACGGCGGCCGCCGTGCCCCTTCGCCGTCGGTTGCCGGGGGCATGATGGCCCCATGCGTGCCGCTCGCCTGATCAAGATGGTGCTGCTGTTGCAGTCCCGGACCTCGATGACCGCGGCCCAGCTGGCCCGTGAACTGGAGGTGTCCGAGCGGACCGTCACCCGGGACGCGCAGGCGCTGTCGGAGGCGGGCGTCCCGGTGTACGCGGACCGTGGGCGGGCGGGGGGCTACCGGCTCGTCGGCGGTTACCGCACCCGGCTGACCGGGCTCGCGCGCGGCGAGGCCGAGGCGCTGTTCCTCAGCGGGGTGCCGGGGGCGCTGCGTGAGATGGGCCTGGAGGACGCGGCCTCCGCGGCCCGGCTGAAGGTGTCCGCCGCTCTCCTGCCCTCGCTGCGCGACGCCTCCCGTGCGGCGGCGCAGCGCTTCCATCTGGACGCACCCGCCTGGTTCACGGAGCCGGAGACCCCGCCGCTGCTGCCCCGGGTCGCGGACGCGGTCTGGGACGACCGCCGGATCAGCGCGCGATACCGGCGCGGTGCCGACGAGGTGGAGCGGGAGCTGGAGCCGTACGGGCTCGTGCTCAAGGCGGGTGTGTGGTACGTGTGCGCGCGGGTGACGGGGGCCGGGACCTTCCGGGTGTACCGCATCGACCGGTTCACGGCCGTTGCGTCCGGCGGGGAGCTGTTCGCGCGGGACGGGGAGTTCGATCTGCCCGCCTTCTGGGCGGAGCGGGCCGGGCAGTTCGCGCGGTCGCTGCTGCGCGCCGAGGTCGTGGTGCGGCTGTCCGAGGAGGGCGTGCGCAGACTGCCCCACGCCGTGGATCCCGCGTCGGCCCGCGCGGCGCTGGCGGCCGTGGGCGCCCCGGACGGGCAGGGGTGGGTGACGGTGACGCTGCCGGTGGAGTCCGAGGAGGTCGCGCACGCGCAACTGACGGCGCTGGGGCCGGAGGTCGAGGTACTGGCGCCGCGGGAACTGCGCGCCCGTTTCGCGCGGGACGCGCTGCGGCTCGCCCGGCTCTACGGCCCGTGAGGTTCCGCCGCACTCCGCGTGCGTCCCACCCGCCGAGGGCCGATGCTGGTCCCGTGATGGACGAGACGGAGTTCTGGGAGCTGGTGGACGCGAGCCGCGAGGCCGCCGGGGGCGACTCCGAAGAACAGGCCGACCAGCTGGTCGAACGGCTGCTCCGGCTGGACCCGGACACCGTGCTGGACTTCGCCCGCCACTTCGAGTACCGCTACAACCGCTCCTACCGCTGGGACCTGTGGGGCGCCGCCTGGGTGCTGCTCGACGGGGCGAGCGACGACGCGTTCGACTTCTTCCGGTGCTGGCTGATCGGCCAGGGCCGGGAGGTCTACGAGGGAGCCCTGCACGACCCCGACTCGCTCGCCGGCCTCCTGGGCGACTTCGACGAGGAGGTCGACGGGGACGGCGAGGAGCTGGGCTACGCGGCGGACGAGGCGTACGAGCAGCTGACCGGGACCGTGGCGCCCGACCTGGGCATCCCGCCCATGGCCTCCGAGCCGGAGGGAACACCGTTCGACCTGGAGGACGAGTCCGTGCTCGCGGAGCGCTACCCCAGGCTGTGGGAGCGCTTCAAGGGCTGACGCGTGATCTCCGGGACGGTGGACGAGCCCCGCAGACCCGCGTGGCGGAACACACGGGTGCTGCGACCGCCGCCGGGTGCGACGGTGGAGGCGTTGTCGTCCACCTCACTGTGATCGAGCGTCACCGCGCCGCCGGTGCTGTCTTGATGAGCGTCAGCGGGGGGAATCGCCTCCCCGGATCGTGATGCCGTGGAGCCGGAGGTGCAGGAGCCGCCGGTGCTCGGCCGGCCCTCGTCCATGTCCCGGACACAGCAACAGATTCGGCCGAGCGGACGATCCCATGGTCCGGCCGGCCGAGTACGGCCCCTGCTCGGCTCGCAGCGCTACGGCAACAGGGCCGAGGCGGTCACCGCCTGCCCTGGAGATGCGCCGCCCGTTGCCTGATCGCCGGTAGCAGCGCGCTGAGGGCCGCCCCGGGGCAGGTGGTCGCGTAGCCGTCCCGGTGGCCCGCCAGGGCGGGCAGCAGGACGGTGGCGCCCTGCTCGTACCGGCTCCTGCCGTTGCTGGAGATGAGCCGCACCTTGGTGCGCGGGTCGATGTCCGCGAGGCCCAGCTTCCACGCGGCCACGGCCGCGATCGCGGCGGTCATGGCCCGGGGCACGGGCACGCCCGCGGTGAAGGTGCCGATGGCGGCGATGCCCGCGGTGCGGTGGTTGAAGCCCTGGGTGTGGGCACCGGTGACGGGACGTTCGACGCCGCCCGCCCGGCCCTCGTAGATCCTGCCGCAGCGGTCGACGAGGAAGTTGTAGCCGATGTCGTCCCAGCGGCGGTAGCCGATCTGGCCCGCGTACAGCGCCCTGATGATGCGTGGCACATCGGCGCAGGCGTAGCGGTTGGGCGAGTCGGTGTGGTGCACGAAGACCGCGATGACCTTGTCGTCGTAGCGCGGCGGCGGCTGCTTCGGCATGCCCCCGCGCGCCCAGGCCGACCGCGGCACGATGCGCGGCATGGGCGCCGCATGCAGTACGGCCGAGCGGGCCCCCACCAGGTGCGCGGGCCGGACCTCCACCGTCCGTTCGACGCGGGATGCGCAGGTCATCAGCGAGAAGGAGGAGGCGAACCCGGGCAGACAGCCGAGCAGCAGCAGGGCGGCCCCCGGGAGCCGTACACACCGTGGCCGGATCGGCCTGGCTCTTGGCAAGACACGCATGGACCCACTGTCGGCCGGTCCTCGCGCATCCGCGATGTGCGCTGTGCCACCTGGCGGAACCATTGTCCCTGTCCGGGACGTTTCTACTGGTCGACGCGCGCGGCCGTCTTTCCCCGCGCCCCCGCGCGCGTGGCTGATCACTGGGCCCGTGCGGCGCGTACTAAGGGGTCCTAGAGAAAGGCGGCTTCGTGGACCTGCTCGACATCCTGCTGATGCTGGTCATCCTGGCCTACGCGGCGTCCGGCTACCGGCGCGGGCTGGTGGCCGGCTGTGTCTCCCTGGCCGGTTTCGTCGGCGGGGCCGTCGTCGGTGTGTGGATCCTGCCGTGGGTGATGAACCTGGTGACGCGTGGGACGACGGCGGCGACGGTGACCGCGGTGTTCACCGTGCTGGTCCCGGCGGTGGTGGGCCACGAGCTGGCGGGACGCCTGGCGCTGAAGCTGCGGCGCGAGCTGGACCGGGCCGGCCGCAGTCCGCTGCGGGTGGCCGACGGGATCGGCGGCGCGGCGGCCAACACGCTGGCCGTGCTGATCGTGGCGTGGGTGGCCGCGAGCGTGCTGGGGGCCTCCTCCTCCCCGCTGGTCACGGAGGCGATCCGGGAGTCGCGGCTGCTGGGGACCGTGCAGAACGCGATGCCGGACACCACCCCGGCCTGGTTCTCGCGCGCCACGACAGCACTCGCCCAGGCCGGCTTCCCGCAGGTCTTCAACCCGTTCGAGAACGAACCGACGGCCGGGGTGGCCAAACCCTCGGGGGACAACGTCACGGCGAGCGCGACGAACGCCGCCAAGCTGAGCACGGTGAAGATCGAGGGCGCCTCGGGCACCCAGGGCCGCGAGGGCAGCGGCTTCGTGTACGCGACCCGGCATGTCATGACCAACGCCCACGTGGTGGCGGGTATCGATCACCCAACGGTACGCGTCGGCGGCGTCGGCCCGTCGTACGCGGCCCGGGTGGTGCTCTTCGATCCGGACCGGGACGTGGCCGTGCTGTACGTGCCGGATCTGCGCGCGCCCGTGCTGCGCTTCGACGGCGAGGCCAAGCGCGGCGACGCGGCCGTGGTCGCGGGCTATCCCGAGGACGGCGATCTGACGCTGCGGGCCGCCACGGTCGCGAGCCGGATCCACGCCACGGGCCAGAACATCTACAGTACGGACACCGTCACCCGGGAGATCTACTCGATCCGCTCCACCGTGCTGCCCGGCAACTCCGGTGGCCCGCTGCTCACCACGGACGGCCAGGTCTACGGCGTCGTCTTCGCCCGGTCCACCTCGGACCCGGAGACGGGGTACGTGCTGACGGCGGACGAGGTCGCGGGCGACGCCGGACGCGCGGCGCACGCCACGGCGCCGGTGGACACGGGCGACCTCGTCACCTCGTGAGCCTCACCGGGCTCACAGGAACCGGCCCATGAGCACGTCGTCGACGTACGTCCCCTCCAGCAGGAACTCCTCGGGCAGGATGCCCTCCACCACGAACCCCTCGGACTCGTAGAGCGTGCGGGCCGGGGTGTTGTGTCCGAGGACGCGCAGGGTGAGGCGCCGCGCTCCCCGCCGCTTCGCCTCCTCCTGAGCGGCCCGCAGCAAGGCCCGGCCGACCCCCGCGCCGCGGACCTCGTCGGCGACGGCGAGCCCCTGGATCTGCCGGACGTGCGCGTTGCACTCCAGCGGCGTCGGGAAACCGAGACGGAGGAAGCCGACGACGGCGCCGGCGAGCTCGGCGACGAGGTGGTCCCGCGGCCCGAACCGCTCGGTGAAGAACGGCTCGTACGGCCGCTCGGGACGCGGCTGTACGGAGTGCAGCGGAGACCAGGTGGCGCGGTCGAGGCGGCCGAGCGCGTCCTCGTCGCCGGATGTGGCGAGGCGTATGTACGGAACGGGCATGGTGGTCACTGTACGGCTGAGGCACGAGGACCCGTCCGGGGACTTTCCGGGGCCGGCGGGCGGGTCGGATGGGGCGTACGGGGCAGGATGGGCGCATGGAACGATCCCGAATCGCCGTGGCCGGTGCCTCCGGTCTGATCGGCAGCGCCCTGGTGCGATCGCTGACCGCGGACGGCCACGAGGTGGTGCGTCTGGTGCGGCGCGCGGCCCGGGGCGAGGAGGAGGTCTGCTGGGACCCCGAGGGGCAGTACATCGACGCGGCGGGCCTCGTGGGGTGCGACGCCGTGGTGAACCTCGCCGGGGCCGGTATCGGTGACCACCGGTGGACCGACGCCTACAAGAGGACGCTCCGTGACAGCCGGGTGCTGGGCACGGCGGCGCTCGCGGAGGCGGTCGCCTCCCTGCCCGACCCGCCGCGTGTGTTCGTGAGCGGCAGCGCGATCGGCTTCTACGGCGACACGGGAGACCGGGTGGTCGACGAGCAGGCACCGCCCGGCGACGGCTTCCTGCCCTCGCTGTGCGTGGAGTGGGAGGATGCCGCGGCCCCGGCTCAGGAGGCGGGCGTACGGACGGTGTTCGCGCGGACCGGTCTGGTGGTGGCCCGTGGGGGCGGGGCCTGGGGGCGGCTGTTCCCGCTCTTCCGGGCGGGGCTCGGCGGGCGCATGGGGAACGGGAGCCAGTACTGGTCGTACATCTCGCTGCACGACGAGGTGGCGGCGCTGCGCCATCTGATCGACCGTGAGGATCTGTCCGGCCCGTTCAATCTGACGGCTCCGCAACCGCTGACGAACCGTGAGATCACGGAGGCGATGGGGCGCGTGCTGCGCCGTCCGACGCTGTTCCCGGTGCCCGCGCCGGCCCTGCGGCTGGCACTCGGCGGGATGTCCGGGGACGTGCTCGGCAGTGCGCGGGTGGTGCCGAAGCGGCTGCTGGAGTCCGGGTTCTCCTTCGCGTTCCCGAGGATCGAGGAGGCGCTGCGGGCCGCTCTGGAGGGGTAGGGACGGTGCGGCCGAGGTGGCCGGCGAGGAGCGGGAGGCGCGGGAAGACCGCTTCCGCCCGTATGCGACCGCCGTGCGACCGTGCTCTGTTGATGCGCGACTTCTTCTGACCGTTCACAGACCTACGCTCGATCCGAACTCGGGTATTTCTCCAGCCTGTTGGGGGCATCACGTCTCCACCGGCCGCACAACCTCGAGGAGGGGCACGTGCTACAGCCCGTGTATCAGGCGGATGTCGTCATCGTGGGGGCCGGGCTCGCCGGCCTCGCGGCGGCCCACCGGCTGACCAGCGCAGGAATCACGACCGCGGTCCTGGAGGCCGCCCCTTACGTCGGCGGGCGCATGTCGACCGAGAAGGTCGACGGCTTCCGGCTCGACCGGATCGGACAGCTCCTGTCCACCGCGTACCCCGAACTGCGCCTGACACCGGGGCTCGAACCCCTCGTCCTGCGCCCCTTCGCGCCGGGCGTTCTGGTGCACAGCGAGGGGCGCCACCACCGCGCGGGTGCCGCACCGGCGGGCGGGGGCGCAGGGGGCGCACGGACGGCGCTGAGCGCCGTACGCGCCCTCGCAACCGCTCCCCGCACGGCGTCCGCGCCCTGGCCGGTGAGCCGTTCGGGTCTGGCGCGCACCGCCCGGTCGCTGGCGACGGGATCGCGCGGGACCGGGTCGCGGCCCGCCACCCCGCTGGGCGGTGCCATGGACCAGGCCCGGCTGGGTGCGGCGCTGGCGCGGATCGCCGCGACCCCGATGGAACGCCTGCTGGCCCGGCCCGAGTCGGCCACCGGGCACGCGCTCGCGGCGCGCGGGATCCCCGCCCGGACCGTCGACGGCTTTCTCCGGCCCCTGCTGGCCGCCCTGTTGTGCGACCCGGAGCTGACCACGTCGAGCCGCTGTGCCGATCTCGCGCTGCGTGCCTTCGCGAGCGGCCGGCTGTGCATGCCGGAGGGCGGCGCGGACGTCCTGCCCGAACTGCTGGCCCGGGCGCTGCCGCCGGGCACCGTGCACACGGGGGTGCGTGCCACCTCCATCTCCACGACGTCGGTGACCACCGCGGAACACGGTGAACTGCGGTGTCAGGCCGTTCTGCTGGCCACCGACGCGTCCGCCGCCGCCGAGCTGCTGCCGGGACTGCGCGTGCCCGACTTCCACCCCGTCACGGTCGTCCACCACACCATGGAGGAGCCGCCGGGGACGGGCGACTCGCTGCTGCTCGACGCGGACCGCGACGGCCCGGTGGCGCACACGGCGGTCGTGAGCCTGGTGGACCCGTCCCGGGCACCCGCGGGCCGCGCCCTGGTCTCCTCCACGGTCCTCGGCACACCCCCCGACGATGTCGACGGTGCCGTACGGGCCCATCTGGCACGGCTGTACGGCACCTCGACCATGCGCTGGGAGACGCTCGCCGTGTACCACACCGCGCGGGCCGTGCCGGCGATGCGGCCGCCGCACGATCTGCGCCGGCCGGTGCGGCTGCTGGCCGGGCTGTATGTGTGCGGCGACCACCGGGACACGAGTACGGTCCAGGGCGCGCTGCACTCGGGCCGCCGGGCCGCGTCCGCCGTCCTGGCCGACCTGGGCGCGGGCCCGACCCGCCTCGCGGACCCGCTGCCCACGGCGGCCTGAGGCTCAGCCCAGCGCTGCCACCTTGTCGCGGTAGCCGCGCACGGGTGCCGCGTCCCGGTACGGCTCCAGGCGGCGCTCGAAGTCCCGTACGTACTCCACCGCCCGCACCGACCGCATCTCCGACGCCTGCCCGGCTGCCTCGGCCGCGAGCTGGCAGGCCAGGTCCAGCTCGCCGAGGCCGAGCCGTGCCGAGGCGAGCACGACCCGGCAGAACAGCCGGCTGCGGGCGTAGCCGGGCGCCCGCAGCTGGAGCGAGCGTTCGGCGTGCTGGACCGCGGCCCGGTACTGCTGGAGGTCCCGGTGGCAGTGCCCGAACTCGTCGGCGAGCTGCGCCTCGTCGAAGAACCTCGCCCAGTGGGGGACGTCGTCGCCCGGCCGGGCGGACTCCAGTGCGCGCTCGGCCCGCACCAGCGAGGCCGTGCACGCACGCACCTCCCCGAGCACACCGTGGCCGCGCGCCTCCACGGCGTGCAGCAGCGCCTGGACGACGGGTGGCGGCGAGGTGCCCACGCCCTGCTGGGCCACGCGCGCGAGCTGCACGGCCTCGCGCCCATGGCCGAGATAGACGGCCTGTCGGCTCATGGTGATCAGGACGTAGGCCCCGTAGAGGCGGTCCCCGGCCGCCTGGGCGAGCCGCAGCGCCTGGACGAAGTAACGCTGGGCGAGACCGTGTGCGCCGATGTCGTACGACGTCCAGCCGGCGAGCCGGGTGAGGTCGGCCGCCGCGGCGAACAGCCGGCGGCCGGTCTGCTCGCCGTAGGTGCCGCGGAGCATCGGCTCGGCCTCGTGCTCCAGGTAGCGCACGAGTGCCTGGCGGGCGTGGCCCCCGCCGTACGCGTGGTCCAGGGCCCGGAACAGCTCGCCCACCGAGCGGAGCGCGGCGATGTCCCCGCCGGTGACCTTCTGGCCGGGTCCGCGCTCGGACTGGCTGCGCTGCCGGGACGAGGCGCCGCCCGGTTCGGGCACGGTGGAGAACTTGGGGGAGGCGGGGCGGCCCTGGGCGGGGACGCGGGCGAGCGTCTCGCCGCGGCTCACCTTGTCGTCGGCCCGGCCGATCAGCCAGTCCCGGCTGGGCACCACCAGACCGGCCGGGGTGAATGCGATCTTGCGCAGCTCGGCATGGCTGCCGGAGTCCTTGCGCCACAGACCGCTGACGATGTCCACGGCCTCCTCCGGGGTGGCGGCGAACTCCAGGCCCGCGTACACCGGGGCGCAGGCGTCCAGTCCGAGGTCCTGCGCGGTGAGCCGGCGTCCGAGCCGCCGGGTGAACACCTCGGCGATGAGCGCGGGCGTGGTGCCGCGCGGCTGCTGCCCGCGCAGCCATCGGGTCACGGATGTCTTGTCGTATCTGAGATCGAGCCCGTGTTCGAGACCCAGCTGGTCGACCCGACGGGCGAGACCGGCGTTGGAGAACCCCGCTTCTGCGATGAGCGCGGCGAGCTGTCGGTTGGGGGTGCGCTGCGCGGGTCGTTCCGTCATCTGCGGTGCGGTCTCCTGCCTTCCGGGCACCGCCACCGGCCCGGGAAGGCATGCGTGCCTCCCGGGTCGCCGCGGTAACCCGTATCGCCTTGGTGAGCAGCCCTCATGGCCATATGGACGGCGCGAATGTAGCGGAGAGTGAGCGGGTGATCGCGGCCTTCGATATGCATTCATCCGATCGTGTGAGGATTGCCCGGTCTGGCTGACGGGCCACCCGGCACCACCGTCACCCGGTCGGACGTACAGTGGCGTGGGCGTCTTTCACGCCTTACGAAGCTTCTAGGGAGGCGCTTGCCGTGAGTGAGTTGCGGTTCGTCCGTATGGGGTTCGGGGCCGATGCCGTCGAGTACCAGGAGGCGTGGGACGAACAGCGCCGGGTGCATGCCGCCCGCTTCGCCGACGAGATCCCCGACACCTGCCTGCTTCTCGAGCATCCGCCGGTCTACACCGCGGGCCGGCGCACGGCGCCCGAGGAACGCCCCCTGGACGGCACGCCGGTCGTCGACGTGGACCGCGGCGGCAAGATCACCTGGCATGGCCCCGGCCAGCTGGTGGGCTACCCGATCCAGAAGCTCCCGCGCCCGGTCGACGTCGTGGCCCATGTACGCCGTCTCGAGGAGGCCCTCATCCGCTCCTGCGCCGAGTTCGGCCTGGAGACGACCCGGGTCGAGGGCCGCAGCGGCGTCTGGGTGCTCGGCGACCCGGTGGAGCAGCGCCCGTCCGTCGGCGGCCTCTCCCTGGACTTCGACCCCCGCCTGGCCGACGAGGAGTTCGACCCGCGGCTCAACGGTCCGGAGTACGCACCCTCCAACGCCGGCCAGCGACGGGAGGACCGCAAGATCGCGGCGATCGGCATCCGGGTGGCCAAGGGCGTCACGATGCACGGCTTCGCGCTCAACGTGAACCCCGACAACGTCTGGTTCGACCGGATCATCCCGTGCGGGATCCGGGACGCGGGCGTCACCTCCCTGGCGAACGAGCTGGGGCGGGACGTGACCGTCGGCGAGGTGCTGCCGGTGGTGGAACGGCACCTGAAGGACGTTCTGGAGAACGCCGACCTGAAGCCGCGGGAGATCGAGCGGACGCCGGCGTAGCGGCCCATCCGGGGGAATGCACCCCCGCTGCCCGAGGTTGGCCCACACACGGGGGCCCACACATCACGGGCGTACGCTGTGTACGCCGAAGAATCGAAAGTCTACGCAGACAGGCAGGGAGCCGACGTGTCCGCAGTCGCACCCGACGGACGCAAGATGCTGCGCCTGGAGGTCCGCAACAGCCAGACCCCCATCGAGCGCAAGCCCGAGTGGATCAAGACCCGGGCGAAAATGGGTCCCGAGTACACGAAGATGCAGAACCTCGTGAAGAGCGAGGGACTGCACACGGTCTGCCAGGAAGCGGGCTGCCCCAACATCTACGAATGCTGGGAGGACCGCGAGGCCACGTTCCTCATCGGCGGCGACCAGTGCACCCGGCGCTGTGACTTCTGCCAGATCGACACCGGCAAGCCCGAGGCGCTCGACCGCGACGAGCCCCGCCGCGTGGGCGAGTCCGTGGTCACCATGGATCTGAACTACGCCACCATCACCGGTGTCGCCCGCGACGACCTCGAGGACGGCGGCGCCTGGCTGTACGCCGAGACGGTCCGGCAGATCCACCGGCAGACGGCGGGCCGCGAGGGCGGCCACACCAAGGTCGAGCTCCTCGCCCCCGACTTCAACGCGGTGCCCGAGCAGCTGGAAGAGGTCTTCTCCTCCCGTCCGGAGGTCTTCGCGCACAACGTCGAGACGGTCCCGCGGATCTTCAAGCGCATCCGTCCCGGTTTCCGCTACGAGCGCTCCCTGAAGGTGATCACCCAGGCCCGCGACTACGGCCTGGTGACCAAGTCGAACCTGATCCTCGGCATGGGCGAGACCCGGGAGGAGATCAGCGAGGCGCTGCGCCAGCTGCATGACGCCGGCTGCGAGCTGGTCACCATCACGCAGTATCTGCGCCCGAGCGTCCGCCACCACCCGGTGGAGCGGTGGGTCAAGCCGCAGGAGTTCGTGGAGCTGAAGGAGGAGGCCGAGCAGATCGGCTTCTCCGGTGTCATGTCCGGCCCGCTGGTCCGCTCCTCCTACCGAGCCGGGCGGCTCTACCGGATGGCGATCGAGAAGCGCGGCACCTACATCGCCTCGCAGGCGGTCTGACACCGGTCCGCATATGCTGCCGGCACCCCGTGCCAGTTCCCGCGTGTGAATCCGCACACAAGCGACTACTCACAGGCAACGGCCGATTGACGCGGTCCCGATGGTCCCCGCAGATGGGGGCGCCGTCAGGACCGCGTCAGGCTTTTGGGTCTCCGTATCAAGGCTTCATTGGCGTTTGACCGGCCAGTCACGCCCTGGTAACACCAAACAGTGACGCTGGACTCACGCCACGTACAGATCCTGCCCAAGCCGCCGACCCTAGGGGGGACTTCCGCCATGCAGGCCGCGCCCGTACGCGCCACCGCCATCCCGTCGTTCACCGATGCACTCCGTGCCATCGAGTCGCTTCTCATGAGCGGCGGGCAGCGCACCGCCCGCCAGAACGCCTGGACCTCGGTCCTCGAGGACCGCCGCCGCGCCAAGGCCCGCGTCGAGGCGCAGCGCGTGTTCGAATCCGCGGCATCGTCCCGCTCGTAGGACGACCGCCCTTCCCCTCCCCTCTTCGCTATCCCCTCCCCGCCCGGAGCGTCCCCACCGCTCCCCCCACACGGCACTGCCGTCGTCGCCGCTTCCCGGGCCACGTAGACTTCGTGGCATGGCGAGGAAGGAACCTGCAGCGGACGCTGCGAACGCCGGGCGACTGAAGCAGATCGCCCTTACCTACAAGATGACCAGCAAGGCCGACCCCAAGATCGGTCTTGTACTCGCGGCTGTCGGAATCATCACTTTCGGTGTCTTCCTCGCGATCGGTTTCTTGATCGGTTACCCCACGTATCTCGGCATCCTCGGCTTCCTGCTCGCCTTCCTCGCGACGGCGATCGTCTTCGGACGCCGGGCCGAGCGCGCCGCTTTCGGCCAGATGGAAGGCCAGCCGGGCGCCGCCGCGGCGGTTCTGGACAACATCGGCCGTGGCTGGACCACCACCCCGGCGGTCGCGATGAACCGCAGCCAGGACGTGGTGCACCGGGCGGTCGGCAAGGCTGGCATCGTGCTGGTCGCCGAGGGCAACCCGAACCGGGTCAAGAGCCTGCTGGCCGCCGAGAAGAAGAAGATGGCCCGGATCGTGGCGGACGTGCCGGTGCACGATCTGGTCGTCGGCACGGGCGAGGGCCAGGTGGAGCTGAAGAAGCTCCGCACGACGATGCTGAAGTTCCCGCGGGTGCTGACCGGTGCGCAGGTGACCGCGACCAATGACCGGCTGCGGGCGCTGGGCGATCTGATGAGCAACATGCCGCTGCCGAAGGGGCCGCTGCCGAAGGGGATGCGGATGCCGCGGGGTGGTCGCCAGCGGTGACGCTGCCCCTGGGCTCGACCGGTTTCGGGGCCCTTGGAGAACCTGTGCGGTTCTTCGAGGGCCCCGCTTATTTCGGGGCGTGGGGAGGGTTCTAGATCCTGATCTCCACCGTCTTGGCCAGGCGGTCGTGAAGGCCACGGCTGTCGCGGTCCCAGATCAGCGGCGGGATCGCCAGGCACAGCAGGAGCGTGCGGGCGAGGGCGCGCAGGGGGGCCACCCGGCCGGTGTCCACGGCGACCACCCGGATGCCGAAGAGCCGCTTGCCGGGGGTGACGCCGACCGTACCGACCGTCAGAACGCTCAGCACGAAGAAGACGAGCAGCGCCCAGTTCGGCGTGGCCCGGGTGTACCCATCGGTGATCAGACCGTATGCGATCAGCACGCACACACCCCAGTCGACGGCCAGCGCGCCGAGGCGCCGACCCGGACGGGCGATGGAACCCGGTCCCTCCTTCGGCAGACCGAGCTGCTCTCCCCGGTGCCCGAAGTCCGCCCCGGCTTCTTCCATGGCCGCGCGGGGACCGGAGAGCCACGAGCCGATTGCTTGCCTGTTGTCCACCCGTCCACGGTACTGCGCCGTATTTCGCACGCGGTGAGGTGGGGTCGCTCGGCCTCAGGCTGGTTAACCTGGGAGAAACAAATGGGTCACGCCCGAGAAATGCCGCATCCCTATGGTCGGCTGCAGCGTGTGCCACCGCACTGGCCGCACGAGGAACTACCACCCCGGCACGGACGGTCGGGAGTAGGAGGAGCTGGATGTTCCAGAACGCCGACGAGGCCAAGAAGTTCATCGCGGACGAGGACGTCAAGTTCATCGACGTCCGCTTCTGCGACCTGCCGGGCGTCATGCAGCACTTCACGGTGCCCGTTGAGGCGTTCGACCCGGACGAGGAGCTGGCCTTCGACGGATCGTCGATCCGTGGTTTCCAGGCCATTCACGAGTCCGACATGGCGCTGCGCGCGGACCTGTCGACCGCTCGGGTCGACCCCTTCCGCCGTGACAAGACGCTCAACATCAACTTCTTCATCCACGACCCGATCACGGGCGAGCAGTACTCCCGCGACCCGCGCAACGTGGCGAAGAAGGCCGAGGCCTACCTGGCCTCCACCGGGATCGCCGACACGGCGTACTTCGGTCCCGAGGCCGAGTTCTACGTCTTCGACAGTGTCCGCTTCGCGACCAGCGCGAACGAGTCCTTCTACCACATCGACTCCGAGGCCGGTGCCTGGAACACGGGCGCCCTCGAGGACAACCGTGGCTACAAGGTCCGCTACAAGGGCGGCTACTTCCCGGTCCCGCCGGTCGACCACTTCGCCGACCTGCGCGCCGAGATCTCGCTGGAGCTGGAGAAGGCCGGCCTGAAGGTCGAGCGTCAGCACCACGAGGTGGGCACCGCCGGCCAGGCCGAGATCAACTACAAGTTCAACACGCTGCTCGCCGCCGCCGACGACCTCCAGCTCTTCAAGTACATCGTGAAGAACGTGGCCTGGCGCAACGGCAAGACCGCGACCTTCATGCCGAAGCCGATCTTCGGCGACAACGGCTCGGGCATGCACGTCCACCAGTCGCTGTGGAGCAACGGCGACCCGCTGTTCTACGACGAGCAGGGCTACGCCGGTCTGTCGGACACCGCCCGCTACTACATCGGCGGCATCCTCAAGCACGCCCCGTCGCTGCTGGCCTTCACCAACCCGACGGTGAACTCGTACCACCGCCTGGTGCCGGGCTTCGAGGCGCCGGTCAACCTGGTGTACTCGCAGCGCAACCGCTCCGCGGCCATGCGTATCCCGATCACCGGCTCGAACCCGAAGGCCAAGCGCGTCGAGTTCCGCGCCCCGGACTCCTCCGGCAACCCGTACCTGGCCTTCTCGGCCCTGCTTCTCGCGGGCCTGGACGGTATCAAGAACAAGATCGAGCCGGCCGAGCCGATCGACAAGGACCTGTACGAGCTCGCTCCCGAGGAGCACGCGGGTGTCCCGCAGGTCCCGACCTCGCTCCCGGCCGTTCTCGACTCCCTCGAGGCCGACCACGAGTTCCTCCTCCAGGGTGACGTCTTCACGGCCGACCTGATCGAGACGTGGATCGACTTCAAGCGCACCAACGAGATCGCTCCGCTCCAGCTGCGTCCGCACCCGCACGAGTTCGAGCTGTACTTCGACGTGTAAAAAGCCCCCTCAGGGCACGCCCGGGCCCCGTTCCTCCCGCACGGAGGAGCGGGGCCCGGTTCGTTCAACGGGCCGCTCCCGCCGCGCGGGCACGAGCACCCGCCGGTTCGGCCGCGTCCCGTTGGTGGCGCCCTGCGCGACGGCACCCGGACGCAAGGCTCATGGACGCTGTCCACGGCTGCCCCGGCGCGCCGTCCGCGGGCCGCATGCACTCTTTGCCTGACAAGGGGCCGTTCGGGACCGGTTCATGGGGAGGGGGTGGCGCACAATGGGGGTGGGACGAGTGCCTTACTGCGGGGTACTGCGGGGTGATGCAGGATGCAGAGCCGGTTCCGGAGCGATCGGCGGCTGACCGTACGGATGACGGTCACGTTGTTTCTGCTGGGATTGCTGTACGTGGCGTTCGTCGCCGCGTTGATCGCGTTGCTGAAGTCCTGGGTGCTGGTCGTGGTGATCGCGGCGCTGGCACTCGGCGCGCAGTACTGGTTCTCCGACCGGATCGCGCTGTACGCCATGCACGGGCGGATCGTGGAGCGGGAGGAGTATCCGCAGCTGCACGGTGTGGTCGACCGGCTGTGTGCCGTGGCCGACATGCCCAAGCCGCTCGTGGCCGTCTCCGAGCTGGACATGCCGAACGCGTTCGCGACCGGGCGCAATCCCGACCACGCCGTGCTGTGCGTGACCACCGGGCTGCTGCGGCGGCTGGAGCCCGACGAGTTGGAGGGCGTGCTCGCCCACGAGCTGTCGCATGTGGCGCACAAGGACGTCGCCGTGATCACGGTGGCCTCGTTCCTGGGAGTCATCGCGGGGCTGGTCGTACGGTTCGCCTTCTACTCCGAGCTCTTCGGCGGGCGGGGACGCAAGGACCAGAACACCATCGTGGTCCTCGGCGCGGTGATGGGGATCTCGGCGCTGGTCTACGCGATCAGTTTCGTGCTGATCCGGGCCCTGTCCCGGTACCGGGAGCTGGCCGCCGACCGGGCCGCCGCCCACCTCACCGGGCGCCCCTCGGCGCTCGCGTCCGCGCTGACCAAGGTCACCGGGGACATCGCCCGCATCCCGACGAAGGACCTGCGGACGGCACAGGCGTTCAACGCGTTCTACTTCACGCCCGCGTTCGGCGCCGAGCCGGGTATCTCGCGCTTCTTCTCCACCCACCCGACCCTCGAGCAGCGGCTGGAGCAGCTCGCCCGTATCTCCGCGGAGCTGGGCGAGGCGGCCGCGCCGGGGAAGGCGGGCTGAGGGCAGATGGGGCTCCTGGACATCCTGCTGGGCCGGACCAAACCGGTGGCGCCCGACCTCGACCGGCTGTTCGCCCTGCCGTCGGCGGCGGTGACACTCGAGGTCGCCGCCGGGTTCACCCCGACCGGGACCGGCGCGGTCTGCTTCGCCACGGTCGAGGGCGGAGCCTTCACCGAGGCGAACCGCGAGGTCCAGGCGCTCCTGGACGCCGACACCGACCGCACGGGACCGCCCGTGGAGCTGCGACGGGACGACTACGGGTACTCGTGGCTGGTGTCGCGCCGCTCGCCCGACCAGCTGTCCTCCCTGGTCAACGATCTGCACGCGGTGAACAGCGCGATGGAGGTCAACGGGTTCGGACCGCAGCTGCTGTGCTCGGTGGCCGGCTTCCGGGACGAGGGCGGGCGGCGGCTCGGCCTGGTCTACCTGTACAAGCGCGGCACCTTCTACCCGTTCGCACCGCTTCCCGGGCCGGGCGAGCGCCGCGACAACGCACTGGAGCTGCAGATCAAGGCCGCGCTCGCCGGTGAACTGCGCATCGAGCAGGACCTCGGGCGCTGGTTCCCGATCTGGGGCGCGCCCGGTCTGTGAACCGGCGGCCCCAGTCGGGTCACTTGCTCTTCTCCCGGGCCTGGCGACGGGCCTCGAAGGGGCGCTCGCGGCGGTAGCGGCGCTCCCACTTGGCCTGCTGGTCACGGCGCTCGCGGTACTGCTGGTAGGTGGCCGCCGTCCCCGGGGCGGCCCCCGTGCCCGACGACGCCGAGGACGAGCCCCGTCCGTACTGGGCGTACAGGAAGAGCAGGGCGACGGCGGCGAGCCACCAGGCGTGGTCGGTGAACCCCAGGACGACGAAAAGTGCGGTTCCGGCAAGGATGATGGTGCCCATGACGGGTCTCCGTGGCGTGGGTGGGTGGTTGTGCCAGGGTGTCCGCGGGTCGCTGGGGGTGGGCGGCCGCCGACGGTGCGTCGAGAGTAGCCCTGAGTCCACCGGCTGATACCGGTCCTTCGGGAACCGGTGGTGGGCGGCTCCGGTACGCGTGTCCAGCGTAGGGACACGGTTACGCACGGTGCATCTCCTTTTCGCCGGGCTCGTGGACCGGCCGGGTGGAGGATGGACGTTCCTGAGGGTGAGACGGGGAGGTTGGTGTGGGCGGGCGGGAGCGGCACATCGGGACGGCGGAGCGGCGGGCCCGGCTCGCACTGCGGCAACGGCTGGCCGCCGGGGCGCGGGCGACGACGCCCGAGGAGGTCGCGCGATCACTGGTGGCGCTGCACGGAACCGATCCGGCCACCGTGTACCTGGCCGTCGGTGCACGGCTCGCCGAAGCCGACGGCACGGTGGCGGAGGTCGGGCGGGCCCTGTACGAGGACCGGACGCTGGTGCGGATGCACGGCATGCGCCACACCGTGTTCGTGTTCCCGGCCGAGCTGGCGGCCGTGGTGCACGCATCGACGGGGCCGGCCAACGCGGCGAAGGCGCGGGCCGGGCTGATCAAGGACATGGTGACCGGAAGCGGCGGCCGGCTGACGGAGGAGTGGCTGAGGGAGGTCGAGACGTCGGCGCTCGCCGCGCTGGCCCGGCGCGGGCAGGCGACGGTCGCCGAACTCACCCGGGACGAGCCGCGGCTGAAGGAGCAGTTCACCTACGCGGCGGGCAGGAGCTACGAGAGCCTGCACACCGTGTCCTCGCAGCTGATGCGGGTGCTCGGTGTCGAGGGACGGGTGGTGCGCGGGCGCCCTCTGGGCGCGTGGACGTCGTCGCAGTTCCGCTGGGCGGTCGCACCGCCCCACCCCGACGTCCCGTCCGACGGGGCGCAGGCCGAGCTGCTGCGCCGCTGGCTGACGGTCTGCGGCCCGGCGACGGAGGCGGACCTCAAGTGGTGGACGGGCTGGCGGGTCACGGAGGTGCGCCGGGCGCTGACGGCGATCGGGGCGACGGCGGTGACGCTCGACGGTGGGATGACGGCGTATGTGACGGCCGGTGACGAGGAACCGGTGAGGGCTCCCGCCGGGCCATGGGCCGCCCTGCTCCCGGGCCTCGACCCCACGGCGATGGGCTGGCAGGAGCGCGACTGGTACCTGTCCCCGGACCTGCGCCCGGCGCTCTTCGACCGCAGCGGCAACGTCGGCCCGACGGTGTGGTGGGACGGCCGGGTGGTCGGCGGCTGGGGTCAGCGCCCGGACGGTGAGGTGGTCTGGCGGCTGCTGGAGACGGAGGGCGGCGGACGGGAGGCCACGGCGGCGATCGAGGCCGAGGCGGCCCGGCTGACCTCGTGGCTGGCGGGCACCCGGGTGACACCGCGCTTCCGGACCCCGCTGGAGAGGGAACTGTCGCGTTAGCGGCACCTCCCGCAGGGTCCGGCCGGCGGCGGGCGCCTCGTGAGGGGAGACACCCGGCCGGTGGCTCAGCCTCTCAACGGCAGTACCGCATCAGCGCCCGCACCATGTGGCAGGTCGTGTCCGACGGCGGGTGCACCCCGATCTGCTCCGCCGTGCTTCGTATCGTCTCGTTGTGGGCCTGGTTCGGTACGTACACCCCGGAGTCGAGCAGGGCGATCGCCAGACGCATCGCCTTCAGACGCCGGTTGTGCGTGACGTACCACTCTCGCGGCCGCCCCGGCGGGAGCGGGCGCTTGAGCACGGGCGCGTACGGCAGATCCATGGGGACCGGCCGCCCGGCGGTGGACTGGGTCGGCTTCGGCTTGGTTGCGGCAGCGGGCACAGGCATCCTCCTGTCGCGATCAGGGAGCCGTCCGGACACCCGGCAACTCCCTCGAACACTGCTTCAAGTCTACTGGTCGCCACTGACAATCGGGGAGCTCGCAGGGGTCGTTAAAAGCCCGTCTGAACTGGTGAATTGATGTGCCGTCACGGCAGTTCCAGGAGTTGCGCACGAGTCCGCGAAAATTCGAACAGAGTCCTGGTGGGCACGTTGTTCGCGACGGGCGGCCGGCCCCTCGCCCCCCGGCCGGTCGGCAACTGCGGTGTGATCCACGCAACTTCAACGACTTCCGTAACCGCTGAGTAACCGCGTTCGGGGCCTCGTACATAGCGGCGTACCTATCGCGACCGGCCGCCGACGAGGTGGCCGGGGACAGGAGGCGCGCATGTCGCGTAGGAGAACCCTCAGTCCCAAGAAGAAGATCGCTCTGGCGGTCACCGCGCTGGCCGTGGCGGGCAGCGGGGCCTTCGCCCTCGCGGCCACCTCGAACGCCGCGAACGTGCAGAACGCGGCGAACTCGACGGTCTGCCAGGGCCTGGCCACCGCGCTCGGCAACAACGAGTCGTTCATCGCCGCGCAGAAGGCGAACCCGGACGCCCAGTCGGCGGCGCGGATCGCCAACCGCGAGGCGGTCGTCGCCGAGATCAAGCGCAAGCAGGAGGCGTCCGGCTGCCAGGTCGGCGAGTCCATCCAGGCGGGCGGGGCGGCGCAGCAGTCCGGCGGTGCGGCGCAGGCCGGGGGGTCGGCTCAGGACCCCCAGGCCGGGCAGGCCGGACAGCAGTCCGCGTCCGCCGCGCCGGCGTCGAGTGCACCCGCGAACGGCGCAGGGAACAACGGGGAGGCCGGAAACGCCGGCGCCGCCTCGGGCCAGCAGGTCTGCAAGGGCTCGACCGTGACGCTCTCCGGCGAGGGCGGGGCGCCGGCGGCGTCCAGCAACCAGTTCCCGTCGGGCACGAAGCTGAAGGTCACCAACCTGGACAACAACAAGTCCACGACGGTGACGGTCACTTCGGTCTCCGGCAGCTGTGTGCTGCTCAACAACGCGGCCTTCGAGCAGGTCCGCGAGCCGGGCAAGTTCCTGATCCGCCGGGCAGTGATCGAGAAGGTGGGGTGACGTCTGCGGATCGGAGATCCCACCAGTCGGCGGCCGGTGACCGCCGGGGCGCTGTACGGCAGCGGCCCGGCGGCGCCGGGGCGGCCGTCTGAGGGGACGGGGGGCGGGTCCTGCTGTTCGGCCACGAGCAGCAGGACCCGTGTGCGTGGCGGGCGCGGCGCTGCCGGGCGGCTCCCCCAGCGCCCGCCCGGCACCAGGTGAGGTCACACACGCCCCGGGTAACACGGGGTTCACACCGGGGCAATGGCCGGGAAATCGCCTGTTGACACGCTGCCGGGCAGGAAACGCGGTGCCGTGGCGCCGCGGCACCCGCAAGTGCGCCAAGACCCACCCCCGAAGGATGTGGCCCGTGACCTTCAAGGCTGAGTACATCTGGATCGACGGCACCGAGCCGACGGCCAAGCTCCGTTCCAAGACGAAGATCCTGGCGGACTCCGGGAAAGCAGCCGAGGCCGCCGAGCTTCCGATCTGGGGTTTCGACGGGTCGTCCACCAACCAGGCCGAGGGTCACTCCTCGGACTGTGTGCTCAAGCCGGTCTTCGTGTGTCCCGACCCGATCCGCGGCGGCGACGACGTCCTGGTGCTCTGCGAGGTCCTGAACACGGACATGACCCCGCACTCCTCCAACACGCGTGCCGCGCTGGCGGAGGTCGCCGAGAGGTTCGCCGCGCAGGAGCCGGTCTTCGGCATCGAGCAGGAGTACACCTTCTTCGACGGCTCGCGCCCGCTCGGCTTCCCGGAGGGCGGCTTCCCGGCCCCGCAGGGCGGCTACTACTGCGGTGTCGGCGCCGACGAGATCTTCGGCCGCGAGATCGTCGAGGCGCACCTGGAGAACTGCCTGAAGGCGGGCCTGGGCATCTCCGGCATCAACGCCGAGGTCATGCCCGGCCAGTGGGAGTTCCAGGTGGGCCCGCTCGCCGCGCTGGAGGTCGCCGACCAGCTGTGGGTGGCCCGCTGGCTGCTGTACCGCACCGCCGAGGACTTCGGCGTCTCCGCCACGCTCGACCCGAAGCCGGTGAAGGGCGACTGGAACGGCGCGGGAGCGCACACCAACTTCTCCACCAAGGCGATGCGTGAGGGCTACGACGCGATCATCACCGCGTGCGAGGCGCTCGGCGAGGGTTCCAAGCCGCTCGACCACGTCAAGAACTACGGCGCAGGCATCGACGACCGCCTGACGGGCCTGCACGAGACCGCCCCGTGGAACGAGTACTCCTACGGCGTCTCCAACCGCGGCGCCTCCGTCCGCATCCCGTGGCAGGTCGAGAAGGACGGCAAGGGCTACATCGAGGACCGCCGCCCGAACGCCAACGTCGACCCGTACGTGGTCACCCGCCTCATCGTCGACACCTGCTGCACGGCCCTGGAGAAGGCCGGCCAGGTCTGACCGGCACCCCTGCCTTCCCAAGGGGGCGCCCACCGCTTGGTGGGCGCCCCCTTCGCGTCGTCCGGAAGGAGGCGTCCGATGCGTGAGAGCAGACTCCTCCCCGGCCCGGCGGTCTGGTTGAATGGAGCCATGGCCAGCTTCAAGGAGCACAACGCGACGGGTCGCCACGACCTCGAGCCCTTCTGGCCTTCCCGTCAGCACCACGATTTCGACCGGGTGTGTTGTCGCGCGAGGAACGCGCGGGCCCTCTAAAGCCGTACACCCCGGCCTTCGGCCAGCGCGCACGACGAACGTCCTCGACGACCCCGGCCACGCCTCGCGGTCGTCGGCCTCCCCGACGAACTTCTCGCGCGAAAGAAGCTGACCTGCCATGGCGACCACTCGTTCTTTCCCGACCGCCGCCCTCAACGCCCCGACCGCCCCGGTGAACGGCCCCGTACGGCACCGCCTGCGTGCCGTCGACCGGGACGAGGTCGCCGGTGTCCCCGACTTCCT
Organism: Streptomyces glomeratus; assembly: GCF_021462825.1. Lineage (GTDB taxonomy): Bacteria > Actinomycetota > Actinomycetes > Streptomycetales > Streptomycetaceae > Streptomyces > Streptomyces glomeratus. The sequence continues at coordinate 8,204 of NZ_JAKEEB010000049.1, read as the reverse complement.
GCCACCGGGCGCCACCTGGCTGCCGGCGCCCCCGCACTCCCTGCCCGAACTGCCGGGCCGGCCGCCGATGATCGGCTACCTGGTGCTCGTACCGGCCGACCAGCGGCCGCCCTTCCTGCCGGTCGCCGTGCCCGGGCCCGCGGACGACGACGCCGCGGCCGGGCGGGCCGCCGACCGCACCGCCGGTGACCCGCTCGTCCGCGTCGACACCGCGCGGCGCACCGCCGAGGTGGCCGGGCGGCCGCTCGACCTCACCTACCTGGAGTTCGAGCTGCTCGCCCATCTGGTCGCGCACCCGCACCGGGTGCACACCCGGGACCAGCTGGTGAGCACGGTGTGGGGCTATGGACACGTGGGCGACGGGCGCACCGTCGACGTCCACATCGCCCGTCTGCGGCGCAAGCTCGGCGCAGAGCACCGCCGGGCGATCCAGACGGTACGGCGCGTGGGTTACAAGTACGCGCCGGGCCGCTGACCCCCGTACCGGCGAACGGATCTTCTGTCGGCAGATCCGGTTCCGCCCCACGGGCCGGCCGGGCACAGTTGTCGGCATGAGACTTCTGGTCCTGGGCGGTACGGAGTTCGCGGGGCGGGCCGTCGCGGAGGCGGCGGTCGGGCGGGGCTGGGAGGTGACCGTCTTCAACCGGGGACGGCACCGGCCCCCGCCCGGAGTACGGCACATACGGGGTGACCGCACCGCCCCCGGCGGGCCGGCCGCCCTTGCCGGGGGCGAGTGGGATGCCGTCGTCGACACGTGGTCGTCGGCGCCGCGCGCGGTGCACGAGTCCGCCCGGCTGCTCGCCGGCCGGGCCGGGCGGTATGTGTACGTGTCGAGCTGCTCGGTGTACGCCTGGGCACCCGGCCCCGGCTACGACGAGGGCGCGCCTCTCGTTCGGGATGCCGCGGCGGACGCGGAGCACACCGACTACCCGCGGGACAAGCGGGGTGGTGAGCTGGCCGCGCAGGCGGCGTTCGGCACGCAGAGGTCCCTGCTGGTGCGGTCGGGGCTGATCCTGGGCCCGTACGAGAACATCCACCGCCTGCCGTGGTGGCTCACCCGGATCGCCCGCGGCGGCCCCGTCCTCGCTCCCGGGCCGCGCGATCTGCCGTTGCAGTACGTCGACGTACGGGATCTCGCGGAGTGGATCCTCGGTGCGGTGGAGCGGGGGCTGAGCGGGCCGTACAACCTCGTCGGCCCGCGGGGCCACACGACCATGGGCGAGCTGCTGGAGGCGTGCGTACGGGTGACCGGAAGCGATGCCCGGCTGCGCTGGACGGCGCCCGAGGTGATCCTCGGCGCGGGTATCGAGCCCTGGACACAGCTGCCGGTGTGGGTGCCGCCGGACAGCGACTACCACGCGGCCCTGCACGGTGCGGACGTGTCACGGGCGGTACGGGACGGGCTGCGCTGCCGGCCCGTGGCGGAGACCGTGGCGGACACCTGGGACTGGCTGCGGAGCATCGGCGGAAAGGCGCCCCGGCGGCCCGGCCGTCCCCCGGTGGGCCTCGATGCCGCGGTGGAGGAGAAAGTGCTGGCCGGTAAAGACCAGGGCGGCGCCGTACGTTGAATTGAATTCAAAGAATGTCTGGTTACCCTCCTCAACTCCCTCTGAAACTGGGGCTTCTGTGAGCCTTGCGCCCGAAATGGACTCAGGAACTTCTAAGTTTTTCCTAGGTTTCTGAACGCCCCACGAGCCCCCTGCGTATGGGATGACACCGCTTCACCCCTGTCGGGCGCCTCCGCCCCGAAAGGAAGTCAGAGGAGTTCCATGGGACGCAACACTCGAAAACGCCGTACGCCGCTGGCCAACAAGGCCATAGCCGCCTCGGCTGCCCTAGCGCTCGGTGGGGGCGGGCTGATCTGGGCGAACTACTATGCATCGGCGCACGAGACGAGCAACAACGCCTGGGGCAACCAGACGAAGGCCGCCGGCGCACAGACGGCGACCATCTCGTGCCCGGACGTGGGCCAGAAGCTCACCAACGTGCCGAACCAGGCGCGGAACGAGGTCGCCGGTGAACTGGCCAACCTCGACCGCCAGATCACCGACGCCTACCAGCGTCTGGCGACCACGCGGGACGCTCAGGCCAGGGATGCGAGTTTCGTTCAGAACTCCATCCTCCAGCCGCTGAAGGACCGGCGTCAGGCGGTCCTGGACCGGATCAAGCTGGAGATCACCCGGGCCGGCGGCACGGCGCCCGGCAATCTGAACGTCCTCGCCTCCTGCACCGGCACCCCCGCCAACCAGACCACCAACGGCGGTCAGCAGCAGAACGGTGGCCAGCAGCAGAACGGCGGTCAGCAGCAGGCAGGTGGTCAGCAGCAGGGCGGCCAGCAGCAGAACGGCGGCCAGCAGCAGAACGGCGGCCAGCAGCAGAACGGCGGTCAGCAGCAGAACATCGGCGGCCAGGCCGGGAACGGCCCGGTGGCGGCGGACTTCGTCGACATCACCAAGGTGCAGCCGAACGTCGCCGCCAAGCCGCAGAAGACCGGCAACGCCTCGACCGGAACGTTCACCACCCGGTGCGGTGTGAACGCGAACAAGAACCACAACACCGACAACGTGATCGTGGCGCCCGGCGTGACCAACGGCGCGCACCACCTGCACGACTACGTCGGCAACCAGAAGGTCAACGCGTTCTCCAGCAACAACACGTTCCTGCAGGGTGGGACGAGCTGCCAGAACGGGAACGACCTGTCGTCGTACTACTGGCCGGTCGTCCGGATCCAGGACGGCAGCCAGGACTTCGACCAGAACGCCGACGGCGGTGGCAAGGAAGGCAACGTCGGCAAGATCCTGACCCCCGTGCAGGCCCAGATCAAGTACGTCGGCAGCCCGACCAGCAAGGTCGTCGCGATGCCGCAGTTCCTGCGCATCATCACCGGTGACGCCAAGACCACCACCAACGGCCTGGCGAACGCCAACGCGCACTGGAGCTGCACCGGCTTCGAGAACAAGGTCCAGCTGACGACGCAGTACCCGATCTGCCCGCAGGGCAGCAAGGTGGTCCGCACGTTCGCGTTCCAGAGCTGCTGGGACGGCCAGAACATCGACAGCGCCAACCACCGCACGCACGTCGCCTTCGCCGACGCCAACGGCAACTGCCAGAACGGCTTCAAGGCGATCCCGCAGCTGACGATGCGGCTGGTGTACAACATCACCCCGCCGACCATCCAGAACGGTCAGGTGAAGAACGCCTTCGCGGTCGACGGCTTCCCGGAGCAGCTCCACAAGCCGGCCACCGACCACGACGACTTCATCAGCGTCACGAAGAACGGTCTGGCGAACAAGATCGCGAGCTGCATCAACCGCGGTCAGAACTGCGCCTGATCCCTGAGCGCAAACGAAGGCCGGTGGCGGGTCCCTCCCGCCACCGGCCTTCGCCGTTGCGCTGTTCCCGGTCAGCCGCTGTGCGAGTGCGCGTGGTGGTCGACCCCGATCTCGACGTCGCCGCCGAGCGTACCGCGCAGCGCCTTGACCACTCCGTCGTCCCCGACGGCGACCCACTTGCGGCCCACGAGGTAGTAGCCGCCGTAGTCCTTGGCGTCATTGATCCACTCGCGCTGCCCCCGGTCGGTGGCGAAGGTGGCGAGCACGAACTTGCCGTCGGGATTGGTGCAGATGGCCTGCCGGATCTCGTCGGCGTCCGTCTGGATGTTCGGCTTGCACTTCACGTCCGCCGCCAGGTCCTCCAGGCTGCCGGTCGCGGTCGCCGGGACCTTGCCCTGGGCACCGCCCGACCCGCCCGATCCGGCGCAGCCGGTCAGCACCAGCAGGGCGACGGCCGCACCGGCCGCCAGCTTCTCGCGCGTCCTCATGTCTTCCTCCGGTCGTTCCGGCCCATGCCGCTGGAAGCCCCCGCGAGGGCCCTGCCCTTCCCTACGGCTGTGACGCGTCCCGTGCTCAACCGCACCCCGTCCCCCTCCGGGATCACACAAACCCGGTGCCCCGATCGGCACGTGTATGCGAAGGTGAGCGGCCGGGCACTCGGGACGAGGGGGAAGCGTGAGCACGCAGGACTGGGAGGACCGGGTGGCCGCCGCATGGGCGGCCTTCGACGACTACGCCGAGGAGGATGCGGCAGGGTTCCGGGCGGTGATCGACGCCCTGGTCGACGAGTTGCCCGACGGCAGTCCGCTCGGCCCCTTCGAGCGGGCCTGCGCCTGGGACTCCACGGGCCACCCGGACAAGGCGGTGCCGCTGTACCGGGAGGCGCTGGTGCGCGGTCTCGGCGGATACCGCGGCCGCCGGGCGAAGATCCAGCTGTCCAGCTCGCTGCGGAACATCGGGCGGGCGGAAGAGGGCGTCGAACTGCTCACCCCCGAACTCGACGCCCCGGGCGACGAACTGGACGACGCCGTGCGTGCCTGCCTGGCCCTGTGTCTGTCCAGCCTGGGCCGTGACCGCGAGGGACTCTCCCTGGTGCTCGGCGCGCTCGCCCCCCATCTGCCGCGCTACCGGCGGTCGATGGCGAACTACGCCCGCCTGCTGGTCGAGCCCGGCGACTGACCGCCGACTCACTCGCCGCACCCGGCGACGGATTGCCGCCCCCTCGCCGCACCCGGTGACCGACCTCCGACCCTTTCGCCGCATGGCCGACCACCGGCCCTCTCGCCGCACGACCGACAACTGGCCCCCTCGCCACACCCGGCGACCGACCATCGCCCCCCCTTGCCACACCCGGCGACCGGACCACCGACCCCTCGCCACACGACCGACCACCGGCCCCCTCCCCACACCCACCGACCGACCGCTCTCCCGCTCGTCGAACCGGGGCGGAAAGTGCCGAGACCTGCGGGCGGGCCGCTCCCGCGTCCAGGTGACCAACCACCGTTCCGCTCGTTCTGCTGAGCGTGCAGTCACAGGACGTCGCCCACCACCGTGCATCGGCCCATGGACCGGTCATCGACGTCGAGCAGGCCGAGGCCGCGCTCGTCGAGCACTACCCCCGGCTCGTCCGGATCGCCTATCTGGTGCTGCCGCCGGACCTCGGCCGCAACCGGCGGGTGCTGACCGCGCATGCCCTCGTCCAGCGGGCGCTGCCCCGCAAGCGCACCGTCGCCGCCGTGATTCCGGCGCAGAGCGGGCGGCGCCGCGGCGCCTCGGGGTCCGCCCGCCCGGGCGAGGCCGACAACCGCAAAGGGGCCGAGGGCCCCGACGGCGACCCCGCCTACCTGCTGCTGCGGCTGCGGGTGCTGCGGTCGGCGCTGGAGGCGGGCCTGCCGCTTCGGTGCACGGCCTGGCCCAAACGGTCCCAGCTGCCACCGCTGCTGCCCCAGCTGTGGGGACTGCGGCTGTTCCCGCGCTCGGGCGGCGCCGATGAACTCGCCCTGGACCAGAGGCTGTCCTCACTGTCCGGCCCGGCACGTGCCGCCCATGTGCTGCGCGGTCTGGAGCGGCTCCCCGAGGACGGTGTGCGCAGGCTGCTGGGCGCGGCGGGCGTCGCGGACCCGTCGGCGGCGATCCGCGAGGCCGCGGCCGTACCGGCGCAGGACACCCTGCTGAGCTCCCCGGAGTTCGATCCGTGCTCGTTGCAGGCCCGGCCGACCGACCTGATGCGGCGCCGGCAGCACGGCAAGGCCGCGCTCGCCGCAGCGGCGGCCGTCGCGGTGTGCGGCGCGCTGCTCGCGCTGCCCAGCGGCGGCTGGGGCCCGGACGGCGCCGCCGCCCCGTTGGACGCGCAGAACCCGGCCGCCCGGGCCGCCCTGGAGCCGGACCGGGTGACGCGGGTGGCGTCCACTGCCTGGCAGACGTCGGCGCGCACCGACTTCTCCGTGTGGCCCGCGCGCGGCGGTCTGACCGGTGACAGGGCGCTGCTGCGGCGCGCGCTCGCCGTATGGGCGCGGCCCGGGGAGTCCGTGCAGGTCTCGGCCACCCCCGGCACCCCTTCGGGCGGGCCCGCCGGCCCGCCACAGCTGCTGTACGCGGGGCAGGTCGACGCGGCCCGCGTGGTGATCTTCCACGACGGTCTGCGCATCGTGCGCTATGCCGAGCCGAAGGACGGCACGAGCGGGGCCGCACTCGACTTCGCCCGGGTGGACTCGGCGACCGGAGCGGAGGCGCAGGCGCTGGTGCTGAACCGGGCCGACCACAACGTCCGCTATCTGACGGCCCCTTGGGTGACGGGCACGGCGGAGCGGGACCTGCTGAAGCCGTCGTCCGGGGCGATGGACCTGCGTCCGGTGGACGGGGTGACCGCCCCGCTGGCGAGTCCGGCCCGGCAGACCGGCTCGTGCACGTCGTGGAACGTCCTCCAGCTGACGGACGGTTCGGGCACGCGGCTGCTGGCCGACCTCGGGGAGCTGGTCCCGGCGCACCTCACCGTGGGCACGCCGGCCGCACCGCGGGAGGCCTCGGGGGCGGCGGCACTGCGCACCTGGGCGCCGCTGGCGTGCTCGCTGGGGGCGGTGCGGTCACAGGGCGTGCGGTCCGTGAACGCGTGGGAGTACGCGCGGCAGTCGCTGCCGGACGGATCCGGAGCCGCGGCATGGGTGTGCACCCGGGCGGACACATGGCGGGGCGACGCCCCGCGGGTGCTGGCGCACTTCCGCACCCCGGGCGGGCGGTCCGCGGCGGTCGCGGCCCAGGCCGAGGGTGTCGCGGCGTGCGGGGCGAAGGATCCCCATGTGCTGGCCGGGGTGTTGTGGAAATCGGCCCAGGGCGCCTGGTACCTGCTCGCCGCGGGCAGCGAGGACACCGCGACCGTCCGGGCGACCGCCGGGGTGAGCGGGTCGGCGCGGGGGAACCTGCTGGCGGTGCGGACCGAGCAGGGGGCGCGGGCCGGGCTGCGGGGGACGCTGACGGACGGAAGGACGGTCGGCGGGCTGCGGTGAGCACGCCGAACGGCCCGCCCGTCGCGGGGCTTCGGTGAGGAAACTGTGCCTGCTTTGTGAACACGCCAAACGGATCCGGCCGGTTCAAGGCTGGATTCGATCGGTAAGGTGTTCGTATGACAATCGGGGTACGCCGCAGAATGGGAGTCGAGGAGCGGCGGCAGCAGTTGATCGGCGTCGCGCTCGAACTGTTCAGCCAGCGCTCCCCGGACGAGGTCTCCATCGACGAGATAGCGTCGGCCGCGGGCATCTCGCGGCCGCTGGTCTACCACTACTTCCCCGGCAAACTCAGCCTGTACGAGGCCGCGTTGAAGCGGGCGTCCGAGGACCTGGCGGAGCGCTTCGTGGAACCGCAGGAGGGCCCTTTGGGTGTGCGGCTGCTGCGGGTGATGCGCCGGTTCTTCGACTTCGTCGACGACCACGGGCCCGGTTTCTCGGCGCTCATGCGCGGCGGGCCCGCCGTCGGCTCCTCGCGGACGAACGCGCTTGTCGACTCGGTGCGGCAGGCGGCGTACGTCCAGGTCCTCGCGCATCTGGGCGTGCAGGATCCGCCCGCGCGGCTGGAACTGGTGGTCCGCTCCTGGATCTCGCTGGTCGAGTCGACGGCGCTGATCTGGCTGGACGGACGGCGGATCCCACGGCAGGAGCTGGAGGCGCAGCTCGTGAACGACTTCGTGGCGCTGACGGCGGTGAGTGCCGCCCGCGACGACGAGATGGGGGCACTGCTGCGCCGGGTGCTCCGGGAGGAGCCGGCCGACGGGCCCTTCGCGGACCTGGCCGCCCGGCTGGGCTCCCTGGCGTCCTGAAGACCTGTCAGTCCTCGAACTTGCGGTACGACGCGTCCAGGTCCCGTACCTCGGCGGACGCGTGCAGGGCGAGAGACCCGGCGGTCTTCACATACCGCCGCAGCAGCTCGAGCGTCGCCTCCGTCAGCCTGGCCTTGGTCTCGTCGGTACGCCCGGCCAGCAGCCCCACGGTGACGTGCACGACGGCGTGACCGTCCGGGTCGGCGCCGACCACGGTGTCCTCGGTGCGGCGGAACTGCGTCTTGCACGCCTCGATCCGCGCGGCCGCGATCTCCACCACCTGGGCGTGCAGCGCCGAGGCGAACCCGAGCCGGTCGAAGGAGTCCGCGAGCGGCGCGGAGTAGTCGACGGTGATCTGCGGCATGGGGGCTCCTGCTCCTGTTCTCCTGCGGGCGCCCTCACCCTAGCCCGGTTTGCGGGAGGGGCGTGCGGGGGGGGGGCCCCGGCCCCCCCCCCCCCCCCCCCCCCCCCCCCCCCCCCCCCCCCCCCCGGCGGGCCCCCCCCCCCCCCCCCCCCCCGCCCCCCCCCCCCCCCCCCCCCCCCCCCCCCCCACCCCGCAAAGT
>NZ_JAKEEB010000048.1 GCF_021462825.1 Streptomyces glomeratus | reverse complement strand
CTCCACGACGAGTGGCAGGTCTTCGACCGCCGCTACCTCTCCGAAGCCTCCATGGCCGAGCTCTTCACCACCAAGCCAACCGAACCCGAACCGCAGATCACCCCACAACCGGAACCGAAACAGCTGCCGTGACTACACCACCCCGCGGGACATGACCCGCCGTCTGGCTGCACAGGCTTGGATGCTGCCGCCCCCTGTCCGCCATGGGTCGGCCGGTGGAACCGAGGCACCGAATCGCGTCATACGAGGAAGACCCGCTCTGGTCCCGCCAATTGCGGTGCTGGTTGTGCGGGCCACCGCCACCGACAGCCGCCCGGTGAGGCGCTCGAAAACCAGTGGAGCAGCGCCGCTGTGCGCCACTACCGTGCTGCCGAACCAAGTCGTCTAGTCAAGGACGTGCCGTTGTACACCCTGTGAGACCTCCCGAGCGCTGATGCGTCGCGCGTCGCGTATGTGCGCCGCGCTCCTTTCTGCTGCGGACTTCTCACTGAAACCGGTGTACTTCTGTGCTCAAAGACTGGGTGGTCGTGCCCACCTGCCTGCCGCTCGTTCTCCGCCGTTGCCACGCGTGCGCGTCCGAGCGCTTCCGGGCAAGCGCTAAATTTCGCGTCAACGCAAACCACAAGCTCATCGACGCCTGGCTCCTCGCGCTCTGTACCGCCTGCGGGGATACTGCAAAACTCACGGTCCTGGAGCGGATGAATGTGCGCTCCGTACGACCTGAGCTGCTGGACCGGCTGCATGACAACGACCCTGGCCTGACAGCCGAGCTGCTCCAGGATCCGGTCGTACGCCGCCGTAATCGCATCGCCCTCGACTGGGACAACGCCTGGCGCCTCGACACCGGCGGATCGGATCACCTGGGCCGCGAGGTGATCGACGTCTCGGTCCGCTTTGCGGCGCAGATCCCTGTCCGGCCGGTGCGACTGATCGCTGCGGGCTGCGGTCTTTCACGGGCCGGAGTCGAGAGACTGATCACGGAGGGGAAACTCGTCTCGGCGGTCCGGCTGAGCGGCAAGCTCGCCGGCGACTTCACCTTCACGCTCAAGCACTGAGCCCTCCCCGGGACTGGGGCCTGTCCGGGAAGATCCGCCGGACAGGCCCCAGCCGGCGCGCTTGAGGCCGACGTCGTCGGCCGGTTCCTTCAACTCGTCTGATGCCCTCGTTCAGGACCGACAACTCGGCTCGCTGGTGTCAGCCGTTGTCGAACGAACGTCGCCCTCGGCCGATATCGTTGCCACCCTCACGCCACACCCCGCGGAGGCAACGATGACGCCCGACGCGCAGCCGCACACCAGCCACGTCTGCCTCGGACTGCCGCAACCCGTACTGGCGCAGCCACGTGAGCGGAGGTGACAGGGCCATGAGATCGCTGTTCGGTCGTCCGAGTCTGCGCCCCTACCACACGTACATGCAACGTTCGGTGCTCACTCCTGATGGTCTGACCGCGCGCTTCCTGGGAACCAGTTCGCTGTTGCTCTCCGACGGGGACACCACACTGCTCTGTGACGGATTCGTCACCAGGCCCGGCTTGTTGCGGGTCTTGCTGGGCCGCATCGGACCTGATCGGGCGCTGGTGCGGGATGCGATCGAGCGGTCGGATGCCCACTCACTCGCGGCGGTGTTCTGCGCGCACACTCACTACGACCACGCTCTCGACGCTCCTGTGTGGTGTCTGGAGACGGGTGCCGATCTCGTCGGCTCGGAGTCAACGGCCAACGTCGGACGCGGCGTGGGTGTCCCCGAGTCGTCGCTGAAGGTGGTCCGGGGCGGCGACGTGCTCGTCTACGGCCGGTTCGAGCTGACCTTCCTGGACTCCGTGCACAGCCCCGGCGACCACTACCCGGGCACGGTCGACCAACCACTGGTCCCGCCCGCCCGGGCACAGGCCTGGAAGACCGGCACGGCTTTCTCCGTGCACGTGTCCCACCCGCGGGGCAGCGTGCTGCTGCACGCCAGCGCGAATCACCGGCCGGGAATGTTCGCCGGCTGCCAGGCTGACGCGATCTACCTCGGCGTGGGGATTCTCGGCAAGCAGTCGCCCGAGTTCGTACGCACCTACTGGGACGAGGTCGTGGGTGCCACCGGCGCGCGACGGGTCATCCTGGTGCACTGGGACGACTTCTTCACCGGTCTGGATCGACCGCTTCGGCCGATGCGCTACTTCGCCGACCGGTTCGACACGACCATGGACCAACTGCTTCCCCTGGCTCGCCGAGACGGTGTCGAGGTGGTGCTTCCGACCGTCTGGAAGCCCACCGACCCGCTCGCCGGGCTGACCTGACCGGCGTGCCCGGAGTCGAACAACCACGGAAACCATGGCAGCGCCTCACCCAGCTTGCTCAGGGTGATCACACAGCTCCTCCGCCCCGAGCGTCCCGAAGGTCGGGCGCGGCTGCCACCGACCGGATCGGGACGTCGACCGGCCCCACAACGCTCGACCCATCGCCCGGCAGTTCGCGGTCCGACCGTCGGCGCATTGCGTTGTCGCGGTACACAGGCACGCACAGGCCCCAGTCGACCCCGGGCCCGTGAGCCGACATCCGGCCCACGGGCCCGGGGTCGGCAGCTCACGGCCCACGAGCAAGTCGTCCAAGATCACTCCCCCGGGGCCAGTTGCCGCAATCCGTTCGCCAGCAGCGCGAACGCGTGTTCAGCGTCAGCCACCGCACCCGCATAGCGCGCGTCGGCCGACTCCCCGTAGGCCAGGCGTTCGGCGTTGTCTCCTGCCAGTGCCCACTGGACCGCGACGATCTGGACGGCAGCGAGCCGCGCCGTGAGCTCCGGAGTGTCTGCCGTTTCCTGCAATGCCTGGGCAAGAGCGCGTTCGGCGCCGGTCTTGAACCGTTCCATCCGGGCCACCAGCGAGGGCGTGTCGAGGATCATCCGGGTGAGCCTGCGCACCTGGGGAGCGTCGTTGAGCCCGGTGATCGGGTCACGCTCGCGCAGCCCCGTGAGGAAGTGGTCGCGCAGTGCGGTCAGCGGGGCGGCGCCGGGTGGGCGGGCCCGCACGACGCGTGCCGCTTCGGTCTCGTGGTCGGCCAGGCGATGCACCACAAGGTCTTCCTTCGCCGGGAAGTAGGCGAAGAGGGTGCGTTTGGAGACCTCGGCCGCCTCGGCCACCTGGGCCACCGAGACCTGGTTGAAGCCATGTTCGAGGAACAGCGTGATCGCCGCATCGGAGATCGCGGCGTGGGTCCGCTGCTTCTTTCGTTCCCGTAGCCCTGGCTTGCCGTCCACGACGTACACCTTAGCAAGAATCTACCCCCAGAGTATTTCTGCACCTGGTATACATTTACTCCCAGGCGAGAGATCAGAGGGAGTGACGGTGTTGACGGAGAGCACGAGCGAAGTCGTCGTCGCGGGCGCGGGCCCGACCGGACTGATGCTGGCCTGCGAACTGGCTCTGGCCGGTGTCGAGACCCTGGTCCTGGAGAGGCTGCCCCAACGCATCGAGCAGGTGAAGGGCGGCGGGATTCAGCCCCGTACCGCTGAGCTGCTGGAGTCGCGCGGGCTGCTGGAGCCGTTGCTGCAGCGGGCCATGCAGCGGGACCCGGTGGGCGGGCACTTCGCGGGCCTGCCGGTGCCCTTGGACTGCACACCCTGGCAGACCAGGCACCCCTTCCCGATCGCGGTCCCTCAGTGGGAGATCGAGGAAGTGCTCGAAGAGCGGGCGATCGCCGCCGGCGCGCGGGTTCTGCGCGGCACTGCCGTCTCAGGGGTCGAGCCGGACAGCGACGGTGTGGTCGTGACGGCCGGCGATCTGAAGGTGCGGGCTCGCTACCTGGCGGCGTGCGACGGTGGCCACAGTACGGTGCGCAAACTGCTCGGACTGCCGTTCCCCGGCAGGCCCGGGACACATCAGGCGGTGTTGGCCGACGTTCGCCTGTCCGCCGTATCGCCCCTGGTGCCGCAGCAGATGGGACATATGAGCGCCCTGACCCGTCATGCGGGCGGTTACTGGGCCATGCTGGTCCCCGTCGGCGGCGACCGGTACCGGTTCACCTTCGGGCGCACGGGCCAGGCGGACACCACCCGCGAGGCCCACGTCACCCCGGAGGAGATCGCTGCCGCGCTGCAGGCCGTGTACGGCGATGAGACCACCCTCGGTGCCGTGGACAACTCTTCGCGGTTCACCGACGCCACTCGGCAACTGGAGCACTACCGGGTGGGCCGTGTCCTGTTCGCGGGCGACGCCGCGCACATCCACCCGCCGCTGGGCGCGCAGGGGCTCAACCTCGGCATACAGGACGCGTTCAACCTCGGCTGGAAACTGGCCGCGGTCGTCCAGGACCGGGCGCCGAGCGGCTTGCTGGACAGCTACCACGGCGAACGGCATCCGGTAGGGGCGCAGGTGCTGCATCACACGTCGGCGCAGCGCGTCCTCGCAGATCCGAATCCGAGCGAGGACGTGGCCGCCCTGCGCGACATCTTCATCGACCTGCTGCGGCTGCCCGACGCCAACCGCCATGTCGCGGGACTGATGTCCGGCCTCTCGCTGCGTTACGGGCTGCCCGGGGGGCATCCCCTCACCGGACAGCGCATGCCGGACGCCGACCTGGTCACCGAAGCCGGCCCCGTCCGGCTGTCGACGCTGTTCGGCTCGGGGCACGCCGTCCTGCTCGATCTGGCCGGAACCGTCCCCGCCGACCTCCCGCTCCCCCCACGAGTGGACCTCGTCCGCGCCACCTGCACCGACGACATGGGCGCTGCCGCCCTGCTCATCCGTCCGGACGGCTACATCTGCTGGGCTGCGGACGGCTCCGCCGCCCACGACGAGACCCTGCTCACCGCAATCGCCGGCAACCTCGCGAGGGTGCAGTGATCCGGGTCTCCGCGATGGCCACCGCTGCACAGCCCCGCTGGATGACGACCACCGGGCCGGCATCGGGCTGAGCAGGCCGTAGCCGGGCATCCGCGGGCACGCGGGTAGCCCCGTACGGTGACCGAGCGCCGGCGCTCGGCATCCCGAAGCTGTGGGGACAGCTCGGCAACGCGCCGCCCGGCCTGCTGCCGCTGTTCCTCCGCCCGGCTCTGCTCCTCCCCGGCTACGCCGTCTCGAAGACCGGATGCGCCGGGGGGGGGGAGCCGCACCTGGATCCATGCAGCTGCCATGGTTTTCCAACGCACGGCAACGACCGTGCGACGTAAGGGTGTTGACAGTCACAGCTTGGCCAACCCCTCCCCGCACGTTGGCTCCATGTTCACTACCCATCCCTGATGCGCCCCGCCATCGCAGGCGAAGGATGATGAGCGGCCCGCCTTTCGCGGGCCGGCCGTCACTCCGAAGAGCGAACCTCTCGCTCAAGAAGGGGCCATCATGCCTGAGTTGACACGCCGCAGACTTCTGGGTTCGGCCGCAGGCGCGGTGGGCAGCGCCGCGGCCCTCTCCCTCCTCCCCCCGAGCGTTCGGAAGGCCGTCGCCGCCGGGCCGACCAGGCAAGGCTCGCTGCGCGACATCGAGCACGTCGTCATGCTGATGCAGGAGAACCGGTCGTTCGACCACTACTTCGGCACCCTGTCGGGTGTCCGGGGCTTCGACGACCCACACGCCCTCAGGCTCGGCAACGGGCATTCCGTCTTCTACCAGCCCGACGCCAAGAACCCGAAGGGCTATCTGCTGCCCTTCCACCTCGACACCCACAAGTCGAGCGCACAGGCCATTCCGTCCACCAGCCACGCGTGGTCCGTGCAGCACCAGGCCTGGAACGGCGGCAAGATGGACCAGTGGCTGCCCGCCCATCGCAAGGCCGACGGCGTCAACGGCCCCTATGTGATGGGTTACTACACGCGCGAAGACATCCCGTTCCAGTTCGCGCTGGCCGAGGCCTTCACCATCTGCGACAACTACTACTGCTCGGTGTTCGGCCCCACCTGGCCCAACCGCCTGATGTGGATGACCGGCACGATCGATCCCGGGGGCACCCACGGCGGCCCGATCATCAGCAATGTCGCGCCCAAGCCGTACCGCTGGACGACGTACGCCGAACGGCTCCAGGCGGCCGGCATCAGCTGGAAGGTGTACCAGCAGGACGACGACTACGGCTGCAACATGCTGGAGCAGTTCGCCACCTTCAAGAAGGCGAAGCCCGGCTCCGATCTGTATGAGCGGGGCGTACGCCCGCAGCCCGAGGGCACCTTCGAGAGCGACGCCCGCAACGACCGCCCCCCCACGGTGAGCTGGATCATGCCGACGAGCCACCAGTCGGAGCACCCCGACTACCTACCGGCGGCCGGCGCCGACTTCGTGGCCTCGAAGATCGAGGCGATCGCATCGAACCCGAAGGTATGGCGCAAGACCGCCTTCATTCTCAGCTACGACGAGAACGACGGTCTGTTCGACCACGTCGCCCCACCCACCCCGCCCGTGGGCACGGCGAACGAGTACATCAAGGGTCTGCCGATCGGTGGCGGCTTCGGTGTCCCGGCCATCATCATTTCGCCCTGGACCGTGGGCGGTTGGGTCGCTTCGGAGGCATTCGACCACACCTCCGCGCTGCAGTTCCTCGAGCGGTTCACCGGCGTGAAGGAGCCGAACATCAGCCGCTGGCGGCGCGCCACCTTCGGCGACTTCACGACCGCCTTCCGCTTGCGCGACGCCCGCCCTCGCCCGCCCCGGCTCCCCGACGACACCGCGAAGCAGCTGGAGAAGGCGAAGGAGGAGGTGAGGACGTTGCCGAAGCCGAGGCTTCCGGGAGCGAACCAGACCTTCCCGCGCCAGGAGAAGGGTCACCGTCCGCACGTGTGACGCCCGGTGACACCCCGGAGGGCCCGCGCCGTCTGTGCCCGGGCCCTCGCCCCGGGCTTGCGGAAGCGGGGCTTGAACGGGCGGCCGGCAGGGCGGTCGCGGGAGGACCGCCACGGTTCCGAGCCCCTTCGAAGTCATCGGCACAACCGGCGAACAGGGCGGTACCGCCACCGGATGGCGTCATAGACCGACCGGATGAGGCGGTACATCGGGTATACGAGCACCCCCGCGCCGACAATGATGATCAAGTACGGGATCACCCACCGAAAGGGGTACTGATAGTCGACATGCGAGCCGATCCGTAGCCGCAGCAGTCGCCCATGCCATGACTCCGCAGTGCCGACGGTGCCGGGTTTGGCCACCTTGTAGAAATCCTGCTCGACCTCGAGCTTGTGGTGCCTCCCGTCTGCCGTGCGCACGGTGATCTCGTAGTGTGTGGTCTCCGAGGCGGCCGCCATCCGCAGCCCCGCCAGGACCGGAGCATGCACAACCCGGACGTCGGATCGTGCCATAGCGCCTGCGACGACTCCAACGCGGAGCGCACGGACGTACGATCCGACACGGAATTGTGGGAGAGCGGGCGGCGGGGGCGGCACCGGATCCGGCGGGTTCGGTGGATCCGGCGGATCCCGGTCACTGGTGGTGTAGGTGGATCGCGCCGTGACGGTCATCGAGACCCGCAGCTTGCAATGACTCGTATCAGCCGGCGGCGGAGTCGAGCAGTACGGTGCGCGCTCGAACTCCCGCTGTTCGACGCGGGAGCCGGCGGCCAGGACCAGACCCACGACGATGACCGCGAGCCCCACAAGCCCGGCGACCAACGGCGCCAGCCCCCGCCCAGCCGGCCCGGTTCCCGACCCCCGTTGCCACCTGGTTTGCCGCATCATGGACCGAACGTAATGCGGCACCAGGGGAGGGACCCGGCGTCTTTCGGACACAAACGCGGCCACGTCCACGCCGGCCACGCAGCAAGGCGCCCTGGAACCGGGCCTGCACGCGGCCACTTGGTCGCCGCCGGTCGCCCTCTGGGATGACGCAGTCGGCCCGGCCGACCGGCTCCGCTCATGCGACGTCCACGGTGTTCGCGGCCTTGGCCGGGCGCAGGCGTCCGACTGCGCTTGGGTGCGCGCGGTCGTCCACTGGCCGTAGGACCACATCAGCGGACCGGCCAACGGCAGTGCCGTCCCGACGGCGCACACGCCGGTCCAGCCGCCGGCGGTGTGCAGTGCCCCGGTCACGGCGGAGGAGATGGCGCCGCCGACGAAGGTCGTGGTCATGAAGGCGGTGTTGACGCGTGCAGGGCGTCGCCGCGCAGGGAGTACATCTCGTGCCGGCCCAGCGCCTGATGGCACTGCACGGCGAAGTCCAGCAACAACACCGCGGCCAGGACCAGCAGCGGCACGCTGCCGTGCCCGAGGGCGGCGAGGACATCCACGGCGCGTACAACCGGATGACCGGTCACGCGCGCCTCCGGCACCTGCCGAGGGGTCCCGTCCGGCAGGCGGTCCGGGCGGCGCCGGTCACCGCGTGAGCGGCGGTCGCCTGGCTGGGTCTTCGTGCCCGGTCGCAGGATCCTGGCGGATCCGGCTCAACGGGCGACCACGGAGGCGGAGAGGAGGGTCGCAGCGGCGAGACCGCCCCACAGGGCGGCCGAGCCGTGCGGTGCGAGAGTGGTGATGACCGCCGGGGAGACGGCGAGGCCGAAGCCCGTGGAGAGCTGGAAGCGGGCGAGGACCCGTCCCAGGACATGGGCCGGGGCGAGGGCAGTGACGAGCGCGGTGGCGCTGCCGGCGTAGATGATCTCGCCCAGGGTGCAGACCACGGAGACTGCGGTGACGGCCGGGGCGCCCCAGCCTTGCCCCAGGGAGGTGGCCGCGAGGAAGCCGAGATACGACGCGGTGAGCACCACGCCGGCCAGAGCCAGTACGGCGCGGCGCGCGAAGCGGGACATCAGGACAGTGACCGGAACCTGAAGAGTGACCACCAGCACGGTGTTGGCCACGAAGACGGCCGCCGACCACACTGGGGATGCGTGCAACTGTGTCACCAGGACCAGAGGAAGCGCGATTTCGGGGACGTTCAGGCAGAAGACGTAGATCACATTGGCGCACAGCAGCGCCCGCATCCGCGGTATGGGCTCGTCGTCGCCGTGCCGGCCCGCGTCGGCGGCCGGATGTGCGTGCACGTGAACCGACCACGCCAGGGCGGCTGCGGCAAGGTAGCCGAGCCCGGTGATGGCTGCCAGCGCTTGCAATGCGGCGGTGCCGCCCGTCAGGCAGGCGGCGGCCAGAAGTGCACCCGCACCCAGGCCGGCGTTGCGCAGGGCGCGACTCCCTGCGAGGGCCGCGTCGCGTTCCCGGCCGTGGGCGATCGTGGCCACCAGGGCGGCATGGGCGGCAGGCCATGCCTGGTTGCCGATGCCGAGGAAGAGCGCCGCCGTCGCGAACGGCCAGACGTGTCCCGCCGGGGCGGCCAGCAGCAGAACCACACCCAGTACCCGCACCAGCATCGACGCCGCCACGGCCGTGCTCCGTGCACCCCGGTCCAGCCATCGGCCCACCACGGGCATGCACCCCAGGCCCGCGGCGACACCGACCGTCATGGCGGTGCCGGTGACCGGCGCGGACAGCCTCAGCACCGTCACTCCATAGAGCAGCAGAAAGGGCCGCAGCAGGCCGGTGCCGATCGCGTCCACGGCCAGGGCGACGGCGTAGCGGGGGCCTCCGGAGGCATCGATCAGGGCGCGAGGGCGGGTCTTGGTGGTGGTTGCCATGGCGCCCACGGTGCGTTCGGCCGCCGGGCAGGGCACGTCGGTTGACGGACACCGTCAACCGACGCCGTCGCGGGCCGTCCGACCAGTGATGATGAGGGGATGACGTTGAAGATCGACATCACCGGCCTTCCGCTCGAGCGGCTGCGGTTCGCGGCCTCTCCGCTGGCCGAACTGACCGCGATGCTGCACGTGCTGGCCGAACCCGGACATCATCCGCAGCTCGCCGAGTGGGCCGGGGATGTCTGGGCCGGGCTTCCGCCGGAGTTGGCCGAGCGGTTGCGGGAGGCGGAGTTTCTGTGGCGTTCCTCCAGAGCCGACTTCCTTGTCCCCGCTCGGCCTCGGCCGACCCTCACCGAGGAGCTGGACGACGTGGACCGGATCGACGACGAAACGTATGTGACCGCCGCGCTCGTCACCACGTGCGGCAGCAACCGGGTCCACTTCGCCGCGCCGTCGCCGCTCGCCGACGCGACGGCGCGCGAACGGGCCCTGGACCTTGCCCAGGCCCGCGGCGCGCTCCAAGAGGCCTTCGCGGAACGGCTGCTCGCGGACCCGGCCGCCGTGCGGACCCGGGTGCGCCACACCCTCGAACTGTGCGCGGGGACCTTCTTCGACGCGGCCTGGGCGGGCGTCGCCGTGCGACTCGCCACCGACCTGCGCATGAAGAACGACCTGCTGAGGCGCCAGGGTCTCGGGGCTGCCCTCGCGTCGGTCTCCGGCGCCGTCACCCTGGCACCGGACGGCGACTGCATCATCGTGGACAAGCTGCAGGACAACGCGACCGCCGCCCACGGCACCGGGGTCACCTTCCTCCCCAGCGTCTTCGGCCGCCCGCACCTGGTGGTGGTCCATGCGCCCGGATGGCAGCCGGTGGTGCAGTACCCCGTGGCCGAGCCGAGTCCATCAGAGCCGGTATCGCTGGAAACGGTCACGCTGAGGCTGGAGGCACTGGCTCATCCGGTACGTCTGCGGCTGCTGCGTACCCTGGCCCGGGGCCCGCACACCACCGGTGAGCTGGCCCACGCCTGGGAACTCTCGCCCCCGGAGGTTTCCCGCCACCTCGCCGTCCTGCGCCGGGCGGGTCTGCTCACGGCCCGGCGGCATGGTCGTTACGTCCGTTACGCCCTCAACCTTCCCGAGGTGACGGCGCTGGGCTCCGACCTGCTGGCGGCCGTACTGCGCTGAACGCCAAGGCCTACCTGCAAGCCGCATGAAGCAGCACCGGCCCGCGAAGCCCTCACCCCCTTGCCGAGGCGGGACGCGAACACAGCACCGTCCACATGTGGCGCGCAGCCGAGGTCAGTCGCCGGGCGAAGCCCTCGTGATGCTCGCGACAGGCCAGTCCGGCATGGTCAGCTCCGGCCACTGCTCCCGCCACCGCGCTGCCTTCGTCTCATAGACCGACTGCGGGGCAAGCACCGGGTTCGGCCGGACAACAAGGTTGAACACATCGGAGAGGCCGTGCGGCGCATACACACGCCACCGGCCATCGGCCTCCAGACGCACTCCCAGACAGCACGTCGTCGCGGCGAAGCTGTCGATCGCCGCCTCCGTGGACTCGTACGGCGGACACGCCACTCGGCGCGACCCACGACACACCCGCCCGCGGGAGTGGAGGGAGGTTGCGGGACGATCGACGGCAACACCGGCGCTCCCCCGCGCCGGGCCCGTCGCCCCGCCCTCCGATCAGCAGTTACTTCCACGTTGGCCCCCGCGTGGCCCACCGTTCCGGAACCGGTGGGCCGGCGCCTTGGGGGGCGCCGTCGCGAGGTAAACGGAACGTACGCCTCCGTCTGTCAAAGCGGAAGACCCACAGCCGTGTGGCACAGGCCACACCGACCGGATCAAGCCGCAGCACTCAAGGCATCACGACACAGCCGGCCACTCCTCGGGGCCGCCGCCGTGCCACTCGACCAGTGGTGACATGACCACATCCAACTCGTCCATACCCTCCAACCCGGCACGCTGAAGGAACACCGTGAGGTCATGCAGGCTGTACGCCGTACCCAGCGTCTCACTGTCGACCTGGACACGCCGACCGCCACCCTCCCCCGGCGGGAACACGATCACACTACGCTCAGCCATGACACCAGCCTCGCGCGCGGACTCGGGGTGCGCACGCCGGGCTACTCCGTTGCGTCCGCCTCTGCATGCAGGTCGAAGCAACCCGCAACCGCATCACACTGACCCGAGACCGTCATGTACGCCTCAAACTCGTTGACCACCACTCCCGAGTGGCAATCAGCTTCTCCGTGTCCGCGTCCATGAACCCGTAGACCATGGCGATGAACCAGGAGTCTTCGGCGATCTCCTCTCGCGCAACCGTCTCGAACTCACTTCCGGCTGCCTCGAACTCCGTTTGCAACAGGTCGAACTCGTCCGTCGCCGCCTGAGTCAGCACATACAGGGCCGTCAGATCCGATGGCCGCTCGGCCTCGATGCGCTCACACAGTCGCAGCAGGATCGCCTTGCCCTTGTCGACGGCGGGGACGACGAACCGGCGGGGAGAAGACCGGCGTTCTGTGACCCACACGCCCCTGGCAACCCGGAACGGGCTGCGCACCGTCTCTCCCATCACCATGCTCACTACAAAACCGTCTGGCCGCCCGGCCTCCCTGATCGGCCAGCTGCTCGACTTCACCTGGAACCAGACCCGGGCCTGCGCTTTCGCCATCGCCCTGCTGTCCGGAGTGGCGGCATCGAAACTGCTGCCGCGGCTACCGGTGGCCCGCTACGACCTGCTCGTCGGCTACGGCGCGCTGCTCACGCTGCTGTTCTGGCGGCGCGGCTGGGAAAGCGGACGGGACGTCGCCGTCATCAGCGCCTGCCACGTCATCGGCCTCGCGTTCGAGCTGGTGAAGGTCTCGCAGGGCTCGTGGAGCTACCCGGAACCAGCCGTGCTGAAGTTCGCGGGCGTTCCCCTGTACGGGGGCTTCCTCTACGCGGCTGTCGGCAGCTACGTCTGCCGGGCCTGGCACCTGTTCGACCTGGAGCTGTGCCGCTACCGGCCACGGGCGACGGCACTGGTGGCCGCCGGCGTCTATGTCAACTTCTTCAGCCACCACTGGCTGCCCGACGCCCGCTGGCCCCTCGCGGCGCTCCTCGCGGCCGTCACGGCGGGCACTTCCGTACGCTTCACGATGCGCGGGGCACGGCGGAGCATGCCGCTGGCGCTGTCGTTCGTCCTGATCGGGTTCTTCCTGTGGGTGGCGGAGAACCTCGCCACTTACGTGGGCGCCTGGCGCTACCCGTACCAGCTGCATGGCTGGCAGCCCGTCGGCGTGGGCAAGTTCGGCGCCTGGGCCCTGCTCATCAGCGTCACGTTCGTGCTCGCGGCACTCGGCCGGTCGAGGACGCCGTCGCCTGCCAGGCCGCTCTCCACCTCCGCAGCGATCCTCATCCGGGCACGACGCTGACCAAAGAGACTGAACCCGAAGGACCTGGTGGCTGATGTCGTCGCCCCACGGCGACCAGGAAGTCGGCCAGCGCGACCACGCCGGCCATGTTCGCTGAGCGCGCCGATCGGGAAACAGATCCCGATCGGCGCGTCGCTGTAATGCAGCCGGTGATGTCAGCCGAGGTGCCTGGCGAAGAACCGAAGCGTGCTGTCCAGCTCGAATGCCGGCACTTCCCCGTGCTTGCCAGGGTTGGCGTGCAGGGTCTTGTCGGCTGAGTTCAAGGCGTCGAACAGTGCCAAGCCCTGAGCCCGCGGCACCCGCTCGTCGTCCCACTGCAGCAGGAACTCCACCGGGACGGTGATTCGCGCGGCGGCCTCCGCAGAGGCCGACGCCCCACCCAGGCCCAGCACCGCCGCGCGTACCCGGGGCTCGGCGGCAACGAACGGAACGCCGAGTCCGCAACCCAACGACATCCCCCAATAGCCCACCGGGCCGGCGCCGACGTGCTTGATCTGCTGGACCGCGTCCAGAACCGCCTGCCATTCCGGGACAGTCCGGCGAGCCACGAGCGCCTGGAAATCCGCGATCAGCGGGGCCAGCTCCTCGCCGGCTTCCACGCGGGCCTGGTTCTCGGTCGCGATCCGGTCGTACTCCTCATCCGTTGGCCGGTCGCCATGGCCAGGCACGTCCACCGCCACAACCGCGAAACCACACTCGGCCACGAAGCGGCGCGCATGGGCCATGATGTCGGGGGCCTTCTTGTGCTGGCCGCCGCCGTGTCCCATCAGGATGAGGGGCCGAGTACCGGCGGCACCTTCCGGCGTCCACAGCACGCCGGGAATCTCGCCGAGGGCGAAGAGCTGTTCACAGACGCCGTCGTACGACGTGGTAGAGCTGAAGCGCATAGCGTTTCAAGCCTTTCGGGATGCCTTCTGCGGGCACTCCCTAGACCATGCGAGAGAGGGAGCCCCGACCTGTCATAGCGTTGATCGGTCTCACCTCCTCAATTCACAGCGGCGCACGGCGAAGCAGAACGTATCACGCAGGGCTCACCCGCGTCTGTGGTGCTGTCGCCTGGCGGTGCAACGCCCACGAAGGGCTGCGCGCACCGCTGACGATGCCCCGTCTCAGCCGAAGTCACGCGCGCAGCGACCCCCTCCGGACTCCGGGTAGGGCTTTGTCAGGCGGTGGACGGCTTCAGCGCCCGGATGGTGGGCGCTCCGATTCCGCGGCGATCTGCCGCTCCCTCAGCTCGGCAAGCAGCGAAGGGTTGACGATCGAGAGGACAGCCTCGATGTGCTCGCTGTCGGCGGCGGCCCAGAGCACGTCGCGGGCCGCCCGGTACTTCGCAGCCAGCCGATCGCGCTTCCCGGCAGGAAGGTGGGCGGTCCGATCGGGGTGACTGTTGTGGGCATTGTCGGCGATCTTCACAAGGGTTGCGTCTCGGTTGGTGCTGATGCGCTTGAGTTTCTCGCCGTAGGGCACACCGGGCTCGTTGGTCACCACCTCCACAACAGAGACGACATGGGCCGGGATACCGGCTGCCCGCAACTGCTCAGCCGTCCAGCGGGTGTCCTCGATCACGTCGTGCAGCAGCCCGGCCATCATCAACTCCGGGCCGAACGGTGAGAGTCCCGCAGCGACCGCGCGGACATGCTCGACATAGGGCACGCCGATCTTGTCGACCTGGCCGGCGTGCGCCTCCGCCGCCAAGGCGTCGACATACTCAACCGTCTGCATGGCTGCTCCTTTCATCCGGTGCGCCACCGTCATGGTGCGGGCCACCGGTCCGGGCATACCGGCCCACGCCCTGTGGCTGCCTGCCCCTCTTCGTGAGTCGATGAGGTCGGCGCCCGGGCGCCCTTGCATTCTGCTCGACGCTGCACGCCACCGAAAACCTGTTCAGGCGCCGTTCGGCATGGTGCGAGACTCCGGACCATGACGTCACGCGAGCTCAGCGACCTTGATTATCTACGGGAGATCGAGCGCCTCGCCGGCAATGTCAGTGCGGAGGCGTCCAACGAGGGCTGGCTCTCGTTCCAGGCGGATCTCGAAGGCTCCACACCGCTGCGGCGAAGCGTGAACGCCCTTGCTCGGGCTCTGCGTCACTACCACTTCAAGGGCGATGGCTGCATCGAGGACGACCGCCCTCGGGTGCGACTCGTCGGAGCCTCAGTGCTGAGACCCGGGGCCATGCCGGCCGGCGTGAAGGAATCGTACGAGGAGGTGTGCGCGCGGATCGGCGTGGAGCGGGTCGCGCGGAAGAGCTGTTGACCCGGTGTCACCGCTGCCCTCCCAGATCGCCCTGATCCGTGCGGGCTGGATAGGGCCGATGACTTTTTCACCTCGCGGGGTCAGCAGAACGGGCCTTGGCGGTCAGCCTCTGTCCTAGGTCCGGTACGCGGTCTTCCGAGCCTGGTCCCAGGCCTTGGGAACCTGCTCATGGCAGCTTTGAAGGCTGGTGTGTTCACCCTCTTGGCCTGCGGTGACGTGGATGGCCGGCGGCTGTGCCCGGTTGCCGCCGGGCCAGGTCGCATAGTGCCGGCCTCCCTGCACCCCATGGCGGGGCGCCACCCGTGGCGCCGGCTGACCGGTCAGCCCCCGTCCGGCGCGTCGATGACGTTGCCGTCCTTGTCGAGCGTGTGAGTACGCCAGTACACGTCCCACTCGTCGTCGACCTGCTGCGGCACCTTGCCCTCCGGGTATCGCGCGTATCCCGCCGGAGGCTTTTGGCCTTCCGCGACGCACGCCGAACCGGTGCCGCCCACTGTCAGGACGGGGTATTCGCTGCTCATGCAGATGTCCTCCCGGAACTCGAGGGAGGAACACCCGGTGAGCGTCACGAGGGCGGTCGCGCCGACGAAAGTGGCAGCGGCGGCCCGGAATCTGCCGGTACGGAAGGCGGTGTTGGGTCGGGTGATGCTGCGGGGCATGCGCACGGTCCTCTCCGGTCGTTCGGGCTGCCCCCACTCTCCCCGCCGATGGCCGCCGAGCCTTGAGTACGCGTACTCAGAGGCGTCCGGGCGGATGCTCAACACGCCGAGTCCGGAACGGAGCCGGCCGCTACGGGCCGGGATGCGGCAACGCCATACCACACGCTCCAACCGGATAGGTCATCCGGATCTGCTATGCTGACGTCAACCGGATAATCCATCCAGATACGCGAAGCGGGTCAAGTGATGAAGCAGACAGCGCTGGTGACGGCGGGGACAGCGGGAATCGGGCTGGAGACCGCCCTGGGCCTGGCAGAGGCAGGCCTTGCGGTCACGGTGGTCGGGCGCAACGCCGAAAGAGGTGCGCGCGCGGTCGAACGGATCAACACAACGGCACCGTTGCATTCCGCCCGGTTCCTGGCCGCCGAACTGTCCTCACTCGATGCGGTCCGCGCCCTCGCCGACCGCATCGCCGCCGACGGTCCGCTGACCGTGCTGGTCAACAACGTGGGAGCGATGTTCCCGGAACGACAGGACTCGGTCGACGGGATCGAAGCGACGTTCGCCGTCAATCACCTCTCGCCGTATCTGCTCACCGAACTGCTGCTGCCCGCACTGCGAGCCGGTGCGCCGAGCCGGATCGTGAACGTCACCTCGGGCGCGGTCGGCGTCGCCAAGCGCGTCTTCGATGCCGTCGAGCCGCCGGGGGGCTACTACGGCTTCCACTGGTACGGCCGCGCCAAGCTCGCCAACCTCACCTACACCCTGGAGCTGGCCGGCCGGCTCGACGGCACGGGCGTCTCGGTGTTCGCGGCGGACCCCGGCGGCGCCGCGACCGACATGACCAACGGCACCATGCGCAATCCGAAGATCGTCTCGCCGGGGCTGCGGCTGCTCTGGCCACTGGTCCGGCGCAAGTTCGAACGCTCGACCTCGGGCCCGGCGTCCGTGGCGGCCAGGCCCTCGATCTTCGCCGCGACCGACGGCTCGCTGACCGGCCAAACCGGCGTCGTCATCGGACCGCAGGCTCATCCGGTCGCCCCCTTCCGTTCGGCTACGGACCCCCGCGTCGCCGAGGCCGTCCGCCGCCTCAGTGAGCGCCTCGCTCCCGTCATGGCCGGGTGACGGCAGCCGGGGCCGATCAGCCACGACCGCAAGGCCGCTCGTTTCCTCAGGGCAGCAAGGTGGGCGTCCGGTGAAGGGCGCCACGAGGTCGGAGACGACGGCCCCCTGGTCCTCGGGCCCATGTGCAGGCGCGGCTGGGCACGGAGTTGCCCGAAGGGGGAAGTGGTGGCTCATCCGGTTCGTACGCCGCAGCAATCGGATGAACCATCCAGATAGACTTCTCCCATGACGACCGCCCCCCTACGCAAGGACGCCGCCCGCAACTGGGAACGCATCGTCGCCGTGGCCCGCGATCTCGTGGACGAAGGCACACCACTACAGCTCAACGACATCGCCCGCCGCGCCGGACTGGGCGTCGGCACCGTCTACCGCCACTTCCCCACCGCCGAGGCGCTGCTGGAGACCGTTGCCACCCCCTGCCTGGAGGGACTCGCCGCCCACGGCGAGCAGGCGCTGGCCGACACCGACCCCGGGCGCGCCCTCGCGGACTTCCTGACCCGCACCATCGAAGCGCAGGTCAGTGACGCCTCCCTGTCCGCGGTCACCGCCGCACCCACGGACACCCTGCCGCGCACCACCGAACTGAAGCGGACCCTACGGTCGGTGGGCGCACAGCTGCTCGAGCGGGCCCGCGAGGCCGGGGTTGTGCGCGCCGACCTGACCTCCGACGACCTGGTGCCGCTCATGTGCGGAGTCGCCTACGCCGCGAACGTGCACAGCGCCCCCGACGACCGTATCGAGACCGCCCGCCGCTACCTGACCGCCCTCCTGGAAGGCTTGTACATCCGTAGGGCAGGACATCCGCGTTCACATGGCTGAGGGGACTTGACCAGCCCCTCCGGCGGGGTGGTCGAGAGCGAGCGCAAACGAGACTGCTGACCTTCGAAGCGACGCGGTCTCGCCGTACACGGCAGCAGTAGCGACTGTCGGCGCTGGGCGCTCCGGCATCAAGAGCCGACATCAAGGGCCGACATCAAGAGCCGCCGTGGGAAGCTCACCCCAGCGGGGGCGATGCCGGCGATCAGCAGGGGTTGCCCGGCGGTAGCGGACCAGGTCTCCGGCTGGCTGGGCAGCGTCGCCGACGGCGGCCGGGGGTGGCGGGGCGATACCGCAGGGCTACCGCCTCGCCCCCGCCTTCGTCGATCCGGTCCGCCGGCAGCGCGGCCCGATCGGCGTCACGTCAGTGGTCCTGGGCCGTCTGGTCGTCATCATCGGTGTCGCCCGGGCCCAGCCGCACACAGCATTCCCCGGGCTCGGGTGCCAGGACGGCTTGGACCCCGTTGACCTGCAGGCCGTTGAGGAAGCCGCTGAGGAAGGCCTGGTTCATGCCGCACACCAGGTCGGGGGCCTTCGCGGCCAGCGGGTGGAAGGGACAGTTGCGCAGGCGGAGCCGGGTGGGCGTTTCCCGGACGGGTTCGTAGCCGCACTGGTCCAGCAGCCGCTCGCAGGCGGTCAGGCCGCGCTCTGGGCCCAGGCGGCCCGGTCGGGTCTCGTCCCGCGCGGTCTCGCCCATCCGCCGGCCGCGCTGCTCGGCGGTGCGCAGGGCTGCCTGCGCGGCGCTTTCGTCGGCACCCTCGGTCAGGACGGCATCCAGCAGAAGGTCCGCCAGGAGCTCGTGGCGTCGGTCGGGGATGCTCACGGTGATCTGGGCGTCGGTGGCTTCGTACACCTTCGGTTGTCTGCCGACCTTGCGGATCCCGTCGGGCGTTTCGTAGCGCGCGCGGAGCAGACCGGCGTCCACGAGCTTGTCGAGGTGGAAGGCGGCGAGTTTGCGGGAGATGCCGACGCTGGCGGCCGCCTCGTCCCGGGTGACGGCCCGGCGGGCACGCCGGATGAAGCTGAACATGCGCCGCCGCGAGTCCTCGCTCAGAGCGCTGACGGAGTCGATGGCGGTGTGGGCCGCGTCGGCCTGCGGAGTCGGGTCAGAAGCCACCAGACCACGGTAACTCCCATGTGCGTGGGCACAAGCCTTCTTTTGACCATGTGTGCTGCATGTCTTGACGCCCCTCTCAAATAACACCAATATTCGTTGGTGAAACTAGTGGGAGGTCGCGATGGACCATGAGTCACAGCTCCAGGCGAAACGTCCGGTCAGCGCCTCGCTCGCCGGCCCGTACGGCCATCCGTTCCACCCGATCCTGGTGACCGTGCCGATCGGTGCCTGGGTGGCCAGTCTCGTGTTCGACATCGCTTCCCAGGTCGTGCACCGTCCGGGATTCCTGAGCCAGGGCTCGCAGTGGCTGATCGCCGTCGGGGTGATCGGTGCCCTGCTGGCGGCCCTGGTCGGATCCCTCGATCTGTTCGCGATTCCGGCCGGCACCCCGGCCTTTCGCACCGCACTGGTCCACATGACCCTGAACCTGCTGGTGACCGCCGCCTACACCGTCAACTTCCTGTGGCGCCACAGCACCTATACCGACGGCGGGAGTGTCGGCCTCGGCAGGCTCACTCTCTCCGCACTCAGCCTGATGGTCCTGGGCGTCGCCGGATTTCTGGGCGGAAAGCTCGCGTACCGCTACGGCGTACGGGTCGCCGATGAGGTCACCCAGGCCGAGGGATACACGCCTGACCGCAGCGAGCGAGACGCCCGCTCTGCCGTGTGAGCCGGCTCGCGCAGCCTTCACGGCGGCCGGTGTGTCGTCCGGCTGCCTTCGACACCCTCATCACTCGGGAGTTACCCATGGACATCGCCGCACTGATCACCTGGGTGGTCACCGCCCTCGGCGGCTTCTACCTGCTCGGCACATGGATCCAGCGGGGCGGAATCCGGCAACAGCAGTCCCGTGCCAGCCGCCTGCCCGCGCCGGTCGTCTTCGGGCATTTCGCCCTCGCCGCGATCGGGCTGGTGGTGTGGATCATCTATGTCGTGGCCGACAACAATGTTCTGGCCTGGACCGCGTTCGGCCTGCTTCTGCCGGTCGCCCTACTGGGATTCGTCATGCTGGCCCGCTGGATCCCCGTCTACCGCAACCGTGCCACCGCCGAAACGGCCCCAGCCACCGCGACGGCGCAGACAGCCGAAGTGGCCGTGCCCGCCGAACGGCACTTCCCTCTGCCCGTGGTGCTGGCACACGGACTCCTCGCCGTGGCCACCCTTGTCCTGGTCCTGCTCACTGCCCTCGGTATCGGCGGCAGCTGACATGACCGAGCGCCCCCACCGCACCACCCCACACAGAGATCCACACCACGAGGAAGTGACGGCACCCGCACGGCCCGCCCTGCGGGTAGTCCATCAGCCCGGAGGCATCGACCTGGCCGCCGCGGAAACCGCGGCCGGCCAGTTCCTCCACGCCCTCGGCATCTCCACCGCCTCGGAGAGCCTGCGCGGCACACCTGGCCGGATGGCCCGCGCCTACGCCGAACTGTTCAGCCCGCGCCCCTTCGACCTGACCACCTTCCCCAACGACGAGGGCTACGACGAACTCGTCCTGGCCCGTCGCATCCCGGTCCGTTCGGTATGCGAGCACCATCTGCTGCCGTTCGTCGGCACCGCCCACGTCGGCTACCTGCCCGGTGCCCGCATCCTGGGCCTGTCCAAGCTGGCCCGCGTCGTCGAGCACTTCGCGTGCCGCCCGCAAGTCCAAGAACGGCTGACCAAACAGGTCGCCGACTGGCTGCAGACTCACCTCGAACCCAAGGGCGTCGGCGTGGTGATCGAGGCCGAGCACTCCTGCATGACCCTGCGCGGCGTCCAGGCCACCGGTTCCAGCACGATGACCTCCACTCTGCTCGGCCTGCTGCGTTCCGACGCCCGCTCCCGCAGCGAATTCCTCGCCCTGGCCGGCGTAGCCTCCTGACCGGCAACGCCGCGCACGATGCGGCCCGACAGCGAAAGACCGCAACACATGGAAATCTGGATCAACCCGGCCTGCTCCAAGTGCAGCTCTGCCCTGACCCTGCTGGACGCCGAGGGCGCCCAGTACACGGTGCGGCGCTACCTGGAAGAGCCGCCGACCGTGGAAGAGCTCGAGCAGGTGCTGGAACGGCTGCAGCTGGAGCCCTGGGACATCACCCGGCTCGGGGAACCGGCCGCGGCCGAGCTGGGCATGCACACATGGCAGCGCGACGCCGCGCATCGCGACCGCTGGCTCAACGCCCTGGCCACGCAGCCCACCCTCATCCAACGCCCGATCATCACGGCGGACGACGGGACAGCGGTGGTGGGCCGCTCGGCGGACGCCGTACGGTCGGTCCTGCGCTCCTAGGGTTTCGTTTGGATCAGCCCGGGTCCGCGACGCCCGGTACGGCACCTCGCCGCGTTGTCGGACCACCGGAGTACATCCAGTACGCGGGCGGTCCTCCGCCTTGCGATGCAGCGCGCCGGACGCCGCGGCCTGATCCGACCGACCCGTCGAAACCCCCTGGCCGCAGACATCGAGCCGGCCGCCGCTGTCGAGCTGCGCCGGCGGCGGCCGTGCCAGGGATGACCGGGCCCGGCCTGCACTGACGGCTCATGTCACGGCACCCAGCGAGCGCTGTTGCGGATCGACCAGCTCGCCTGCAATGGGCCGCCCGTACCACCTTGCTGCCTGCCGCTGCCTCGTCACGCGGGGGCGGGGTCCTCGCGAGGACCTGCGATCGTTCAGCCTGTCAGCGACTGGTCGGCATCCCGCGGCCACTGATGAGTGACAGGTTCCGGACAAAATGTTGCCCAAGTGTCGGACGTAGTCGTCCGATCGTGATCGGGTCTCCTGCGACGGCTGTATCACACCCGTTCAGGAGGATCTGGTGCCAGCACAATCCCGCAGAAGACGGTGGCTCACGATCTGTGCCATCACCGCGTCCGCCGGGCTCGTCGCGATACCCGCGAGCGCCGCGCCCGGTCGCCACACCAGCCCCTTCGGGGCCCGGGCGCTTGCTCAACTGGCGGCCGAGCGCGAGCACTCGGTCGGCGTCATCCACCCCCAAGCGAAGTCGGAAGACGGGGACGACGGCAACGAGGCCGATGAAATCGCCGAGGGCGCGGACCAGTACGCCGAGGCCCGCACCTCGCCCGGCATCGTCGCGCCGGGTGCCTACGGCGCAGCCTGGCGCGGTCTGACGAAGCTGACGAGCACCGGCGGCAGTTGGCGGCACATCACCGGCCTGCCGTACGACTCCGACGACCCGCGCTACCGCGACATCGACTCCAACTCCAGCGGCGGCTCCGGACACGTCACCGGCCGGATGGCCGCGATGGCCGCAGACGACGACGGCTATGTCTACGCGGGCAGCGCGGGCGGAGGAGTGTGGCGCTCGCGGACCGGCGGCGGGCGCTGGCAGCCCATCAGCGACCGCCTGCCCTCCCAGTCCACCGGCGCGCTCGCCCTCGACGGCGACGGACGGCTGTGGCTGGGCACCGGCGAGGCGAACACCAACGCGGACGCGTACCTCGGCAGCGGTGTGTACAGGCTGTCCGACCCGCACCACGGCGCCTTCTCCACGCGCACCCGGGTCGGCGGCGACGAGCTGGAGAGCACCACCATCCGCCAACTGCGGTTCGGTGGCGGCAAGGTGTGGGCGGCGACCAGCGAGGGCGTGTGGAGCCACTCCACGAAGAGCCTGAGCGGGCCCTGGACACTGGAGTTCGCGCCCAACCCCGACTATCTGCCAGGCGGTTCGAAGGCGACCGACGGCGCCGCAGCGTACAAGAACATCACCAACGACATCGCCGTCGACCCCAAGGATCCCTCAAGGGTGATCCTCGCGGTCGGCTGGCGCAGCGGTGACGACTACAACGGCTTCTACACCAAGGTCGGTGGCAGCTGGCAGCGGATCACCAGCGGCTTCGGCGACTTGCCGACCGACGCGCACAACGTCGGCACGGTCACTTTCGCCCGGTCCACGGACGGCTCCCGCTATTACGCCATCGACCAGTCGCCCGAGCAGATGGCGACCAACCCGGACAGCGGCCTGGCGGGCATCTACAGCGCCGCCTCCCCTTTCGGGCCCTGGACGAAGATCGCCGACTACAAACAGCTGGCCGCCGACGGCTCCGCGCTGACCACGGCCGGTTACATGCCGGGCGTGCAGGCCTGGTACAACCAGTTCCTGACCGTCGACCCGGCCAACCCCCAGCACGTGTATGCGGGACTGGAGGAGGTCTACGAGACCAAGGACGGCGGCGCCACCTGGTCCACCGTGGGCCCGTACTGGAACTTCCCGTTCTCCTGCTGGAGCATCGACCCGGCCAGGCAGACCGGCAGCTGCAGCCAGACCACGCACTCCGACCAGCATGGCGTGGCGATCGGCAGCTACCACGGCAAGAGCTACGTGTACGTCGGTAACGACGGCGGTGCCTACAGGCGCCCGGTCGACGGCTCCCAGGACGCCTCCGGCCACGCCACCGACTGGACTTCGCTCAACGACGGCACCATCGACACCCTCCAGTACTACTCGGTGGGCATCGGCAGGGACCTGGACCATGGCGGCGTCTCCGTCACCGGCGGCCTGCAGGACAACGGTCAGTCCGTCCTGCGCGGCGACGACAAGGTCATGGGTTCCAACTTCGGCGGCGACGGCGGCGACACCCTCACCGATCCGGCCAACGGGTGCAACATCGCCGAGGAGTACGTCTACCTCGCGGTCCAGGTCACCCAGAACTGCGGTCTGAACGACGGCTCCTGGACCACCGACCCCAGCAAGGCGACGTCGTACAACGTCGCCCCGGCCGACAACGCCACCAGCGAGGCCCGCTTCATCGCTCCGCTCGCGGCCGACATGAAGAACAGCTCCACCTGGATCGCGGGCGGCCGCCACATCTGGGTGCAGGACCACGGCTACGCCATCCGCAGCGGCTCGGAGTGGAAGAGCCTGTACGACCTCGGCGCCGGCCGCACCGCGACCGCCGTCGCGGCCTCCGGCGGCAAGGTGTACGCGGCCTGGTGCGGGCCCTGCAACAACCAGGGCTTCGCCCGGGGTATCGCCGTCGGCAACGCGGACGGCACCGGCTGGCACGACATCGCCCTCCCGGCAACCGGCACGGACGGCACGGTGCCCAACCGCTACCTCAGCGGCTTCGCCATCGACCCGAAGAACGCCGACCACGTCTTCCTCGCGGTCAACGGCTTCTCCCGGCACTGGACCGAGGGGCCCGGCGCCGGCGTCGGCCACGTCTTCGAGTCCACCGACGGCGGCACCACATGGAAGGACATCTCGGCGAACCTTCCCGATGTGCCGACCGACTCCGCGGTCGTCACGGCGAACGGCGGCCTCGCCCTCGCCACCGACCTCGGTGTGGTGTACCGGGCGCCGGGGCGCACCAAGTGGCAGCGCGTCGGCTCTCTCCCGGCCGTGGCCGTGCTCCAGCTGAAGCTGAGCCCGGACGGCGGCACCCTGTACGCGGCCACGCACGGCCGCGGCATCTACACGATCAGGGTGCGTGACTGCGACTGACGCACCTCCGATGCGCGAGGGGTGGTCCCGGCTTCCGGGATCACCCCTCCTTCGGATACGGCACCACACTCACGTCCAGCGTGAAGGCGGCGCGCGCCGCGCCCGCCACATCCGGTGCCTTCGCCAGCGCGATGACCCTGGCCGTGCCACCCCGGGTGCCCGCACACCGCAGCGAGGCACGAGCAGCACCATCCGCGCCCACCCCCCAGCCGGACGGCACGACGAAGACCGGCGCGGAACTCCGCACCACCGTCCAGCGCCTGTCGTCGACCCGCGGCTCCAGAACGAGCGAGACCACCGCTCCGGGCCGCACGCACAACCGCCGCACGGGTGCGTCACCGGGCGCGACGGTGACCTGCGCATGCCCGGCGGCGCAGCCTCCCGCGGAAACGGAGGGCGGAGCGGCCGACGCGGACCGGCTCGGCGTGCCTGGGCTCCCGGGCGAGGTCGAGCGCGGAGCCGGGACCGGAGTCGTAGAGCTGTGTGTCGGCGCGCTGCTCGACGGCTCCGCCGAGCGGTCCGCGGACGGTCCTGCGCTCGGCCCGTGCCCCGAAGACGCACCGCAGGCCGCCAGCACGATCACCCCGGCGACCGCCCACCCCGCACCCCACCACCGCATGCCGGCACCTCCCGCGCAGCCGCTACAGGTCGAACTCCACATGTTCCACATCGGTGAACTCCACATCCAGGCCGTATGCGCGGCGGCCTCGGTCGCGGAAGTAGATCTCGCCCAGGCCGTCGGCTGCGATGTCACGCAGTTGCCGCTCGCCGGCGCCGGCTTCTTGGGCGTCGAACAAGCGGGCGGCGTATTCGGGGGGCAGTGCCACGGTGAGGTGGCGCAGCCGGGGGTCGTCGGTGGTGCCGGGGGCCGCGGTGTAGCCGAAGCGGGCGCGGGTGTCGATGACCAGTCCGGTCCGGGTGGCCGCCTGCTGCTTGGCCCGGGCGCGGATCTGCGGCTGCCACCGTCTGCGGACTTCGCGCTCGAGACGCTCCGCGAGCTCTCGTCTGGGCTTCCGGATCTGGTCCTTGACGTAGCGTTCGACGGTGCGCTGGGTGATTCCGAGCAGCTCGGCCGCCGCCCTGGTGCCCTTGAGCTGCTTGACGAGGTACCGCATCTGCGCGCCCGCGCTCTTCGGGACGGGGCGGGTGAACGCCTTCTGCAGCGCCTCTTCGAGGCCTTCCCCGACCGTGTCCATCGACCGGCCCCTCTCTTACTCTCCGCCGTCGGCGGCAGTGATCCGGCCGTCCTTGATGTAGCGGGCGAGGTTGAGTTCCTGGCCGTACCGCTCGCGTACCTCTTCGGCCCACAAGGTGGTCTGGGTGCCTTCGTGCTTGACCATCCCCGGGGAGACACCGAGCCGGAAGCTGCCGGGCACCGTCTTGCCGCCTCGGTAGGGCAGGACGTCCAGCGGGCTGGGGCCGTCGGCGGCGTACACGGCGCAGTCCGACAGGATCGCCACCGGATACCGCCCGGTGGCCGCGGCGAGCGCGAGCATCTTGCGGTGCATGTTGATACGAGCCCGGGAGATGACGGCGGCCCGGATGTCGGGCCGCCAGGTCGGCCGTGACAGGGCCGGCCATGGCCGACCCGGACGCCACCCGCCGCCACGGGGTCGCTCCCTGAGTTTGCCGATGCCGCCCTTGACGGTCGCCTTGATCGCGGACAGCACGATCGCCATCTGCTCATCGCGCTGTTTGCAACCGTCCATCGCCGCCAGGAACTGCTCCGGAGTCAGGTCCTCCGGTACGCCGAGGTCCCCCATGGTGGCGATGTAGGCGTCGCGCAGCCGCTTGTACCAGCCGTCCAGATAGCGGCCGCTCGAAGGCCTGATGTACGCCTCGAGAGGTGCGACCTCGTAGCCGAGTTCCACCGCATACGCCACGGTCGGGGTCGCATACCAGGCCGGCCCCTCGGGCCGGTGGCCGGTCGGGGTGAACGGGCTGGGCAGCAGCTCGCCGTCAAGGTGCTGCCGCCGCTTGCCGACCAGCACGCGGGACAGATCCACATGGGAGAGGTCCACCAGCCAGCTCCCGGGCAGCTTCGGATCGAAGGCCGGCTCCTTGACATGGACCGGCTCGCAGGCGAGTCCGACGAGGGCACCGTTGGCGGCCGCACCGAAGGCCACATTGACGTCGATACCGACCACGTAGCGCCTGAGGCATTCCTCGTCGGTGAGCGGCCGCGCCCAGTCGTACGCCTCCTCCAGCAACATCTCCTCCGGGCCCCGCTGGTGGAAACGGGGCAGGGCGGCCAGGAGCGGGTGCCCGTCGGGGGCCTCGCACGGCGCGCAGTCCACCGGATGACTGCCGAGCGAGCCCGGATTGTGCTCACTGCGGCGCTCGCCGCTCTCATCCGGCCGGCTCGCCCTCGTGGGCGGGTGCAGGGCGGTCATCAGCTCCAGGCCGGTCACGGCGGTGGAGCCGCGAGGGGTCATCACCCGGGTCGCGTAGGCGCCCAGAACGCGGGCCAGTTCGGCCGGCGGCAGCTGCGCCGCGCCATCCCAGTGGCGCGTGTCGAGCGCGTCCCAGGACGGGACGCACAGCTGGACGCACCTGCGCCGGCCGCCCTCGGCCGGGCGGTAGATCCGTGCCCACGGACCGAACCCCCGCTTCGTCAGCTGCCAGTTCGCCCGCAGCAACTGTGTGACGACCTTGTGCGAATCGGGGATCCGTCCCGCCAGGCGCTCCTCCTTCGACAGGCGCGCCGGCAGCCCGTAGCGCTCACACGCGGCCTCCGTGAGCACGAGCAGCGGGTCGGCGTCCTTCCCCGAGCCGTTCAGGCGCGGCGCGCCGAGCCTCGCCTCGGTGAGGGTCCAGTCGACAAGCGACGGGAGCGACTTGGCGGGTACGTCCAGGACCAGGCCGTCGACGCAGTAGGCAAGGACCTCCCCCTCCTGGTCGACGTCGACAACGGCCAGCGGCCCGTTCTCGAACCGCGGATCGGCCCCGGCCGGTGCAGGCGCGGTCGCAGGGGTCTTCTCGGGGGCGGCCTTCCTCGCTCCCGGCCGACTCGTCGGCGGCCCTGTGGCGGCCTCCGGACGGGACGCGGCTACGGCGGCTGGATGCGGCGGGGTGTTCTCGGCGGCAGTCGTGGCCGTGGCGTCCGGCGTCGGCCTGCCGGCTGCGGTCCGTGCCTCTGCCGGTGCCGCGCCCGAGGGCGCGGGCACGGTCGTGGGCGTCTCGTATGCCGGGGTGGCGGCCGCGGCGGCCGTATCGGCGGGGTAGAGCTCAGCGAGCTTCTTCAGCAGATGCGCGTAGGCCTCCCGCTCCGGCGGCCTCGGTTCGGTCTTCGCGTTCTCCCAGCCGCTCACCGTCGCCCGCCGTACCTTCAGCGCGCCGGCGACCTGGTCCAGTGTCAGCCCGTGCGCCTGGCGCAGCCGCTTGCGTTCCGCCGGCGGCGGCAGCGGCGACGCGGACGCGATCAACGCATCGACCGCCTCGAACAGCTCCGACATGCACACCTCCCACTGCTCACCCTAGTCCATGAACCGTACGGATCCCGTACGGTTCCCGCACATTGCGCGTACCGACCGGACACTGAAGCTCAGCCGGTAGGAAGGTCGACGGTGACGAGGCTCCGGCGCTCAGGCGGAGCACGGAGGCCGCGGTGGGCAGCCGGTGTCCTCCGGGAGGAGACGCGTCACCATGGCGTCGATCAGGGCGTCGAGCCGGTGCGGCGTGAGCAGTTCCGGGACGGTCAGGTCATCGACGATCAGCCCCAGCATGGCCAGATAGAGCAGTACCACCCCGGTGCGGTCGCCGGGCAGGCCGTGGCCCAGGTGGAACTCGATGTTGGCCCCGAGTTCGGCGGTGAGGAAATGCGTCAGCTCCGTGTGGAGTTCGGGCCGCCGGGTGGCCTCCAGACGCAGTTCGAGCATGGCCAGGTGACTGCTGCGGTCGTGTCGCATGCGGTCGACGAGCTGCAGCATCAGGGCCCTGACCAGCTCGTGTGACGGCGCGGCGTTCATCGTGTCGGCCAGCTCGGCCGGATCGGGGGTCAGACGCTCGCGGGTGCGTCCCATGACTTGGGCGAGCAAGTCGGCGCGGTTGGCGAAGTAGTTGGACGCCGTCCCGGTGGGGACGGCCGCCTCCTTGTCGACGGCGCGCAAGGTCAGGCCTCGGGAGCCCTCGCGGGCGAGGACCTCGATGGCGGCATCGAGCAAGGCGGTGCGGCGGGCCGGATTTTGACGCATCCACAGCTCCTGGGAGACTCATTGACACCACTGCGGGTGCAGTACTACGGTCAAACCACTTCAGTCACAGTACATGAACGCGAAACGGCAGGACGTGAACAGCCCTACGGCCCCGCCACGTCACCAGACGGAAGAGAGACCGGATGCGCAAGCTCACCTACTACGTCGCTGCCAGCCTCGACGGCTACATCGCCGGACCGGACGGTGGTTACGACTTCTTCCCCTTCGAGGGGGAGGTCCGGGAGGCGATCCTCGCCGAGTATCCCGAGACCATGCCGGTGCACGTCCGCGGGCCATTCGGCCTGACCGCAACCCCGCACCGCCGTTTCGACACCGTGATCATGGGTCGCGGCACCTATGAGCCGGCCCTGAAGGCAGGCATCACCAGCCCGTACGCCCACCTGGAGCAGTATGTCGTCTCCCGCACCCTGACCTCCGCCGACCCGGAGGTGGAGATCGTCGCCGAAGACCCGGCCGCACTGGTCCGCGACCTGAAGCAGCGGGAAGGCATGGGCATCTGGCTGGCCGGTGGCGGCAAGCTGGCCGCCGCGCTCCGCGACGAAATCGACGAACTGATCATCAAGCGCAACCCGGTCGTCATCGGTACCGGT
Source organism: Streptomyces glomeratus (assembly GCF_021462825.1). GTDB lineage: Bacteria > Actinomycetota > Actinomycetes > Streptomycetales > Streptomycetaceae > Streptomyces > Streptomyces glomeratus. The sequence goes on along the minus strand of NZ_JAKEEB010000048.1, from coordinate 7,570 downwards.
ATCCCGCTTTTCGACGGCCCGTTCGCCCCCACCGGCTTCCTCCCGACCGCACGCCGCAGCTTCGACTCCGGCGTCAGCATCGTCACGTACACGAGGAATTGACGTGAGAGCACTCGCCGCCGCGTCCGTGGCCGCGACCACCACGAGCACGGCACGACTCGATCGGTTGATCGGCCCACTCGGGCATCAGACGGCGGTCTCCCGCAAGGGCTCGTCGAGCACCTTGAAGCACAGCCGTTCCCGCACGGGAAAGCCCGCCTTCTGCAGGCCGGCGTCGACCTGTTCATGACCGGCGTACGTCCACCCCGACCGTTCGTAGAAGGCGCGTACGGGCAGGTTGTCGCTGAACACCCACAGGATCGCCGTATCCCTGCCCCTCGCGGTGAGCCACTCCTCCCCCTCGGCGAGCAGCAGCCGGCCGACGCCCGTGCCGATGTATCGCAGCGGGTGCGGTGCCGCCCAGCGCGGACGGGCGTGGGGCGGCACCGTGGAGTGGGCTTTCGGGTCAGGCGTGGGGAACCAGGTTTTCTTCGGTACCCAGGTGGTCCTTGCCGGTGTTGACGTACATCGTCGTCTCGCCGTCAGACCGGCGGACGATCAGGTCATCGGTGCGGTGGTTGCCGGTGAAGTTGCCGGTCGTCATCACCGTGTTGTGAGTCCAGAGGCCGTTGGGGTTCTTGATGCGTGCCTCGGTACCGAGTCCGGAGGGGGTGGTGCCCACGTAGTTGTCGAGCTCGCCGTCCGACCACTGCACCATCAGGTCCCACTTCTGGTTGCCGGAGAACTCGCCGCTGGTGAGCAGCGTGGCGTCCTTCCAGGTGTGATGGGGGTCCTTGAGCTTGTGCTCCTGCCCGAACGTTCCCGCGCCGACATTGGTGTAGAGGGTCAGTTCGCCGTTCGACCAGCGCACGATCAGGTCGGTGACATACTGCGAGGCGTTGAAACGGCCCGCGGCGATCTGGGTGGCGTTCTTCCAGATGTCGTTGGGACCGATCATCCGGGTGCCGGGCACCTTGAGGCCGTTGGTGCCGACGTCGCCGTAGAGCGTGACCTCACCGTCGGACCAGCGCACCATCAGGTCGAAGCGGTTCGATCCGGTGAAGTCACCCGCGGTGATGGTCGCCGCTTGCTTCCAGGTCGTGTTGGCGGCCAGCATCTGTCGTTCGGCGACGAAGTGGCCGTTGGCGTCGCTGGTGTAGAGGGTCACCTCGCCGTCGTCCCAGACGACGATCGCGTCGCTGTGGCCGACGCCGTTGAAGTCGCCCGAGGCCATCAGCTTCGCGTGCTTCCAGGTCGTACCGTTGCCCATCGTGTAGGGCAGAGGCGGCTGGTGATAGGGGCCGTGGTCGGTGTGAAGGCCGTTCTGGGCATCGGCGTAGAGCTGGAAGAAGCGGTCCCCGTGCAGCGGGCTGTAGGTGATCCGGTTGTACAGCGGGTCGCTGGGCGGCACGTCGGGGCCGCCCCCGTTGAAGCCGCCCACGTTGCCGATGATCTCGCCGGTGTTGCCCGAGGCGTCGAACTTGGAGAACCAGGGCCCGCCGGAGACACCGCCCCACATACCGCCGCAGTCGATCTGCATCTGGTAGTAGGACGGCAGCGCGGTCGTCCGGACGTTGGCGCAGCGGACCGCCTGGTCCTGCGGGTTGTGTCCGATCGACGGGTAGCCGATGACCGTCACCTTGTTGGTGAAGCCGGGCGTACGGGCCAGGGTGTTGGCGCCGACGACGTCCTGGATCTTCCGGCGGCCATTGGGCTTCAGGCTGGCGAAGGCGAAGTCCAGGTCGGAGTTGGCGCTCTTGTCGGAGGCGTACCGCTTGTCGCGGAACCATTCCTTGACCGGCCAGACCCCGTACGGCTGCTTGGCCGCCGACTTGGTGGGGTCGTACTTGGGAATGAACGCGGCGTTCTTACCGAGACAGTGTCCGGCGGTGAGGATGAGGTCGTGTCCCGCGCTGCGCACCACGCTGGCCGAGCAGTAGTGCGCCCGCATGCCACTGTCCGTGTGGAAGAGCATGCCGACGGACTTGATGCCACCGAAGTGCTGACCGGTGAGCCCGGCGCCGGTCAGGCCGTTGTTCCGTGATGCCATCCAGCCCATCGGCCGGGCGACGCGGCCCGAAGGGTCGGTGGCGGAGGCCATCCGCTGGGGTGTCCAGAACCGGATGGCCTCTTGGACCGTCCAGTTGTCGTCGGCTGACGGCGAGGCGGTGACCGACTGCGAGGCGCTCGGTACGGACGTGGCCTTGAGCGGAGCTGCCGGCGCCGGGCCGGTGGTGGGTGGGGGCGTGGCACCGTGGGCCGCGGTCGTGCTGCCCATCAGCGTCGCGGTGCACAGCACACACACAGCTCCGAACATTCGTCTTCTATGCAACGTGGTCTTCTCCAAGTGAGGCAGCACGGTGAGTCGCCGACTGGGCGCGTCGAGGGCGGTCACGGCGAAGCCGTGGGCCGGACCGGCCCTGGTCCTCCGCACGGCGATCCACTGCTACGCGGCACGATGCGTGATGTCCCGCTGTCCGCCTGCAACGCGGTGCTCACCGCACATGACAGCGCGTCCCGTTGCGTCTCCCCCGTGCCGCCGAAAGGCGGTTTTCCGGTCGACCGTGGTCAGCGGTCGCAGTCACCATGATCGCACGGACGGAAGAGTTCGCACGCGATATGGCCATATCACCTAACGCAGTTGGGGCGCACCCAGCTGGATGGTGGTCCCGCACACCTGCACCCGCAGACGGCGGCCGTTCGCGTCGGTCAGCTGCGCGGAGGCACCGTAGTCGCCGGCAGCGGCGTGCGGTGGGCGCACGGAGATGCGGGGGTCGTCGTCGCCCGGAATGAAGCAGCTCCCGTGCGGGTCGGCAGTCGGCGTGTAGAAGAGGGGGAACTCGGCTGCATGGCCCGTGTTCAGCACCAGCCGGACCGATGTGATGTTCTTCGGCTTCGACGAGACGCTCGGGCCTTTGCCCACATAGACATCGATGCCGGGGTAGCCGTCGAAGGCGCACGGCCGAGTGCCGGTGTTCGTGACGCCGAGCAGGGCCGTCGGCGCGTTGTGTCTCTTGCCCTCGAGGCGCGTCAGTTTCCAGCGCAGCTGCGGCGTTCGGCAGGCGGCGGCCCCAGTCGTGTGGGGCGAGGCCGAGGAGGACGCACTCGACCCGGTGGTGGGAGTGCTCGTCTGCCCCGCTCCCGTGGTCGGCTGGGTGGAGACGGTCTCGCTCCGGCCACAGCCGGTGGCGGCCAGAAGCACCGCCAGGCCGATCGCGGAGACCGCTGCTGTCCGCCGTACCATGTTCTTCCCTCTGGTGAAGACACCCCTGCGGGGGCCGGGTGCCGCCGCTTCTGCCTTCCTGCACAGAAAGATGGGGAGCCGCCCGAGGAGGTTCCAGCCGGGTCCGGCCTGTGCGTCGTACGCAGGAGCGTTCGCAGGTGCCTACGCCGGCGGAGAGGACGTCTCCGGCGTCAGCCGTGGCTCGGTCCCGGAACGCCTGGCCCGTCAAGGTGACCACGGCGGCTGTCGGCCGGGCATGACCGGGTGGGGCAAGCCGCCCGGCCGCCGGGCCCTCACCACGTTCCTCTCTCTCGCTCACCCTGGGCGGCTGCGGCGGCCCCGCGGCACACCCAGCCGCGCCGGGCCGGCTTGCACGTAGGCACGCCGAGGGCCGGTAGGCACCCCGCGGCCGATGTTCGGGAGGCGCACCGCGGCCGATGGCCGGGAGGCACACCGCGAGCGATGGCCGGACGTCGGTGTACCCGGCTGGACGGGGCGGGTCGGCGTTCAGGTGCGGGGTTCGGGGTTGGGCGGCTGCGACAGAGCGGCCTTGACCTGCCTGGTTTCCTCGTCGGCGAGGACTTCGCTCCGACCGTGGGCCAGGGCCTGCATGGTCTGCTCGGCCACGTCGGCCGCACTGATCTTCGGCGCGTCCGTCCAGGCACTGAGGTCGGTGTCCACGAAACCGGCGTGCACGCCCACCACCAAGGTGCCCTGTTCGCGCAGCGCCTGCCGCAGGGCGTCCGTCAAGGACCACTGCGCTGCCTTGGAAGCGGCATAGCCGGGGAACAGGGGGTGCCCGACCCAGGAGGCCACTGACAGCATGTTCACCAGTGCGCCACCACCGTTGCGGGCGAGGACGGGGGCGAACGCCCGGGAAACGGCCCAGGTGCCGAAGTAGTTGACCTCCATCGCCTCGCGCGCACCGTCGAAGGAGCCCTCCCAGAGCTTGGTGCGGGCGCCGCCGATGCCCGCGTTGTTGATCACAATGGTGACGTCATCCGCCACAGCTGCGGCCTGGAGGACATCCTCGGGCTTGGTGACATCCAGGCGCAGCGGCGTGACGTCCCGGTCGGCAACTGATGCGGGGTCGCGGACGCCTGCGTAGACCTTGCCGGCGCCATGCTCGATCAGGGCACGGGCGAACGCACGGCCGATGCCACGGTTGGCCCCCGTGACCAGGGCGACTGATCCTTCGATGTCCATCATTCGTTCCTTTGCTGTCAAGCGTGCGCGGTCCTGGCTCGCGGACAAGGGGTACGGGACGGTCCAGCTCGTCAGTCGATGTGGTGGGCCTTTCCAGGGTGGATGATGTCGATCATCCAGGCTAGGGTGTGACGGACCGTCCGCGATGTCAAGGGCAGCCGGTGGGCACGTTTCGACCGGCAGTCCCGACGGGCGCGGAGGGCTGACGTCCCACGTCCGCCCGGCGCTCGCCGGGCGACAAAGCACCGAGCCTGCACTCGACGGACCATCCGGTACGACATGAGCAAGGTGTATGATGAACGTCATCCAGACTGATCGGACAGTCGGCATACACCGTGAGGTCGAGAAATGGGTCACTCCCAGGCAGCCAAGGCTGTGTCGCGTGAGCGGGTCCTGCAGGTCACCGCCCGCCGCATCCGCGAGGAGGGCCTCACCCGCCCGGGCGTCGCGGACCTCATGAAGGAGGCGGGTCTGACCCACGGCGGGTTCTACAAGCACTTCACCTCGCGGGACGACCTGATCGCCCAGGCCGCGGCCCTGGCCCTGGCGGAGGGCTCGGCGAAGATGGAGCAGGCCGCGGGGAAGAACGAACAGCGATCCCGGGCCGGCCTCATCGACGCCTACCTCGACAAACAACACCGCGATGCACCCGGCACCGGATGCGCCCTGGTCACTCTCGGCGCCGCCGCCGGGCGCGGAGACCAAGACCTGAAAGAGGCCTACGAGCAACAGGTCCGCACATACCTGGACTTGATCGCCGGCCTTGACGACGATTCCGAAGAGGCCCGGGCCGAGGCGATGCTCACGCTCAGCGCCCTCGTCGGCGCCGTGCTCATGTCCCGGGCGGTAGCCGATCCGGGCCTGTCCGACGAGCTTCTCACCGCGGTCGCCGACCGGCTCAAGCGACGGTAGTCACAGGTCTCCGCCGCCTGACGCACCGACCCGCGCGCGGGCTCTCGGCCGGCGTCCCCCGCACCCCCACCCGGCCGGTTTGCGCTCGGTGGACGGGCGCTTGGTGGCAGTCGGCGGCGGCGAACGCCTTGCCCAGCTTGACGAGAGACTCCGGGGTCTTCGCAACGTGCCCGTGCGGTGCGGGATCCAAGAACTGCCACCGGCCCAGCGGCTGACCAGTCAGCGAGGGCCTACTCCAACCCTCCTGGCAACCGCCGCAACGAAGTCGAACCCGCCCGGCGTCCCCGATCAGGACCACCACACTCCGGCGGGTTCTCGCCGATGCTGACCACTCTGGAGGTACTGCGCTGCGGCCGCCGCCTGTACATGCGGCCCACCGGCGAACCAGCCCGCCGCGCTCGCCGCACCGGCCGCACCCGCCGCGCTGCGCAGCACCCGCAGCACCCGCAGCACCCGCAGCACCCGCAACACCCGCCGTGCGCCCTACCGCCGAGAGCTCCCGGTGGCCTCCGCCGCGCCGGGCAGCAACACGCTCGTGCTCTACACCGACGGGCTCATCGAACGCCGGGACGAGGACATCGACGCCGGACTGCAACGGCTCATCGACATCCTCGCCGCCCACTCCCGCCTCGGTCCCGACCACCTGGCCGACACCCTGCTGTCCCGCCTCGGAGCCAGCGGCGGCGGAGACGACGACATCGCCCTGATCGTCGTCCGTCTGTAGCACCGCCGCGTTTCCGAAGCCCGCTACGGGACCCGGTGCGCTCCCTCGGCTCCCACCCGCTCCGCGTACTCTGCCAACCCGTCCGCGTGTCTCCCGCCCACCCCACGTAACCGTCCGGGCGGATCAGAAACACCCCCCGCGCCGTACCCCTGTGCCGCGTCCGTGTCCGCCGTCAGCAGGGTCCAGTGCGGCCCCCGGAACGCGTCGAACAGCCGCACCCCCTTCACCGTCCCGTCCGGCGCGCGGTCGCCCGCCCTCACCGGGCCCGGGGCCCCGCGGGTTTCCTCGGTGAGGGAGGAGGTCCGGTAGCCGAGGCCGAGCTGATGGGTCGCCTCGCCGCGGCGGGTCTCGCCACGGTGAACGCTCGTCGACAGACCGAGCATGTCGGCGGCGATCGGGCGCCGTTCCTCCTCATAGGTGTCGAGGAGTGAGGGGGGCGCGCCGTTCCGCACCACCGCGCCCAGCTTCCAGCCCAGGTTGTACGCGTCTTGCACGCTGGTGTTGAGGCCCTGGCCGCCGGCCGGTGAGTGGACGTGCGCCGCATCCCCGGCGAGGAAGACCCGGCCCTCGCGAAATCGGTTGCCAGGGCGGCCCGCGGGTGCGGTGCTCTCCCCGCCGAAGGGCAGCACTGAGCACGCTCACGCCACGGTCTCGGTCAGCGCACTCGGCGCCCTGGACCTCCTCCAAGTCGCGGCCACCGGCCTGAAACCCGGCAAGGACTACATGCTCTGGCTCGCCGGCCAGCGCACCGCCCCCTTCGGCCGCAGGCAGGCGCTCACCATGTTCACCGCCAACACCGCGGGCGCACAGATCAGTCAGGCCATTGGACTCATGCGCGAGGTACTCACCCCACCGAAGTCCTCGAAATCGACACCAGACCGGCGTTATCCGATCATCACGCCTGCAGGAAGCGCCACCGCCGCGGCCGTTCAAGACGAGCACCAGGCCATGCCTCGCCCGAAGGGCTCATCCCCAGAACCGGACCCCGCCGCGGGCGACACACAGCGCTGACCGACCAGGCCCGGACACTGACGAAGTCGACGAAGCGGGCGATGTCCCCGAGGCGGATGGCGGCCGGGGTGTCGGGGCCGAGGATGCTGACGCCCTGCCGTGCGATCTCGCTTCGCGATCCGTGGTGCCTGCAGGATAGCGTTTACTCTACATCCATTGCAACAGCCAGGGTGTGGTCTGTTGCATTAGACCTACAGCCGTTGCAACGATTTCTCGCTAACAACGTGCATTGATTGCCCTTAAGCGCAACGGACTCGTTGCCTAATTCATGAACGCAACGTAGCGTTTCCGAAGCAAGAAAGGCCGAGTCGAAGGAGCGCACGATGCAGAAGCAGCAGAGCACGATGCAGAAGTTCGACACCCCCGCCCCGATCTCCTCCGTTCTCGACATCCCCGCGGGACGCATCCGGTGCATCGCCGCCGACCGGGCCGACACCACGGTCGAGGTCCTGCCC
>NZ_JAKEEB010000047.1 GCF_021462825.1 Streptomyces glomeratus | reverse complement strand
CGGCCGGTGGTGGGGGCGGGGGGGGGCGCCCCCCCGGGGGGGGGGGGGGCGCGGGGCGCGGGGGGGGGGGGGGGGGGGGGGGGGGGGGGGGGGGGGCCCGGGGGGGGCCCCCCCCCCCCCCACGTCGCTAGGTCCTTTACATCACTTCTTCTTGCCGCGCTTCTCCCGGACCCGCACGGAGATGTGGATCGGCGCTCCCTCGAAGCCGAACTCCTCGCGCAGCCGACGCTCGATGAACCGGCGGTAGCCCGCCTCGATGAAGCCGGAGGCGAAGAGCACGAACCGCGGGGGCTTGGTGCCCGCCTGGGTGCCGAAGAGGATGCGCGGCTGCTTGCCGCCTCGGACCGGGTGCGGATGCGCGGAGACCAGCTCACCGAGGAAGGCGTTGAGACGGCCCGTCGGGACGCGGGTCTCCCAGCCCGCCAGGGCGGTCTCGATCGCCGGGACCAGCTTCTCCATATGGCGGCCGGTGCGCGCCGAGACGTTCACCCGCGGCGCCCAGGCGACCTGGCCCAGCTCGGTCTCGATCTCCCGCTCCAGGTAGTAGCGGCGCTCCTCGTCGAGGGTGTCCCACTTGTTGTAGGCGAGGACGAGCGCACGGCCCGCCTCCACCGCCATGGTGACGATGCGCTGGTCCTGGACCGAGATGCTCTCGGAGCCGTCGATCAGCACGACGGCGACCTCGGCCTTCTCGACCGCGGCCGCGGTGCGCAGCGAGGCGTAGTAGTCCGCGCCCTGCTGGAGGTGGACCCGCTTGCGGATACCGGCCGTGTCGACGAACTTCCAGGTCTTGCCGCCGAGTTCGATCAGCTCGTCGACCGGGTCGCGGGTGGTGCCCGCCAGTTCGTTGACGACGACGCGCTCCTCGCCCGCCACCTTGTTCAGCAGCGAGGACTTGCCGACGTTGGGACGGCCGATCAGGGCGATACGGCGCGGCCCGCCGATCCCGCCGTTCCCGAAGGTCTGGGCGGGCGCCTCGGGCAGGGCCTCGAGGACGGAGTCCAGCATGTCGCCGGTGCCTCGGCCATGGAGGGCGGAGACGGGATGGGGCTCGCCGAGTCCGAGGTTCCACAGGTATGCCGCGTCGGCCTCGCCGCTCGGGCCGTCGACCTTGTTGGCACAGAGCACCACGGGCTTGCCGGCCTTGCGCAGCAGGCGTACGACCGCCTCGTCGGTGTCGGTGGCGCCGACCTTGGCGTCGACGACGAAGACGACCGCGTCGGCCGCCTCGATCGCGTACTCCGCCTGGGCGGCCACGGAGGCGTCGATGCCGAGGACGTCCTGTTCCCAGCCGCCGGTGTCGACGACCTTGAAACGGCGGCCCGCCCACTCGGCCTCGTAGGTCACACGGTCGCGCGTCACGCCGGGCTTGTCCTCGACGACCGCCTCGCGGCGGCCGATGATGCGGTTCACCAGGGTCGACTTGCCGACATTGGGGCGGCCGACGACGGCGAGCACGGGCAGCGGGCCGTGTCCGGCCTCCTCGATGGCGCCCTCGACGTCCTCGAGGTCGAAGCCCTCTTCCGCGGCGAGCTCCATGAACTCCGCGTACTCGGCGTCGCCGAGCGCCCCGTGGTCGTACTCGTGCCCTGCCGAGCCCTCGGGCTGGATGTCGTCGTTCATGAAGTCCGTACCTCGTTCATCGTGGTGATCGGTGGACACCGTGCCTACGGTGATCCACTACTCAAGTGTCGCTCTCGCGCCCGGTCAGGCGCCTGGCGTTTTCCAGGTGCTCGGTGAGCCGCCCCTGGATGCGCACGGTCGCCTCGTCGAGCGCCTTGCGCGTGCGCCGCCCGTTCTCGTCCCCCGCCTTGAACGGGTCGCCGAAGACGACGTCTATCCGGCTGCGCAGAGGAGGCAGCCCTTTGATCAACCGTCCGCGCCGCTCCGCGCTTCCCAGCACGGCGACCGGCACGATCGGCGCCCCGCTGCGGACCGCGAAGTAGGCGAGTCCGGCACGCAGCGAGGCGAAGTCGCCCTCGCCACGGGTGCCCTCCGGGAAGATCCCGAGAACGCCTCCGTTCTCGAGCACGCCGAGCGCCTGGGTGACGGCCGTGCGGTCGGCGCTGGTGCGGTCCACCTTCAGCTGGCCGATCCCGGTCAGGAACGGGTTCAGCGGCCCGACGAACGCCTCCTTCTTGATCAGGAAGTGCGTCGGCCGGGGCGCCACGCCCATGACCATCGGACCGTCGATGTTGTGGGAGTGGTTGACCGCGAAGATCGCCGGTCCGGTCGCGGGAACCTTCCAGGCGCCGAGAACCCGCGGCTTCCAGAGCCCGTGCATCAGGGAGACGCCGATGCGCCGCCCCACTTCGGCGCCCCGCTCGGACGGAGCCTGGGTCACTTCGCCGCCCGCTTCTCCTCGACGAGGGTGACGACGCACTCGATGACCTGCTGGAGGGTGAGGTCGGTGGTGTCCACCTCGACGGCGTCGCCCGCCTTCGCGAGCGGGGAGGTCTTGCGGCTGGAGTCGGCGGTGTCCCGCTTGATCAGGGCCTCACGGGTGGCGTGCAGGTCCGCGCCCTTCAGCTCTCCGCTGCGGCGGGCGGCACGCGCCTCCGGGGAGGCGGTGAGGAAGATCTTCAGGTCGGCGTCCGGAAGCACGGTGGTGCCGATGTCGCGGCCCTCGACGACGATGCCGTTCTGCGCGGACGCGGCGAGCGAGCGCTGCAGCTCGGTGATCCGGGCCCGGATCTCCGGCACCGCGCTGACCGCGCTGACCTTGGAGGTGACCTCCTGGGTGCGGATCGGGCCGGAGACATCGGTGCCGTCGACGGTGATGGTGGGCGCCGACGGGTCGGTGCCGGAGACGATCTCCGGCTTGCCCGCCACGGCCGCGACGGCGGTGGGGTCCGTTATGTCGATGCCGTTGGTGACCATCCACCACGTGATCGCCCGGTACTGGGCGCCGGTGTCCAGGTAGCTCAGCCCGAGCTGCGCGGCCACGGCCTTGGAGGTGCTGGACTTGCCCGTGCCGGAGGGGCCGTCGATGGCGACAATCACTGCCGGGGCGGTCCGGGCGGCGCCGTTTTCCACGGTGGGGACACCTTCCTGGTGCGGGGTGGTGGTGTGGGCGGGACGCGAGGGCGCCCCGCACAAGGTTACTGGCTCGCCGGACCCGGTATGACTGGCGGACGCCGGGGGCTGCCCGCCGCGCTACTGGCGGATCGTCCAGCCCCGCTCGCGCAGTGCCGCGCTCAGCGCCGGGGCCGCTTTCTGCTCCACCATCAGCTGGACCAGGCCCGCCTGCTGTCCGGTCGCGTGTTCGATGCGGACGTCCTCGATGTTGATGCCCGCCATGCCCGCGTCCGCGAAGATACGGGCCAGCTGGCCGGGCTGGTCGGAGATGAGGACGGCGACGGTCTCGTATGCCCGCGGGGCGCTGCCGTGCTTGCCGGGCACCCGGGAGCGGCCCACGTTGCCGCGACGCAGCACGTCCTCGATGCCGTGGGCGCCCTCGCGCCGTTTGGCCTCGTCCGACGCCTGGAGGGAGCGCAGGGCGCGCACGGTCTCGTCGAGGTCCGCGGCCACCTCCGAGAGCAGGTCGGCGACCGGGCCCGGGTTCGCGGACAGGATGTCGATCCACATCCTCGGGTCGGAGGCGGCGATCCGGGTCACGTCCCGGATGCCCTGTCCGCACAGCCGTACGGCCGCCTCCTCCGCGTGCTCCAGGCGCGCGGCCACCATGCTGGAGACCAGGTGCGGCATGTGCGAGACCAGCGCGACGGCCCGGTCGTGGGCGTCGGCGTCCATGACGACCGGCACGGCACGGCAGTGCGAGACCAGCTCCAGGGCCAGGTTGAGCACCTCGGTGTCGGTGTCCCGGGTGGGCGTGAGCACCCAGGGCCGGCCCTCGAAGAGGTCGCCGCTGGCCGCCAGCGGGCCGGACTTCTCACGGCCCGACATGGGGTGGGTGCCGATGTAGCGCGCCAGGAGGGCCGGGTCGGTGCCCAGCGCCTCGAGCTCGCGGCGCGGACCGCCCTTGACGCTGGCCACGTCGATGTAGCCGCGCCCCAGTCCGCGCCGCATGGCATCGGCGAGCGCGCCGGCCACGTGCGCGGGAGGGGCGGCGACGACCACCAGGTCGACGGGTCCCTCGGGCGCCTCGTCGGTGCCGGCGCCGAGCGCGGCGGCCGTCCGGGCCTGCTCCGGGTCGTGGTCGGCGAGGTGCACGGTGACCCCGCGCGCGGCGAGCGCCAGCGCCGCCGATGTGCCGATCAGGCCCGTACCGATGACGAGTGCGGTTCTCACTGGGCGATGTCCTTGCGGAGGGCGGCCGCGGCGCCGAGGTAGACATGCGCGATGTCGGCGCGGGACCGGTCGGACTCGATGTGGGCGAGGATGCGGACGACCCGGGGCATGGCCCCCTCCACGTCCAGTTCCTGGGCGCAGATCAGAGGTACGTCGACGATGCCGAGCTTGCGGGCGGCGGCGGCCGGGAAGTCGCTGTGCAGGTCGGGCGTGGCCGTGAACCAGATGCTGATCAGGTCGTCGGTGGTGAGGCCGTTGCGTTCCAGGATGGCGGTGAGCAGGGCCCCGACCCGCTCGTCCATGTGCCCGGCCTCGTCCCGTTCGAGTTGGACGGCGCCCCGGACCGCTCGTACCGGCACGGTGATGCTCCTTGCTGATGTACGCAGATGTCTGGTCACCAGCGTAGTCAGCCCACGACGCCGAGATGCGCACCGCCCGCTGGGCGAGACGCCGCTCATACGTCCCAGAGCGCCCCGAGCGTCCGCAGCTCGCCCCCGTACTCGATGCGGTCCGCCCACGGTCGCGGCCAGGCGTCGGCGCCGAGGTGGGCGCCCGCGAAGGCGCCCGTCAGGCAGGCGATCGAGTCGGAGTCGCCGGCGGTGCAGGCGGCGCGGCGCAGGGCGGTGACGGGCTCGTCGGGGAAGAGCAGGAAGCACAGCAGACCGGTGGCCAGGGCCTCCTCCGCGATCCACCCTTCGCCGGTCGCCAGGCAGGGATCGTCCTCGGGCGACACGGTCCGCACGGCGGCCTGGAGGCGGTCGAGGACGGCCAGGCACTCGTCCCAGCCGCGCGCGATGAAGTGCCGGGGGGTCGGGTCCTGGGCGCGGGTCCACAGGTCGCCGAGCCACGGCTCGTGGTAGCGGCTGCGGTTCTCCTGCGCGTAGGACCGCAGCAGTCCCACCAGGCCCGCCGGCTCGGTGCCCTGCACAAGCAGGCGTATCGCACGGGCGGTCAGGTCCGAGGCGGCGAGCGCCGTGGGGTGGCCGTGCGTGAGCGCGGCCTGCAACTGGGCGGCCCCGGCCCGCTGGTCGTCGCTGAGCCCCGGTACGAGCCCGACGGGCGCCACCCGCATATTGGCCCCGCAGCCCTTGGAGTCGATCTGGGCCGCCTGCTGCCAGGGCCGGCCCTCGTCCTCGAGCAGATTGCAGGCGACCAGGCAGGTCCGGCCAGGCGCGCGGTTGTTCTCCGGGGACCGGTACCAGTCGACGAACTCCTCACGCACCGGGCGCTCCATCCGCCTCGGCGCCAGTACGCCGCGGTCCATGGCCGTGCGCAGCCCGCGCCCGAGCGCCAGGGTCATCTGGGTGTCGTCGGTGACGATCGCCGGCCTCGGCAGGTCCATCTCCCGCCACGGCCCGCACTTGGCGAGGATCGACGGCACGTCGTCGAACTCGGTCGGGAAGCCGAGCGCGTCGCCGAGGGCGAGCCCGAGCAGGGATCCGGTGGCGGCACTCCTGGTGGGGGCGGTGGTGGTCATGAGGGCCGTCCTTCCGTGGCGGGGCGGAGCAGGGGTGGGTGCAGGGCGGTGGCCCCGCCCGCGCGGTAGAGGGCGGCGGGCTTGCCACGGCCGCCGGTCAGCCGGGCGGCGCCCGTGACCGGTTCGACGAAGCCGGGTGTCGCGAGGACCTTGCGCCGGAAGTTGGGGCGGTCGAGTGCGGTGCCCCACACGGTCTCGTAGACCTGCCGGAGCTCGCCCAGCGTGAACTCGGGCGGGCAGAAGGCCGTGGCGAGACAGGTGTACTCGAGCTTGGCGCCGACGCGTTCGTGGGCGTCCGCGAGGATCCGGTCGTGGTCGAACGCGAGCGGCCGGGGGCCCGGGTACGGCAGCCAGCGGGCCTGGGCCGCGTCGCCTCCGCCGTGCGGCTCGGGAGGGTCGGGCAGCAGGGCGGCGAAGGCGACGGAGACGACTCGCATCCGGGGATCGCGGCCGGGGTCGCTGTAGGTCCTCAGCTGCTCCAGATGGAGCCCGGAGACATCCGCCAGGCCGGTCTCCTCGGCGAGTTCCCGCCGGGCCGCGTCCTCCGCGGACTCCTGCGGCCGCACGAAGCCGCCGGGGAGCGCCCAGCGGCCCGCGTACGGCTCCTGCCCGCGCTCCACGAGCAGGGCGTGCAGGGCGCCCGCGCGCAGGGTCAGGACGGCGAGGTCGACGGTGACGGCGAAAGGTTCGAAGGCGTACTTGTCGTAGCCACGCACAGGACCCTCCCCCCTTAATAGTCGTAGTGACTATAAACAGGAAGGAGGTGCCGCACAAGAAGAACGGCCGGCTCCCGCGCAAGGGGAACCGGCCGCTCCGGTGAGGTGTGACCCGCTTCTAGAGGTCGACTTCCTGCATCAGCATGCCGACCTCGGTGTTCGACAGGCGACGCAGCCAGCCCGACTTCTGGTCGCCGAGGGTGATCGGACCGAAGGCGGTGCGCACCAGCTTGTCGACGGGGAAGCCCGCCTCGGCGAGCATGCGGCGCACGATGTGCTTACGGCCCTCGTGCAGGGTCACCTCGACGAGGTAGTTCTTGCCGGTCTGCTCGACCACCCGGAAGTGGTCCGCGCGCGCGTACCCGTCCTCGAGCTGGATGCCGTCCTTGAGCTTCTTGCCCAGGTCGCGCGGGATCGGGCCCACGATGTGCGCGAGGTAGGTCTTCTTCACGCCGTACTTGGGGTGGGTCAGCCGGTGCGCCAGCTCTCCGTGGTTGGTGAGCAGGATGACGCCCTCGGTCTCGGTGTCGAGCCGGCCGACGTGGAAGAGCCTGGTCTCGCGATTGGTGACGTAGTCCCCGAGGCACTGGCGTCCCTCCGGGTCCTCCATGGTGGAGACGACGCCGGCCGGCTTGTTCAGCGAGAAGAACTGGTACGACTGCGTCGCCACGGTCAGCCCGTCGACCCTGATCTCGTCCTTCTCGGGATCGACCCGCAGGCCCTGCTCGATGACGATCTCGCCGTTGACCTCGACCCTGGCCTGCTCGATCAGCTCCTCGCAGGCCCGCCGGGAGCCGTAGCCGGCGCGGGCGAGGACCTTCTGGAGCCGCTCGCCCTCCTGCTCGGCGCCGGGGAAGGTCTTGGGCAGCTTGAGGTCCTTCTTGCCCGCGTACCGCTCGCGGTTGCGTTCCTCCGCGCGTGCCTCGTACTCACGGGAGCGCGCGGGCGCCGTACGGCCGCCCGGCTGCTGGGACCGCCTGGGGCCGCCCTTGGCGCCGCCGCGCGCGCTCGAGCCGCGTCCGGACTTCGGGCCGTCCGGGGAGGCCCCGGGGCCCACGTCGTAGCGGCGCTCCTCCGGGCGGGGCTTGCGAGGACGGCCCTGACCCTGCCTGTCGTCCCTGTTGTTGCCGGCACCGCGGTGGTTGCCGCGCTCGCCGTTCCTGCCGCTGCCGCTGCTTCGCATCAAAATTCCGTCGTCGTGTTCGTCGTGTGGTCGTCGTCCGCGTCCGGAGCATCGGGAGCGTCCGGGTCGAACGACGGAACGCCCTCCTGGGTCTCGGCCTCGATCGCCTCCGCCTCCGGGAGGAAGGGCGCGAGCTCCGGAAGCTCGTCCAGGCCGCGCAGGCCCATCCGCTCCAGGAAGTAGTTCGTCGTCCTGTACAGGATCGCACCTGTTTCGGGTTCCGTGCCCGCCTCCTCGACCAGACCGCGCTGGAGGAGGGTGCGCATCACGCCGTCGCAGTTCACCCCGCGGACCGCGGAGACGCGGCTGCGGCTGACCGGCTGCCGGTAGGCGACCACCGCCAGCGTCTCCAGGGCGGCCTGGGTGAGCCGGGCCTGCTGTCCGTCGAGCACGAAGCGCTCCACGGCGGGCGCGTAGGCGGCCCGGGTGTAGAAGCGCCAGCCGCCCGCCACGAACCGCAGCTCGAAGCCGCGCCCCTGCACGGTGTACTCGTCGGCGAGTTCCCGCAGCGCGTCGGCGATCTGCCGCCGGGGCCGTTCCAGGATCTTCGCCAGGTGCTCCTCGGTGGCGGGCTCGTCCACGACCATGAGGACCGCCTCCAGGGCGGGCCTGAGGTCGAGATCGGCGACGGTGCCCGGCGCGGCCGGTGCCTCGGTGGTCTCCTCGCTCACGCCTTCTTCTCCTCCTTGGGCTCCTCGGGCGGCCGGTCGAACTCGTCCGTGACCACCGGTGTCTCGTCCCCGTCCCCGCCGGTCCAGCGCACCACCAGCTCACCGAGGGCGGCCTCCTGCTCCAGCGCCACGGCCTTCTCGCGGTACAGCTCCAGCAGCGCGAGGAAACGGGCGACGACCGTGAGGGTGTCGTCGGTGTCCTCCACCAGCACACGGAAGCTGGCCTCCCCCAGCTCCCGCAGGCGCGCCACGACGATCCCGGCCTGCTCCTGCACGCTGACGAGCGGGGCGTGGATGTGGTCGACGTACACCTGCGGCTTGGGCCTGGGCTGCATCGCCTTGACCGCGAGCCTGGCGAACCCCTCGGGCCCGATGCTGATGACGACTTCGGGCAGCAGTTCGGCGTGGTGGGGTTCGAGGCCGACGGTGCGCGGGTGGCGCCGGGCCTCCTCCTCGGTGCGCCGGTTGAAGATCTCCGCGATCTGTTTGTAGGCGCGGTACTGCAGGAGCCGTGCGAACAGCAGGTCCCGGGCCTCGAGCAGCGCGAGGTCCGCCTCGTCCTCGATCTCGGCGGCGGGCAGCAACCGTGCCGCCTTGAGATCGAGCAGGGTCGCGGCGACGACGAGGAACTCGGTCGTCTGGTCGAGGTCCCAGTCCGGCCCCATGGCCCGGATGTGCGCCATGAACTCGTCGGTCACCTTGGACAGCGCGACCTCGGTGACGTCGAGCTTGTGCCTGGAGATCAGCTGGAGGAGAAGGTCGAAGGGCCCTTCGAAGTTGACCAGCCGCACCTTGAAGACCCCGGTCCCGGGGGCCGGGCCGTCGGCGGCGGACCCGGGACCCGTCCCGGCCGTGTCGTCCGGGGACGCCTGCCCTGCGGCCTCCGGCGGCCCCGGGAGGGTCTCCGCCCCGGCGGCGGCTCCCCGGCCCGGGGCGGCGGCCACGGCGTCGGGAGAGGGTCCTGCCACGGGAGCGGGGAGCGCGGGGTCGCCGGACGGCGGGGCGGGGCGGACGAGACCCGTCTCGGGTCCCCCGGCAGGGGAGGCGGCGCCTTCCTCCGCGGAGGCGGTTCCCGGTCCGGTCGCCGCTTCGAGCGCGGCCTCGGGGGTGGGCTCGGTCGCCGCTTCGACCGCGGCCTCGGGGGTGGGCTCGGACGCCGCTTCGACCGCGGCCTCGGGGGTGGGCTCGGACTCGGTGCCGACGGCGGTCGGCGCGTTCTCGGCCGCGCCGGAGTGTCCGGACCGCGCCTCGGTCTGGTGCGCGGGGGGCCCGGGCTGCTCCGGCCGGGATGTGCCCGGTCCTCGGCCCAGTGCACGCCGACGGCCGCCGGAGCCGGAGGAGCCGGGAGCGGGAGCGGAGCCGTCGTACAAGGTCATAGCCGTCGCAGGCTACCTGCTTACCGCCCCCGCAGCCGACGTACGAGGATGCTCGCGTCCCCGCGCGACTCCAGATCGGCCAGCACCACGGCGACCGCCTCGCGCACGATCCGCCCGCGGTCCACCGCCAGCCCGTGCTCGCCCCGGAGCACGAGCCGCGCGTGCTCGAGGTCCATCAGCTCCTCGGCGGACACATACACGGTGATCTTCTCGTCGTGCCGTTCACGCCCGCTGGGCCGACGCCCGGCCGCGCGCCCCCGCTTGCGCGGCTGGGCCGAGGCGGCACCGGCAGAACCTTCCTGCGCGGGCTGCCGCCGCGCGGACCGGTCGGCGTTCGCCGATCGCGTACGCGATTCCCCGGTCTCCGCGTCCGCGACATCCGCCGCGACGTGCTCGTCGCCCTCTCCGTCGCCGCCCTGTACGGGCACCGACAGCGGAGCGTCCTCCGCCGCGGCCGTCGCGTCGCTGTCGCCCGCGGGAGCCGGCACCCTGGCCTCGCCGTTGGCCTGGCGCCTGGGGGTGGATGCCTGGAGCCCCATTCCCCCGGTGGTACGGAACAGCTCGTCGGCCCCCGGCAGACTCACTCGGCGTGACACCGGGCGAGCACCTCCCTGGCGAGCTGGCGGTAGGCGGCGGCACCGACGGAGTTGGAGGCGTAGGTGGTGATCGGCTCACCGGCGACCGTGGTCTCCGGGAAACGCACGGTCCGGCCGATCACCGTGTGGTACACGTGGTCGTCGAACGCCTCGACGACCCGGGCGAGGACCTCACGGCTGTGCACGGTCCGGGAGTCGTACATCGTGGCGAGGATGCCGTCGAGCTCCAGCTCGGGGTTGAGCCGCTCCTGGACCTTCTCGATGGTCTCGGTGAGCAGGGCGACACCGCGCAGCGCGAAGAACTCGCACTCGAGCGGCACGATCACCTTGTGCGCGGCGGTGAGCGCGTTGACGGTGAGCAGGCCGAGCGAGGGCTGACAGTCGATCACGATGTAGTCGTAGTCCGACATGAGGGGCTTCAGGGCCCGCTGGAGTGTCGACTCGCGCGCGACCTCCGAGACCAGCTGGACCTCGGCCGCCGACAGGTCGATGTTGCTCGGCAACAGGTCCATGTTGGGGACGGCGGTCTTCAGCAGGACCTCGTCCGCGGACATGCCCCGCTCCATGAGCAGGTTGTAGACGGTGAGGTCGAGCTCCATGGGGTTGACGCCGAGGCCCACGGACAGCGCGCCCTGCGGGTCGAAGTCGACGAGGAGCACCCGGCGCCCGTACTCCGCGAGCGCGGCACCCAGGTTGATGGTCGACGTCGTCTTGCCGACGCCGCCCTTCTGGTTGCACATCGCGATGATCGTCGCGGGACCGTGGTCGGTCAGCGGGCCCGGGATCGGGAAGTACGGCAGCGGACGGCCGGTCGGGCCGATGCGCTCGCGGCGCTGACGGGCGGCGTCGGGCGCGAGTGTGGCCGCGTACTCGGGGTCGGGCTCGTATTCGGCGTCGGGGTCGTAGAAGTGCCCGTCGGGCAGTTCGTCGTAGTCGGCGAAGTTGTTGTGGACCTCGCCGCTCGGGCCGCCGGCCATGGCGTTCACGTGTGGGCCATCCATGCTCTGGTGTGCTGTCTGAGCCAGGTGGGGGCTCTGGCTCTGGTGGGCTGCGAAGGTACGGACAGCGACGGAGCCGACAGCCTCGAGCCCCGTGGGGACCGTGCCCCGCGCAGGCATTCCTGGTTGACCACCCCCGGGAGTAAATGTCGACTCATTCACAAGTCGTCTTACCTCCTTGGTGACCAGGAAACTTCTAGATAGGTCAGCGTGGCACCATGCCGACGGTTGGCGACTCTATGGCGTGTCGGCGGTCCGCAGCAACACAATCCGCCGGACCCGGCCCGATGTGTCGGCAATGAAACATCCTGCTGTCAAGGGTGTCCGGGCACCGTTCGCCAGGTTTCACCGGTGTGCGAAACGGTCGAAGGGTTGCGTTCGAGGCGAGTTGAACGAGTGTCGCAAAGTGACCATACACACACCCGGCCGGACCTTGTCGGGCAAGGTCCGGCCGGCTGCGCGGTGTTGACGACGTGTATTGACCGATCGCCTCGGAGCGCCGGGAAATCGAACCCGGGCGGCTGCCCGACTAGTCGAGCAGGGACGCCAGCTCCACGTGCTCGAGGCCGTGCGCCTCGGCGACCTCCTTGTAAACCACCTTGCCGTCATGGGTGTTGAGGCCCTTGGCCAGCGCGGCGTCACGGCGCAGCGCCTCGACCCAGCCACGGTTGGCCAGCTCCACGATGTACGGGAGCGTGGCGTTGGTCAGCGCGTAGGTGGAGGTGTTGGGGACCGCTCCCGGCATGTTGGCGACGCAGTAGAAGACCGACTCGTGGACCCGGAAGGTCGGCTCGGCGTGCGTGGTCGGACGGGAGTCCTCGAAGCAGCCGCCCTGGTCGATCGCAATGTCGACAAGGACACTTCCGGCCTTCATCCGGGACACCAGCTCGTTGGTGACCAGCTTCGGGGCCTTGGCGCCCGGGATGAGGACGGCACCGATGACGAGGTCGGCGTCGAGGCAGGCCTTCTCGAGCTCGAAGGCGTTGGAGACGACGGTCTGGATCTTCGTGCCGAAGATCTTGTCCGCCTCCTTGAGCTTGTTGATGTCCTTGTCGAGCAGCGTCACGTGGAAGCCCAGGCCGATGGCGATCTGCGCGGCGTTCCAGCCGGAGACGCCACCGCCGATGATGACGGCCTTGCCGGCCGGCACGCCCGGCACACCGCCGGGCAGGACACCGCGGCCACCGGCCGCGCGCATCAGGTGGTAGGCGCCGACCTGCGGGGCCAGCCGGCCCGCGACCTCGGACATGGGGGCGAGCAGCGGCAGGGCGCGGTTGGGCAGCTCGACCGTCTCGTAGGCGATGGCCGTGGTGCCGGACTCCAGCAGGGCGTCCGTGCACTCCTTGGAGGCCGCCAGGTGCAGGTAGGTGAAGAGGATCTGGTCCTTGCGGAGGCGGTGGTACTCCTCCGCGATGGGCTCCTTGACCTTGAGCAGCAGGTCGGCGGTGGCCCAGACCTCGTCGGCGGTGTCCAGGATCCGCGCGCCGGCGGCGATGTACTCGTCGTCCGGGATCGAGGAGCCGACACCGGCGTTGCGCTCGACGACGACCTGGTGACCGTTGCGCACCAGCTCGTGCACGCCGGCGGGGGTGATGGCCACCCGGAACTCGTTGTTCTTGACCTCGCGGGGGATGCCGACCTTCACGTCGATCACGGTCCTTGGCTCAGAGATTGTGGGGCATTGCAAGACATAACCGGACGCGCAGGGGCACACCCGGAGACACCGCAGGAGAATGTGCGGCAGAGCCAGTTTAATGAAGGCGTTCCCGCTGTCTAGCCTTTCATTGCATCAATCTTCACTGGATGTACCGCGGATTTCGTAGGCGTTAGCGTCCTGTCTCGGTGCGGACTGGTTCTCCTGGCGCCCCTCACCCAGCATGCGCTCCGCCACCCCGCGGTGCAGGCGCGCGGCCGCCGGGTCGCCGAGGCGCTCCAGGGTGTCGGCCAGCCTGATGCGCAGGGCCGCCTGCAATCGCGCGTCCTCGGCGCGCCGCGCCCACTCGACCGCCTCGTGGCAGGTGTGCAGCGACTCCTCGGGCCGTCCCGCGTACTCCTGGACACGGGCCAGCTCGCTCAACGCCCGCGCGTGGGCTGCCACATCGCCGTTTCGGCGATGTGCCGCGATCGCCGCCCGCCAGTTGCGCTGCGCCTCGCCGTAGCGGCCCGCATAGGTGTGCACCGTGGCGATACGGCCATAGAGCCGGGCGGCGTCCGCGCGCTCGTCTCGGGCCAGCCGCAGGGCGAGCGCCCGGCCGTACCAGTCGGCGGCCCGGTCGTAGTCCCCCAGCTCCTGGTGGGCGCCGCCTACGGATTCCGTCGCGCGGCCCGTCGCATACGGGTCGTTCGCCGCCCGCGCGGCGTCCAGCGCCGTCCGGTAGCGGGCCAGCGCCTGTGCCGTACGGCCGGTCTGAGCGTCCAGGTCGGCGAGGTTCAGCAGGGCCGCCGCCTGCTCGCGGGGCAGCTCACGGCGCTCGGCGATATCGAGAACGAGCCGGTGGATGCCGTACAGCTCGGGCGCGGCCGCCTGGGTGCCGAAGTGGGCGACCATGGCCCTGACCAGCGCGGCCATCAGGCGCCGGGCGAGCGTGTCCAGCTCGCCGTCGGCGACCGCGAGCCGGGCGCAGGCCAGCAGGGCGGGCTGCCGGCTGCGCAGCCACTCCTCGGCCGCCCGGGGGCTCGGGAAGCGCAGGGCCCGGGGCAGCGCGGCGAGCTTCTCACGGGCCTGCGGACTGTCGGTCTCGGTGGTCGCACGGCAGGACTGGAGCAGCCGTACGGTCCTCTCCAGCATCCGGGCGCGGGCCAGCTGCAGCTCGGCCGGGCGGTCCTGGTTCTCGGCGAGCGTGCGCAGCAGTGGTTGCAGACAGCCGGGGACCTCGTACTGCGGCCCGGGCGAGCCCGCGCCGCGCAGAAAGCCGAGGGCGGTGGCGTCGTCGAGGGCGGCGCGGGCGGTCTCCAGCGAGCAGCCGGCCAGCGCGGAGGCGGTGTGCGGGTCGACGAGACCGGCTGGGGCCAGGGAGAGCAGTCGCAGCATCCGCTGGGCGGCGCCGGGCAGTGCCGCGTACGACAGCCGGAAGACGCGGGCCAGCGGGGTTCCCTCCCCGCCCGCGGTGCGCAGCTGCTTGGCGAGGTCGGCGACGGCGGCCTGGGGGTGGGCGGCGAGCCAGCCGCCGGCGAGGACGAGTGCGGCGGGCTGGCCCGCGCACTCCTCGACGAGGCGCTCGGCGGCGCTCGGGTCGACGGTGATCCGCACCGATCCGGTGTACCGGTTGAGCAGTTCCAGGGCCGCCTTGGTGTCCAGCCCGCCGAGGGTGCACGGACGCACGTCGGCGATCCCGGTCAGCGGGCCTCCGGAGACGGCGACGACCAGGCACTGAGGGGTGTCCGGCAGCAGCGCGTCGACCTGGTCCGCGGCCACCGCGTCGTCCAGCAGAAGCAGTACCCGGCGGTCCGCGAGGGCTTCGCGCACCGTCTGGCCCAGTTCGTCCTCGTCGGCCCCGGCCGGGGTCGGCACGCCGAGGGCGGTCAGCAGCTCCCGGGCGGTGCGCTCGGTCGGTACGGGGGTGCCGTCGGGTTCGCTGAGGCGGGCGCGCAGCACGCCGTCCCGGTAACGGTGCGCAACCTGGCGGGCCAACTGCTCGGCCAGCGCCGTGCGCCCGTAACCGGGCCGTCCCGCGATGAGCAGCACCCGGGCCCGTGGCGCCTTGCGGCCGGAGATCGTGTCGAGGCCGGCGCGCTCCATGTCGACGAGGAGTTCCTTCAACTCCCTTGCCCGACCGAGGAACTGAGCTTCCGTGGTGGCGGGACGCCCAGCGTCCTGCGACAACTCGTTGCCGCCAGTCGCCACCGCCTGATCCGTCACGGGCCACGCTCCCGTCCCACTGCGCACACCGGCCCGCCGGGTCCTGGGGCGGGTCGTCCCTCAGAGCCTAGTTCACGCTCTGCGACGGGCCCGGCGGAGCATGGCGGACACATCCCCCGATCGGATCAGGCGATGGTACGACCGCCGAGGCGCAAGCGAACAGCCCGCCCGTGAACCGATGCGGCCGGGGCGGGAGCCTCGTGGGTCAGGTCGTGGGCCGGGTGGGGATCATGCCTCGAAGGGCCGGGCCGGCCACGGTGCCTCGGCCGGGCGCAGGGTGTCCAGACCCCCGGTGCTGCGCGCGGCGAGCAGGGAGAGGACGCCGACGACCAGGCAGGTGTTGTGGAGGTCGCCGGCCAGCACACCGCGGACGAGGTCGTCCAGCGGGACCCGGGCGAGCTCCATGTCGGCCTCCTCGTCCTCGACCTCGAAGCGCTGGCCGTCGGCCGCGGACAGATCGCGGGCCAGGAAGATGCGCACGGCCTCGTCGGAGCCGCCCGGCGTGGTGTAGACGTCGGTCAGCACACGCCAGTCCTCGGCCTTGACGTGCGCCTCCTCGTACAGCTCCCGCTGGGCGGCGTGCAGCGGGTTCTCCCCCTGGATGTCCAGCAGGCCGGCCGGGACCTCCCAGAGCCGCTGGCGCACGGGGTGGCGGTACTGGCGGATGACGAGCACCCGGTCCTGGTCGTCCAGGGCGACGACGGCCACCGAACCCGGGTGGACCTGGTAGTCACGGCGGACGACCGCTCCGTTCGGCATGACCACGTCCTCGGCGCGGACGGAGGTCTTCTTGCCGGCGAACGGGGTCTCACTCGCCCGGATCTCCCACTCCTCGGCGGTGTCCTTGATCGTCATGTCGCCCTGTTCCTCCCACACCTTGCACGAAACCGGGGTACACCTCCCGCAGGACGCGTACCCCGGCCACCGTACAGCTCTTGTGCTACTTGCCGTTCTTCCGCTCCACGGCCGCCTTCACCAGCCCGGCGAAGAGCGGGTGGGGCCGGGTCGGGCGGGAGCGCAGCTCCGGGTGCGCCTGCGTCGCCACCAGGTAAGGGTGCACATCGCGCGGGTACTCGACGTACTCCACGAGCTTGCCGTCCGGCGAAGTGCCGGAGAACACGATGCCCGCCTTCTTCTCCAGTTCGGCCCGGTAGGCGTTGTTGACCTCGTAGCGGTGGCGGTGGCGCTCCTCGACGTACTCCTTGCCGTCGTACACCTCGCGCACGATCGAACCCTCGGCCAGCTTGGCCGGGTACATCCCGAGGCGCATCGTGCCGCCCATGTCGCCCTCGCCGGCCACGATGTCGAGCTGCTCGGCCATGGTGGAGATGACCGGGTGGGCGGTGGCCGCGTCGAACTCGGTGGAGTTCGCGTCGGGGATGTCGGCGAGGCTGCGCGCGGCCTCGATCACGATGCACTGCAGGCCGAGGCAGAGGCCGAGCAGGGGGATCTTGTTCTCGCGGGCGTAGCGGATGGCGCCGACCTTGCCCAGCACACCACGGTCGCCGAAGCCGCCGGGGATGCAGATGCCGTCCACATCGGAGAGCTGCGCCTTGGCGCCGGCCGGGGTCTTGCAGTCGTCGGAGGTGACCCACTTGATCTTCACGCGCGCCTTGTTGGCGAAGCCGCCGGCGCGCAGCGCCTCGATGACCGACAGATAGGCGTCGGGCAGGTCGATGTACTTGCCGACCAGGGCGAGGGTGACCTCGTCCCTGGGGTTGTGGACCCGGTCGAGCAGGTCGTCCCAGGTCGTCCAGTCCACGTCACGGAAGGGCAGGTCCAGCTTGCGGACGACATAGGCGTCCAGGCCCTCGGTGTGCACGACCTTCGGGATGTCGTAGATCGAGCGGGCGTCGGGACAGGCCACGACGGCTGCCTCGTCGACGTCGCACATCAGCGAGATCTTGCGCTTGATCGCCGTGGGGACCTCGCGGTCGCAGCGCAGCACGATCGCGTCCGGCTGGATACCGATGTTGCGCAGGGCGGCGACCGAGTGCTGGGTCGGCTTGGTCTTCAGTTCGCCGGAGGGGCCGATGTAGGGCAGCAGCGAGATGTGCACCACGAACACGTTGTCGCGGCCGACCTCGTGGCGGACCTGGCGCACGGTCTCCAGGAACGGCAGCGACTCGATGTCGCCGACGGTGCCGCCGACCTCGGTGATCACGACGTCCACCTCGTCGGTGGCCATCCGTCGGATGCGATGCTTGATTTCATTGGTGATGTGCGGGATGACCTGCACGGTGTCACCCAGGTACTCGCCGCGCCGCTCCTTGGCGATGACCGTCGAGTACACCTGGCCCGTGGTGACATTGGCAGAGCCGTCCAGGTCGCGGTCGAGGAACCGCTCGTAGTGACCGATGTCCAGGTCGGTCTCGGCACCGTCGTTGGTGACGAACACCTCACCGTGCTGGAAGGGGTTCATCGTGCCCGGGTCGACGTTCAGGTACGGGTCGAGCTTCTGCATCACGACGCGAAGGCCCCGGGCCTTGAGCAGCATGCCCAGGCTGGAGGCCGTCAGACCCTTGCCGAGCGAAGAGGCGACACCCCCGGTGACGAAGATGTGCTTGGTCGTCGTGGCTTTGCTGTTTCGAAAAGCAGCGGGCGGCATGGCCAAGAGGGGGCTCCCGTGGTCGCGTACTGGGGTGCGGTACGGCTCGCCTCCGAAAAATGTCCGGCGGTGCCGTCGCTGCGGTTCGGGGGTTACGTGCCCACCGGTCCACGGGCTACCAGCGTATCAGCGCCCGGACGGGGCTGCTTCCGGCCACGCTCCGCGCATATGTCGCCACGGACCCGTCACCGTCGCTCCCGCCTCACTCGTTCGGAGCCGTACCGTTGGCCCGACGGGCACGCGGACCAACCACGTGCGTCGTATCCTGCTCGGACACTCGCTGCCGAGCACTCCCGGCAAACGGCACCACCCCCGCCCGTCACCGGAACAACAACAGCTCGTCAGTTCGTTGAACATCGACCGCTTCGATTTCGAATGAGTCGGTGAACAACGCCTTTCTCACCGACCCCATGACCGCAAGAGCGACCGCCCCACCCGGGGCGACGTGGCCGTTCGACTGGAGTTGCATTGGCCGGGCGCATCGAAGACTACGCACTCATTGGAGACATGCAGACCGCGGCGCTGGTCTGCCGGGACGGCACCGTGGATTGGCTGTGCCTGCCCCGTTTCGACTCCCATGCCGTCTTCGCAGCACTGCTCGGCACGGAGGAGCACGGCTTCTGGCGGCTGGGGCCGGCCCATGCGGCGGACATGAAGCCGCCGGCGGCGACCCGGCGCACCTACCGCGGCGAGTCCCTGATCCTGGAGTCCGAGTGGGACACCCCGCGCGGCACGGTCCGGGTGACCGATTTCATGCCGCCGCGTGACGGCGCTCCGCAGCTGATCCGGATCGTGGAGGGCGTCACGGGCCGGGTGCCCATGCGCTCGGCGCTGCGGATGCGGTTCTCCTACGGGCGCATCGTGCCCTGGGTGCACAAGCACGAGGGGCGCACGGTGGCCGTCGCCGGTCCCGACTCCGTGTGGTTCGACACCCCTGCCGAGACCTATGGCAAGGCGCTGACGACGTACGCGGACTTCACGGTCGCACCGGGTGACCGGATCGCGTTCACGATCTCGTGGCAGCCCTCGCACAAGGAGCCGCCGCCGCTGCCGGAGCCCGAGCAGGCGCTGGAGGCGACCGAGGACTTCTGGCGCGAGTGGGTGGAGCACTGCACGTATCACGGCCCCTACCGCGAGGCGGTGGTCCGCTCCCTGATCACCCTCAAGGCCCTCACCTACGCGCCGACGGGCGGCATCGTGGCCGCGCCCACGACCTCACTGCCCGAGGAGATCGGTGGCGTACGCAACTGGGACTACCGCTACACCTGGCTGCGCGATGCGGCGATCACCCTGTCCTCGCTGCTGCGCACCGGCTACCGCGAGGAGGCGCGGGCCTGGCGTGAATGGCTGCTGCGCGCCGTGGCGGGCGACCCCGAGAACCTGCAGATCATGTACGGCATCGCGGGCGAACGGGAACTGGGCGAGGCCGAGTTGGACTGGCTGCCCGGCTACGAGAACTCCGCGCCGGTGCGCGTCGGCAACGGCGCCGCGCACCAGCTCCAGCTGGACGTGTACGGAGAGGTCACCGAGGCCCTGCACCTGGCCCATATGACCGGCCTCGCCCGCAACGACTACGCCTCCCTGCTCCAGCTCAAGCTCATCCGCTACCTGGAGCAGCACTGGGACGAGCCGGACGAGGGCATCTGGGAGGTGCGCGGCCCCCGCCGCCACTTCGTGCACTCCAAGGTCATGGCCTGGGTGGCGGTGGACCGCACGATCAAGCTGCTCGAGTCCGGGGACGCGGACGGACCGCTGGAGAAGTGGCGCGAGCTGCGCGACGACATCCACCGGGACGTGTGCGAGAAGGGCTACGACAAGGAGCGCAACACCTTCACGCAGTCCTACGGCTCCAAGGAGCTGGACGCCTCCCTGCTGCTGATTCCGCAGATGGGCTTCCTGCCGCCGGACGACAAGCGTGTGATCGGCACGATCGAGGCGATCCAGCGCGAGCTGTCCACGCCCGACGGCTTCATCCTGCGCTACCCGACCGCGGGCGAGGAGGAAGGCGTGGACGGGCTGCCGGGTGACGAGGGCGCGTTCCTCGCCTGCTCGTTCTGGATGGCGGACGACCTGGCGATGATCGGCCGCGTGGACGAGGCCCGCAAGCTCTTCGAGAAGCTGCTCGCCCTGCGCAACGACCTGGGCCTGCTCGCCGAGGAGTGGGACCCGCGTCTGCAGCGCCAGGTCGGGAACTACCCGCAGGCCTTCAGCCATGTGCCGCTGATCGACACGGCGCTGCGGCTGACGGCGTCCGGCGCGTACGGCGGCTGAGGCCCCGTACGCCCGCCGAACAGGACCGGTGCGCCGGGCCCGCCTAGGCTGAGGGCAGTGGTGTCCCCTGCGGGAAGGGGCGGCCGCCATGATTCCTCCCCTTTCGAAGGCGGGCGCGGCGCTCGCCGCGCTCCGTGCGCGCCTGGAGGGCGAGGTCTTCGCTCCCGGCGATGCGGGCTACGACGAGGCCCGTGCCGTCTCCAACGCGCTGATCGACCGCCGTCCGGCCGTCATCGCGCAGTGCGCGGGCGAGGTCGATGTCATCCGGGCGGTGCGTTTCGCCCGGGACCTCGATCTGAAGATCGCCGTCCGCGGCGGCGGCCACAGTGTCGCGGGCATGGCCGTCAACGACAACGGTGTGGTGGTGGACCTGCGCCGGATGCACCGGGTCGCGGTGCATCCGGAGTCCGCGTCGGTCCGGGTCGAGGGGGGTGCCGTGATGAGCCACCTGGACCGCGCGACCGAGCCCCACGGCCTCGCGACCACCGGCGGCCGGGTCTCCACGACCGGTGTCGCCGGCTTTGTGCTCGGTGGCGGCACCGGCTGGCTCGACCGGTCCTTCGGCCTCGCCGTCGACAATCTGCTCGGTGTGGAGCTGGTGACCGCGGACGGCACCCCGCTCCTCGCGACCGCCGAGGAGAATCCGGAGCTGTTCTGGGCGCTGCACGGCGGTGGCGGGAACTTCGGTGTCGCCACCTCGCTGACGCTCAGGCTGCACCAGCTCCCCGAGTTCTCGATCGCCCTGCTCATGTTCCTGCCCGACAGGGGCCCGGAAGCGGTCCGGACCTATCGTGACCTCCTCGCCTCCGGGGCGCCGGAGCTGGGCGGCGCCGTGCTGTACCTGACCGGCCCGCGCGCGCCGTTCGTTCCCGGGCACCTGGTGGGGAGGCTGCTGTGCGGCGTGCTGGTCACCTACGTCGGCGGTGAGGAGGGGCTGCGCAAGCGCGCCCAGCCGCTGCTGGCGCTGCCGCACGAGTGCGAGGTCGTCTCCGCGATGCCGTACGCCGATGTGCAGTGCATGCTCGACAGTCCGCCGGGGCTGCGCAACCACTGGTCGGTCGAGTACGTGCGGGCCCTGCCCGACGAGCTGGTCGACGCCTTCTGCGCCCGCGCCCCCTCGATGCCGGTCCCCTCGGCCTGTCAGCAGATGCTCTTCCCGCAGGGCGGCGCGATCGCCTCGGGACCCGCCGAGTACCCGGTCGCCTTCCGGGACGCGCCCTGGGCCGTACATCCCTTCGGCGTCTGGGCGGACCCGGCGGACGACGAGCGGGCCCTGCGGTGGGTGACGGACGTGCGCGCCGACGCCCGGCCATGGAGCACCGGGGCGGTCTATCTCAACTTGATCGGGGACGAGGGCAGGGACCGGGTGGTGGCCGGCCTCGGCACCGAGCACCTCAACCGGCTGGCACGGGTCAAACGCCAGTACGACCCGGACAACGTGTTCCGTTACAACCACAACATCCTGCCCGCCTGACCGGGCCCGTGACCGCCGGGCCGGGGCTCAGGTGCGCCGGGGGCGTCCGCGCAGGTAGCGTCACCGCATGGACAGCCGTTTCGACCCCCAGGGCTCCCAGGGCACCGGAATCACCGTGCAGCGGGCGCTGGAGCTGCCCGGGCTGCGCAGCGGACTGCCGGAGGTGCTCGCCGGCGCGGACCGGCTGCATCGCACGGTGCGCTGGGTGCACGCGGGCGAGGTCCCGAACATCGCCTCGCTGCTGAAGGGCGGCGAACTCCTTCTGACCACCGGGTACGGCCTCGGCACCCGCCCCGCCGACCAGCGAGCGTTCGTCCGCACGCTGGCCGAGCGCGGCATCGCGGCCCTGGTGGTGGAGCTGGGACCGCGCTTCACCCGGCTGCCCGCCGCCCTCGTCGAGACGGCCCGCACGGCCGGGCTCCCGCTCGTCCAGCTGCACCGCGAGGTGCCGTTCGTGGCGGTCACCGAGGAGATCCACACCGAGATCGTCAACGGGCACTACGCGCTGCTCCAGCGGGCCGAGGAGGTGCACCGCCGCTGCACCGAGGCGCTGCTCGGCGGCGGCGGGATACCGCAGGTGCTGGGGATTCTGGCCGGCTTCGGCGGCAATCCGGTGTTCCTGGAGACCGCCGACGGCCGGCTGCTGTACGCCGCCGGGACCGGCCCGGCGGACACGGATCCGCTCCAGGTGTGGGAGGGACTGCGCGGACAGCACAAGGACGCGCCCCCGGCCGGCACGACGATCGTGGACGTGCCGGGCGGCGGACCGGGCACGGGCTCGGTACGGGCCCGGCTGGTGCTGCTGCCGGTCACCACGCCGGTGGCACCGGTGCACCGGATCGCCGCCGAGCGGGCCGCGGGCGTCCTCGCGGTGGTCTTGATGCAGGCCCGGCAGGAGGAGGAGCTGGCGGCGCGGGGGCGCGGCGACTTCCTCACCGACCTCGCCGAGGGCCGGATCACCGCCGAGGACGCGCCCGCCCAGGCACGGGTGCTGGGCTTCAAGCCGGGCGGCGGCCCGCTGCTGCCGGTGGTGATGCGGCTGGCGGACGGCCCCGCGCCGGGCGGCGGGGGCTGGGCGGTGCTGGCGCGGGCGGTCGCGGAGGAACTGGGATCGGTGGGTGTTCCGGTCCTGCTCGGTGTGCGGCCGGTGGAGGGCCGGGTGCCACTGCTGCTGGGCCTGCGCTCGGAGTCGGAACGCTCCGCGGTCGCCGACCGGGTGGCCGCGGCGCTGCGGGCCGGGGTGGAGCGGGCCGGCATGCAGCGGCCGGGCGCCCGGCCCCCGGTCGTGGTGGTAGGCGTGGCGGGCGGCTGGGCGGCGGCGTCGGCCGGGCTGCGGCACGCGGCGGAGACCGCGACGGCGGCACAGGGACTGCCGGAACGGGCCTGGTACGACGCCCGGCGCCTCGACATCGATCTGCTGCTGTGGCGGCTGCGGGACCATCCGGACCTGGCGGACTTCGTGGACCGCGCGATCGGTGCGCTGCGCGACCACGACCGGCGCTCCAAACCGCCGCTGCTGCCCACGCTGGAGACGTATCTCGCGCATGCGGGCCGCAAGGCGGAGACGGCTCGCGAGCTGCATCTGAACCGGCAGACCCTCTACAACCGGCTGGCCCGGATCGGGGAGTTGCTGGGCACGGACCTCGACGACCCGCAGACGGTCCTGGCCCTCAGCCTGGCCCTGCGGGCGCGCCGGCACGTACCCCAGGGATAGGCGGCTCGGGTCCTGCGGGCAGCGGCCGGTCCCGGCGGACGGCACGGTCCTGCGGGACCTGCGGACGGCACGGTCCTACGGGAAGGGCCGCGCCTGCGTCAGCTCGTCGTAGACGCTCAGCACTTGGGCCACGGTCTCGTCCTCGGTGGGCCAGGTCGCGGCCTGCCGGGTGCCCCTCTCCCGCAGCAGCTCACGGCGCTCCGGGTCGTCGAGGAGCCGTACGACGGCGGTGGCGAGTGCCCCCGCGTCCCCGTATGGGACGAGTTCGGCCGCGTCGCCGACGAGTTCGCGGATGCCGCCGACGGCGGTGGCGACCAGCGGCACACGCGCGTGCAGGGCCTCCTGCGCGAGCACGGACCGGGACTCCCAGCTGCTGGGCAGCAGGGCCAGGTCGGCGGCCGCGAGCAGTTCGCCGACGTCGTCGCGCCGCCCGATCAGCCGCACCGGCAGCCCCTCGTCCTCGATGCGCCGCTGCAGAGACGGCCGCAGGGGCCCCTCCCCCGCGATGACGACCAGGGGCGCCGGGTCGAGGCGCCGCCAGACGCGGGAGGCGTCGAGCAGCACGTCGTACCCCCGGTGCCGTTCGAGGGCGCCGACCGCCATGAGCAACGGCCGTTCCGTGGCGCCGATCTCGGCCCGGGTCTTGGGACGCAGCCGGTCGGGGTCGTCGTACTCCGGGGACATGCGGGGTGGCGGCAGGGCGACGGCGGCGAGCCTGGCGTCCCGCGCGCCGCGGCGGCGCGCCCGGTCGACCAGGTCGGAGGAGGTGCCGAGGACGACGGACGCGACCCTGGCCACCCGCCGTTCCAGCAAGCGCAGGAGATGAGCGCGTGCGCCCTCGGCGTGCGCCCGCGTGTGCCAGGTGACCACAAAGGGGGTGCGACGCCCGCCGAGCGCGAGCGCGGCGCGCAGACCCGCGTGCAGCCCGTGGGCGTGCACCAGGTCCGCGTCGGCGCAGACGGTGCGGAGTGCGGCCAGGGAGGAGGGGTCCGTGCTGCGGGGCACGGGGACGTGCTCGGCACCGACGCCGGTGAAATCGTAGGTGTGCTCGGCTTCGACGGGGGCGCACACGGTCACCCGTACGCCCCTGGCGACCAGGCCCGAAGCAAGAGACCGCACATGCGCGCTGCTGCCCGCGCTTCCCCCGCCGAGCACCTGCACGGTGCGCAGCGGCGTCCGGCCGTGCGGTGAGTGGCTGCTCGCGAGGCTCACGTGGCCGGGGCTCCTGGTTCGGCATCGGGCGGTCACGAAGAAACGTACAGAAGGATCGCGCGGTGGGGGTGGACCGCACCAAGCGGCTCCGGGAAGTGCCGGTGCGTGCCCGGCCTTCCCGGGTCGCCCGGATGACTCCGCGGATGACTCAAGCATGCCAGGGAGCGGGGTGGCGCGGCACCGGCGGAGGG
This sequence comes from Streptomyces glomeratus, assembly GCF_021462825.1. Taxonomy (GTDB): domain Bacteria; phylum Actinomycetota; class Actinomycetes; order Streptomycetales; family Streptomycetaceae; genus Streptomyces; species Streptomyces glomeratus. The sequence goes on along the minus strand of NZ_JAKEEB010000047.1, from coordinate 13,116 downwards.
CCGTGACGGCGGCGGACCGAGCGCCCGACGGCGCGCGCCGGTCCCTCACTCGCTCACTCGCCCGGGTGAGAGCGCCCGGTGGGCCCCCACGTCCTCGCGGCCTCGCTCACCTTCTCCCCCCAGGCGGCCGCGGCGACGAACGCCGCCGCGTGGGCGAGGAGTCCGGCCCGGCCTCCCCCACGCCCGCCTCCCGTCCGGCGAGGGGACCCCCATGCGACGGCGACGGCGGCGCCTAGGGCTGCACCGAGGGCGTGGGCCCCCGTGTCCCCGAGCATCGCCCGCTCGCCCAGATCCTCCGGCAGGACGGCGGCGGCGGCCCCCGCCACGGCGGCGCACAGCTCCCCGCCGGCTCCGGCGCCCCGTAGCCCCGGGGCGGCCAGGGCGAGGACGGCGCCGGCGGCCCGGCCCGGCCGTACGTCCACGAGGTTGACGAAGTGGGCGGCACCGGCGATCACCACTCCCGCCAGAACCTTGTCCAGAGGCTTCCGCTGCAGCGCGGCCCCGGCGGCGAGCGCCGCCGCGGAGATCCCGAACAACTTCACCGCACCGCTGGTGACCTCACCGTCCCGAAGGGCCGACAGATGCGCCCGGAACCCGCGCCGGGGATCTCCGGCACCGAGGACGTCGTCGTAGGCGCCGCAGGCACCGGCCGCGAGCACGGCGAGTCCGGCCGCCGGGTGCACCCGCCCCGCACCGAGCGCGACGGCCATGGCCGACGCGGGCCCGGTGTACAGCTCGACGGTCCGCCCCGCGTGGTTCTTCCGCTCCCAGTGGCCGGGCCCGCCCGGCGCCAGGGCGCGCAGGGCGGCGGTCGTGGCGCGGGTGACGGCCGCGGCGCGGGCGAACGAGACGGTCCTGCGGCTGGGTGTGACCATCCCGTCACCCTACGGGAAGGGTCCGGCGGCGCTTTCCTCCGGGCGACTGCGCCTGCCTCTAGGCGTCCGCCCGCGCCGTCGCCAGCAGTTCCTCCGCGTGCGCCCGGGCGGTCTCCGAATCCTCCTGGCCCGCCAGCATCCGGGACAGTTCGCGGATGCGGTCCTCGCCCTGGAGCACCTTCACGCCCGATCGCGTCACCGACCCGTCGTTGGTCTTCTCGACCAGCAGCTGCCGGTCGGCGAAGGCCGCGACCTGCGGCAGGTGGGTGACCACGACGACCTGCGCGGTCTTGGCGAGGCGGGCGAGGCGCCGCCCGATCTCGACCGCCGCCTTGCCGCCGACACCCGCGTCGACCTCGTCGAAGAGATAGGTGGGCACGGGGTCCGTCCCCGCGAACACCACCTCCACCGCGAGCATCACCCTCGACAGCTCACCACCCGAAGCACCCTTGGCGATGGGCCGCGGCGGCGCGCCCGGGTGGGGTGCGAGCAGCAGTTCCACCTCGTCGACGCCCGACGGCCCGTAGGCGACCGTGCGCCCGCCGACCTCGACACCGTCCGGGTCGTCCGTCTGCCGGATCTCGAAGGACACGCGCGCATGCGGCATGGCGAGCGAGGCCAGCTCGGCGGTGACGGCGGCGGCGAACCGCTCGGCGGCCTCCGTCCGCGCGTCCGTCAACGCCTGAGCGAGTGCGCCCAGTTCGCCGCGCAGCGCGTCCCGCTCGGCGGTGAGCTCCTCGATCCGGTCGTCGTCGCCGTCCAGTTCGGTCAGCCGCGCGGCGCTCTGCTCGGCCCACGCGAGGACGGCGCCCACGTCCTGGCCGTACTTCCGGGTCAGCGCGGTGAGGGCGGCGCGCCGCTCCTCCACGGCCGCCAGGCGCAGCGGATCGGCGTCCAGGTCGTCGGCGTACCCGGCCAGCTCTCCGGCCACGTCACCCAGCAGGATCCCGATCTCACCGATCCGGTCGGCGAGCCCCGCCAGCGCCGGGTCGTGCGAGCGCACGGCCTCCAGGGCCCGGTGCGCGCCCGCGACCAGCGTGGCCGCGTCGACGCCCTCGGGGTCCTCGGGATTGCCCGCCAGCGCGGCGTGCGCGGCGGTCGCCGCCGACGCGAGCGCCTCCGCGTGCCCGAGCCGCTCGGCCTCCTCGGCCAGTTCCACGTCCTCGCCGGCCCGTGGCTCCACGGCCGCGATCTCCTCGAGCCCGAAGCGCAGCATGTCGGCTTCCTGGGCCCGCTCGCGGGCGCGGGTGGTGATCTCGTCCAGTTCGGCGGAGACGGCCCGCAGCCGCCGGTAGGCCTCCGCGTACTTTGCGAGCGGCACGGCGACGGCGTCACCGGCGTACCGGTCGAGGGCCTGCCGCTGCCGGGACAGCTTCAGCAGCCCCTGCTGGTCGGTCTGCCCGTGCACGGCGACCAGTTCGTCGGCCAGCTCCGCGAGCACCCCGACGGGCACGGAACGCCCGCCCAGGTGCGCCCGCGAGCGTCCCTCGGCGGATACGGTACGGCTGATCAGCAGCGTGCCGTCGTCCAGTTCGGCGCCGGCCTCTTCGGCGCGTACGGCGGCGGAGGCGTCCCCGGCCAGGGCGATCCGCCCCTCGACGACCGCGTTCTTCGCGCCGATCCGTACGAGCGCAGGGTCCGCGCGCCCGCCGAGCAGCAGGCCGAGGCTGGTGACGACCATGGTCTTGCCCGCACCCGTCTCACCGGTCACGGCGGTGAAACCGGGCGACAGCTCGACGACCGCGTCGTCGATGACTCCGAGCGACCGTATCCGCATCTCCTCCAACACGGAGAAGACCTTACGAGGTCCGGCGGGGGATGTGCGAGCGGCCCTGTCACCCGGGGGAGGTACCCCGCGCCTCTTCGGGGCGCGGGGTACCGCCGGTCAGTGAGGGCGCCCTCGCCACCCGGACACCGGCAACGCGAACTTGGCCACCAGCCGGTCGGTGAACGACGCGTGGTGCAGCCGGGCCAACCGCACCGGCACCGCACCCCGCCGCACCTCGACCCGCGCCCCCTGCGGCAGCTCCACCGTCCGCCGCCCGTCGCACCACAGCACCCCGTGCGGGGTGTCCGGCTGCACCTCCACGGCCAGCACGGAGTCCGGGGAGGTCACCAGCGGCTTGGCGAACAGGGCGTGCGCGCTGATCGGCACCATGAGCAGCGCCTCCACCTCGGGCCACACCACGGGCCCGCCCGCGGAGAAGGCGTAGGCGGTCGACCCGGTGGGGGTGGCGCACACGATGCCGTCGCAGCCGAAGCCGGTCACGGGCCGTCCGTCGATCTCCAGAACGACCTCCAGCAGCTTCTCGGCGGAGACCTTCTGCACGGCCGCCTCGTTCAGCGCCCAGTCGGTGTGCACGATGTCGCCGTTCTTGTGGACGACGACATCGACCGTCATCCGCTCCTCGACCTCGTAGGCCTTCATCACCACCCGGTCGACGACCCGGTCGAGGTCGTCGCGCTCGGCCTCGGCGAGGAAGCCGACCCGGCCGAGGTTGACACCGAGCATCGGCACCCCCGAGGCGCGGGCGAACTCGGCGCCGCGCAGCAGGGTTCCGTCACCGCCGAGCACGATGAGCAGTTCGCACCCGTCGAGGCACTGCGGGGTGGCCTCCTTGACCAGCTCCACCTCGTCCGGCAGAGGCAGGTCCGCCGCCTCGGCCTCCAGGACCCGTACGCCGATCCCGCACCGCAGCAGTCCCTTGACCACGAGTTCCGCGCTGCGAATGGCCGCGGGCCGCCCGGTGTGGGCGAGCAGGAAAACGGTACGAGCTGAATTCTGTGTCAACGCGGCCCCTCCGCCACTGCACGGTCAACGTCGGCCGGATCCAGTGCGGGTGCTCCGGCTCGCAGCCACAGAAAGTACTCGACATTGCCCGAGGGCCCGGGCAGCGGACTGGCTGTCACGCCCTTCACCCCGAGCCCGAGTTCCGCGGCCCGCTCGGCCACCCCGCGCACGGCCTCGGCGCGCAGCTGGGGGCTGCGGACCACACCGCCGCTGCCCAGCCGTTCCTTCCCCACCTCGAACTGCGGCTTGACCATCATCACCAGGTCGGCGTCCGGCTTCGTGCACCGCACCAGGGCGGGCAGCACCAGTCCGAGCGGGATGAAGGACAGATCCCCCACGACAAGATCCACAGGTTCCCCATCGATCGCTTCGAGCGTCAACTCCCGTACGTTCGTACGGTCTTTGACGGTGACGCGTTCATCGCTGCGAAGCGACCAGGCCAGCTGCCCGTATCCGACGTCGACGGCGACGACCCGGGCGGCACCCGCGCGCAGCAGCACGTCGGTGAAGCCTCCGGTGGACGCACCGGCGTCCAGCGCCCGCCGTCCCTCGACCGTCAGGCCCTGCGGTACGAAGACCTTCAGCGCGCCCGCCAGCTTGTGGCCGCCCCGGGACACGTACTCGGGATCGCTGTCGTCCTGCGCGACGACGATGGCGGCCGCGGTCTCCACCTGGGTGGCGGGCTTGGTCGCGACGGCCTTGCCCACGGTGACCCGGCCGGCGGCGATCAGCTGGCTCGCGTGCTCCCGCGAGCGTGCGAGCTTCCGGCGGACCAGCTCGGCGTCGAGACGGCGGCGTGCCACTCCTGCCACGTTCGGTTCAGCTCCTGTTTTCGTACGGCGATCGATAGGTGTGACCCGAAGGGTCTCATCGAGGGGCGGCGGTCGGGTAACGGGTGGGAGCCGGAGGTCCCTGGCGGGCGTCGAGCGCGGTGAGAGCGTCACGCAGCCCCCGATGTACATCCTCGTACACCTCGACATGGCCGTCCGTGGCGAGGTGGTCGGCGTCGGCCAGCCGCTCCAGCCGGGCGTCGACGTCGGCGTTGCCGGTCGGGGTCCGGTCCACGTTCAGCGGGGCCGGGGCGGCCGGGTCGTACTCGGGTTCGGCCGCGGGCTCGGCCTGCGCCGTGGCCGCCTCCGCCGTCGCCCCCGCCGCGGTCACAGAGTCGTTCATGCCCCGACGCTACCTCGAAGGGCTGCGGTACCGTCGCTCACGATGGCGACCATTGAGGAGTGCCGCAGGGCACTCGACAAGTTCTCGGACAATCTGGCGGGCTCGGAAGGGGACGTACGCGCGGCCGCGGCCCTGGACCGTTCTCTGAGCTGCCGCATCACCGACCTGGACGTCACCTTCGTCGGCCGTCTCCAGGACGGCCGGATCCGGGTGCTCGACACGCTCCAGGGGCCGCCGCCCGCCAAGGCCCAGATCCGGCTGGCCATGACCGGCGACGACCTGCTGGCGATGGTCGACGGCGAGCTGCACTTCGCGAAGGCGTGGGCCTCGGGCCGGGTGAAGCTGGAGGCGGGCCTGATGGACCTGCTGCGACTCAGAAAGCTCCTGTAAGGCTCGCGGAGAGCCTCCCTGGCCCTCCCGGCCGCCGTCGGCCACCGGTGCGGCTGGTACGCCTCAGGAGGCCTCTCGGGCCGTGACGCGGGTACGTGCCCTGCGGGCCGCCGGGACCACCAGCGGTGTGCCGGTCTCCGGGTCGTCGACGACCTGGCAGCGCAGCCCGAAGACCTCCTCGACCAGCTCCGCCGTCACGATGTCCTTCGGCGGGCCCTCGGCGACGACCCTGCCGCCGCGCAGGGCGATGAGGTGCGTGGCGTAGCGCGCCGCGTGGTTGAGGTCGTGCAGCACCGCCACCAGCGTCCGCCCCTGTTCCTCGTGCAGCTCGGCGCACAGGTCGAGCACGTCGATCTGGTGCTGGATGTCGAGATAGGTGGTGGGCTCGTCGAGCAGCAGCAGCGGGGTCTGCTGGGCGAGCGCCATGGCGATCCACACACGCTGCCGCTGCCCGCCGGAGAGCTCGTCGACATAGCGGTCGGCGAGTTCGGCGACCCCGGTCTGCGCCATCGACTCCCGGACGACCCGCTCGTCCTCGCCCGACCACTGGCGCAGGATCCCCTGGTGCGGATATCGGCCACGGCCCACCAGGTCGCCGACGGTGATCCCGTCCGGCGCGATCGAGGACTGCGGCAGCAGGCCCAGGGTCCGTGCGACCTTCTTCGCCGGCATCGTCTGGATGGCCTGGCCGTCGAGCAGCACCCGCCCCTGGGACGGCCTGAGCATCCGGGACAGGGCCCGCAGCAGGGTGGACTTGCCGCAGGCGTTCGGGCCGACGATGACGGTGAAGGAGTGGTCGGGGATCTCCACGGACAACCGCTCGGCGATCACACGCCGGTCGTAGGCGAGGGTGACATCATCGGCGCGGAGACGGTTCACGGTGCTCCTTGTGTCGTTCGTGTCGGGTACGCCGAGGCCACTCATATGCGGCCCGCCCTGCGTTCGGTGACCAGCAGCCACAGCAGATAGAGGCCCCCGAGGACGCCGGTGACCACCCCCACGGGCAGCTGGTCCGCGCCGAAGACCCGCTGGGAGGCCCAGTCCGCGACGATCAGCAGGGTCGCGCCCATGGCCATGGATGCCACGAGGTTCGGTCCGGGAGAGCGGGTGAGCCGGCGGGCGAGTTGCGGTGCGGTGAGCGCCACGAACCCGACCGGGCCCGCGGCGGCGGTGGCTCCCGCGGTGAGCAGCACCGCGGACACCATCAGCAGCAGCCGTACCCGCTCCACGCGCACCCCGAGGGCGTAGGCGACGTCGTCGCCCATCTCCGTCATCCGCAGCCCCCGGCCCTGGCCGAGGACGAGCGGTACGAGGACGGCGCACAGCGCGAGCAGCGGCCACACCTGGTCCCAGTCGCGCCCGTTCAGGGAACCGGTCATCCAGACGACCGCACGGGCCGCGTCCACGAGGTCGGCCTTGGTGAGCAGATAGCCGTCGACCGCCGTGGCGACGGCACAGACGCCGATGCCGACCAGGACCAGCCGGTAGCCGTGCACGCCGCGTTTCCAGGCGAGCAGATGGATGGCGAGGCCGGTCGCCAGTCCGCCGGCGAGCGCCCCGAGAGCCACCTGGGTGGCGCTGCCGGAGAACAGCACGATCACCACGAGTGCCCCGGCCGTCGAGCCCTGCCCGAGGCCGAGCACGTCCGGACTGCCCAGCGGATTGCGGGAGATGGACTGGAACAAGGCGCCGCCCAGCCCCAGTGAGGCACCGACCAGCAGGCCGACGAGCACCCGGGGCAGCCTGAGTTCGGTGACGATGAACTCCTGGCCCGGGTTGCCGCCGCCGAGCAGCGTCCGGAGGACGTCGCCGGCCGGGATCGGGAAGTCGCCGGTGCCGATCAGGACGACGCTCGCGGCGAGCGCGGCGGCCAGGAGCAGGACGACGACGGTGAACGCCCTGACGTCGAGGCGTACGGAGAGGCCGCCCGGGGTGCGCAGGGTGCGGGTGTTCTTCACAGCTGTGCCGTCCTGCGCCGTCGTACGAGGAAGATGAAGACCGGGCCGCCGATGACCGCGGTCACGATGCCGACCTGGAGTTCGGCGGGCCGGGCGACGAGGCGCCCGAGGATGTCGGATCCGAGCAGCAGCACGGGCGCCAGAACGGCTGCGTACGGCAGGATCCAGCGCAGGTCGGGCCCGGTGAAGGACCGTACGACGTGCGGGACCATCAGCCCCACGAACACGATCGGGCCGCAGGCCGCGGTCGCCGCACCGCACAGCACGGTGGCGGCGGCCATGGACAGGGCGCGGGTGCGGTGGAGGTTGGTCCCCAGGGCGCGGGCGGTGTCGTCGCCCATCACCATGGCGTTCAGCGGCCGGGCGAGGCCCAGCGCGAGGGCCGTGCCGGCCAGGAGGAAGGGCAGGACCTGGCGGATGGTCGCGTCGGTGGCCGAGGCCAGCGATCCGACCGTCCAGAAGCGCATCGTGCCGAGCGCCGCATCGTCCATGACCATCACGGCCTGGAGATAGCCGTAGAGCGCCGCGCTGATCGCGGTGCCGGCGAGCGCGAGCCGCACCGGAGTGGCGCCCCGGCTGCCGCCGAGGAACCACACCAGGGCCCCGACCGCGGCAGCCCCGAGGAAGGCGAACCAGACATAGCCGCTCAGGCTGGTGACGCCGAAGTACGTGAGGGCGGTGACGACCGCGGCGGACGCGCCCGCGTTGATGCCGAGCAGTCCCGGGTCGGCCAGCGGATTGCGGGTGAGTGCCTGCAGGACGGCGCCGGACAGGCCGAGGGCGGCGCCGGCGAGCAGACCGAGCACCGTCCGCGACACCCGGTCGCCGACCACCACGTCGGCGTACGTCCCCGAGTCGTGGAACAGACCGTGCCAGACCTGCTGCGGCGAGAGCCCCTTCGCGCCGAGTGCGATGCTCGCCAGCGCGACGAGCGCAAGGATCACCAGCGACAGCAGGAGCCCAACGGCCCGTATCGCCCGGCGGGTTGGGGGCGCGGGGGCGGTCTCCGCGCGCGGTTCTGGAGGGCTGTCGACCAACACGAGGTTAGGTTAGCCTACCCTCGCTAACCGATGGAGGGTGCCCTCCCGGCTCACAGCCCCAGTCGCGCCAGCGCCTTCCCTCCGTCCAGGCCGCAGGAGCCCTCGCCGGCCGCCGTCCAGGCCGCCGCGCACAGCGCCCGCAGACCGTCCAGGGCCTCGCCCTCGCCCGCCAGTTCCAGCTGCTCCCGCCCCGCCGTCGCCGTCCAGCCGCCGCAGCGGAAGCCGTCGCCCGCCGCCTCGACCTCCGGCTGACCGGCCAGCAGCCCCCGCAGGTCCGCATCGACGTACGTCGGCCGGTGGTGCGCGGGAGCGGCCAGCAGCCGGGCGCCGTCGGTCACCCCCGTCAGCACGAGCAGCGAGTCGACGCCGCCGTTGAACGCGCCCTCGATGTCCGTGTCGAGCCGGTCCCCGACCACCAGCGGCCGCCGGGCGCCGGTCCGCAGGATCGTCTCCCGGTGCATCGGCGGCAGCGGCTTGCCCGCCACCTGCGGCTCGGCACCGGTCGCGATCCGCACGACCTCCACGGCCGCCCCGTTCCCCGGGGCGATGCCGCGCGCGCTCGGAATCGTGAGATCGGTGTTGGACGCGAACCACGGCACCCCGCCCGCAATGGCGTAACAAGCCTCGGCGAACCGCCCCCAGGGCAGCTCGGGACCCCCGTACCCCTGCACCACCGCCGCGGGATCGTCGTCGGCCGACTCCACGGGGACGAGCCCGCGCTCCCGCAGCGCGACGCGCAGCCCCTCACCACCGACCACCAGCACCCGCGACCCGCCGGGCACCTGCTCGCTGATGAGCCGGGCGACCGCCTGCGCCGAGGTGACGACATCCGGCGCCTGTGCCGGTATCCCCAGCTCGGTGAGGTGCGCCGCCACCGCGTCCGGGGTGCGCAGCGCGTTGTTGGTCACGTACGCCAGATGCATGCCGCCCGATCGTGCGGTCCCGAGCGACTCCACGGCGTGCGCTATCGCCGCCCCGCCCGCGTACACCACCCCGTCCAGGTCCAGCAGCGCCGTGTCGTACGCCTCGCTCAGGGGGCGCTCACTGCCCTCGGGCCGCGTCCTGACGGTCTGGCTCATTACGCATCGCTCCTCGTTCGCTTGTTTCCCCGATCATCCCCCACGGCACCGACACACTTACGATGCAGCAATGAACACTGCAGGTCCCAGGGACGTACCAGCGGGCAAGGGCCTAGAACTGACCCCCTTCCGGGGCCTGCGTTACGACCCCGACCGTGTCGGCAGCCTGGCCGCGGTCACCTCCCCGCCGTACGACGTCGTCGTACGCCCGGACGGACTGCTGCACCTGGAGTCGGCCGATCCGTACAACATCGTCCGTCTGATCCTCCCCCAGGCGGCCACCCCGGCAGCGCGCAACAAGCAGGCGGCCCACACCCTGCGCCGCTGGCTGGACGAGGGCGTCCTGAGGGCCGACGCCGAGCCCGGACTCTATGTCTACGAGCAGCGCGGCAACGGCCTGCTCCAGCGCGGTGTCATCGGCGCGCTGCGCCTGTCGCAGCCGTCGGACGGTGTGGTCCTCCCCCACGAGGACGTCATGCCGCATGTGATCGCCGACCGGGCGGCTCTGATGCGCGCGACCTCCGCCAACCTTGAACCCCTGCTGCTCACCTACCGGGGCAACGACTCGGCGACCGGTGCGGGGGCCGTCATCGAACGCACCGCCGAACGCTCACCTCTGCTGCGCACCGTCACGGAGGACGGCTTCAGCCACCGCCTGTGGGCGATCACCGACCCGGCCGAGGTCGCCGAGGTACAGACGGACCTGGCCCGGCACCAGGCCCTCATCGCCGACGGCCACCACCGCTGGGCGACCTATCTGCGTCTACGCGCGGAGCACGGCTCCCCCAGCCCCTGGGACTACGGTCTGGTGCTTCTGGTGGACACCGCCCGCTATCCGCTCCGGGTGCGCGCGATCCACCGCCTTCTGCACCGTCTTCCGGTGGCGGACGCCCTGTCCGCCCTCACCGGGCTGTTCCGCGTCCGTGACCTGGACGTTCCGCTGTCGCAGGCCCTGGACGCGCTGGCCGAGGCGGCCGGTCGGGGCAACGCCTATCTACTGGCGGGCGACGGCGCCTTCCATCTCGTGGACCGGCCGTCCCCGGACCTGCTGGCCCGGACGGTGCCCACGGACCGCCCGGAGACCTGGCGCACCCTGGACGCGGCCGTCCTCCACGCGACACTCCTGGAACACGTCTGGCGCATCCCCGAGGACTCGCCGGAGCACATCGCCTATATCCACGACACCGCCGCCACGGTCGACAAGGCCGAGCGCGTCGGCGGCACGGCCGTGCTCATGCACCCCGTCCGGGAGGACGTCGTACGCGAGCTGGCCCGCCAGGGCGTGACGATGCCCCGCAAGTCGACGTCGTTCGGACCGAAGCCGGCGTCGGGGCTGGTCCTGCGCACGCTGACCATCTGAGGCACCTCGGCGACGCGGCGGGGGCGGGATCCCTTCCGGATCCCGCCCCCGCACGCTGTGGGATCTCAGCCCCTGTCGCCGGACTCGCCCTCGGCGTCCTCGGCGGGCCGGGTGTCCTCGGTCCGCGCAGCCGACGGCTCGGAGGAGAGCCCCTCGCGGTCGTCCCCGTCGTCCTCGCCCTTGGCCTCTTCCACGTCGCCCGTCCGCTCGTCGAGTGCGTCGACGAACTCCACGCCGTCCAGCTCGGCGAGCCGGTCGGAGGCGTCCGTGCTGCCGTCCTTGTCGGACTCGACGGCCTTCGCGAACCACTCACGCGCTTCGCTCTCACGCCCGGCCGCGAGAAGGGCGTCGGCGTAGGCGTACCGCAGCCGCGCGGTCCACGGCTGAACGGAGCTGGACGCCAGCTCCGGGCTCTGCAGCGTCACGATGGCGGCGTCGAGCTGCCCCATGTCACGGCGCGCGCCGGCGGCGACGAGCCGCATCTCGACCTGACCGGCCTTGTCGAGCTTGTGGACCTCGGGCGCACCGGCCATGTCCAGCGCCTTCTCGGGCCGGCCCAGACCGCGCTCGCAGTCGGCCATGACGGGCCACAGATCGACGTTGCCGGTCATACGCCGGGCGGCCCGGAACTCGGCGAGTGCCTCGCCGTACTTCTGGTTGGCGTACGCCGCGAAACCGGCGGCCTCGCGCACGGCGGCGACACGTGACGCGAGACGCAGCGCCACCTTCGAGTACGCGTACGCGCCCTCGGGGTCCTCGTCGAGGAGCCTGGCCACCATCACCAGGTTCCTGGCGACGTCGTCCGCAAGCGTCTTGGGCAGGCTCTGCAGCTCCTGCCGTACGTCCTGATCGATCTCGTCGCCGGTGACGTCCTCGGGGATCGGCAGCCGCTTGATCGGCTCACGGTCACGATCCCGCTCCTCACGGAACCGGCCGGCGCCACGCCGGTCGTCGCGACGGTCGTCCCGCCGGTCATCGCGACGGTCATCGCGCCGGAAGCCGCCGGGACGGCCACCACGGTCATCGCGACGGGGACCGCGCGCACCGCGGTCGTCGCGGCCTCGGAAGCCCCCACGGTCGTCGCGACGGTCGTCCCGCCGGAAGCCCGGGCGGTCGCCGCGCTCACCGCCACGACGGTCGTCTCGGCGGTCGTCGTGCCGGAAGCCTGGGCGGTCGTCGCGACGGTCATCACGCCGGAAGCCTGGGCGGTCGTCACGCCGGTCGTCACGCCGGAAGCCTGGGCGGTCGTCACGCCGGTCGTCACGCCGATCGTCGTGCCGGAAGCCTGGGCGGTCGCCGCGCTCACCGCCACGACGGTCGTCACGCCGCTCATCGCGCCGGAAGCCCGGGCGGTCGCCGCGCTCACCGCCACGACGGTCGTCCCGGCGGTCGTCACGGCGGGGGTACCCACCGCGGTCGTCACGGCGGAAGCCACCGCGGTCGCCCCGGTCGTCGTCGCGGCGGTCGTCACGGCGGCCGTAACCGCCGCGTTCGTCGTCACGACGGAAGCCGCGGTCATGGTCGTCGCGACGGTCGTCACGACGGAAGCCTCCGCGGTCGCCCCGGTCGTCGTCCCGGCGGCCATAGCCCCGGCGGTCCTCGTCGCGGCGGCCGTGGCCCGCGCGATCGTCGTCACGGCGGAAGGCGGGACGGTCGCCCTCGCGACGGAACCCGCGGTCACGGTCGTCTCGGCGCGGGCCGGCCGACCGGTCGTCGCGGCGGAACGACGGGCGTCCACCGTGGTCGCGGTCGTCACGACGGAATCCACCGCGGTCGTCACGGCGGACACCACCGCGGTCGTCACGGCGGTCATCACGGCGGTCATCACGGCGGTCGTCATGGCGGTCGTCATGGCGGAATCCGCCGCGGTCGCCGCGGTCGCCGCGGTCGTCACTGCGACGGTCGTCACGGCGGCCGTAACCACCGCGGTCGCCGTAGCCACCGCGGTCGTCACCCCGGCGCGGGCCCCCGCGGTAGCCGCCGCGGTCCCCACTGTCCCGGCGGCGTTGGTCGCGCTCAGGACGCTCGTCGGGAGAGTTGGTGGACATGGGTGACTCCTGTCTTCGGTACCGCAAAGCCATTCTCGCGCAGCCGGGTACCCGGCGCGCTCCGGAAAAACAAAAAGGACCCTTGGTCCCAGCGAGTCGCTGGGACCAAGGGTCCTCCAAAGATTGTTCGGCGGCGTCCTACTCTCCCACAGGGTCCCCCCTGCAGTACCATCGGCGCTGTAAGGCTTAGCTTCCGGGTTCGAAATGTAACCGGGCGTTTCCCTCACGCTATGGCCACCGAAACCCTAATGGTTTCGAGCGAACAAGCACACTCTTCAATTGATGTTCTGCTCTGAACCGACAACGGATCGTTGTCTCAGAACCGACACAGTGGACGCGAGCAACTGAGGACAAGCCCTCGGCCTATTAGTACCGGTCACCTCCACACGTTACCGTGCTTCC
>NZ_JAKEEB010000046.1 GCF_021462825.1 Streptomyces glomeratus | reverse complement strand
TCAACACGATGGTCGACCAGCTCTCCGCCTTCGCCGACGAGGTCACCCGCGTCGCCCGCGAGGTCGGCACCGAGGGACGGCTGGGCGGACAGGCGGACGTCAAGGGGGTCAGGGGCACCTGGCGCGACCTGACCGACTCCGTCAACTTCATGGCGGGCAACCTCACCGCACAGGTCCGCAACGTCGCCCAGGTGGCCACCGCGGTCGCCGAGGGCGACCTCTCCCAGAAGATCACCGTCGACGCCCGCGGAGAGATCCTCGAACTGAAGAACACCATCAACACGATGGTCGACCAGCTCTCCGCCTTCGCCGACGAGGTCACCCGCGTCGCCCGCGAGGTCGGCACCGAGGGACGGCTGGGCGGACAGGCGGACGTCAAGGGGGTCAGGGGCACCTGGCGCGACCTGACCGACTCCGTCAACTTCATGGCGGGCAACCTCACCGCACAGGTCCGCAACGTGGCCCAGGTGGCCACCGCGGTCGCCCAGGGCGACCTCTCCCAGAAGATCACCGTCGACGCCCGCGGAGAGATCCTCGAACTGAAGAACACCATCAACACGATGGTCGACCAGCTCTCCGCGTTCGCCGACGAGGTCACCCGCGTCGCCCGCGAGGTCGGCACCGAGGGCAACCTCGGCGGACAGGCCATCGTCCGGGGCGCGTCGGGGACCTGGAAGGACCTGACGGACAACGTCAATGTGATGGCGTCGAACCTGACGGGCCAGGTCCGCTCGATCGCCCAGGTCGCCACCGCCGTGGCACGCGGCGACCTGTCGCAGAAGATCACCGTCGAGGCCAAGGGGGAGGTCGCGGCCCTCGCGGACGTCATCAACACCATGGTCGACACGCTGTCCGCGTTCGCCGACGAGGTCACCCGCGTCGCCCGCGAGGTCGGCACCGAGGGACGGCTGGGCGGTCAGGCGCACGTGCCCAACGTGGCGGGCACCTGGAAGGACCTCACGGACAACGTCAACTCGATGGCCAACAACCTCACCGGCCAGGTCCGCAACATCGCGCTGGTGACGACCGCGGTGGCCAACGGCGATCTGTCGAAGAAGATCGACGTCGACGCCCGCGGCGAGATCCTCGAGCTCAAGACCACCATCAACACGATGGTCGACCAGCTCTCGTCGTTCGCGGCCGAGGTCACCCGGGTGGCACGGGAGGTCGGCAGCGAGGGGCGGCTCGGCGGGCAGGCCGAGGTGGAAGGTGTCGAGGGCACCTGGAAGCGGCTGACGGAGAACGTCAACGAACTGGCCGGGAACCTCACCCGGCAGGTCCGGGCGATCGCCGAGGTCGCGAGCGCGGTCGCCGAGGGGGACCTGACCCGCTCGATCACCGTGGAGGCCTCCGGCGAGGTCGCCGAGCTCAAGGACAACATCAACTCCATGGTGGGGTCCCTGCGCGAGACCACGCGGGCCAACCAGGAGCAGGACTGGCTGAAGACCAACCTCGCCCGGATCTCCGGCCTGATGCAGGGCCACCGTGACCTGCCCGTCGTCGCAGAGCTGATCATGGACGAGCTGACGCCCCTGGTGTCGGCCCAGTACGGCGCCTTCTACCTGGCGGAGGACACCGAACGCGGGCCCGAGCTGCGGCTCGTGGGCTCGTACGGCTTCCCGGACGAGGAGGAACGGCCGACCCGTATCCCCGTGGGCCGCTCGCTGGTCGGCCAGGCCGCGCGCAGCCGCCGCGCCATCGGCGTGGAGGAGCTTCCGCCGGGATACGTGACCATCTCCTCGGGCCTCGGCCGGATCGTGCCGAGCGCCCTGGTGGTGCTGCCCATCGTGGTCGAGGAGCAGGTGCTCGGCGTGATCGAGCTGGCCTCCGTCACCCGCTTCACCCAGATCCACCAGGACTTCCTGGGCCAGCTGATGCCGACCATCGGCGTCAACCTCAACACCATCGTGGCCAACGCCCGTACCGACGAGCTGCTGGAGGAGTCCCAGCGGCTGACCACCGAACTCCAGGCCCGTTCCGAGGAGTTGCAGGTGCAGCAGGAGGAACTCCAGCGTTCCAACGCCGAGCTGGAGGAGAAGGCGTCCCTGCTCGCCTCGCAGAACCGCGACATCGAGGCCAAGAACCTCCAGATCGAACAGGCCCGGCAGGAACTGGAGACCCGCGCCCAGGAGCTGGCGCTGGCCTCCAAGTACAAGTCGGAGTTCCTGGCGAACATGAGCCATGAACTGCGCACCCCGCTGAACAGCCTACTCATCCTGGCCCAGTTGCTCGCCCAGAACCCGTCGCGCAACCTCACCCCGAAGCAGGTCGAGTACGCGGGCATCATCCACTCCGCGGGCTCCGACCTGCTCCAGCTGATCAACGACATCCTCGACCTGTCGAAGGTCGAGGCGGGCAAGATGGACGTCAGCCCGGAACGGGTCTCGCTGCGGCAGCTGCTGGAGTACGTCGAGGCGACGTTCCGCCCGATGACCACGCAGAAGAGCCTGGAGTTCACGGTGACCACGGCCCCGGGCGCCCCGGCCGACCTGCTCACCGACGACTCCCGGCTGCGTCAGATCCTGCGCAACCTGCTGTCCAACGCGGTCAAGTTCACCGAGCAGGGAAGCGTCGAGCTGCGTATCGAGCCGGCCGCCGACTCCGAGGTGCCCCGGGGAGTCTTCCGCGGCGGGACCATCGTGGCCTTCCGGGTGAAGGACACCGGCATCGGCATCCCCCATCAGCAACTCGAGACGATCTTCGGAGCGTTCCAGCAGGCGGACGGGACGACCAGCCGCAAGTACGGCGGCACCGGACTCGGCCTGTCGATCACCCGGGAGATCGCCCATCTGCTCGGGGGCGCCGTCACGGTCGACAGCACGCCCGGTCAGGGCAGTACCTTCACCCTCTATCTGCCCGTGGCGCGCCCGGACTTCGAGGAGCTGATGGACGGCGGCGCCCGGCCGCCGGAGGATTCCGTCCGCACGGCGCCCTCCGAGGTGGTGCCGGCCCCGCGTCCGGACTCCTCCGCCGCGCCGGTGGTGCCCGGACAGCGCAGACGCCGGCTGCTGGTCGTCGAGGAGCGCCCGCGCGGTCTGCTGACCCTGGTCGCGGAGAGCGCGGTCGCGGACATCGCGCAGGACCACGACACCGGCGACGCGCGCGGGGCGATCGACATCATCACCGCGATCGGGGCGCAGGAGGCGGCCAGCGCGCTGGCCGCGGAACCGTGCCACTGCGTCGTCCTCGAACTCGGCATGCCGGACGAGGAGGCCTCACGTTTCCTGGACGCGATGCAGGGCGACTCGGCGCTGGCGAGCGTTCCCGTGCTCGTGCACAGCGGCCACCGGGTGGACCTGGCCCAGGAGCAGGCCCTGCGGTCCCGCTCGGGGGGCCGGCAACTGGACTTCCTGTCCAGCCTCGACGAGCTGCGCGAGCACATCACCCTGCATCTGTCCGCCGAAGAGCCGGGAGACGTGCTGTCCCTGGTCCGCATCGAGGAGCCGCAGCACACGGCCACCCAGCCGGTGGACGACGCGTTCCTCGGCCGTACCGTGCTGGTGGTCGACGACGACGCGCGCAACCTCTTCGCGCTCAGCGGGATCCTGGAGCTGCAAGGCTTCCGCGTGCTGCACGCGGAGAACGGCCGCAAGGGCATCGAGACCTTGCTGTCCCACCCCGAGATCGCGGTGGTGCTGATGGACGTGATGATGCCGGAGATGGACGGTTACGCCGCCACGACCGAGATCCGCACGATGCCCCAGTACGCCGACCTGCCCATCATCGCCGTCACCGCGAAGGCGATGCCGGGCGACCAGGAGAAGAGCCTCGCGTCCGGGGCGAACGACTACGTCACCAAGCCTGTGGACACAGGCGACCTCATCGCCTGTGTCCGACGCTGGCTGCCCGCCTGAGGGGGGGACACCCGCCGTGCGCATCTGCCGACCAGGCGCCGACCGGCGCCCTCCGTATGGCGTCCCCGGACGTCCCAGCCGAGGAACAGGCCAACCGTGAGCACTCCCCGACAGCCCCCCGAGCCGCCCGCCACGCATCCGGTCGGCGCCGAACCGCCGGAGCCGGCCGGCACCGGTCCGGCGGAGCCTGGTGGCGCGGCGCGGCCCTCCGTCTCGCCCGTCGGAAGGCTGGCGGCCACCGTCGAACGGCTGCGGCGCGAGGTGCTGGCGGCGCACGCCGAGGCCGACGGGCGCGCCCTGGTCGAACTCGCCAAGGGCATCCTGGTCGAACGGCTGGGCTGCGGACCGGCACAGGCGGCCCGCCAACTCGCCGAGCTGACCGAGCAGGCGGGCACCACACCGCTCGAATTCGCGGTCGAGGTCATCAACCAGGCGGCCCGCGACCGGGTCTCGGAGGTCACCGCGGCCTTCCTGGCCGCCGCGACGAACCAAGGCGGCCAGGCGGAGGGCGCCGCGGACCCTGGCTCGCCGCAGGGCGGGTCCCCCGCCGTACGGCTGCGGGCCGCCGAGAGCGGCGCGCTGGCCGCCGACGACACCCAGGCGGTCGCCGACTCCCTGCTGGAGCACGCCCTGACCCCGCTCGGCGCGGAGGCCGTCGCCATCTGGGCCGTGGGCCCGGACGGCTCCCTCACGCTGGCGGGCTGCGCCGGATTCTCGGCGGCGGAGGCCGGCCGCTGGCGGTATGTCCCCCCGGGTGTGGCGACCGTGGCGCGTCGCGGTCTCGCCGAGCGTGCGGGGCAGTGGATCCCCTCCCTGTCCGAGACCGGTCTGCCCTCCATCGGCCGGCACCAGCATCCGGACGGCGGAAGGGTGGCCCTGCCCGCCGGTGCCGGCGGACGTATCCACGGGGTGCTGGAGATCGCCTGGCCCGTCCCGCTGGAGCCGCAGCCGCCGCAGATCGTCCGTCAGATCGAGGCCCTGGCCGAGCTGTGCGCCCACACCCTGGAGACCTCTGCCCGGCTGCACCCCGACGGGGCGGCGAAGCCGCGCGTCGTGCCGGACGCGGCGGAGCTGATGGACCTGGCGGACGGGCTGCACGACCCCGCTCTGGTGCTGGTGCCGCACCTCGACGCCGGCGGGAACCTCGTCGACTTCCGTATCCATCACGCCAACAGCCGCTTCCTCGACCCGGCCGGCCGGCCGCGGGGCGTCGTCAACGGTGCCCTGCTGCTGGAGGCGTACCCGATGGCCGCCGGGGACAGCGAGCTGTTCGACCGGATAGAGCGTGTCTACGCCACGGGCGAGCCCTTCCGCGCCCACCGTATGAGGCTCACCGCCCTGGTGGGCGACGTCCCGCTGGCGGCGGTCGCCGACATCAGCATCAGCCGGCACGCCAACAGCCTGCTGCTCATCTGGCGCATCGAGGACGAGACGGCACGTCTTGCGAGTCTGCTCCAGCACGCCCAGCGCCTCGGCCGCATCGGCGGATTCGAGGAGAACCTGCTCACCGGCGAGATCACCTGGAACGGCCAGCTCTTCGCCCTCCACGGCAAGCCCGCGTCGAGCCCTCCGGTGCCCCTGGAGCAGTTGTCCGCGTACGCACATCCCGACGACGCCGTCGCCATCGGCAGGTTCCTGCGCACCCTGCTCCACCAGCGACGGCCCGCGTCCACGGCCTTCCGGCTGCAACGCCCCGACGGGGTGACCCGTCACATCCGCGTGGTGGCCGAACCGGTCCTGGACTCCGACGGGCGGCTGTTCGTCGTACGCGGCGCCTACCAAGACATCTCCGCGCACCACTGGACGGAGGTGGCGCTCGCCGCGACCCGGGACCAGCTCGCGCACACCGAACAGCAGGCGAGTGAGCGCAACCGGCTCACCCTGCAGTTGCAGCACGCCATCATGCCGCCGGCGCAGGCCCCGCTGGAGGCCGACGGCCTCCAGGTGGCGGTGCGCTACCGGCCCGCGGAGACGGAGCAGCTGGTGGGCGGCGACTGGTACGACGCGGTCGTCCTGCCGTCCCGGCTGGTGCTGTTGTGCGTGGGCGACGTCGCCGGACACGGCATCGAGGCGGCCACGAGCATGGTCGTGCTGCGCAACGCGCTGCGGGGCCTGGCCGTGACGGGCGCCGGGCCCGCCCAGTTGCTGTCCTGGCTCAACATGGTGGCGCACCATCTGACCGGCGCGGTCACCGCCACGGCGGTCTGCGGGTTGTACGACCCGCACCGCCACACCCTGCGCTGGGCGCGGGCGGGCCATCTGCCGCCCGTCCTGGTGCGCGGCGGCGAGGCCTCAGCGCTGCCTCTGGTCCAGGGCATGCTGCTGGGCGCCGTGCCGGAGGCCGTGTACGAGGAGCACGAGGTCCAGCTGGCCGTCGACGACACACTGCTGATGTACACGGACGGCCTGATCGAGCGCCGTGACCGCTCCGTGGAGGAGTCCCTCGCCCAGCTGCTGACCGCCGCGCGGATCGTGCCCCCCACGCTGGACCAGCAGCTGGACCGCCTCCTGACCTACAGCAAGTCGGACACCGACGACGACACCTGCATCGTGGGCATCCGGGTCGCCTAGGCGGTTTCGGGAAACCCCCGGCCCCGGCGAGCGCGGGCGGGATGCCCACACCGAACGCCCCCGGGCGTCCGCGCGTCCTTCGACTAGCGTCATGGCATGGCCGGTGACACCACTCCCACCCTCGCCGAAGCCCTCGCCGCCGGGACGGTGGTCCTGGACGGCGGCCTGTCGAACCAGCTGGGGTCGGCCGGGCACGACCTGAGCGACGAGCTGTGGTCGGCGCGGCTGCTCGCCGAGCGGCCGGAGGCGATCACCGAGGCGCACCTCGCGTACTTCCTGGCGGGCGCGGACGTGGCGATCACGTCCAGCTACCAGGCGACCTTCCAGGGCTTTGCGCGGCACGGTATCGACCACGGCCGCGCGGCCGGTCTGCTCGCCCTGAGCGTCGACCTGGCCCGCGAGGCGGCGGCACGGGCGCGCGCCCAGGGGATCACACGGCCGCTGTGGGTGGCGGCGTCGGCCGGTCCGTACGGGGCGATGCTGGCGGACGGCTCCGAGTACCGGGGCCGCTATGGGCTCACGGTCTCCGAGCTGGAGAGGTTCCACCGTCCGCGGCTGGAGGTGCTGGCCGCGGCCGGGCCCGACGTACTGGCCCTGGAGACGGTCCCCGACGCGGACGAGGCCGCGGCGCTGCTGCGGGCGGTGCGCGGACTCGGCGTCCCCGCCTGGCTGTCGTACACCGTCTCGGGCGACCGCACGCGCGCCGGGCAGCCGCTCCAGGAGGCCTTCGCCCTGGCCGCCGACGTGGACGAGGTGATCGCGGTGGGCGTGAACTGCTGCGCGCCCGAGGACGTGGACACCGCGGTGGAGACGGCCGCGCGGGTGACCGGCAAGCCGGTGGTGGCCTACCCGAACAGCGGCGAGAGGTGGGACGCCGGGGCCCGCGCCTGGGACGGCCGCGCCACCTTCACCGCCGCGCAGGTCACGGGCTGGCGCGCGGCCGGGGCCCGGCTGATCGGGGGGTGCTGCCGGGTGGGCCCGGAGATGATCACATCGATCGCCGGAGCGCTGGGCAAGCCGGGGAGGACGAGGGGCACGGCACCGGCCTGATCTCCGGCGTGCAGTACCTCTGATCCTCCCCGGCTCTCCGGCCTCCCGGCCTCACCGCCCGGTGGTGGGTCCCGGCCGGCGCAGGCGTCGTACGGCCGACAGCGGGGTCCCGCCCCTGAGGAGCGAGCCGGTTCCGGCGCCTGGTGGGGCGAACACGGGCTCCGGGCTGGTGGGCGCCGCCTCCCACAGCGCCATCTCCGCGTCGCGGAGGCCGTAGACCACGGGGTCCCCTTCGCCGCCGAAGACGCGCACCGGGTGGGTGGCGTCCCAGGCGGGCCAGCCCGGGTCGCCGTCCCGTGCGAAACGCACCCACGCCGTGTGCATCAGGCGGGCGAGCTCGCGAGGCGCATCGGGGCCGGCCAGTTTCGCCGACTCCGGCACCTCCGCGCTGTCGAACACGAAGCCCAGCTCCAGGGCGTGACAGGCGCCGAGACCGGGCAGGCCGGAGCGCCAGGCGAACTCGTAGACGTACGAGGCGGCGCGGTCCCCGCCCGTGCGGGAGCCCGCCAGCCGGTGCAGCGGATACCGGAGCAGGCGGTCGGTGACCATCTGGCCCACCAGCTCGGAGACCGGGGCGCCCGGGTGGGCGGTCCGGTAGCCGCGCGGCACCTCCGGACCGCAGTGGCAGCGGGCCATCGCCCCGGCCAGCGCCACCGTGCCCAGCTTGTCGATGTGTTCGTTCAGCCCGGTGGGCACGATCCACAGCCGGTACTCCTCACTGGTCCAGCCGAGGAGCAGAGGTACGTCCCGGGCGGCGCCGTCCAGCAGCGCCTGAAGCGGGTCACGGGGCACCAGGTCGCCGTCGACGACGATCCCGAAGGCGGGGCCGCCGAGAATCGGGCCGGCCCGGCGGCCCACCTCCGCCTGGGTCTCGGCCAGCAGTGTCCGGTCCACCCCGGCGAACGCGGCCGCGGTGGCCGGTACCCTCAGCCGGGTCGCCATGCGCCGCACCAGGCGCCGCACCTTGTCCCGTTCCGTCGACTCCGGCGGCCCGCTCTGCAGCACGGCCCGGTGGAACAGTCCCCGGGCGCGGGGACTCGCCAGCAGCGCACCGATGCTGATGGCGCCCGCGGACTCGCCGAAGACGGTCACCCGGTCGGGGTCGCCGCCGAACCCGGCGACGGCGCCGTGCACCCACTCCAGGGCGGCGAGCTGGTCACGCAGCCCCGGGTTGGCCGGGGCGTCGGGGAACAGGCCGTACCCCTCCACGCCGAGGCGGTAGTTGAAGGAGACGAGGACGATCCCGTCGCGGGCGAAGGCGCTGCCGTCGTAGACGGGCACGGCGGAGGAGCCGCGGGTCAGGGCACCGCCGTGGATCCACACCATGACCGGCAGCCGGGCCTCCGGGTCGGGTGCCGGCGTCCAGACGTTGAGGTTGAGGCAGTCGTCCCCGGGGACCACCGGGTCGGACAGATAGCGGGCGAATGCCTCCGAGTACGGCGGTTTCGGGGGCGTCGGCCCGAACGCGCCCGCGTCCCGCACCCCGTCCCAGGGCTCGGGCGGTACGGGCGGGCGGAAGCGGTGCGGGCCGAAGGGCGGAGCGGCGAAGGGGATGCCGCGGAAGACGGCGATCCCGTGCTCGTACCGCCCGCGCACGGCTCCATAGGGGGTGCGGACCACGGGGTCCGCCGTGTCGGCCGGCTCTGTGCTCGCCTCGTCCGCACGCTCCATACGGTCTCTCCTCACCGCCCGGGGACCGGACCGGACTGTCCGCCTCACTGCATCTCTTCCCCGTCCGGCCGGGCATCCCATCCCTTTCCGGCCACACGGAGACGGGCACCACGGCAACGCACGGAACCAGGGGGACGGGAGCGGAAGTCGTACCGCTCGACCGTGAACTCCCGGACAGCGGGCTGGTGCGGTCACCGGATGACCGCGCACCTCCACGGCCGTGGGTCAGTCCCCCGTCTGTTCGTCCTTCTTGGGGGGCTGCTGGGGTGCGCTGCGCGCATGGCTGCGCAGGCGGGACGTCACGTCCTCCGGGGGCAGGAAGCGGGACCAGCGCTCAGGGAACTCGGAGGGCATGTCGGGATCGTCCGGGTCGGCGGCGCGGGCCGCCGCGGCGCGGGCCACGTACTCGGCGGCCTGCTCCTGCCGCAGCCGCTCGTTCGCCGCCCGGGCGGCGGCCGTGGCCGCGGCGGGCCACACCCGGTCGATGGCCGCGTTGACGGCGGCGCCGACCAGGACGGCGAAGGCGGAGACCCCGATCCACAGCAGCACGGCCACGGGCGCGGCGAGCGAACCGTAGATCGTCGGCCCCTCGATCGTGTGGGTCAGGTAGATACGCAGCAGGAAGCTGCCCAGCACCCACATCCCGAGGGCGACCAGGGCGCCGGGCACGTCCTCGACCCACGGGGAGCGCACCGGCACGGACACGTGGTACAGGGTCGTCAGGAACACGATCGACAGGACGATGACCACCGGCCAGTACAGGACCTGGACCACCGTCGTGGACCACGGCACGAAGTTCACCACCGCGTCCGGCCCTGCGACCATCAGCGGCAGGGCCACCGAGCCGATCAGCAGCGCCACGATGAACAGGACGAACGCCAGCAGACGGGTCTTCACGATCCCCCGGGTGCCGTCGAGCCCGTACATCACCGTGATCGTGTCGATGAAGACGTTCACCGCCCGGGATCCGGACCACAGGGCGAAGAGGAAGCCGATGGAGATGATGTCGGGCCGGCCGCCCTTCATCACGTCGTGCAGGATCGGCTGGGCGATCTGCGTGACGCCCTTGTCGGACAGGACCGTGCGGGACGCCTCCAGGAGGTTGCGCTCCAGGCTCTGGATGGTGTCGGCGCCGGTCCAGGCGTCGACGTAGCCGAGCAGCCCGATGAGGCTGAGCAGCAGCGGCGGCACCGACAGCAGCGTGAAGAACGCCGCCTCGGCCGCGAGCCCGAGGATCCGGTACTCCATGCACGAGTTGACCGTGTCCTTCAGCAGCAGCCAGGCGGTCCTGCGCTTGGAGACGTTCCGGTACAGGGCGCGTGCCCGGTGGAGACGGCCTCCGGACGGCCGCTTGGGTGTTTCACTTGCTGCTGACTGCACGCCTTAACGGTATCCGCCACCCGGTCCGGCGCTCATCTCCTGGTGGGGCCGCCCAGGAAGGTGCTGTCGCACACCTTCGCACAACGGGTGACCCATGGCGTACCGAGGGGTAAGTTCGCCCCATGGCAGCCACCACCCACATCGTGACCAACCAGGCTCCGCCGCTGGTCGGGTATGACGTCTTCACCGCCGACCGCGCCCTAGTGGAGGCCGTCGAGCGGCATCTGGACCCCGCCCTCCTCGACGAGGTCCGGGCCGATCTGTCGGGGTTCGGCCGCAGCGCCGGCTCCGCCCAGGTGCAGGAGTGGGGGGTCCTGGCCAACGAGAACCCACCGAAGCTGCGGACCCACGACCGGTAC
Source organism: Streptomyces glomeratus (assembly GCF_021462825.1). Classification (GTDB taxonomy): domain Bacteria; phylum Actinomycetota; class Actinomycetes; order Streptomycetales; family Streptomycetaceae; genus Streptomyces; species Streptomyces glomeratus. The sequence continues at coordinate 27,111 of NZ_JAKEEB010000046.1, read as the reverse complement.
GGCAACCGCATCGACGAGGTCGAGTTCCACCCGGCCTGGCACCGGCTGCTCGGCAAGGGTGTCGCCGCCGGGCTGACCGCGGCCTGGGCGCGGCCGGGCGGTCATGTGCGGCGCGCGGCGGCGTTCGTGATCTGGACGCAGGTCGAGGCGGGCAACGGCTGCCCGTTGTCGATGACGCACGCCGCCGTGCCCGCACTGCGCACGGACCCGGCGCTCGCCGCCGAGTGGGAGCCCCGGCTGACCTCCATGGTCTACGACCGGGAGCTGCGCCCCGCCGCGCAGAAGGCCGGCGTGATCTTCGGCATGGGGATGACGGAGAAGCAGGGCGGCAGCGACGTCCGCGCGAACACGACCGCGGCGCGGCCGCTCGCGGAGGACGGGACGTACGAGCTCAAGGGCCACAAGTGGTTCTGCTCGGCGCCCATGTCGGACGGGTTCCTGGTGCTGGCGCAGGCGCCGGGAGGGCTGACCTGCTTCCTCGTCCCGCGCGTGCTGGAGGACGGCACCCGCAACGTGTTCATGATCCAGCGTCTCAAGGACAAGCTCGGCAACCGGTCGAACGCCTCCGGCGAGGTCGAGTTCGACGGCACGTGGGCGCGCCGGGTCGGCGAGGAGGGGCGCGGGGTGCGGACCATCATCGAGATGGTCGCGGCCACGAGGCTCGACTGTGCCCTCGGCTCGGCGTCGCTGATGCGGCAGGCGGTGGCGCAGGCGATCCACCACTGCGACCACCGGGAGGCGTTCGGCGGCAGGCTCGTCGACAAGGCGCTGATGCGCAACGTGCTGGCGGATCTGGCCTTGGAGTCGGAGGCGGCGACGACGCTGGCGCTGCGGCTGGCGGCGGCGTACGACGACGGGAGCGAGCAGGAGCGGGCGTTCCTGCGGCTGGCGGTGCCGGCCGCCAAGTACTGGGTGACCAAGCGCTGCACCCCGGTGGTGGCCGAGGCCTCGGAGTGCCTGGGCGGCAACGGCTATGTCGAGGAGTCGGGTATGCCCCGGTTGCTGCGCGAGTCGCCGCTGAATTCGATATGGGAGGGCGCCGGCAATGTGCAGGCGCTTGATGTGCTGCGGGCGCTGCAACGCGAGCCGGGAGCCCTGAACGCCTTCCTCCAGGAGGTCGGCCGGGCACGCGGCGCGGACCACCGGCTGGACGGCGCGATCAAGAACCTGCTCGCCGAACTCGCGGACCTGGAGGGCGTCGAGGCGCGGGCGCGCCGTCTGGTGGAGCGGATGGCGCTGGTGCTCCAGGGAGCGCTCCTCGTCCAGTACGCGCCGCCGGCGGTCGCCGACGCCTTCTGCGCCTCCCGGCTGGGCGGCGACTGGGGCACCGCGTTCGGCACGCTGCCGCACACCCTGGATCTGGCCGCGGTGGTGGAGCGGGCGCGGCCGGTCGCCTGACGCCTGACGCCGTACGCCTGACGCTTCACGCGCCGGGCGCGTCACCGGTGCGCGCCGGGGACGTACGCGGGGGTGGTGCTGCGCCGACACGGCACCACCCCCGCTCTCCTGGCCCCCCTCGAGGAGCGCGGACGCCGCCGTAGCGGCGTTGCACAAGTTTCAACCACTCCGCGGGCGTCCGCCAGGGTTGCAGAGGGTTGCAAACTCGCTGCGCTGAGTTGGCCGGAGTACGCACGTCCATCACGGACAGACGGCAGTATGAGAACCACCGTCAACACGGGAGCGGCCGTATCCGGCCGGAAACCGTCGACGGGCACGGCGGCGAGCCGTGGGGGCGCACCGGTGGCGGGAGTCCATCAGGCCCCGGCGGCGAACGAGCCTCACGGCGGCGGCAGGTCCTTGGGGGAGGTTCCAGTGGCGCACTCGGCGAAAGACGTCACGCGGCTCGCCGCAGTGGACGTCGGGCAGGCGGCGCGCGTGCTCGGCGAGGTGCGCAGCGCGACGCTGTCGGGGCAGCGGGCCCCCGTCCCGCCGCGCCCGGTGATCGAGGCGTCGTGGGGGCGTGTGCTGCGCGGCGGCGTCGACCCCGACCACGACGTCCGGGCCGATCCGCTCAGCCTCGACGAGATCGAGCGGCGCCGCCGCGACTCACCGCTCAGACATGTGCTGCCGGTGCTGCGTGAGGGCCTGCTGTCGTTCGCGGACGTCGCCCAGCACATCATGGTGGTCGCGGACGCGGACGGGCGGGTGCTGTGGCGCGAGGGCAGCTCCCCGGTGTTGCGCAGGGCCGACGGGCTGGGCTTCGAGCCCGGTGCGGACTGGGGTGAGGGAGTGGTCGGCACGAACGGCGTGGGCACCCCGGCGGTGACCCGGCGTCCCGTGCAGGTCTTCGCGTCCGAGCACTTCGTGCGCTCCCACACCTCGTGGACGTGCACCGGCGCCCCGATCACGGACCCGCGCGACGGCCGTCTGATCGGTGTCGTGGACGTCAGCGGCCCGCTGGAGACGATGCATCCGGCGACGCTCGCCTGGGTCGACGCGGTGGCCAAGCTCGCGGAGGCCCGGCTGCGCGAACTGCACCTGACCTCTCTGGACCGGCTGCGCGCGGTGGCGGCACCGCTGCTGGCGGGTCTCGGCGGCCGGGCGCTGGCCGTGGACAAGGACGGCTGGACGGCGGCGGTGACCGGGATGCCGTACGTGAGCCGGGTGGCCCTGCCCGTGCCGTTCGCCCCCGGTCGCTGTCTGCTGCCTGCGGTGGGTCCCTGCACGGTCGAGCCACTGCCGGGCGGCTGGCTGGTCCGCGCGGTGGACGCGCCCGCGCCGGAGCGCGTCACACGCGTGGTCCTGGACGTGGCGCACCCGCGCCGCTGGTCGGTGACGGTGACGGGCGACACGGGTTCCTGGACCCATGAACTGAGCGCCCGGCACGCTGAGTTGCTCTGCCTGCTCGCACTGCACCGCTCCGGCCGCTCGGCCACGGCCCTGGCCGCCGACCTGTTCGACGATCCCGCCCGCACTGTCACGGTTCGCGCGGAGATGTCCCGTATCAGGCGGTACCTCGGGGCTTTTCTGGAACACCGGCCGTATCGTTTCTGCGATGCGGCGGAGGTGGAGGTGCTGCTCCCCCGGAACCGCCACGACCTGCTGCCGCACTCAGTGGCGCCGGGGGTGGTCAGGGCACGGAGCGCACCGGAGAGCCACGCCGCCGTGACTCCGGAGACCGATGGGGCGCAGCCGTAGCCCTCACCCGCCCTCAGACAGTTCGCGCATAGCCCTCATGGTGGGGATAACCCTCCTTTTCCCGGGTCTTCAACCGGTCCCGCACCTATCTGCCGTAGCATCCCCTGCACAGGCCACCCCACCCGCTCCCCCAGTCAACGTCCGGACCGACAGGAGCAGTTGGCCCAGCCGGGAGGTTGTATGAAGCACCGTGGCAGGCACCGCCGCAGGCGCAGAGGCCGTGCGCTGCGGGCCACACTGACCGGTACCGCGCTGGCGCTCACCGCCGCCGCCACGCTGATCAGCACCTCTCAGGCCGCGGGCGGGGACAACCCCGGGGGCCTGACCCGTGTCACCGCCGCGGCCGGGTCCGCCGGGCTCCGCCTCCATGAGGAGCTCACCGACCGGCGCACGCTCGACTCGCTCACGCGCGCGATGGGCGGCAGCGTGAGCGTCCACGACGTCCTCCGGGCCGCCGACCACCCGATGCGCGACCAGTCCGCGTGCGACGCCGCCGAGACGGCCGCACTGCCGGTGAAGCCGGCGGCCACACGTGCGTACTGCTGGGACAACGGCGATGCGGCGACCACGCAGTGGCTGCCGCGGTCCGTCACGACCTCCGGGGACGCCGAGGACGGCGGCCGCTGGGTCTCCGACCGGGTCATCCTGTCCGGCTGGACGCACGACGGCCGCCACTCCGGGGCCGCTGCCGGCGAGCGGGGCCTCGCCCGGATCGCCTTCATCGACGCCAACGACCCGGCCCACCTCGCCTACCGCTGGGTCCTGCTGGTCACCCCGCGCGCCGGCGGCAGCGACTTCGACGCCGTCCGCACACGACTGTCCGGAATGGTGTGGTACCGGAACAAGCTGATCGTGACCGCCCGCGACTCCCTGATCGTCTTCGATCTGCACCGCATCCTCAGGGCGGGTGTCGACAGTGACACCGTCGGCCGGGTGAAGGGCGGCTACTCGGCGCACGGCTACCAGTACGTGCTGCCCGCGATCGGCTCCTACCGCCTGACCGGCGGCCCCTGTTCGACGGCCGACGACCATGCGGCCCCCTGCTTCTCCGCCCTCTCCCTCGACCGCACCTCGACCCCGGACAGCCTGGTGGCGAGCGAATGGTTCCCGCCCGGGGGCACCAGCCGGCCGGCCCGCCTGTGGCGCTACGCCTACAGCGCCGTCCCCGGCCACGAGGGACTGCTGGCCACGGACGCGCACGGCGACGTCCGGACCACCGAGACCTACCGGACCGACGCGACCGGGGTGCAGGGCGTGCTGTCGCACAGGCACGCCGGCGCGGCCGAGACCGACTGGTACGTCGACCGCGCGCCCACCGTCGGCGGCCGGCACGGAACGCTGTGGCGTCAGACCACGTCGGGGGCGAAGGCGGCCACCTGCGCAGCCGACGAGACCCACGCGTGCTGGGGCCGGCACACCACCTCCCTGTCGTACTGGCAGCAGACGGGCGAACTGTGGACGTTGACGGAAGGTGCGGTCGGCGGGGACGACGACTCGGCGGCGGACTCCGCCGACGGGCGGGTGCTGTACGCCGTACCGCTGGACTCCGTGGACGACGCGCTGGAGTAGCGGACGCGGTCCCACCGAGGCAGGGCGGGTCCGCCAGGGCGCAGCGGGTCCGCCGGGGAGCAGCGGGTCCGCAGGGGCCCAGCGGCCCGGCACACCGGCCCCCCTTGCGTGTGCCGCCCGCCTCCGTGATTCCCTGGCCGCATGAGCACCCTCACCGTGACCACGTGGTCCCTGGAACAGACCTCCCCGAACGACCTGCGGTCCGCCACGGCCCCCGAGGGCGATGTCCGGGTCGTCCGCGCGGAGGTGCCCTCGCCCGAGTTCAGCCGCTTCCTGTATGCGTCGGTCGGTGGCGACATCCGCTGGACCGACCGGCTGGGCTGGACCTACGCACGGTGGCAGGAGTACCTGGCCCGGCCCGGCGTGGAGACCTGGGTGGCTCTCGACCGGGGCACGCCGGCCGGGTATGTCGAGCTGGACCCGGCGGACGACGGGGTCGTGGAAATCGCCTACTTCGGGCTCATACCGGCGTTCCGCGGACGGCGGATCGGGGGGCACCTGCTGTCGTACGGCACGGCGCGCGCCTGGGACCTCGCGGACCGCTGGCCGGGGCTCGCGCAGACGAAGCGGGTATGGCTGCATACGTGCAGCAAGGACGGCGAACACGCGATGGACAACTACCTGCGCCGGGGCTTCCGGCTGTTCGACACCAAGGTCGAGGAGGAACCCGACGTGCCGACGCCCGGTCCCTGGGCCGGGGCGCAGCCGGCCTGACCTGCATCGCACAACACCCCCCGGCGGTGTGACCCATGACACCCTTGTCCCGTATTCCGGGACAAGGGTGTCCACATGACGGACGAAGCTGGACTGCCTTCAACGGGCCATGACACGCTGCCGTCATGTCTGGAACTGGAATCGCCTTGGTGAGTCGACGGCACGTCGATCTCGGCCGCATGTCCAGCGCCATCTGTCCGGCGAGCTGACGTCCCAGCCAGTTCCGGTTTTCTCTTCTTTCTCCACCCTCGCGCAGAGTCGCGCACCGCGTGACGTGTGCCCATAAGCGCAGGTCAGAGCCGCTACCCCGTCTGTTCCCGAAGGACGTATCCACCATGGCCGCCACCCCGCAGGATTCCGCCACGCCCCGCCGCAAGGTGAGCCGTCACCGTGGCGAGGGGCAGTGGGCGGCGGGTCACTTCACCCCGCTCAACGGCAACGAGCAGTTCAAGAAGGACGACGACGGTCTCAATGTGCGGACACGCATTGAGACGATCTACTCCAAGCGCGGCTTCGCCTCCATCGACCCCAACGACCTGCGCGGCCGGATGCGTTGGTGGGGCCTGTACACCCAGCGCAAGCCCGGGATCGACGGCGGCAAGACGGCGATCCTGGAGCCGGAGGAGCTGGACGACGAGCACTTCATGCTCCGCGTCCGCATCGACGGCGGGCGGCTGACCACACGGCAGCTGCGCGTCATCGGCGAGATCTCGCAGGAGTTCGCGCGCGGCACCGCCGACATCACCGACCGGCAGAACGTCCAGTACCACTGGATCCGGATCGAGGACGTGCCCGAGATCTGGGAGAGGCTGGAGGCCGTCGGGCTGTCCACGGTCACCGCCTGCGGTGACACGCCCCGTGTGATGATCGGCTCGCCGGTCGCGGGCATCGCCGAGGACGAGATCATCGACGGCACCCCGGCGCTGGAGGAGATGAAGCGCCGCGTCCTGAACAACAAGGCGTATTCGAACCTCCCCCGGAAGTTCAAGACGGCCATCTCCGGCTCCCCGCTGCTGGACGTGGTCCACGAGATCAACGACGTGGCGTTCGTCGGCGTCCGGCACCCCGAACACGGGCCGGGCTTCGACGTCTGGGTCGGCGGCGGCCTGTCGACCAACCCCAAGCTGGGTGTGCGACTGGGCGCCTGGGTACCGCTGGAGGAGGTCCCGGACGTCTACGAGGGCGTCCTGTCGATCTTCCGTGACTACGGCTACCGGCGGCTGCGCACCCGCGCCCGGCTCAAGTTCCTCGTCGCCGACTGGGGCGCCGAGAAGTTCCGGCAGGTGCTGGAGGACGAGTACCTCAAGCGGAAGCTGGTCGACGGTCCCGCTCCCGAGCAGCCCGTCCAGCAGTGGCGGGACCACGTCGGTGTCCACCGTCAGAAGGACGGCCGCTACTACGTCGGTTTCGCCCCGCGTGTCGGTCGTGTCGACGGCACCACGCTCACGAAGATCGCCGACCTGGCCGAGGCACACGGGTCCGGCCGGGTCCACACGACGGTCGAGCAGAAGATGATCATTCTCGATGTCGAGGAGACGCAGGTCGACTCCCTGGTCGAGGCCCTGGAGGCGCTGGACCTCACCGCCAGGCCCTCCACCTTCCGTCGCGGCACCATGGCCTGCACCGGCATCGAGTACTGCAAGCTCGCCATCGTCGAGACCAAGGCGCGCGGCTCCTCCCTGATCGACGAACTGGAGCGCCGCCTCCCGGACTTCGACGAGCCGATCACCATCAACATCAACGGCTGCCCGAACGCCTGCGCCCGCATCCAGGTGGCGGACATCGGTCTCAAGGGCCAGCTGGTCCTCAACGACAAGGGCGAGCAGGTCGAGGGCTTCCAGGTGCACCTGGGCGGCGCGCTCGGCCTGGAGCCCGGCCTCGGCCGCAAGGTGCGCGGTCTGAAGGTCACCTCGGAGGAACTGCCGGACTACATCGAGCGGGTCCTCAAGCGGTTCCAGGCGGAGCGCGAGGCGGGCGAGCGGTTCGCGACCTGGGCGGCCCGCGCCTCCGAGGAGGCCCTGGCGTGAGCGAGCGCGCGGCCCCCTTCTACTGCCCCTACTGCGGGGACGAGGACCTGCGGCCGAGCGAGCAGGGACACGGGGCGTGGGAATGCGCGGCCTGCAACCGGGCCTTCCAGCTGAAGTTCCTCGGGCTGCTGGCCCGGGGGCTGCGGCGTGACGACACGGGAGGGGACGAGATATGACGACGACTCAGGACGAGCGCGGCACCGACGATCTCGAGGCGCTCGCCGAGCAGGCGGGCCGCGATCTGGAGGACGCCTCCGCGCTGGAGATCCTCCGGTGGGCGGCCGGCACCTTCGGCAAGCGCTTCTGCGTGACCTCCTCCATGGAGGACGCGGTGGTGGCGCACCTCGCCTCCCGGGCGATGCCCGGCGTCGACGTCGTGTTCCTCGACACCGGCTACCACTTCCCCGAGACCATCGGCACCCGCGACGCGGTCGAGGCCGTGATGGACGTCAACGTCATCACGCTCACGCCGAGGCAGACGGTCGCCGAGCAGGACGCGGAGTACGGTCCGAAGCTGCACGACCGCGACCCCGACCTGTGCTGCAAGCTGCGCAAGGTGCAGCCGCTTCAGGAGGGGCTGACGGGCTACGACGCCTGGGCGACCGGACTGCGCCGCGACGAGTCCCCGACCCGGGCGAACACCCCGGTCGTCGGCTGGGACGAGAAGCGGCAGAAGGTCAAGGTCTCGCCCATCGCCCGCTGGACGCAGGACGACGTGGACGCGTATGTGGCCGAACACGGCGTCCTCACCAACCCGTTGCTGATGGACGGCTACGCCTCCGTGGGCTGCGCCCCCTGCACCCGCCGGGTCCTGGCGGGCGAGGACGCGCGGGCCGGCCGCTGGGCGGGCCGGGCCAAGACCGAGTGCGGGCTGCACGGCTGACATGACTGTGCTTTCTACGAACCAGGAGACCCACGTGACGACCGGAGCCACCGTCTGGCTCACGGGCCTGCCGAGCGCCGGCAAGACGACCATCGCCTACGAGCTGGCCGCCCGGCTGCGCGAGGAGGGCCACCGTGTCGAGGTGCTCGACGGCGACGAGATCCGCGAGTTCATCTCCGCGGGTCTCGGCTTCAGCCGCACGGACCGGCACACCAACGTGCAGCGCATCGGCTTTCTCGCCGATCTGCTCGCCCGCAACGGCGTCAAGGCGCTGGTCCCGGTGATCGCGCCGTACGCCGACAGCCGCGCGGCGGTGCGCAAGCGCCACGAGGAGAGCGGGGCGCCGTACCTCGAGGTGCATGTGGCGACCCCCCTGGAGGTCTGCTCCGTACGCGATGTGAAGGGCCTCTACGCCAAGCAGGCCGCGGGTGAGCTGACGGGGCTGACCGGAGTCGACGACCCGTATGAGGAGCCCGAGTCTCCCGATCTGCGGATCGAGTCCCAGAACCAGACCGTGCAGGAGTCGGCGGCGGCGGTCTACGCGCTGCTCAGCGAAAGGGGACTGGCATGACGGCCACCGTCGCCAAGGCCGGAGAGGGCACGGACAGCCCGTACGCCCTGTCCCATCTGGACGCCCTGGAGTCCGAGGCCGTCCATATCTTCCGTGAGGTGGCGGGCGAGTTCGAGCGGCCGGTGATCCTGTTCTCCGGCGGCAAGGACTCCATCGTCATGCTGCATCTGGCGCTGAAGGCGTTCACGCCCGCTCCGGTGCCCTTCTCGCTGCTGCACGTGGACACGGGCCACAACTTCCCCGAGGTGCTGGAGTACCGCGACCGCACCGTCGAGAAGCACGGCCTGCGGCTGCATGTGGCGTCCGTGCAGGACTACATCGACCGCGGGGTCCTCAAGGAGCGCCCCGACGGCACCCGCAACCCGCTGCAGACCCTCCCCCTCACGGAGAAGATCCAGGCCGAGCGGTTCGACGCCGTCTTCGGCGGCGGCCGCCGGGACGAGGAGAAGGCGCGGGCGAAGGAGCGGGTGTTCTCGCTGCGTGACGAGTTCTCGCAGTGGGACCCCCGCCGTCAGCGCCCCGAACTGTGGCAGCTCTACAACGGCCGTCACGCGCCCGGTGAACACGTCCGCGTGTTCCCCCTGTCCAACTGGACCGAACTGGACGTCTGGCAGTACATCGCCCGCGAGGGCATCGAACTGCCCGAGATCTACTTCGCCCATGAGCGCGACGTCTTCAAGCGGAGCGGCATGTGGCTGACCGCCGGCGACTGGGGCGGCGCCAAGGACGGCGAGCGGATCGAAAGGCGCCTTGTGCGCTACCGGACCGTGGGCGACATGTCCTGCACCGGTGCCGTCGACTCGGACGCGGTGACCCTGGACCAGGTGATCGCCGAGATCGCCGCCTCCCGGCTCACCGAGCGCGGTGCCACCCGCGCCGACGACAAGCTGTCCGAGGCCGCCATGGAGGACCGCAAGCGCGAGGGGTACTTCTAGTCATGACCACGACCACGGAACTCTCCGCCACCACCCTCCTGCGGTTCGCCACCGCCGGTTCGGTCGACGACGGCAAGTCCACCCTCGTAGGACGGCTGCTGCACGACTCCAAGTCGGTCCTCGCCGACCAGCTGGAGGCCGTGGAGCGCGCCTCGGCGAACCGCGGCCAGGACGGCCCGGACCTCGCCCTGCTCACCGACGGCCTGCGCGCCGAACGCGAGCAGGGCATCACCATCGACGTGGCCTACCGCTACTTCGCCACCCCGCGACGGCGGTTCATCCTCGCCGACACACCCGGCCATGTGCAGTACACACGGAACATGGTCACCGGTGCCTCCACCGCCGAACTGACGGTGATTCTGGTCGACGCCCGCAACGGCGTCGTCGAGCAGACCCGCCGCCACGCGGCGATCGCCGCCCTGCTGCGCGTTCCGCACGTGGTCCTCGCCGTGAACAAGATGGACCTCGTCGACTACCAGGAGTCGGTGTTCGCGGCGATAGCCGAGGAGTTCACGGCGTACGCGACCGAGCTGGGCGTCCCCGAGGTCACCGCGATCCCGATCTCGGCGCTGGCCGGTGACAACGTGGTGGAGCCGTCCGCGCACATGGACTGGTACGGCGGCCCCACCGTCCTGGAGCACCTGGAGACCGTCCCCGTCAGCCACGACCTGGCGCACTGCCACGCGCGGCTGCCCGTGCAGTACGTGATCCGCCCGCAGAGCGCCGAGCACCCCGACTACCGGGGATACGCGGGCCAGATCGCGGCCGGCGCCTTCCGCGTCGGTGAGCGGATCACCGTCCTGCCCTCCGGCCGGACCACCACGGTGTCCGGCATCGACCTGCTCGGCAAGCCGGTCGACGTGGCGTGGACCCCCCAGTCGGTGACCCTCCTGCTCGAGGACGACATCGACATCTCGCGCGGCGACCTGATCGTGCCGAGCAAGGACGCGCCCCCGACCACCCAGGACGTCGAGGCGACCGTCTGCCATGTCGCCGACCAGGCGCTGACCGTCGGCCACCGGGTGCTGCTCAAGCACGGCACCCGCACGGTGAAGGCGATCGTCAAGGACATCCCGTCCCGCCTCACCCTCGACGACCTTTCCCTGCACCCGCACCCGGGACAGCTCGTCGCCAACGACATCGGCCGCGTGAAGATCCGTACCGCGGAGCCGCTGCCGGTGGACTCCTACGCGGACTCCCGCCGCACCGGCTCGTTCATCCTGATCGACCCGGCCGACGGCACCACCCTCACCGCGGGCATGGTCGGCGAGTCGTTCGCCGCGCCGGAACCGGTGAAGGACGACGCCGACGACGGGTGGGACTTCTGATCATGACCACCACCTGCTTTTTCTCGACGTTCGCGAAGGAGGGCGGCCGTGTCGGCAGCGGCGCCCTCGGCAGCGGGCAGGGCGGAGTCGGGCGATGTGTGTGAGGACGTACGCGCACTGCCTGCGCGCCCCGTCCCCCCACTCGGCGTCGTACCGGAAGCGACGAAGACCCTTTGCCGAACTCCCGGCCACGACCTGACAGGCCGTGACCGCCGGGCCAACGAGAGGACAACCTCCCGTGCCTGCCACCCGCTCACTCCTGCGCAGCGGCATAGCCGCGCTCGCCGCTCTGCCCCTTCTCACGCTCGCCGCCTGCGGCTACGGCTCCCAGGCCAAGAGTGACTCCTCCGCCCAGAAGATCGCCGCCGGGGCCGAGAAGACCGACGGTCTCGACTCCGTGAAGATCGGCTACTTCGGCAACCTCACCCATGCGACCGCTCTGGTCGGCAACCAGAAGGGCTTCTTCCAGAAGGAGCTCGGGGCCACGCAGGCCAAGTACCAGATCTTCAACGCGGGCCCGTCCGAGATCGAGGCCCTCAACTCGGGCGCCATCGACATCGGCTGGATCGGCCCCTCCCCGGCGATCAACGGCTACACCAAGTCGGACGGCGGGAACCTGCGCATCGTGGGTGGTTCGGCATCGGGCGGCGTCAAGCTCGTGGTCGACCCGAAGAAGATCAAGTCCCTGAAGGACGTCAAGGGCAAGAGGATCGCGACCCCGCAGCTCGGCAACACACAGGACGTGGCGTTCCTCAACTGGGTCGCGGAGCAGGGCTGGAAGGTCGAGGCGGAGAGCGGCAAGGGTGACGTGTCGGTGGTCCGCACCGAAAACAAGGTGACCCCGGACGCCTACAAGTCAGGTTCCATCGACGGCGCCTGGGTGCCGGAGCCGACCGCGTCCAAGCTGGTCGCCGAGGGCGCCAAGGTCCTCCTGGACGAGTCGGCGCTGTGGCCGGACAAGAAGTTCGTGATCACGAACATCATCGTGTCGCAGAAGTTCCTCGCGGAGCATCCGAAGGCTGTCGAGGCGGTCCTGAAGGCCTCGGTCGAGACCAACAAGTGGATCAACGCCCACCCGGACGAGGCGAAGGCCGCCGCGAACAAGCAGCTGGGGACCGACTCCGGCAAGGAGCTGCCGGCCGACGTCCTCGACCCGGCGTGGAAGTCCATCCAGATCACCGACGACCCGCTGGCCGCCACCCTGAACACCGAGGCGCAGCACGCGGTCAAGGCCGGTCTGCTGAAGGCCCCCAAGCTGGACGGCATCTACGACCTGACCCTCTTGAACAAGGTCCTCAAGGCCGAGGGCCGGAGCGCGGTCGACGACGCCGGTCTCGGCGTCAAGTAAGTCCGGATCCGAGAGTTCCCAGGAGGTGACGATCATGGCAACCGCCCTCGCACAGGCCGATGACGTCGTGGCAGTCGAGTACGCCGCCCGCATCGAACACGTCTCGAAGTCCTTCGCCGGGCCTGCCGGACGGCAGCTCGTTCTCGACGACATCACACTGGATGTCGCGCCCGGCGAGTTCGTCACTCTCCTGGGGGCCTCCGGCTGCGGCAAGTCGACCCTGCTGAACCTGGTGGCGGGGCTCGACGAGCCGTCCGCCGGCACCATCAGCACCCACGGGCGTCCCGCGCTGATGTTCCAGGAGCACGCCCTGTTCCCGTGGCTGACCGCGGGCAAGAACATCGAACTGGCCCTCAGGCTGCGGGGGGTTCCGAAGAACGAGCGGCGTGGCCGGGCCGAGGAGCTGCTCGAACTCGTGCGGCTCAAGGGCTCGTACGGCAAGCGGGTGCACGAGCTGTCCGGCGGTATGCGCCAGCGCGTGGCCATGGCCCGCGCGCTCGCGCAGGACAGCCAGCTGCTGCTGATGGACGAGCCGTTCGCGGCGCTCGACGCGATCACCCGCGACCTGCTGCACGACGAGCTGACCCGGATCTGGGAGGAGACCGGGCTGTCCGTCCTGTTCGTCACGCACAACGTGCGAGAGGCGGTGCGGCTCGCGCAGCGGGTCGTGCTGCTGTCGTCCCGCCCCGGCCGGGTGGCCCGCGAGTGGCGGGTGGACATCCCGCAGCCGCGGCGCATCGAGGACGCGCCGGTCGCCGAACTGTCCCTCGAGATCACCGATGTACTGCGTGGGGAGATCCGCCGTCATGGCCAGCACTGAGACGAAGACCGCCGCGGACGCGGGGAGCGTCGAGGCGGGCCTGGACGCCCTGGAGACCGCCGTCACCGGGCGGACGCCGTTGCGGCAGACCTTCACCGGCAAGATCCTGCCGCCGCTCGTCGCCACCGCCGTGGTGCTGGTCGCGTGGCAGGCCCTGATCTCGTTCAAGATCGTCGACGATCCGACGAAGCTGCCGTCGCCCGCCGACGTGGGCAACGAGTTCAAGAACGCCTGGCTGCAAGGCACGCTGCTCGACTACATCTGGACGAGTGTCTCGCGCGGTCTGCTGGGATTCCTGTTCGCGCTGGCGATCGGCACCCCGCTGGGTCTGCTGGTGGCACGGGTGAAGTTCGTGCGCGCGGCGATCGGCCCGGTCCTGTCCGGGCTGCAGTCGCTGCCGTCGGTGGCGTGGGTGCCGCCGGCGGTGATCTGGCTGGGCCTGAACAACTCGATGATGTACGCGGTGATCCTGCTCGGCGCGGTCCCCTCCATCGCCAACGGCCTGGTCTCCGGCATCGACCAGGTGCCGCCGCTGTTCCTGCGGGCGGGCCGCACGATGGGGGCGACAGGTGTGAAGGGCGCCTGGCACATCGTCCTGCCGGCCGCGCTTCCGGGCTACCTGGCGGGGCTGAAGCAGGGCTGGGCCTTCTCCTGGCGCTCGCTGATGGCGGCGGAGATCATCGCCTCCTCTCCCGACCTGGGCGTCGGGCTGGGCGCGCTGCTGGAGAACGGACGCAACGCCAGTTCCATGTCCATGGTGTTCGAGGCCATCTTCCTGATCCTGTTCGTCGGTATCGCCATCGACCTGCTGATCTTCAGCCCGCTGGAGCGGTGGGTGCTGCGCAGCCGCGGCCTGCTGGTGAAGAGCTGACGTCCCATGCACCACAAGCCGGTCCTTCTCGTCATCGCCCACGGCAGCCGCGACCCGCGGCACGCAGCGACCGTGCACGCCCTCGTGCGCCGGGTACGGTCGCTGCGGCCGGGGCTGCGTGTGGAGACCGGCTTCCTGGACTTCAACGTCCCGTCCGTGCACGGTGTGCTGGAGTCGCTGGCGAGGGAGGGCGTCCGTGACGTCGTGGCCCTGCCGTTGCTGCTGACCCGCGCCTTCCACGCGAAGGCCGACATCCCCGCCGTGCTGCGGGAGGCGCCGCCGCGGCTGCGGATCCGGCAGGCGGAGGTACTCGGCCCGTCCCCGCTGCTGCTGCGGGCGCTGGAACGCCGTTTGTACGAGGCGGGCCTCACGCCCGCCGACAAGTCCTCGACCGGGGTCGTGCTGGCCTCGGCGGGGTCCACGGACCCGGAGGCGATCGCAGTGATCGCAGATATCGCGCGGGAGTGGCGGCACACCGGTTGGTGCGCCGTGCGGCCTGCGTTCGCCTCCGCGTCCCTTCCGCGCACGGAGGACGCGGTGCGCGATCTGCGGGCGGCCGGCTGCGCGCACGTGGCCGTGGCGCCGTACGTCCTGGCTCCCGGCTTCCTGCCGGACCGCATCGCCCGGGGCGCCGCCGGGGCGGACGTCCTCGCCGAGGTCCTGGGACCCGCGCCGGAGGTGGCCCGCGTCGTGCTGGACCGCTACGACCAGGCCCGGCTGCCGGCCCTCGCGGCGCTCGGCGCCTGACGGGAGCGCCGGGCCCGTGCCCGGCAGCGGTGACCGCGACGATGTGCGTCGCGAAGTGACCCCTTCGCTTCCTTTCCCCGAAGACCGGGCAAGTTAAGTTCTCGTTTCGGGAAGTGCAAATTCCCGTTGATAGCGATTCGAGTGCGCTCGGGACGACACCGCTTGACATCAGCGTGTTTCATATCGCTTCAACAGGCGTGCAATATCTGCAAAGACCCTCGCGACCTAGAACGCATCAACCAGCACAGGGAACCGGGTGTGAGCTGGCTCACTGCACAACCGTGGGAAGGCCTGCGGTACGACTACAATCCCGGAGCCCCGCTTGCCCTTTTGACTGCCTGCTGAAATCGGAGCCAATTACTCCACTACAAAAGGCGGTTGCCCGAACCGAACGACCGGTATTTACTGAGCAGTAGCCGACGACCATGCGAACACCACTCGGCACCTGCCTGTTGAAGGCGGCCAACTGGATACGGAGCGGAGTCGAAGGAATGCGTGCAACCGTAGAACCGGCAGTAGGGGACGGTTTCGACGGCTTGTCCAGGAAAGACACGGCGTTGTACGAGCGCGAGAAACAACTGGCCCTCCTGCTCAGGCTCTTACAGGACTCCCTCAGGGGGAACACCCGGCTGGCGGTCGTGAGCGGGGCGCCCGGCCACGGGAAGACCGAACTCCTCGCGGCGCTCGCCGAAGAGGCCAGACGTGCCGGCGCGGTCCATTTCTCCGCCACGGCGTCCCGTGCGGAACAGGCTGTTCCGTTCGGTGTGCTGGCCCAGCTCTCCCGCGGGGTCGACCTGCCCCGGGACATGGGCATCCAGATGTCGCGCCTGCTGAACCAGGCCCTGTCCGCCGTCCCCGGCAGCGCCGCGACACCCCAGGAACCGGGCGCGGTCGCGCCGCGATTGTTCCACCAGATGGGAACGGTCCTCTACGACCTCGTCGAGAGCATCCCCCGGCCGCTTCTCATCAGCGTCGACGACGTCCAGTTCGCGGACACGGCCTCGCTGCTGTGCCTTTCCACCCTGGTGCGCCGCCGGCGTTCGACCCCTCTGCTTCTCATCCTCAACGAACATCCCTCTCCGCTGTCCTCCAGCGCCCTGTTGAAGGCGGAACTGCCGCCGGAGCCGCTGTCCCACCAGGTCCGGCTGCCTCCCCTGTCCAAAGGGGGTGTGGCCGCGCTGGTCGCCGAATGCCTGGGAGAGCCGGCCGCCCCGGCCCTCAGCGACGCATGCCTGGCGGCCACCGGAGGCAACCCGCTGCTGGTGCGCCGGCTGATCGAGGACACCGCGGGCAGCGGGCAACCGGCTCCCCAGACACTGCGCGCGGGACACCGCTTCGAACAGGCCGTGCTCGACTGCCTCTACCGCTGCGGCCCTTATGTGCGCACCGTCGCACGGCAGATGGCCGTCCTCAACGACCTGCGCTATGCGCCGCTGCTGACCCGGCTCGCGGACGTGGACCCGCAGTCCCTGTCGCTGGCACTCGGCGCGCTCCAGGAGGCCGGAATCCTGGTGGACGGCACCTGGCGTCATCCCGGGGCGCGCGCGGCCGTCCTCCACGACATGACCGCCGAGGAACGCGCCGATCTGCACACGAGGATCGGAACCCTTCTCTTCAAGAACGGCGCACCGGTGACGGCGGTGGCCCACCACCTGATCTCCGCCAGCCGCATCGACAACGACTGTGCCGCGGCCGTGCTGCTCGAGGCGGCCGAACACGGCCTCACCGACGGCGACACGGCGCTCGCGTTCAACTGCCTCTCGGTGGCCCATCAGTACGGCACGAGCGAGGAACACCGAGCCACCACGACGGCGATGCTCTTCCGTACCGAGTGGCGCACGGATCCGCGCACCGCGGCCCGCCGGGTGCCCGCCCTCCTGGAGGCGGCGCGGAGCGGCCGGCTGTCGGGGCGGCATGTCTCGGCCCCGATCGACTCCCTGCTCTGGTTCGGCCGTCCGGACACGGCGCTGGACACGCTGGAGCAGATGGAACAGCACGCCTGGCGGAGGCAGGACGCGGAGGCGTCGGCGTCCCTTCAGATCAGCCGTGCCCAGCTCACCCTGCTGTACCCGACGACGTTGTACGGCGACGACGCGCCGTCCGTCCCGGCCCCCGGGGGCGACAGCCTGCGCTGGGCGTCCTCGCGGACCCAGGCGCTGTCCGAACTCCTCCAGGTGATGCGGGACGGTCCCAGTCCCCTTTCGGCCCTGGCCGCGGAACAGACACTGGTCAGCCACCGGTTGAACGACCAGACGGTGCTGCCCCTCGCCGCGGCGATCGGGATTCTGATCGCCGTCGGCCGGTTCTCGTCGGCGGACCGGTGGATCGACAGGCTCGACTCGACGGCCAGGAGCCAGTCGGCACCCGCCTGGCAAGCCCTCTTCGGCAGCCTCCAGGCCAAGCTCGCGCTGCGCCGTGGCAGGCCCGCCGCGGCCGTACGTCTGGCCGAAGCGGCCCTCTCCGGGATACCGGCCGCCAGCTGGGGCGTCATGATCGCACTGCCGCTGAGCGTCGCGCTCGAGGCCCACACCCTCCTGGGTGCGCACAGCACCGCGCTCGCCCAGCTCGGGGTTCCGACCCCGGACGCCATGTTCCAGACGCCGCTCGGCCTGCAGTACCTGCGCTCCCGGGGCCGCGTCATGGTCGCGACCGGACAGACACAGGCCGCCCTGGAAGACTTCACGGCCGTCGGCGAGCTGGCGACGCGCTGGCGGATGGACATTCCCGCGCTGCTGCCCTGGAGAACCGACGCGGCCCGGGTGCACCTCGCGCGCGGCGAGACGGAGCGGGCCCGGGAACTGGCCCAGGAACAGCTCGCCCTGGTGCAGCCCGGGCAGCATCAGGTGCGCGCGGTGACGCTGCGGGCCCTCGCCGCCACCGCGTCCGCGCAGGAGCGCGGCAGGCTGCTCGGACAGGCACTGGAGGCCGTGCAGCAGTGCGACAACCCCGTGGAACTCGCCTACACCCTCAATGACGTCGGCCGGTGCCACCAGGAGGCGGGCCAGTACAGCAAGGGCCGGATGGCCCTGCGCCGGGCACGTCAGCTCGCTGAGGAATCCGGAGTGCCGCTGCCGGCCAGGACGCTGCCGGAGGCACCGCGCGGACAGCAGCCCCGTGCGGCGGTGGTCGCGAGCGAGGACCTGGCCGGAAAGCTCAGCGACGCGGAGATGCGGGTGGTGAGCCTGGCGATCCGCGGCCACAGCAACCGTCAGATAGCGGCCAAGCTCTTCGTGACCGTGAGCACCGTGGAGCAGCATCTCACCCGGGTGTACCGGAAGTTGGGGATCAAGCGGCGCAGCGACCTCACCCTCGCCCTGCACGGAGGCGACACCGCGCGACGTGCCTCCTGACACGACGGGTCCGCCCCCGCCTGCGGTGCAGGCGGGGGCGGACCCGTCGTGTCCCCACGTCTCCATGTCTCCATGTCCTCATGTGCGTACGGGGCGCTGGTGGTGGGGGCATGGGCATGGGTTCGGGACCTGCGGCCGGTACGGGGGATTCCCGGCCACAGGTCCCGAGTGTGTGACGAGGGCGAGTCCGACGAGCCCTCGTGGTACGCCCGCTCGGCGGGTCAGCTGGAGACGGTCGCCTCGGGCTGCTCGTCGGCCGTCACGACGGCCGAGGCGGGAGCCTTCTTGAGGTTGAGCGCGGCCAGGGCGCCGAGCAGCGCGGCCGCCGCGGTGACCCAGCCGGCCGCGCGCAGACCGGAGACGACGTCCGCGTCGGCCGGGGCCGGGGCACCGGCGCTCAGGTCGAGGCCGGAGTTGGCGATGACCAGGATGACGGCCAGGCCGACGGCGGCACCGATCTGCTGCGCGGTGGAGGCGAGCGCCGAGGCGACGCCCTGTTCGGCCGGGTCCACGCCGGACCCGGCGGTCGCGAAGATGGAGGTGAACGCCAGACCGCCGCCGAAGCCGTAGATGGCGACCCCGGGCAGCACAGCCCAGTACGTGCCACCGGTGACCATGCCGAGCGCCATCGCGCCCATGCCGATGCCGTAGATGAGCATGCCGAGGGAGAGCGTTCCGCGCAGACCCGTCTTGTTCAGCATCGTGGCGGCGATCTTGCCGCCGGCCAGCATCGCCAGCAGACCCAGCGGCAGGAAGGCCAGTCCGGCCTCGAGAGCGTTGTAGTCGAGGATGTTCTGGATGTAGGTGGTGAAGAGGTAGTAGCCGCCGCTGAGCGCGCTCATGTGCAGGAACGCCACCATCATCGAGGTGATGAGGCTGCGGTTGCGGAACATCCGCAGCGGTGCCAGCGGGGCGCTGCTCTTGGCCTCGATCAGGAAGAACGAGGCGATCAGAAGCACACCGACGATGAGGGAGCCGAGCACGCGGGGGGCGGTCCAGCCGGACTCGGGGCCGCTGACCAGACCGAAGACCACCAGCGTGGCACCAAGGGTGACCACCAGGGCACCCGGGATGTCGAAGCTCTGACGCGGGCCGGTGCGCGGGGTGTCGGGAGCGATCAGGGCGGGCGCGCCGATCAGGGCGACGACGGCCAGCGGAACCATGAAGAAGAACACCCATTCCCAGCCGAGGCTCTGGGTGAGCACACCGCCGAGCAGCGCGCCTGCCGCGAGGCCTCCGCTGCCGGTGGCGCCCCAGACGGCGAGGGCACGGTTGCGCGCCGGCCCCTCCTCGAAGCTGGTGACGATCAGGGTGAGCGTCGACGGGAAGAGCAGCGCGCCGCCCAGACCCTGCACGGCGCGTGCGGCGACCAGCACCTCCGCCGAGCCGGCGAGACCACCGACCAGGGCCGAGGCGCCGAACAGGACCAGTGCCGCGATGAACACGCGGCGTGCGCCGAGGCGGTCGGCGGCTCGACCGCCGAACAGCAGGAATCCACCGAAGGCGACGGCATAGGAACTCACGACCCATTGCAGGGTCTGCTGCGAGAAGTCCAGAGCCTGCCCGATGTCCGGCAGTGCCACGAAAACGATGTTGTAGTCCACGGCAATGATGAACTGGGCCAACGCCAGCAGCGCAAGCCTCAGGCCGGACCGCTGATGCGAGCTAACGGAACGTTCCACTGGATTGGAACCCTTCTGCAAAGGATCGTCCCGGCCGCGACCCGGCCGGAGAGACGTCGAGCACTTCCGCCGAACCGGAACGCCAGGGCTTGGTTCACTGCGTTCGATTGCTGAGCGGTGTTCAGAGTTAGCACTGGAGATAGTACCGACACGCTGTTGAGTGTCAAGCGGGAACAAGTCCGGCCCCGGTCCGCGAGGGCGGTCCGGGGCCGGCCGGTGCGGGGCGGTCAGGAGCCGACGACCGGCCCCAGGACGATCGGCAGCTCGCCGATCACACGCAGGGAGATACCGGGCCACCGCACGACCTGCCGGGTCTCGTCGAGACGCACGTCGTGCTTGATCAGGGCGGCGAGCGCCTCCTGCGCGATCATGCGGGCCACCGGCGCCGCGACGCAGAAGTGGATGCCGTGCCCGAATCCGAGGTTGCGGGTCCCCGGGCGGGTGACGTCCAGCCGTTCCGGGGCGTCGAAGGCGGCCGGGTCACGGTTGGCGGCGGCCAGCATCACGACGACGTACTCACCGGCACGCACCGGAATGCCGGCCACATCGGCGTCCTCCAGCGCGGTCCGGGTGACCATCGCCAACGCGCTGTCGTACCGCAGCAGTTCCTCGACCGCCGCCGACGTGTGGTCCGGGTGCGACCGCAGCCAGGTCAGCTGCTCCGGGTGACTCAGCAGGTTGTACACCTGATTGCCGATCAGGGCGGCCGTGGCGCCGAACCCGGCGGCCAGCAGGTTCATCATCAGCATGGCCAGCTCCCACTCGGACAGCCGGTCACCCTCCTGCTCGGCCCTGACCAGGTCGCTGATCAGGTCGTCGCCCGGGTCGGCGCGCCGGGCGGCGACCAGCTCGATGCCGGCGTTGATGAAGACGTCGCGGGCCGCGTTGCGGCCTGCCTTCTGTTCGTCGGTGAGCGTGAACCCCGGGTCCAGACCGCGGCCGCTCTCCATGGTGTTGGCGAAGAAGAGCGGGTGGTAGTGGGCGGGGATGTCCATCATGTCGCTCAGCACCTTGCCCGGCAGCGGGCGGGACAGCGCCTGCTGAAGGTCTATGCGACCGTCCGGGCTCTCCTCGAGCGCCTTGGCCAGCAGTTCCTCGGCGTACCGCGCGGCCTTCGGACGGAGCACGTTGATCATCTTCGGCGTGAACGCCTTGGACACCAGCCCACGGATCCGGGTGTGGTCCGGCGGGTCCATGAACATCAGGATGCGGCCGGACTCGCCGCTCGCGGGATTCTCCACGAACTGGTCGGCCACCATCGGATTGACGCCCCAGCCGAACCGGGGGTCCTTCATGACCGACGCGGCCTCCTCGTAGCCGAACACGGCCACGACTCCGCCCGCGGTACGGAAGGCCGATCCGGCCTCCTCCCTGATCTTCCGGTAGTACGGGAACGGGTCGGCATGGAAATCCGGGTCGAACGGATCGAATGGAAGTGCCTGCCGAGCGACTTCCGGGTTGTATGTGATGACATCGGGAAGCTTGACGGTCGACGCCTCGCTCATATCCACATCCCACTTGACTGGGGGCCATGTTTCTGGGATCCGGAAATTACTGACTGTCGCCCCCTATGACCAACCCCTTTTAGTGGGTACAAAATTAGGGGGTGCCCGCGGTAAGTCTGGGGTTGGCGGTAGGGGTCGCGCCCGGATACCTTCGCCGGGTAATTCGCACGTTATCGCATTGCGCACTCACCGACACGAGGTTTCGGATGGGCATCGAAGGCAGTTCGGAGAAGAGGACGAATTACCCGGAAAATCATCCGGAAATTCTCGGTGGATTCGATCTGACGGATCACTCGGGATTCGCCGATGGAATTCCTTACGAGCTGTTCGCCAGGCTCCGGCGCGAAGCTCCCGTGCTGTACCACCCCGCCGGCACGCTGCCGGACGGCGAAGGCTTCTGGGTGCTGACGCGGCACGCCGACATCGCGGCCGCGTCGGTGGATCCGGTCTTCTCCTCACAGGGGGGCGGCGGCCGGGCGGGCGGCGGCTCCCATCTGGAGGATCTGCCCTTCGGCGGGGGTCTCACGGGCACCGTGCTGGCCATGATGGACAACCCGCGGCACGACGTCTTCAAGCACCTGCTCGGTCCGGCCGTCGCAACGGCGGTGACCACACTGGAGCCCGAACTGCGGGCGACAGCGGCCTTGCTCGCCGACGAACTGGTCCAGCGGGGCAGTGCCAACCTGGTCGACGACTTCTCCGAGCCCTTCTCGCTGCGCTCCGTGGCACTGCTTCTCGGTGTACCGCGCGAGGACTGGCGGCAACTCACGGAATGGGTGCATGCCGTCCTGGGATTCACCCACCGCAGTACCGGAAAAGTGGACGACGCGTCGAGGGCGACTTACGCGAGTCTGCGGGGCTACTTCACCTCTCTGCTCGACGCCAAGCGCCGGCATCCGGCCGACGACCTGGGCACGGTGCTCGCGATCGGGGAACTGCCCGCGCACTCCGGCCAGGCACCGCTCTCCGAGATGGAGCGGGAAGCCAACGCCAGCGTCATGCTGGTCAGCGGTTTCGAGCAGCCGCGCAACACGATCGCCGGCGGTCTGCTGGCGTTCGCCCAAAATCCCGATCAGTGGCAGGCGTTGCGGAAGGACCGTTCGCTGCTGCCGACCGCGGTCGAGGAAGTACTCCGCTGGCTGCCCGCAAATCCATACAATCGGCGTACTCTCACCCGGGACGTGGAGCTGCACGGTCAGCGGATGCGTGCCGGCGACAAGGTGACGCTGTGGTGGCCCGCCGCCAATCGGGACGAGTCGGTGTTCCCCGACGCCTCCCGTTTCGACATCCGGCGCGACCCCAATCCGCACCTGTCCTTCGGCCACGGCGTGCACTACTGCCTCGGTGACGCCTTCGGGCGGCTCGAGATCCGGCTGGCGCTGGAGGCGCTCCTGGACCGGGTCGAAGAGATCCGGTTGACGGGAACGGAGACGTGGGCGCCCAACAACAAGCACACCGTGCTGCTCGACGTCCCCGTGGAACTCGTCCCCGCGGAGGGAGCGTGACCACCGCGGTCCCGAGCTTCGTCGACGCCCTGTACTCGGGGCGACTCGGCCCGGGACTCCTTCGCCACCCGGTACAGGACGAGACCGAGCGGGCCGAGGGCGACGCGGTCGTGGCCGCTCTGGGGGCCTTCCTCCGCGCCCGGGTCGACCCGGACCGGGTGGATCTGACCGGCACGCTGCCGCAGGGGCTCCTCGACGACCTGCGCGCGAGCGGCTACCTCAAGCTGAGCCTGGGCACGGAGATCGGCGGGCTGGAGCTGTCGGCCTACAACACCTTCCGCGCCATCGAACACGCCGCCGGCCACTGCATGCCCGCCGGGCAGATGCTGGCGATCCAGGCCGGCGTCGGCGCACCGGCGCTGCTGCCCGCGTTGCCGCCCGGTGAACTGCGGGAGTTCGTGTCCAAGCAGCTCGCCGGCGGCGCGGTCTCGGGTTTCGGCCTGACCGAACCCGCCGGCCAGAACAACGCCTGGCCCGGGACCACCGCCACGAGGTCCGCGGACGGCTCGGTGTACGTCCTGCGGGGCGAGAAGGTCTTCACGGGCCATGGGCCCGTGGCGGACCTGCTGCCGATCGCGGCCACCGAACACACCGGGGACGGACGGAGGTTGTGCATCTGCTTCGTGGACACCTCCGCCCCCGGCTTCGAGGTGACCTCCCGCATCGAGTTCACGGGGAGCCGGGGTCTGCCCAACGGGGCGCTGCGCTTCGACGACGTCGAGGTTCCTGCGGAACACGTCGTACGGAGCGAACCGGAGGACGCCCGGTTCCCGGACAGGATGGCCTCCGCGCTCCTCATCGGCCAGCTGTACTTCACCGCGGCCCCGGCCCTGGCCATCGCGAAGCTCTGCCGCCTGTGGTCGGGAGAGTTCGTCACCCGGCGCCGGATCAACGGCCGCGCCCTGAGCGGGTACGACGAGATCCAGCGGATGATCGGTGAGACGCTCGCCGAGGTGTACGCCATGGAGAGCGTCATCCAGTGGAGCCTGGTCGGATCGGGGCCGGAGGACCGCTGGTTCGAGCGGCTGACGGCCAAGAACCTGGCGGTACGGACCTGCTGGCGGATCGTGGACCGGACCGTCTCCCTGTACGGCGCGGAAGGCATCGAAACGCTGCCGAGCAAGCTGCGGCGAGGAGCGGTTCCCGTCCCGCTGGAGCGCCGGCTCAGAGACGCCCGTGGACTGCGCATCGCCGGCAATGTGGACTTCCAGCTGGACAGCCAGGCCGCCCGGCGCCTGCTGAGCCGGCATTACACGGCGCCCTCCGACGCAGCCACCGCGTTCGGTGACGGCGTCGGCGCGGAACTCGAGGGCGAGGACGGCCTGTCCGGGCCGAACCGTGCCCATCTCTCGGCCATCCGGGAGCAGGTGCTGCGCTTCCGCCGGATCTGTCACGAGTCGGCCCGGAGCCATCCCCGGCAGGACGATCTCTTCGAGAAGGAGCACACCGTCATCCTTCTCGGCCGGATCGCGGCCGAACTGTTCGCGATGTACGCGGTACTCGCCAGGGCGGCCACCCGGCGGTCCGCCGACGAGGGCGAGGACGGTCATCAGCTCGCGGACGTCTACTGCACCTCGGCTCGGCATCGTCTCGCCGGCTTCTGGCGACGGCTCTGCGCGGAGACGGAACCCGACTTCGCCGGAATCAGCTCCCGCTGGCTGACCGAAGGTCTGCCGCTGCTTCGGGGCGAGGCGTCACCCGGCTGATCGCACCCAGGCCGCCGGCCGGGCCCCGGAGGCCCGGCCGGCGGCCTCGGCGCACGCTCAGACGGAGACCACGCTCGGGGAGTCACCCACCGGGACGTGCCCCAGCGATTTGGACAGGTCGACCAGTTCCGTTCGGTACAGCTTCTGCGGGTCCTGCACCTGGGGGCGCAGGTGGCCGTAGACCTCCAAGGACACCAGGCCGTGCATACGGCCCCAGAGGCGCAGCGAGAGAGCCACCGCCGCGGGCGGCAGGTCGGGGAAGGACTGGCGGATCAGTTCGGCGAAGGCGGGGTCGAAGTCCGACCAGCTGTGGTCACTGCCGATGTACAGATGCTGCGCCTTGGGCCAGCCGGCCGCGACGATCCCGGTGAGAACCGCGCAGGAGCGGTGCTCCGCCTCCGCCGCCGCACCGCCCTCCGGCGGCTGGTAGTCGGGCACGGCGTCGCCGTAGACGAGCCGGAACTCCTCTGGGTTGTTGACCGCCCAGTTGCGGTAGGCCTGGCCGAACGCCAGCACCTGGGCGGCCGCGTCGTCCTTGGGGCAGGCCTCGATGGCGGCTTCCAGGGTGTCGGCGAGGCCGCTGTAGACATCCGCGATCAGGACGCTGACCAGGTTGTCCCTGGTGTCGAAGTAGCTGTAGATCGCACCGGCCGTCATCCCCATGTCACGGGCGATGGCACGCAGCGAGATCGCCGCCGTCCCGCTGGAGGCCATGTGCTTGAGGGCCGTGGCCTTGATCTCTGCAGTCGTGGCCTCGCGAAGACGCATCCTCCGACTTTGAGTCACCTGTCCCATGCTCTGCATCTTAGCAGTGTTGAAACATAAATGCCGTACCGTGCTTTTTCACGGCGTTCAATTGACACTCACAGCATAAAGAGTGAACACTGTTTATTAGGCCAGGCAACGCCGTCGATGCCCACGACGGGCCCCGCCGCCTCTCACGACGAGTCACATCTTCGCCACCCTCGGTCACAGCCATGTGGAAAGGCTTACGACGATGAGCACTGATCTCACCGCTGCCCCGGCCGCCGGCAGCGGCACCCTCCGGATAGGGGACGACCTCACCGTCAACCGGCTCGGTTACGGGGCCATGCGGCTCACCGGCCCCGGCATCTGGGGCGAACCCGCCGATCCCGACGAGGCGGTCCGGGTGCTGCGCCGCGCCGTGGAACTCGGTGTCAACTTCATCGACACCGCCGACGCCTACGGCCCTTACACCAGCGACCGGTTCATCAAGGAGGCGTTGCATCCCTACGCGGACGACCTGGTCATCGCCACCAAGGTCGGTCTCACCCGGCCCGGTCCCGACGACTGGCGTCCGGTGGGACGGCCCGAATACCTGCGCCAACAGGCGGAACTGAATCTGCGTCACCTGAGGCTGGAGGCCATCAGCCTGCTCCAGCTGCACCGGATCGACCCCGCCGTACCCCTGGAGGACCAGGTCGGCGAGCTGGCCGAGCTCCGGAAGGAGGGCAAGATCCGGCACATCGGGCTGTCCGAGGTCACCGTGGAGGAGGTGGAGCGGGCGAGGGCGGTCGCCCCGATCGTCTCGGTGCAGAACCTGTACAACGTGGCGGAGCGCAAGTCCGAGGACGTCCTGCGGCACGCCGAGCAGCAGGGCCTCGCCTTCATCCCGTGGTTCCCTCTCGCCATGGGGCAGTTGGCCGGGCCCGACGGCCCGCTGGCGAAGGTGCTGACGAACCATGACGCCACGGCGCCGCAGCTCGCGCTCGCCTGGCTGCTCCGTCATTCACCGGCCCTGCTCCCGATCCCCGGTACGTCGTCCGTCGCACACCTCGAGGAGAACGTCGCGAGCGCCTCGATCCGGTTGTCCGAGGACGACTACCGCACCATCACCGCCGCCTGCTGACGCAAAGGGGAGGACTGCCATGCCGAAAGCCGAGCCCGGCCACCGAGTGGTCGCCGTCCGCAGCGCACAGACGGTCAGGGTCACGATCGACGGACGTCCGGTCTCCTCGTCGACCCGGCCCGTGCTCGTCCACGAGACCGGACTCCCGGTGCGCTACTACCTCCCGCCGCAGGACGTGGACCTGACGCTCTTCGAGCCGTCGGACACCCGTACCACCTGCCCCTACAAGGGCGAGGCCACGTACTGGTCGTTCCACGGCGGAGACGGAACGGCACCGGTGCGCACGGATGTCGCCTGGGCCTACCCCGATCCGATCGACTCGGTCCCCGAGATCAAGGGGTATCTCTCGTTCTACGACGACGTCGCCGAGATCGAGGTGACCGGCGACGCACCCGAGGCGCCGGCGGTGTGAACCGGGCGAGGGGGACCAGTGGTCCCCCTCGCCCATCTGCCCTCCGCCCGCTACACCGTCCAGGTGTCGCCGCCGGTGAGGAGGGCGGCGAGGTCGCCCTTGCCGTGTTGTTCGATGGCGGTGTCGAGTT
>NZ_JAKEEB010000045.1 GCF_021462825.1 Streptomyces glomeratus | reverse complement strand
GGTGATCAGCGTGCGGGTGACCTGCTGCAGGGTCGTGGTGGTGGTCACCGGCTGGTCGGCGTCGTTGTAGGTGGTGGTGACGGTGCCCTTGTCGGGGTCGGTGGAGGTGGTCTTGCGGCCGCGCAGGTCGTAGCCGTAGGACCAGGCGGCGTTGTCCGGGCCCGTCATCTTCGTCAGCCGGCCGGATGGGTCGTGTTCGAAGAGGGTGCGGGTGTAGTCCGTGCCGGTCGGGACGGGGCCGCCGTACTCACGGCGCTCGACGATCCGGCCGCGGGCGTGGGTGATGCTCAGGGTGCCGGTGCCGCCCTCGGTGGCGGTGACGGCGGTGCGGTCGCCCTGTTAGTCGGTCTTGGTGCGCCACTTCTCCTGGTCGTAGACCCGGAAGATCGACTCGGTGGCGCGACCGGCGGCGAAGAAGGTGCGCCCCGGCACGGGCCCTCCCGGATGGGAGGGCCCGTGCCGGGCGCACCCGGGGCTATGAGCCGGCCTCGGAGTTGAGGTGAGTGATCCGCGCACCAGCAATGTCCAAGGCCCTGACGATCCGGTCGGCAGCCGCCGGAGAGAAGAGCCCCCTGGTCACGCTGAGGACGAAGCCGGCCACGGGAGCATGGTGCACCTGCCGCAGCAGGATGAACGCCTCTCCCTCCGCCGGGGAGAACGCGAAGCAGAACCACTCCGCGAAGTCGTCCTCGGTGATCTCCGGCGCGCCCCAGCGCTCCTCGAGTGCCGTGCGCTCGACGTCGACTTGGACGAGCCATCTGATGTCGCGCGGGCTGACATCCTTCTCGGGGATCCGCCTCAGAACTGTCGGGTTCAGCTCCCGCAGATCCATGCCTACCTCACCTCCGTGATGATGATCGGAATGGAGGCTCAATCGTCACTGTCCTTGACGAAGGAGTTGACGCCGGCCTCCTTCTCGGCTTCCCAGGCAGGCTGCGAGAATAGGGCTTGGGCTTCACGGTGGTGGAGAACTCCAGGCTTCCCGGCTTGGCATCCTTCGGAATTGCTCCACGCCACGTCTGAGCAGTGGCGTTGCCTCCCTGCCTCGGGCCCTGCCCCACAGCTCGCCAGACTCGACAATGGAACGAGCGACCTCAGTCGACTGAGTCTTCGGGTTGGCGAGCCGGTGGAATGGCCCGTACAGGGTCACCGGTCCCTCGGGCATGCTCTTGTCCGCGGTCAGTGCCTTGGCTCCGACCGCGACCGCCCCGCTGCCGACGACCATGCTTCCGCCGGATGCGCCCCCGGTCGCCATTTCCGCGATTTCCGCGGCGCACACCGGGGCGGCGGCCAGGCAGCCCCCGCCCACGGCGACGGCCGCCGGGGCAGCGACCACGGTGGCCGCCACGCCGACGATGACACCCAGCACGACCTTCTGCCAGGTTGCGAGCTTGCCCCGGTCGCTGTGGTCGCTATCACTCGGGTCCAACGGAACAGGGTAGCTGCCTATGAGCAATCCGTAGCGGGGCTGTTCCTTCTTGGCGGGTTTCGGGTCGGGGCCGTTCTTGAACACGACCTGCGCCGACCGGTGACCGCCGTCCGTGCGGACGGTGACGGTCATGGTGCCGCTTCCGGTGCCGCCGCCCGTCTTCTCGTACTGGAACGTCTTGGTGTACGTCTTCGTGGAGTGCCAGACCCAGCCGTTGTGGCCTGGGGTCGCCCGTTCCCGGTAGGTGCCGCACTTGCCGTCGCTGCACCCGAGCTCGCAGTCCGTGATCGGCCTGAGGCCGGTGGGTCGGTCTTGGTGACGGGGGTGTTGTTGGCGTAGGCGTAGCCGTTGAGGGACT
Organism: Streptomyces glomeratus; assembly: GCF_021462825.1. Taxonomy (GTDB): domain Bacteria; phylum Actinomycetota; class Actinomycetes; order Streptomycetales; family Streptomycetaceae; genus Streptomyces; species Streptomyces glomeratus. The sequence continues at coordinate 37,061 of NZ_JAKEEB010000045.1, read as the reverse complement.
CGTGGTCGTCGACCTCGATGACCTCGTAGCGGGAGAGGGTCGGGGCGATCCACTGGTGGGCGGTGCCGTGGGCGATGAACTCCTCCGGGAGCCCAATCCTGTAGTACTCCACGTAGTCGGCTGCGTCGAGCCGCCAGAAGAAGCGGCCGTCGCTCATGATGGCAGTGCCGCCAGAGCGCGAGAACTTGTTGCCCAGGATGTCCTCTGAGAATCCCATCAGGGCGATGATGGGAGTGCCGGAGCGAAAATATTCGGCGATCTTTCCCCGCTCTCCCTCAGGAATCGCACCCAACTGCCGCCGAAGTTCCTCGGCGTTTTCCGCGAAGGCGGACTGGCTCGCGATCGACCCGAATACACCCAGGGGAACGATGTGTGCCATGCGGCATTTTCTAGACGGTAGGGGATGCTTCGGGCGGGGAGACGGAAGGCCGTCTCCCCGCCCGAAGGGGTGTGGGTCAGCGTGGACCGACCTCGCCGAGCGCCACCCCTGCCCTTTCGGCCAGCCATTCGAGCGCGGCCACGGGTACGGGCCAGTCAGCCGCGTTCAGGGAGATAGCGAGCGTTTCCTCATCCCTCCGGACCAGATTCTCCACCGTCCACAGGCCGCTCTCGCCGGATATCCAGTAGAGCCAATTGGGCATGTCCCACCCCCGCTCCCTCTCCATGCGTGCTTGCCCTTCGGCCGACTCTTTCCGCCACTGGTCGAGCCACCTGGACTTCTCTTCCAGGGTGGACGGCGGGGTGAATTCCTGGCGAAGCCATTCCGGAAGCACCTCGACACCCTCGGCCTCGACGCGAAGGGCCAGTGTCAGAGCCTCACCGAATGCGGTGACGTCTGCGGCTCGACCCTTCGCGTGGATTTCCACGATCATACCCTTGCTCCACGATTGAATGCGGCCCACACGGCGTGGAGCCGGACACACCGACGACAAGGGCGGCGGAGACGACGGCGGCGAAGTAGAACCGTCGGCTTCTCCTAGTACGGTACATAGATTTCCTCGGTCCAGTTGATCTTCACGGTGATGCCCTTCTGGCCGTCGGGCCAGATCTGCTTGACGGTGTCGGAACTCGCCTTCACGACCGGGTTGAAACTGAAGCGGCCGTCGCTCATGACGGCGGTGCCATCGGAGCGGGAGAACTTGTTGCCCAAGATGTCCTCCAAGAATCCCATCAGGGCGATGACGGCAGTTCCGGAGCGGAGATATTCGGCGATATTTCCCCGCTCTCCGTCGGGAATTACACCCACCCGCCGCCGAAGTTCCTCGGCGTTTTCCGCGAAGACGGACTGGCTCGCGATCGACCCGAATACACCCAGGGGAACGGTGTGCCATGTGACATTTCCAAGACAGTAGGGAACGCTTCGGCGGGGAGACGGAAGGCCGTCTCCCCGCCGAAAGGGCGGGGGCCGTCGGGACCGGTGACCCCCGATCATTCGCTACGTGGTCGCCTTCGAGCGGGCGTAGATCTCGTCGGGCTTCGGGAACTCCACAGCCGGTGACAGCCGAAGACCCCCGGAATCCTTCTCGTAGTAGTAGTACAGGCCGAACTCACCCGGCCCCGATCCGCACTGGCCCGCCGCGAAGGTGACGGAGATCCACTTGCTGCCTCCTGCGGGCACGGTGTCCACGCCCCAGGAGAACGGGCACTCCGGCTTGGTGTCGGACTTCTCCATCAGGCTGCTCAGCTGGAGCTGGGCGCCCGCGGAGATGGTGCCCGTCCCGCCCTTGTCGAAGGTGATCCAGTCGCCTCCGGGGTTGCTCCAGGAGCCGACGATCTGGCCGCCCGTGGGGACGGGGAGGTGTTCTTCCTTCTCGCAGGCGGACAGTCCCGTGACGAGGACGGCGGAGACGGCGGCGGCGAAAAAGGCCCGTCTGCCTCTCCTAGTACGGCACATAGATTTCCTCGATCCAGTTGATCTTCACGGTGATGTCCTTCTGGCCGTCGGGCCAGATCTGCTTGGCGGCGTCGGAGCCCGCCTTCATGACCGGGTTGGAGCTGCCGTGCTTGTACCCGTCGTTCGAGAGGCTGCGTGTGGCCGAGGCTACCGTCATGGTGTTGGAGATCGACACCTTCACCTGGCCGACCAGGGCTCCGTGGTCCCACTCCGAGTCGGTCCTGGGCGGTTCGCACGCGACGCCGAGCAGTTGGTAGTCGAGGTTGTAGGAACCGAGCGCCATGCTCGCGGGGCTGGCCCCGTATATGCCCTCGGTGAGGAACCCGGTGAGGTCGGTGAGACCTTCCCAGATTTTCTCGCCGTCGGTGCGGTCGGCGTGCGACTTGTCGAATCGTCCCTTCGCCGTGTACACGCCGTCCTTGATCATGCCCTGCATCTTGCGGATGAAGGACCGGAAGTGGTCCTCCGTGCGCAGCTGGCGGACGAACTCGCCGTCCGGAGGCAGGGTGACCTCGGACGGTCCGCCCTTCGCCCACAGCATGACCAGCTCCTGCGCGGAGAGGTCCATAACCTTGCTCTTCTTGCCCTCCTTGCGCTCCGGTTCGGGGTTCGGCCCCTTCTTGAAACTCGGCTTCTTGAAGACGGCGACGTCGACGGCGGTCGTCCGGCCGGCGCGGGTGGTCACCGTGGCGCTGATGTACGTGTCGGACGTGCCAGGGACCTGGGTCGTGTAGGTCTGGGTGGTGTGGTAGACCCACCCTCCACTGGCGCTTGGGGTGTACCAGGCGCGGTAGGAGCCGCCCTTGCCGTCGCTGCACCCGTTCTCGCAGTCCGTGAGGGGCCGCAGACCGGTCGGGTCGGTCTTGGTGACGGGGGTGTTGTTGGCGTAGGCGTAGCCGTTCATGGACTCGTGGTCCTCGGGGACCAGGACCGGGTCGACCGAGAGGAACCGTCCGGTGGTCGGGTCGTACTCACGGGCACCGACGTGGATCAGGCCGGTGCCGGAGTCGACGGGCTTGCCGAGGAAGCCCTTATCGTCGGGCCACAGCGAGGGTGTCGGGCCGCGGGTCTCGCCGAAGGGCTTGGTGTAGCGGCGGGTGATGGCCTGGGTGGTGGCGTCCACCGTCATCGAGGCGGTTCCGTGGTGGTCGTCGACCATCCAGGACAGGCTGGTCTCCGTGCGCACGGCGGTGACGTCACCGGCCGCGTAGTAGCGCTGGGCGGTGAACTTGTTGGCGCCCGTGTCGTAGTGGAGTTCCTGGCCGGCCAGGTAGAGGACGGTCTTGTCGGTGCCGCGGCGGATCAGGAGATCGCCGTTGGCGTCGTAGAGGTAGTCGGTGGTCTTGGTGCCCTCCGTGAGGCGGACGAGCTCTCCCTCGATGTCCCAAGTGAGGCTCTGCGCGATACCGGTGGTGCCGTATCGCTTGGTGGTGTTGCCCTGCTCGTCGTACGTCAGGGACTTGGCCGTGCCGCCGTTGACGGTGAGCGAGGTCAGGCTGTGCGGCTGGCCGCCGCCGGTGGCGTTGACGGCCGGGTAGCCGTAGGCGGTCGCGGTGTCACCGGTGGCCTTGTGCTCGACCTGGGTGTCGCGCAGGCCGCCGGGCTTGTAGGTCCAGGTGGTCCAGTACGGGGCCGGGCCGCCGAGCGCGGTCGCCGAGCGGGCGGTGGTGCAGTCGTTGGACGACGGGGTCCAGGCGTCGGTCAGGCGGCGGTAGCCGTCGTAGGCGAAGCACTGGGTGTCCTTGCCGCCTGCCTTGTCGGTGATCGACTTGATGTTGCCGGTGGCGTCGTAGACGTAGTCGACGTCGCTGGTGTAGCCGGCGTTGGTCTGGTCGACCGTGTGCATGTTGGACAGGCGGCGGGTGCCGTCCTCGTAGTGGTTGAGGATCTGGAGCTGCTTGGCGGCCGTGGAGGTGCCGAGGCGGGTCTCCTCGATCTCACCGTACGGGGAGTAGCCGATGTTCTGGACATAGTCGGTCATGCCGTCGGTGCCGGTGAGCATGCCGAGGCTGTTGTAGGTGTTGGTGACGGTCTCGGCGGGCAGGCCGGCCACCGCGGGCATCGACGTGGACTGCACGGTGCCGTCGATGTTGTAGACGGTGGAGGTGGTGAAGGTCTGCGGCGCGCCCGCGGCGACCAGGGGGTCGCTGGCGGCGATGACGGTCTTGGTGCCCTTGGGACGGCCGAGGCTGTCGTAGCCGGTGACGACCTGGGAGTAGATCTTGCCGGTGGTGCCTCCGACGTACCGGATGGCCGCGGTCACCTGTCCCTTGGCGAGGGAGTCGTAGGTGAACTTGGTGAGCTGGTGGGCGTTGTCCTTCACGCCGTCCCAGGTGCCGATCTTGCGGCCGAGCTCGTCGTAGTCGGTGATCAGCGTGCGGGTGACCTGCTGCAGGGTCGTGGTGGTGGTCACCGGCTGGTCGGCGTCGTTGTAGGTGGTGGTGACGGTGCCCTTGTCGGGGTCGGTGGAGGTGGTCTTGCGGCCGCGCAGGTCGTAGCCGTAGGACCAGGCGGCGTTGTCCGGGCCCGTCATCTTCGTCAGCCGGCCGGATGGGTCGTGTTCGAAGAGGGTGCGGGTGTAGTCCGTGCCGGTCGGGACGGGGCCGCCGTACTCACGGCGCTCGACGATCCGGCCGCGGGCGTCGGTGATGCTCAGGGTGCCGGTGCCGCCCTCGGCGGCGGTGACGGCGGTGCGGTCGCCCTGGTAGTCGGTCTTGGTGCGCCACTTCTCCTGGTCGTAGACCCGGAAGATCGACTCGGTGGCGCGACCGGCGGCGTCGTAGACCGTCTCGGTGGAGGCGGGAACGGAGCCGGGGAAGGTGTTGGCCAGGGTGCCCGACGGGGCGAGGTTGTCGTGGACCTGGTCGTTGGTGATGTAGGCCAGGCCGCGGTCGTCGTACAGCGTCTCGGAGATCACTCGGCCGCCGTTCGGCGCGGGGACCTGCTTCTGGCGGGAGCGCAGGAGCGAGTCGAAGATCTCGTAGGAGCTGTTGTAGGTCTGTCCGTCGGCCTTGAGGGCGTCGGTGCGGACCCAGGTCTCCTTGTCGTTGTTGATGCTGTACCCGTAGACCAGGGTGGCCGCGTCGCCGAGCGCGCGGGAGCGGTCCGGCTTCCAGACCGAGCGCACACGGCCGAGCGCGTCCAGGGACCACTCGGTGACGTTGCCGTTGGCGTCGGTGGTCTTGGTGGCCGTGCCCCATGCCGGATCGACCTCGGTGGTGGAGGTGTACAGCTTGGGGTCGGTGGTGGTCTTCGACGTCAGCGGTCCGTAGCTGGTGTCGTCGGGGACGTAGGTCGTCTTGACCGTGCGGCCCAGGGTGTTGGTCTCGGTGAGCGGGCGGCCCAGCTTGTCGAAGGTGGTGCCGGAGACCTGCTGGTAGATGGATGCCTTGGTCACCGGGTCGTAGCTCGCGACCCGGTAGGTAGCGGTGATGTCGCCCTTGGTGGGCGCCACACCGACCGCTTGGCTGTCGTAGGCCGTGGTGGCGTCGGAGATGACGTCGCCAGGGACCGTCGGAATGGCCGTGCAGCCGACGGAGTAGACCTCGACGCGGCTGACCTTGTTCACCAGCCAGTCCGTCGTGTTGCGGGCGTAGCTGGTGCGGGTGCAGGTCTCGTCGCCGGTCTTGGCGGTGTCGCCGCTGTCCTCGACGGTCATCGGCATGCCGTACGTGGTGTCGTACGTGGTCTTCTGGTGGACCGTGCGGTTGCCGGTGGAGGTCTTGGTGCGGGTGGCGGTCTCACCGGGCTGGACGATCCAGGACTCGGTGGTGCCCCAGCTGTAGGTGTGGCTGCCGGTCCGGTACGACCAGGGGGTGTTGATGGTGCCGCTGACCTCGTCCGTGCCGTTGTAGACGATGGTCTCGCGGACGAAGCCGGACAGCTGGCGGGCGTCGTCGATCGCGGTGCCGGTGGAGTCGGTGACCTTCTCCACGCGGGGAGTGCCGTCGAGTTCCTTCTCGCCGTTCAGGCCGCGCATGTAGAGGGTGGACTTCTTCGAACGCGGGCCCTCGGTGTCGCCGGAGGTCTCCACGACCTTGCCGTAGCCGCGCCACTGCGACCAGGTGCGGTTGGAGGTCTTGGTCAGGCCCTCATCGTCGGCGTAGCCCCAGCCGGCGCCGCCCTGGTAGTCGTAGTACGTCTCACCGGTGTCGCCGTGGCCGTAGGGGTCGTCCTGGAAGGTGGAGGTGACGACGTACTTGTGGAACCAGTCGGTGACCGGGGTCGCGCCGGACTGGGACCACTTCACCGGGAAGCAGCGGCGGGTGTTCTTGTCGATGTCCGCCGGCATGCTGGAGCCCCAGATGCAGTCGGGGTCGGAGTAGTTGACGGTGATGGTCGAGCCGGTTTCGGTCTTGATGGTGCGCACGCGCCACTTGATGTAGCGCAGGGTGTCCGGGCCGCTGCCCTCGACGTGGTTGGCCAGCTGGATGCCGCCGAAGACGACCGGCGGGAGCTGGGCCGCGGTGCTGTTGGCCTTGCCGGTGTTCTGGATGGACTTCAGCCACAGGCTCGGCGAGGAGGCGTCACCGGTGTCGGGGAAGTCCTGCTCCAGATGCCAGGTGTCGACGTCCCGCTGGGTGGTGCCGCTGCCGGTCCACACCGAGGTGGTGACGTCGGTCAGGCGCTTGCGGGTGAAGAACGCCGGACCGATCTGCGTGGTGCACTTGGTGTTGGCCGCGCAGATCATGTCGTACGGCACGTCCGGCCAGTTCGCCTTCGTCGTCGACGTCAGGCTCGTGCACGAGGTCAGGCAGCGCTCGGCGTACGTGAAACGCACCTGCTGGGCGGCGGGCTTGGTGTAGATCAGGTCGCTGCGCAGGCCGTAGTCGATGCGGTTGAGGTAGCCGCCGCGGATGTAGCCGGTGCCGTTGACGGTGGTGTCGGCGTTCTTGGAGTAGTAGTTCGTCTCCTTGGTGTACCAGTACGTGGAGGCGTTGCCGTGGGTGTCCACGACGTAGTCAAGGTTCCAGCGCCAGGCCTGCGTACAAAAGGAGTCGGCGAAACCGGTGGACTTGTAGCAGGGCTCACCGGAGTCGTCGCCGAAGACCGGCATCGTCCACACGGAGTTGGTGACCGGGTCATCGTCGCTGGTGTCCGCTGTGCCCTTGTCGCTCCAGCCGGGCAGGCGGTGCTTGCCGAAGAAGTACTGGGTGCCGGAGGCGTCCGTGACCTTCCAGTACTCGGTGTTGTCGTCGCCGTTGCCGGTGGCTCCGGTCAGGTGCTCGACGCGGGAGCCGTCCTCGTTCTTCACCTTCCAGCTGCCGCCGGACGCCTGCGACAGCGCGGCGGTGTCACAGGCGGCCTTGTCCGCACAGGTGTTGACCAGCTCCACGGCCTTGCCGTTGAGGACGAGCGTGGCGTTGGCGTACTTCCAGCACTGGTCGCCCTTGCCGGTCTGCCCGTCGTCCTTGCAGGAGGCGTACTTGCGCTCGATGTAGGACTCGGTCATCGAGAAGCCTTCGCCGATCACCGAGGTCTGGTTGTTCTCCCCGGCCGTACGGCCGTCCACCGAGGCGGAGTTGTAGGAGATCGACAGGTTCGGGGACGGGCCCGCCGTCGCCGGGGGGACCCGCAGCGGGTAGGTCCAGGTGAAGTCACCCGTGCTGCCGCCGGCCTCCCAGGTCGCGGTCGGGGACAGGGGGGTGGCGCCGTAGTCGCTGCCGCCGCCGGAGCTGTCGGCGGTGGCCGCCAGCAGCATCGGGGCGCGGGTGGCGACGGTGCCCGTAACCCTCTGGGACGCGGCGTCGTTGTCCGCGTCCGCCACCGGGGTCTGGGTGCGGCACGCCTTCTTCTGTGGAGTGGTCAGCGCACACGCGGGGAGCCTGACCAGGCGCAGCCGGGGGCCGAAGTTACCGCCGTAGACGTCCTTGAAGGACGAGTAGTCGAGGGAGACCCGCAGCTTGTCACCGGTGGCCGGGGCCAGGGTGAGCAGGACGCCGTTGACGCCCGCCTTCCGCGCGGCCGCTTGGGCGTGGACGCTCAGCCTCACCTGCTCGGCGGGGCCGGTGGCCTTCGCCCTCGCCGACTTCGGCTGCTGGGCCGCGGGCGCCTGGGCCAGCTTGACGCCGAGCCCGCCGACGTTCACCGAGGCCGGGCCGCCGCTCGCCGGGACCTTCGCCGTCACCTTCGCGGCCGTCGGCCAGGCGGTCCGCTTCAGCCGCTGACGCGTCTGCGTGACGGCCGGGGCGGCCTTGTCCTTGGGCGCCTTGGACGTGCCGGGCTTGAGCACGCCCACCTTGTCGATCTTCGCGTCGGGCCGGTGTTCCAGCTTGCGGGCCGCCGCTGACTGGGCCTGCGCCGCGAAGTCGTAGCCCGAGGGCACGACCACCTGCGGCAGCAGGGAGAGGGAGATTACGAGTCCGCCACGACCGAGCCAGCGGCGGACGACCGCCCCTGGCACGCGTCTGCGGAAAGGTGATGAAGACACGGTGATATCCCGGTTGTCGGAAAGGGAGAAAACAGAGAAAACAGCGATGAAGAGAGGAAAAGAAGGGCAGGGCGGGGCAGGACGGGGGATCAGCCCGTCCTGCCCTGTCCTTGCCGCTACCGCTGCTCGGCGTTGCGCCGGTTGGCGATGGTGTCGGTGGAGGTGGCTCCGGCCCAGACGCGGACGCTGTCGATCGTCCCGGGGAAGTAGCGCGCGGCGGCGCCGTTGATCTTCGCCCGGCCGATCTCGAACGCCCCGCCGCCCTGCCAGGGAGCCGGGTACGACACGCCGTCGTCGTCGCCCATCTGCGCGCTGTCGACGTACAGCTTGAGCGCGCCGAGCTTGGAGGTGTCGACGGCGTCGGCCGTCGCCTGGGCGTCGTAGACGACCGTCAGCATGACCGGCACGCCCAGCTGAGCCGTGGTGAACGCGGTGGAGGCGTTGGTGGTCCAGACCGCGCCGGTGCCGTCCTTGTCGGGACGGCCGAACGTCCAGCGGCCCTGGGTGCTGCCGGCCGGCTGCTCGTACCAGACGCCCCAGGAGGACTGGCTGGTGCCGGACTGGCCGAACACCTGCACCGCGTACGCCTTGGTGGTGTCAGTGAACTTGGCCGGGTCCAGCGTGACCCAGGCGGTCGCAGTGAACGAGCCGGTGTCATCGACGATCGGGCCGGTGGCGGTGGCGGAGGCGGTGGTGCCATTCAGGGTCATCGTCTGCGTGGTCGTGACCTCTTCGCCGATGTCCGGGTCACCGGTGGTGACCTGGGTGAGCGTCGCCCCGTTCAAGGTGAGGTTCCGGCCGAAGCCGCTCGTGTCCTTCACGGTGGTGCCGGTGGCGTTCGCCATGTCGGTGGCGTCCCACTTGGCGACGAGCGCCGGGACCGGGTCGCCAGCCGTGCCGTCACTCAGGTCCTCGTCCTCCAGCCAGGCGTCATGGGTGACCTCGGTGTCCGCGAGGGCGCGGGACCACACCTTCACCTCGTCGATGGTTCCGGCGAAGTTCTCCCGGCCGGCGCCGTCGTACCACAGCCGCCCGATCTGGAAGTTGCCGGACGCCTTCCACGGGGTGGTGAACGCCACCGGGTCGCCCTGCGGGACACCGTTGACGTAGAGCTGGATGGTCTGGTTCGCCGCGTCGTAGACGCCCGCCAGGTGGGTCCACGCGTTCAGGACCGGCGGCTTGGTGCCGATCGAGCGGGTGATGGCGGGGTTGACGACGTCCGTCTGGTGACGGTTGAAGATCCAGGCCTTGTAGGAGCTCGAGTAGTACAGCTGGAACCCGGAGGCGCTGGTGCCCGCCTGGGACAGGACGGTGTAGTTGACGTCGTTCTTCGTCAGCCGAGCCCAGGCCGAGACGGTGAAGGACTTGGTGGTGTCCAAGACCGCGCCAGAGGTGGACAGGTAGGCCGTCGTGCCGTTCAGCTTTGCCGCGCCGGAGCCGCTGCGGGCCAGGGTGTCCCAAGTGGCCCCCGAGTTGGTCAGCGGATGCTGGGTCGCGGTGGTGGCGTCGGCGAGGGCGTTGTCCAGGTGCCAGATCCCCGAAGGCAGCTCGGCACCCTTGACCAGGAAGCTGTAGTAGCCGGTGAGCGAGCTGTGGCCGGCCGCGTCGTAGCCCCACACCTGGATGGTGTTCTCACCGGCCTGGTTCGGGGTGATCGCCAAAGTGGTGGCCGTGCCCGCGGCCACGTTGATCGGCGAGGAGAGCGCGCCGCTGTTCAGCTTCCACTTGTAGCTGACGACGTCGGACTGGATGCCGGCCGTGGTGGGGTTGGTGTCCGCAGGGGTGAAAGTGAACTTGCCGGGGGTGCCCACACCGCCCGCGGCCGGGTAGGTGTCGGCCGGCTGGTAGACGCCGTCGGCACTGGTGATCACCGGGGGCGGCGGCGAGTCGGTGTCGACACGGAAGTAGCACCAGGACGACCAGTCCGAGTCCAGGACACCGGAGTCCCCGCGGTCCGTGACGTAGTACGCCTGTGTCTTGACGCGCATCCGGTAGTCCGTCTGCGCCGTCAGCGTGCTGGTGGACGCGTCACGGACGGCGTTGTCGGCCACCCAGGCGCCGCTCGGCGAGTTCGCGGTCCACACGCGGCTGGAGCCGTCGGCCTTCCACACCTCGAAATCGGCGCGCAACTGGGCCTGGCTGCCGTCCACCGACTGCACCGTGGCGAGCATCTTCGGCGAGGTGTCGCTGGTGGCGAAGGGCAGCGAGGAGGCGTTGCAGGCCCGCCCGGTGGTGCCCTGCTGCACACCGTACGAAGTCGGCTTGTCCGGGTAGGAGACGTACGTCACCGACAGCTTCGCATCGTTGCGGAACCGCGCCCAGGCGCCCGCGTCGGACTCGTCGTGCGCGGTCAACGAGAAGGTGATCTGCGGCGACTTGTTCGCAGCGTGGGCCGCGAGGGTCGGCGTCAGGTTCTCGTTGGTCTCCCCGCCGGACACGTTGTCGCTGAAGCGCACCCAGTTCGCCGGCTGCGAGGGGTTACACAGGGAGCCCCGCCCGTAGGACACCCACCGGTCGCCCATCAGGTCGTCCGCAGTGGGCCGGGTCGACCAGGTGGTGCTGTCGGAGATGCCCTTGGTCACGTGGCTCAGGTCGTACAAGTGCGCGTCACAGGTGAACGACCACACCATGTACACCTCGAACGTCGCGTCCAGGATCTTCTTGCCGTGGATCGACGACAGCGGGTACTCGAAGTACATGCGCTGGGTGTACGGGCTGCTCGAGCAAAGGTAGCCGGCGTAGTTGGAGCAGCGCCCCACGCCCTTGTCCCCGCTGAACTTCCAGTACTTGGTGCCATTGGAGGCCAGCGCCGTCCAGTCGCCCAGGGAGATGCCCTTGGTCGGCGGGTCGATGTACAGCGGGAAAACCGTGTCCGCGCCGTGCAGCAGGGCCGGGTCCGGGGTGATCTCCAGCGTGGTGCCGGTCACCTTGAGTGGGAGGTCGGCCGCCGCGTCACCGCTGCCGGGCCCCTCCGTGGGAGCCGGCTCGCCTCCGGCGGCGGGCAGCGGGACGGGCGCGGCCGGCGTGGGCTCGGTGTCGGCCTGGGTGCCGGCCGGGGCGGTGCGGGCGAACTGCGTGGTGACGCCCGCTGCGTCGGCGTCCGCGGTATCACCTGCCGAGTCCCACATCCGGCCCGCCGGGCTCTCGAAGACCGGAGTGCCGTCGCCGTCGCGCGCCACGAAACCGCCGTCACTCGTCGGGGCGATGTCCAGGCCGGCACCGGAAGTGGTCATCCTGATCGTCGCGAGCGCCGGGTTCTGCGCCGCCTGAGCGGTCTTGACCACGAGCATGGACGTGTAGCCGGTGCTCAGCGCGGTCAGTCGCAGGTCGACGTCCGGGAGGACGTCGGCGTAGGTGGCGGTGGCGCCGTCGAGGCGGGGCGCGGGGAGCGCGCTGGGCCAGCCGAGCTTCAACTGGTGCCCGTTGTCCTCCAGCGTGACCAGTGCGCTGCCGCTGCCGCCGCCCGAGAAGGTGACGTCCGCCGTGGTGTTCCTGGCCATCACGGTGCCGTCGGCCTCACGCACGAGGGTGGTGTCGATGGCGGCCCAGCGGCCGCCGTCCTCCTGGGCGCGGACCGGGGCCGCGTTCATCTCCTGGGTGAAGGTGCCGTCCGGGTTGGCGAACAGCTGCGCGGACTCGGTGGTCTTCGCCGTCACCTCCACGCGCTCACCGGTCTTCGCCGCGAGGGCGCTGGCCTCCGACTCCGGAGTGTGATCGGCCGCTGCCGAGGTCCCTCCCTCATCGGCGAACGCCGGGGCCGCCGCGGCCCCGGTCGCCGGAAACGCACCCCCCAGGAGAGCGACGGCTATCGCGCCGCTCCCGATCGCCCGGCGCCAGTGGCGCCGACGTCTGTGCGTCAACACACCCACCCATTCTCTTAGTTTTTTCTTAACAGCTGTGGTGATCATGTGTGGGTCGGACGCGCTGGTCAATACCGTCGAGCGTCATGCGGGGAACCATCCCGGATTGCACGAAGAGAGTGAAGAGGACCGTATTAGGCGGGAGTTACGGGCCAACACCAACCTCTGAGCCCAGCCAGGACGTCAGATCCCGTCACTCTGCCGCTCGTTGAAAGAGACACACCGCCCGTCGTCTCGGCCGCAGAGGCTGAGAGGTCAGACCCCAGGTAATGCGAACGACCAGCGAAGGACACGATCCCTGCAGCAACAGGCTGGGGTCGGGCGGACATCGGGGGCGCCGCTGCCGGTGCCGTCTGCTGAGGTCGCCGGCCACGGTGAGCCGGCCGGAGCCAGCCTCGTAGCCGACGACTGCGACGTGGCTGGCCACGTCGCGGGAGTGACGGGCCCGCCCCGTCGCCACCTTCGCAAGCTGTGCCTCAGCGGTGCCGGTACCACCTGGGTGCGCGTACAGCTGACGTGTCGCGGGAATGGATCAGACGGAGCGGTTGCGCGTCATCCTCTGCGGGAAATGATTCTGCATCGAACGCTGGGGGGAAAATGCAAGTCGATGTCGTGACAGCGCTGATCGCTACAGCAGGGAGTCTGGTCGCAGCCTTCGGCGCGCCGTTGATTATCCAGGTAATTAAGAACAAGGATAGGCGAGCTGCGCGTGTATCCGCGGCGGATCAGCGGCTGCTTGATATCGAGGAGCGGCATCGAATGAAGCTCTATAAAATCATGATTGAACTTCGAGAAGAGACTCGTGAGCAGGTTCATGCGCTAGAGGATGTGCGCCACCAGGTAGATTCCGGCTTACCGCCTGACATGCACGCAATAGGAGAACAGATCCGTCGAGATCGCCAATGGGCATCCCGGAACCTGGATAGCATCATTGCAGTACAGGCCTGCGGTAGATCATGCTTGGTATGAGTATGTCGCACTGAGGAAATCCTGCTGATCGGGATGGAATGACGACTCGAATTTTGGCCAAAGCTACCCGGATTGGCAAGACTCTGTAACCTCGCTATCCATAGCACGAGAGAGGCTCATCCGAGAAATCAAGGCTGCAGCTTCAGCGATGGGGTTTCAGCTTCTGGGTTCTGATGTACTGGATCAAAGTGACGACGGTACTAAACATGAATACCCTTGGTTACTTCGTCCTGGCAGTTCTTTCAGGCATCCTCGCCGTCCTTAGTGAGCTCATTGGGCAGCGCCTGCTGGTAAAGATCAACGAGCATCTGCCCAGGCGGGCGCGGCGACTACTGGACGTTTCGGTCAGTGCAGCCCAATCAGCCGGCGTGGACAGAACGGCACTCCTTGCCAAATCTCTACTCGGGTTTACTAGGTCATTATCCAGGCGCGACCTTGCATACATGTTGCACTATGACCGTTTCCTGGATAATTCTCCACGTGTTGCCGCCTATTTTGCGCCGACACCCTCTGATATTCGGGGGTGGAATCAAGATGAGGTAGTGGAGTTGGCCGAGTTCTTTCCTGGCCTCTTGGGTGCATGGAACCGTTTTGTGGCTCTTCACTTATCCCTAGTTACCTACGCTCCTCGTCAGGATGGAACCGCAAGGAGTCAGAGTCGGGGTCCCTCGTTGCACGAAATGCAATTGGTCGTCGACGATCTAACTTGGAGGCTGCGCTGTATTCTCGCAGCTGCGGTGATCGCGTCAGCGGGCTCGCCAAAGGCTGCAGAATGGGCGAAGGTGCTAGAAAGGGACAAATTTGTATCCACGTGCCCTCTATATCTGGACGTTGATATGGAGATGCATGTAATGCATCTGCTGTGGGACCCGCCGAAATGACCCTGCCGAGGAAGGAAAACAGCTCAAGGTCCGGCGGAAGGGCCGGACCGACCAAGCGCGCGATCGCGCTGGAGGCTCTGTCTGACCCCTCGATGGTGAAGACCCTGCGTGTAGCAGGCGTTCAGGATCTCCTGCAAGGCCAGCACGGCGTAGCGCGGCCGCCGCACGCAACAGGGCTTTCATGGCGGCCGCCTTCGACGCCGGCCACGTCTCCACGGCCCCCCGAACTGGCGGGCTCGGTAGCCCGGTTGCGCGCCCGCGGCGTCGAACGCACCGACAAGACCGCCGAAGGCGCCAGCCGGTGGACATGCCGGAACTCCAACATCAGGGTGCTGGGATCCGCCTTGGCATGAGACCTGGTTGTCTGATCGGTCATCGACTTCCTCAATTGGCGGCCGTGTCCCGCGCCTGGCGCCCTGCCCGCCTCGGGAGGGGAAGATCCGCACAGCCGGGTACGGGAAGCCCCGGCGGCGAGCTTGGCCGCCTGCCAGGCCCGCCAGAGGCCGCCGGCGCTCCGCTGGGCGGGTTGATCCCCCAGCGTGGACACAGCCACTCCGGCCGGCGGGGTCTGGTCACCACCGGCCGCGTCGCCCCGCTGGACGTCGTACGGGAAGTTGTCGGGTCGGCTGCCGCCGAGGTCCACTGCACCTCCTTCACCTGGGTGCCTAGTGATGGGGACGCCGCGCAAGCGCCGCCCGGCCGGGCTGCTGGACAAACCCGCCCTGCGACTGCTCGTTGCCCTCGTGGCCACCGAGAACCCCCGGCGGGCCCACCACGCCCGTACCGAGGTCGAGCGGTACGGGAAGGCGACCGAGGAGGAGCTGGCGACGATTCCGCGCGGCTTGATGTCGTACGAGGTCAAGCAGGTCACCCACAGCACGAAGGCGCCCGGAGCCCTCGTCGACCAGGGCCTTGCCGAGTACACGAACCTGGCCCAGTTCGACGCCTACGGCCACTACGGGGACAACTGGCCGCTGCTGCACGTCACCCAGGCCGGTCGGGACCATCTCGCCCAGTACCGCGCGGCGTACGCCGAGTTCCACCCTGACGTCGTCCTTCCCACGGTGTCCGCCGCGGCCGTCCCGGCCGACAGCTGACGTCACCTTCCTCGCGACCCGTCCGCCCCGCCGCTGACGGCGACGGTGCACGGGCCGCGGTGCCGGCCGGCGCGCACCGGGCCGCACTCCCCTCCTCCTTGCCGCGCCGGTCGGTGCCGCGGAAGCGGGGGTCCGGGGGCCGGCGAAGGCCCCCGGCAGCCACCGGCCCAAGCCCACCGTTAGCTCTCAGCCCGTCGCTCCTCCGGCAAAGCGCGGAACGTCGGTGGGCGTGAGGTCGGGGCGAGGGCGGTGCCACCGGGCGGGGTGCCGCCAACGTCCGGCGCTATCGCGGGCGACGTCGACACCGACCTCCACGACGAGCTGAGGTCGTACGAGGGTGACGTGCAGGGTCTCGCGGGTGCCCCACCCGGCGGAGAATGTCCAGCCCGTCCAGGGGTGACCGGCCGGGGCCGGGGTGAGCAGCGGGGCGAGGTCGCGGCTGGAGGCTTGCGGGAGCGTGGTGCTGCGCCCGATGTAGTGCAGGCGCCCGGCCGTGCCGTATCGGCCTAGCAGCAGTGTGCGGGGTGCCGCCGGAGAACCGGTGTGCGCACCGACGATGGCCTCCTCGGTCTCACGGACCTTGTACTTGCGCCAACCGCGCACGGACGGTTCGTAGGCGCCGTCCACTCTCTTGTAGACCACACCTTCGAGGCCGACCGCCGTCCAGCTGGTCAGCCAGTCGTGCACGGTGGCCGGGTCGGTGGTCGACGGGCACAGCGCCCACGGCGCGGTGAGCCGGTGGTCGACGAAGAGGGCTTCCAGCGCGGCCCTGCGGCGCCGGTAGGTCCACCTGGTCGCGTCCGTGCCCGAGATCCGCAGCAGGTCGAAGGCGACGAAGTGCGCTGGCCACTGCTCGGCCAGCCGGATCGCGCCCTCACCGCGTCGCTGCAACCGGCCCTGCAACCGCTCGAACGCGAGGCGGCCCGCGGCATCCCATACGACCAGCTCCCCGTCCAGGGCCGTCGCATTGGGGAGCTGAGCGGTGCCGGAGCGTAGCTCAGGGAAGAACGGTTCGAGGTCGGTGCCCTTGCGGGAGCGCAGCACCAGGCGGCGAGCGTCCCACGACAGGAGTGCCCGCCAGCCGTCCCACTTCGGCTCGGCGGCCCAACCTTCGGGCAGCGCGGGGTCGGCGACGGGGGTGGCGAGCATCGGCTCGGGCAGCGTCCACATGGATCAGGCCTTCCACACGGGCCGCCTCCGTTCTCCCCGGCGCGTCCCTGCGGCACCGGTAGGTGCACCTGGTCGTGTCCGTGCCCGAGATCCGAAGCAGGTTGAAGGCGGAACCGCGCGAGTTCCCAGAGTCCTGAGCCACGAAGCAGTGCAGTGGGTGCGTACAGAGGGTGTGTGAGGGCGCGGGCGCCGTCATGTGCGTCGGATGATCAGCACGGCCACGTCGTCGAGGTGGTCTACCGCGACGGCGGCGTCGAGGATGCGGTCGGCGGTCTCCTCCACGTTCAGCCCGTCGTGGACGGCTTGGGCGGCCAGCGTTCCGGCTCGCTCCAGTCCGGCGTCCAGTGTCAGGGCCGGTCCTTCGACCACGCCGTCGGTGACCATGATCAGCGCGGTGTCCTTGTCCAGTGTGAAGGTTCCTTCACGGTAGTCGGCGTCGGGTAGGACTCCCAGCACCGGGCCGCCCGGCAGTTCACGGATGCTGTGGCTGCCGTCGTCGCGTGCGTACAGCAACGGCACATGGCCGGCGCTGGCGCCGGTGACCCGTCCGTCACGCGGGTCGATACGCAGCATGGTGCAGCTGGCGAATCGTGCCGCATCCATCGTGACGAGCAGCTCGTTGGTGCGCGTCAGCACGGTTGCGGGATCCGGTTCATGGACGGCGATCCCGCGCATGAACGAGCGCACCTGTCCCATGGCTGCGGCGGCGTCCACGTCGTGCCCTTGGATGTCGCCGATCTCCAGGGCGATGGCACCGTCAGGCATGACGAAGGCGTCGTACCAGTCTCCGCCGATATCCAGCCCGTCCCGGCTCGGTAGGTACCGGGCGGCGACGTCCAGGTCCGGCAGGTGCTCGGGCAGCGTGGGGAGCATGGTCTGCTGGAGCGCCGTGGCGAGCTCGACTCGTGCCTCTTGCAGCCTGACGCGTTTCAGTGCCTGGCCTGCAAGGTCGGCAAGAGTGCCCATGAGGGCCCGCTCATCCGGGGACGAGTGGTGTTCGCTGTCGTAGGTCACCAACCAGGCCCCGAGCGGCTGATCGCCGGTCGGGCTGAGGGAGGTGATCGAGATGGCGTAGCCGGAGTCGAGCTGGTCGAAGTACGGCACCATGGCCCCGTGCGGCCAGCGGCGGATGTAGTCCTCCCGGTTGGGAATGAACTGCGGCTCGCCAGTGCGGATCACATAGGGCAGCGCGCTGGGGGCGTCCAGCGGCAGCCCGTGCAGGGCGGCCACCGGTATCGGGATCCCGGCATCGGAGGAGACGCGCAGGCGGCCTTTCGTGATGAACGCCAGCGCGGCGCCGGTACCACCGAAGGTCAAGGCGAGCCGGGTCAGGACGACCTGCTGTACTTCTTGCTCCGTGACTGCGGTGATCAAGGCGGAGGAGAAGGCCGCGATCTCGGCGGCTCGCTGCCGCTCAGCACTCAGCGCGACCAACGCTCTGCGCCGGCGCGCTTCCCCCTTGCTGTCGTCACGGATCACTCCGAAGACCCGCTCAGGGCCGCCAGACCCCAGCTGGGCCCGGCGGGCCCGGCAGGCCAGGAGGTGCCAGCCGTCGTGCTCGGTGAGGAACCGCAACGTGATCCAGGGAGACTGGGCGGCGGTCGAACGCATAAGCCGCCGTAGAGCCCCGCGGTCGTCAGGATGGACTCGCCGAACCACCCCAGACAACGACATGGAGGCCTCCGGGAACAGCGCCGCCAAGGCGGGTGCGCCACCCAGCCACTGCAACTGGTGCTCCTGGGGTGAATACACGCACAGACCGAGGTTGGCGGCCTCGGCCGCCAACCGGAACGGGACCACCAGACCGCCCAGGTCGTTTCCCGCGTCCAACTCGTGCACCCACACCAGCGGTTCGCCACCTGCAGGATCTTTCACGGGTTGCGCCTCGACAAGGCAGACCACGGGGGGTGCGCCCGCCCCGGGGAACTCCAGCACCCGCATCACGATCGTCTTCGTCGTGGCGGCGTGGGCCACGAGACTCTCGACCGCAGTCCGCTGGCTTGCGGGCATCAGATCAACCAGGCGACGACCCACGCACTGCTCCGCTGGCCTATCCAGTGCCCTGGCCATCGCCGCATTGAGGCTGCGGATAGCACCGTCCAGGGTCAAGAGAGCCGAAGGGGCGGCCCTTCGAAGGAGTTCGTCCGAGGCGTCCATCTGTGGCTCCCTGACACATAACAAAACAGGCTCTTCAATCTTCGGCGATCTCACCCGGCTGCGCGTGCCGCGGGCACGGTGGTCATACCGATGGTTCACCGATCCCCGCGCCCGGGCCGGGTATCCGGTTCAGGATCACGCGACGGAGTCCCGGGCGCTCGTCGCCGACTTGCGGGCCGCAGCCGTCCGCCGAGACGACGCGCAGGCGAAGGACCTGGTCAGACGGCTGCTACGGGCGATCCCCGAAATTCGAGGCCCTGTGACATCTGCATGTGATGGGGTGATGCGCAGCAGCCGCAGGCGGATCCAGCACCCCGACGTGGGCCTTATGGAACTCGACTGCCAGATGCTCGTCGACGAGGAGCGCACGCAGATCCTCGCACAGGTGCTGCATCCCGTCCGGGCTGGTCTCCCCGGCGTGATCGGCGATGCTCCAGCAGCTCTTGCGCGGCAGCTCCGCCAGCATGCCCCGCAGGTACCGGGCATGCGAACCCACTACGAAGAGCTGGCCGACGGGGACGCAAGCGTTCATGGAACGTCGCAGGCCACACTACGTTGAGAGAGCTGAGCAAGCTCCGATTGAGCTTCGCTGCGCATTGGCGCGCCCACCCCTCCTTACCCGGACCGACCAGACTTTCAAGGGTAAGACGCGCAACTACGATAATCATGCAGGAGGCGCAGGCTGAGATCCTCTCGACAAATCGCGCGAATGACTGACGTATCTCACACGCCGAGATAGACGAGCTTGGTGAAGAGGTCCGGGCCGATGATCCCCTGCCCCCACTTGGCGTCGAAGGGCTGGGTGGGCTTGGCCGCAATGGTCTGTTCAACCGTAAGGCCCCTGCCCTTGAGGTCGGCGACGCGGTTGCGAATGCCGACGAGCATATTGCGGTACTCCACCAGATCGGCGCGCCTTCCGACCGGCCCATGCCCGGGAACGACGATCGTGCCGTCGCCCACCATCGCGATGTTCTGGTTTGCAGCCCGGATCGTCCCGTCGATGCTGCCGCCGGTCTCGTGGTCGATGAACGGGTAGAGATCGTTCCAAAAGGTGTCGCCGGTGAACAGCACGTCCGCCCTGGTGAAATCGGCGGAGAGGTCGCCGTCGGTATGGGCGGGGCTGTAGGGACGCAGCCGCACTGGCTGTCCACCGACGGTGAACGTCTTCTCGGAGGCGACGGTCACGGTCGGGCGGGCGGCGGCAGGGACTGGGGTGAAGGTGTGCACCCATTCCGCCACCCGGATGGTCTTGCTCAGGTTGCGCAGGGTATTGGGGGTGGCGATAATCTCTGCCCCATGCTCGTGGACCCAGCTGTTTCCGCCCGTGTGGTCGAAATGCCAATGGGTGTTCACTAGGTACCTGATGCGGGTAGCCCCGAGCTTGTTCAGGGCGCTTTCCATCTTCTGGCGAGAAACGGCGATGCCGGCGTCCACCATGAAGGCGCCGTCCTTGCTCGGCAGCACGCCGATGTTTCCGCCTGACCCCTGGAGCAGGTACACGCCGCCCCGAAGAGGCGTCACGGTGATGGGGTCCCGGGCGGCGGCGGCGTTGAGCACATCGTAAGGGTTTTTCTGCTCTTTCTGCGGGCTGGGTGGCGGAGTACTACCCGGTGCAAGCGTGGGTGGCGCGCCTGCGGCGTTGATCACTCGGTTGGGGGTTTCCTGCACGCTGGGTGGCGGAGTACTACCCGATGCAAGCGTGGGTGGCGCGCCCAGGGAGCACGCCGCCAGAACCGCGGCGATCGCCGCCTTCCTTGGGGTGTTCGTCTCCCGTTTCATGATGGAAGTTCCTCTCCCTAGCCCCGCGCGAAGGCAAGGAGGTCCTCGTTGAATCTGTCCTTGTAGGGATCCACCATCGCCAGACCGTGTGGGGCGCCTTCGTACACCTTGAAGGTATTATCTTTGACGATCTTGGACGACTTGTCGCCAGCAGCGATGATGGGCACGATCTGGTCGTCGTCGCCGTGCACGATGAGCGTGGGGATGTCGAACGCACGGAGGTCGTCGGTGAGGTCGGTCTCGGAGAAGGCCCGCACGCAGTCGTAGGAGCCTTTGATGCCCACCTGCATGCACCACATCCAGAAGGAGTCGCGCGTTCCCTGAGTGACCTGATTTCCCGGTCGGTTTGCGCCGTAGAAGGGGGCGCTGAGGTCCTCATAGTATTGCGACCTGTCACCGGTTATACCGGCCCTGATCTCGTCGAAGACCTCGATGGGCAGCCCATCGGGATTGGCCTTTGTCTTGAGCATTAGGGGCGGAATGGCGCTCTGGAGCAGGGCCTTGGCGACGCGGGAAGTGCCGTGGCGACCGATGTAGCGGGCGACCTCGCCGCCGCCCGTCGAGTGACCGACCAGGATGACGTCGCGCAGGTCGAGGGACTCGATCAGCTCCGAGAGGTCGTCGGCGTAGGTGTCGAGATCGTTGCCTGCCCACGGCTGGCTCGACCGCCCGTGGCCGCGCCGGTCGTGCACGACGGAGCGGAAGCCGTTGTCCGCCATCAGCTTGGCCTGTGGGTCCCAGGCGTCACCGTTGAGGGGCCAGCCGTGGCTGAAGACGACGGGCTGCCCGCTGCCCCAGTCCTTGTAGAAGATCTCCGTCTTGTCCCGGGTGGTAAGGAAAGGCATAAGTGGGCCCCCTTTAGCTGGTGTCCGGTGACAAGCGCGCCGTAAGGATCACCTTCGGGGCACGCCCCACGTTTCTTTGTCGCGGACTATCCAACGCGGTAACAGCGCGATTGGGTTCGGGGTGCAATGATCTCCCCGACCATTGTCCGCCTTCTCCCCGCGCCGTCCGCATAAACGCGGGGCGACCGATACCATCGCATCGGCCTCCTTTTCACGCTAACCGACCAGGCGGACCTTGTCCTTCCGGCGACTCTGCGGCCCAGCCGAGGAGCTGACTCCGAGGCAGGCCCAGACTTTCGGCTCTCCGAAGGCTCCGCTCTCGGTGGGCACTGGACTTCGTCGGGCCAGATTGCCGTCGCAATGTCGTGGTCGACCCGCCCCGATGATGTCCATCTCGGCTGCCTCCCGCATCAGGTGCCGCACACCGCAGTTCTGCTGTGTTGCTCCGGCAGTCCGTCGAGGCAGATGTCCTGGTCACGTGGTCCTGTGTTTCCCACACGCTCTCCGGACACTGAGCGTGGACAGACGGCGCCGTGTCCCGTTGGGCAGTAGGCCCTCCCGTTCTGGGGAGGGCGTGGGGGGCAGGCTGACAGCGCCCCACCGGGGTTGCCGGGCCGCCCCTTGCTTTGCGGTCGCTTGATTATGGCAGGCGACGGTCCTGGTGGCCTGAGTGCTGGGTGGGTCGGGGCGGCCGAAGTGGGATGGTCGGTCAGGAACGGGTGGATGCGGGTTGGGGGCTGGGTCCGGGGATGGATGGTTCAGCCGGTGTGTCCGCGCGGCGAGGCGTGCGGATCACGAGGGCCGCGAGCAGCCCGGCGATTGCGGTGATGCCGGCCGCGACGGCCATGGCCACGTTGTAGCCGGAGGTCAGGGCCTGTGGCAGGGCGTCGTGGGTGAGCGAGGCGGTCACGGTGCCGGCGGTGCCGGAGATGACGGCCAGGCCGAGTGCGCCGCCCGCCTGCTGTGAGGTGGCGATCAAGCCAGAGGTGACACCGGCGAAGCGCTGAGGGGTGCCGGCGGTGGCGGCGGCGTACATGGGGGCGAAGCTCACGCCGTAGCCCAGCGGCATCACCAGCAGTCCTGGCAGCACGTGGACGGCGTAACTGCCGTGAACGGGAAGGAAGCTGACCCACAGCATGCCGATGATGACGAGGACGGGCCCCGTGATCAGGAAGCGGCGGAAGCCGAAGCGGCGGACCAGGCCCGCCATCCGGGTGGAGACCGTGCCCAGGATGACAGGGAAGGGCAGGAATGCCAGCCCTGTGCGGATGGCGCTGTAGTGCTCGATGTCCTGCATGTACAGGGTGAGCAGGAAGAACATGCCCAGGTTGCCGGCAAAGACCGTTGCCATCATGCCGTTGGCGCCCGAGACGTTGCGGATCGTGAAGATCCCGAGGTCCACCAGTGGATCGGCGGCACAGCGCTCGTTGAAAACGAAGGCGGCGAGCAGGACCACACAGGCCGCGAAGCAGATGAGGGTGAGCGGGTTGGCCCAGCCCCACTCAGGCGCCTGGCTGAAGGCGAAGACGCCCGCCATTAGCCCGGCGGTGGCCAGCACCGCGCCGGGAGCATCCGGAAGGCCCCTGCGGTCCCGGCTTCCGGTTCGGTGGTCGGGGACGAGGCGGGGTACGAGCGCGAGGACGATCACCCCGACAGGGACGTTGATGAAGAAGTTCCAGCGCCAGTCGGCGTACTGGGTGAGTACGCCGCCCAGGAGGAGGCCGACGGCTGCTCCGCCGGTGGCGACCATGGACCAGAAGCCCAGTGCACGGGAGCGCTCGTGCCCTTCAGGGAACTGGGTCAGGACCGTGGACAAGGCAGCGGGGGACATCACGGCGGCAGCCAGGCCC
Organism: Streptomyces glomeratus; assembly: GCF_021462825.1. Taxonomy (GTDB): domain Bacteria; phylum Actinomycetota; class Actinomycetes; order Streptomycetales; family Streptomycetaceae; genus Streptomyces; species Streptomyces glomeratus. The sequence continues at coordinate 14,129 of NZ_JAKEEB010000045.1, read as the reverse complement.
TGCAATCCGCGCAGCACAATGAGCAGCGGCACAGAGGAGTTCACTCCGATCAGGAGCGAGACCACGGTGAAGGCCGCCATCCCCATGAGCAGCGTGCGGCGCCGGCCGAGCAGGTCGGCCAGTCGCCCGCCCAGCAGCAGAAAGCCGCCGAATGCCAGGACGTAGGCGGTGACGACCCACTGGATGGTGCTGTCACCGAAGTCCAGATCGCGCTTGATGACCGGCAGGGCGACATTGATGATCGCGGTGTCGAGCACCACCATGAACTGCGCGGTCGCCACCAGGGCGAACACCTTCCAGGGGCCGGTCGGGCGCCCGACCCGGGCCGCTTTTGTTGAGAGCATGACAGTATCCTGGAACGGCTTCCGGCAGCGGGGCGCGGAAGCGGGTGGTCGGGAATCAGGCAGGGCGGTCGAGGGCCTGCCGATGGAGGTGTTCGCAGCGGCCGGACCGGGTCCCGGACGCCGAAGGTCAGCTCAACTGCTCACCGAGAAGTTGGCCTTGGGCCTCCAGGCGTTCGGCCTCGGCGTCGTCACCGGCTTGGACGGCGCGCCAGTAGCCGACCCGGTTGTCGATGTAGTGCTTGCGGGCGGCCAGGCGCCGTATCTCCTCCTCCAGCGCCTCGCCGTGGGCAGCGAGCATCCCGATCTTCATGGCGACGGTCTCGGGCGCGTGCCCGCGCGCCGCCATCAGCGCACGCATCTCCTCGATCGCCAGCCCCGCGGCCCGCAGGTGCGCTAGCGATTCGATGCGGGCCAGGTCGGCACGGGTGTAGGCGCGATGGCCGCTGGAGGCGTCCCGGGCGATGGGGTCGATCAAGCCGATCTTCTCGTAGTACCGCAGCGTCCAGCCGCTCAGCCCGGTGATCCGGGAGACCTCCTGAACGCTCAGGACCCTGTCCGTCGCGGACTCCTCGGTGTGCCGCCCTCGGAGTGCTCGTGCCTCGTTCATGATTCGAGTATCGATAACTTGGAGCGCTCCAAGTCAAGCGCGGAGCACCACGGGGTTGGCAGAGCAGGGATCACATCTGTCGACGGACCCCGTCCCGGTGTGCTCGGCGCCCAGTGACATCGCTCTCCGTAGCAGGGCAGGAAAGCGGAGAGATCGACTTCGACACCCTGCCCCCGCTGCGCTGCGCCATCGACGCGCTGCCGCCGCAGGTGACCGACCTGCAGTGGGACCTGACCCTCACGCCCTTCATGGATGTCGCCGGCCTCCACCTCCTCTTCACCCCGACCGCCGGCGACGGCCCGGAGCGCCGGGCGACCGTACTGCGCGCTCAGCCGCTGTCGCTGCTCCTTATGGCGGCCGACGTCAATCCCACCGCTTTCGACCTCTGTCGTCTCCTGCCTGACGTACCCCCGGCCGACCTTTAGGCCCGCTGCCCCGTGAGAAGTCGGGCTGGTTCTAGGGGGCAGCGCTTCCCCGGCCCAATGCCCCGCGGGCGGGTTCTTCCTGCACTCCGGGACCAGCCGCCCCGGGTTCCACTCCTGCCCGGGCCCACCACCGGCATGACGAACCACCGCCCACTATTCACACCAGAGCCACGGCCGCAGGTCCCAGGGTGATAGCAGCTCAGCGGTCCGGAACCAATTTCAGGTGTACCAGTTCCGCTTTCAACGTCCAGTCGGGAACGACAGACGGATGCTCTCTGGCTTGTTGAGCAGTCACGCTTGCAACCCGTTGTACGATTCGATCGTGCCAGCTCAGATGCATGCCCAGAGCGGCCCGTGCTGAGTCCTGGTCCAGCCGCCTCCCTTCAAGGGCTCGTGCCAGGCGCACGATGTAGCCGATGTACGCCTCAAGATGCTGGTGCTGGTTCAGCTCTCCGGGCTCTACTGGTGGCCCGGTGTAGTAGTCAGGCCGTCCCGGATCCCAAAAGCCGCCAGCCACTGACGCGACGCTGACTGCCTGCGAGTCGACGGCGGTCCGCAGCTCATGGACGGCGATGCGATGCTTCAGAAAGTCAGCCGAGAAGAACTCCGCAACAAGTTGATCAGTCACCGTCCGTCGATCAGTCCGTTTGGCCAGTTGCAGGGCACCGAAGGTGCCGCCGAACGCGCCGGTGGCTCCTCCTGCGATGGAGGCTGCCAGAGCTGTGAGAAACGAAGCCATGGGTGCCTGTCCAACGGGTGGTCGGTGTAGGGACGGAGAATCTCTTCCCCTCGGCTGGGCTGCGGGCACGCCCTGATCGACTGGACGAGGGATGGCTTGCTACGCGGTTCTGAGGTTGAGCTAAGAATCTCGGATTCGGCATTGAACTTTAAGGAACAGACCGGCACCTCAGCCAAGTGCCGTGGGGTGGGGCGGCGCCGCGCCGTCCCGCACTGTCCGTACGGCGCTCAGCCATCTCTTGGCTCCTGGTGGCGGAGGCCGGTCTGTTCCTTAAAGTTCACATCAGGGGTCGAGGCGGCCGGGGAGGGGTCCCAGTAGTGCTCGCCGAAAAAACAACGGAGTAGCCCCTGATCTGCGGGTACTCCCCGCTCCCCTTCAAATGTCGCTGTGACGCGGTTCTCGTACTCGTGGCGAGCCTTGCGCTGGCCGGGACGCCCTGGGCGCCGTCGAGGAGCTGGCAGCGGGCGAGGCGCGGTGCAAGGAGGGGACGGCGCTGACGCGCAGGGTGTAGCCCTGGCCGCGCCGTACAGTCACTCCCTGGCCGAGCGCGGCCCGCTCGGCATCGTGGCACCACCGACGTAGCGACCTCGGTCACGTAGCGTCCACCGCCACCCCGCGTGCGCCTGGATGCGTCATCGGTGCACGGCGGGCGCCGCCGCCCGGTGTCAGGCGGGGCTGAGGAGGATGCGTGCGATGATGCGCTTGCCGACCGTCTCGCGCAGGACGGCGAGATCGGCTGCTCGGCTTTGACGATCTCCAGGCCGTGCCGGCCCGCCCGCTGGGGGTCCGCCTCGCTCGCCGCCGGCAGGACAGGGTCGCTGTCCCACACCTCAACCTCGAGCGCTTCGCCGGCCAGGCGCAGGCGCAGCAGGATGGGGCCCGGGGCGTACTTGCAGGCGTTCGTGACCAGCTCACTTCAGCGGGGTTCAGCTGGTGCAGGCCCCGCTGGAGCCGTCGGAGCGCGCCGTCGGCCTCCAGGACGTTGAAGACCCGGCTGATGTGAGGCCGGCTGTGCCCGAGAGCTTCAGCAAGGCGTCGCCGAACAAGAGATGGTGAACGCATCCAGCCCCATGGGCAAGATCCTCGGCTTCCACTCCGACCAGGACGCCGAGTTTGCCCAGGCCACAGCCGACGGCGAGCGCCGAGAACCAGATGATGGCCAGCATCATCATGGCCGTGCTCGGCGTGGCGCTGATAGGCAGTGAGACGCACGTCACATGCGCGCGTCCCGGGCCACTGAATCAAGGCCGTCCCGCTCCTTGCGGCCGCTGCGCGGCGCGGAACAGCGTCGAAGCATCTAATCGTACTCTTGTGCGATTTAGCGTTATGGTGGATACCTGGAGAGGACACAGGTCAGGGAGGGGCGAACGACAGTCGGGAGGTTCGAGCCGTGGATTTACTCATCTGCGAGTCGCCTCCGGTTACTCCGCCCGCTACGGCGCCTCCCTCCCCAGCGCTCTCGTGCAGCGCGCTGCCGAGCGCGGGATGACGAGGCTCGCGCTGACCGACCGGGACACCGTCGCGGGAACGGTCCGCTTCGCCACCGCCGCCGCGGCCGCCGGTATCCGCCCCGTCTTCGGTGTCGACGTCGCCGTCGCACCGCTCACTCCGCCCGACCCGGCCGCCGGACGGCCGCGTACGCCCGTGCGCGGCGGCGCGCACGTGATCGAGCCGCCGCTGCGGATCACCCTGCTCGCGCAGAACGCGACCGGGTGGGCGCGGCTGTGCCGCCTGGTATCCGCCGCGCACGCCGAGGCCGACGGTGGGGCGCCGGTCGTGTCCTGGCCCACCTTGCGTGCGTACGCCGACCAGGACCTGGTGGTGCTGCTTGGCCCGGCCTCCGAACCGGTGCGGGCCTTGTCCGCCGGCCGCCCCGACGTTGCCGAGCAACTGCTCGCGCCGTGGCGGGAACTCGCCGGAGAGCAGCTGCGGCTGGAAGCCGTGTACCTGGGACGGCAGGGCATCGGCGCGGGCTCGCTGCGGCTGGCCGCGCGCACCGTGGGCCTGGCCGACCAGCTCGGTGTCCGTACGGTGCTGACGAACGCAGTCCGCTACGCCGACCCCGACCAGCACCGGCTGGCCGACGTGCTGGATGCGGCCCGGCTACTGCGTCCCGTCGACCGCCGGCACCTTGACGGCGGCGAACGCTGGCTGAAGGACCCCGCGGCCATGGCGGCGGCCGCCGACCGCATCGCCCAGGCGGTCGGCGACGACTCCGCCCGGGCGGTCCGCCTGCTGGCCGAGACTGAGGCCACCGGCCAGTCGTGCACCCTCACGCCGGTCGATCTCGGGCTCGGGCGTCCCCACTTCCCCGAACCTGCCGTTGTCGGCGCCGGTCCCGAGCGCGGTTCGGCGATGCGGCTGCTGAGGCAGCGGTGTGAGACGGGGATGGTCGCCCGTGGCCTTGACACGGACGAGCGTGCCGTACGACAGCTGCTCTACGAGCTGGAAGTCATTGGCCGGTTGGGCTATGAGGGGTACTTCCTGGCCGTGGCGCAGGTGGTCGCGGACACCCGGGCGCTGGGGATCCGAGTTGCCGCGCGCGGCTCCGGCGCCGGCTCCATGGTCAACCACGCACTGTTCGTCGCCACGGCCGACCCTCTCGAACACCGGCTGTTGTTCGAGCGCTTCCTCAGCGAGCGGCGTACGTCGTTGCCGGACATCGACCTCGATGTCGAGTCCGAGCGGCGGCTGGAGGTGTACGACGCGATCATCAAGCGGTTCGGGCGGGAGCGGACCGCGGTCACCGGCATGCCCGAGACCTACCGGGCGCGGCACGCCCTGCGCGATACCGGCCTCGCCCTGGGGATTCCGCCGCAGGTCGTCGGCGAGATCGCCAAGAGCTTTCCGCACCTGCGCGCCCGGGACATTCGCGGTGCCTTGGCCGAACTGCCGGAGCTGCGGCAACTCGCCTCCCAGGCGGGGAAGTTCGGACCGCTGTGGGAGCTCGCCGAAGGCCTGGACGCGCTGCCCCGCGGCTACGCCATGCACCCGTGCGGAGTGATCCTGTCGAACGCGGCACTGCTGGACCGGCTGCCGGTGCAGCCGACCCCGGCCGGATACCCGATAGTGCAGGCCGACAAGGAGGACGTCGAAGATCTCGGTCTTCTGAAGCTCGACGTCCTGGGCGTGCGCATGCAGTCCGCGATGGCGTACGCGGTCGCCGAGATCCACCGCACAACCGGACGCCTGCTCGATCTCGACAACCCCGATCACGTCAGCCTGAATGACCAGCAGGCCTTCGAGATGATCCGGGCCTCGGACACCGTCGGCCTCTTCCAGCTCGAAAGTCCTGGTCAGCAGGACCTGGTGGGGCGTCTGCAGCCTCGGCACATGCAGGACGTCGTCGCCGACATCAGCCTCTTCCGCCCCGGCCCCGTATCCGGGGGCATGCCCGCCTTGTACATCGCCGCCCGGCACGGCGCCGCCCCCACGTACCCGCACCCCGACCTGGAGCCGGTACTCAACGACACCTACGGCGTGGTCATCTGGCACGAGCAGATCATCGCCATGCTGTCGAAGATGACCGGCTGCGACCGTGCCGCCGGCGACGTCGCCCGCCGCGCCCTGGCCGACCCCGACCGGCTGCCCAAGGTCGAGGCCTGGTTCCGTCGCACGGCCGGCGAGCGCGGCTACACCAAGGACGTGCTGGACGAGGTGTGGGAGACCGTCTCCTCCTTCGGCGCGTACGGCTTCTGCCGCGCCCACGCGGTGGCCTTCGCCGTCCCCGCCCTGCAGTCCGCGTACCTGAAGGCGCACTTCCCGGCGTATCTGTACGCCGGGCTGCTGGAGCACGATCCGGGCATGTGGCCGCGTCGGGTCATCGTCGCCGACGCCCGCCGCCACGGCGTTGCCGTGCTGCCCGTCGACGTCAACCACTCCCGCGGGCAGCACAGCGTGGAGCAGACCGGGCACGGCTGGGGGGTGCGCCTGGCGTTCTCCACGGTCAAGGGCATCAGCGAGGCAGAGACCGCCCGCCTGACCGCCGGCCAGCCCTACACCGGCCTGCAAGATCTGTGGCTGCGCGCCCGCCCGTCCCTGCCGCTCGCCCAGCGCCTGATCCGTATCGGCGCCCTCGACGCCCTCTCCCCCGGCCTGACCCGCCGGGACCTGCTGCTGCAGGCCACCGAACTGCACCGGCAGTCCCGCAACCGCACCGCCACCGACGGGCAACTGCCGCTGGGCGGCGAACTGGTGACCGCCGGACCGAGCGGGCTGCCGGAAATGACCAGCCGCGACAAGCTCGGCGCCGAACTCGACACCCTCTCCATCGACGTGAGCCAGCACCTGATGGAGCACCACCACCGGCTGCTGCGCGAGCTCGGCGCGACCGACGCCGCCCACCTGCGCGGCATGGTGCCCGGGCAGAAGGTGCTGGTCGCCGGAGTGCGGGCCTCCACACAGACGCCGCCCATCCCGTCCGGCAAGCGGATCATCTTCTGCACCCTGGAAGACGGCTCCGGCCTCGTCGACATCGCCTTCTTCGAGGACTCCCACGAGCACGTCGCGCACACCGTGTTCCACTCCGGGCTGCTGCTCGTACGCGGCCAGGTGGAGGCCCGCGGCCCGCGCCGCACCATCGTCGGCGAGATGGCCTGGGACCTGGATGAGGTGGCCGCCGCCCGCCGCGACCACGGACCCCAGGCCGCCCTCGACCTCCTCGGCCGCACCAGCCCGGCCCCCACCCCCGCCCAGCCGGCCACGCCCCAGCGCACGCTTGCCGACGGCACGGCCGGGGCTCGGCTTCAACCCTATGCCGATCTCCAGCCCGCCGGGACCCGCTCCGCGGACCTGCGCCGGCTCGGCCACCGAAGCCAGGGAAGCGCAGGGTGATCATGATGAGCGGCCGCCGTATCCTCCGCCTCTCCTTCGACCTGCCGCCCGACGCCGACGCCGAACTCCCCGAGCGGCTGCGCCGCTTGCTGGAGGACTTCACGCCACGCGCGCAGTTGCTCGAGGACGGTGCCCTTGTCGACCTCACCGGGGCGACCCGATGGTGGCAGCGCGATGCCCGCGGCATCACCGAACTCGTCCAGCTCCGGGCGCTCGCCTACTTCGGGGTGCGCAGTTCCGCGGGCGTGGCCGGAACTCCGATGCTCGCCGCCATGGCCTGCGCCCTCACGCCGCTCGGGCGGCGCACCGTCATCGACGACTCCCCCGAGGCGATCTCGGCCTTTCTCCGGCCGCGGCCTGTGCGGGAACTTCCCGGCGTAGGCGGGAAAACCGCCGCACTGCTGGGCGAGTACGGCCTGCACACCGTCGGCGACGTCGCCGACGTCCCTCAGCAGACCCTGCAGCGCCTCCTCGGTGCCCGCGCCGGCCGCGCTCTCCACGAACACGCCCGCGGCCACGACACCACCGTCGTCGATCCCACCCCAGCCCCGGCGAGCCTGAGCACGGAACACCGCTTCCCCCGGGACGAACTCGACCCCGCCGAACACCGACGCGCCCTGCTCGCCCTCGCCGACGACCTCGGTGCACGCCTGCGCGCCTCCGGCCAGATCGCCACGGGCGTGACCTGCACGATCCGCTACGCCGACCTGAGCGCCACCCGCCGTAGCCGGACCCTGCCCGAAGCCACCCAGCACACCGTCCTCCTGGCCCGCGCCGCTTACGCGGTGTACGACTCCCTCGGCCTCCAGCGCGCCCGGGTCCGCAGCATCGCGCTGCGCGCCGACGTCCTTCGCCCCGCCGACCGGGCCGCCCGGCAGCTCACCCTCGACGCGGGAGACGATAAACCCCTCGTGATCGAAGCCGTCGCCGATCGCGCCCGCGCCCGCTACGGGCGGCAAGTGCTCTACCCCGCCGCCCTCGCCATCAGCTCCCGTCCCCCGTCAGCCCGGCAGTGGGACCGAGGCGATCGCCCAGACGACGCGCGTGGACGTCGTGTGACATAAGCGCGACAGACCATGGGATGGTGGGCATCCCCAGCGTCGCGCCCGCGCCGACTACCCGCAGGTCGCCGACAACATGCTCGAAGTCCTCACCCGGCGCCCCGTCAGGCCAGAGGAAGCTGCCCAAGCGGCCGACCACGATCAGCCGGAGCCTCCAGCACAACGGCAACGTCCGGGGAGGTGGTGAAGGCGGGGCCGTCCCAGTACGCCGGGACCGCCACGGGCGTGAGGCGCACCTCGGTGCCGTGGACGCGCGCGGCGTCGAAGAGGGTCTGCAGCAGATGCACGCCCGCCAGGTCGAGCGCACCGAGATGGGCATGCCACGTCTGGGGTCTCCGGGTCGTACGACGCGATTTGGCGGAGCCTGTCGAGTTGTTCCTGCCATTGAGGATCGGCGGCCGGCGCTGTCCTGATGGCGGCCTCCAACACCCATGCACGGTCAGGGGGGTTCGGCGAACTGGTCATATTGGGAACGGTAGGCGTCGCCACTGACAACTCACCCGGCCAGGTGAATCCGGAGTCTGAACAGAACCCCGGCCGTCCACGAACACGTACTGACAGACGTGGACCCGATCCGAGAAGCGCACCTGTCCGAGCCCGGCCTGCTCGTCATCGACGTGGCGGGCTTAGACGATGACACCGTCCTCGCCTTCCAGGAGGCGATCGCCCGAACCTGGGGGACCTCGACTGCCGAACGCACCATCCGGGATCCCGGGCAGCCCGGGGTGCGGCTGAGGATGTACACCGATCTGCGGCAGGTCCTCAAGGAGGCCCCCTCGCCGGAGCCGGAGCCGTCGGCCACGTAGAAAGGCGTGGTCCGCCACCACGGGGGGAGTGGCGGACCCGCCTGAGTCCACGGTGCCATACCCGTCCCGGGAGCGCTTTTTGGGCGGGAGAATTCACCGCATCAGAACGCGCCTTCAGCCGATTCGGCGGCCGATCTTAAGCCCGTCGCCGAGCCAGTGCTCTGCCAGCGGACTACTGGTAGACCGTGGTGATCGGCGTGGAGATGCTGGCGCCGCTGTTGGGGGCTGAGTAGGAGATGGTCCACACGCCCTAGCGAGGACTGCTGACGTCGCACGCCAGTTGGCGTCAGCTGAGATATTCCCGTGTTGTGGCTCGCCAACAGGCCCAACAGAAAGGACCTGGTGTGCCTCCGTAAGGCATCCCTCCGGTACCAGTCCTCCTCCTTCCCCGGCTGCGCAGGCCACGATCAGCACCAGCCATGCTGGAGGTTTCTAAGATCACGTGCATGTCGAGGACCACACCGCCGCGCCCGCTCGATGTCGAGGCGCTCTTCCCAGAGCTGGCGAACTACCGGGGTACCACGACCCGGCTCCACCCGCGCCCGGGCCGACCGGAGGTGACGGCCAGTTCCGTGGGTGGTCCACTGCTGTGGCCGGCGGACGAACCCTGGCCGGTGTGCACCGAGCCCCACAGCCATGCGCGTGGCCGGCGCCCGGCGGACATCCACCGGCAGCGGCAGATCCTGGCCGCTGCATGGCTCCGTGAACCGAACCCCGGCCCCACGGACGAGGAGCGGCAGCTGCTGGAAGAACTAGGCAAAGAACACCGCGTTCGAGAGACTGCTGCGACCGATCCGCTGCCACTGATCGGTCTTGCGCAGCTGTGCCAGAGGGACATACCCGACTTGCCGGCCGGGCCGGACGACTGTGATCTGCTCCAGGTCTTCTGGTGTCCCTTTGACGCGCACGGCCCGAGCGGCCACGGCATGCTGCTCGACCTACGCTGGCGCCGGTCGTGGGAGGTGACCGAAGTGCAGACTTCACCGCCACAGCCGCAGGTCGTCGGCTACGAAGGGTACGTGCCTGAGCCGTGCATGCTGCACCCGGAGCAGGTGGCCACCTACCCGTTCGCGGGCCTGCTCCCGGAGGATCTGTGCGCACGGATCGATGCCTGGGAAGAAGCCCTGGAGGAGGCTGAGCAGTCGGCGGACGAAAACACCGCGGCGGCAGTGGGCTACCAGTACGACCTGTCCATCCCACCAGGCTGGCGCGTCGGCGGTTTCGCCTCCTGGCACGCCACTGACCCGTCCCCCATGAACTGCGCGACCTGTGCAACCCCGATGCACCTACTGCTGACCATCGACAGCACGGAATGGGACGGCGGCAGCGGCAGCTGGAAGCCGCTGGAAGAACAGGACCTGCCCCCGTACCAGTCCGCCCGGCCGACCCGGATCACCGTAGGCCGATGGGGCGAACTCAACATCTTCGCCTGCCCCGAAGCACCCCACCACCCACACCGCTGGAGCATCCAATAGTCACTCAGTCATGTGTCGACCCCTCGCTAGGCGGAGTGTTGCTCGGGTGTCCCTGAGATGGATGTCGATGTAGCGGGTGAGGGTCAGCGCGTCCTGGGGGTCGTCGGCCTGAAAGGAGACGCGGCGCAGCAGGCTGACGTCGTCGAGCGTGACGCCTTCGCGGGCGAGGACGAAGATGAGGGTGAGGAAGGCGGAGCGGGCGTTGCCGTCGTCGAAGGGGTGGAAGAAGCAGACGTCGAGATAGGCACGTGCGGCCCGGGCGGTCAGGGGAAGGGGCCTTCCGGCGTCCTGTGTGCTCTGGGCCAGGCAGGCGTCGAGGCGAGTGCGGGTGTCCGGGCCGATGCCGTAGCGTTCCCGGCCGTCCTTGGCGAAGGCCGGCTGGTCGCGGAACGGCGGCGGCTGCGGTGTGCCCAGGACGTGGTACTGCCAGCGCTGGAGCAGCTGGAAGTCGAGCCGGGCGCCGCGTGCCGCGTCGGCCCGCAGTAGCTCCAGGGCGACGAGCAGTCCTTGCGCGCGGGCGGGGTCTATGGCGCGGTCGAAGGTGCGGATGTCCTCCGCCGCGCCGTCGTGCGACGGGGTCACTGGTTCGTCGCCGCCGCCGTCGGGGGCTTCGTGCCACGGCACGGTCTCGCGCACGGCGAGCCAGCGGCGCAGGTGGTCCGGCGCGGGCCCGGTGGATCGTGCGGCGTCGCCCGGCCGCAGCGAGAGGGCCAGCCGCTCCGCGACGTCGTCGACCAGCTCCGGGTCGGGGCCGGTCCAGCTCTGGAACCGTCCGCCGATGGCCTGCTCCACCAGCTTCTCCGCCCGCTGAGGTGGGACGCTCCAGCGGCTGAGGAACCAAGTGAGCACTTGATGACAGTGTCCGTACCAGCCGCTGCCGCAGTCGGTGCGCTCGATTACCTGCCCGATCAGGTTCCGGGCGGCGCGTTCCCACAGGCTTCGCTGATCCTCGACGTCGGCCAGATCCAGCGGATAGGCCTTGAACCACTTGGCGAGGCTCTCCAGCCACTCGCGCCACTCGCACAGCGCCGCGGCGACACGGGCGAGGGTCTCCTCCGGGGTGGTGATCGAGTCCCTGGGGCAGCACCAGTTCCCCACCGGTCCTCCGTCGAAGTCCCCTTCGTCGTGCGCCCAGCGCCAGCCCCAGGTCCAGCGGCCGTAGTGCTCGGCGAGGGCGTGCGACATCGCGTCGGCCCAAGGTCGGCCCGTGTCCCGGCTCCATGCGCTCATCGCCGGGTCAGCCAGCGGCAAGTCTGGGCGGCGAGGGACCCTCTGGGCGGGCCCGAGCGACCGCACGACCTGCGGCACCGAAGCCCTGTCGAAGGGATGACGCGCGGGGTCCACGTCGTCCCAGGTCAGATAACTGGGGGCCAGGTCGACAATCACCGCGCAAGCCTGCCACGTCCACCCGACTGCGCATCAAGCGGATTACCGAGGTGGCTTCCGTCCACAAATCCGGTGAAGAGAGCCACCGCCCCGGCCTGCTCCGCGCTGACGCAGCTGCACGCGTCACCTGAGGCGGCCGCGCCACCGGCAGAAGAACGTGACGCCCGGCCCCGCATCTTTGCGTATCTCGCGGTGCGCGGAGGTGGTGTCGGGCTCTCCTTCCTTCACTGCGTCGCCGGTGTGGCCCAGCAGCCGCCGCTCTTGTGTAGCGGAGCAGCAGGTCGCGATCGTCGGTTTCGAGGACGGTCGCGTGGGCGACTTCTTTCAGCGCCGGAGTGGAGGTCGTCATGCCCTCAGTGTTGGGCCTGGTGAGCCGGGGCCGGATCCGGAAGTACCAAGGGCGCACGAGCATCGACAAGCTAACTTGTCACCACGTCTTGCGACAAGTATTCTTGTCGCTATGGAATCCAGTTTGGACGACTTCTGGCGTGACGTCATGACTCTGCAGGAGCCCCCCTATCGGGAGCCCGTCGACGACGAGGTCCTGCACCTCCAAGACCAGGTGGCGGAGGCCGCCCGCGATCTGGCTCGCGCGATTTCCACGCGGGAGTCCGCCTACCGCGCCAACGGCCAGGAAGCCCCCAACGGCATTGCTCTCTCGCCGGACTGGCAACTCGCCTACCTGTACGCCCTTCACGAGATCGAGGGCATCGCCAGGCGGCTTGCCGACAGCGCGGCACGCACCGCCGGCGGCACCGGAGCAAGCTACGCCCAGCTCGGGGCGGCCTGGGGGATCACCAAGCAAGCCGCGAGGCTGCGCTGGCCCGGCGCCGTGCGCAAGCCCGAAGACACCAGTGGCGAAGGTGAACCCTTCGAGTTGCGGCTTGGCGGGGGCCTCGCCGAGATCATCCAACTCCCCAACGAGGAAGGGTTCATCTGGGAGGCCACCGGAGGCAACGGCACCAGCGGTCGGGCCGAGGAACCGTATGGAAGCCGGACCGAGGCCGCTGCGCACGCCGCCGCCTTCCTTGCCCGGCACGCTACCCCGGGCGACGAACCGTACGATCCCGAAGCGGCGCACGCTGGCTGCTTCGAACCCCACCTCGGCCCCGACGGCTACGTGGACTGCGACGGCACACCCCTGTGAATGCGCGCGGCAGATAAGGCGCGGGACCACTGCCGATCTGGCGCAGGCGCGTTTGCGATGACCGATCCGGCCCTCGACGGGCCGCATGAGGAGCGCCATGGACTTCCGCGTGCTCGGAGAGATGGGCCGGGACGGTGGCGCCGGCCACTGAGGTGTCCTGGCCGAAATGCCCGGGTGGCAGTTCCAGGGCGGGCGGCAGCACGCGGGAGTCGGTCGGTGTGTCCGGGCCGATGTGGCCGGGTTCTGGCGGGGGCGCTCGCTCATGGGCCGACCGGCCGGGCGGTCATCGGTGCGGTGCAGAGCTGGCGAGCACCGCGCAGTGTAGTGGTCAGTTTGCGTTGGGTCGCCTGGCTGTCGAGGCGCACGTCGAGGGCGCCGGGCAGTGTGCTGTGGGCCCTCAGGCCCGTGGGCAGCCGTGAGGCGTCGAGCCCGTCGCGCCGGGCGATGAGAATGCCGAGCTCGTGACGGCTCAGGGCGTCGGGCCCTGCGAGATGGTGGATGCCGGACGCGTCGCACGAGGCCAGCTCCAGAAGGGCGGCGGCCAGGTCTTCGACGAGTACTGGGCAGCGGATGTCGTCGGTGAACAGGACGCCGTCACGGGTGCCGGCGGCGAGTTCGTGCACGGTGTGCTCATGTACGGAACGCCCGTGGCCGATGATCAGTGAGGTGCGGGCGACAACGGCCTTCGGATGCACGGTGAGAACTCCGGTCTCCGCCGCCGCTTTCGCTGCCCCGTACGGGGTGACGGGGTCAGGGAGGCAGGTCTCGTCGTAGTGGACTTGGGCGCCGGAGAACACTGCATCGCTGGAGACGTGGACCAGGCGGCTGCCATGCTTCGCCGCGGCCATCGCGAGCCGGATGGGGCCCTCCGCCGCAACTGCCCAGTCGGCCTTGTGGCTGGATGCATTGATGACGAGATGGGGACTTACTTCGGCCATGACGGCGTCCAGACGTCCCGCGTCCCGCAGATCAAGGCGGTACCACAGGGCCTGGGAGGCGTCGTCAGGCTTGGTCGCGTGGTACGTCGCGGCCGTGGGGTGCCCGGCCGCTCTGGCCTGGCGGATCAGCTCGGCCCCCAGGAAGCCGCTGCCGCCGATGATCAAAGTCGTCATGCGCGACACGGTAAACCGGCAAGAGCGGGCACCGGCGCAGGCCCGGTTTCCTTGATCCACCCATCTGCTGTCCCCGGGCCTGTATCCGGAACGCGGATCCGGCTCGGATTCGTCACGCTGCGTCGAAGTCCGACCGGGGCCGTACCTCCACAATGAAGTCCGGCTCCTCGGTGCTGTCCTCCTCGTCGTGCCAG
>NZ_JAKEEB010000044.1 GCF_021462825.1 Streptomyces glomeratus | reverse complement strand
ATCGAGCGGCCGGACGGTGTGAAGATCGGTGCCTGCTTCATCGCCGGGATCATCCTCGTATCGCTGCTGTCCCGGCTCGCCCGGGCCTTCGAGCTGCGCGTGACCAGCGTGACCCTGGACGACATGGCGGAACGATTCGTCCGGGACATCGCCAGCCGCCGTATCCGCTTCATCGCCAATGAACCCGACGCGCGGGACGCCACCGAGTACCGCGAGAAGATCGAGCAGATCCGCGCCGACAACGAGCTGCCCCCGCAGGAGGACTTCGTCTTCGTGGAGGTGACCGTCACCGATCCCTCGGAGTTCGAGGCGGGCCTGGCCGTACGCGGCGAGGTCCTGCACGGCCGCTACCGCGTGCTCACCCTGGAGAATCCGTTCGTCCTTGCGGTTCTTCCTCTTCGGCCAGGGCGAGGTCGCCCCGGTGACCCGGGAGGTGCTGCGCGAGGCGGACCCCAACCGCGCACGCCGGCCACGCGTCCACGTCGGCTGACCACCGGCCCGAGGAGCCGACCGCCCGAGGAGCCGACTCGACCGAGGAGCCGACTCGACCGACGGCCTGCCCCGCGCGACGGCCTGCCCGGGCGCGGGTACGCCGCGGACGCCGGGTCACTCGCCGGTGTGCACGGCTCCTCCGCCGACCGTGAACCCGATCACCGATCCCCCGCCCTTGCGCCGAGAGGCGAACGGCGCTCCCCCGTGCGACGTCGCCACCTCCCGCACGATCGACAGGCCGAGACCCGAGCCGGGCAGGCTCCTGGCATCCGCGGCCCGGTAGAAACGGTCGAAGACGCGCAGGAGGTCGCCCTCCTCGATGCCGGGCCCGCGATCGAGGACCTCGACGCGCACGCTGCCCAGCGGCGGCCCGGTGTCCGGCTCGTCGGAGTCCTCCAGCCGGGGCGGGTGCACCGGACCCATGACGGCGATCTCGATCGGCGCCTTGCCGTGCCGGTCGAACTTGGCCGCGTTCTCCACCAGATTGGACACCGCCCGCTGCAACGCCGTGGCGCGGCCGTCGACCGTGGTGTCGCCCGTGGTGCGCACCACGACCTCCCGGCCCGTGCGGCGCCGGGCGATCGTCGCGGCGTCCTCGGCGATGTCGGTGAGGGTCAGCCGCTGCACCGGTTCCGTGTCCGACTGGCCGGCCGCCAGGTCGACCAGCTCGTTCACCAGGTCGGTCAGCTCGCGGGACTCCTGGGCGAGGTCGGCGACCAGTTCCTCACGGGCGGCGGCCGGCAGCTCGTCGATACGGCGCAGCAGCGAGATGTTGGTCCGCAGGGACGTCAACGGCGTGCGCAGCTCATGACCCGCGTCCTGCACCAGACGCCGCTGGTCGTCCTCCGACTGGGCGAGCCGCCCGAGCATACGGTCGAACGAGCGGCCGAGACGGGCCACCTCGTCGTTCCCGGTGACCGGGACCTGGATGCCGAGCCGCCGGGTGCGCGCCACGTCCTCGGCGGCACCGGCCAGCCGTACCAGCCGCCCGGTGATCCGCCGCGCGAGCCACCAGCCGAACAGCCCGGCCGCGATCACGACCGCTCCCATCAGCAGGGCGGTGCGCTGCTGAAGGCTGCGCAGCAGGTCCTCGGTGCTGCTCAGCTCCTGGGCGACCTGCACCGCGCCCTGGCCGCTGCCGAGCGCCACGGTCGCGACGCGGTAGACGTCGCCGCCGACGCTGACGTTCGTGTGCTCGACCAGCCTGCCCGCGGTGGCGGTCTCGGCGATCCGCCGGTCGTCGCCGCCGACGGGCAGCGGCGGGTTGGAGTGGTCGACGACCGAACCGCCGGGCCCGAGCACCTGCACCACGGTGCGGCTGGGCCGGATGATGTCGTCGCGCGGGGTGTCGTGGTCCTTGTCGGAGATGGCGAAGTCGTCCGGCATCAGCTGCCTCTGGCTGACCTGGTCCCGCAGATCGGCCACGACCTGCGCGAACACGGTCTGCTGGTCCACCCGCACCAGGCGGGCGGCGGCGTCGTAGCTGAGGAAGCCGACCAGGACGGTGACGCCGGCGGCCACGGCCGCGAACGACAGGGTGAAGGTGGTCCGCAGCGACGACATCCGGCGCAGCCGGGACCGCAGCCGCAGCCGCCGGCGCAGTCCGACCGGCAGCCGCCGCCACAGGCGCATACCCCTCCCGGCGACGTCCTCGGCGCACGGGCCCGGTGATGGAGGCACTAGTCCTCCCTCAGTACGTACCCCACGCCGCGCACCGTGTGGATCAGGGCCGGTGCCTCGGGCTCGTCGAGCTTGCGCCGCAGATAGCCCACATAGACGGCGAGGTTCTTGGAACCGGGGCCGAAGTCGTAGCCCCAGATGCGGTCGTAGATGGTGGCGTGGTCCAGCACGATGCCCGCGTTGCGGGCCAGCAGTTCCAGCAGGTCGAACTCGGTCCGGGTGAGTTCCAGCTCCCGCTCGCCGCGCCAGGCGCGACGGGCCTGGACATCCATGCGCAGCCCGGCGACGGAGACCTGGCCGGTGGGGATCTTCTCCTCCTCCTTGGGAGCCTCGAAGGAGGAGCCGTTGGTGCGGCGCAGCAGGGCGCGCAGCCGGGCGAAGACTTCCTCGATGTCGAACGGCTTGACGACGTAGTCGTCGGCGCCCGCGTCGAGCCCCGCGATCCGGTCGGCGGTCTCCACCAGGGCGGTGAGCATCAGGATCGGGGTGCGGTCGCCCTCGGCACGCAGCACCCGGCACACCTGGAGACCGTCGATGCCGGGCATCATCACATCGAGGACGAGCACGTCGGGCTGGGTGCGATGGGCCTGGGCGATGGCCTCCACCCCGTCGGCCACGGCGGTCACCTCGTAACCCTCCAGCGTCAGCGCGCGTTCCAGGGCATGACGGATGGCGCGGTCGTCCTCGGCGAGCAGCACTGTCTGGGTCACCCCACCAGTCTGCCAAGGCCAGCGCGGTGCACCACCGGGTGGACGGAGCCACGGGCGGGCTTCTTACCCGCCTCTCACCGCTGCGGGCGTGGCGGTTTACCCGGTCGGTCCGGTGCATGGGCTACATCACGTACGGCGCGTTCGGCGGGTATGTCACGGCGGTCCCGCGAGGTTCACCGGCGGCCGGGCGGCGGGGGGCCGCGGCCCGGCTGCCGGGCCGTCCCCCCACGGCTAACTCCGCAGCGCGGCCAGTTGCTCCTCGAACGGGATCACCCGGAACCCGGAATCAGTGGACTCGGCCACGGACCGGGCGGGCCCGGGCACGGCCCCGACACGCTGCGCCACCGAACCGGCGGCCTCCACCACGGAACCGGCGGCCTCCGCCACGGGACCGGCGGCCTCCGCCGCCGAGCCGTCCCGCTGCCGCGGGGCCCCCGCGGTCATCAGCAGCGCCATTTCGCCCGCGGCGCGTTCGATCCGCTCGGGCAGGCCCTCCGCGCCCCAGTCCTCCGAGGCCGCGTAGACGCCGGTCGGGACCACCACGGCCCGCAGGTAGGAGAAGAGCGGGCGCAGAGCGTGGTCCAGCACCAGCGAGTGCCGGGCGCTGCCGCCGGTGGCCGCGACCAGGACCGGCTTGCCCGCCAGCGCGTCCTTGTCGAGCACGTCGAAGAAGGACTTGAACAGCCCGCTGTACGACGCGGAGAACACCGGCGTGACCACGACCAGCCCGTCGGCCTCGGTCACCGCCTCCAGGGCGGCGGCCAGCGCACGCCCCGGGAAGCCGTTGGTGAAGTTGTGCGCGATCTCCACGGCGAGGTCGCGCAGCTCCACCACCCGGACCTCGACGGGAACCTGCCGCTCCACGGCGGCGGCCAGCCGGTCGGCCAGCAGCCGCGTGGAGGACGGGACGCTCAGCCCCGCCGAGACGACGACGAGTTTCATGCGGCGCTCACCTCTTCCCCGGCCCCCGGCTCCTGCGCGGCGGCGAGCAGCGACCGGTGGGTCGGCGCCTCCGGCGTGGTGGCCGGACGGCCCTTCGCGAACTCCTCGCGCAGCACCGGCACGACCTCCTCGCCGAGCATGTCGATCTGCTCGAGCACGGTCTTCAGCGGGAGTCCGGCGTGGTCCATCAGGAACAGCTGGCGCTGGTAGTCGCCTGCGTACTCGCGGAAGCTCAGCGTCTTCTCGATCACCTGCTGCGGCGAGCCGACGGTGAGCGGGGTCTGGTCGGTGAAGTCCTCCAGGGACGGCCCGTGTCCGTAGACGGGCGCGTTGTCGAAGTACGGCCGGAACTCGCGCACCGCGTCCTGCGAGTTCTTCCGCATGAACACCTGTCCACCCAGGCCGACGATCGCCTGTTCAGGAGTGCCGTGCCCGTAGTGGGCGTACCGGGTCCGGTAGAACTCGACCATCCGCTTGGTGTGGTCGGCCGGCCAGAAGATGTTGTTGTGGAAGAAGCCGTCGCCGTAGTACGCGGCCTGCTCGGCGATCTCGGGCGACCGGATCGAGCCGTGCCAGACGAACGGCGGTACCCCGTCCATCGGGCGCGGGGTGGAGGTGAAGCCCTGCAGCGGCGTACGGAACTTGCCCTCCCAGTTCACCACGTCCTCGCGCCACAGCCGGTGCAGCAGGGCGTAGTTCTCGATGGCGAGGTTGATGCCCTGGCGGATGTCCTGCCCGAACCAGGGGTAGACCGGGCCGGTGTTGCCGCGCCCCATCATCAGGTCCACCCGGCCGTCCGCGAGGTGCTGGAGCATCGCGTAGTCCTCGGCGATCTTCACCGGGTCGTTGGTGGTGATGAGGGTGGTGGAGGTGGAGAGGACGAGCTTCTCCGTCCTGGCGGCCACGTAGCCGAGCATCGTCGTCGGCGACGACGGCACGAACGGCGGATTGTGGTGCTCACCGGTCGCGAAGACGTCCAGCCCGACCTCCTCGGCCTTCAGCGCGATCGCGACCATGGCCTTGATCCGCTCGCGTTCGGTCGGGGTACGGCCCGTGGTCGGGTCCGGGGTGACGTCGCCGACGCTGAAGATCCCGAACTGCATGCTCGCTCACACCTTCCAGGTGGTTTATCGTTCAACTACACCTCCCCGAACGACGCCACCTCTCCAGGTATTCCGGGTCCCGCGCCACCCTCCGCACGACACCCGGACGCACTCAGAAGGTGTACCGGTCCCCCGTCCCCAGAGCCAGCACCTGCTGGGCGGCCGGGTTGCGGTCCGCCGCGCCGCCGCCCCACTGGGAGTCGATCTCCACCCGCACCTCGTCGGTCGACGTGTCGGCGAGGCGCACCCGCAGATGGATCTCCCTGCCCCGGCCCATCGGGACGATCGACCCCGTACGGCACAGCACCGTGCTCGCGTCGAACCGCGCACACGCTCCCGGCAACAGCTGCTCGTCCGCCAGCGGCTTGGACCAGCGCAGCCGCACGGTGCTGTCCTTGACCCCGGACCGTGTGTGGTTCCACGGGGTGAGCCGTACGTTGACCTCGCCCCGGCCCATGGTCACGTACCCGTGATAGACGAGGCCGGTCTCGGCACCCAGAGCCACGGCGGGCAGGCCCCCTCCCACCACGACGGCCGCTCCCAGCGCGCCGGCAATCCACTTCCGCATCGTCACTTTCCTCCGCATCGGCGCCCGTACATCACCGCATGTATCCCACGTGCACGGCGCGTCAGGCACCGCCGGGCAGGTGACCCGCCCGGTCGGACGTGACGGCGGCCGACGAAGACCGGGTGAAAGGCCCCGTGCGAAGGTGGCCGCATGCTGATTCTCCGCTCCGCCGCGCTCTTCGTGGTCGCCGCGTTCTTCGAGATCGGCGGGGCCTGGCTCGTCTGGCAGGGCCTGCGCGAACACCGGGGCTGGCTGTGGATCGGCGCGGGCGTCATGGCGCTCGGCGTCTACGGCTTCGTCGCCACCTTCCAGCCCGACGCACACTTCGGCCGTGTCCTCGCCGCGTACGGCGGCGTCTTCGTGGCCGGCTCCCTCGCCTGGGGCATGGTCGCGGACGGCTACCGCCCGGACCGCTGGGATGTCACCGGTGCGCTGATCTGCCTGGCCGGGATGGCCGTGATCATGTGGGTGCCCCGGGGGCACTGACCGGCCCGGGCGCTCCGGTCCGGCCTCCACCCCCGGCCTATCCTGGGCGCACGTCGCCCGCACGACCGAGTGCGGCACCGCAGATTCGTGTCCACCGTCCGAGGAGCCTCGCCATGACCGCCGCAGCACCCTCCGCCGCCTCCCGCATCGCCGTCGTCACGGGCGCGAGCAGCGGCATCGGCGCCGCGACGGCCCGCCGGCTCGCCGCCGCCGGCTACCGGGTGGTCCTCACCGCCCGCCGCAAGGACCGTATCGAGGCGCTCGCGGAGGAGCTGACCGCGGCGGGCCATTCGGCGACGGCGTACGCGCTGGACGTCACGGACCGGGCGGCGGTCGACGAGTTCGCGACGGCTTTCCGGACGATCGGTGTCCTGGTGAACAACGCGGGCGGCGCGCTCGGCGCCGACCCGGTCGCCACCGGCGACCCCGAGGACTGGCGCCGGATGTACGAGACGAACGTCCTCGGCACCCTGAACGTCACCCAGGCCCTGCTGCCCGCGCTGACGGCGAGCGGTGACGGCACCGTGGTGGTCGTCTCCTCCACCGCCGGCCACGGCACCTACGAGGGCGGCGGGGGCTATGTCGCCGCCAAGCACGCCGAGCACGTCCTCGCCGAGACCCTCCGCCTGGAGATCGTCGGCACGCCGGTACGGGTGGTCGAGATCGCCCCCGGGATGGTGAGGACTGAAGAGTTCGCGCTGACCCGCTTCGGCGGCGACACGGCGAAGGCGGCGAAGGTGTACGAGGGCGTCGCCGAACCCCTGACGGCCGACGACGTCGCCGACACGATCACCTGGGCGGTCACCCGCCCCAGCCACGTCAACGTCGACCTCATGGTGGTCCGGCCCCGGGCCCAGGCGTCCAACACCAAGGTCCACCGGGAACTGTGATGACCGACCCGGACCACACCGCGGAACAGGACCGCCTGTCCCTGGAGAAGAAGCGCGAACGCTACGTCTGGTACTACCTGGCGTATTTCCTCTTCGGCATCCACATCGTGGCGTTCGTGATGATCTACGCGGTGAAGCACGCCAAGTGAGCCCGGCTCCCGGCCGGGCCCGTGGCGTCAGCCCTTGACGCAGACGATCTGCTTCAGCTTCGCCACGACCTCCACGAGGTCGCGCTGCTGCTCGATGACCTGCTCGATGGGCTTGTAGGCGCCCGGGATCTCGTCCACGACACCGGAGTCCTTGCGGCACTCCACACCCCGCGTCTGCTCCTCCAGGTCCCTCGACGTGAAACGACGCTTCGCCGCGTTACGGCTCATGCGCCGGCCCGCGCCATGCGACGCCGAGTTGAACGACTTCTCGTTGCCGAGCCCCTTGACGATGTACGAACCGGTGCCCATGGAACCGGGGATGATGCCGTACTCCCCGGCCCTGGCGCTGATCGCACCCTTGCGCGTGACGAGCAGGTCGATGCCCTCGTACCGCTCCTCGCTCACGTAGTTGTGGTGGCAGGAGATCTCGGGCTCGAAGGTCGGCTTGGCCTCCTTGAACTCCCTGCGGATCACATCCTTCAGGAGCGCCATCATCAGCATCCGGTTGTACTCCGCGTACTCCTGCGCCCAGTACAGGTCATTGCGGTATGCCGCCATCTGGGGGGTGTCCGCCACGAAGACCGCCAGGTCACGGTCGATCAGACCCTGGTTGTGCGGAAGCCCCTGAGCCACGCCGATGTGGTGTTCGGCGAGCTCCTTGCCGATGTTCCGGGAACCGGAGTGGAGCATCAGCCAGATCGATCCGTCGTCATCCAGACACACCTCTACAAAATGATTCCCGGATCCGAGCGTTCCCATCTGCTTTTCGGCGCGGTCGTGACGGAACCTGACCGC
Source organism: Streptomyces glomeratus (assembly GCF_021462825.1). GTDB lineage: Bacteria > Actinomycetota > Actinomycetes > Streptomycetales > Streptomycetaceae > Streptomyces > Streptomyces glomeratus. The sequence goes on along the minus strand of NZ_JAKEEB010000044.1, from coordinate 35,195 downwards.
CTCGGCCACCCCGTCGAACCGCCCCCAGAAGTCGTCCCACCCCGCGGTGGCCACCCCGTGGAAGCGGCCCGGGTCGACGGGGTCGTCATGCATCCCCCGGCCCACCGGGATCGCCTGCTCGATCTTCGAGCGCAGGCGGGAGAGGTCGCCGGGGAGGTCGTTCGCCGTCAGGGACGTCTTGACCGCCGACATTCCGCAGCCGATGTCCACGCCGACGGCCGCCGGGCACACGGCGTCCCGCATCGCGATGACCGAGCCGACCGTCGCGCCCTTTCCGTAGTGGACGTCCGGCATCACCGCGAGGCCCTGGATCCACGGCAGCGTCGCCACATTCTGCAGCTGCTGCATCGCGGCGCCCTCGACCGTCGCCGGGTCCGTCCACATGCGGATCGGAACCTGGGCGCCCGGCACCTCTACATACGACATACCAGCCTCTTTCCCCCGAAAAAATACATAAGCCATTGATCGCAAAACCGGCGCCAAGGTCGACGTATAGGACAACGGACCGGCGTTCACGGCAGTGCGTGCGATACACATTGTCTCCGGGGAGCCGCCCCGGGCGGCAACCGATTAACCAGCGGGCTCCCACGCCCACGCAACCGTCGAGAGGAGCCTCACCGTGCAGCGGAAGGCGTACGTACCGGGCGCCGCGGTGCTCCTCGCGGCACTGCTGGCCGCCTGCAGCTCGGGCTCCGGGAGCGGTGGCGCGGCGGAGGACTCCAAGGCCGGCGACCCCACCGCGAGTGCCGCCACCGCCCAGCCCGGCAAGTACCGCACGCTCTCCGACGCCTGCGGCGCGGTGAGCCACGGTTCCCTCGACTCGCTCCTTCCGGGCATCCGGCAGGTAGCGGACCAGACGCAGCGCGATGCCGCCTACCAGGGCGAGGCGGCGCTGACGTACAACAACGACCGTCGCTCCGGGTGCCGCTGGAAGGCGGAGTCGGCCGCGGCCACGGACCATCTGTTCGTCGACTTCGAGCGGGTGGTGTCGTACGACAACACGGTCAGCGACGACGACCGCGCGCACGAGGTCTACGGCTCCAGGCAGCAGGCCGCGGATCTGCCCGAGACGGCTTCCGGCCCGGGTTCGGCGTCCGCCACCGGCTCCGCTTCCGCCTCCGCTTCCGCCTCCGCTTCCGGTTCCGGCTCCGCATCCGGCTCCGGGGGCAGCGGAAAGTCCGCGAGCCCCGGCGCCACCTCCTCGGCTTCCCCCTCCGCCTCGACGTCCGCCTCCGGCCCCGCGTCCGCCTCCGGAAGCCCGTCCGCCGACGGCACCGAGGCCGATCTCCAGCCCCGCACGCTCGACGATCTGGGCGACGAGGCGTTCCTCGACGACCAGCTGAGCACCTCCCAGCAGCGCACGGTGACTGTGGTGTTCCGCACGTCCAACGTGATCGTGACCATCCAGTACGACGAGCAGCCGGCCGCCGCCGGAAGTGCCCCGAGCAGCGAGGACATGCAGGACAAGGCCCGGAAACTGGCCCAGCAGCTGGCGGGTTCGCTCGGCTGAGGCACCCCTGGCGTGCGCCCCCGCAGGGGAACCGAACCTCGCACCGCATGCGTCCCCACCGCGTACCGTGGCCCCTCGGACCCGATCCGACCGCACGATCCACGAGCGTCATGAGTGGAAGGAACCATGCACCGACCTGCACAGCGAGACCAGCACGATCAGCACGATCAGGGCGTCCGGCGCGTTCAGGACGTTCAGGGCGTTCGGGGCGGCCGGCGGCCTGGTGCGCGCCTGCGCCGCCTGCTCGTCTGCGCGGCGGCCGTTCCGGCGGTGCTCGTCGCCGCCGGCTGTTCCTCGGACTCCGGTTCGGGCTCGGGCGGCGATGCCAAGCAGCAGGCGCAGAAGCAGCAGACCGCCGGCGCGCAGCCTTCGCAGAGCGCCTCGGCGGACGCGGTGCGGCCGGCCGCGTACACGACGCTGCCGAAACCCTGTGCCGTCCTGTCCGGGAAGACCCTGGGCGATCTGGTGCCCAAGGGGGCCAAGTCCGGCAAGCAGGGCGCCTCGGACGACGCGGGGACGCGTGCCAGCTGCTCGTGGACCAGCCTCCAGAACAACGGCGTCAAGGGCTCCCAGTTCCGCTGGCTGAACGTCTCCCTGCTGCGCTTCGAGTCGGACGCCGCGCGCGGCGACGGCAACAAGCTCGCGCAGGAGTACTACGGCAGGCAGGTGCGGGACGCGCAGTCCGTGGAGGGCGCGAAGAACACGGCGTCGCAGCCGGTCGCCGGGGCGGGTGACCAGGCGACGGCGGTGCGTTACGACCTGAAGAAGAAGGAAGGCGCCTTCAAGCAGGAGACGGTCGTGGTGCGGGTGGAGAACGTCGTCATCACCCTCGACTACAACGGCGCCGGTCTGGCCGGTGACAAGACGCCCAACGCGGACGACCTGGCGAAGGCGGCGGAGAAGGCCGTCAAGGAGGCGGTGTCCTCGGTGGCGGCGGCGAACCACGGTGGCGCCGGGGCGGGCTCGTCCCCGGTGCAGGGGGCGTCGAAGAGTGCCTCGCCGTCGAAGTCGGCCTCCCCGTCCAAGAAGGCGTCCCCGTCCGCGTCGGCCTCGAAGAAGAGCTGACCCGGCCGGGTTCGACTCCGCGCCCCAGCAGGGAAATCGCCGGAGCCCGGTCCCGTACGGACCGGGCTCCGGCACACCGGCCACCCGTTCGCCGCACGCGTGTGCCACCCTGTTGCGCGCAACAACACGCAACGGGAGGGGAGTACGGGTGGCCGCGCCACTGCAGTTGACACGGATGCACCGGATTCTCATCGGTGTGGTCGTCACCGGTGCCGTCATCATCGCCGGAATCGGCTTTGCGGGCTCGTACGCGGCCGTCCGTGAGCTGGCCATCAAGAAGGGGTTCGGGAACTTCAGTTATGTCTTCCCGATCGGCATCGACGCGGGTATCTGTGTCCTGCTGGCCCTGGACCTGCTGCTGACCTGGATCCGCATTCCCTTCCCGCTGCTGCGCCAGACGGCGTGGCTGCTGACGGCGGCGACGATCGCGTTCAACGGTGCGGCGGCCTGGCCGGACCCGCTGGGCGTGGGCATGCACGCGGTGATCCCGGTGCTGTTCGTGGTCGCGGTCGAGGCGGCGCGCCACGCGATCGGCCGGATCGCGGACATCACGGCGGACAAGCACATGGAGGGCGTCCGGCTGACCCGCTGGCTGCTGTCGCCCGTTCCCACGTTCCTGCTGTGGCGCCGGATGAAGCTGTGGGAGCTGCGCTCCTACGACCAGGTGATCAAGCTGGAGCAGGAACGTCTCGTCTACCAGGCCCGTCTGCGCTCCCGCTTCGGTCGCGCCTGGCGCCGCAAGGCCCCGGTGGAGTCGCTGATGCCGCTGCGGCTCGCCCGCTACGGCGTACCGCTGGCGGAGACGGCCGGGGCGGGTCTGGCGGCGGCGGGCATAGAACCGGCACTGATACCGCCGGCCCCGCAGGCCGTGGCAGCGGCCGGGGGCAGTGCCTCCGGTGCGGCGGCGTCCGTCCCGCAGAAGGCGGCGCCCGGCGGCGGGCCGCGCCCCGAACTGGCGGGCGCCCCGGGCTTCGGCCCGCAGGCGTCGGGGCCGGACCCCGAGCAGAGCCCGTGGTTCACCACCCCGCCGCAGGTCGAGTACCACGGCGGTTACGACCCCTCGTTCGAACCGGAGCCTTCCTACGAGCCCGAGGAAGAGCACTGGCAGTGGTACGAGGAGCAGCACCCGGAGCAGTACCAGGCCCAGGGCCCGGGACAGCCGCAGCAGTTCCAGGCCGCGGCCCCGGGGCAGCCGCAGGAGCCCTCCGGGGAGGAGACCGGCAGCTTCCCCATCCCCGTCACCGGCAACCGGACCCGTGAGCTGGGCGAGGGCGGCGGCGCGCCGGAGCCGGGCGAGGAGTCGTACTACCAGGTCTTCAAGCAGTCGATCAACGGCAGCTACCCGACCCCGCGCGAGTTCAGCGACAACGTCGAGGCCGAGTTCCGCATCAGCCTCCCCGCGGAGGAGGCCAAGCGCATGGTCAACCGGTTCACCAACCGCCACACCGCGGAACTGGAAGAGGACCACATCGCGTGACGGCGTGAAGCGAACCGCGTGAAGCTGACCGCGTGAAGCTGACCGCGTGAAGCGAACCCCGTGAAGCGAACCGCGCGGAGCGCAACGCGTGAAGGAGACCGCGGCCGGCAGACCGCGGCCGGCAAGAGGCCCCCGTACGCGTACGTACGGGGGCCTCTTGGCGGGCTTCACTCCCCGAGCAGCTTCCGGACCCGGTCCTGCCCCACCGCGAGCAGCAGCGTGGGCAGCCGCGGGCCGGTGTCACGGCCGACGAGCAGGTGGTAGAGCAGCGCGAAGAACGACCGCTGGGCGGTCTTGATCTCCGGGGGCAGCTCCTTGGGGGTCGCGTCGGCGGGGAACCCCGCCTGGACCTTGGGCACGCCGTACACGTGGTGGGTGAGCCCGTCCAGCGACCAGTGCTCCTCGAGGCCGTCGAGCAGCAGCCGCAGCGACTGCTGTGCCTGCTCGTCGAGGGACTTGAGCAGTTCGACGTCCGGTTCGTCGCGGACGATGGTGCGCTGCTCCGCCGGGACCTGGGTGTTGATCCAGGACTCGGCCCTGTCGTACCGCGGCCGGACCTCGTCGAGGGAGCCGAGCGGGTTGGCCGGGTCGAGGTCGGACAGGATCCGCAGCGCCTGGTCCTGGTGGCCGGCGGTGATGTCGGCGACGGAGGCGAGGGTGCGGTAGGGCAGCGGGCGCGGGGTGCGCGGCAGCTCACGGGCGGCGGTGCCGACGGCCCGGGTGTACGCGGCCACGTCCGCCGGCAGGGCCGAACCGTCGGCGACCTTGCCCGCCAGCTTGTCCCACTCGTCGTAGAGCCGCTGGATCTCCTGGTCGAAGGCGATCTTGAAGGACTGGTTGGGCCTGCGGCGGGCGTAGAGCCAGCGCAGCAGCTGGGGCTCCATGATCTGGAGGGCGTCGGCCGGGGTCGGGACCCCGCCCTTGCTGCTGGACATCTTCGCCATGCCGCTGATGCCCACGAAGGCGTACATCGGGCCGATGGGCTGCTTGCCGCCGAAGATGCCGACGATCTGACCGCCCACCTGGAAGCTGGAGCCCGGGGAGGAGTGGTCGACGCCGGAGGGCTCGAAGACGACGCCCTCGTAGGCCCAGCGCATGGGCCAGTCGACCTTCCAGACCAGCTTGCCGCGGTTGAACTCGGTGAGCCGCACCGTCTCGGAGAATCCGCAGGCCGAGCACGAGTACGTCATCTCGGTGGTGTCGTCGTCGTACGCGGTGACGGTGGTGAAGTCCTTGTCGCACCGGCCGCAGTAGGGCTTGTACGGGAAGTACCCGGCGGAGCCGGAGCTGCCGTCGTCCTCGGCGGCGGCGCCGGAGCCCTCCTCGGCCTCCAGCTCGGCCTCGTCGACGGGCTTGTTCTGCTGCTTCTTGGCGGCGGGCTTCGGCTTGGTCCGGTACTGGGCGAGAACGGCGTCGATCTCTCCACGGTGCTTCATCGCGAAGAGGATCTGCTCGCGGTAGACACCGGAGGTGTACTGCTCCGTCTGGCTGATGCCGTCGTACTCGACGCCCAGCTCCGCCAGCGACTCGATCATCGCGGCCTTGAAGTGCTCCGCCCAGTTCGGGTACGGGGAGCCCTTCGGGGCGGGCACGGAGGTCAGCGGCTTGCCGATGTGCTCGCCCCAGGACTCGTCGACGCCCGGCACGCCGAAGGGAACCTTGCGGTACCGGTCGTAGTCGTCCCAGGACAGCACGTGGCGCACCGTGTACCCGCGCCGCCGGATCTCGTCGGCGACGAGGTGGGGCGTCATGACCTCCCGCAGGTTGCCCAGGTGGATGGGCCCGGAGGGGGAGAGCCCGGACGCGACGACGACCGGTTTGCCCGGGGCCCGGCGCTCCGACTCCTCGATGACCTCATCCGCGAAACGGGAGACCCAGTCGGTGGTCTCGGTGCTCTGAGCCACGATCGGCACGTCCTCTTTTTTTCCGGAGTTTCTCAGCACCAGCTGCACGGTCACACAGCTGTCCGATCCATTGTCCCTGCCGGGACCGCATCCACGAAAACAGCTTTTCAAGCTCTTACCTGCGCGTCGCCGTACGCGCGGCACGGCCCGTGCCCGCAGGCGCGCGACCGCATACGGAAAAACCGCTTTACCCCCCATGGGATACTGGCCACGTCTATCCGTACGCACGAGGAGAACGGCACCCACCCCATGGCCTCGGTCACGTCCCTCACCGCCTCCGTCCACCAGCACCTCGCGAACGCCCTCTCGGCCACCCTGCCGGAGGCCGGCGCGGACCCGCTGCTGCGACGAAGCGACCGGGCGGACTACCAGGCCAACGGGATCCTGGCGCTCGCGAAGAAGGCGAAGGCGAACCCGCGGGAGCTGGCGACCCGGGTCGTCTCCCATGTCGTCACCGGTGACGTGATCGAGGACATCGAGGTCTCCGGGCCCGGCTTCCTCAACATCACGGTCACCGACAAGGCGATCACCGAGAACCTCGCCGCCCGCGCCGCCGACCCCGAGGGCCGCCTGGGTGTGCCGTTCGCCGAGACCCCGGGCACCACGGTCATCGACTACGCCCAGCCGAACGTGGCGAAGGAGATGCACGTCGGCCATCTGCGCTCCGCGGTGATCGGCGACTCCGTGGTCAAGCTGCTGGAGTTCACCGGCGAGACGGTGATCCGCCGCCACCACATCGGCGACTGGGGCACCCAGTTCGGGATGCTCATCCAGTACCTGGACGAGCACCCGCACGAGCTGGACCACAAGGCCGCCGAGGTCTCCGGCGAGGAGGCGATGTCCAACCTCGACCGCCTCTACAAGGCCGCGCGCAAGCTCTTCGACTCCGACGAGGAGTTCAAGACGCGTGCCCGCCGCCGGGTGGTCGACCTCCAGGCCGGCGACCCGCGCACGCTTCAGATGTGGCAGAAGTTCGTCGACGAGTCGAAGATCTATTTCTTCTCCGTCTTCGAGAAGCTCGACATGGAGATCGGGGACCCCGACATCGTCGGCGAGTCCGGCTACAACGACATGCTCGAGGAGACGTGCCGCCTGCTGGAGGAGTCCGGCGTGGCGGTCCGCTCCGAGGGCGCGCTGTGCGTGTTCTTCGACGACATCAAGGGCCCGGACGGCAACCCGGTCCCGCTGATCGTCCAGAAGTCCGACGGCGGCTACGGCTACGCGGCGACGGACCTCTCCGCGATCCGCGACCGGGTCTTCGGCCTCAAGGCGAACTCGATCATCTACGTCGTGGACGCCCGCCAGTCGCTGCACTTCAAGATGGTCTTCGAGACCGCGCGGCGGGCCGGCTGGCTGAACGGCGACGTGACGGCGTATCAGCTCGCCTTCGGCACGGTCCTCGGCAAGGACGGGAAGCCCTTCAAGACCCGTGAGGGCGAGACGGTCCGGCTGGTCGACCTCCTGGACGAGGCGATCGAGCGCGCCTCCGCCGTCGTAAGGGAGAAGGCGCAGGACCTGTCCGAGGAGGAGATCGCCGAGCGCGGCGCCCAGGTGGGCATCGGCGCGGTGAAGTACGCGGACCTGTCGACGTCGGCGAACCGCGACTACAAGTTCGACCTGGACCAGATGGTGTCGCTGAACGGCGACACGTCCGTGTACCTCCAGTACGCGTACGCCCGTATCCAGTCGATCCTGCGCAAGGCCGGCGAGGTGCGCCCGGCCGCGCATCCCGAGCTGGCCCTGACGGACGCGGAGCGGGCCCTGGGCCTGCATGTGGACCAGTTCGCGGAGACGGTCGCGGAGGCTGCCGCGGAGTACGCCCCGCACAAGCTGGCGGCGTACCTCTACCAGCTGGCCTCGCTGTACACCTCGTTCTACGACAAGTGCCCGGTCCTGAAGGCCGAGACGCCCGAGCAGGTCGAGAACCGCCTCTTCCTGTGCGACGTCACGGCCCGCACGCTCCACGTGGGCATGGACCTGATGGGCATCAGGACGCCCGAGCGTCTCTGACGCCGCGCCACGGGCCCCGGAGAGCACGAAGAGCCCCGCACACCGGGTGGCGCCCGGTGGGCGGGGTTCTGTGCCGTCAGCCGCCCGACCGGGCGTACCACTGCGCGCCGCCGAGCGGGAAGTCGTAGCCCGGCCGGCCCGTGTTGCCGCTGGTCCGGAACGGCCTGCCGTGGTCGCGGCTCCGGTACGGCGACCAACAGGACCCCCGTCCTCTGCAACGGCGGGAACACCCAGGTCACCGCCCAGGAGGTGTCCCGGCCCCTCAACCACATGCTGATCACCGTCAAGAACACCGGCTCCCGGCCGTGCGACTTGACGTACTTCCCCTACCTGCGGTTCGACGAGATGCAGTGGGCGCCGGGGGCGTTCGAGGAGAGCCGCCCGCAGGCCGTGATCACGCTCGCTCCCGGGGAGTCCGGATATGCAGGTGTGCGCCTCTCGGCCGCCGACAGCAGCGGGGAGAACGGAACCAAGGGCCACTCGTTGACCGTCATCTTCCAGGGGCGCACTCCGCGTAGCGACGCGGGCCCCACTGCCAGTGTGCGGCTGCCCGCCAAGGGCGTGTACTACGACAGCAAACTGACCGCGACCTACTGGCAGTCCAGCGCGGCCGACGCCCTCACCTGGTGAGGTCGCCGGGTGGTGCGGGAGCGAACTCGCACCACACCACCTTGCCGAGTTCGCGCTCGCCGACACCCCACTTGTCGGCGAGCGCGGCGACCAGCAGCAGCCCGCGCCCGCCCTCGTCGGCCTCCTCGGCGATATGCGGGACGCCGGGCCCGCTGTCGTGCACCTCCACGCGCAGTACGGCACCGTCGTACCGCAGGAACACGCGGAAGTGCCGGCCGGGCGGTACCCCGTGCAGCAGCGCGTTGGTCGCCAGCTCGCTCACACACAGCAGCACGTCGCCGCTGCGCCCGGCCTCCGCGAGACCCCAGCCCGTCAGGGTCTCGTGAGCGAACCTCCGGGCGGCGGGGACGGACCGGCGCTCGCGCCGGAAGAACCTCTCGCGCAGGGGCGGGAGTTGGATCGTCTCGTTCACGGGACGAGAGTTGCGGAGCGCGACTACCGTGGATCAGCGAGTGAGCCCGTACAGATTTTTTGTACGGGTTCGTTCGGGGTCGCGTACGGGCACCGCGGGGAGTTGGTCCAGCATGAACTCCAGGAAGTTTCCACGGAAGAAGAACCTCTCGGCCATGAAGATGCTGGGCGTCCAGCTCGGCACGGCACGCCGTGCGGCGGGCCTGACCCAACGGGCGCTCGGAGAACGGCTGATGCTCGACGAGGAGACCATCGCGTCGATCGAACAGGGAAGGCGCCCCCTGAAGCCGGACCTGGCCGAGCTGCTGGACGAACTCCTGGGGACCAAGGGGTTGTTGTCGGCGGGGGTGGAGAACCTGCCGGAGATCGACCAGTTTCCGATGTGGGCGGAGCTGTATGTGCAGCATGAGCGGGAGGCGATCGCTCTGTCGTGGTACAACGCGCTGGTCGTTCCGGGCCTGCTCCAGACGGAGGCCTACGCCCGCGCGCTGCTGAGTGGGCGGGTGCCGCCGTACGATGCGGACGAGTTGGAGACGAAGATCACGGCCCGCGTCGGCCGCCGCGAGATCCTGCACCGGAAGATCCCGCCGACGCTCAGTTTCGTGGTCTGGGAGCCCGCGCTGCGCATGCCTACCGGAGGACGAGACACGCACTTCGACCAGTTACGGTTCCTGCGCGAGTACTCCGAACTCCCTGGGTTGACCTTGCAGATCCTGCCACTGAACCGTACCGCGCACGCCGGGGATGCGGGCCCGTTCATCCTCGTGGAGACGCCCGATCACCAGCACCTCGCCTACACCGAGTCACAGCGCGGCAGCCAGTGGGTCTCCAACCCGGACGAAGTGTCCATCCTCGCGCGCAAATATGCGATGCTGCGGACGCAGGCCCTCACCATCGAGGACTCCAGAAGCCTGCTGGACCAACTGCTAGGAGAGCAATGAGCACCGCGCTTCAGTGGTTCAAGTCGTCCTACAGCAGTAGCGAAGGCGGCGCCTGCCTGGAAGTCGCCCGCGACGCAACAGCCGTGCACATCCGCGACTCCAAGAACCCCAAAGGCCCCACCTTCACCGCCTCGCCGGAGGCCTGGGCCGCGTTCACCGACTACGCGGCCCGCTAGGGGCGTTGTCAGTGGCTGGCCCTACAGTCACTGGCATGGCGACACTTCCCAATCCGCTGCCCCGGTTGGCGGCCGATCCGAGCGGGCGCGCGCTCGGGCTTGAACTCCCTCCGGGGAGTCTGATCGACGCGACGGACGAGGGCCCGTGGCACGAGCCGCTGCTGTGGCACGCCGGGCGCGCCGCGTCCTCCGGCAACTGGGCGCGGCTGGGTGGGCCCGGCGCACGGGTCGGGCTTCTTCCGGTGCTCGTCGACGTCGGCGGCAGCCAGGGCGGCCCCGAAGAGTGGGAGCTGATGCCGGGGGAGGTGTCCTACCCCGGGGACCACGACGCCGAGGACGTGCTGGCCGAGTTCTGGGGAGACGAGGACGCGGACGAGGAACTCGGCGAGATCCGCGCCCCGTTCGGCCGCGAGTGGCCCGGCCTCGCCGCGGCTCCCCGGCTGGAGGCCGACCCCGACGCGCGTGCCGCCGAGGTCGCCGACTCCCTGCTGAACGGCGGCTCATGGCTCAAGGAGCCGCGCCTCGCCCTGGTCCCGGCCCGCCGCTCCGCGGACATCCCGGCGGCCATCGGCTGGAGCGGCCCGCTGAACCACGAGAACGACACGGCCCGCCTCTGCTCCGTGCTGCGCTCCTGGGAGGACCGCTTCGGCATACGGGTCGTCGCGCTCACCTTCGACCAGCTGGTCCTGTCGGTGGCGGCACCGCCGACCACCGCCGCCGAGGCGGAGCAGGTGGCCGCCGAGCACTTCGCCTTCTGCCCGGACAACATCACCCAGGGGCACCACGGGACGCTGCGGGAGTACGCCGAACACGAGATCCTGGGCCGACGGATCTGGGCCTTCTGGTGGGACTGACCCACAAGCCCTACCGCAACCCCTTGCCCAGCCTCCGCAGCCCCTCCTCGATCTCCTCGGGGGTGTGCGTGACGAAGCACAGCCGCATCGTCGACGTCTCGGGCGCGCCCGCGTAGAAGGGCGCGCCGGGGACGTACGCCACGTCCTGCCGCACCACCCGGGGCAGCAGTGCCGTCGTGTCGTACGCCTCGGGGAGCCTGGCCCACAGGAACATGCCGCCCTCGGGGCGGTTCCAGACCGAGCCCTCGGGGAGCGCCTCCGGGAGGCCGGCGAGCATGGCGTCCCGGCGCTCGCGGTAGGCCGCGGCGACACGCGAGACGTGCGCGTCGAGGTCCCGGTCGGCCAGATAGCGGGCGGCGGCGAGCTGGTTGACGGTCGGGGTGTGCAGGTCGGTGGCCTGCTTGGCGACCGTGCAGGCCCGCCGTAGCGCGGCCGGTGCCCGCAGCCAGCCGAGCCGGAGGCCGGGGGCCATCACCTTGGAGAAGGAGCCGAGGAGCACGGTGCGGTCGTGGGCGTCGTCGAAGGAGGCGATCCACGGCGCCCGCCCGCCCTCGAAGCGGAGTTCGCCGTAGGGGTCGTCCTCGACGATCCACAGCCCGCGCCGGGCGGCGACGCGCGCGATCGCGGCGCGGCGGCCCGCGGGGAGGGTGCGGCCGGTCGGGTTCTGGAAGGTGGGGACCGTGTAGAGCAGCTTGGGACGCTCCCGCGCCACCAGTTCCTCCAGCGCGTCCGGGTCGATGCCGTCCGCGTCGCCGGGCACGGCGAGGATCCTCGCCCCCGCGAAGCCGAACACCTGGAGGGCCGCGAGATAGCAGGGGTCCTCCACGAGAACCGTGTCGCCGGGCTCCAGCAGGACGGTCGCGAGGAGCGACAGCGCCTGCTGCGAGCCGGTGGTGACGAGGAGGTCGTCGGGGCCGGTGGGCAGGCCGCGTGCGGTGGTGCGGTCGGCGAGCGCGGCCCGCAGCGCGGGCTCCCCCTCGGTCGTCGCGTACTGGAGCGCCCGCTGTGGCACCTCGGCCAGCACGGCGTGGAACGCGGCGGCGACACCGTCGGCGTCGAAGAGCCCGGGGGCCGGAAGTCCGCCCGCGAAGTTGACGACTTCGGGCCGGGCGGTGACGGCGAGGATGTCCCGCACGGCGGAACCGCCGGTCGCGGCGACCCGGGCGGCGAACGGGGGCGGCGGACTGCTGGTGCGGCTGTCGGCGGAGGTCACAGCGGCGGCTCCTTCTGTGTGGGGCGACCGTGGGACGTGCGAACGCCGTGGGTACGCCACTCGAAAACACCTCGTTCGCGCACCTTAGGGATATCACTGCCCTTTACATCAATCCCGTTTCACCCTGCGGACGGCCCCCGGCGGGCCCTAGCATGCGGCGCATGCTGCCCACCGTGGACACGTACAAGGAGCTGGAAGCGATCGTCTCGGATGAGACGGTGCTGCGTCCGGCGGCCCTGGACCTGTGTAACCAAATGGGCCTCGTGGGGCTCGCGTTGCGGCGCTTCGACGACGGTTCCCTGCCGGTGTACGCGCTCGGCGGCGACATGGTGCTGAAGCTGTATCCGCGGTTCGCGACGGCCGAAGCGATACGCGAGGCCCGGGTGCTGGCCCACCTGTGGGGCCAACTGCCACTGCCGACTCCCCGTTTGATCGCCACCGACGAGTATGCGAACGGCTGGCGGTTCGTGCTGATGTCCCGGCTGCCGGGGCGGAGCGTCGCCGAGGCGTGGCCGCAGCTGACGGCGGCGGATCAGGACCGGATCGTGTCGGAGTCGGCCCAGACGCTGGCCGCGCTGCACGCGATGGCCTGGAAGCCGCTGACGGACATCGTGGGTCCCTCGGACTGGTCCTCGTTCCTGCGCCGCCGACGTGCGGGCACGCTGGAACAGCACAGCCGCACCGGTGTGACCGAGCCCTGGCTGAGCCGTATCCCCGACTTCCTGGACTCGGTACCCCTCCCGGCCTCCAGCGAACTGTCCCTGCTGCACACCGAGTTCATGCGCGAGCATCTGACCATCGACATGCGCGGCGGCCGCCGTCTGACCGGTCTGTTCGACTTCGAGCCGGCGATGATCGGCGACCCGGCCTACGACTTCGCGAGCGTCGGCCTGTTCGTCACCCGCGCCGACCCGCGCCGGCTGCGCCGCTTCTACGAGGCCTACGGGCGCGCCCCGCACGACCCGGACCAGCTGCTCGCCTACGCCCTGCTGCACATGTACAGCGACCTGCCCTTCTACCTTCGTGAACTGCCGGTACCGCCCGAACCCCGCCTCGACGCGCTCGCCGAGCTGTGGTTCGGCACGAACGGCTGACAGGCCACCACCCGGGCCCGGGCCGCGCTTCCGCGTCCCGCGAAGGCTTCCCGGGAGACGACGTTTCCCCAGGTCAAACGGCATCCCAAGATCCCGGCGTCCCGGAAATGGCGGGGAATGTGGCGTCCCGGGCGGGTCACCGCTCAAGCTGTGGTCAGCGAGGCGCCCGCTCCCGGCGACCGGTCGAGCGGCGGCGCGCCACCCCCCAGCTCGTCCACGTCGAAGGGCCCTCCCATGTCCGCTCGTACCGTCCGCGCCCGTCTGCTCGCCCTCACCACGGTCGCGCTCGCCGCGCTCGCGCTCACGGCCTGCCGGACCGGGGAGGGCGTACGGGACGAGGGCCCCTCGACCGCGTCGTCCACGGCCCCCCGGAGCACGGGAGGCTCCGGCGCCGCGGCTCCCTGCTCCGGGAGCCACACGAGCACGACGGCGACCGAGGTCTCCCGGCCCGTGAACCATCTGCTCCTGCGGCTGACCAACACGGGCACCGCGAACTGCACCCTCCCCGCCTACCCGGTGGCCCGCTTCGGCGAGGAGCAGTCCCCCGCCAGGCCGGCCCCGGAGACGAAGCCGCGCACCGCCCTCACCCTCTCCCCCGGCGAGTCGGCCTACGCGGGCGTGCGTCTGTCGTCGGCGGAGGGCACCGCCCCACACCTCCGCACGGCACGGACCCTCACCCTCACCCTGCCCACCGGCCCCGCCGCCCATCCGGCACTGCCGGCGAAGGGCGTCCGCGTCGACGACGGCGTGACGGTGACGTACTGGCTCTCCAGCGGCGAGGCGGCCCTGATGTACTGAACCGTACGGCGGGGCCGCGGGAGGGGAGGCGAGGACGCTGACCACGCATGTGCTCGGGGAGTACGCCCGGCTGACCGCCCGGCAGATCGCCGCGACCTGCCGGCCGTCGCCCTGTGCGCCGAGGCGGTCCCCCACCGGCGCACCCGTACCCACAGGCCCTAGCGGAGCTTCCGGGCGACCTCGGTGGCCCAGTACGTCAGGATGGTGCGGGCGCCGGCCCGCTTGATGCCGGTCAGCGTCTCCAGGATCGCCCGGTCCCGGTCGAGCCAGCCCTTCTCGGCAGCGGCCTCGATCATCGAGTACTCGCCGGAGATCTGGTACGCGGCCACGGGCACGTCGACCGCGTCCGCGACCTTCGCCAGGATGTCGAGGTAGGGCCCGGCCGGCTTGACCATCACCATGTCGGCGCCCTCCTGAAGGTCCAGGGCCAGCTCCCGCAGGGACTCCCGCCAGTTCGCGGGATCCTGCTGATAGGTCTTCCGGTCGCCCTGCAACGACGACCCGACGGCCTCCCGGAACGGACCGTAGAAGGCGGAGGAGTACTTGGCGGTGTAGGCGAGGATCGCGACGTCCTCCCGGCCGATCTGGTCGAGAGCGTCCCGGACGACACCGATCTGGCCGTCCATCATGCCGCTGGGGCCCACCACGTGGGCGCCCGCGTCGGCCTGGACCTGGGCCATCTCGGCGTACCGCTCCAGGGTGGCGTCGTTGTCGACCCTGCCCTTCGCGTCGAGCACACCGCAGTGCCCGTGGTCGGTGAACTCGTCCAGGCACAGATCGGACATGACGAGCAGCTCGTCCCCGACCTCGGCCCGCACATCCCGGAGGGCCACCTGGAGGATTCCGTCCGGGTCGGTCCCGGCGGTGCCCAGCGCGTCCTTCTTCGACTCCTCCGGCACGCCGAAGAGCATGATCCCGGAGACCCCGGCCTCCGCCGCCTCCGCGGCCGCCTTCTTCAGGCTGTCCCGGGTGTGCTGCACGACACCGGGCATGGCCCCGATCGGCACGGGCTCGCCGACGCCCTCCCGTACGAACGCGGGAAGGATGAAGTCGGCCGGGTGCAGCCGGGTCTCGGCGACCATACGCCGCATGACAGGCGTCGTCCGCAGCCGACGGGGACGCGTACCGGGGAAGGAACCGTACTTCGTCATGACTTCTACGCTACGCCCGGCCGGGCGGCGCCTTTGCCGACGCACTGTCGGAGCACCGGGTGCTTCCTCGGGGCCCCGGCGGGGCTGCGTCCGTCATCCCTGAGAACTACGGACCCTCCCCGATTCCGGCCCCCGAGAACCAGGGTCCGTCCCCGATGCCCGCATCCACCGGCCCCGGCTACCTTCCCAGTGATGCCGACGTTTCCCGCCGGACCGCGTGGTCTGCGGCGTCGTGCACGAGGGGGCCCGATGAAGGCGGTCATCCAGGACCGGTACGGCTCACCGGACGTACTGGAGCTGAGGGACGTCGACAAGCCGGCGCCTGCGGCCGACGAGGTGCTGGTGCGGGTGCACGCGGCCGCGGTCAACGCCTACGACTGGCACGCCCTGCACGGCGACCCGTACGTGTCCCGCCTGCTGTTCTTCGGATTGCGCCGGCCCAAGGCCAGGATCCGGGGCAGGGACTTCGCGGGCCGGGTCGAGGCGGTCGGCAGCGAGGTCAAGGGACTCGCTCCGGGCGACGAGGTATTCGGGGAGGCCGACGGGGCGTTCGCCGAGTACGTGTGTGCACCGGCCACGGCGGTGGCGGCGAAGCCGACCCGCCTCTCGTTCGAGCAGGCAGCCGCCATGCCGCTCGCGGCGAACACCGCGCTCATCGGACTGCGCGACATCGCGAAGGTGCAGCCCGGCCAGAAGGTTCTGGTCAACGGGGCGTCCGGTGGGGTGGGCACCTTCGCCGTGCAGCTCGCCAAGGCGTACGGGGCGGACGTGACCGGTGTGTGCCGGACACGGAACGTGGACCTGGTCCGCTCCCTCGGCGCGGACCATGTCATCGACTACACCCAGGAGGACTTCACCCGCGGCGGCCCCCGCTACGACATCGTGCTCGACCTGGTCGGCAACCACTCCCTGACCGCGCTCCGGCGCGCGCTGACCCCGACCGGAACACTCGTGCTGTCCGGCGGGGGCGTCTACCAGGGCGGCAGTCTCGTCGGGCCCATGGCCCTGTTCATCAGGCGGCAACTGCTGGCGCCCTTCGTCCGCCAACGCCTGCTCGAGCTTCCGGCCAGGCAGACCAAGGAGAACCTGACGGCGCTGCGGGAACTCGTCGACTCCGGGGAGATCGCCCCGGTCATCGACCGGACCTACTCGCTCGGCGAGGTACCCGAGGCGATCCGGTACGTGGCGATCGAGCACGCCAGGGCCAAGGTCGTCATCACCGTCTGATCCGATGCTCCGCCGCGGGTGCGGCCCGGGGCGCAAAACCCCGGGCCGCACGCCGGCCGGCGATCAGGTCGCCGTGGTCGCGGGCCGGTCCCAGGCCGGGTCCCGGGCCCCGGGCCCCGCGTCAGACCACCGGAAGGTCGCCCTTGGCGGTCTTCACCGTGCCGAGGTAGGTCGCCGTGCGCCCCTTGACCCAGTAGACCTTGATGCGGACCTTGTGGTGCTTGGGAATCCGGGGCGAGATTCCGCAGTCCTTGACGGAACTGGTCTGACAGGTGTTCCGCTTCTTGCCCGTGGTCGCGTCATAGGTCACCGCGCGGATCGAGTGCCCGTCCGCGGCGGAGTCGATCACGTCGGTGTACTGGGTGCCGCCGGAGGAGTTCCGGGGCTCGAACACCACGGTCGCGACGTGCTTGCCGTTCTTGTCGAACGTACCGACGTAGTTGCCGTCGGCGAATGCGCTTCCCGCGCCCAGAGCCAGTGCGAGCCCGGTGGCGGTGACGGCTGTGGCCGCGCGGGCCATGACGTGCCGATGCTGTTTCATGAGTCTCCCGTTGATGTGCAGCGCCGCTGACACGGCCGGGGGACTGTAACGCACCTCGTCACCCGTCCCATTGTGGCGAACGGGCATGAAACACCCGTCCACGGACGGGAGTTGGGGAACTCCGTGACAGCGTTGGTACGGAGGACGCGCCGGGATGGTCACACAGGACCGGGCTCGAATCCCGAGCCGGGCACCGAAGACGGTCGGGGGTGGCGGCCCCGGCGACAGCCACCCCCGCGGTGCTCAGGTCGTCGTACGCCGTCTCCGCGCCCCCGGCCTCCGCTCGCTCGGCCGCGTCACCGGGTCCCCGGCCTCCAGCGCGGCGGTACGCCGCTTGAGGCCGAAGTCCGCCAGCGCCTCCGCCAGCTTGTGCACGGACGGCTCCGGAGCCATCACATCGACCCGCAGACCGTGCTCCTCCGCCGTCTTCGCGGTGGCGGGGCCGATGCAGGCGATCACCGTCACGTTGTGCGGCTTGCCCGCGATACCCACCAGGTTCCGGACCGTGGAGGACGACGTGAACAGCACCGCGTCGAAGCCGCCGCCCTTGATCGCCTCGCGGGTATCGGCCGGCGGCGGCGAGGCGCGGACCGTCCGGTACGCCGTGACGTCGTCGACCTCCCACCCCAGCTCGATCAGGCCCGCCACCAGGGTCTCCGTGGCGATGTCGGCACGCGGGAGGAACACCCGGTCGATCGGGTCGAAGACCGGGTCGTACGGGGGCCAGTCCTCCAGAAGGCCGGCGGCGGACTGCTCCCCGCTCGGCACGAGGTCGGGCTTCACACCGAAGGCGACCAGCGCCTTCGCCGTCTGCTCGCCGACCGCGGCCACCTTGATGCCCGCGAAGGCCCGCGCGTCGAGGCCGTACTCCTCGAACTTCTCCCGGACCGCCTTCACCGCGTTGACCGACGTGAACGCGATCCACTCGTAACGGCCCGTCACCAGGCCCTTGACCGCCCGCTCCATCTGCTGGGGCGTGCGCGGCGGCTCGACGGCGATCGTGGGCACCTCGTGCGGCACGGCCCCGTACGACCGCAGTTGGTCGGAGAGCGAGGCCGCCTGCTCCTTCGTCCGCGGGACGAGCACCTTCCAGCCGAACAGCGGCTTGTTCTCGAACCACGACAGCTGGTCGCGCTGGGCGGCGGCGGAACGCTCACCGACCACGGCTATGACAGGCCGCCCGCCCTCGGGCGACGGCAGGACCTTCGCCTGCTTCAGCGTCTGCGCGATCGAGCCCAGCGTCGCCGTCCAGGTGCGCTGCCGTGTCGTCGTACCGGCGAAGGTCACCGTCAGCGGCGTGTCCGGCTTGCGGCCCGCGGCCACCAGCTCCCCGGCGGCCGCCGCCACCGAGTCCAGCGTCGTGGAGACCACGACCGTGCCGTCGGACGCGCCGACCTCCGTCCAGCAGCGTTCCGAGGCGGTCCGCGCGTCCACGAACCGTACGTCCGCGCCCTGCGCGTCCCGCAGCGGCACACCCGCGTACGCGGGCACGCCCACGGCGGTCGCGATACCGGGCACGACCTCGAACGGAACGCCCGCGGCGGCGCACGCCAGCATCTCCCCGGCCGCGTACGCGTCCAGGCCGGGGTCCCCGGTCACCGCACGCACGACCCGCTTGCCGCCCCGCGCAGCCTCCATGACAAGATGTGCAGCATCCCTCAACGCAGGGACACCAGCGGCTGTTGACTCGCCGTCAACGACCGCTAGCTGCGGCGTGCCCGTGCCCGGCTGCGTACCCGCGGAGGGGTCCGGACCCGTGTCCAGGACGGCGACGCCCGCTCTGGCATGCGTCCGTACCACGTCGAGCACCTCGTGCTCGCCGACGAGGACGTCCGCGTTCGCCAGCGCCTCCACGGCGCGCAGTGTGAGAAGTCCCGGATCCCCGGGTCCGGCACCCAGGAAGGTGACGTGTCCGTGGTCGAGGCCGGTGGGAAGGGTGGTGGGGCTCAATGTGCTCGCTCCCCCATCAGACCGGCCGCGCCCTTGGCGAGCATCTCGGCTGCGAGTTCGCGACCGAGCGCCATTGCCTGGTCGTGCGTCTCGGGCACGGGACCGGTGGTGGACAACTGCACCAGCGTGTGGCCGTCGGGCGTGCCGACGACGCCGCGCAGGCGCATTTCCTTGACAATCTGCCCGTCGGCCTGGGGGTCCCCCCGCTCGAGCGGAGCCGAGAGTGGGGGAAGGTCGGCCAGCGCGCCCACGGGGGCACTGCAACCGGCCTCCAGGGCGGCGAGCAGGGACCGCTCGGCGGTCACGGCGGCCCGGGTGAACGGGTCGTCGAGCTCGGCGAGCGCAGCGATGAGGGCAGCGTTGTCCGCGGCACATTCGATCGCGAGGGCCCCCTGGCCGGGGGCGGGCAAAACGGTGTCGACCGACAGGAAGTCGGTCACTTCGTCGATCCGGCCCATCCGGTTCAGCCCGGCCGCCGCGAGGACCACGGCGTCCAGCCCGCCGTCCCGGACGTATCCGATCCGGGTGTCGACGTTGCCCCGGATCGGGACCGTCTCGATGTCGAGGCCGTGGCTGCGCGCGTACGCGTTCAGCTGCGCCATGCGGCGCGGCGCACCGGTGCCGATCCGGGCCCCGCGGGGCAGGTCGGCGAACTTCAGGGCGTCCCGCGCCACGATCACGTCCCGCGGGTCCTCGCGCTCGGGCACGGCCGCCAGCACCAGGTCCTCGGGCTGCGTGGTCGGCAGGTCCTTCAGCGAGTGCACCGCGAAGTCGACCTCGCCGCGCAGCAGCGCGTCGCGCAGCGCCGTCACGAACACACCGGTGCCGCCGATCTGGGCGAGGTGCTCGCGCGAGACGTCGCCGTACGTCGTGATCTCCACGAGCTCCACCGGCCGTCCCGTCACACGGCGCACGGCGTCCGCGACCAGCCCGGACTGGGCCATGGCCAGCTTGCTGCGCCTGGTCCCGAGCCTCAGTGCCCCTTCTTCTCGGGGGGCGCGCCCCTTCGGCTCACGTGGCTCACTCATGCTCGCCCTCGGTTCTCGGCGTTCTCGTTGTTCTCAGGGTTCACGGAGCGCTCGGTGCGCTCGGTGCGCTCGGCGCTGTCGGCCTCGTCGGCCCGGGAGACGGAGGCGACCGTCTCGGGGTCCAGGTCGAACAGGGTGCGCAGCGCGTCCGCGTACCCGGCGCCGCCGGGCTCGGCGGCCAGCTGCTTGACCCGCACGGTCGGCGCGTGCAGCAGCTTGTCGACGACGCGCCGTACGGTCTGCGTGATCTCCGCGCGGTGCTTGTCGTCCAGGCCCGGCAGCCGTGCTTCCAGGCGCGCGATCTCGTTCGCGACCACGTCGGCGGCCATGGAGCGCAGCGCGACCACGGTCGGCGTGATGTGCGCGGCGCGCTGGGCGGCGCCGAACGCGGCGACCTCGTCGGAGACGATTCCCCGCACCTGCTCGACGTCGGCCGCCATGGGCGCGTCCGCGGACGCCTCGGCGAGGGACTCGATGTCGACGAGCCGCACGCCGGGCAGCCGGTGCACGGCGGCGTCGACGTCCCTCGGCATCGCCAGGTCGAGGAGCCACAGCACGGGCTCGCGACGCGGGGCCGGCACGACCGCCTCGGGGCGGCGGCGCTCGGGGACCCGGCCGACGGTGGCCACGGTCGCGGCGAGCGCCGTGATGACCTCGGTCTCGGTCTCGGGGTCCGGTACGACGCCACCGGCCGGGCGGGCGGTGCGCTCCTCGGCGCCCTTGTCCACCCACGCCGCGTGCTTCTCCAGCTCGGCGGCGCCCATCCCGGCGACGGCCGCCTCGCCCAGCACCGAGAACCCGGCCGTGGCCTGCACGGCCGACAGATCCAGCGGGCAGCCGTCGTCGGTGCCGGGGCCGGTGGGCGTCGGACCGTCGCCGCGGGTGGGCAGGGGACCGTCGTCGCCCGCGGCGGCCGGAGCGCTCGTACGAGGGGAACCGGCGCCGTCCGTACGGCGGGAGTCCGCGTCGCCGGTGCGGCGGGGTCCGGAGCCCGCGGGCCTGGGCTGCGGCGGGACCAGGGGCCCCACCACGCGTCCTTCCAGGGCCCGCGCGACCGCCTCGGCCGTCAGCACCAGGCCGGTCGCACCGGTGCAGGACACCGCGACGTCGGCACGTGTCAGCTCGTCCGGAACCGACTCCATCGGTACCGCACGGGCCACCACGTCCGCGTCGTCCGCCTCCGTCAGGATCTGCGCGAGGCGCTCGGCGCGCTCCAGGGTCCGGTTGGCGATCACGACCTCGGCGACCCCGGCGCGCGCGAGGGTCGCCGCGGCCAGCGAGGACATGGACCCGGCGCCGATCACCAGGGCGCGCTTGCCCGCGGCCCAGTTCCCGACCGGCGTACCGGCCGCCAGCTGCTCCAGGCCGAAGGTCACCAGCGACTGCCCGGCACGGTCGATGCCCGTCTCGGAGTGGGCCCGCTTGCCGACCCGCAGCGACTGCTGGAACAGGTCGTTCAGCAGCCGTCCGGCCGTGTGCTGCTCCTGCGAGGTGGCCAGGGAGTCCTTGATCTGGCCGAGGATCTGGCCCTCGCCGACGACCATCGAGTCCAGACCGCAGGCCACCGAGAACAGATGGTGGACGGCCCGGTCCTCGTAGTGCACGTAGAGGTAGGGGGTCAGCTCGTCCAGACCGAGCCCGCTGTGCTGCGCGAGGAGGGTGGACAGCTCGGCGACGCCCGCGTGGAACTTGTCCACGTCGGCGTACAGCTCGATGCGGTTGCAGGTGGCGAGCACCGCGGCCTCGGTGGCCGGTTCGGCGGCCACCGTGTCCTGGAGCAGCTTGGCCTGGGCGTCCATGGCCAGCGCGGCCCGCTCCAGGACGCTGACGGGAGCGCTGCGGTGGCTCAGCCCGACGACGAGGAGGCTCATGCCGGCATCACGGCGGGGACGTCCCCGTCAGGCCCCTGGTCGGTGGACCCCTTGGCCGTGGCCGGCAGGCCCTCGGCCAAGGACTCCATGGCTTCCTCGCCGGCCTTGCGCTGCTCGTGGAAGGCGAGGATCTGGAGCTCGATGGAGAGGTCCACCTTGCGCACGTCGACGCCGTCCGGGACGGACAGCACGGTCGGCGCGAAGTTCAGGATGGAGGTCACGCCCGCGCCCACGAGCCGGTCGCAGACCTGCTGCGCGGCGCCGGCGGGGGTGGCGATGACGCCGATGGAGACCCCGTTGTCCTGGATGATCTTCTCCAGGTCGTCGGTGTGCTGGACCGGGATGCCGGCGACGGGCTTCCCGGCCATGGCCGGGTCGGCGTCGATGAGCGCGGCGACCCGGAAGCCACGGGACGCGAATCCGCCGTAGTTGGCCAGCGCCGCGCCGAGGTTACCGATACCGACGATCACAACCGGCCAGTCCTGGGTCAGGCCGAGCTCACGGGAGATCTGGTACACGAGATACTCGACGTCGTAACCCACGCCACGGGTCCCGTAGGAGCCGAGGTAGGAGAAGTCCTTGCGCAGCTTCGCGGAGTTGACTCCCGCGGCGGCGGCCAGCTCCTCGGAGGAGACCGTGGGTACCGAGCGCTCCGACAGCGCGGTCAGGGCTCGGAGGTACAGCGGGAGACGGGCGACGGTGGCCTCGGGAATCCCTCGGCTGCGGGTCGCCGGTCGGTGAGTTCGGCCAGTTGCCACGGTGCTCCTGCGGGTAGAGCGGGGCTGTAGGCGGTCACACGTCCCCAGACCGCCCCGTCGAATGCAGGCTATGTCTTTGTGAACGCGTGCACAAAGATTGTGTCCGATTTGCCCGGCCAACGTGACCGGGGTCACGCACCTCCGGCGCGCTGGCAGGGAACCGGCGCACGGAGACGGCCGTTCCTTCTCTCCTGGGGGCAAAGCCGCCCACTCTCCTCGACAATCCACGCCCCCGAGACCAATCACCGACGATCCTATGTGACACTCCGGGCTATTTGGACTGGTCGGTCAGTCGTGGGTGAGAGCCTTGCGCAGGCGCTCTTCGTTCACCCGCCAGAACGTGTGCTGGGCGCCGTCGACCAGCACCACCGGAATCTGCTCCCAGTAGCGGCGGTACAGCTCCTCGTCCTCGGTGATGTCCTTCCGCTCCCAGGGCACCCCGAGCTCACCGCAGACCTTCTCGATGACGGCCTGCGCGTCGTCACAGAGATGGCAGCCGGGCTTCCGGACGAGGGTGACGAGACGGTCCTGGGGGTCGCGACCGTGGGCGTGGTTCCGCCGAAAGATGGGACTCATGTCGGCCATTTTCACCCCGGAGACGCCCGGCGCGAGCCCCCCGCCCTAGCGTGCGACCGCCGGTCACCGCCCCGCCGCCACGCCGGTGGCGCCTCTTCTTTAACGGGGCGGTCGCGCAGAGTTCACAGCCTTCCAACCTCTCGACTCCGGAACCACCGAACAAACTGGCTATGCTCGCGTCATGGCCGCTCTCGGATGGCTCACTCCCCGTAGGCGCTCCGCCACGGCGCGGAGCGTGTTGGCAGGCGAGGCCTCGGCGGAGGCAGCGCGCAAGTCCTCGCAGGACGCCGTCGCCCAGGACCTCTCCGCCCAGGAACCGGAATTCCCGGTCCTCGGGGATGAGAAGGCCGCGGCGTTCTTCGACCTGGACAACACCGTGATGCAGGGCGCCGCGCTGTTCCACTTCGGGCGCGGCCTGTACAAGCGGAAGTTCTTCGAGACGCGTGACCTGGCGAAGTTCGCCTGGCAGCAGGCGTGGTTCCGGCTGGCCGGGGTGGAGGACCCCGAGCACATGCAGGACGCCCGCGACTCGGCGCTGTCGATCGTGAAGGGCCACCGTGTCTCCGAGCTGATGTCGATCGGCGAGGAGATCTACGACGAGTACATGGCCGAGCGGATCTGGCCGGGTACGCGGGCCCTGGCCCAGGCGCATCTGGACGCGGGCCAGAAGGTGTGGCTGGTCACGGCGGCCCCGGTGGAGATCGCCACCGTGATCGCCCGCAGGCTGGGCCTGACCGGGGCGCTGGGCACGGTGGCCGAGTCCGTGGAGGGCGTGTACACGGGCCGCCTGGTGGGCGAGCCCCTGCACGGCCCGGCCAAGGCGGAGGCGGTGCGCGCGCTGGCCGCGGCGGAGGGCCTGGACCTGTCCCGCTGTGCGGCGTACAGCGACTCGCACAACGACATCCCGATGCTGTCGCTGGTGGGCCACCCCTACGCGATCAACCCGGACACCAAGCTCCGCAAGCACGCCCGCGCCCAGGACTGGCGCCTGCGCGACTACCGCACCGCCCGCAAGGCCGCCAAGGTCGGCCTGCCGGCAGCGGCCGGCGTCGGCGCGGTGGCGGGCGGCACGGCAGCGGCCATCGCCCTGCACCGCCGCCGCCGCTGAGCCGTCGCGTCGCCACCGCCGCATCCATCACCGCCGAAGCGCCGGACGGGTGGGCGTCACGCTCCGTGACGCCCACCCGTCGGCCGGCGTGCGCCGCCTCGGCCGCGGGGACGACCGGGCCGATCCGGCGCCGTGACACGCGCACATTCGCCGTGTTCTACCCCACACCCCTCCCCACCACTCCCCTCACACGCACACGACCACAACACGCCCCGCACCCAGAAGGAAGTCGAACTCAATCAGTCAACAAGCGGTCATTCCTCGGCACTTGAGCGACCGTCAATCGGTTACAGAAGCGACGTAATCGATGATTTGAGCAACTGGGTGTAGCGCTGCCTGTACTAAGCGTTATTCTCCTCAGACGCAAACCGGTACCCCTCCGTCGCTACGACGGGTGAACGGTCCCGTACTGCACGTGATGGAAGCTCTGCCTCTGGGAGTCCCGTGTACCCACACGTCGGGGTTGACGCCTCGGGCCTGGCTACGCTGCGCGCGACGGTCCACGACCTGTTGCGCGGCTTCGTCCGCACCGCGTACGCCGTCCCCGCCTTCGCCACCGCAGCCGCCCCCGTCGGCCCGTGCTACGCACTGGCCGACGGCAGCGCCGCGGTCGGCGGCAGACGGGGCCGTTCCGGCCCGGCGACCTCCGCACGCCGCCCGGCTGCGGACAGTGACAGCGCCCGCATGATGGACCTCGTGGAGCGCGCCCAGGCCGGTGAGGCCGAGGCTTTCGGGCGCCTGTACGACCAGTACAGCGACACCGTGTACCGCTACATCTACTACCGGGTGGGGGGCCGGGCGACCGCCGAGGACCTCACCAGCGAGACCTTTCTGCGCGCGCTGCGGCGGATCGGCACCTTCACCTGGCAGGGGCGCGACTTCGGCGCCTGGCTCGTCACCATCGCCCGCAACCTCGTCGCCGACCACTTCAAGTCGAGCCGTTTCCGGCTCGAGGTCACCACCGGCGAGATGCTCGACGCCAACGAGGTCGAGCGCTCCCCGGAGGACTCCGTGCTGGAGTCCCTCTCCAACGCCGCCCTGCTCGATGCCGTACGGCGGCTCAACCCCCAGCAGCAGGAGTGCGTGACGCTCCGCTTCCTCCAGGGGCTCTCCGTCGCCGAGACCGCCCGTGTGATGGGCAAGAACGAGGGTGCGATCAAGACCCTCCAGTACCGGGCTGTGCGCACCCTCGCCCGGCTCCTGCCCGAAGACGCCCGCTGAGCCCCGCGGGCCACGCAACCCGGAACCAGTACCGCCGCCCGCCGGGCCATCCCACCTCCCCCACCACCATCCCCCCGCCGCCCCCACCGACTCGCCCCCCATCGCCAGTCGAGCCGCCTCCCCCACCCCCACAGGACCGCATTCCGGCCGTACCCCGCCCCCGCCGGACACGCACCGCCACGGTCAACTCACCATCCGTGGCGGCCTGTTGACTCCGCGGTCCGATCATCCGTCGTCCGTAACCCAAGTGCCGAGCCGCTCGTTGTGCGGGATACAGGCTCCCTGTGGTCACCCCCGACCGCCTCGGATCACACGATCGTGTGCATGAGGCCAGGGTGTGCAACCCTCAGGACCCCCTGGGGAGTCGACCGTGATGACGAGAGGAGGTGCCGCCAGTGATCGCGAACGTATCGGCGCACCGGCGGGCGAACGCCTTCGCCCAGGCCCTGGAGGAGCGGTCCGGCGACCGGGGCACGGCGGCCGGGCAGCCCGACGGATCGGCCCCGGCTGCCGCGGAACAGGCCGAGCACGCCCGCCTGTTGGCCCTCGCGACCGGCCTCGGCGAGCTGCCCAGGCCGACGCTGGACCCCGAGGTCAAGGTCGTCCAGCGCGCGCGGTTGGTGGCCGCGATGGAGGCCATGCTGCGGGAGGGCGCGGGAGGCGAAGCCACGGACCCTGCCATGCCCGAGCAGCGGGGCCACCGGGCCCGGGGCGCTCACCGGGCTCGCCCGCTGGGGAAACTGCGCCCGCGTACGCGGCTCACCAAGGGCCTCGCCGCGGGCGGGCTCAGCGTCGGCGTGGCCGCAGCCTCCTTCGGGGGAGTGGCCGCCGCCAGCTCAGACGCCCTACCCGGTGACTCCCTCTACGGCCTCAAACGCGGCATCGAGGACGTCAAACTCGGCATGGCCGACGGGAACAACGAGCGCGGACAGCTCTACCTCGACCAGGCCTCCACCCGGCTGAACGAGGCTCGCCGGCTGATGGAGCGCGGTCGCGCCGGCCATCTCGACCACGAGTCCCTCGGCGAGATCCGGCGCACCCTGTCCGGTGTCCAGCACGACGCGTCCGAAGGCCACCGCCTGCTGCACGAGGCATACGAGCGCAACGGCTCCCTCGCCCCCATCCAGGCGCTCTCCGCCTTCTCCCAGTCCCACCGCGCGACCTGGGGCACCCTGCGCGAGCGGCTGCCCGTCCAGCTCGGCGACGTCAGCCAACAGGTCTCGTCGGTCTTCGACGCCATAGACCAAGAGGTCGCCCCCCTACGGTCGCTGCTGCCACAGCCTCCGTCCCCGGGCGGCTCCGGTCACCACCAGGGCTCCGGCACGACTCCCACCGGCTCCGCCGGCACGGGTCGCGGTACCCCCAGTACCCCCGGCGGCTCCGCGAGCGGCAGCCACCCCGGCAGCGGCACGCCCGAGCCGTCCGCCTCCCGAAGCGGCGGCGGTCTGCTCGGCGGCAGCACGGGCGGCCTGCTGGACCCACCGAAGGACTCCGCCGGCAGCTCGCCGTCGTCGTCGAGCAGGAGCCCCTCCGCAGAACCGAACGTGACGCTGCCGCCGCTGCTCCCGGGCCTGTTGCCGGGACTCGGCATCGACGGCGGAGAGAACAAATAGGGCACACAGGGCCCCGTACGGTGACGGGGGCGCTCCCACGAGGGGGGCGCCCCCGTCGTCGTACCGCACCAAACGTCAGAAGAAGACCGACCTGCGCTGCACCAACAGCTTGTACAGCGTGTGCTGGATCTGCTCCCTGACCTGATCCGTCAGGTTGAACATCAGCATCGGGTCCTCGGCGGCCTCCGGCGGATAGCCGTCCGTCGGGATCGGCTCGCCGAACTGGATCGTCCACTTCGTCGGCAGCGGGACCGCGCCCAGCGGCCCCAGCCACGGGAACGTCGGTGTGATCGGGAAGTAAGGGAACCCCAGCAGCCGGGCGAGGGTCTTCGCGTTACCGATCATCGGGTAGATCTCCTCGGCCCCGACGACCGAGCACGGGACGATCGGCGCGCCGTGACGAAGAGCGGTGGAGACGAACCCGCCACGCCCGAAGCGCTGGAGCTTGTAGCGCTCGCTGAAGGGCTTGCCGATGCCCTTGAAGCCCTCCGGCATCACCCCGACCAGCTCGCCCTGCGCGAGAAGCCGTTCGGCGTCCTCCGCGCAGGCGAGGGTGTGGCCGAGTTTGCGGGCCAGCTCGTTCACCACCGGCAGCACGAAGACGAGATCGGCCGCCAGAAGCCGCAGATGGCGCCCCGCCGGGTGATGGTCGTGCACGGCGACCTGCATCATCAGGCCGTCCAGCGGCAGCGTGCCGGAGTGGTTGGCGACGATCAGCGCCCCGCCCTTCGACGGGATGTTCTCGATGCCCTTGACCTCGACCCGGAAGTATTTCTCGTACACCGGCCGCAGCAGCGACATCAGGACCTGGTCGGTGAGCTCCTCGTCGTAGCCGAAGTCGTCGACCTCGTAGTCGCCCGTCAGCCGGCGGCGCAGAAAGGCCAGACCGCCGGCGACACGCCGCTCCAGACCCCCTTCCCGGGGCCTGGCCAGCGGTTCCTCCTCATGCGTCACAGACACATCATCCTGCGGAGTCTCCCTGCCGGGCAGGGGCTGCACCTCCCGGACCGCCGCGGGCTCGCCCTTGCGTCGGTTCCCCGCGCTCCGGCGCCGCTGCGGCCGCTGCACGGCAGCCCCGCGGGACCGGTCGTCGTCGAACGGAATGACCTTGGCATCCGCCATCGTTGATGCGCTCCTCAGTTGGCGCTCTGCGTCGGAGGGTGGACACCGCCCAGGGCGGGCAGTGCGGCGATCCGGTCCACGGCCCCCGCGAGGGCCTCCGGCGGCACCAGTCCGGGCCCGCGGCTGTGCGCGAAGTCCGCGAACGTCTCCGCGGTGGTGTACTTCGGCTCGTATCCCAGTGTCTCGCGCATCTGGTCCGTCGCCACCACACGGCCGTGGGTGAGCAGCCGGATCTGTTCGGGCGAGAAGTCCGTCATGCCCAGGGTGCGCATCGCCGAGCCGAACCAGGTGACCGCGGGCAGCAGCAGGGGCACGGTGGGCCGGCCCAGGCGCCGCGCGCACTGCGACAGCAGCAGCACACCGTCTCCGGCCACGTTGAAGGTGCCGCTGTTGAGCGTGCCGCGCTGCGGCTCGTGCGAGCCGATCCGCAGCACCTCGATCACATCGTCCTCATGCACGAACTGCAGCCGCGGATCGTAGCCGAAGACGGTGGGCAGCACCGGCAGCGAGAAGTACGAGGCGAGGGGCGAATCCGCGTTCGGTCCGAGGATGTTGGCGAAGCGCAGCACACAGACCGCCACATCGGGCCGGCGCCGCGCGAAACCCCGCACATACCCCTCGACCTCGACGGTGTCCTTGGCGAAGCCTCCGCTCGGCAGGGACTTGGGCGGGGTCGTCTCGGTGAAGACCGCCGGGTCGCGGGGCGCCGACCCGTAGACGTTCGTACTGGACTTCACCACGAGCCGCTTCACCGTCGGGGACTTCTGGCAGGCACCCAGCAGCTGCATGGTGCCGATGACGTTGGTCTCCTTGACCGTGGCCCGGCTGCCGCTGCCGAGCGGGGTGCCGGTCACGTCCATGTGGACGACCGTGTCCACGGAGTGCTCGGCCAGCAGGCGGGCGATGGTGGGCTGGCGGATGTCGGCCCGGACGAAATCGGCTCCGCCCAGATGGTGCTCGGGCGGAACCGCGTCCACCGCGACCACCCGCTCCACCTCCGGGTCACGCTGGATCCGTCGTACGAACCGGCCGCCGAGCCGGCGGGCCACTCCGGTCACGAGCACGACCTTGCCCAAGATCAGCGCCTCTCTTCCCGTCCGTCCAGTCGTGGACGTAGCTGTGTGCTCAGCCTGCCGCGTTCCCCGTGTGCGGCAAACTTAGCCGGTCGGTGTTGCGCTGTGATGACCGCCCGATGCACGAAGTGACGACACCCCCGGACGTACGACCAGACCCAGCCATTCGGCCCCACCGACGTACGCACGGCGGCTCCCCGCCCGGGCGGAAAAAACAAAGGCCCCCCACCGATGGTGGGGGGCCAAGACGCGCGTGCGCGCACAGAGGCAAGGGCGCCCCTCGAGGGGCCGCGCCTTACTTCTTGTTGCGACGCTGAACGCGAGTGCGCTTGAGCAGCTTGCGGTGCTTCTTCTTGGCCATCCGCTTGCGCCGCTTCTTGATAACAGAGCCCACGACTACCCTCGCTCACTTCTCATCACTCGGTGCTGGGCGCCATGGGCCCACACGACCTACGAGGGGCTAGCCTACCCGCCCGAGCGCTGAGGTCGTAATCGAGGTGACCGGGCGGGCCCAAGAGGGCCCGGCCCGGGCGCCGTCAGGCCGTCTCCACCCCCACATAGCTCTCGCGGAGGTACTCGTGAACCGCTTGCTCCGGCACCCGGAAGGACCTCCCCACCCGGATCGCAGGCAGATGACCGCTGTGCACCAGTCGGTACACGGTCATCTTCGACACGCGCATCACCGAGGCGACTTCCGCCACGGTCAGAAACTGAACCTCGTTCAGAGGCCTCTCGCCAGCTGCAGCCATGACACACCTGAACCTTCCGCACTCGACGGCCACCGGCTTCCCCTTCCGGTGACTCTTCGTCGTTGCGTGCTCACTCCCCAGACTAGGTGCGGGTGATGCAAGTGGGGAAGAGGGGATGCCATCCGCGGCCTACTGTGACAGACACGCTCGATTGAGTACATAGCGAGTAAGCGGTCGGTAGTAATCAGACCGCACAGCGTCATCAAGTGGAACGACGACGGACACCCGCCCCTCCGCCTCCCCGACGAAGAGCGCGGGATCGTCCGTGTCGGCCAGCCCGATCGCCTCGAACCCCAGCTGACCTGCCCCGCAGACCCAGCCGTGGTCTCCGATCACAAGGTCGGGCAGCGGCCCGCCGGCCTCCGCCGCGGCGGCCAGCGCGATACGAACCGGCAGCGGCGAGTGGGTGTGTGCGCCCGGCTCACAACCGGCTCTGCCGTGATCCGGTTTCCGCATGAACGCGACTCCTCGTACGTAATCAAGGTTGTACGTACGTAGGCCGAACCGGGTCGTTATGTCGACACAGCGACCCTGCGCCGGTGTGAGTACGACACATCCCGCCGCCGACAAGGCATGGGCGAGGGCGGCGTAGAAACCGATCAGCCGGTGCGGATGGCCGGTGCCGAGCAGGACCGCCTCCCCGCGTCGCGCGGCCCTGCCCACCCGCTCGGCGAAGGCGTCGAGACCCTCCAGCGTGCGCTGCGGGTCAATCACATCATGGCCGGAGGTATGACGAGGATCGGCCGAAACCCCACACTTGTCCGCCATCAAATTGATCAAATCCCGCGGCCCCCACGTCCATTCGGGGTCGAGTCCGATCAGTAGGCGGGGGTCACGAGCGGCGAAAAGCCGATAGCTGCGCAGACTGTCCTCGCGTGACGTGGCCACGGGTCCGGCCAGCCGGGCAGCCAGCAGATGCGCGCGCAACGCTGCGGTGCTCAACACTCCAGTGATGCTGGCCCAACCGCCCGCCCCGCATGACCGGAATGCGGGAAACATCCCACAGTCGGCCTAGTCGTGCACCCCTCACCCCACTGCTGTGCGGCCCACCGCAGGGCTGGAGTGGCGGTCGTGCGAACCCTGGCCGTCCCTCGGGGGGGCCGGCTACGGCAGCAGGCCGCGCAGCGGGTACACCGCCTTACGGGTCGCCAGCACCGCCTGGTCCAGCCGGTCCGCCGGGTCGTACCCCGACTCCCAGTCCGCGTGGCCCACCGGCCACCGCCCGTCCGTCATCCGCGCCGGGGCCAACTGCCGGGTACGGGCGAAGACTTCCTGCCGCCAGCTCTCCGGGATCACCGTCTCCGGCTCGATCGGCCGCCCCGCCGCGACGGCCACCAGATGCGTCCACGAGCGCGGTACGACCTCCACGACCGCGTACCCGCCCCCGCCCAGCGCGACCCAGCGGCCCCCGGCGAACTCGTGCGCCAGGTCGTGACACGCGATCTGCACCGTCCGCTGCGCGTCCAGCGACACGGCGAGGTGCGCGAGCGGGTCCTCGAAGTGGGTGTCCGCGCCGTGCTGGGTGACCAGCACCTGCGGCCGGAAGTCGGCGATCAGATCCGGCACGACGGCGTGGAAGGCCCGCACCCACCCCGCGTCCCCCGTCCCGGCCGGCAGCGCCACGTTCACCGCGCTGCCCTCGGCACTCGCGGATCCCGTCTCCTGCGGCCATCCCGTCTGCGGGAAGAGGGTCCGCGGATGCTCGTGCAGCGAGATGGTGAGAACCCGGGGGTCCTCCCAGAACGCGGCCTGCACCCCGTCCCCGTGGTGCACGTCCACGTCCACGTACGCGATCCGCTCGGCGCCCAGCTCCAGCAGACGGGCGATGGCGAGGGCGGCGTCGTTGTAGATGCAGAACCCGGAGGCCGCGCCCGGCATCGCGTGATGCAGCCCTCCGGCGAAGTTCACGGCGTGCAGGGCGTCCCCGCGCCACACGGCCTCGGCCGCGCCGACCGACTGCCCGGCGATCAGGGCGGACACCTCGTGCATCCCGGCGAAGGCGGGGTCGTCCATGGTCCCGAGCCCGTACGACTCGTCCGCCGACCGCGGGTCCGCGGACGCGGCCCTCACCGCCTGGATGTAGTCGTCGCGGTGCACCAGCCGCAGCGTCGAGTCGCCCGCGGGCTTCGCCCCGACCACCTCGATGTCCTTCTCGAGCCCGAAGGCGCCGACCAGTGTCCTGGTCAGCGCGAGACGGACCGGATCCATCGGATGGTCCGGGCCGAAGTCATAGCCCGTTACTGCCTCGTCCCACATCAGCTGTGCGCGGCCGCTCATGACCGCCACCGTATCGGTCCGCCGCGGGCGCGAACGAGCGGGCGTACCCCAGCGTCACCAGGACCAACACCATCGGAACCAGCATGGCGCCCCGATAGCTCCAGGCGTCCCCGAGCGCGCCCACGAGGGGCGAGCCGATGAGAAAGCCCACATAGTTGAAGATGTTCAGGCGCGCGACCGCCGCGTCCGAGGCCCCGGGGAACAGCCGCCCGGCGGCCGCGAACGTCTGCGGCACCAGCACACACAGCCCCAGGCCCAGCAGAGTGAACCCGAGCATCCCCACCCAGGCTCCGGGCCCCCCCGCCACCACCGCGAACCCGAGCGCCGCCAGCAGCGCGCCGAGCCGAACCACGGACACGGCCCCGAACCTGCGCACCCCCAGGTCCCCGATCGACCGCCCGAGCAGCGTGGTCACCATGTAGACGTTGTACGGAACGGTGGCCAGCTGCTCCGAGCCGCCGAGGGTGTCCTGCAGATACTTGGCGCTCCAGTTGGAGACGGTCGAGTCCCCGATATACGCGAAGGTCATCACCAGACACAGCGGCAGCAGCAGCCGGAAGACCACGGCGTCGGCCCCGCCCCGCTCCTCCTCGGCGGCCGGCATGTCACCGTCGACGTACCACCGGCTCCCCACCAGGGTGGCCGGCAACAGCACCGCCACGACGGGCAGATACGACACCCACAGCGCGAGATGCCAGTGCGCACCCACCCAGGCCAGCGAGGCGCCGACGATCCCACCGAGGCTGTACGCGGCATGGAAACCGAGCATGATGCTGCGGCCGTAGGCCCGCTGGAGGCTCACACCGAGCATGTTCATGGAGGCGTCGAGCGCTCCCACCGTCAGCCCGAACACTGCCAGCGCGACCGCCAGCCCGGCCATGCGGCCCCCGGAGCCGACGCCGAGGAGGGCCAGCAGCACCACGGGCTGCGACCAGCGCAGGAGCCGGCCGGGCCGGACGCGCTTGACGAGCTGCTCGGTGGTCACGCTGCCGACACCCGCGAGAACCGGGACCGCGGCGAGGAAGACGGGCAGCAGCACATCGGAGACGCCGTACCGGTCCTGGATGGCCGGAATGCGCGTCACCAGCAGGGCGAAGGTGGCGCCTTGGGCGAAGAAGCCGAACGCCAAGGAGGCCCTACCGCGCCGCAGCACATCTGTCATGGCGGCGAGCGTAGGGCCCCTGGGTAGTGCTGGATAGATCCAGCCGAAGCTGATTTTTGTTCAGCTTTACCGGGCGAGGACCGGCGCGGGAGCGGCCGTCCGGGCCTCGCCCGCCTCGGCCTCGGCAGCGAACGTCCGTGCACCCGCCTTCACCTCGGTGGTGAGCATCCGCGCCATGGGCCCGGCGGCGAGGGCGCCGCCGACGAAGAAGCCCAGGCCCATCGCGACGGCCAGGATGACGCTTCCCAGCCAGACCATCGTGTCCACCGGCAGCGTGTACGCGCCCACGACCCGCACGACACACTCTCCGAGCAGCACCACGCCCCACACGACGGAGAAGACCCGCTCGGCCCGCCGGAAGGCCGGGGATCCGGCCAGCAGCCGCTCCCAGGCGGCCTCCCGCTCCGCGTCGCCCTTCACCAGCCACGGCTTCACGGCGGCCGTCATCATCGGCTTTCCGAGCGCCACGGAGACGAGGATCCCGATCCCGATGGCGCTGCTGACGCCGCTGTCCTTGGCCAGCATCAGCCGCGGGTCGCCGGCGACGAAGCTCAGCAGCAGCCCGACGAGGTTCACGAACAGGATGAGCGCGGCGAAGGCGTTGACCGTCCGCTCCCGGACCGCGCTGGTAGCGGTCCGCACGGCGGGCACGACGCTGCTGAGCCCGAGAGCCAGGAGCGTGCTCATGCCGAGCCCGTCCTTGAACAGGTAGTAGGACCCGACCGGCACCGCCACGTCCATGATCAGCGGGGCGAAGGTGTTCTTCTTGCTCTGGAGCTGGGGAACCGTGTTCGTCGTCATGCCCTCAGCTTCGCGGAGGACAGGGGGGTGCCAGTAGAAACGATCGTCCGGAGCTCGGGATGACAAATGTCAGTGCCGGTCCGGTGGCCGGGGTCATGCGCGGGCTCGTACCAGCAGATCAGCCAACTCGCCCATGTCGGCGAAGACCTGGGTGGCATCCGCGAGCCGGGCGGCGGGCGTCATCGCGGTGAACCCGTACACGTCCATACCGGCGGCCACCGCGGCCTGCACGCCGAGGGGACTGTCCTCGACGACCACGCACCGCTCGGGGGCGACCCCCATCCGCTCGGCCGCGTACAGGAAGAGGTCGGGCGCCGGCTTGCCCCGTCCCACGTCCTGCGAGCTGAAGATCCGGCCGTCGTCGAACCATCGGTCGAGCCCGCTCGTACGGTGCCCCACCCGGATCCGCTCATGGCTCCCGGACGACGCCACACAGTACGGAAACCCGTCGGCGCACAGCTTCTCCAGGACGCCCATGGCTCCGGGCACGGGCTTCAACTCCCGCTCGAACGCAGCGAAGACGCGAGCGTGAAAGACGTCGTCGAAGTCGTCCGGCAGCCGCTGTCCCGTCCGCTCCCGGACGAGGTCGTGGATGCGGTGCATCGCCGACCCCATGTAGTCCCGGATGGATTCCTCGTACGTGGTCGGGTGGCCCAACTCGGTGAGGTAGTCGGCCAGAAGGCGGTTGGAGATGGGCTCACTGTCGACGAGCACGCCGTCGTTGTCGAAGATGACGAGGTCGTAATCCATGACTCGACCCTAAAGCAGAAAGCCCCCGTGCCGACTGGCACGGGGGCTTTCTCAAGAATTGTTCGGCGGTGTCCTACTCTCCCACAGGGTCCCCCCTGCAGTACCATCGGCGCTGTAAGGCTTAGCTTCCGGGT
>NZ_JAKEEB010000043.1 GCF_021462825.1 Streptomyces glomeratus | reverse complement strand
GGTGCCGGAGTCGAAGATCGTGGAGACCCTGATCGAGGAGGCCATGAAGCTCGCCGAGCAGATGGAGAAGGACGGCGCCGGAGCCGGAGAACCGGCAGTCACCGTGAGCTGAACAGCACGGACGTGAGAGGGGGCCCGAGCGTGACGATTCTGGAGAGCATCCGGGGACCACGTGACCTGAAGGCACTGTCCGAGGCGGAACTGAGTCGACTGGCCGAGGAGATCAGGGAGTTCCTGATCCACGCGGTCGCCAGGACGGGTGGTCACCTGGGGCCCAATCTGGGGGTGGTGGAACTCTCCATCGCGCTCCACCGGGCCTTCGAGTCACCGGTCGACCGCATCCTGTGGGATACCGGTCATCAGAGCTATGTCCACAAGCTCCTGACAGGACGTCAGGACTTTTCCAAACTGCGCGGCAAGGGCGGGCTGTCCGGCTACCCGTCGCGCGAGGAGTCCGAGCACGACGTCATCGAGAACAGCCATGCCTCCACCGCGCTCGGCTGGGCCGACGGGCTCGCCAAGGCACGGCAGGTACAGGGGGAGAAGGGCCATGTGGTCGCGGTCATCGGAGACGGCGCGCTCACCGGCGGCATGGCGTGGGAGGCGCTCAACAACATCGCCGCCGCCAAGGACCGCCCGCTGATCATCGTGGTCAACGACAACGAGCGCTCGTACGCGCCCACCATCGGCGGCCTCGCCAATCACCTCGCCACCCTGCGGACGACCGACGGGTACGAGAAGGTGCTGGCCTGGGGCAAGGACGTGCTGCAACGCACCCCCGTGGTCGGCAACACCGTCTACGAGGCCCTGCACGGCGCGAAGAAGGGCTTCAAGGACGCCTTCGCCCCCCAGGGGCTCTTCGAGGACCTGGGCCTGAAGTACGTGGGGCCCATCGACGGACACGACATCCGGGCCGTCGAGTCGGCGCTGCGCCGCGCGAAACGGTTTCACGGACCGGTGCTGATCCACTGCCTGACCGAGAAGGGCCGCGGCTACGAGCCCGCGCTCGCCCACGAGGAGGACCACTTCCACAGCGTCGGCGTGATGGACCCGCTGACCTGCGCGCCCCTGAAGCCGTCCGGCGGCCCCTCGTGGACGTCGGTCTTCGGTGACGAGATCGCCCGGATCGGCGAGGAGCGCGAGGACGTCGTGGCCATCACGGCGGCCATGCTGCACCCGGTCGGCCTGGCCGAGTTCGCGGAGCGGTTCCCCGACCGGGTGTGGGACGTCGGCATAGCGGAACAGCACGCGGCGGTGTCCGCGGCCGGGCTCGCGACCGGCGGACTGCACCCCGTCGTCGCCGTCTACGCGACCTTCCTCAACCGCGCCTTCGACCAGCTGCTCATGGACGTCGCCCTGCACCGCTGCGGCGTCACCTTCGTGCTCGACCGGGCCGGGGTCACGGGCGTCGACGGCCCCTCGCACAACGGCATGTGGGACATGTCGATCCTTCAGGTCGTGCCGGGCCTCAGGATCGCCGCACCACGCGACGCCGACCAGCTGCGGGCGCAGCTGCGGGAGGCGGTCGCGGTCGACGACGCGCCGACCCTGATCCGCTTCCCGAAGGAGTCGGTGGGCCCGACGATCCCGGCGGTGGACCGGGTGGGCGGCCTGGACGTGCTGCACCGTGCCGAGCTGCCCGAGGTGCTGCTGGTCGCCGTCGGTGTCATGGCGCCCGTCTGCCTTCAGGCCGCCGAACTGCTCGAGGCGCGCGGCATCGGCTGCACGGTGGTCGACCCGCGCTGGGTCAAGCCCGTCGACCCGTCCCTGCCGGGGCTGGCGGCCGGCCACCGCCTGGTCGCGGTCGTCGAGGACAACAGCCGCTCCGCCGGCGTCGGATCCGCGGTCGCGCTGGCGCTCGGCGACGCCGACGTCGACGTACCCGTACGCCGGTTCGGGATCCCGGAGCAGTTCCTCGCGCACGCCAAGCGCGGAGAGGTGCTCGCCGACATCGGCCTCACCCCGGTCGAGATCGCGGGACGGATCAGTGCCTGCCTGGCCGTCAAGGATGAGCTGTCCAAGGAGAAACAGCAATGACCACCCCTTCCGGCAACGGGGAGTTCGACCTCGGCGCGCTCCTGGCCGAGCGCGGGGCCGAGCGCTACGACCTGCACGCCAGGTACCTCAACCACCAGCTCCCGCGCATGCTCCACACCATCGGCTTCGACAAGGTCTACGAGCGGGCCGAGGGCGCCCACTTCTGGGACGCGGATGGCAACGACTACCTGGACATGCTCGCCGGCTTCGGGGTGATGGGCCTGGGGCGCCACCACCCGGTGGTGCGCAAGGCCCTGCACGACGTGCTGGACTCGCAGCTCGCCGACCTCACCCGCTTCGACTGCCAGCCCCTTCCGGGGCTGCTGGCGGAGAAGCTGCTGACGCACAGCCCCCATCTGGACCGGGTGTTCTTCGGCAACAGCGGGACGGAGGCGGTGGAGACCGCGCTGAAGTTCGCCCGGTACGCCACCGGCAGGCCCCGGATCCTGTACTGCACCCACGCCTTCCACGGGCTGACCACCGGGTCCCTGTCGGTCAACGGCGAATCCGGTTTCCGCGACGGCTTCGCACCCCTGCTGCCCGACACGGCCGTCCCGCTCGGCGACCTCGACGCCCTGGCCCGGGAACTGGCCAGGGGGGACGTGGCGGCCCTCATCGTCGAGCCGATCCAGGGCAAGGGCGTCCACGAGGCCCCGCCCGGCTATCTGCGCGGCGCCCAGGAGCTGCTCCACCGGCACAAGGCGCTGCTGATCGCCGACGAGGTGCAGACCGGTCTCGGCCGGACCGGGGACTTCTACGCCTACCAGCACGAGGACGGCGTCCAACCGGACCTGGTGTGCGTGGCGAAGGCGCTCTCGGGCGGCTACGTACCGGTCGGCGCCACGCTCGGCAAGGAGTGGATCTTCAGGAAGGTCTATTCGTCCATGGACCGGGTGCTCGTGCACTCGGCGAGCTTCGGATCCAACGCCCAGGCGATGGCGGCCGGGCTCGCCGTCCTCTCCGTCATGGAGAACGAGCAGATCGTCGCCAACGCACGGGCCGTCGGCGAGCAGCTGAAGTCCCGGCTCACGGCGCTCGTGGACAAGTACGAGCTGCTCAGCGACGTACGCGGCCGGGGCCTGATGATCGGCATCGAGTTCGGCCGGCCCAGCTCGCTCCG
The DNA here is from genome assembly GCF_021462825.1 of Streptomyces glomeratus. Taxonomy (GTDB): domain Bacteria; phylum Actinomycetota; class Actinomycetes; order Streptomycetales; family Streptomycetaceae; genus Streptomyces; species Streptomyces glomeratus. The sequence continues at coordinate 40,159 of NZ_JAKEEB010000043.1, read as the reverse complement.
GCTGCGTGGGCGGTGGACCATGCTCCAGGCCGCCCGCAAGGGCCTCTTCGCGCAGATGGTCGTCGTCCCGCTGCTGCAACGCCACCGCATCCTCACCCAGGTCTCCGGCGACCACCTGGAGGTGATCAAGCTGATCCCGCCGCTGATCGTCGGCGAGCAGGACGTCGACCGGTTCGTGGACGCGTTCACCGCTGTGATGGACGACGCGCACGGCGGCGGGCTGATGTGGGACTTCGGAAAGACACTGATCAGGCAGGCCGTGGCGAACCGCTGAGCGGCCGGGGAGGGCTCGGGGGTGTTTGCCTCAGAGGCAAGAAATTTGCCGCTGAGGCAAAGCTCCGGCTGAATGGAGTGCATGAGCACTCCCGAGACCGGCCCCGGGCCGGGCGAGGACCTGCCGGTCGTCGCGCCGCAGCTGCGTGCGCTGCGCCGCCGCTCCTCGCTCACCCTGGAGGCCGCGGCCCGCGCCGCCGGGCTCTCGCCCGCGCACCTGTCCCGGCTGGAGACCGGGCAGCGCCAGCCCTCGCTGCCGATGCTGCTCGCACTGGCCCGTATCTACGGTACGACGGTCTCCGACCTGCTCGGCGAGACCGTCGCCGACCGGGACGCCGTCCTACGAGCCCCCGCCATGGAACCGACCCGGGCGGGCGGCTGGACGTACTGGCAGGCCGGTGCGCCCGGACGCGGGATGCAGGCCCTCCGCGTCCACGTCCCGTACGGGACCCAGGGCGACATCGTGCGCGTCCACCCGGGCGAGGAGTGGCTGTACGTCCTCAAGGGACGCCTGCACCTGCGCCTCGGTGACACCGCGCACGTCCTCATGCCGGGGGACAGTGCCCACTTCGACTCGCTGACCCCGCACCGCCTGGCGGCCGCCGATCACGGCGGCGCCGAGCTGCTCTTCGTCCACACCCTGCTGCAGAGCCCGATCACGGCGCTCTGTCTCGGCCCCCACCCCGGAGAAACACCATGAGTGACATGGAAGAGAAGTTCCCCCGCGCCCTGTGGGTGCGGCTGATCATCTACATCGCGGTCGGCCATGTCTTCGCCGCCTTCATCTACCTGCTGTTCCAGGTGGGTGCGAAGTAGGACTCGGCCGGGCGCGGTCCGGTCCGGTGGCCGGGCGGCTCAGTCCAGCAGCCGCCCGCGCAGCCGCTCCCGCACCTGCTCCGTCACGCCGAGCCCCTGCTCCAGATAGGCGTCCACGCCGCCCCAGGTCTCCTCGACGGTCTCGATAGCCGCCGTCAGGTACTCGACCCGCGCGTCGAACAGGGGGCTGAGCAGCTCCATCACCTCGGGAGAGTACGTGTCGGGCGAGGAGCCGTTGCGGTACACCTTGTACCGGCGGTGCTTGGCGTTGGACTCCAGGTAGTCCGCGACGATCGCCTCCCGCTCGACCCCGAGGGCGAGGAGCGTCACCGCGATCGACAGTCCCGCGCGGTCCTTGCCCGCGGCACAGTGCATCAGCGCCGGCACGCTGTCCTCGGCCAGCGCGTGCAGCACCCGGGAGTGCTCGGCCGTGCGCTGCCGGATGATCGTGCGATACGAGGCGATCATGCGGTTCGCCGCCCTGCCGCCGGAGAGCAGCCGGCGCAGCTGCTCCAGGTCGCCGTCGCGGACCATCTTCCAGAACTCGGCCCCGTCCGCCGGGTCCGTCAGCGGAAGGCTGACGTTCCGTACACCCGGCAGCTCGACGTCCGGCCCTTCCAGCTTCTTGTCGGCAGCGTTGCGGAAGTCGAAGACGGTGTGCAGGCCGAGGGAGGCGAGGAACGCCGCGTCCTCCTCCGTCGCGTGCGCGAGGTGGCCGCTGCGGAAGAGCACTCCCTGCCGTACACGCCGCCCGTCCACGGTCGGCAGGCCCCCCACGTCACGGAAGTTGCGCACTCCGGTCAGTTCGGGCTCGGTAGAGGGGACCTGCTGTGTCACGGGGGCTCCTCCCATCCGTCCGTCGCCGCTGTTCGTCGACGGGCCAGCGCATCGACGATACGACATCGGTTCATCAGGCAATCATCAGGCAGGTCTGGCACAGGAGGCCGGACGGAGTGCCGGGCCGGAACCGCACCGAAGCCGTTGCCCATCAGGCCCCTCAGGGTCGATGATGTTGAGACCTGATCGCACCTGTTCGAATCTGTGGGGGTCGCATGTTGGAGATCGGTGCTGACGGTCGTACCTGGCTGCTGTCGGGGCCCGCGAGCAGCTATGCGTTGCGCCTCACCGAGGCCGGCGAGCTGCTGCATCTGCACTGGGGCCCACGCATCGCCCTCGCCGACGCCGAGGCCCTCGCCGCACTGCCCGCACCCCCGTACCGGCCCTTCGAGTCCCCGCTGGACGGCCGCGAGGAGTACCCGGTCGAGGGCGGCCCCCGATTCGTACGGCCCGCACTCTCCGTCCGCACCGAAGAGCGCCGCGGCACCGAGTGGGCCTTCGAGGCGTACGAGGCGGACGGCGAGGAGCTGCGGCTGCGCTTCGACGACACCGGACTCCTGATCACCCTTCACTACCGGATACGCGGCGATGTCGTCGAGCGCTGGGTGACCCTCGCCAACGACGGCCCCGCCCCGGTGGAACTCCTGCGCGCCGACTCGGCCGCCTGGACCCTGCCCGAGCGGGAGGGCTGGCGGCTGTCGCAGCTGCACGGCCGCTGGGCGGCCGAGTCCCGGCTCACCCGGTCCGGCCTCACCTACGGCGAGAAGGTGATCGGCAGCCGTCGCGGCCACACAGGGCACCAGCACCTTCCCTGGGTCGCGCTCGACACGGACGCCACCGAGGAACGCGGCGAGGTCTACGGCTGCGCACTGGCCTGGTCGGGCAGCTGGCGGATCGCCGTCGCCCAGCTCCCCGACGCCCGGGTGCAGATCACCGGCGGGGCCGGATACGACGACTCGGGCCTGCTGCAGCTGGCCGCGGGAGAGACGTACACCACCCCCGTCTTCGCCGGGCTGTGGAGCGAGGGAGGATTCGGCGGCGCGAGCCGCGCCTGGCACGCCTACCAGCGGGCCTATGTCATCCCGGACGCCGACCGGGACCGGCCCGTGCTCTACAACTCCTGGGAGGCGACCGGCTTCGGAATCTCCGAGGAGCAGCAGCGGGCGCTGGCGCGGCGGGCCGCGGCGATGGGCGTCGAGCTGTTCGTGGTCGACGACGGCTGGTTCGGAGCCCGCACCAGCGACCGGGCCGGGCTCGGCGACTGGATCCCCAACCCCGACCGCTTCCCGGGCGGGCTTAAGCCGCTCGCCGACGATGTGCACGCCCTCGGAATGCGGTTCGGCATCTGGGTCGAGCCCGAGATGGTCAACGCGGACAGCGACCTGTATCGCGCCCACCCCGACTGGGTGCAGTACCAACCGGGACGGAAGCGAACGGAGTTCCGCAATCAGCTCGTACTCAACCTGGCGCGCGAGGACGTGCGCGAACATCTGTGGGAGCAGCTGGACGGGCTGCTCTCCAGCGCCCCGATCGACTATGTGAAATGGGACTTCAACCGCTGCTTCACTGATGCGGGCTGGCCGGGCGAGGAGTACCCGCAGCGGTTGTGGGTCGACCATGTGCACGCGCTCTACGGCCTGCTGGACCGGCTGCGGGCGGCGCACCCCCAGGTCGCCTTCGAGTCCTGCTCGGGCGGCGGCGGGCGCGTCGACCTGGGCGTCATGAGCCGTACGGACCAGGTGTGGACCTCCGACAACACCGACCCGCTCGACCGCCTCGCCATCCAGCACGGCTTCAGTCAGGTCCATCCCGCCCGGGTCATGGCCGCCTGGGTCACCGACAGTCCCAACACCCAGCTCAACGGGCGGGTCAGCTCCCTGCGCTTCCGTTTCGTGAGCGCCATGGCCGGGGTGCTCGGCGTCGGCGGCGACCTGACGGAGTGGACCGAGGAAGAGCTGGCCGAGGCCCGGGACTGGGTGGCCCTCTACAAGGAGATCCGCCCCGTCGTGCAGCGCGGCGACCTCTACCGGCTCCGGCCTCCGGAGGGGGGCCTGAGTGCGGTCCAGTACGTGCTCGGTGACGAGACCGTCGTCCTCGCCCTGCTCCAGGCGCAGCACTACGGCGAGCCGGTCGCACCGCTGCGCCTCCGGGGCCTCGACCCTACGGCATCGTATGAATGCCGTGAAACGGGTGAAATCCACCGGGGTGCCGTGCTGTTGCACCACGGTCTGCTCACGGGACTGCATGGCGATTTCGATGCGACGGTGATCCGGCTGCGCCGCGTCTGAGCTTTCCGCGAGCTCGCGTCGGCCTCATGTCGGCCGCCCCAACACCCCTGCTCCCAGGCTTATTCCGAATCGGCACGGATATCTCGAGTGGTCTATCTCACCGCCCGTCAACCCCTTCCTACGGTCGCGTAGCTCACATCCGAAGGTGAATCATGGTCCGATGTGGCAGACGATTCGAAGAATGACAACAGATCACTGATCGGGTCGTACGTGGCGGTGGGGGACAGCTTCACCGAGGGCGTCGGCGACCCCGGCCCCGACGGACAGTTCGTCGGGTGGGCCGACCGGTTCGCGGTGCTCCTCGCCGACCGGCGTCCCGAGGGCGACTTCCGGTACACGAACCTCGCCGTACGCGGCAAACTGCTCGACCAGATCATCGCGGACCAGGTCCCCAAGGCCCTTGAACTGGCCCCGGACCTGGTCTCCTTCTGTGCGGGCGGCAACGACATCATCCGGCCCGGAACCGACCCCGACGAGGTCGCAGAGCGCTTCGAGCGCGCCGTCGCCGGCCTCACCTCCGCCGTCGGCACCGTCATGGTCACCACCGGTTTCGACACCCGCGGCGTGCCCGTGCTCAAGCATCTGCGCGGCAAGATCGCCACGTACAACGGGCACGTCCGGGCGATCGCCGACCGGTACGGCTGCCCGGTGCTCGACCTGTGGTCCCTGAAGACCGTGCAGGACCGGCGCGCCTGGGACGAGGACCGCCTCCACCTCTCGCCCGAGGGGCACACCCGAGTCGCCCTGCGGGCGGGTCAGGTGCTCGGCCTCGAGGTGCCGGCCGACCCGGACCAGCCCTGGCCGCCCCTGCCGCCGCGCGGCACGTTCGAGGTGCGGCGCGACGACATCCACTGGGCGCGCGAGCACCTGGTCCCGTGGATCGGGCGCAGGCTGCGCGGTGAGTCATCCGGGGATCGCGTGGTGGCGAAGGGGGCCCTGTCGCCGGACGACATCAAGATGCGGATCACGCAGGCGGTCTGATCCGATCACGCAGGCGGTCTGATCCGACGCCGCGAGCGGTCCGATGCGGCTTGCCCGCGGTGCGGTCGGGATCGCCGTACCGGTTGCGGCCCGGGCTCTACGCCCGGGCCGCGGGCCCGGCCTCGGGCCTCCGCAGGGGGCACATGCCGAGCCCGGCCCGATGCGCGGCGGCGAGTGCGGGTCAGCCCTTCGTCGTCGTCAACTCCGCGCGGGCCACGCCCAGTTCGCGAGCGAGCGCTTCGTCCACCCACTCAAGGGCGCGCGCCCGGGAGACCGTGCCCTCGTACGCCGTCATCTGCACGGCCAGCCCGTCGAGCAGTGCGGTCAGTCGCAGCGCCGTGCCCGCCGGGTCGGGGCAGCGGAACTCGCCCGCGGCGACCCCCTCCGCCACGACCTCGGTGATCGCGGCCTTCCACTGACGGTCGAGGTCCCGTGTGACCTCCCGCACCGCGGGCTCGCGCAGCGCCGCCGCCCAGCCCTCGATCCACAGCCGCCAGCCCTTGGCCTGCCCGGTCGGCGCGTACCAGCGCACCGCCGTCCGCAGCCGGCGCAGTGCCGACGTCCGCCGTCCGAGCAGCTTGCGCAGATGGGCGAGATCGTCCTCGGCGGCGTACGCGAAGGCCTCGGCGACCAGCTTCTCCTTGGTCGAGAAGTGGTACAGCACCAGCGCGTTGCTCACCCCGAGGGCCGAGGCCACGTCGGCGATCCGCACCGCCGCCACGCCCCGCGCCTCGATCTGACCGACGGCGGCCCGGAGCAGCTCCTCGCGCCGCCGGGCCACGCTCAACCGCACCCTCGTCACGCGGCCACCCTATGTCACCGGTACCACCCGAACCGCTCCGCGATGACCGGCAGCCGGTCCGCCGCGAGCCCGTGCGCGGCCGCCCGGGGACTCGTCCCCTCGGCTTCCGCGCGGTCGAGCATCCGGCCGACCAGGGCCCGCATCGCGCGCCGCGTGTACGCGAACGCCTCGTCGGCGTCCGCCGCTATGTCGCCGAACAGCGTCCACCACCACCAGGCGTTCGTCCCGGAGTTGACCACCACGTCCGGCAACACGGTCACCCCGCGTGCGGCGAGGAGCTCCTCCGCCTCGGGCAGCACCGGCATATTGGCCGCCTCGGCGATCCACCGGGCGCCGATCCGCTCCTGGTTCACCGTGTCGACGGCGTACGAGACCGCCGCCGGCACCAGCACCTCAGCCTCGGCCGACAGCCAGGCGTCGCCCGGCAGTTCCCGGTCGGCGGGGCGCAGCGCCGCACGGTCCACCGTCCCGTACGTGTCACGCGCGGCGAGCAGCGCCTCGACGTCGAGCCCGTCCGGGTTGGCGATCGTGCCCTTGACGTCGGCGACGGCGACGACCGCGAGCCCCGCACGCGCCAGGAAGCGTGCCGTGGCCCCGCCCATGGTGCCGAAACCCTGCACGGCGACGCGCGTTCCCGGGTAGGGCACGCCGGCCCGGTCCAGGGCGGTCAGGACGGACTCGGCGACTCCGCACCCGCCGACCAGAACGTCCAGACCGATCCCGTCCACCTCGACCGCGAACGCGCCGGCGAGCCGGCGGCGTGCCGCCGCCTCGTCGTCGAGCAGCGGGTACACCGCCTGCACCGGGGACACGAGCCCCGCCTCGGCGGCCGCCCGGTCCACCAGGTCCTGGGTGAGCCCGAGGTCCTCGCCGGTGGTCCACACGGTCTCGATGTACGGCTTCATGGCACGCAGATAGCGCACGAGGACGTCGTATGCCTCCGGGGCCCGGGGATCGCAGTCGATGCCGCCCTTGGCGCCGCCCAGCGGGACGTACCGGCTGTCGGGGTCGTAGTGCAGCGCCTCCTTCATGGTCATGCCACGGGCCAGCCCGGCGACCTCGTCCGCGGAACAGCCCGGCCGCATCCGCAGCCCGCCGCTCGCGACCCCCCGGACCAGCCGGTCGACGACGAGGTACCCGCGTCGGCCGGTGACGTGGTCGGTCCAGGCGAGCGTCATCAGGGGAGCGTCCCGATCGATGGTCATGCGCAACACTGTACTGAACCGCCGTTCAGTCGAATGCGGCGCTCCGGGGGGTGCCCGGGGCGCACGCGGGCAGCAACGCGGAAGAAGAACGGGCGGCGCGGGGTTGGGAGGGTACGGGCGCGGAGCACCTGGCGGTGACATCCGTGCCCGCACATCGCGCTGAACGCCGGGCACATCGCGCTGTGACACGGCCGACCCGGCGCTGTCGGAGGGGCCCGCTCATAATGGAGGGCCTCACCCACTCCACTGGAGGTCCCGTGACCGGTTCCCGTTCCCTGAGCTCCGGCCTCCGCGCGCTGCGGCCCGCCGCCTTCGGCGCGGATCCGAGCGGGGAGCGCCTGGCGCGCATCCACAGATCACCGCATTTCGCGGACGGTGTCTTCGTGAACCCGGAAGGCACCCGGATCCGCCCGTCCGGGAACTCCACGCTGGAACTGGCGAAGGTTTTCCTCCGCAAGGACTCCCGGGCCCGCCGCGTCCCGACCGGCACGGTTCCGGTGCACCCGACGACGTACGCCGATCTGGCCAAGCCCCCGGCGAGCGGGTTGCGGCTGACGTGGATGGGGCACTCCAGTGTGCTCGCCGAGATCGACGGGCACCGGGTGCTCTTCGACCCGGTGTGGGGCGAGCGCTGCTCACCCCTCGACTTCGTCGGCCCCAGGCGGCTGCACCCGGTGCCCCTGCCGCTCGCCGCGCTCGGCCCGGTGGACGTCGTCGTCATCTCCCACGACCACTACGACCACCTCGACCTGCCCACCATCAAGGCCCTGGCCGGCACGGACACCGTGTTCGCGATACCCCTCGGCGTCGGCGCCCACCTCGAGCACTGGGGTGTGTCCCCGGACCGGCTGCGCGAGCTGGACTGGCACGAGTCGACGAAGGTCGGCGGCATCACTCTGACCGCCACCCCGGCCCGCCACTTCTGCGGCCGCGGCCTGCGCAACGCACAGCACACACTGTGGGCGTCGTGGTCCGTGGCAGGCGACCGGCACCGGATCTACCACAGCGGTGACACCGGATACTTCGACGGCTTCAAGGACATCGGCGCCGAACACGGCCCGTTCGACGCCACGATGATCCAGATCGGCGCCTATTCCGAGTTCTGGCCCGACATCCACATGACGCCCGAGGAGGGCATGCGTGCCCACCTCGACCTCCAGGGCGGGCGGCCGCACGGCGTGTTCCTGCCGATCCACTGGGGCACCTTCAACCTGGCACCGCACGCCTGGGCCGAGCCCGGCGAGTGGACCAAGGCCGCCGCCGACGCCGTCGGACAGGCGGCCGCCCTCCCCGTCCCGGGCCGGCCGTTCGAGCCTGCCGGAGTGCTGCCCACGGATCCGTGGTGGCGCGGTGTGGGGTACGTACCGGACCACAAGTGGCCCGTTCCGGAGATCACCCCGGAGGTGTCTCGTGACGACCTCGACCTTGTGGGCGAGGGCTGACCTCGACACCGAACGGCGCCACGACGGCCCCACGGCCGTCAGCACGGCGCGTGTCCTCGGTCGGCTGTCACTCTGCTGTGCGCCGCCGACGCCCAGGACATCGCAGGCAATCTGCTCGGCCCTGCCCTCGGCATGACCGCACTCGCCCTGCCGCGACCGCAGCGCACGGAGCGGGGAGTCGCAGCCGGTCATGCTGTGAGCGCAGTGGTCGCTGACGCCTCGTGAGGATGCCTCCAGACAGGGAGCTATTCCTGTCCGGGGACCGCCATCTCCCCAAGGAGCGACCAGTCGTCCTGCGGAACGGTCGCGTTCACGATGCGCGGCGTCTCGACCAGATGGGGCGGCAGCGTCTGCTGCGCAGCCTTGAAGTGGGCGGACTGCACATGCGTGACCCCGGCCTCGTCGTCGCGGAAGGCCTCGACCAGGACGTACTCCGTCGGGTCCGCCACGCTGCGCGACCAGTCGAACCACAGGCAGCCGGGCTCGGCGCGCGTGGCCCGGGTGAAGTCTGCGGTGATCTCGGGCCAGCGGTCGGCGTGCTCGGGACGGACTCGGAACTTGGCGGTGATGAAGATCATGGGATTCCTTCGTTGATGTCTGTGCGTCTTCTGCGCCGTTTGTGGCGCGGCGGAGGGGAAGCGGTCGCCCCGGTCGGCGCAGGGCATCCACCTGCATCGAGACAGGAGCCGCGTACGGTACGGGCGGGGCGGCTCCGCATCCACGGACGGGCGGGGCTTCGCTTGCTTTCCGGCCGCGCCACCAGGATTCATGGCGACATGATCGTACGACCTCCGTTCGCCGTCGCCGAGTTGGGAACCACACGACACCCCGCGTCGGCACTCCGCCGCACGGCCGCGGCGCCCTGCCCGTCGCGGCGGGTCACCTGATCGGCGGCCCGCCGCCCCGGGTGGGTAGGCGGCGCGGGCATGCCCGACGGATCGTTACGATCGGAGTACCAACTGACCGTCCGCGTACGGAAGGACCTTGGCCCGCGGCAGGTGCACGAGGATCTCCTCCCCGGCCGGTACTCCCTCCTCCCGCGGCGTCTTCGCTCTGACGAGTTGCCCGGCGACCTCGACCTCGAGCACGCGCTGGGCGCCGTGGTCGCTGATGCCCCGCAGCCTGCCGGGGAAGGTGTTGGGGCCCGGGTCCGTGACGACCTTGACGTATTCGGGTCGGACGCCGACGTGGACCTCGGTCGCGCTGTGGGGGATGTCCCAGGCGACGGACAGCGTCCGGCCGCCCAGCGTGAAGGGCCCGTCGTTCCGGTCCACGGTCAGGTAGTTCATCGCCGGTGAGCCGATGAAGTAGCCGACGTAGGTGGAGGAGGGTGCCTCGAAGAGCTGCTCCGGGGTGCCTTGCTGCACGGCGCGGCCGTCCTTCATGACGAGCACTTCCTGCGCGAAGCTCATCGCCTCGTACTGGTCGTGCGTCACGTAGATCACCGTTGGCCGGAACTGCTCGGTGATCTCTCGGATCTTGCGCCGCAGTGAGTGCTTCAGCTGTGGGTCGATGACGGTGAGCGGCTCGTCCATCAGGACGGCCGCCACATCGTCACGGACCAGGCCGCGGCCGAGTGAGATCAGCTGCTTGTCGTCGGCGGTGAGCCTGCGGGCGGGTTGCCCCAGCCGGTCGTGGAGGTCCAGGGCCTCGGCGACCTGCTGGACCTTGGCGTCGATCCTCGCCCTGTCCCAGCGCCGACACCGCAGCGGGAAGGCGAGGTTCTCGTAGACGGTCATCGACTTGTAGATGACGGGGAACTGGAAGACCTGGGCGATGTTGCGGGCCTTCGTGGGCAGGGCGGTGACGTCGGCACCGTCGAAGAGCACCCGTCCCCGGGAGGGTGTGACCAGGCCGGACAGGATGTTCAGCAGTGTCGTCTTGCCGCAGCCCGAGGGGCCGACGAGCGCATAGGTCTTGCCGGACTCGAAGGTCAGCTTCAGCGGCTTGAGAGCCCACCGCTCCTCCTCGACGCCCGGCGCGTACGCGTGCCCGACGTCGACGATGTCCAACTGTGCCATGTCAACGGCCTTCCATTGAGGCGAGAGCGTGTGAAGGAGTGCGCACGAGCGCCCCGTTATCGTCGAAGGCGAACAGCCGGTCGGGGCGGAGCCGCAGTTTGACCAGGTCGCCGAGGGCCACGTCGTGGATGCCCTCGATCTGTACGACGAAGGGGGTTTCGCCGACGACCACGTGGACGAAGGTTTCGGAGCCGGAGATCTCGACGAAGGTGACCTCGCCCTCGACCCCGCTGGAAGCCAGGCTGACGTCGGTGGCGCGCAGGCCGAACTGGTAGGCACCGTCGGGCAGGTCGGCCAGGTGCGCGGAGACGTGCGTGGCCTGGAAGCCGGCCACCGTGACCTGACCGCCCTCGAGCCGGCCCGCGAAGATGTTCATGGGCGGGTCGTTGATGATGGACGCCACCGTGGTGGTCGCGGGGCGTTCGAAGACCTCCTGCGGGGTGCCGGTCTGGAGGATCCGCCCCTCGTGCATGACGAGCACCACGTCCCCGAGCATCATCGCCTCGGCGGGTTCGGTGGTCGTGTAGATGACGATCGTGTCGCCCTGGTCCGAGAAGAGGGTCTTGAACTCGTCGCGCAACTGTTCGCGCAACTTGTAGTCCAGGTTCCCCAGCGGCTCGTCGAGCAGGAGGATGCCGGTACCGCGTGCCAGGGCGCGGGCCATCGCCACGCGCTGCTGCTGACCGCCGGAGAGCTGTGAGGGCTTGCGCTTCTCGAACTCCGCAAGCCCCACACGCGCGAGGCTCTGCCGGACCCGTCGCTGGATCTCGTGCCGTGACAGCCCGGCCCGCTTCAACGGGAAGGCCACGTTGTGGAACACGTTGAGATGCGGGTAGTTGATGAACTGTTGGTAGACCATGGCGGTGTCGCGCCGCCACACCGGTGTCTTCAGGAAGTCCGCTCCCGACCGGGTCAGGGAGCCGGAGTCCACTTTTTGCAGGCCGGCCAGGACCCGCAGCAGTGTCGTCTTCCCGGCCATCGTGCGGCCGATGACGGTGTGGAGCCGTCCCGGTTGGAAGGTGGCGGTCACGTTCTTGAGGTGGTCGACGCCGTCGACGGTCAGGCACAGATCAGTGGCGCTGAGGTTCATCGGACCGCTCCCGACAGGTTCCCCTTGGACAGATAGCGCTCCACCCAGAGGGCGAGCAGGATCAGTGGTGCCACGCCGAAGAGCGCGGCGGCGGACAGCGTCCACCACGGTGGAATGGAGGAGTTGAGGGCGACGACCGCCTGGGGCAGGGTCTGGACCTCGGTGAAGGTCAGCCGGAAGGCGAAGAAGAAGTCGTTCCAGCCGAACACGGCGCAGAACATCGCCGCCACGGTCAGCCCGGGCAGGGAGTTCGGCAGGATCGCCCGTACGAACGTCTGGAACGGGGGGCAGCCGTCGAGCATCGCCATCTCGTCGATCTCCCGGGGGATGCCGTTGAAGAAGTCCACCATCACCCAGACCGCGATCGGCAGCAGCAGCGCGACCGTCACGATGACCAGGCCTGGGGTGCTGTCCAGGAGGCCACCCCACTGCAGGAGGTAGAAGAAGGGGATCACCAGGACGACGGGCGGCATGATCCGTTGGGAGACGAAGAAGAAGACGATGTCGCTGTTCTTGATGAAGCCCAGCTTGAACCGGTAACGGGACAGCGCGTAGGCGGCCGGGGACCCCAGGGCCAGGCTGATGGCGGACGCGGCGATGGTGATGACAGCGCTGTTGACGAAGGGATGGATCACATCGATACCACCGGCTCCACCGAAGATGTTGCGCCAGCCGGTGAGGGTGGGCTTGTACTGCACCCAGGGGATGTAGGTGGGGCCGCCCTGGACCGCGTTGGCGTTCTTGAAACTGGTCGTCATCGCCCAGAAGAAGGGTCCCGCGACGAAGCAGGCCCACAGGGCGATCACGGTGTATTTGAATATGGGATAAAGGTGCGACCTCATGAGTCCCCCTTCAGCTTGAAGGCCCTGGTGAGCAGGGCGGCGACGCCCGTGAGGGTGACGATCATCAGGACGAGGTACGTCAGGGACATCGCCCCGCTGTACCCGGTCTGCTGATCGCGGAGCCCCTGGATGTAGAGGTAGTAACCCGGGGTCTCCGTCGAGGAGCCCGGCCCGCCGGAGGTCAGTACATAGACGCTGTCGGAGAGCTTGGACGCCTCGATCAGCCGGATGATGGTTGCCGCGACCGACACCGGCGCCATCAGCGGGAAGGTCACCTTCCAGAAGGTGCGCCAGGTGCCGGCGCCGTCGATCGCGGCGGCCATGAACGGTTCCTTCGGCAGGCTCAGCAGGCCGGCCAGCAGCAGCAGGAACATGAACGGGGTCCACTGCCAGACCTCGACGATCATCAGGGCGGCCAGCGCCGGGCCGGACTCGGTCAGCCAGGGGATCCTGCTCAGGCCCAGTGTCCCCAGTAGATCGTTCACCGGCCCCAGCGACTCATGGAAGATCGTCTGCCAGATGGCGGCCATCACCACGGGCGTGGTCATCATGGGAACGAGGAACAGCACCCTCCAGAATCTGCGGCCGCGTACCTCGCGCCAGACCAGCAGGGCCATGCCGAACCCGATGACGTACTGGATCACGACCGTGCCGCCCGCCAGCAGGATCAGCCGGGTGATAGAGGCCCAGAAGCGGCCGTCGTGCAGCATCGCGGCGTAGTTGGCCCCTCCGATGAAGTTCATCCGAGGGTTGCTGACGTTCCAGCCGGAGAAGCTGACGCGGATGGTGAACAGAAGCGGAAATATGATGATCAGAAAGAGTGTGAGCAGTCCCGGCAGCAGGAACATGCTCTTGTGCCGGCGCAGGCCGTCCATGGTTCTCCTTGCGGAAGGGGGCGGGAGTCCCCGGGTGGCCGATCCGGTTCGGCCACCCGGGGCGTCCTGCGGTCGGATCAGGAGTGGTCCTCAAGCGCGACCACGTTGCGGTAGGCGCTTTGGACCTTGTCCTTGCCGATCTGGTCGGTGATCTTGGACCATTCCTTGGCCACGCCGTCCAGCGCGTCCTGCGGGGAGTCCTGGCCCGCCAAGGCCGCGGCGACGCCGTTGGCCAGCGCGGACATGTACTGGTTGACACCGGGAACGCGCAGGTCGAAGACGCGGTTGCGGCTGTCCTCCATGCCGGAGAGCGTCTTCACGTACGACTCGGCGACCTTCGGGGCCCAGCCCAGCCGCTCCCAGAAGTTCGGGTCGAAGTGGGCGTAGCGGTAGGGGTTGACGCCGAACCGGCCGATGGTCAGGTCGAGGGCGGTGTTGGCCTCGTTGCTGAAGAAGCACAGGTAGTCGAACGCCATCTGCTGGTGGCGTGATGCCTTGGCCACCGCCGAAGTCCAGCCCCAGGTGAAGTAGGGAGCCTGGTTCGCCTTCACGTCCCACGACTTGGTGGTGCGGTTGTACACCTCGTTGGATCCGGGCAGCGGCGCCGCCTGCACCTTGTTGCGGATCCTGCTGTCGGGCTGCTGGGCCTGAATGAAGGCGTCGTCCCACGAGTACGACATCAGCGTCTGGCCGCCGCCGAAGGAGAAGATCTCGTCACCCAGGCCGAAGTTGGCGCCACCGGGTGCCCAGGTCGACTTGGCCTTCACCATGTCGTCCAGCGCGCGGACGAAGCCCGGCGTGTTGATCAGCGGCCTCATGGTCTTGACGTCGAAGAAGACACCGCCCTTGACGTCCGGGTTCTTCACATACGGCGCGGCCCGGCTGATGAAGGCGGAGAACGTCAGGTCGTCGCGCTTGGTCACCTCGGCGCTGCCGTAGTTGGGCTTGCCGTCGCCGTCGAAGTCCTTGCCGCTGAAGAACTCGGCGACGTCCTGGTATTCGGCCCAGGTCTTCGGAACTCTCAGTTCCTTGCCCGTGGCCGCCTTGTAGGCAGCCTGCTGCCTGGGGTCGTTCAGCACGTCGGTGCGGACCTTGAGGTAGTGCCGGTCCCCGTCCACGGGGTACTGCACGACCTTCCCGTTCCAGGTCGCCACGTCCATGTAGGTACCCGTGACATCCTTCATGCCGGGAGTGTTCAGATACTTCCCGGGCACCGGTGCGAGATACGGGGCCATGTCGCCGATCCACAGCGAGGGATAGAACATCACGTCGTAGGCGGGCTGGCCCGCCTGAAGAGGCGTGAGGATCTTCTGATGCAGCTCGCCGAAGGGGACGTTCACCACCTCGACCTTCGCCCCGGTGATCTCCTCGAACTGCTTGGCGTGCAGCTGGGTCGGCTCGCCGATGACCGGGACGGCATGGCTGATGATCTTCAGCGTCTGCCCGGAGTAGTCCTTCCGGCTGATCGCCTCATAGCTGCACGGCCCCGGGACGTCCTCGACCTTGGTGTCCGGGTAGTCCTTGCCGTACTTCCTGTAGCTGATCTCCGAGCCGAGCTTGAAGAGCGGGGCCTTTTCCTTCGGCTTGTCCTGTGCTTGGTTCGGGGCGGTGCACGCGGTGGCGGTCAGGGCCGCGACGGCCGCGACGGCGGCGAACCGCTTGTAGGGTCTGGTGCGCATGGAACTGCTCCTTGGACGCGTCAGGGGATCAAGATCGCTCGGCCGCGTACGACACCGGCGGCCAGGTCGTCGAGGGCCTGCCGGAAAGAGGCCAGGGGGTACCGCTGGGTGTGCAGGGTGACGTTGCCGCGGGCCGCCAGGACCATCAGCTCGGAGAGGTCGTTGTACGACCCCACGAGGTTGCCCACGAAGTTGATCTCCGTGGAGATGACGTCGATCGTCGGAACGTTCAAGTTGCCGCCGTATCCGATGACGTAGTAGTTGCCGTGGCGGCGCAGGCAGGCCACGCCCGTCTCGACGGCGCCGCCTTCGCCGACGAAGTCCAGGACAGCCTCCGCCCCATGACCGCCGGTGAGGTCCCGTACGCGTTCGGCCTCGCCTCCGTCCGCGACGAGGGTGTGGTCGGCGCCCAGTTCCTTGGCCAGCGCCAAGGCCTCCGGGCTGCGGTCGATGACGATCATCTCCACCGGCGACAGGGCCCGCAGCACCTGAATTCCGATATGTCCGAGTCCGCCGGCGCCGATGACCACGGCCTTGTCCCCGGGCCGCAGCACCTGTGCCGCCTTGGCGACGGCGTGGTACGCCGTGAGCCCGGCGTCGGCCAGGGCCGCCACCGAGGCCGGCTCGAGGGACGGGTCGAGGGGCACGACCGAACGGGCGCTGGTTTTCACGTACTCGGCGTAGCCCCCGTCGACGTCGATGCCGGGGAACGCCGAGTTCATGCAGTGCACGTCGTCGCCGGCCCGGCAGGCGCGGCACAGACCGCAGGTCGCCAGCGGGTGCAGGATGACCGGGTCGCCGACCTGGACGTGGGTGACGGCCTGCCCGACCTCAGCGACCCAGCCGGCGTTCTCATGACCGATCGTGTACGGCAGGGTGACCCCGCTCTTCTCCTTCCACTGTCCTTCGAGGATGTGCAGATCCGTCCGGCAGACTCCGGCGCCCCCGATCTTCACGATCACATCCAGCGGACCGGTGATCTGCGGGTTCGGCACGTCCACGAGCACGGGCGGCTCGTCGTACTCGATGACCTGCACGGCTTTCATAGCGGCTCCCTGCGAGTCGGCGGGTGGGTGGTGCGCCGATTACACAGGCCGCCGATCGCAGGTCGATGTCTCAGAATCCGTCCGCGAATGTCTCAATGTGGCACACGCGGTAGGCGCCAAGCCGTCGAACTGGTCCAATCACTGCACCGAGGGATTGTGAAGCGCGCAGTACGGGAGTGCTAATGCCCCGCCAACAACCCGGAAGCTCACTGAGAGCAGCCAGAGAGCTCTACCTGGAAGTCACCAAGGATCCAAGCGCCCGGCCGCTCGTGGTGGCTTCATGGCATCGCTCGATGGAATACGAGGTGCAGCCGGGCAGCCTCGACGCTCCGTACCGGGACAACCCCAACCTGGACAGCCCCCTCGCAAGGGCTGCGCTGCCGATCCTGGACAGGTTGCACGAGCAGCTCGCCGACGACCCGGTCTCCACGATGATCACAGACCGCAACGGCGTGGTCCTCTCCCGGAAGGTCTCCCACGAGGGGCTGACGACGAACCTCAACCGCGTGCACCTGGCCCCGGGCCATGTGTTCGCCGAGCGCTATGTGGGCACCAACGGCATCGGGACCGCGCTGGCCAGCGGCCGCCCGGTCGTGATCGCCGGAATGGAGCACTACGTCGAGGCGTTGCGGGACTTCCACTGCGCGGCCGTACCGATCCTTCATCCCACCCGGCGCACCCTGCTGGGAGCCTTCAACCTCACCACCATCCGTCAGGGCTCCGACGGCATGCTGATGGCCTTCGCCCGCTCCGTCGCGGCCCAGATCGAGGCCGAAATCGCGGCGATCACCTCGCGGCGCGAGCGGGCTCTCTTCCAGGACTACATGGAGGCGTGCTCCTCGGTGCGCCCGGGACCCGTGCTGGCCCTCAACCGCGATGTCGTCATGATGAACGAGCAGCTCAGTGTCGCCGTGACCGGGCCGGATCACTATGCACTGCTCGACCACGCCCGTGAGATCGCCGACCACTCCCGGCTGGAGGGGACACGCAGCATCGCGCTGCCCTCGGGGCGGGTCGCCGAACTCAGGGTCAGTCGCTGTCGGCGCGAGGACAGCGACGCGGGCGCCGTCTTCCGAGTCCGGCTGATCGGACGGCCCCAGCCCACACCTGCCGTTTCCGCCGCCCCCGCCCGCTTCAACCTGGGACTCGTGGGCTCGTCCCCGCACTGGCTGCGCGCGGTCGCCGAGAGCGAAACAGCGTTCGTCGCCCGGACTTGGCTTCATCTCCTGGGCGAAGCCGGTGTCGGCAAGAGGACGCTGGTCGAGGCCCTGCACCGGGCCCATGGCGCCGGACGCCGGCTGGAGATGACGGAAGCGCCGCCCTCGGATTCACCGGCCGTCACCGAGCGCTGACTGCATGACATCGGAGAGCTGCTTGTCGTGCCGTCCAACGTACTCGTCCTGAGCGATGTCCACCTGCTGGGCGACCAGCTGCGGCAGCGGCTGGCGAACCTGCTGATGCAGCTGGACGGCAGTGCGACCGGGCAACTCGTCATGACCAGCCAGCCGTCGATGGTCAGCTCCGACGACCAGCTCGACCAGCTCTGCGGCGCCTCGGTGGAGGTGCCTCCCCTGCGTCATCGCTATGGGGACATCGAGCACCTGGCGCAGTTCCTCCTGCGCAAGTACCGGCCGAGCGGCGAGAGCAGGTTCTCCCCGGATGTGCTGACCATGCTGCAGCGATGCCCCTGGCCGGAGAACGTCCGGCAGCTCGAGTCCGTGATCCGGGGCCTGGCGCGGCGGCCTTCGGGCCGGATGATCCAAGTGGAGGACCTGCCGCCGGAATGCCGGGTGTCGTCGAACAAGGTCCTCACCACCATCGAGGCGCTGGAACGCGACGCCATCCTGCGCGGGTTGATGGACCGCAACTCCAACGTCCAGCGGACCGCGCAGGACCTCGGAATCTCCCGCGCCACGATGTACCGCAAGATGCGCCGCTACGGGATCGTCCCGTCGAGCCTGACGTGACGGGCCGTTCCGGCACGCAGGCTGTGGCGTGCGGCGCCTGCTCGGCGTCGCCGCTTGAGCGGCCACACAGCACATGGACACTGGCCCTGACCGCGTTCGATACCTCACATGGCATCAGCCTGGTCCCGCACGGGGGGCCGCACGGCGTGATCCTGGGACACGTGCCCGACCGGACATGGCCGGTCCCCGGCCCGGCCGGGACGACGACTCGGGAAGATCTCGACCTGGTGCCGGGGGACCGACCGCGGTCGGGTGCGGCTCTCAGGGCTGCTGAGCGCCGCAGAAGGGGCACTTGGCCACGTTCGCCTTCATCAGCAGCGTGGGCAGCGGGCTGTTGAGGATCTCGTTGCGCGGTAGCGTGAGGCCGAAGTGCCGTTCGATGACGCCCAGACATGTCCGGTGCACCGCGCGGCGGTCGTCCCCGCGCCGTTCGGGATCATCGAGGGGAAGGCCCGCGGCCGTCAGCTCCGCTTCGAGGGCGGAGGCGACGTCCGCGTCGCCGTCGACCCGGCCGGATCCCCACGAGCCGTCGAGGTGCAGGTTGAAGCCGCACACGGTGCGGCCGTCGTGCTCGTAGGAGAAGAACGGCGGGACGGGCTTGCCGTTCTCTTCCTCGTACCACAGCCGGTAGATGTGGGCGCCACCTCGTGACACGGGCGGTTCCGGGCCGAACTCCCCGTACCAGAATCCGTGCTGGACGACGTAGGACCACTCGCCGATCTCGCCGTAGCGGAGGGCGATGGCGTTGTGGGTGTCCCCGAACAGGCCGCTCATGACGTCGTCGGCCTGCCCGCCGGTGAGGCTTCCGAGGAAGCGTGGCCGCTGCTTGTTCCGGCCGTACCGGCCGGCGGCGACACGCGCCGCCAGTGTCTCTCCGGCGAGGTCCTGGGCGATGACGACGCTGTATCCGCCCCAGTCGATCGACTTCGGCTCGGCGAGCCAGGTGAGTCCGTCGCTCATGGGGATCACCCCATCAGGCACACGCTGCTCCGCGCTGTGGCGGAGGCCACAATTCCGTGCGGAGGTCGCGCGGCGGCGGCCGCGGGGGTCCGGGCCCGTCGCCCTGGACCTGCGGCCGCTGTCGGCTCGGACGCGTCAGGCCGGGCTGTTGCGCAGCTCCGTCAAGGCGGACGCGGTCAGCGGCCGAGGGATGTGGTCCGGGTCGACCAGGACCACGGTGCAGTCGGCGGCATGGGCCAGCGCGGTCGTGAAGCTGCCGTCGGCGAACTGGGTGAGCGGGCCGCGCGGAGAGCGTCCGACGGCGACGGTGGGAGCGTGGATCTCGGCGGCGTGCCGGGCGAGGGCCCGGCCGGCCGCGGCGTGGTCGCCGACGGAGGCCAGGATCTGGCCGGTGGCGGATATGCCCTGCGCGGAGAGCCGGTCGAGGTGAGCGGTGACGGCGGCGCGGGCCTGGTCGAAGTCCTCGGTGTCGACGGCCTGTTCGTCGACGACGGCGGTCTGCAGCACGTGCACGACCTCCAAGGGGCTGCCGGCGTCGCGGGCGAGCCGTGCCGCGGTGTCGACGATCACGGCGGCCCTGTCGTGATCGCCGACGGCGACCACCACAGGAGGTGTGGCGGCGGCCTGTGCGCCGACGGGGGTGAGCGTGGGCGTGGGGGTCACGGGCCGTCCCTCGCCGGTGTCCTGTTCGGCCCGGCGGAGCAGACGGTGGCCGCCGGCCAGGACGGGGATCGCCAGGAGGAAGGTACCGGCGCCCACGTAGAAGGGGACGCTCAGGTCGGTGGCATCGGCCAGCTTGCCGGCGACGTACGGGGCCAGGCCGCCGCCGATGAAGCGCAGGAAGCCGTAGGCGGAGGAGGCCACGGGGCGCTCGACCGGGGAGACCAGCATGACGGCCTGGGTGGTCAGGGTGTTGTTGATGCCGATGAAGGCGCCGCTGACGATGACCGCCACGATGACCACGGTCGGGTTGCCGACGCCGGCGGCGATGACGGCCATCACGGCACCGAGACCCAGCAGGTTGGCATACAGCACGGGAGCGGTGCCGTAACGGCCTTGCAGACGCGGGGCGAAGAAGACGCTGAACGCGGCCACCAGCAGGCCCCAGCCGGTGAAGACCAGCCCAAGCTGATGGGCGTTGAGCTTCATGGGGTACGGCGCGTAGCCAAGCATCGTGAAGAAGCCCCAGTTGTACAGCAGCGCCATGACGCCCATGGTCAGCAGCCCACGGTGGCGCAGTGCCCTGAGCGGGGCGATCGGCGAGGTGCGGCGCTCCGGCTTGGGCAGGGCGGGGACGAAGGCGAGGGTCGCGATGAGGGCGATGGCCATCAGCACGGCGACGCCGAAGAACGGGCCGCGCCAGCTGATGGCGCCCAACTCGCCGCCCAGCAGCGGGCCCACGGCGATGCCGAGTCCCAGCGCGGCCTCGTAGAGGATGATCGCGCCGCCGAAGCCGCCGCTGGCGGAGGCCACGATGACGGCCAGGGAGGTGGCTATGAACAGGGCGTTGCCCAGGCCCCAGCCCGCGCGGAAACCGACGATCCCGTTGATGGAGCCGGAGGTGCCTGCCAGGGCGGCGAAGACGACGATGACCGTCAGACCGGTGACCAGGGTGCGCTTGGCCCCGATGCGGCTGGAGACCCAGCCGACGATCAGCATCGCCACCGCGGTCACGATGAGGTAGCTGCTGAACAGCAGGGAGACCTGGCTGGGCGAGGCGTGCAGGTTCTCGGCCAGGGCGGGCAGGATCGGGTCGACCAGGCCGATGCCCATGAACGAGATGACACAGGCGAATGCGACGGCCCAGACGGCCTTGGGCTGCTTGAAGGGGCTCGCGGCTCCTCCGTGTGGAGCACTCATGCGCGCTCGTTCTCCCGGGGTGTGAGGTGTGACAGGGTGGGTGTGACGTCGTGGGGTGGTGAGGGGTGAGCGGGACGGTTCAGGAACGCTCTTGACGGTCTTGGATCACGCGGGCGAGGGCCGGTAGGGCCACCTTCACCGCGTGCTGCTCCGGTTCGGTGAGCTCCTCGATCAGCTGCACAAGGGCGCGTGTGCGCTCGGCGCGTCGTTCCCGGAAGACATCCAGTCCGGTTTCGGTGACCGCGACCAGGACGCCCCGTCCGTCGGTGCTGTCGGTCGACCGCCGTACCAGGCCCGCCCGTTCCATGCGCGTGACGAGCTGGGTCATGTTGGGCTGGGAGACGCCCTCGGCCCGGGCCAGGTCGGTGAGCCGGTGCGGTCCTTCCCGCCCCAGACGGGCCAAGGCGGACGAGGCTGCGGTGCTCAGGCCGCCGGTGGTGGCGCTGTGACGGACGTGGCGGACCATCCGCTCCACGGCGATCATCAGGTCTTCGGGCGAGACGTCGGGGGAGACGTCGGACGAGACCGGAGACGAGACCTGAGGCGAGACCTGGGATGAGACCTGGGGCGAGACCTGAGGCGAGACCTGGGATGAGACCTGGGGCGAGACCTGGGACTCGTCCGAGTCCATAAGCCGCTTATGCATAAGCGCATTATGCATCTAGGTGTAGGACGAAACAATAGGCGTCTTCCGGTGATCGCTTCCGTGATCGCTTCCGATCGACCTCGATCGCTTCCGGAGCGGCGGTGAGCGCAGTCTCCGACGCGGTTATCGGCCTGTCGTACGAGGGCTCATACCAGAGCGGGAAGCTCTCCGGAGGAGTTATCAACAGCCCACCGCACTTACCCGGAGGGCGACTACTCTGAGTTGCCGTCAGTCGACGCAGCGCCGAAATATGCGGTGTCTCGACCGGCGCCGCGATGCCGCACGCCGGAGTCGCGCACACCCGCGGGAGCCCCACGCCCCGACGCACCCAGTACGAGGACGCCGATGTCTCACCTCCGCGCACCGGCCGCACGCGCAGACCTCCGTGAGGGCGGGCGGCACGGGCGACCGGTCGCCCACACCACCCCCTCACCGGCCGAGACCCCCCTGCGGCCCCAGCTGCTCCGCCTGGCGATCCTGCCGCCCGTCGCGGTGGCCCTCAGCGCTTGCGCCGCCGTGCTCTTCACCGTCCGCACCGCCGGCGCGCGGCCCACCATCACCCTCTGGGCCGTTCTCGCGGGCGCCCTGGCCGTGGCCCTCGCGGGCATCGTGATCGCCGCGGTGGCCGCCGAACGCACCGCGACCTCCGTGCGGGACCGCCTCGACGCGCTGCGACGCGCCAGCGCGCGTGGCGAGGCCGATCTGCGTGCTCTCGTCGAGGCACTGCGCCGCGGCGAGGCGCCGCCCGCACACAGGCCGCACGGCAAACCCACCGAGGACGCCGACGACTTCGAGCTGCTCGCCGCCGAGCTGGCGCGCGCCCACGACGGCGCAGTCGCCGCGGTCGTGCAGGCCGCGCAGCTCTCCAGCCAGGCCGGCAGCGAGCAGAAACTGGAGGTGTTCGTCAACCTGGCCCGGCGTCTTCAGTCCCTCGTGCACCGGGAGATCTCGATCCTCGACGAGCTGGAGAACGAGCTCGAGGACCCCGACCTGCTCAAGGGCCTCTTCCACGTCGACCACCTCGCCACCCGCATCCGGCGCCACGCCGAGAACCTCGCCGTGCTCGGCGGCGCCGTCTCCCGCCGCCAGTGGAGCACCCCGGTGCCCATGACCGAGGTGCTGCGCTCCGCGACCGCCGAGGTCGAGCAGTACGCGCGGGTCAGACTCGTGCCGCCGACCGAGGGCACCCTGCGTGGGCACGCCGTCGCCGACGTGATCCACCTGCTCGCCGAACTCGTGGAGAACGCCACGGTGTTCTCGGCGCCGCATACTCAAGTGCTGCTGCGCGCGGGCCTCGTCACCTCGGGGCTCGCCGTGGAGGTCGAGGACCGCGGGCTCGGCATGCCGCCGGCCGAACTGCACAGGATGAACGCCCTGCTCGCCGACCCCGACCAGGTCAACGTCGCCGGTCTGTTGGCGGACGGCCGCATCGGCCTGTTCGTGGTCTCCCAACTCGCCCGCCGGCACGGCATCCACGTCCGCTTGCAGACCAACATCTACGGCGGTGTCCAAGCCGTGCTCGTGGTGCCCCAGAGCTTGCTCGGGGGCACCACGAGCACGACCGAGGCCATGACTCCGCCCATTCCCCAGGCGAGGGACACGGGAAGGACGCCGGTCGTTCCGCAGACGACGCACACGGGGCGGACACCGCTCGCGCCCCCTGGTGGAGCAAGCGCACGGGAACCGGATCCGGCGGATGCGCACGCCCCGGCGCCGCCGCCGTGGGAAAGTCAGGCCGCCGGCGCTTCGCCGGGCGCCTCGGAGCATCCCGTGCCGACCGGCCCCCGGCAGTCGTGGGAGCACGGGGCCCCGGCCGACCGGGCGCGGTCACCGTTGCCCGTGCGCTATGCCGACGCCCCGCGTCCCAACCCCGCCGAAGCGCTGCCCGGCTGCCGCCCCGGCGACCGTCCGGTCCCCGTGGAGGCCGCCGGCGGCCCTGTGACGGCCCCCGGCCGGCAGGTGGCTGCTCCCGGCGGACATCCGACGTCGCCGACGGGGGCCGTGCGCGGCACCATGGGCAAGCCCCGGCTGCCCCGCAGACGCGCCCAGGAACACATCGCACCACAGCTCCGCGGGGCCCCCACCCCGCCCGTCCGCCAGGACGCCGGCCCGCTGGCCGGGCACGACCCGGGCCTGATGGCCGCGTTCCAGCGGGGAATCCTCCTCGCGCAGGCGCGGCAGCAGTCGGAGCCGGACGGCACCGAGACGACCGCCCGTGCGGAGCCCGCAGCCGCCCCGCGTCCACCCGATCACGACCCGACGGGGCGTCATCACCGGAACACACCCGCCGGATGACCCCCACGCCGCCCCCGCCCCCACCCTCACTCCCATCCGCTCTCGCGGACCCGCGTACCCCAAGGAGTCGATCCACTATGGCGAGTGACGTGCCGACGGCCCATGTCTCCGATCTCGACTGGCTGATGAGCGGACTCGTGCAGCGTGTACCCCACACCAGAAGCGCGGTCCTCCTCTCCTGCGACGGACTGGTGAAGTCCGCGCACGGCCTCGACACCGACAGCGCCGACCACATGGCCGCCCTGGCCTCAGGCCTCTACTCGCTCGGCCGTAGCGCGGGCGTCCGTTTCGGGGACAGCGGCGACGTACGGCAGGTCGTCGTCGAACTCGATTCGACCCTGCTCTTCGTCACCACCGCAGGTTCCGGCAGTTGTCTCGCCGTCCTCGCCGACCGCGAGGCCGACGCGGCGGTTCTCGGCTACGAGATGGCCATGCTGGTCAAGAGCATGCGGCCCTATCTGGCCACCGCGCCCCGCCGGAGTGCCGCCCAGCCCTCGGTGACCCGGCCTTGAGCATGACCGCGGCCGGTGACGGCCCCTGGCTCGACGCCGCCGCCGGACGGCTGATCCGCCCCTATACGGTCAGCAACGGCCGTACCCGGCCGAGCACCGTCCTCACGCTGCTCTCCGCGGTGAGAGCCACCGGCACCGCCCCCCTCGGCCATCTCGGCCCCGAGCACGCCCAGGCGCTCGGACTGTGCCGGCTCCCCGTCTCGGTGGCCGAGGTGGCCGCGCATCTGAAGCTGCCCGCGGTGGTCACCAAGGTGCTGCTGTCCGACCTCGTCGACTGCGGGGCACTCACCACCAAACCCCCCTCATTCCACCCCGACCCCACTGACCGGTCTCTTCTGGAGGCAGTGCTCGATGGACTACGACGACAGCTCTGATCCCTTCCCCACCGCGCTGAAGATCCTGGTGGCGGGAGGGTTCGGAGTGGGCAAGACGACCTTCGTGGGCGCGGTGAGCGAGATCGCGCCGCTGAGCACGGAGGAACTGCTGACCACGGTCAGCGCCGCGACCGACAGCCTCGAAGGGATCGAGAACAAGGTCGAGACGACCGTGGCGATGGACTTCGGCCGTATCACCCTCGACCCGCAGCACGTGCTGTACCTCTTCGGCACGCCCGGACAGGAACGGTTCTGGTTCATGTGGGACGAGCTGTCCGAGGGCGCGCTCGGAGCGGTCGTTCTCGTAGACACCCGCCGTCTGGAGGACTGCTTCGCCGCCGTCGACTTCTTCGAGCAGCGCGGAGTCGGATTCATCGTCGCCGTCAACGAGTTCGACGGCGCACACCGCTACGACCCCGATGAGGTGCGCACCGCCCTCGACCTCGGCCCGGAGGTCCCCGTGGTGCGCTGCGACGCCCGTATCTCCAGCTCCGGCGTGCAGACCCTGCTCACGCTCGTCCGCCACCTCCTCGCGCACGCCCCGGCGGCACCGGCCCCGAAGCGCGGAGCCCGCACATGACCCTGAGCCGACTGCTGCTGACCCCCGAGGACCGAGACGCACCCGAGCGCGTCCGCAGGCTGCGCCGGCTCGGACTCGGAGAGCGCGCCGATCCGGAGTTCGACGCCTTCGCGGACCGGGTGGCGGAACTCGCCGCGGCGCCGTACGCGATGGTCACCTTCATCGACGAGCACCGGCAGTTCTTCGCGGGGCTGCACCAGCCCGGCGACCGCCCGCTCACCGCCGTCGCCACCCCGGACGGCACCGGGCAGCGGGCCCGTCACCTGGGCCGCGAGTACGGCTTCTGCCCGCATGTGGTCGTCCGGCGCAAAGCGCTCGTCCTCGAGGACGTCCGCGACTATCCGCGCTTCGCCGGCAACCCCGTCGTCGACGAGATCGGCATCCGCTCCTACCTGGGCGCGCCGCTCGTCGACCGCACGGGCACCGCCCTCGGCACGGTCTGCGCCGCCGACGTGAAACCGCGCCCCTGGGGCCGGGCGGGTCTGGAGACCATCAAGACACTGGCCGCGGAGCTGGCGGAGGGAATCGGCCGACGGGAGAACGACGCGACCTGAGGCGGCGTGAAGC
Source organism: Streptomyces glomeratus (assembly GCF_021462825.1). Taxonomy (GTDB): domain Bacteria; phylum Actinomycetota; class Actinomycetes; order Streptomycetales; family Streptomycetaceae; genus Streptomyces; species Streptomyces glomeratus. The sequence continues at coordinate 14,201 of NZ_JAKEEB010000043.1, read as the reverse complement.
AAAGCTGTGGCGGCGCTTAAGAAATCCTCGATGGACCGGTGCGTCGCCGTAGGGCAGATTGCTACGCGATTCCACTCCTCTCCCCGGTGCGGGTTCGTTTGCCGTGCCCGTAACCGGGACCTCAATCACAGGAGCCGTAGCGTTGAAGGCGCTGGTCAAGGAGAAGGCGGAGCCCGGGCTCCGGCTCACGGACGTCCCCGAGCCCGCCGTGGGATTCGGTGACGTACTGATCAAGGTCCTGCGGACCGGTATCTGCGGCACCGATCTGCACATCCGGGCCTGGGACGGCTGGGCGCAGCAGGCGATCCGCACCCCCCTCGTGGTCGGGCACGAGTTCGTCGGCGAGGTCGTGGCAACCGGCCGGGACGTCATGGACGTCAAGGTGGGCGACCTGGTCAGCGGCGAGGGCCATCTGGTGTGCGGGAAGTGCCGCAACTGCCTGGCCGGGCGCCGCCATCTGTGCCGGGCGACGGTCGGGCTCGGTGTGGGGCGCGACGGCGCGTTCGCCGAGTACGTGGCCCTGCCCGCCGGCAATGTCTGGGTGCACCGAGCCCCCGTGGACCTCGACGTCGCCGCGATCTTCGACCCGTTCGGCAACGCGGTGCACACCGCTCTGTCGTTCCCGCTGGTGGGCGAGGACGTCCTGATCACCGGTGCCGGCCCGATCGGCCTGATGGCCGCGGCCGTGGCCCGGCATGCGGGCGCACGCAACGTCGTCGTGACCGATGTGAGCGAGGAGCGTCTGGCACTGGCGCGCAAGATCGGTGTCAGCCTCGCGCTGAACGTCTCCGACGCGACGATCGCCGACGGCCAGCGCGAGCTCGGCCTGCGCGAGGGCTTCGACATCGGTCTGGAGATGTCCGGCCGCCCCGAGGCGATGCGCGACATGATCGCCAACATGACGCACGGCGGCCGGATCGCCATGCTCGGCCTGCCGTCCCAGGAGTTCCCCGTCGACTGGGCCCGGATCGTCACCTCCATGATCACGATCAAGGGCATCTACGGCCGCGAGATGTTCGAGACGTGGTACGCGATGTCGGTTCTGCTCGAGGGCGGGCTCGACCTCTCTCCCGTGATCACCGGCCGGTACGACTACCGCGACCACGAGGCGGCGTTCGAGGACGCGGCGAGCGGCCGGGGCGGCAAGATCATCCTGGACTGGACCGCGTAGCTCCGTTCCGCGCTCGTCCCCCGTATCGCCCGCCTTACCGCGTAAGCACTTTGAGGAGCTTCCCCATGTTCGATTCCGTGCGCGACGACCTGCGCGCCACCCTCGACGAGATCCGGGCCGCCGGCCTGCACAAGCCCGAGCGTGTGATCGGCACCCCGCAGTCCGCGACCGTGAACGTCACCGCGGGCGGCCGCCCCGGTGAGGTGCTCAACTTCTGCGCCAACAACTACCTCGGCCTCGCCGACCACCCCGAGGTGATCGCCGCGGCCCACCAGGCCCTGGACCGCTGGGGCTACGGCATGGCGTCCGTGCGGTTCATCTGCGGCACGCAGGAGGTGCACAAGGAGCTGGAGGCACGGCTGTCCGCGTTCCTCGGCCAGGAGGACACGATCCTGTACTCCTCCTGCTTCGACGCCAACGGCGGTGTCTTCGAGACCCTCCTCGGCCCCGAGGACGCCGTCATCTCCGACGCCCTCAACCACGCCTCGATCATCGACGGCATCCGGCTGTCCAAGGCCCGCCGCTTCCGCTACGCCAACCGCGACATGGCGGACCTGGAGCGGCAGCTGAAGGAGGCGTCCGAGGGCGGTGCCCGCCGCAAGCTGGTCGTCACCGACGGTGTGTTCTCCATGGACGGCTATGTGGCGCCGCTGCGGGAGATCTGCGACCTCGCGGACCGGTACGACGCCATGGTCATGGTCGACGACTCGCACGCCGTCGGCTTCGTCGGACCGGGCGGCCGCGGCACCCCCGAGCTGCACGGTGTCATGGACCGCGTCGACATCATCACCGGCACCCTCGGCAAGGCGCTCGGCGGCGCCTCCGGCGGCTATGTCGCCGCCCGTGCCGAGATCGTCGCCCTGCTGCGCCAGCGCTCGCGGCCGTATCTCTTCTCGAACACGCTCGCCCCGGTGATCGCGGCGGCCTCGCTCAAGGTGCTCGACCTGCTGGAGTCGGCGGGCGACCTGCGCGAGAAGCTGGCCGCGAACACCGCTCTCTTCCGGCGCCGGATGACCGAGAAGGGCTTCGACGTCCTGCCGGGCGACCACGCGATCGCCCCGGTGATGATCGGCGACGCGGCGAAGGCCGGACGCATGGCCGAGCTGCTGCTGGAGCGCGGCGTATACGTCATCGGCTTCTCCTACCCGGTGGTCCCGCAGGGCCAGGCCCGCATCCGGGTGCAGCTGTCCGCCGCGCACTCCACGGACGATGTCAACCGTGCGGTCGACGCGTTCGTGGCGGCCCGGGCGGAGCTGGAGGGCTGACCGGCCCGCGCGTCTTGCGATAATCGTTTGCATGATCGAAGCGCGGCGGCTGCACATCCTCCGTGCGGTGGCCGACCACCGCACCGTCACGGCTGCTGCCGCCGCGCTCTATCTCACCCCCTCCGCTGTGTCCCAGCAGCTCGCCGCGCTGGAACAGGAGACCGGCCACCGGCTGGTCGAGCGGAGCGCCAAGGGTGTGAGGCTGACCCCGGCCGGTGAGATCCTGCTCGGCCACACGAACGCCGTTCTCGCCCAGCTGGAGCGTGCCGAGGCCGAGCTGGCCGCCTACGGCGCGGGATCGGCGGGCACGGTGACACTGGCCTCCTTCGCCACCGGCATCGGCCTGGTGGTGGCCCCCGCGCTGGCCCGGCTCACGCGCACCGCGCCCGGCATCCGGGTCCGGGTCCAGGACGCCGAGGGCGACGCGAGCCTGCCGATGGTCCTGGACCGGCAGGTCGACGTCGCGGTCGCCGTGGAGTACCGGGGCGCACCGGACGCGGACGACCCCCGGCTCACGCCCATCCCGCTCTACGCCGAGCCCTTCGACGCGGTCGTGCCGGTCACCCACCGCCTCGCCGACGCACCGGAGGTCCCGCTGGCCGACCTGGCCAAGGACCCGTGGATCGGCCCCTACCCGGGCAACCCGTGTCACGACGTCGTCGTCCTGGCCTGCGAGCACGCCGGGTTCCAGCCCCGCCTCGAGCACTCCTCGGACGACTTCCGCGCGGTCGTGGCGCTCGCCTCGGCCGGCGCCGGGGTGGCCCTCGTGCCCCGCTCCGCCCTGCGCGGGATGGACCTCGGCGGTGTGGTCGTCCGCCCGGTCGACGGCGTAGCGCCCACCCGCCGGGTCTTCGCGGCCGTGCGCCGGGGAGCGGAGGCGCACCCGCTGATACGCCCGGTACTGGATGCGCTCACGGAGGCCGCGGCGGTCGACTGACGGCCGGACCGCCGCCGCGGCGGTCGACTGACGGCCGGACCGCCGAGCCCGGCACCACTCCTCTTCATCCCACATTCGGGAATGCGTCTCAGATATGGTGACGGCCGCGATAGGCTCCCCGCATGGAAAGCGACGTCATGGGCTCCGCCGATGTCGACGCCCGGCTGGCCGTACGCCTCGCCGAACTGCGGGCGGAGCGGGGCTGGTCACTGGGCGAGCTGGCGGACCGCAGCGGAGTCAGCCGCTCCACCCTCTCCCGGGCCGAACGCGCCGAGATCAGCCCCACCGCCTCGATGCTCAACCGGCTCTGCGGCGTCTACGGCCGCACCATGTCCCGGCTGCTGAGCGAGGTGGAGGCGGAGCCGGCCCAGGTGGTGCGCGCCGCCGGTCAGGCCGTCTGGCAGGACGCGGCCTCCGGCTTCGTACGGCGGTCCGTGTCTCCTCCGCACCCCGGGCTGCGCGGCGAACTCGTCGAGGGACGGCTCGCCGCGGGCGCCGACATCGCCTACGACCGGCCGCCCGTGCCCGGGCTCGAACAGCACATCTGGGTCCTCGACGGGACGCTGGAGGTGACCGCCCAGGACGTCGAGCACCGGCTCGCCGCCGGTGACTGCCTGCGGCTGCGGGTCTGGGGCCCGACGCGGTTCCGCTGCCCGGGCCCCGGCGATGTGCGCTACGCGCTCGTGGTGGTGCTCCCATGACCGTGATCGTCCGGCTCGGTGGCTCCGACGTGCTCGCCCGTGCCGAGGAACTGGCCGACCTGCTGGCCGACACCGTCGACGACGGCGCCTCCGTCGGATTCCTCGCCCCGCTCGGCCGGGCCGAGGCCCTGGCCTGGTGGCGGCAGCGGGCGGCCGCGGTCGACACGGGGAGTCTCGCCGTATGGGCGGCGTCGGCGGGGGGCCGGGTCGCGGGCACCGTGAGTCTCGCCTTCCCGGACAAGGCGAACAGCCGCCACCGCGCCGAACTGGTCAAACTCATGGTGCACCGCAACGCCCGCGGCCGCGGCCTGGGACGCCGACTGCTGGCCACGGCGGAGCGGGCCGCTGCCGAGGTCGGGATCACCCTGCTCCACCTGGACACGGAGACCGGCAGCCCGGCCGAGTCCCTGTACCGCTCCGCGGGCTGGACCCGCGCGGGAGAGATACCGGACTACGCGACGACACCGGCCGGAGCGCTGTGCCCGACCACGCTCTTCTACAAACGGGTCGGAGTCTCCGCCCCCTGAGCGCGAGCCGACTGTCAGTGCCATTGGCTACGGTGCGGGGCATGCCGGACGCCGAAGACGTACGCCGTATCGCCCTGTCCCTGCCCGAGACGGCCGAGAAGACCGCCTGGAGCATGCCCACGTTCCGGGTCGCGGGGAAGATGTTCGTCACGCTGCCCGAGGACGAGACGTCCATGGCGGTGCGCTGTCCCAAAGAGGAGCGGGACGAGCTGGTGCTCGCCGAGCCCGGGAAGTTCTGGGTCGCCGGGCACGAGGCGCAGTTCGCCTGGATCCGGGTGCGCCTCGCCGCCCTGGAGGACGAGGCCGAACTGCGGGACATCCTCGCCGACTCCTGGCGCCAGGCGGCCCCGCCCCGGCTCCTCGACCACCACCCGGAGCTCGGCCTTGCGGCCGGAGGGTGACGACAGGAGAGCGAGGCAGGAGAGCGACGACAAGGGTGAACGGCGCATAAACGGGTGCGCGACCACCGTCCCGAGTGCGGTATTGTTTCTGTGCACGTTCGGCCGGGGGAAACCCCAGGTCAGGCGGGCAACGGGACGTGGCGCAGCTTGGTAGCGCACTTGACTGGGGGTCAAGGGGTCGCAGGTTCAAATCCTGTCGTCCCGACAGTGAGTGTCGGAAGTTTCCACGGGTCAGGGGCTCTCTTCGGAGGGCCCCTGTCGCGTTGGCGGGCGCAAAGTCCGGACCCTTCCGGATCCGAGGCCGACGCCGGGTCGACGGTTCAGGTCCGCGTGTCGTGTGCCTGCGCGGACCGGTGGTGCAGCCGGGCGGCCAGTACCGCGACGTCGTCCTCCGCGTGCCGGGCGTCGAGGCGGGCGAGCACCGTGTCCAGGACGTCCTCGACCCCCGAGGCGGCCTCGAAGCCGACCCCGGCGAGCCGGCGCAGTGACTGCTCGATGTCCTCACCGCGGCGCTCGACGAGCCCGTCGGTGAAGAGGACCAGCGTCTGGGACGGATCCAGCCGGTAGGTGGCGGGCTCGTAGCCGCCCAGGCCGGTGCCCAGAGGCGGGCCGACCGGTATGGGTAACAGGGAGGCGCGGCCCTGTTCGTCGATCACGACCGGGGGCAGATGGCCCGCGCTTGTGATCGTCACCTGGCTGCGATTGGGGTCGACCTGTTTGTAGCGCAGGGACGAGCGGTAGGCGGTCATGTCGACGGCGGCCTCCAGACCGTGGCCCATCACGTCGCCGACCACGAGCATCGTACGGCCGAAGTGCAGCCGGACGGTCTCGCACCAGTCCCCGCCGATCAGCGCGCTCTGCCCGACGGGGAGGTAGCGGACGGCCACATCCAGATTGGGGTGCGGCCGGCCGGGAGCCGACAGCAGAGCACGCTGGAGCTTTCCGACGATGCCGCTCACCGCGTCATGCTCCCGGGCGTGCCGGATGTGGGAAGCGGCATGTTCGGCGAGGAACGTCAGGACCTCCGTCTCCTCGTGGGTGAACGGTGTCCCCTGCCGGGCGCTCACCAGCACGCCGTAGGAGTGACCGTTCGCGGCCAGCGGCACGCAGAGCGCAAGCCCGGGGTACCCCGCCACCGGGAAAGGGACTGCGCTCTCTCGCGGGCCCGCCGCCTCCTGCGCCGCAGCCGCCGTCGACCAGGGGTCGGGCAGCACGGCCGGGTTCCCGGCGACGGCCTCGTACCGCGAGCGGAACTCACGCCCGCCGCGCAGCACGGCGGCCGCACCACCGACCTGCCCGGCGACCTCGCGCACCAGCTCCGCGCACGTGGTGTCCTCGTCGAGCGTGGTGCCGATCCGCGCCGCCGTCGAGCGCAGCGCACTCAGCCGGGACGGGACGCCGATGCCCGGCACGGATCCGCCCCCGGACGTGGGCGGCTCCGCCATCGCCGGCCCGCGAAACGACTCGAACCCTCCCGCCACATTCACACCCTAAGCACATGACGACTCGGGGTAGGTAACGCGCACATTGCATCCCTGCGAAGACGCCCCCACGGAACGGCACGTCCCGCACGACCGGCGCGCCGCACCGGCCGAACCGTGGAGCTGAGCAAACGCTGCCCCGTGCCGCACATATGACGCGACATCAGCGCTCGACCGGAGGGAGTCTCAGGTCGCCCCGACGGCAGGGGACCGTTCGGCGGCCTCGCGCAGGCCCCCGGCGCACCGCCGTGCGCCCGAGGCGTGTGGCCGCTTCGCTCACAGGTTGATCATGTGCCCGGCCAGGCCGTGCAGGGCGTCCTGGACCGCCTCGCTCAGAGTGGGGTGCGCGTGCACGTTCCTCACCAGCTCGGTCACCGTCAGATCCCACTTCTGCGCCAGGGTCAGCTCCGGAAGAAGCTCGGTGACGTCCGGGCCGATCAGGTGCGCGCCCAGAAGTTCGCCGTGGCGGGTGTCGCTGATGAGCTTCACGAAGCCGGCCGTGTCGCCGAAGCCGTGCGCCTTCGCGTTCGCGGTGAAGGGGAACTTCGCGACGCGGACATCGAACCCCGCGTCCCTCGCCTCCCGTTCGGTCCAGCCGAAACTCGCGATCTGGGGCCGGCAGAACGTGGCCCGGGGAATCATGCGGTAGTCGAGCTCCATCGTCTCTTCACCGGCGATGGTCTCCGCGGCGATGACTCCCATCGCCTCGGCGGCATGGGCGAGCATCAGTTTCGCCGTGACATCCCCGATGGCGAAGATGTGCGGCCGGCTGGTACGGCACCGGCCGTCGATGTCGATGGCACCACGGTCGGTGAGCCGGACGCCCGCCTGCCCGAGCCCGTACCCGGTGGTGCGCGGCTGGAACCCCAGGGCCTGGAGCACCGTGTCCGCTTCCAAAACCTTCTCCTGGCCGCCCTGCGAGACGACGACACGCACTCCGTCGGCCGACTCCTGCATCGACTCCACGCGGGTGGACGTCATCACCGTGATCCCCTGCCGACGGAACTGCCGGGCCAGTTCCGCGGAGACCTCCTCGTCCTCCAGGGGGGCGATCCGGTCGAAGAACTCGACCAGCGTGACGTCGACGCCGTAGGCCCGCAGCAGGTGGGCGAACTCCACTCCGATGGCGCCCGCTCCGGCGATGACGATGCTCCCGGGCACGTGGTCGGAGAGGATCTGCTCCTCGTAGGTCACGATGCGTCTGCCCAGGCGGGTCCCCGGCAGCAGCTTCACGGTGGAGCCGGTGGCGATGATGCAGTGGGCGAAGGTGAGGGTGGTCTCCCCGGTGGGCATCCGGACGTTCAGGGTGTGGGGATCGACGAACGATCCCTGTCCCTCGAACTGCGCGATGCCGTTCTTGCGCATCAGATAGTTGACGCCTTTCGCGCGCCCGTCGGCCACCTTGCGGCTCCTGAGGTACGCCGCCCGGTAGTCGAGACTCACGGCACCGTCGAACCGCACGCCGAAGGTGTCCGCCTCATGCAGCACAAGGTGTGCCACTTCCGCGTTGCGCAGGAGAGCCTTCGCCGGGATGCAGCCGATGTTCAGGCAGATTCCGCCCCAGAACCGCCCTTCGACGACGGCGGTCCGGAGACCCAGCTGGGCGCATCGAATGGCTGCCACATATCCACCCGGCCCCGCACCGAGGACCACCACATCGAAGTCTGTGTTCATGACTCGGCCTCATGCTCGAAGAGGGGCACGTCGCTGAGGTCGGCGGACACCGGGTACTCCGGGTACTCGGACCCGCAGCGGCGGCTCATGACGCGTCGGCGGACCGGAACAGCTCCGGGTTGTGCTCGACGAACTCCCGTACGCCCCACGCGGGCCGCCCGGTGACCTTCTCCACGTCCTGGGTCGCGCGGTCATAGCGGTTCTGCGCGTGCAGCCGCGCCATCGTGGTCAGGTGCTCGACGGCATGGTCCGGAAGGCCCTGCCGGCGCAGCTCGTCCTCGAACTCGTCGAAGGGCGGGTCGACGTAGGTCACGGGACGGCCCAGCGCGGAGGAGAACTCCTCCGCCATGGCCCGCATGTCCTGCGAGACCGGACCGGTCAGCTCGTAGACGCGGCCGATGTGAGGGGCGGGATCGGCGAGAACGGCGGCGACGACATGCGCGACGTCCTCGGCCGCCACCGGAGAGGTGCGGCCCTGCCCGAAAGGAAGCCGGATCGTCCCGTCCCGTGCCATCGAGGCGAAGCAGAAGATCCGGAACAAGGGATTCTCCATGAAGACCGTTGGCCGCACCTGGGTGACGGGAAGACCGGACCAGTCCAGCACCTGCTCGGTGAGCCAGTGCTCGCGTTGCTGCGTCGATTCGGCGGTGCTGGTGAGGTCCATCTGGGAGACCGTCATCTGCGACATGTTGACGAACACCTCCAGACGGCCCCGGGCGCGCGCCGCGGCGGCGTTGACGAGAGCCGCCTCCAGGTACTGCGACGACACGCCCATGCCGAAATACATGCGGTGACAGCCGTCCAGCGCCCGCACCACGTCCGCCGGGCGCGCCAGGTCTCCCACCGTCACCTCCGCACCCATTTCGCGGAGCGCGTCGGCGCGCTCGTCCTCCCGGTGTACGAGCGCGCGCACCGCGTGCCCCCGTCGTCGAAGGTCGTCGACCACCCGGCGTCCCACCGATCCCACACTCCCGGCCGCCCCGGTCACCAGAATCAGCGGGCTGTCGACCACGATGGCTCCTGACGTCTCGGATCGATGCGAGGGTCCGGACGGCCGGACGACCGGTCCGGTCGATCGGTCCGGACGATCGGCCGGCACCGCCCCGGCGACGGCATGCCGGCGGCGGCCCGTCGGCCGACCGGCAGGCCGTTGCCGGCCCTGGTCAGCCTAAGCGCGGCCCGGCTGCACGGCATGTCGGCACCGAACCGGCGACGCGGCGGGCATCGCGGCACGAGCAGACGGCGCCACGACGCCACGGCGAGGCGGCACCGCGACGGCACCCCCGGCCGTGACCGACCGCGTACGGCGTCGCCGGGCCCGCCCGGTCCGGGCTCCTGCCGCGTGAGCCCGGACCGTCAGCCGTCAGCCGTCCCGCTCAGGCCTCCATCTCGGCACGGTCGGCCGTGCCCCACAGCGTGTGGAAGCTGCCCTCGCGGTCGACGCGCCGGTAAGTGTGGGCGCCGAAGTAGTCCCGCTGGCCCTGGGTGAGCGCGGCCGGCAGGCGCTCGGCGCGCAGGGAGTCGTAGTACGACAGCGCGGCCGAGAAAGCGGGCACCGGCACGCCCCGGCGGGCCGCGGTGGCGATCACCTCGCGCCACGGCACCTGCGCGTCCCTGATCTCCGCCGCGAATCCGGCGTCGGACAGCAGGCTGACCAGGCCCGGGTCCACCGCGTAGGCGGCGCGGATGCGGTCCAGGAAGGCGGCCCGGATGATGCAGCCCCCGCGCCAGATCCTGGCGACCGCCCCGAGGTCGATGGTCCAGCCGAACTCTTCGGCGGCGTCCAGGATCATCTTCCAGCCCTGGTCGTAGGCGATCAACTTGGACGCGTACAGGGCCTGCTCCACCTGCGCGGTGAACCGCTCGGCCTCGTACGGGGTGAGGTCCCACCGGGTGCCGCCGGGCAGCCCGCGGTACGCGCCGCGCAGCGCCGCCTGGCCGGAGGCGGCGCGGGCGAAGGTGGCCTGGGCGATGGCGGTCACGGGCGAGCCCAGCTCCAGCGCGGTCTGCACGGTCCAGCGCCCGGTGCCCTTCTGCCCCGCCGCATCGGCGACGACGTCCACGAACGGCCTGCCGCTGGCCGCGTCCACATGGGACAGCACCTCGGCCGTGATCTCGATCAGATAGGAGTCGAGGCGGCCCTTGTTCCACTCGCGGAAGATCTCGGCGATCGCGGCGGGGGAGAGCCCGGCCACCTGGCGCAGCAGGTCGTACGCCTCGCCGATCAGCTGCATGTCGGCGTACTCGATACCGTTGTGCACCATCTTCACGAAGTGCCCCGCGCCGTCCGTGCCGACGTGCGTCGTACAGGGCTCGCCGTCGACCTTCGCACTGATCTTCTCGAACATCGGACCGAGCGCGGCATACGACTCCGGTGAACCGCCGGGCATGATGCTCGGCCCGTGAAGGGCACCCTCCTCGCCTCCGGAGACGCCCGCGCCGACGAAGTGGATGCCGCGCTCGCGCAGCGACCGCTCACGACGCCGGGTGTCCGCGAAGTGTGCGTTGCCCCCGTCGATGATCATGTCGCCGGGCTCCAGCAGCGGGACGAACTCCTCGATCACCGCGTCGGTGGCCGCTCCCGCCTGCACCATGATCATGAGGCGGCGGGGACGCTCCAGCGCCGCCACGAACTCCTCGGCCGTCTCGGCGGCCACGAAGGCACCCTCGTGCCCGAACTCCTCCACCAGCGCCTTGGTTCTGGTCGGGGTGCGGTTGTGCACGGCGACGGTGTACCCGTGCCGGGCGAAGTTCCGGGCCAGGTTGCGGCCCATCACCGCGAGTCCGGTGACGCCGATCTGCGCGGTCGCCTGCATGCTGTGCTCCTCGGGTCCGGATCCGCCGCGTGCCCGCGTGCCCGGCGGGTGCGGCGGATGTCGCTCGGTACGGCTCGTACCGCTGTACCGGTCAAGTACGGACGGCGGGATGCCGGTTGCTCACCGCGAGCAGAGCGATCTGCGCCGGGTCTCGCCCGGCGCCGGCGCGGCCGGTACCGCGATGGCTCCGAGCAGGGTGAGCTCCCTGAGGTCGACGCCGTGGCTGTGCTGGTGGACGATGCGCCGCCACAGCAGCCTGGCCGGCGATCCCGCATAGGTGAGATCGGGGCGGGTGTCCACGCCGAGCAGGACGGCGAGCACCGCGCAGGGCCCGGGCGGCGCGGTCGGCGGCTGCCGGACCGGCACCGCCGGCAGGTTGTCGATCAGGTTGGCCGGCAGGGCCGCCGGGGCCGCGATCCGCAGCCGGGCGGGCAGCCCCGTCCCGTCCGGGACGAGCCGGCCGAGGGCGTCCGCGAGCCCGTTGCCGACGACGGCCCGCACCACGATGCCCGGCTTCAGGACGAGGGCCGGAAAGGACGGCGCCGCGGCCCGTCCCACCGTGAGCGGGTGGCCCGGCGCCGGACGAGCGCACGGCCGGCGAGGACCGGTGCCCCGCCCAGCGCCGGCCAGGCCGGGTCGCTGCCGGCCGTGGAAGCGACCACGAACCCGGCGAGTGTGCAGCCGACGCTCACCAGCGCGAACGGCAGCGGCTGCGGTGCGCCGAAGTCCCCGGCGGTGGCACCGGCGGCGAGGTCACGGCGGAAGAGGCGCCGTCTACGCTCCCGCCTCCCGCAGCCGCCAGCCGTGGTCCACCGGCCCGATGCCGGCGCCCAGCGCAAAGCCCGCCGCGATGGCCGCCGTGACGTACTCCTTGGCCCGTCGTACCGCCTCGGGCACCGCGAGGCCCTGCGCGAGCCCGACCGCGACGGCCGAGGCGAGGGTGCAGCCCGTGCCGTGGGTGTGCCGGTTGTCGTGGCGCTCGGCGCGCAGCCAGTGCTCCTCGCGGCCGTCCGTCAGCAGGTCCACGGCAGCCCCGGGCAGATGCCCGCCCTTCACGAGGACCCACCGGGGCCCGTACGAGAGCAGGCGCGCGGCCGCGCGGCGCATGCCCGGCTCGTCGGTCACCTCCAGACCGGTCAGCTCAGCGACCTCGTCCAGGTTGGGTGTGGTGACCGTGGCGAGCGGCAGCAGCCGGGTGCGCACGGCGTCCAGCGCGTCGTCGGCGAGCAGCCGGTCCCCGTGCTTGGAGACGCTCACCGGGTCCACCACGACCGGGGCGGCCATGTCCGCGAGCAGTTCGGCCACCGTCGTGACCAGCGCGGGCGAGGCGAGCATCCCCGTCTTGACCGCCTGGACGCCGATGTCGTCGACGACGCTGCGGTACTGGGCGCGAACCGCCTCCACGGGCAGCTCCCAGGCACCCTGCACCCCCACGGAGTTCTGGGCCGTGACCGCGGTGACCACGCTCATCCCGTGGGCGCCGAGCGCCAGCATGGTCTTCAGGTCGGCCTGGATACCGGCACCGCCGCCGGAGTCGGATCCGGCGATCGTCAGCACACGGGGCGGCGCGGTCATGCGCGACCCTCCTCTCGGGACGGCCGGGCCCTCCGGGCTTCTCGGCTCTCTCGGGCGCGCAGCGGCGCGTACACCGCGAGCGCCACCAGGAACGCCACGTAGTACGAGACGTCGGCGCCGTGCAGCGCGCGGGCGACCGGACCCACGTACAGGCCGGTGTCCATGAAGGGCACCGCCGCCGCGAACGCCACGGCGAACGCCAGCAGCGGGGGCCACGCCGGTCGCGGCCGGGCCGTCTCGGCGGCGAGATCGATGCCGGTGCCGCGGCGGGCGAGCCAGTCGGTGATCACGATCGCCACGAACCCGGGGATCCAGTAGCTCACGAACAGCAGGACGTTCTGGAAACGCGCGGTCGTGTCGGCCGCGTGCATCCACAGCACCAGCGGGAAGCCGAGCACCACGGCGAGCGCGGCCGCCGCCGGACGCGGCACGCGCACGCCCACGGTCTGAAGCGCCAGGGAACCGCTGTAGTCGTTCATCGCGTTGCTGCACAGTGCCGCCAGCGCCACGGCGAGCAGCCCGAAGGCCCCCGCCGCGCCCCCGCCCAGCAGTGCCTCGACCCCCGCCGCCGTCTGGTCGGTGAGCGCGGACGCGCCCCACAGCCCGAGGACCTGCACGGCCACGAAGGACACCACCAGCCCGAGCAGCGTGCACCAGAACATCCGGGAGCGGGAGGTGGCACGCGGCAGATAGCGGCTGAAGTCGCTGGCGTACGGCGCCCAGGACAGGGCCAGGCTGAGCGCGATGGTGCTGGTCAGCACGAACGCGCCCGCCCGGTCGGCGCCGTGCGCACTGCCGGTGGCGGCCGGGTGGACGCTGCCGGACATCCGCAGGGCGATCAGCGCGAAGGCGGCCGCGAGGACGAAGGTCATCACGATCTGGAGGCGGTGGATCGCCTCGTATCCGAGAACGCCCAGGGCTCCCTGCGCCAGCATCATCACCAGGACACCCACCCAGAAGGGCCAGTCGCACAGCCGGGCCAGCGCGTCCCCGCCGAAGAGCCCGATCAGCGCGTCCCAGGCGACCGACGACAGCCACTGGAGCACACCGGGCAGGGCCACCGCCCGCCCGAACGCCAGCCGGGCGAGCGGCAGCTGACCGGCACCGGTGCGGCTGCCCCACGTGCTCAGATACGCGGTCGGCACCGCGCCGAGCACCGTGCCGAGGACGACCGCGGCGAGCGCGGTGGTGAAGTCGAGCCCGAGCGCGATACCGATGGTCCCGGTGAACACACCGGTCATGGTCAGATTGGGCGCGAACCACACGGTGAACAGGCGGCCCGCGCCTCCGTAGCGATGGGTCTCCGGAACCGGCTCGATGCCGTGCCCCTCGATACGGAGGTCGCCGGGTGCGGTGGGCATCCGCCCGTCGAAGACGGCTCGCCGACTGTCGGCGGGCAGCCCGCCGGGAACATGCGCCAAAGGCATGAAAGACATCCCTCCGCCAGTACGAACTGGTTCAGGTTCGACGGGTGTGATCTCAGCCCCGAGCGGGGCACCCCGTGTCCGGTACGGCGGCAAGATTAACCCGAGCCCCGGGAAGTGGGGGGGGGCGGGGGGGGGGGGGGGCGGCCCCCCCGGGGGGGGGGGGGCGGGGGGCCCCCGCGGGGGGGGGGGGGGGGGGGGGCCCCCCGCCGCCCGGGGCCCCCGCCCC
>NZ_JAKEEB010000042.1 GCF_021462825.1 Streptomyces glomeratus | reverse complement strand
CTACTCCCCCCCCCCCCCCCGCCCCCGCCGCCGCCCCCCCCCCCCCCCCCCCTCCCCCCCCCCCCCCCCCCCCCCGCCCCCCCCCCCCGCGCCCCCGCCCCCCGGCGGCCCCCCCCCCCCCCCCCCCCCCCCCCCCCCCCCCCCCCCCCCCCCCCGCGGGCCCGCCCCGCCCCCCCCCCCCCTCCGTTCCCCCACTTCCCGAACGGTGTCTGCGGTCGCCGGGGCGGCAGCCCTAGGCCGCGTGCTCCAGGACGCCCTCCGCCACCTTCTTGTCCAGTGCCGCCCGCACCAACGCGGCGGAGAGCACCGCCGGTTCGGTGCCGCCCGCCAGCCGCACCAGTTTCTCCGGGTCCTTGGGCAGCCCGAGCCGCTCGGCTCCGGACAGGGCCTTGGCGTCGACGTAGGGCGCCACCTCCGGCCAGACCCGCTGCACCTCCCGCAGGAAGATGTCGGCGCCGGCCGGCCCGATTCCCGGTATCTCCTGAAGAAGCTCGCGCAGCGTCGGAACGTCCCCGTCCGCCTCCTTCCGCAGCCTGCGCAGATCGCCTCCCCAACGCTCCGTCAGCAGCTCGGCGCCGTCGCCGAGCTGGGTCGCCGTCCGCTCGTCGTAGCGCCGGTAGCCGCCCCGGCCGAGCGCGTCCACACGCTCCTGCCACTCGGCTCCGGCCATGCGCCGAGGATCGCGCAGTCCCGCCTCCTGCAGCGCCCGCACCGTCTCCAGGGCGATCGAGGTGCGGATGCGGGCGCTGAGCAGCAGGGCCATCAGCAGCAGCCGGTAGAGCGGCTGCGGGGCGTCCTTGAGCGGGATGCCCGCTTCCTCGGCGTAGGTGTGACCGTGCTCGCGGACGAGTTCTTCGACGACGCGGTCCGCCTTGTCGCGGCGGGGCACGGCGATCTCACTTCCGCGGCTTGAGCGGGTCGTGGCCGATGGTCATCAGCCGGTGGCGGCGGTCCTCGTCCGAGGCACGCTCGGGCTCCGGTTCGTCGTACAGGTCCTGCTGGGCGGTCACGGTGTCCACGACCTCACGCATCACCTGGATGTCGTCGTCGGTCAGATCCGTGCGCCGCTTCTGCAGGATCGCGAGGACGTGCCGTCCGGTCGGCGGGCCCGCCTGCTCGGGCAGCGGCTCGGTGTCCTCGCCGGCGTCCAGGACCCGCAGCCAGGCCGCGAGTTCCTGGGAGGTCATGTTGACCACGCGGTGGAACTCGTCCCACAGCGCGTCCATCTCCAGGGCGTCGGTCATGGTGTACTCCTCTCCACCCTCGGTGGCAGCCCTGCCTCTCGGTGGTTCAGTCCTCCCGCGGCCAGTTCTCGGCCTCGAACATCCAGCGCTGCTTCTCCAGCTCCGCGGTGAGTCCGATCAGCAGGTCCTGGGTGACCGGATCGGCCTTCTCCGTGGCGTCGATCCGCGTGCGCAGCCGTCCGATCGCCGTCTCCAGCGACTCCACCATCAGCCGCACGACGTCGGTGTCACGCAGCCAGCCCTCCTTCGCGCCCGGCAGTCCGAAGGCGGACGCGACGGTCTCCGGCCGACCGTCCGGCGGGACGCCGAGCGCGGCGGCCCGCTCGGCGACGGTGTCGGCGTACGTGCGTGTCGTGGCCACCACTTCGTCCAGCTGGAGGTGGATCGAACGGAACCTCGGTCCGACGATGTTCCAGTGGGCCTGCTTCCCGACGAGTGACAACCCCAGCAGATCCACCAGAGTCTCCTGCAGAGCGTCCCCCGTGACCCGGCGTGCGGGCTCGGGCAGAGTGCTGTGCACCACGGTCATCGCGCGCTTCTCCTTGTCGGTCGGTGTACTGGTCGGTATGCCGGTCGGTCCTGGTCCGGGGCGGTTCGGCGGCGGGGCCCTGGCTCTCGCATGCCGCCTGCCACCCCATGGCCGCCCGGGTGCCCGGGTCGGATGGGGGTGAAACCCGGTGAGCAGGTCCGGCGCGGGGCGGGAAGCTTCCCGGTGGGCCGTCCGCGGTCTATAGTCAAAACTAGCGGTGCTAATTAATGGTTCGAGGCCGATCAGGAGTCCCGTCGTGCGTACCGTCCATTTCGCGGCAGCCCGCCGCACCCCCATCGGCAAGCTGCGCGGCGCCCTGTCCTCCGTACGGCCCGACGACCTCGCCGCGACGGTGATCCGGACCCTGGTCGCGGACGTGCCCGGCCTCGACCCGGCCCGCGTCGACGACGTCTACTGGGGCGCCGCCAACCAGGCCGGCGAGGACAACCGCAACGTCGCCCGCATGGCCGCGCTCCTGGCCGGGCTGCCCGAATCCGTCCCGGGCGCCACGGTCAACCGGCTGTGCGCCTCCGGTCTGGAGGCGGTGACGACCGCGGCCCGCACCATCGCCGCGGGTGAGGCCGACATCGTGCTGGCCGGCGGATCCGAGTCCATGAGCCGCGCCCCCTTCGTACTGCCCCGCCCCGAGGAGGCGCTGCCGCACCGCATCGAGACCGTCGACACGCGTCTCGGCTGGCGCCTGGTCAACCCCGCCATGAAGGACCTCCACGGACTGCTGTCCATGGGTGAGACCGCCGAGGAGGTCGCGGAGCGGTACGGCATCGGACGGGTACGCCAGGACGAGTTCGCGCTGCGCAGCCACCGGCGTGCCGCGGACGCCCGCAAGAACGGGTGGTTCGACAGCGAACTGCTGCCCGTGGTGAGGCCGGACGGGGTCGTGGTCACCACCGACGAAGGCGTGCGCGAGGACACCTCCTACGAGAAGCTCGCCCGCCTCAAGCCCGCCTTCCGCGAGGGCGGCACCGTCACCGCGGGCAATGCCTCGCCGATGAACGACGGAGCCGCCGGCCTGCTCCTCGTCAGCGAGGAGGCCCTCGACGAGCTGGGACTCGAGTCCCTCGGCCGCTATGTCGCGGGCGCCTCGGCCGGCGTCCACCCGGACGTGATGGGCATCGGGCCCGTGCCCGCCACCGAGAAGGCCCTGGCCCGCGCCGGCTGGACGATCGGCGGCATCGAGGAGGCCGAGTTGAACGAGGCGTTCGCCGCCCAGACCCTCGCGTGCGTCGACCGTCTCGGCATCGACCCGGAGCTGGTCAACCCCGACGGCGGCGCCATCGCACTCGGGCATCCGCTCGGCTGCTCGGGCGCACGGATTCTGACCACCCTGCTGCACCGCATGCGCCGCACCGGGGCGGCCCGCGGGCTCGCCACCATGTGCGTGGGAGTCGGGCAGGGCACCGCGGTGCTCGTGGAACGGCCCTAGGGTTTCCCTCGCCCCTGATCCACCGGGACGGCGCGAACCCGACATGGGAACCGAGGCGATGGCCCGACACTGCTGTACGGCGATGACGGACCGGGCGAACTGGCGTGCGACCGGCACGAGGGCCCCTTCGCCTGCCCGGACGCACTGATCCCGTTCACCGCCAGGTTCCGGGAGTACCCGCTGATCGTCCACGACGGCTGACGCGTGCCGTCGGGCATACGGCAACCCGGGCCTGGGCACGGGGTTGGGGCTGCGGTGGCCGCACAGCCCCGGCCTGCGGCCCGGGACCCGGCCGCCGGGCGAGACGCCTCTGACGCGGCCGGATGCGTGGGCATAGCATCGGTCCCCGCATGAACACGATGACGCTCTGGAACATATCCGCCGGGGGGTTCGCCGCGCTGGCCGTCGCGGCGATGCTCGTAGGCTTCTCCAAGACCGCCGTCAGCGGCGCCAACACGGTCAGCCTCGCGATCTTCGCCGCGGTCCTGCCCGCCCGGGCCTCGACCGGCGTCCTGCTGCCGGTGCTGATCGTCGGCGATGTCCTCGCGGTCCTCACCTACCGGCGGCATGCCCACTGGCCCACCCTGTGGCGGCTGTTCCCGGCGGTCGCCGTGGGCGTCGTCCTGGGCACCCTGTTCCTGATGTGGGCGGACGACGGAGTCGTACGCACGTCGATCGGCGCGACCCTGCTGCTGATGGCGGCGGTCACGGTATGGCGCCGACGCGCTGCCGGCCGGCCCGACGACCCGGACGCGGTGACCACGCGAGCCGGGCGGATCAAGGCCCGCTCCTACGGTGTCCTCGGCGGCTTCACCACGATGGTGGCGAACGCCGGCGGCCCGGTGATGTCGATGTACCTGCTGTCGGCGGGCTTCCGCAAGATGGGCTTCCTCGGCACCTCGGCGTTCTTCTTCCTGATCGTCAACGTCTCCAAGGTTCCTTTCAGCGCCGGCCTCGGCCTGATCGACGGCCGCTCACTGCTGCTGGACGCGGCGCTCGCGGTGTTCGTGGTGCCGGGTGCGTTCGTCGGAAAGTGGGCGCTGCACCGGATCGACCAGCGCCTGTTCGAGCAATTGGTGATCGCCGCCACCGTGGTGGGCGCCCTCCAGTTGCTGCTGCGCTGAGCGGGAGGGAATCAGCGGCGCAGCAACGCGGGGAGGTCCGCGAAGGAGTCGAGGACGTGGTCGGGCTCGCCGCTCGCGGCCCGGTGGGTCTCCGGCTGGTACTTGCCGGTCCTGACGAGTACCCCCCTGATCCCGGCACGCTGGGCCGCGAGAACGTCGTTCTCGATGTCGTCGCCGACCATGAGCGCCTGATCCGCGCCGACCCCGAGACGGGCCAGCGCCGCCTCGAAGAACGCGGGCGACGGCTTGCCCGTGACCTCGGCCTCGACCCGCGCCGCCCGCTCCAGACCGAGCAGAAACGCACCCGAGTCGAGTTGCAGCCCCTGGTCCGTGCGCCAGTACAGGTTGCGGTGCATGGCGACCAGCCGCGCACCGCGCTGAAGGTGGCCGAAGGCGCGGTTGAGCGCCGCGTAGTCGAACTCCGGTCCGGCCCCGCCGAGGAGTACGACGTCCGGGACGGTGTCCTCGTCGTCGGCGACGACCGAGACCCCGACCAGGTCCTCCCGGATGTCACCGCTGTTGAGCAGCAGGCACCGCGCGCCCGGACAGCGGTCGGCGAGATACCCGGCTGTGACGGCGGGCGCGGTCAGGACGTCTTCGGCGGACACCGGGAAGCCGGCTTCGGAGAGGGTCTCGGCAACCGACGCACGGGTGCGGGACGTCGTGTTGGTGACCAGGGAGACGGCGAGACGCGCCGCGCGGATCTCCTGCAGTGCGCGGACCGCGCCCGGCAGGGGCTGCCAGGAGACGGTGAGGACCCCGTCGATGTCGATGAGCACGGCGCGCACAGCATCCATACCAGGACCCTAGCGAGCGGAGCGCCCGCCCGCCGTGAGGCCGCGGGCGGAGGGAACCGGGGAAGCCCGTACCCTCGTGGCCATGTCCCTCCACGTCCTGGTCCTCGGCGGTACCACCGAGGCGCGTGAACTGGCCGCCTCGCTCGCGGCCCGTCCGGACGTACGGGTGACCACGTCCCTGGCAGGCCGGGTGTCCCGGCCGGGGACGGTCGAGGGGGACGTACGCGTCGGCGGGTTCGGCGGCGCCGAGGGGCTGGCCGCATGGCTCCGCGCGCACCGGGTGGACGCGCTGGTCGACGCCACGCACCCGTTCGCCGCCGGCATCACCGCGAACGCGGCTCGGGCCGCGGCGGCCGCCGGTGTTCCCGCCGTGGTACTGCGCCGGCCCGGCTGGCGTCCGGCGCCCGGCGACCGGTGGCACGAGACGGCCTCCCTCGCGGGCGCGGCCGCGCTGCTTCCGGCGCTCGGGCGTCGGGTGTTCCTCACCACCGGCCGACTGGGCCTCGCGGCCTTCGCCCATCTGGCGGACTTCCACTTCGTCGTACGGTCGGTGGAGCCGCCGGAGCCGCCCATTCCGCCAGACACGGAAGTGGTGCTCGCCCGCGGGCCGTTCACGGTCGGGGAGGAGACGGCCCTGCTGCACGAGCACCGCATCGAGGTGCTGGTGACGAAGGACAGCGGGGGAGCGGCGACGGCGGCCAAGCTCACGGCGGCGCGGGAACGGGGGATCCCGGTGGTCGTCGTACGGCGTCCGCCCCTGCCCGAGGGCGTCACCGCGGTGCCGGACGTGGCCGAAGCACTCTCCCGGCTGGGGCTCGGCTCCCGGGAACGGCCGGATCCCGTCTAGTCCCGTGGACGCCTGCGCAGCAGATACGTGTCCATGATCCAGCCCTTGCGCTCCCTGGCTTCCGCCCGCAGCCGCTCGATGCGCTCGGCCGTCTCGGCCAGGGGGCCGGAGACGAGTATCTCGTCCGGTGTGCCGATGTACGCGCCCCAGTAGATGTCGATGTCCTGGTCTGCGTACTGCCGGAAGGTCTGGTGGGCGTCGAGCATGACGACCACGTCGTCGACGCCTTCCGGGAAACCTTCGGCGAGACGGCGCCCCGTGGTGATCTGCACGGGCCTCGCCACCCGGTTGAGCCCCGTGCGGTGCCTGGCGACAAGCGCCGAGACGCTGCTGATCCCGGGCACGACGTCGTACGAGAACGTCACCGCGCCGCGGGCCAGGACCTCCTCCAGGATGCCGAGCGTGCTGTCGTAGAGCGCGGGGTCGCCCCAGACCAGGAAGGCGCCGGTGTCGTCCTCGCCCAGCTCCTCGGCGATGAGCCGCTCGTAGATGTCGGCTCGCGCCGAGCGCCAGTCGCCGACGGCGGGGGAGTAGGCGGTGCCGCCCGCGGCCCGGTCGCGCTCGGGGTCGCGTGCCTCGGCCAGGCGGTACGTCCCCTCCGGCAGGTGTGCGTCGAGAAGGTCACGGCGCAGCTGCACGAGGTCCGACTTCACCTCGCCCTTGTCGAGCACGAAGAACACGTCCGTGCTCTTCAGCGCCTTGACCGCCTGCAGGGTCAGCTGATCGGGGTCGCCCGCCCCGATGCCGATGACATGAATCTTTCGCACGCCCCGAGTCTGCCGTACGCCGCCGAGCGCCCGCGCCCGCCCCTGCCCCGGTCCGCCTACCGTGGTTCCCCGCGCAGCCGGGGCGCCCACGCGCGTGCGTCGACCGGCGCCGCCTCCCGCTCCACGACCGCCGCCGAGTCCCGTGCCCAGCGGACGAGTTGCGTCACCCCGATACCGTACGGCCGCTCCCGGCCACTCTCGATCGCCCACTCCTCCACGGCGCCGGCACCGCGTCGCAGCAGCCGGGCACCACCGGTCGCGTTGCCACGGGCCGCGTGCGTCAGGCCGACGGCCAGCTGGGCGAGCCCGCGCCACAGGGCACGCTCCTCGGCGGGCCCCGACTTCCATGCGTCCTCGAAAACCTCGTGGGCATGGAACGGCCGCCCGTCGTCCAGCAGCGCCTGAGCCTCGGCGACGGTGTCCTGCGGTGTCCGCAGGACACCCTCCGGCTGGCGCTCCACGCCCGGCGAGCCGTACGGAAGCGGCCGCCCCAGTCCGTCCCGTGGCCGCGCATTGCGGGCCCGCCCCCCGGCGTCGCGGTCGCGGTCCCGGCTCGCGCCGGCCTCCGATGCGTCGTTCATACCCCGATTGTCCCCCGCCGCCCGCCCCTTCGAGGCAGTCCGCGGCGTGGGGTAGAGTTCTGTCCGCGCGATCACGCGGGCCACCGCGAGAGGCGCACCGGGACGTGGCGCAGCTTGGTAGCGCACTTGACTGGGGGTCAAGGGGTCGCAGGTTCAAATCCTGTCGTCCCGACGGTGAGGTCGTTGGATTTCCATACGTCAGGGGCTCTCTTCGGAGAGCCCCTGACGCATGAGTCGGTAGTCAGGGCGGGGTTGCGGTCGGGAGAGTCTTCTCGGCCCAGACGGTCTTGCCCTCGAGGGAGTAGCGGACACCCCAGTTCTGTGCGAGTTGGGCGATGATGAACAGGCCGCGTCCGCCTTCGTCGATGGTGTTCGCGTGGCGCAACCGCGGCGCGAGGGAATTGCCGTCGTGGACCTCGCAGGTGAGTGCCCGGTCCTTGATGAGCTGCAACCGCAGAGGCGGGGTGCCGTAGCGGACGGCGTTGGTGACCAGTTCGCTGACGATCATTTCGGTGGTGTAGGCGGTTTCCTCGTCTATTCCCCACAGGGCGAGCTGCTGTCGGGTGTGGGCGCGCGCCGTGGCGACGGCTTTGGCGTGCGGGTCGAGATCCCACCTGGCGACGTGGTGAGCGGGAAATGTGCGCGTGCGGGCGAGCAGGAGGAAGACATCGCCGTGGCAGGTGTCGTTCCGCAGCCGGTAGAGCACCTCGTCGCACAGATCCTGCAGTGGCCGGTCGGGATGGGCCAGCACCTGCTGGAGAGTGTCCGGGGACGGGGAGACGTACAACAGGGATGCGGTGTAGAAGGCGAGGATGCTGCCGTCGGTGACAGGGAGGGTGGTGACGGCGAAGGGGGATCCCTCGGCACTGCCCAGAGGGGGTCCGGCGGGCAGGTCGGGGATCTCGGTGGTCCCGTCGGGGTGGGCGATGACGGGTGGGGGATGGCCGGCCAGGGCGATCGCGCAGGTCTGGGCGAGCGGGTCGTATACCGCGTATGCGCAGCTTCCCCTGACGGGTACGCGGTCTCCCGGCGGCAGGGTTGCGCGTTCCTGGGCCAGACTCAGGGCAGTGTCGTTGAGGCGTGCGACGAGTTCGTCGGGCTCCAGGCCGAGTGCGGCCAGGGAGTGGGTGGCGGTCCGTATCTGTCCCAGAGTGGTGGCCGCGTGGACGCCTTGACCGGCGACTTCTCCGACCATCAGCGCGGTGCGGGCGCCGGGCAGGGCGAAGGTGTCGAACCCGCCGCCTCCGCCCACAGCGGAGGGCACGTGCATGTGCGCGGTTTCGACGGTGGTCTGCGTCGCAGGGAGGGGCAGCAGCACATGGCGCTGGATCGTCAGAGCGATGGTGTGTTCGCGTGTGTAGCGGCGGGCGTTGTCGATGCACAGCGCGGTGTGAGCGGCCACTGCGCGGGCGAGGGTGACATCGCCTCTTTCGTAGGTGTCCGTCTGGCCGGTGCGGTACAGGCTCAGCAGCCCCAGCACGGTCCCACGCAGCGCCAGGGGCACCGTGATAAGGCTGTGGGCGCCGGACGCGCGGATCGCTGCGGCGCGTGGCGGGTCGGCTGCCAGCCAGGGCGTGTCGGGGCCCAGGGCTACGACGCGGGGCACGAGGTCGGCCAGCGTCTGGGCGAAGGGCGTCGGGAACGGCAGAGCGCGCACGTCACCCACCGGATGTGCCTGCATCTGCTCCTCGCCGCCGCTATGGCCGTAGGCGGCACGGCGCAGCGGCACCTCGAGTCCCAGAGGGCTCAGCGGAGGGTCCTCGCCACGCACCACTGCGTCCACCACGTCCACCACGGCTATGTCGGCGAGGTCCGGCACCACCTCATGCACCAGTTCCTCGCAGGTGGCCACCACATCGAGGGTCCGTCCCACGCCCTCGCGCACCGAGCCGAAGACGCGGAGGCGGGCGCCCACCTTTTCGCGTTCGGTGACATCGAGCATCTCCGCCAGCACCCCCAAGACCCTCCGCTGCGGGCTCTCCAGACGAGACGCCGAGACGGAGAACAGGTACTCAGGCCCCGGCGCGCCCTTCGGACGCACTCTCACCAGGTGGTTCCGTGCGGGCGCGCCGCTCGCCAGCACACCCTCCAGCATCGCCACCACCTCACCGGGCGCGGAAAGGTCGTACACCTCGGTGAAGTGCCGGCCCACGATCTGCCCAGGCGGTGTTCCGTGCAGACCCGGCACGGTGAGGTTGAGCCGTAGGATCCGCAGCTGCGTGTCCAAGATCAGCAGGCCTGTAGGGGACTGGCGGAACAGAGCTTCCAGTACCGCAACACCCTCGACGGGCGAGATGGCGTCGTCTTGCGCCACGCCGACCACCTCCACTATCCAGCCTGCCCCTGGCTCCAGCGCGCCGCTCCCTGGCCTCGGAAGACGTCTCGGAAGACGTCAGGGAGCACCGGCGTGGAGAACACGGCACCAAGGGCATCTCTGTCTTCCTGGTCGAGTCCGACCGCCCGGGCGTCGGCGTCGGGCCGAAGGACCACAAGACCGGCCAGGCCGGCGCCTGGACCGCCGAGGTCTTCTTCGACGACGTCCGGGTCCCACTCTCCGCCCTGGTGGGCGGCAAGGAGGGCGCGGGCTTCGGCGAGGCCATGAAATCGCTGGTCCGCGGCCGGGTGCACATCTCCGCGATCTGCGTCGGCATGGCCCAGCGGATCCTCGACGAGTCGGTTGCCTACGCCGCCTCCAACAAACAGGGCGGCTCCCCCATCGGCGAGTTCCAGCTGGTCCAGGCGATGCTTGCGGAGATCCAGACCGGCGTCTACGCCGGCCGTGCCATGGTCCTGGAGGCCGCGCGGAAGTACGACTCCGGAGAGGATCGGAAGATCGGCCCCGCCGCCGCCAAGCTGTTCTGCGCCGAGATGGTCGGCCGCGCCGCCGATCTCGGCGTCCAGATCCACGGCGGCATGGGCTACATGCGGGGGGTGGCGGTCGAGCGATGTTTCCGCGACGCCCGCCTGTTCCGCATCTACGAGGGCACCAGCGAGATCCAGAAGCTGATCCTGGGCCGGGCCCTGCTCAAGGACGTGAAGTGACCATCGCGATGCGGCCGCACCAGTCGATCGGCGACTGCCTGGCCCCGTGACCGCGAGCCTCCGCCGGCGACAGGCAAGCCCGAAATGACCAAGGCGTCTCCTTCTCCGTCGGCGAGGGCGCCGGCCCTGTCTCCGGCCAGGTCATCCATGCCGCGGGTCTCCGGCCAGGTCATCCATGCAGCGGGTCTCCGGCCAGGTCATCCGTGTCGCGAGCGGCCCCAGGGCCTGATCCGGCGCACCCGACCGATCCCGGAGGCATCCGGCCCGCGCACCGCGTGTCGTGGACGAGGCAGTCCGGCTCGGAGGCCGTGGCCCGTCTGCTGGGCGTGTCCACCACCAAGACGAGCCGCCGCTCCTGGCCGCGTGGGAGGGCCGGGACGGCGGCCGCGTCTCACACGAAGGCACTCTGCCCGGTGATGGACTTGCCGACGATGAGGGTCTGCATCTGGTGGGTGCCCTCATAGGAGTAGAGGGCTTCGGCGTCCGAGAAGAACCGGGCGACGTCGTAGTCGAGGAGGATGCCGTTGCCGCCGAAGAGTTCGCGGGACCAGGCGACGACCTCGCGCATACGGGCGGCGACGTACTCCTTGGCCAGCGCGGAGTGCTCGTCGCGGAAGATGCCCTGGTCCTGCAGCCGGGCGAGCTGTACCAGCATGCCCCAGGAGGCGGTGATGTTGCCCAGGCTCTTGACCAGCAGGTCCTGCACCATCTGGAACTTGGCGATGGGCCGGCCGAAGGCGATGCGTTCCTTGGCGTAGTCGAGGGCGAGTTCGTAGGCGCCGATCATGACGCCCAGGGCCTGCCAGGCGACCCCGCTGCGCGTCTGGCGCAGGAGCTCGGCGACGTCTCGGAAGCCCTTGATGTTCTGCAGCCGGTTGGCCTCCGGCACGCGCACGTCGGTCAGGGTGATCTCGGCGTTCTGCACGATCCGCAGCGCGATCTTGCCTTCGATCTTCACCGGCTGGAAGCCGGGAGTGCCCTTTTCGACGACGAAACCCTTGACCTTGTTGTCGTCGACGTCCCGCGCGAAGACCACGACGTAGTCGGCGAAGGTGGCGTTGCCGATCCACTTCTTGGCGCCGTTGAGGATCCAGGTGTCGCCCTCGCGCTTGGCGGTGGTGCGCATGCCGCCGGAGACGTCGGAGCCGCCGAGCGGTTCCGTGAGGGCGAAGGCGCCGATCTTCTCCATCGTGGCCATGGCGGGCAGCCACCTGTCGCGCTGTTCCTGGTCGCCGCCGTAGTAGATGGAGTAGAAGCCGAGCCCGTTGTGGACGCCGAAGAAGGTGGCGACCGAGGCGTCGACGTGGCCCAGCTCCGTGGCGAGCATCCCGCTGAGCAGGTGGCTGGCGGCCGGCTGGTGCTCGCCGTAGCCCTCGTAGGCCAGGGCGGCCAGCCCGCTGCCGCGGAACTTCTCGATCAGTTCGTAGGGGAACTCGCCCCTGCCCCAGTACTCGTTGACGAGCGGCTTGATCTCCTCGCGCAGGAAGGTGCGGGCCTTGACCAGTATCCTGCGCTCCTCGTCCGAAAGCAGCGTCTCGTAGAGGTAGAAGTCGGCGGTCAGCTGGTCGTCCAGGTGTGCGAGGGGGGTGGTGCTGGTGGTCATCTCAGTTCTCCTTCTGGTGCTGGTTGCGGCGGATGTCTTCCAGGGCGGACAGGACGGCGAGTTGCCTGCGGTCCCGGGCCTCGGCGAGGTGGGTGTACGGCGTGGAGGCGTATGCCTTCTCCACCGCTTCGATGACTCGCTCCCGGTCCTTGGGGTCCTGCGAGGGCTGTCCGAGGGCCAACTGCTGCATGGACCGGCCGATATGCGCGCTGATGTGGCGGTAGCCGCCGGGGCCGCCGCCCAGATGTGAGCCGAGGAACGGCCCGACCGTGGACCAGCGGATGCCGAGCGAGTGCGTGACGACGGTGTCCAGGTCCTCGGGGCTCACGACGCCCTGCTGGACGAGGTAGACGGCCTCGCGGTTGAGCGCGCTCTGGAGACGGTTGCCCACGAAGCCGGGGATCTCCTGGCGTTCGACGACGGGGGTGCGGCCGACGGCGGTGTAGAAGTCGACGGCCGCCTGCACGGCTTCCTCGGTGGTGCGTTCGCCGGGTACGACCTCGACGAGCGGCAGCAGATGCGGCGGATTGAAGGGGTGTCCGATGAGGATGCGGCCGGCGTCCTCGAGGTCCGTGGTGAAGACGGTCGCCGGGATCGCCGACGACGAACTCAGCATCAGTGCGTGCCCGGGGGCCTCCCGGACCAGCCGGGCGAACAGCTCCTTCTTGAATGCGACGCGCTCGGGCCCGTTCTCCTGGACGACGTCGGCGTCCCGGACGGCTTCCGTGACGTCGGCCGCGAAGTGGACCCGGTCGGCGAGGCCGTCGGTGTCCAGACCCTGGGCGGTCAGGTGCGGGGTGAACGCGGCGAGTGCCGTGCCGATCGCCTCGGCGAGATCTGGGCGCGGGTCACTCACGCGGACGGTCAGGCCGTGGCCGGCGAACAGTGCCGTCCAGGACAGCCCGATGGTGCCCGCGCCGATCACGGCGGCGGTGCGGAAATGACGTGTCACTGGGTGTCTGCCTTGAGGTAGTCGAAGACCGGCTTGACCGGGGCGAGGGTCAGATCGGTGAGGATGTGGCTGGCGGAGACGATCTCCAGGACGGGCAGGTCGGCCAGCGGGGCGAGGACGTGCTGGAACAGCTGCAGCCGGGCCGGGCCGGTGTAGGCGGCCTTGACGAGCACGTCGGTGATCTCGGTGCGGACCAGCTCCAGGACGCGCGGGGTGCCGTCGTAGCCGGGGACGGCCTTCAGCATGAAGGTCGGCACGGTGATCTGCTCTTCGGCCTCGCATGTGTCGAGCGCGTCATGCTTGTAGCCCATGGTCGCGGTGGCGACCCGCAGCGTGCCGTAGTCCAGGGTGCCGACCAGCACGTCCTGGTCGACGTACAGCTGCGGTGTGCCGAGAACCTTCGGGTAGGCGCCGGCCTCGCGTCCGGCCGCTGTCGCCGGGAAGCTGTCGAGGTACATCGCGTGCAGGTACTCGCCCGGCTCGCCGTCGAAGCTGACCTGGATCGCCTGGCCGCCCTCGGTGTAGGGGCCGAACCCGGTGACGTCGTTCATCTTCATGATCTCGAACCGGACCAGCGGCTCCTCGATCCTCAAGGGCTCGGGAACGACCGCCCGCAGCGCGCCGGGGTCGGTGCGGTAGACGATGCTGAGGTACTCGCGGTCGGTGAACCACGCGGTCCTGGGTGGAAACGCCGGGCGGGTCAGCGGGGTGGTCACATGGCGCCGTACGTCTTCGATCCGCATGTCACTTGCCCGTCCACTGCGGGGCACGGCGCTCGGCGAAGGCGGTCATGCCCTCGCGCGCGTCGGCCGAGGCCATCAAAGTGCCCATCTCCTTGCGCTGCACAGCGAACACATCGGCCTCCGGGACGCCGTCGGCGGCCCGCGTAAGGTTCTTCACCGCGGCCAGCGCGAGCGGGGCGTTGTGGGCGAGCTGCTCGGCGAGCTCGACGGCGGCGGCCACTGCCTCGCCGGGCCCGGTGACCCGGTTGGCCAGGCCCAGCTCTCCTGCGCGGCCCCCGCTCACCGGCTCACCGGTCAGCAGCAGCTCCATCGCCAGGTGGTACGGGATGCGCTTGGGCAGCCGGATCACGCCGCCACCGGCGGCGATCAGACCGCGCTTGACCTCCGGCAGGCCGAACTTCGCGTCCTCGGCGGCGACGATCAGGTCACAGCCCAGGGCGAGTTCGAATCCGCCGCCCAGGGCGAAGCCTTCCACCGCGGCGATCAGGGGCTTCGTCAGCTCTGCCTCGGTCAGGCCACCGAAGCCGCGGCCCGGTATGGCGGGCGACTCACCCTTCAGGGCGGCCTTGAGGTCCATGCCCGCGCTGAAGGTGCCGTTCGCTCCGGTCAGGACACCGGCCCGCAGCGCGGCGTCGGCCTCCAGTTCGTCCAGCGCGGCGGCCAGGCCGGCGGCGACCGCGGCGTTCACCGCGTTGCGTGCGTGCGGGCGGTCGATGGTGATCAGCAGGATCGAGCAGACCCGCTGGACGCGCACTTCGTTGCTCTTCATCGCTGTGCTTCTCCTACGACGTACTGCGGGCTCAGCGAGTCGCAGACAGCTCGGCGAGGACCTCCGCGGTGTCCTGGCCCGGAACCGGGGCCAGACGGCGGATCGAGCCGGGCGTGGCCGAGAACCTCACCGGGATCCCGATCGTGTGGACCGGGCCCTCGGTCGGGTGGACCACCGTGTCGAGCAGGTGGCCCTCGCGGACGTAGGGGTCCTCGTGCGAGTGGTCCAGCTCCAGCACCGGTCCCATCGGGATGCTGTGCTTGACACACACCTCGGCCCATTCCGCCGTGGTCAGCGCAGGGGTGCACTCGTCGACCAGGTCGGACAGGTCGTCGGCGTCCGCCGGGTTGAGGACGGGGCCGTTGACGCGCGGGTCCGCGGTGAGCTCGGGACGGCCGGCGGCGGCGAAGAAGTCGCGGTAGTTCTGCGGGTTGTACGGAATCACGGCGGCCAGGCCGTCCTTGGTGCGCCGGGCCCTGTGGTGCTGCGAGAGCGACCGCGCGTAGCCCGTGGGGCCCGTCGCCGGTTCGAAGGTGTGCCCTGCGAGATGCTCGATCAGGTTGAACGTGATCAGTGTGTCGGCCATCGGGATCTCGATCTGCTGGCCGTGCCCGGCCTTGTCCCGGTGCACCAGCGCCGCGAGCACGCTGTAGACGATGGTCAGCGCCGAGACCTTGTCGGCGAGGATGGTCGGCAGGTAGAGCGGCGTCCCCAGCGTGCGGTTGGCGATGTCGACCAGCCCGGAGGCGGCCTGGACGGTCTCGTCGTAGGCGGCGGCGTCGGCCCGGTCGGAGTCGCTGCGGAAGCCCGCGGCGTGTGCGTAGACCAGACCCGGATTCGCGGCGGCGAGGTCGTCGTAGGTCAGGCTCAGTCGGGCGAGCGCACGGGGGCGCATGTTGGTGATCAGTACGTCGGCGGTGCCGATGAGCTTCAGGGCCTGGGCGTGCTCGGCCTCGTCCTTGAGGTTGAGGTCCACGCTGCGCTTGTTGCGGTTGACGTTGAGGTGCATCGGGGTCATGCCCGGCGTGTTGCGGTACTCGCCCACCCGGACGGTGTCCGTGGGGGATTCGATCTTGATGACATCGGCGCCCAGATCTCCGAGGATCTGGGCCGCGTACGGCCCCATGACCACGGTCGAGAGGTCGATGATCCGCACGCCGTCGAGGGGCCCGGAAGTGTGTGTGTCCGCCATTGTCGCGTCCTTTCATGCCTCGGTTGGCTATGACAAAAACGCTAATGGCGAATTGCGACCGGTGGAATTATCGTATTGCTAATATCGGTGTGACCGCAGAGGTCACACCGGTCAAATCACGAAAAACCGCTCCTCCGATGGGGTCACGCCGCTTCAGGGCGTCGACGGCGTCGACGGCGTCAAGGCGTCAAGGGCATCAAGGGCATCGAGGGTGGATATTGGAGCCCCCACGTGCGGCCTGCTCGGTTCAGACGTGAAGCGGGTCGGCGAAGACCTCGCGGGCTGCTTCGACGAGTTCATCGAGGTCACCGCCAGACGCCCGGTCGTGCCGCCAGATCAGGACAGTGTCCAGTCGAGGTTCGAAATCCGTGAAAGGCAGGACCTTCGTATTCTCCATCGCATAGCGGTGCATGGGACTTTCCGTGTCGAGTATGGAAAAGTAGAAAGCCATTCCGCTGGAAATTACTTGAGCGACTCCCGCATAGCCGGTATCCGTCAGCTTGATACGTTTCTTGATCCCCCGCTCGCACAGTTCCCGGTCAAGCTGTTCGAAGTAAGCGGCGCTGATTTCCTTGGGCGCGACGATGAAGGAGAGGTCGGCCAGGTCGGCCAGTGCCACGGAGTCCCGCCCGGCGAATTGGTCGGCCGGCACCACCGCTGCCAGCCGTTCCGATATGGCGGGCAGCTGGTCCAGCGCGGGATCGCTGATCGGCAGCCGGGCCAGCGCGAGCGGGAGTCTGCCCTCGCGCACGCCGATGGTCAGAGCCTTGGAACTGCCGGGCCAGCGCAGGAGCTCGCACCTCCTGCTCACGCGCTCGGCCAGCGTGTCGACGAGCTCGCTCAGCCTGGGGTGCAACCCCGGGGGAATGCCCACGAACATGGTGGTGCGCCCGGATCGGGTCACCTCGCGCAGCCGCCATGGGATGGAATTGATCTGCTCCAGCACCTCTTGCGCGATCGGCAGCAGCGCTTCACCGGCCGGCGTGAGCGTGACACTGTGTGTGTCGCGGTCGAACAGTCGGTGGTCGAGCTCCCGCTCGAGGTCCCTGATCCGCTGGCTCAGCGGCGAAGTGGCCATATGCAGTCGACGGGCCGCCGCCGAGAAGTTCAGCTCCTCCGCAACAGCGACGAAATACCGCAAATGGAACATTTCCACCCTGTCACGTTAACCCTGACAAGCCGGCTTCGAGGTGTCGTGGGTCAGGCGGGGAGAGACCGGACAGCCCGGGCATTGCGGACCGGGAGCACTTTTCGGGGGCCGAAGGCGGGTCACACATCCTGGTTTCCATCGACCGGGGCCGCCCGCCCCGTGCCGTATTGCCCGCCTCAGCCGGCGCGCAGACGAGGATCGCGATCGCCGAGCACGAACTCCGCGGACCAGAGCCCGTGCAACACCTTGCTCAGCAGCGGGTGGCTGGCCTCGAGCCACCTCGCAATAGCGCACGGACCCGTCCTCGTTGATCTGCTGTCCTCCCAGGACGACAGGCGCGCGCAGCAGTTCCTCGCCCCACGGCCCGATGACGTTCCGATCGCGTTCGGTGCCGCGGTGACGGGGGTTGGTCGAACGGTGCCCCGGTGACGGGGTTGGCCGAAGGGGGCGGGTGGGCCGCGCCCGGGAGGGCATGCCGGGACGGGTCACCGGGAAGACGGCGAGCCGCCGACGGGAGCCCAGGCGTGGAGGTCGCCCACCGAGGTGACACGGCCGAACACGCCGTCCGTGAAGTGTCCGGCAGCGATGACGGTGTCCGGCCGCCGCGGCACGTGGTCGCGCACCGCTCGTGGCTGGTCCGGAGGGCTGTCGGCGCCACCGGTGAGGGCCTTCCGGCCCCGCGACGGGACCTTGTGGGGCGCCGGCCGGCTCTCAGCCGTTGAGCGTCGCCATCAGCTCGGGTGCGTAGCGGTCGCCGGTGACCACGCCGTGCGGGGCGACCGCGTCGATCGCGGCGATGTCCTCGGTGCTCAAGGTCACCTCGGTCGCGGCGATGTTCTCCTCGAGGTAGCGGCGGCGCTTGGTGCCGGGGATGGCGACCGCACCTTGGTGCTGGACCCAGGCGAGCGCCAGCTGGGAGGGCGTGACGTTCTTGTCGGACGCGATGCGGCGGACCTCGCGGACGACGTCCAGGTTGCGGTGGAAGTTCTCGCCCTGGAACCGGGGGTCGGTCCGGCGCCAGTCGTCCTCGGTGAAGTCGTCGGGACTGGTGATCGCGCCGGACAGGAAGCCGCGCCCCAGCGGGGAGTAGGCGACCAGGCCGATTCCCAGCTCCCGCAGCGTGTCGCGCACCCCGTCCTGCTCGATGCCGCGCTCGAACAGCGAATACTCGGTCTGGACGGCGGTGAGCGGGTGGACGGCGTGGGCACGCCGGATGGTCCCCGCGGAGGCCTCGCACACGCCGATGTGGCGGATCTTGCCTTCGGCGACCAGCTCGGCCAGGGCGCCGACGGTGTCCTCGATGGGCACCTCGGGGTCGATGCGGTGCAGGTAGTACAGGTCCACATGGTCGGTGCCCAGGTGCCGCAGCGAGCGTTCGAGGGCCCGGCGGACGTACTCGGGCCGGCCGTTGAGACCGATGACCCGGCCGTCGTCGGTGATCTCGACGCCGGTCTTGGTGGCGAGCACGGCGTCTTCCCGGCGCCCTGCCAGCGCCTTGCCGAGAAGCTGCTCGTTGGCGAAGGGGCCGTAGCTCTCGGCGGTGTCCAGCAGGGTGACGCCGAGCTCCAGCGCGCGGTGGATCGTGGCCAGCGACTCGGTCTCGTCGGTGGCGCCGTAGAACGCGCTCATGCCCATGCAGCCGAGACCTTGGGCGCCGACGGTCAGGCCCTTGCTGCCCAGTGCGCGATCTTCCATCAGGGTTCCCCTTCTCATAACTAACTGGATAGATACATACGGTAGAGGGGGGCGCCTCGGGTGTCAATAACTAGATAGTTACTTGCTAGGCTGGCCGCATGCCACGGGACTCCAGCGCCACCAAGGCCCGGCTGCTCGACGCCGCCTTCACCGAATTCGCCGCCTATGGCATCGCCGGGGCCCGGGTGGACCGGATCGCGGAGGCCGCGGGGGCGAACAAGCGGCTGATCTACGCCTACTTCGGCAACAAGGAACAGCTGTTCGACGAGGTCTTGCGACGGGCCCTGACGGCGGGTGCCGAGTCGGTGCCCTTCGACATCGAGGACCTGCCCGGATACGCCGGTGCGATCTTCGACCACCTCGTCGCCCGTCCGGACCTGATGCGCCTGCGCCTGTGGAAACTGCTGGAGCGCCCCTCCGCCACCGGACTCGAACCGGACGCCTACCGGCGCAAGACCGCCGAAGTG
Source organism: Streptomyces glomeratus (assembly GCF_021462825.1). Lineage (GTDB taxonomy): Bacteria > Actinomycetota > Actinomycetes > Streptomycetales > Streptomycetaceae > Streptomyces > Streptomyces glomeratus. The sequence goes on along the minus strand of NZ_JAKEEB010000042.1, from coordinate 30,235 downwards.
GCCGCCGCGCAGCAGCGTGGCGACGTCGCCCGGGAGATGGACCCTGCCGATCTCCTGACCATGGTTCTCGCCATGGCGCAGGCGTGGTTCTGGGCCGCCGAGGGCGAGGAGGCCGGCCAGTCCTGGTCGCCGCAGCGGCTGGCCCGGCACCGCTCGGCGGTCGTCGAGGCCGCCCGCCGGATCTGCGAACCGAAGTCCGCTGACGGATAGCAGCCTCACAGGCGCACGCAGGGGAGCCCTCGTACGAGGCTGTCGTCAGCCTCGGGGCGCAGGTGCCGCGGTCGCGTCGGCGGTCACGCTGCGCGCGTGGTCGACGAACCGTTGCGGGGCCGGTGGCAGGGTGCGCGAGGCCAGCCAGGCGATGCCGATGTCGCGGGCCGCCTGCACATCGGTGACCTGGAGGTAGCGGATGGGCAGGTCCGGGTTCATGTCCGGGGCGGTGGAGGCTTCCCGGGAGACCGGGATCAGGGACACCCCCAGACCGGCCGCGACCAGGCCGCGCAGGGTCTCCACCTCTTCGCCCTCGAAGCCGACGAGCGGGCTGAAACCGGCCTGACGGCACAGCGTTTCGGTGACGCTCCGCAGGCCATAGCCGGGCTTGAGCACGATGAACTGTTCCTCGGCCGCCTCGGCCAGACGGACTCGCTGCCGCTGGGCCAGGCGGTGCCGGACGGGGACGGCGAGCCACAGGCTTTCGACCAGCAGCCGCCGCCATGTGATGAGGGGGTGGCCCGGGTCCCGGCTGGTGATGATCACGTCCGCGGTGGAGTCCAGAAGGCGCTGGGCGAGACCGTTCTCGTCGGCCTGGTGCAGTTCGAACCGGGTCTGGGGGAAGGCCTCCCGGAACCCGGTGACCAGCCTGGGGACGAGCCAGGTGCCCAGCGTGTGCAGGAAGGCCAGCGACACCACGCCGCCCTCCGGGTCGACGACCTCGGCCACCGCGCGGCATCCACGGTCGTAGCTGTCCAGTACGGCATCGACGTACTCCTTGAACACCCGCCCGGCCGGGGTGAGGCGCAGAATCCGGCCGACGCGGTGGAACAGCTCCGCACCCACCTCGTCCTCGAGCCGCTTCAGGGCGCGTGACAGGGCGGGCTGGGTGATGCGTGCCTCCGCCGCGGCATCGGTGACCGTCGCGCCCTCGGCCACGGCCTGGAAGGAGCGCAGAGCGTGCAGGTCCATGCCCTCATTCTCCCGCCGTATCGATCACGGCATGTTCAGGTCCTGTATGCATGGTTCCTGGGGCGGAGCGCAGGGACAGGGACCGTGCGGTCACGGCGTCACAGAGCTGTTCGGCCTCGGTGACCGTCCGCTCCCAGTCGGGGAGCCGGTGACCGGGCCGGACCGGTTCGCGTCGGGCGTTCGCGGCCGCCCGTCGAGCCTCGGCCAGCTGGTGGTAGGCGGCGCGGCGCAGTGCCTGCCGCTGGGCCGGCGCGGCACTCGGGGCGAGGTCCTGGTAACGGCGGGCCGCGGCCAGAGCCGCCTCGGTCAGGGCGTCGGCGCGGCCCGCCGTGGAACGCGGCCACAGCGCGAAGTGCGCTGCGAGCACGAGGGCGGACGCGAGAGCGGTGTCCAGAATGCGGGGCCCGTACAGCGCCCGGTGATCGCCGAGCAGATCGACCAGGACGAACACGATCGCGGTCAGGCCCGTCGTGGCCACCGCGTAGTGATGGCGCACGCCCACGGCCATGAGTGCGCCGAAGACGGCCACCAGGCCGATGAACGCGCAGGTGCTCTCCGTCAGCAGGGACACCGTGCCGATGGCGGCCACGCCGACGACGGTGCCGATGCAGCGGTGCAGTGCCCGGCGGAAGACGGGGCCGAGATCCGGCTGGTAGACGAAGGCCACGGTCATCGGCAGCCAGTAGCCGCGCGGGGCGTTCAGCAGGAGGGCACAACTCTGCGCGGCAAGGACGCAGGCCGCCAGCAGGACGGCGTAGCGCAGTCGTGCCGACCGGCTCTGTCGGGGACATTCCGGAAGCGACAGGGCCGCGTCGTCCATCCCCTCGGCGTCGGCGGCGGCGCGCAGCTCGTTGAGGGCCCGCAGCCCCGGGGAGCCGGGTTCGACCACCGGCAGCACAGCGGCAGCCGCGGGGCGGCCGTCCGGCAGGGATCCTACGGCCGCGTGCTCGCCGTCCGGGGGAGACGGAGCGGCCGCCTGCTCGCCGTCGGGCGCAGACGCCACGGCCGGTTCCCCGCCGTCCGGGAGCAGTCCCCGGGCGATCAGCAGGGGGATTTTCACCACGGTCGCCGGGAGCGGACGCCCTTCCCACAACAGCGTCGTCACCGCCTCACCCAGCCGTGCGGCGACGTGGAACGCCCCGAGGAGCCGGTCGGCCTCCGCGTCGCGGCGGCGCGCGTGACCGGACGTCAGGTAGCGGCCCAGCATGTGATGAGCGGCGTCCAGGGCGTCCGTGAGCCGCCGCCGGGCATCCTCGGCGGTCGCCGTGCCGGCTGCCGCGAGCGCCTCGGACGCGGCCCGGTACACAGCGCGTACGGCGGCCCGCTCGACGTGGTGACGCCGCCACAGCCACGGGGTCGCGGACAGTACGAGGACGAGGCCGACGCCGGTGAGCAGGGCCGACGGTGCCTGCCACCACGGCCCCGGCACCGGGATGCCGCCGCCGACCGTGGCGCCCAGCAGAAGGTGCATGCCGGCCACGGACGCGGTCCGCTCGCGGAGGCTTATCGCGCCGCCGACCAGGGCGCAGACGACCAGGCACACCGTCACGGCCGCCGTCTGCCCGGTGCGCAGCGCGAGTTCACCGGCGAGCAGCCCAAGGGCACTGGCCGGCCCCATCCAGCACAGCCGTCGCGCCCGTGTCCGGTAGGGGTCGGAGCCGTCCTGGCTCACTCCCCACAGGGCGCCGATGGCCGCGATCACCGCGGGGGTCATGTGTCCCGTCCACATGCCGGCGAGCAGCGGGAGGGCGAGGGCGACGGCTCCCCGCAGCGCCGCCGCGACCGGGAAACCGCCGAGAGTGTCGACCAGGGGACGGCGCGGCCGTGACGCCGGGGGAGTGTGCGGTGCACGTCCCTGAGGCGCGTGCGCTGCCGATGCCATACGGCCGTGTTCCTTTCGGGGCGGGCGGGGTCAGCCGACCGGATCGATGGTCTGCGGGAGGGCGATGGGGGGCGGGATCACACGGCCTTGACGGGCGGGTAGTCAGGCTGCCAGGCGGCGGCGCGGACGCGCTCTTCGATGTCGTCGCCGACGGGGGCGTGGGCGACGCCGTCCTGGGCGGCGGCCCGGGCCACGGCCACCGCGACCGCCACGGACGTCTCGCGCAGCCGGTCGATGAGCGGAAGGATCGGGGCGCCCGGCGCGGTGGCGTCGGTCTGCCCGGCGACGGCGTGCGCGGCGGCTACGAGCATGCGGTCGGTGACGCGATCGGCCCCCGCGACGATGGCGCCCAGCCCGAGCCCGGGGAACACCAGGGCGTTGTTGGCCTGGCCGATCTCGTAGGTGACGCCCTCGAACTCGACGGGGGCGAACGGGCTGCCGGTGGCGATCAGCGCACGCCCGCCGGTCCAGGCGAGCAGGTCGGCGGGGACGGCCTCGGCCAGCCGGGTCGGGTTGGACATCGGCAGGATGACCGGACGCCGCACATGGGCGGCCATGGCGCGCACGATCTCCTCGGTGAAGGCGCCGCCCTGGCCGGAGGTGCCGATCAGGATGGTGGGCCGGACCCGGCGGACCACCTCGGCCAGCGGGATGCCGCCGAGCTCCTCGTCGCGCTGCCAGCCGGCGACCTCGGTGCCACGGCGGACATAGGGGGTCTGGAAGTCTCGCAGGCCCCGCTGGCCCTCGGTGAGCAGGCCGTGACGGTCGACCGCCCAGATCCGGGAGGCGGCCTGCTGGGGCGAGAGGCCGCTTGCGACGAGGGCGTCACGGAGCTGGTCGGCGACACCGATGCCAGCGGTTCCGGCGCCGAGGATCACGATGCGATGGTCGGGCAGCGGCACGCCGGCGGCTTCGACACCGGAGAGCACGGCGGCGAGGTTGACGGCGCCGGTGCCCTGGATGTCGTCGTTGAAGGTGAAGATCTTCTCGCGGTAGCGGTCCAGGATGCGGCGTGCGTGGACCGGGCCGAAGTCCTCCCAGTGCAGCATCGCGTTCGGGAACAGCGTGGTGGCCGCGGTGACATAGGCGTCGATGAAAGCGTCGTACGTCTCCTCGTCCACGCGCGGATGCCGGTTGCCCAGGTAGAGCGGGTCGTCCAGCAGTTCCCTGCGGTTGGTGCCGACGTCCAGCATCACCCCCAGCGTCCGCTGCGGGTCCACTCCGGCGGCGGCGGTGTAGACGGCCAGCTTGCCCACCGCGATGTCGATCCCGCCCACACCCCAGTCGCCGATGCCGAGGATGGCCTCGCCGTCGGTGGCCACGATCAGGTCGACGTCGCCCGGCCCCAGTCCGGTGGCGCGCAGCGACCGCTCGATGTCCTCGGGCGCGTCGACCGACAGGTACACCCCGCCCGGGCGTCGGTATTCGTAGCTGTAGCGCTCTATCGCCGCGCCGACGGTCGGGGTGTAGACGATCGGCAGCATCTCTGCCAGGTGATCGCCGATCAGCCGGTGGAAGAGCCGCTCGTTACGGTCGTGCAGTGCCGTCAGGTAGACGTTCTTTGCCAGGTCGGTCGGCTGCGCCTGGTACTGCTGGTAGGCCCGTGCCGCCTGCTGGTCCTGGGTCAGCACCTGTGGCGGGACCAGGCCCACGAGGTCCAGTTCCCGCCGTTCCTCCTCGGTGAAGGCGGTGCCCCGGTTCAGGCGGGGGTTGGACAGCACCGCCCGCCCGCGGGCGGTGGTTTCGAGCCGGCCTGCCGCCGCGTTCCACTTCGTGTTCACAGTCGCCTCCCTGTCGGTCCTGGACTCGGATGACCCCAAGAGTCGGTGAACGTTGCGGCATGCGTCCAATGCCTGATAACCGGGCAGTCCATGACCTCAGTGCATGGAATGCCGCTGACGTGTGCTTTTCGCTGAGGTAAGGACTGCCCGCGTGTCCGCGAGAACATGGCCGGCCGCCGGCTTGCGCTCGCCGTGGCCTTCGTAGGCCGGCGTGATCAGGCCGTCCTCCCGGAACTTCTCACGGAACTTCTTCTCTTCTTCTCAGTCCTTCTCCTCGCCTGTGCGGCTTCCCTGCTCGCTCACCTGCTTCAGTGCGGTCAGGACGGCGAGTTGCCTGCGGTCGCGCAGCTCGCCGAGTTCCGTGGACGGGGAGGAGCCGTAGGCCTTCTCCACGGCCCGGATGACCCGTTCCTCGCATTCGGGGTCCTGCGAGGGCTCGCCGGCGGTCACCATCTCGTCCATGGACTTGCCGATGTGCGTGACGATGTGGCGATAGCCGCCGGGACCGCCGCCGAGGTGCTGGCCGAGGAAGAGTCCGACCGTCGCCCAGCGGATGCCGAGGGAGTTCCTCAGCACCTTGTCGACGTCCTCGGGACCGACGACGCCCTGCTGGACGAGGTAGGTGGCCTCACGAGCCACCACGTACTGCAGGCGGTTCCCGACGAACCCGGGGATCTCCTTGTGCACGACTACCGGGGTACGGCCGAGGAAGGTGTAGAAGTCGACGGCTCTCTGCACGGCGTCCTGGCTGGTGCGCTCCCCCGGTACGACCTCGACGAGCGGCATCTGGTGGGGCGGGTTGAAGGGATGGCCGATGAGGATCCGGCCGGCGTCCTCGATCTCCTCGGTGAACGCCGTGGCGGGGATCGCCGAGGAAGAGCTGAGCAGCAGCGCGTGCCGGGGGGCCGTACGGACCAGGGTGGCGAACAGCTCCTTCTTGAACTCGACGCTTTCCGGGCCGTTCTCCTGCACGATGTCGGCGTCGCGGACGGCGCCGGTGACGTCGGACGCGATGTGGACCCGGTCGGCGAGGCCGTCGACGTCCAGTCCCAGGGCGGTCAGATGCGGGGCGAACCGGGCCAGCGCCTCGGCGACGGCATCGGCGAGATCGGGCCGCGGATCGCTGACCGCGACGGTCAGTCCATGACCGGCGAACAACGCCGTCCAGGACAGTCCGATGGTGCCCGCGCCGATCACGGCGGCGGTGCGGAACGACCCGCTCATCGCCCGTCTCCCTTCAGGTAGTCGAAGACCGGCTTTGGCCCGGCGAGGGTCAGGTCGGTGTTGATGTGGCTGGCGGAGACGACCTCGAGCACGGGCAGGTCGGCGAGGGGCGCGAGGGCGTGCTGGAACAGCTGAAGCCGTGCCGGACCGGTGTAGGCCTCCTTCACCACGATGTCGGTGATCTGGGCGCGTACCAGTTCCTGTACGAGGGGGACGCCGTCGTAGCCCGGGATGATCTTGAGCATGAAGGCCGGCGTGGTGATCCGGGCCTCGGCCTCCTGCCGGTCGAGCGGATAGTGCTTGTAGCCCATCGTCGCGGTGGCGATCCGCAGCGTGCCGAAGTCGATCGTGCCCACCAGGGTGGGGCCGTCGACGTACAGCTTAGGCGTGCCGATGACCTTCGGATAGGCGCTGAGCTCGCGACCGGCCGCGGCCGCCGGGAAGTTGTCCAGGTACATCGAGTGCAGATACTCGCCCCGCTCGCCCTCGAAGGTGACCGGGATGGCCAGACCGCCCTCGGTGTAGGGGCCGTAGACGGTGACCTCGTTCATCTTCATGATCTCGAACCGGACCAGCGGCTCGTCGATCCTGAGGGGCTCGGGGACCACCGCGCGCAGCGCGTCGGCGTCGGTGCGGTAGACGATGTTGAGGTACTCACGGTCGGTGAACCGGGCGCTCACCGGCGGGTACGCAGGGTTGGCCAGCGGGGTGGTCAGCCGGCGCCGGACGTCTTCGATCTTCATGTCACTGTCCCGTCCACTTCGGGGCGCGACGCTCGGCGAAGGCGGTCATGCCCTCCCGTACGTCGGCCGAGGCCATCAGGTCGCCCACGACCTTGCGCTGGGCGGCGAACGCGTCGGCCTCCGGTACACCGGCCGCGGCCCGCACGAGTCTCTTCACGGCGGCTAGTGCGAGCGGGGCGTTCGCCGCGAGCTGGTCGGCGAGCTGGAGCGCGAGGCCCCTGGCCTCGCCAGGGGCGGTGACCCGGTTGACCAGACCCAGCTCCGCGGCGCGGCGGCCACTCACCGGCTCGCCCGTCAGCAGGAACTCCATCGCCAGGTGGTATGGGATCCGCTTGGGCAGCCGGATCACGCCGCCGCCGGCGGCGATCAGCCCCCGTGTGACCTCGGGCAGGCCGAATTTCGCGTCCTCGGCGGCGACGATCAGGTCGCAGCCCAGGGCCAGCTCGAAGCCCCCGCCCACGGCGAAGCCCTCGACGGCGGCGATCAGCGGCTTGGTGAGCTCCGCCTCGGTCAGCCCGCCGAACCCGCGGCCTTCGACCTCGGGCGACTCGCCCCTCAGGGCGGCCTTGAGGTCCATACCGGCGCTGAAGGTGCCTCCCGCGCCGGTCAGCACACCGGCCCGGAGCCCCGGATCGGCTTCCAGCTCGTCCGAGGCGGCGGTCAGGCCGGCGGCCACCGCCGCGTTCACGGCATTGCGGGCCTCGGGGCGGTCGATCGTGATCAGCAGGGTCGAGCCGACCCGTTCGCTGCGCACGGCGGTAGTGCTCATGACTGTCTTCTCTCTGCGGTTCAGCGGCCGGCCGGTTCGCCGAGGACGTCGACGGTGTCATGACCGGGAGGGAGGCCGGCCGCCGGATGTGAGGCGGGCGTGACGCAGAACCCGCGTCGGGTGGCGGTGTGGCTGCAGCCCTCGGCGCGGTCGCGGCGCCACATCGGGGCGGTGTCCGGATGAGGGTGGAAATCGGTGAAGGGCCGCGTCGTCACACTGTCCAGGTGACAGCCGCGCATCGGATTTCGCGACGTGGTGCGCGTCGCGATCGAACAGCGGGTTCCCGAGCTCGTGCTCGAGATCCCTGAACCGCCGGCTCAGCGGCGAGGTGGCCATGGGCAGCCGACGAGCCGCGGCCGGGGAGTTCGGTCTCTCCGCGCCCGCGACGAAACAGCACAGGTGCAGCGTCTCCACTGATCACCTTAGCCCGCCCGGTTCCGGGCTTCAGCCGCGCGCGAGCCGGACCGGCGGCATAGAGGACTGATTCACCGAGGGCCCGATCAGGGTGTTGATCCGAGGGTGCTCCACGGAGAGGCGCTCAGGCGAATCCTCCCTCCTCGACGGGAGGTTCGGCTGCGGCCGGCGCGGGTGGCCAGGCCTGCGGTGAGAGGACGCCCTTCACATAGGCGCGCGCCACCAGAGCCGTTCTGTTCGTGACCCCCCAACGCCGGGAGAGGCGCGCGAGGTGGTAGTTGACCCCGTCCGCGGTCAGGCCCACCTGTGTGGCGATGCGCGTGCTGGTGCAGCCGGCGGCCGCCAGGGCGAGGATGCGCGCCTCCATGGCGCTGGTCTGTCCGGACTCCTTCGTCTGCGGAGTGGACCGGGGAGGAGCCGGCGCCTCCGGTATCCGGAGGATCAGCAGGAGGTTCGGCGGGGTGTCGGGTGCGGTGCCGACCAGGTCGACGGTCATCTCGCCGCGTCGTTCCACACCGGTCGCCGGGCACCAGGACACCTCGATCGGGTACCGGGACCTCCGGCGCAGCCGTAGCGCTTCCGAGAGGGGATCGAGCCGCCGCCCCGCCGTCGGGCGGAAGAGGTCGAGGGCCTTGCGCCCCACGAGGCGGCCGGCGAGCGTGCCCCACTCCGAGGCCAGGGCGTGGTTCGCCGCGAGAACGGTTCCCTGTGCGTCGCAGAAGGCGAGAGGGAGCGGGATTCGGTCGAACAGCGCGGTGGCCTGGTTGCGCCAGAAGACCGCCTGGTCGTCCGGGGCCGGCGCCGGTGTGTTCGATGTGCCGGCCGCCCGCTGCTCTGGTGTGTCCATCCGTCGCTCCCGCGCTGGTACACGAGGGGTGAAGGGCCGGCAATCCCCCGCCCGTCACCACCGCTACAAGAACTGGTAGCACCGAGGCGACCGTGCGCATTCCGCCGGCGCGAGGGTGGACGGGCTGCGCCCCACCGGGGCGACATCCCTGAACGACCGAGGGGGCTATCTCCATGCGCCATAAGCGCACCGTCCGCCATGTGGTGGGCAACCTGCTCAGCGAGGGCCACACCGTTCGCCATGTGGTGGTCCATCTCCTCACCCCGCTGCTGATGTGTTTCGGCATGGGCCTGTCCTACCTCGGCGCCTTCCATGCGCCTGAGGCCCAAGCGCACGGGCTGAAGGTCGCCGTGGTGGGTACCTCGGCGCGCAGCCATCTGCTGGCCCAGGCGGTCAAGGACACCGCCGGTGACGCACTGGACGTCACCACCGTGCCCGACCGGGCCACCGCACGGCGGCAGATCATGGACCGTGACCTGGTCGGTGCGTACGTCCCGAGCGCCAGGCACGCCGAGCTGCTGGTCGCGGAGGCCAACTCCAGCACCTCCGCCGACGCGGCCGCGAAGGTCTTCACCGCGGTGGCCGCCCGCCAGGGCGCCCCGCTCAAGGTCACCGACCTGTCCCGCTCGGCAAGCGGCGATCCCACCCATGCGAGCCTGTTCTTCCTGCTGGTCGCACTGAGTGTCGGTTCCTACGCCGGTGTCGCGGCCATCGTCGCGGCCGGTGCCGCGCTCAGCGTGTGGAAGCGGGCCGCCATCGGTATCGCCACGGCACTGGCGGTGAGCGTCATCGGGGCGGTGCTGGCGGGCCCGTGCTTCCATGTCGTCGACCACGACCTGTGGGGGGTGTGGGGGATGGCCTTGATGTACTCGGCGGGCATCCTGACCATCGGCATCGGCCTGCACACGTTCCTCAAGCGCCTGACCACGCTGGCGCTCATGGTGCTGTTCGTGATGCTCAACTTCACGACGTCGGGCGGCGTCTTCGAGCCCGAGCTGCAGAACGGCTTCTTCGGCGCGCTGCACGCCTTCTGGAACGGCGCCGGATTCGTCGAGGGAGCCCGGAGCCTGCTCTACTTCGACTCGGCCGGCCTGGGCAGCCGGGTGCTCTCCCTGGTGCTCTGGCTCGTCGCGGGACTGCTGCTGGTGGCCGCGGCCGCGATCGCGGAGCGGCGTGCCACCTCCGCCTCGGCCTCCCTTTCCCCGGCGGAGGCGGACGCCCTGGAGGAGATGGGCGAGGCCGTCGCCGTATGACCGAGCGTCGAACACCCGCCGGGTCGCCGCCCGGCGGGTGCGGCGTTCTGACCGCCCGGCGCACACCGGACACGGGCACCGGGCGTGCCGCGTCCGGTAAGGGAACGGCCCGCCCCGCCCGGGAACCCGGGGGCGGGCCGCTCCCGTCGCCGCTCAGCCCGCCTCGGCCCGCGTGAAGCTCACGTCCGCCGTGTCCACGGTGCCCCCACGGCGCCCGGGAGCTTTCTGGTCCGACCAGTACAGGTTGGTGTGCGCGATCACCTGCTCCGGGGACGGGGCGCCGTACGCGGTGAGGTCCTCGGTGGTGTGCGCGTCGCCCACGAGCGTCACGTCGTACCCGCGCACAAGGGCGCCGTGGAGGGTGGACCGGATGCACATGTCGGTCTGGGCGCCGGTGACGACGACGCGGCCCACTCCGCGCCCGGCGAGCAGCGCCTCCAGCTCCGTGTCCTCGAACGAGTCGCCGTACCGCTTGTGGACGAGCGGCTCGGCGTCGTGGCGCACCAGTTCCGGCACGTACTGCCAGTTCCCGCTGCCCCGCTCGAGGCCCTCGTCGTCGGAGTGCTGCACCCAGATCACGGGCACGTCCTCCGCCCGTGCCTTGCCGATCAGGGTGTTGATGTTGCCTATCACGCCGTCACGGTTGTGGGCGCCGGCCACCACCCCGTTCTGGACGTCGATGACGAGCAGCGCGGTGTTCGGCCGGTCCGGCAGGGTTGTCATGGGGACTCCGGTTTCCTCTGGTTGGGGCCACGTCGAAACCCACCGTAGAGGCGGCCACCGACAACGCGTCGCGGGGACGTCAGCGCAGCAGCTCCGCCAGGCGGCGCCAGGCGGCACGGGGAAGGGCGCCGCGGGACCCGCCGTCGATCACCTGGAGGGCCACATGGTCCGCGCCCGCCGCGTGGAAGGACTCCAGCCGTGCCCGGATGCGGTCGTCGTCGCCCCAGGCGAACAGCGCGTCGACCAGGCGGTCGCTACCGCCGCCCGCGAAGTCGTCGTCGGTGAAGCCGAACTGCGCAAGCGCCTTGGTGTAGTTCGGCAGCCCGAGGTAGAGGGCGAGGCTGTCACGGGCCTTCGCGCGGGCGCTGTCCGGATCCCTGTCCAGTACGACCTTGGTCTCGGGCGCGAGGAGCGGCGCGTCCCCCAGGATGCCGCGGGCCCTGGCGGTGTGCTCGGTCGTGACCAGATACGGGTGGGAGCCGGCCGCGCGGTCGCGGGACAGCTCCAGCATCTTCGGGCCGAGCGCGGCGAGGACACGGCGCCCGGCGGGTACGCCCGCCGTGTCCAGGGCGTCCAGATAGTCGACCATGGCCGAATACGGGCGGCGGTACTCCCTGGCCAGCTTGGCGTGGCTCACGCCGAGCCCGAGGAAGAAGCGCCCCGGGTGGGTCTTCTCCAGCTCGGCGAAGTGCGTCGCGGTCTGTGCCGCCTCGTGCTGCCAGATGCTCTGGATGCCGGTCGCCACCCTCAGGCGCGAGGTCGCCTCGATCAGCGGCACCGCGTGGCGTACCGCGCTGCTGCCGCCCATCCAGAGGGCCCCGAAGCCGAGTTCCTCCAGCTCGGCGGCGGCCTCGGCGAGTTCACCGCGCCTGGCCGGGTCCTCCGAGCGCAGCCCGATACTCCAGATGCCGTATCGCCCGACGGCCTCCTTCAGGGAGCCTGCGCGGTCCGTGTCCGTGTCCGTGACATCGCCCATGGGTTCCGGTTCCTCCGTCCTCGGTGCTGCGTGCTGTCCGGGATCACTCGGATCACCTGACCGCTCGGATCAGTGATCACTTGGATCACAGGAGAGCCCAACGGCCGCGGACGCGGGCGTATTCCACGCCGGAGGTACTTCGAAATGCCCCTTGACTTCGCAGGACCCCCGCGCCACATTCCCTGACGCTGCATCAGATCGGGAGGTGAAACGCCTCACCGTCCCCCGCCATCCCTGGAGCGATCTGCCATGCCCACAAGCGCGGACCCCGCGAGACGCACCGCATCCCCCGCGGCGGCCGGACCGTCGCGCCGACAGGTGCTCGGCGCGGCCGGCACCGGGGTCGCCCTCGTGGCCGGGCTGCCGGGGACCGCCGCCGCGGCACACGCGGCCGGCCTGCCCTCGCTCGGCACGTACGACGTCGTCGTGATCGGCTCCGGCGCGGCGGGCATGACGGCCGCGCTGGCGGCCGCCCACCAGGGGCTGAGCTGTGTGGTCGTGGAGAAGGCGGCCACCTTCGGCGGCTCGGCGGCACGCTCCGGCGCCGGCATATGGATCCCGAACAACCCCGTCCTTCTCGCGGCGGGCGTCCCCGACACCCCGGCGAAGGCAGCCGCCTATCTCGCGGCGGTCGTCGGCCCGGACGTGCCCGCCGACCGGCAGCGGGCCTTCCTCGACCACGGCCCCGCCATGATCTCCTTCGTCATGGCCCACAGCCCGCTGCGCTTCCGCTGGATGGAGGGGTACAGCGACTACTACCCCGAGCTGCCGGGCGGACTGCCGAACGGCCGCTCCATCGAGCCCGACCAGCTCGACGGGAACATCCTCGGCGCCGAGCTGGCCCACCTCAACCCGCCGTACATGGCGGTCCCGGCAGGCATGGTCGTCTTCAGCGCCGACTACAAGTGGCTGACGCTCGCCGCCGTCAGCGCCAAGGGAGTCGCCGTCGCCGCCGAATGCGTCGCCCGGGGCACCAAGGCCGCCCTGCTCGGCCAGAAACCCCTCACCATGGGGCAGTCCCTCGCCGCCGGGCTGCGCGCGGGCCTGCTCGCCGCGGGTGTGCCCGTGTGGCTGAACACCCCGCTCACCGATCTCTGCGTCGAGGGCGGTGCGGTCACGGGCGCCGTGGTGACGCGCGACGGTACGCCGGGACTGCTCCGGGCCCGGCGCGGCGTGATCGTGGGCTCCGGGGGCTTCGAGCACAACGCGGCCATGCGTGCGCAGTACCAGCGGGGTCCCATCGGCACCGACTGGACCGTGGGGGCGCGGGAGAACACCGGTGACGGCATCCGGGCCGGTGAGCGGGCGGGCGCCGCGCTCGACCTGATGGAGGACGCCTGGTGGGGACCGGCGATCCCGCTGCCGGACCAGCCGTACTTCTGCCTCGCCGAACGCACCCTGCCCGGCGGTCTGCTGGTGAACGCCGCCGGTGCCCGTTTCGTCAACGAGGCCGCCCCCTACAGCGACGTGGTGCACACCATGTACGACCGGAACCCGAGCGACCCGGACATCCCGGCCTGGCTGATCGTCGACCAGAACTACCGAAACCGGTACCTCTTCAAGGATGTTGCGCCCGTTCTCCCCTTCCCCGACGCCTGGTACGACTCCGGCGCAGCGCACAAGGCCTGGACCCTGGACGCGCTCGCCGGGCGGATCGGGGTGCCCGCCGTCGCGCTGAGGGCCACGGTGAGCCGCTTCAACTCCCTTGCGAGAAGCGGTGAGGACCCCGACTTCCACCGCGGGGACAGCGCCTACGACCACTACTACACCGACCCCGCAGTCTTCCCCGACTCCTGTCTGGCGGCGCTGTGGCTGCCGCCGTACTACGCTTTCAAGATCGTCCCGGGTGATCTCGGCACCAAGGGCGGACTGCGCACCGACGCGCGGGCCCGGGTGCTGCGCGCGGACGGCTCGGTGATCCCCGGTCTGTATGCGGCGGGCAACGCCAGCGCCGCCGTCATGGGGCACAGCTACGCGGGCGCGGGCTCGACGATCGGTCCGGCCATGACCTTCGGCTACGTCGCCGCACTCGACCTCGCGGGCGGGTCGTGACCGGTCGCGGCGCCGGGTGTGTGGTGCGGGGCGCCGGGCGCCGGGCGCGGGGAAGGGGCGCGGGGAAGGGATCTCAAAAGAGGGGATGCGGGGACGAGGGCGCAAACGCGGGGCAACAGGGTCACATAGGCTGCACTCTTCGGCATTTACAGTCCGCGAGTGCCCGGGAGAGCCCCTGTGACCGTAGCGATCCCCCCGTCCGACACGGCCGGTTCGCCCGACGACCGGCACGCGCCCCGCGCATCGGCCGACGACGCGCCCGCCATTGCGCCGGCCCCCGACGGCGACGGGTTCTGGGTGGAGCCCGGGGCGGCCGAGGACGCGGCCGCGGTGCCGGGGGAGCCCGAGGTGGCCGAGGCCGTGGCCAGCGACGCCCGCGAGTTCGGTGTGTACGCCCGGACCGGCGGCTGGGCGTTCGCGCTGAAGGTGGCGCGCAGCGTACGGCCCGGCGGACAGCCGGCGGGTGGCACGCCCAAGGTCTCCGCCAAGAGGTTCGCCGAGCTGGCGGGGTGTTCCGCGGAGCGGATCATGCGCTACTACAAGGCCTGGGACAAGGCCGCCGACGACGGTCTGGTGCCGCACTTCGAGATCCTGGTACCAGGCCAGGACATCGAACTGCCCGACTCCGACGTATGGCTCTCGTACTACACCGCGCGCTCCAGCGCGTCCTCCGAGCGGGGGACCGCGATCGCCGCGGTGGCCGAGGCCGAGGGCATCCGGCCCACCAAGGCGCTGGAGGTCGCCGAGAACCCCACCGCGCTGCGGGCCGCCATCCTCGCCGATCCCTCGACCGCGCGGACCGCGCGCGCCGCGCTGCTCGACCGGCTCAGGGAAGACCCGGTTCTCCAGACCGAGCTGGCCCGTGACGTCGCCCGCACGGAGGCGCTGAAGAAGGCGGTGGCCACCGAGAGCCGGGCCGCGGACCGTATCGGCTATGTGCGGCAGATCGCGGAGAACGGACAGGTCAAAACGCCGGCCGGGCAGACGATCGACGCGCCCGCCGAACTCCGTGCGGAGGCCGAGCGCCATCTGTCCCTCATCGATGAGCTGGACGACGGCGAAGAGGCCGGGCAGTGGGCCGCGGAGGCGTACGACACGGTGAAGGAACTCGTGGTACGGGCCGTCGAGGCCGACCCGGAACTGCGCCGCCAGGAACGCCGTACGAAGTTCTACGGCAGCCTCCAGCGGGCGACGAAGGTCTTCGAGGAACTCACCCTGGACGACACGGACGACCTCGACGACCTCTACGACGACGACATGCTCCAGCGTCTGGAGCAGCTCCGCACGGCCATCGGCACCTGCATCGCGGCCCTGCGCAGGGCGGCCCCGGAGCAGCCGTGACGCACGGGAGGTCCGGCATGGCGGTCTCGTATCCCGCGACAGGTGGGCGGGAGACGGTCGGCCGTCGGCTACGCGGGGACGGTGACCGGACGCGGCTGCCGTTGCGGTACGGAGGCGCGGACGCGGTGGACCACAGGCGGCAGGAACGGTGAGACCGCCGTCGCCGCGGCCGCCGCGGACAGGGCGATGGCCCAGGCGGCCGGGCCGAGGGGCGTGCAGCCGAAGAACTGGCTGAGCCCCGGGGTCTGGACTACGGCCGCCAGCGCCACCAGGGAGCCCACGGAGGAGACCACGATCGACCTGCTGCGGCCCCCGGCCAGAAGCGTCTGGCCGAGCTGGGAGCACACCAGCGCGATCAGGGCGACGGTGCGGGCGCGGGCGCCGCGCCCGGTGAACCGCGCGGCGAGCCACGCGGCCGTCGCTCCGAGGGCGGTGGCCACGGCACGGCACACGGTTTCCTCGGTCAGCGCCGAACCGAGCGAGACCTCGGGACCCTCGTGCAGCATGCGTTCGGCGGCTTCGGGAGGCGGCGGGCGCAGGGCCACGGCCATGGCCGGTGCGAGGTCCGTGAACAGGTTGACCAGCAGCAGCTGGCGGGCCGTCAGAGGCGAGGTGCCGGTGGCGGCCGCACCGAGCAGGGTGAAGGCGATCTCCCCGAGATTGCCGCCGACCAGGATCGCCAGGGCCCGGCGCACCGAGGCCCACATGGCGCGTCCCTCCACCAGTGCGGCGAGCACCGTCTCCAGCCGGTCGTCGGTGACCACCAGGTCGGCAGCCGCCCGCGCGGCCGGCGTGGCCCGCGTACCGAACGCGATCCCGATGTCCGCGAGCCGGATGGCGGGCGCGTCGTTGGCGCCGTCGCCGGTCATGGCGACCGTGCGGCCGAGACGCTGGAACGCCTGCACGACGCGCACCTTGTGCACCGGGGTGCCCCGCGCGACGACGCCGACGTCGGGCAGCAGCGCATCGAGCGCGGGGTCGTCGAGTTCGTCGAGTTCGGCACCCGTCACCACACGTCTGCCGTCCAGGACGCCCAGTTCGGCGGCCGTCGAGCCGGCGGTGCCCGGGTGGTCACCGGTGATCATCACGATGTGCACGCCCGCGTCGGCCAGTTGGCGCACCGCGGCCGCGGCGGTCTTGCGCACGCGGTCGGCGAACGCCAGGAACCCCGCGAAATCCAGCTCCCGCACGGCCTCGTCGGTGAGTTCGCCCTCGGGGGCGTCCCGGAGTTCGGCGACCGCCAGCACACGATGGCCCTCGGCCGCCAGCCTCTCCCCGGCGGCGAGGATGTCCGCGCGGCCCTCCTCGTCCAGCGGCCGGCCGCCGCGGGTGGCACAGCGCCCGACGACCTCCTCCGGGGCTCCCTTCACCGACAGGATCCGGCGGCCTTCGGACCGGCACAGGGTGGCGTGGAAGCCGCGGCTCGGCTCGAAGGGCAGCCCGGACAGGCGCTGCCAGCCCGGCGCACCCGTCGTCCGCCGCACCCCCGCCTCCTCCGCCCCGGAGGTGACCGCACCGTCGGTGGCGTGTTCGAGCCCGTTCGGGCCGTGCGGGCGCGGTGTCGCCCGCAGCGCGGCGGCGAGCACGGAGCGCTGCTCCTCGCCGAGCGCATCGAGGGGCCGGCTGTCGCCGTCCGCCGCGACGGCCACGAGGGAGATACGCCCGTGGGTGAGGGTCCCGGTCTTGTCGAAGCACAGCACGTCGGTGCGGCCGGCCGCCTCGATGGTGCGGGGGTCCCGGACCAGCGCACCCCTCACGGAAAGCCTTCTGGCTGCGGCGAGTTGGGCCGCGGAGACCAGGAACGGCAGCCCTTCGGGAACGCTCGCCACGGCCAGCCCCACCCCGGCGCCGACGGTGTCCCGGGCCGGGCGTCCCCGCAGCGTGCCGGCCGCCATCACCGCCGCGGCCGAACCCAGCGCCACCGGCAGCGTGCCGCGGGTGATCCGGGCCAGTCGGCGCTCCACCCCTACGGCGGGGGCGGCACCGCGGCCGACCGCCGCCGCACGGCTCGCCTCGGTCGCCTTGCCGGTCGCGACCACGACAGCGCGGCAGCGGCCGGCCGCGACCGTGGTGCCTTCGTAGACCATCGACGTACGGTCCGCGAGGTCCGAGGCCAGCACGGGCGCCACATCCTTGGCGACCGGAAGCGACTCACCGGTCAGCGCCGACTCGTCCGTCTCCAGGTGGTGCGCCTCCAGCAGGCGGGCGTCGGCGGGCACGACGTCACCGGCGTTGAGGTGGACCACATCCCCCACGGCGAGGTTCTGCGCGGGGACGGTCGTGTCCGTGCCGCTCCGCAGCACCTTCGCCATGACCGCCGACTCGCGCCGCAGCCGGGCCACCGCCCGGTCGGTCCGGTGGCGCTGGAAGCCGCCGAAGAGCCCGGACAGTGCGGTGACGGCCACGATGACGACCGCGTCGAGGACGGCGCCCACGGATGCGGACATGGCCGCGCCGGCGCCCAGGACGGGCGTGAGCGGGTTGGCCATCTCGGTCAGGTAGGCCCGGCCGAGCGATACCGTGCCCCTCTCCTCGTCGGGCGCGGTGCCCCGCCGTCGTACCTCTTCCGCGGTCAGCCCCTCGTCCCTGCTGCCGGTCCTCGCGAGCACGGTGGCCGGATCCATGGCGTGCCAGGGGTGCCGGGACTCGGCGGTCAGGGGCAGGGGCCGCCGCAACAGCCGTACCGCCGACCAGACGCCGACGGCCGTTCCGAGGGCGGCCGCCGCGTTGAACGCCGTCGTGCTGTGTGCCGCCGCCCGCCGTGACTGCCCGGCCACCGCCGCCGTCGCGCCGACCGCGGCGGACGCCTGCGCGAGCCGCACCCCGCGCTGCGCGCTGTCGCGTGCGCCGCGGCAGGCCCGCACCAGGACGACGGCCGCCGACGGATCGCCGTCCACGCACACGTGCGCCCCCCAGGGAGGGCAGCTCCCGGGTCCGCTGACGCCCACCCCCACGTCGGCGGCGCGTAGCGCGACCGGGTCGGCGGAGACCAGCAGTACGCCGCTGCCGTCGCGCTGGAGGTCACGTACCGCGTCGAGCACCCGCTCGCCCGGGCCGCGCACCGCGTCGGCCTCCCGTACGGCCGGGTCACGGGTGTATCCGCCGGTGGCCACGACGGTCAGGCCGGCCGCATGCGCGGCGGGCACGAAGGCTCCGGCGGCCTCGTGCATCTGGGCCACCACGCTGACCAGGGCGCGCAGCCGCCGTCCGTGGGCCAGGCCGAGCACGAGCCGCGCGCCGTCGCGCTCCAGCCGCTCCCGGGCCCGCGCCCCCGTGGGTCCGTCCAGCGCCAGGTCCTCGAGGGGCCCGAGTGCCCACTCGTCCTCCCGGGACAGCCGCTCGGGCGCGGAGCCGTCGAAGAGCCGGTGGGCCCTCGCGGCGAGTTCTCCGCCAGGCGCGTCGTCGTCGAGGGTCACCAGATCGGCCAGGACGTCGGACCCCGTGGCCAGCACGTCCGTGTCGAGGAGCACCGTGCCGATCCGGTCCAGCCGGCGCAGGGCACGCGGGTCGACCACGAGGACCCCCTTGAGTGCCAGACCGCGGCCCAGGGCGCAGGCAAAGCCTTCACGTGCCAGCAGCGGCGCCTTGGGGATGGCCGCCAGCGCGCCGCCGGCCGCCTTGCCGGGGCGCCGGGTGGCGAGGAGCGATCCGCCGAAGGACGCCGCCGCCACGAGGGGCGCCCGGTCGGCGTAGCGCTCGACGGGACCGTGCTTCAGCGGGGTCTCGCGGGGAAGCGGGGGCTGCCCGCGATGGGTTCCGGCCGCGGCGCTGCCCGCGAGGCGCGGCTCGGCCGCGGTCCAGGCGTCGCACTCCGCGTTCGCCTCCATCACCCGCAGGCCGTGCCGGACGGTGTCCACGGCCACGCCGAGGAGCCCGCCGGAGCCCGCTTGGCCCAGTGCCGTGAGTGCGGCCATGAGCAGTCCGGCGTTCTCCGTCCCGACCGCCCGGTCCACCAGCGACCGCAGCCGCGGGTGGCTGTCGACGATCGGGACGAGGGCCGCGACCGACGCCGGCAGGGGAGCGCGGCGCACCAGGCCCACCGCGGCGGCCAGCGGCGCGGCCGCGAGGTGCAGCGCCACTGCGGCACCCGCCCGCCGTGCCCTCTCGCCGGAGGAGGGGTGGTCGGGCAGGGGCAGGTCGACGTCGTGGGCCTCCTCGGTCACCTCGACCGCCTCGGTGAGGGCCTCGACGAGGTCCTCGATGTCGGAGCCGCCCTCGGTGGCGACGATGACATGCCCGAGCACCGTGTTGGCCACCGCCCACGCCACCCCCGGCACCTCGGCGATCCGCCGCTCGACGTCCTCGGCGAGCCTCTTCGCCTTGGCGTGCGGCAGGTCACCTTCCCGCAGCCCGCGTACGGCCACGTGTGCGCGCCCGTCGAAGCACCGTATGCGTTCTCGCGTGTCGGTCCCCAGTACGGCGACCGCCGAGGACACGACGGCCCGCAGCAGCGCGCCTCCCGGCAGTGCCACCACGTATCACCTGCTCCCGGGCCCCGGTGGTTGACTCCCGGTTGCACGAGTAGCCACACATCGTAGGTTTCAATCCGACAGAAGCCCTCACACCCCCCAAGGGAGTGAAAATGGAATGAAACGGACTCTTCTCGGAGAGGAGGCAGCGGGATGGTCAAGGCAGCGGGGATCGCCCCACAGCAGGAAACGTCCCAGAAGCAGCACATGGAAACCCATGCGCATGAAGGTGCCGGCCTGCACCTCCATACGCTCACGCTGCACCCGTCACTGAAACTCCCCTACATCACCAGGGACGACGTGACGAGCACGGCGAGGGCGGCGACGTCACGGGTGCCGGGCATGCCGTCGGGCAAGGACGTCGTGTTCTACGGGGGGCTCGGCGCGATGGCCGTGGCGGGGGCTCTGGAATGGCCGGTCGCACTGGCCGTCGGCGGAGCCACCTGGCTGTTGCGCAGCGGCAAGAAGCGGATAGAGGGCGCCGGACCGGCGACCGAGCGCTACGGCCAGGGCCGCGGCGCGGCCGGGACCGGTAGCTGAGGCCGGAGGTCGCTGTCATCTGACGGCGCGCGGCGTCGACGGCGCGGCGCCGGGCACGCGGACGCGAGGCGCCCGTGTCTGCCGGGCGCGCGGGCCGCCGGGTACCCGTGGGGGCGGGTCGGCACGTCGCGCGTCGAGACATGGATGTGTCGACAAGCAGACCGTGTCGGTGCGTCGGCATGTCGGCGCGTGGACGCGCGAGCGCGTCGATGTGTCAGGCGGTGGCCGGGACGGCGGTGGCGCGCAGGTGACGGGAGTAAGCGGCCCACAGCTGCCACGCAATGCGCAGGATGATCGTCTCGGCCAGCGCGAGACCGATCTTCGTGGCCACGGCTACAAGAATCTCGCCCATGTCGGCTGAACTTTCTGTACTCGATTACGGATGTCCGATATCCGACCATGCAGCCGTTTCTTCGGTGATGGGTGCCATATGCGCATACGTTCGATGTCTTTTTGGTGAACAAACGGGGTCGACGCGAAGCCGTAGCCGACGACGCGCCGGGTCGCCAGGGGTCCGGTACCGCAACGCCGTATCTGAGGAGTGGCAGCCCAAGTCCCGTTACTGTGCGGACGGTTCGGGATGAGCGATCCGCCACTCGGACACCGCTCGACGCGATCAACGACAGGCGCTGAGCCGGAGCCCCGGAGGGGACGGTCGCTTCGATGGCAATGTCTCCACCGCGGTTTGTCCCTGTGGGCGTGGCGTCAGGCGGCGGCGTCGAGGACGGCGCGGAAGCGGGCCCGGCCGGAGAGCATGTGCTCGTACGCCTTGGGCGCCTCGGCGAGCGGGAAGGTCTCGATCAGCGGCTTGATGCCGTTCGCGGCGCTGAAGGCGAGGTTGTCCTCGTTCTCGATCGGGGTCCCGGTGAGATGGCCCTGGATGGTGCGGGTGCCGAAGATCAGCTCGGCGGTCTGTGCCTGGATGGGGTCGGGGGCCGCGCCGACGACCATGAGCTTGCCGCGCGGGGCGAGCCCCGCCACGAGGGGACTCATGGACGAGCCGCTGGAGGCGGTGGCGATGACGGCGGCGGCGCCACCGAGGTGCTGCAGGGCGTCGGCGATGTCCTCTCCATTGCTGTCTATGTAGTGGTGAGCGCCCAGTTGCCGGGCGAGGGACTCCTTCTCGGTGCCGCGGGCGATGGCGGCCACCCGGTAGCCGAGGCTGCGTGCGTACTGGACGGCAAGGTGCCCGAGCCCGCCGATGCCCTGTACGGCGACGAGGGCGCCGGGGCGGGCGCCCACCTGCTGCAGCGCCGTGAAGGTGGTGAGGCCCGCGCACAGCAGCGGGGCGGCCTCGGCCGGCGGGAGGTCGTCGGGAATACGGACCAGGCCGCTGGTGCGGGCGTAGGCGAACTCGGCGTAGCCGCCGTCCGTGGTGGTGCCCGTCTGCTGCTGATTGCGGCAGTTGACGAAGTCGCCGCGTCGGCAGGGATCGCATTCACCGCAGTGCCCGGCGAGGAAGCCGACGCCGACGCGCTGGCCCACATGCCAGGCGGTGACGCCCGGGCCCACCGCGTCGATAGCGCCGATGATCTCGTGGCCCGGGATGATCGGCTGCTCGGGATGAGCGCGCAGGCCCTCGACGGCGAGCACGTCGGAGTGACAGATCCCGCAGTACTGGACGCGCAGGCGCACCTGGTTCGGCGCGGGGTCGGCCAACTCCCGGTCGACCAGGCGAAATGTCCGGTTGCCGGTGACTTCGAAGGCTCGGTACGTGGTCATGAACTACTCCTCCGCTGGGTCGCGGCCGCTTCTATATGACCGGTCATCTCCTCCAATATGACCGACCGTCTTAAGTGGTGCAACCCGCACACCCGTCCTTGACAGTGTTAAGACGACTGGTCATATTGGAAGGGTGCCCGCGGACGAGCCGCGGCACCCCCAGGTGACACCCGGCCCGCACCTTTCCGCGCGTGCCAGGGGCCACGTCGCCGTTACATCCGCGGCGCGGGCCGCCTCGAACCCTGGGACACACAGCTCATGTCTGCCAAGAACGGCACGGATCTACGGTCGGAGCCGGCCCGGCACCTGTCGGCGTCGTCCGGCGTCGTCGCCTCACCCGGATCCACCCCCCACCACGACTCCGCTTCCCGCGGCTCGCGGAGCGCGAGCATCGGTCTCCTGGCGATCTCGCTGGGCACCGCGGGCCTGGGGGGAGCCTGGCAGGCGGCGGCAACCCTCGTGTGCGCCCCCGTCCAGATCAGTGATGCCCTGTTCACGGCCGCCGGGCTGGTCTGGGTCGTGCTCCTGGGCGTCTACGTCCGGCACGGCGGAGCGCGGTGGCGCAACCTGCGTGAGGACCTGCGCCACCCGGGCCAAGGGTTCGCCTTCGCCTACGTTCCCATCATCGGCATGCTGATCAGCGGTCACTTCTCGCGCTTCGGCCAGGAAGGCGCCCGCTGGGCCTACGCCGTCTTCCTGGTGGCGTCCGCACTGGTCGCCGCTCATCTGCTCGCCCACTGGCTGACCGGTGCGCTGAGCGAGGCCGCGCTGCATCCCGGCTACCTGCTACCGGTCACCTCGGCGCCGTTCATCGCGAGTGCCACCGCGTCGACGCTGCACCTTCCCGAGGTCGCGGCAGCGGCCTTCGCCGTGGGCGTCCTGTACTGGCTTGCCCTGGGTGCGGTCATTCTCGGCGGTCTGATCACCGGCAGCCCGCTTCCCCCGCCGGCCCGGCCCACCCTCACCGTCCTGATCATCCCGCCGGCCACCGGCGGCATCGCCTGGCTCGCCGCCCACAGGGGCCGTCTGGACGGAGTCGGCTACGGGTTCTCCGGAATCGTCCTCTTCACCCTCGCCACGGTCGCCTTCCTGCTCCCGGCGATGAGCCGGCGGTCCTTCCACACCGGTCTGTGGATCTTCAGCTTCCCGGTGGCCGCCACCGCGAACTTCCTCGTCCGCTGGACGTACGCGGCGGAAGTGCCCGGCCGCGAGGTCCTGGCGTGGGCTCTGATGGCCGCCGCAAGCGCCGTCTTCCTTCTCCTGACCGGCGCGACACTGGTCCACGGCGGCCGGCACCGGCGGCCCGGGGACTCAGGCCACGAGTGAGTCGAACAGGGTGAGGAAGTCGTCCAGCGGCTCTCTGCTCCGGGTCACCTTGGCCCGGAGGGCGGCACCTTCCCAGGCGTTCACGAGGAAGCCGGCCAGCGTCTCCGGCTCCAGAGTGCTCTTGAGTGTCCCGGCGCTGCGTGCCTCCTCCAGCGCGGATGTCACTTGGGCGGTCCAGCGGTCCAGCCCGGATTCCACCTGGCTGCGCACATCGGCGCTCTGCGCGGAGAGTTCGGCGCCGAAGTTGCCGAAGAGGCAGCCCCGAGCGAACTGGAACCGCTCCAGGTCGTCGGCCAGGTAACCGAAGTGCGCGCGCAGGCGCGGGGCCGGGGCGAGCGTCCGGTCCTCGAGCATGTCCAGCCGACGGGTCACCGCATAGCGGCGCATGATCTCGACGGCGAGCGCCTCCTTGCTCGGGAAGTGGTTGTAGAAGGAACCCTTCGGCACGCCCGCGGCGCGAGTGATCTCCTGGACCCCGATGCCGTTGAACCCGCGCTCGTGGAAGCATTCCGCGGCGGCATCGACCAACTGCTCGCGTACGCTCGGCCTCGGCATCTTCGACTCCTCACTCCTCTCTACCAATGTGACCGGTCGTCTTGTGGGTGTCAAGCGTCACGCCCGCGCGCCGGCCTGGTTGTCGTCAGTGAGCGTCACCTGTCAACATGGTGACGTGAATCTGGAGCATGTCTTTCTGTGCGGAAATCCCGCACTTGATTTCGCTGCGACGCTTCGAGCCCGCCGGTCGGCGCGGTTCGAGATGTTCGTGTCGCCGGACCGGCTGGACGCCTGGTACCTCGAGTCCGGGATCGTGGACGCCGTCACTCCGAGCCGCGAGTCGGACGTCGAGCAGGCGGTGACGGTTCGCGAGGCGATCTACGCGCTGGTGTCGGCGCGGCTGGCCGGCGAGCCGTTCGACAGGAAGGCGCTCGCGGTGGTGAACGGGGCGGCCCGGAAGCCTCCCGTGGCGCCGCAGCTCACGGCAACGGGGCGGTGGACGGAGGCGACGCCGGAGGAAGCGTTGTCCACCGTGGCCCGCCACGCCGTCGAGCTCCTGAGCGGCCCGGATGTGCCGCTGATGAAGGAGTGTGCCAATCCCGAGTGCACCCGGGTCTTCATCGACCGGTCACGTGGCATGCGCCGGCAGTGGTGCGGCATGGAATCCTGCGGGAACAAACTCAAGGCGGCTGCCTACCGCGCGCGCAGGCGGCAGGCCGAGGCGCCCGCCGCTCACTGAGGGAGAGGCCGGAGTGGGAGAGGCCGGGGCGGGAACCGTATCGGGGCCGCGGCGCCCGGCCGCTCGCCGTGAACTCGGCGGGTCCGGCTGATTCCACTGTGCGAAGTGCGCAGCGACGTGCGCCGGTTGGACGGCATGCCGAGACGACGGAGTCGCAGTGCGGAAACGCTCGGCCAACTGCCCCTGCCCGTGCCGAGGGACCTTGAGGCTCAACGGTCCTCTCCCGCGCCGGCCCGCGTCATGTCCGCCGCCCCTGCGGCGCGCGCCGCGACCTGGGCGGCGGCGCGCGCGGCTCTGCCGGTCACCCGCCAGGCGAGGTATCGCGGTGGGCGGGGCCGGCAACTCGTCTCGGGGCTGCGCTCTGTGTGCCGCGTCCCGCCGCCATCGATGCGGTTCATCGCGTCACCTGCTCGACTGATGACGGTCCTCCAGTCTGTCGCATCACCTGTCAAGGTGGTGACGCAGTGATCGGGGTGCACTGCTCTGATGAACCGCGACTGTCGGGAACGTCAGAGCCTGTCCGCGTCGACGACGGCTCGGGCGAAGGCCTCAGGCGCTTCCTGCGGCACGTTGTGGCCCATGTCGGCCGACGTCCGGTGGGGAGGGCCGGCGAAGGACTCGGTGCGCACGTAGCGGTTGCGATACCAGGCCGCGCGCCCGTCCTCCAAGCGCACGGCGTGCAGCATGCCCTCGCCGGTGAACCAGTGGGCGGACGGGGTCCGCGGATTGGGGCCGTTGCGCACGTACCAGCTGGCCAGTTCCCGCGGCAGGACACCCGTGACGGCCAGATCGCAAGCGGTGTGCTCGGCCACGACGGGGCCGTGATTGCCGGCCAGGTGAGACGCGGGGGCCCGTCACCGGGAGGCCTCCTCCCGCACGGCCGCGAACCGGGCGCGGGCGATGTCGGGGTAGCGGACCGTGAACAGCACCGGGAGGACGAATGTGGCGACCGTCAGGAGCGTACGGGCCGTGCCCGCGTCCGGCAGGTAGTGGCGCAGCAGCACTCCGCCGATACCGGAGAGGGTGAACGCGCTCGCCCACACGATGGTGATGTGACGGTTGACGCGCAGGAACAGCGGGCTGTGCCACAGATGCTCGGGGACCTGGGTACGGGCGATGCCGAGCGTGAAGGGACGGCCGAGGGCGAGCGAGCCCCAGGCGGTCGCCGCCAGCCACAGCGAGGACAGCGGTGAACCGTAGTGGGCGAGGGCCGGGGAGTCCGGCGCCGCGAACGCGGCGACGGTGTAGGCGGCGAAGAACACCACGGCGCTGCACTCGATCACCAGGGCGTCCCAGCCGCGGCCGGCACGGCGTTGGGCCACGACCAGACCCGCGGCCAGGACGAGGCCGGTGAGCACGGCCCAGCGTAGATCGACCGTACCGGTGAGCACGGCGACGGCAATCCACGGAAGGAAGCTGCGGATGTAGCCCACGGCGGTGGTTTCCTCTCGACTCTTGTGTGGGTGTGCCGCCCAGTCTGGTGATCATCCGGGCACTGCAGCATCCGGATAAAGTGCAAGACTCAGTGCAGGAAGCTGCACGGGACGGGGGTGCCGATGAGCTTGCAGAACCTGGGCCTGACGCCCGAACAGGAAAGTGTCTATCGGTATCTGCTGCGGACGCCGCGCGCCGATCCCGCTGTGGCCGAGACGGAGCTGGGCATCCGCGTGCCCGTGGTCCTCGACGAACTGAGGGCTCTGGGCCTGGTCGACGAACTGCTGCTGCCACTGCCGCCGGCAGCCGCCGTCGACGTGCTGGTCCGCCGGAAGATGGAGCGCGCTTCGCGTGAACTGGCGCGCATGGAGGCGGCTTTCGACGTCGTACGAGACCTCGCCGAGGAGGCGCGCCGTGGCCGGGCCGTCGAACTCGTCGAACGCCTCCCCGACGGCCTGGAGGTCAACCGTCGTATCAGCGCGATGCTCGACCGCTCCGAGACCATGCACGCCAAGCCGATGCCGCTCAGCTCGACCTACTCCGAGGAGTACGCGCGCCGCTACCGTCGGCAACTGGCCGACGGACTGGTCAGCCGGACAATCGTCGGTACCGCGGCACTCGACCGGCCCGAACAGCTGGCCTATGCACGGCAGATGAACAGCCTGGGCGACCTGCACCGGGTGTCCGCCGAGCAGTACCTGCCGCTACTGATCATCGACCGCCGGATCGCCTTCGTCCGTGTAGCACCCGGCGAACCGAGTGTCGAGGCTCCCACACTGCTGATCCGTCAACCCGGCATCGTGGCGGTGCTGGTGGAGTTGTTCGACGGACTGTGGTCCCGCGCCGCGGATCTCGACGGGCTGGAACTCACCGCGGCGGAGGCACGGGTCCTGCGCGCGCTCGCGGAGCACAGCAAGGACGAGGCAGCCGCGCGCGCTCTGAACATGTCCCTTCGCAAGTACCGAAGCCACGTAGCCGACCTGATGAGCCGTCTGGGCGCGAGCAGTCGCTTCCAGGCGGCCCTGCGCGCGAAGGAACGCGGCTGGCTGTGACGCAGGACCACACAGGCCGCCGGGTGCCTGTGACGCCTTGTCACCGCAGTTGCCGTGGAGGCCGCGGACGTACACCCGGAGCCCGACCGGGAAGTCAGGGACCGTTGCCGAATTCGTCGTTGATGACCGGGCGAGCCGTCTGCAAGGCTGGGTCCTCACCGACTGACCTGACACGGGGGACAAGCAGGCATGAGGAAAATCCTCAACACGGCCCATATCTACATGATCGTCGGGCTGGTCAGCGGCCTGTACTACCGCGAACTGACCAAAGCGAAGAACTTCACCGGCGACACCCAACTCGCCGTTGTGCACACTCACGTTCTGGCCCTCGGCATGCTGTTCTTTCTCATCGTCCTGGCGCTGGAGAAACTGTTCACTCTGACCTCCGTCCGGCTTTTCGCCTGGTTCTTCTGGACTTACAACGCCGGCCTGGCGCTGACCGTCGTCATGATGACCCTGCACGGGACCCTGACGGTGCTGGGGCATTCCAGCGGTGAGGCCATCTCCGGAGCCGCCGGGCTCGGTCATATCCTGCTGACCGTGGGCCTGGTGCTCTTCTTCATCACCCTGAGCAAGCGCATCCCCTCCGTCTCCCGGACGGGAGGCGACACGGCCGCGAGCCGGCTCCCCCTCGCTTCGTCGGCCGAGGACCGGTGACAACGCAGTTCCAGTCATTGCGTACGCGGTGACTCCCTGCGCCGAGGGCTTTCCCACCCTGTGCTGCCCGATGTCGATTCGCGGCCCTGCCCAGGCTGGGCCGAAGAGGGCGCCTGCCGGGCATCTGCTCTGGCCAGGCGCCCTCCACCGGGCATTCGGAAGAAGCCCGGCCTGCCGGATCCACGGTCCGGCCGGAAGGGCCGTTCGGCCCCCGGTGAACGACACGCCTCCTTGGGCCACTCTCCGGACAGGGCGGGACGGGTGGCACTCACCCATGGCGGCGGCCGGGCTCAGCATGGACGGAACCCGTGCACCGGTCGAGAGAGTGCTGGCCCCATGCACCCCAACGACGGATTCCGCGAACTCGGTCGCGCCGAGTGCCTGCGTCTGCTGGCCACAGCACCAGTGGGCCGGGTCGTCTACACGCGGCAGGCCCTGCCCGCGGTGGTGCCGGTCAACTTCGGGCTGGACACGGACGGCGCGGTGCTGCTGCGCACGCCGGCGGCGTCCGAGCTGGCCCGCGCGGTCGACGGTGCGGTCGTCGCCTTCGAGGCGGACGCGGTCGACATGGCAAGGCGGGCCGGCTGGAGTGTCGTCGTCACCGGCCCGGCCGAGATCGTGATCGACGGGCCGGAAGCGGGACGCCTTGAGCGGATGGCCCCGTGCTCCTGGGTGCCGTCGCCCGACGAGGTCTTCATCCGCATCGACGCCGAACTCGTCACCGGGCGCGAACTCGTCGGCCGCCGGACCATGTACGGCGTGCCCCTGCCGGCCTGACGCGTGCATCGCCTCTCACCACCGCGACCGAACGTCCCTATGACGGTGGGGCCGGACGGCACGGCGGCGGGCTCCCACCGGGCCCTGCCTCCCGCGGTGACGGGCGAGGAGCATCGCCGATGGAACCGCCCACGGGAATTCCCTGAGCGGTGTCGCGAACGATGCGGAGGCGGAGACGACCGTGGCACCCCACCCAGACGTGGCCGCACCCACCGAGGCCTGGCGGGGCTTCGCGGGACAGCGGTGGCGCGAGAGTGTCGACGTACGTGACTTCATCCAGGCCGACTACACGCCATACGAAGGCGGTCCGGAGTTCCTGGCCGGAACCGTCCGTCGGCTGGACGGCCGGCGGGCGGTGTCACGTATGGCCGGCTGTGGCAGGTGAACTGCGGTCAGGCGTTGCCGTGGGGCTGTCCGCCACGGCCACGCGGTCATCGGTCGTCAAAAGGACTCCGCTGATCAGGTCGGGGCGGATGCGTACGGCGTAGTCCATCCCTGATCTTGCGTGGGTATTCCCGGCTTCAGCCGGGGAGGGAAACGCGTGCTCGGGTCGGAGGCGCGCAGCGCCGGAATTCGCTGCGCCTCCTCGGTGACGGTCAGGTGGGCCGCTTCTGGCCCTCGATGTACTGACGGACGATGCTGAGCGGCGCGCCGCCGCACGAGCCGGCGAAGTAGGAGCGGGACCAGAACACGGAGCCCAGTCCGATGCGGTTGATGTGGCCGGTGTACTCGGCGCGCAGGTATCGGGAGCTGACGCCCTTGAGGCTGTTGATCAGCTTGGACAGGGCGATCTTCGGCGGGTAGTGCACGAGCAGGTGGACGTGATCGCGTTCGCCGTTGAACTCCTTCAGATCTGTCTCGAAGCTGCCGCACACCTCTCGCATGATTTCCTCGCACCGCTTCAGCATGGCGTCATCGAAGACGTCTTTGCGGTACTTGGTGACGAACACCAAGTGCGCGTGGAGGTTGTAGGCGACGTGGCGACCCGTGCGGATATCGGGGTTTGGTTCCCAGCGCGGTGACATACACCAAGGGTAGTATGATCGTGCGGGCTGACCAGGAAGGGGGTGGGCCGGATGATCCGTGCGTACAAGTTCCTCATGCGGCCCACCGTGGGCCAGGCGGCAGCGCTCGGTGAGATGCTGCGGGATCACTGCTCCCTCTACAACGGGGCGTTGCAGGAACGCCGCGACGCCTACCGGCACACCTCGAAGACCAGCATCAAATACGGGCAGCAGTCCGCGCAGCTCAAGGACATCCGGGCCTTCGACCCCGAGCGTCAGGGCCGCTGGTCGTTCTCCTCGCAGCAGTCCACCTTGCGCCGCCTGGACAAGGCGTTCCAAGCCTTCTTCCGGCGCGTGAAGGCCGGGGACAAACCCGGATACCCCAGGTTCCGGGGCGCGATGTGGTTCGACACGGTGGACTTCCCCAAGGACGGCGACGGCTGCCGCTGGGACTCCACCCCCCACGACCCCGTCACCCGCGTCCGCCTCCAGGGCGTGGGGCACGTCAAGGTCAACCAGCACCGGCCCGTGGTCGGCAAGGTCAAGACCGTGTCCGTCAAGCGTGAGGGCAAGCGCTGGTACGTCATCCTGACCGCCGAGCAGGCCGCCCCCGAGCCGCTTGGGGCGACCGGCAGCGTGGTCGGCATCGACATGGGCATAGCCAACTTCCTCGCCGACTCCAACGGCGAGTTCGTACCCAACCCGCGCCACGGCCGGAAGGCCGCCGCAAAGCTCGAAGCCGCACAACAGGCTCTCGCCCGCTTCCCCCGCGCCCGCCGCGACAAGCGCACCGCCAACCACCGCCGAGCCGTCCAGCGCGTTGCCGACCTGCA
>NZ_JAKEEB010000041.1 GCF_021462825.1 Streptomyces glomeratus | reverse complement strand
ACCCGGAAGCTAAGCCTTACAGCGCCGATGGTACTGCAGGGGGGACCCTGTGGGAGAGTAGGACACCGCCGAACAATTCTTGAGAAAGCCCCCGTGCCAGTCGGCACGGGGGCTTTCTGCGTTCAGCGCGAAGTTTCGACCCCCTCTGCACCGCGGCGCGAACCATGCGGGTAGGGTCAGGGGGCATCGTTGGCTCGTTTTCCGCAGGAGGCCCCCGGGTGGAGGTCCAAGAGACCCGTGTCCAGACAGACCGGGTCCTCACCATCCCGAACATCCTCAGCATGGCACGTCTCGTCGGCGTGCCCGTCTTCCTGTGGCTGATCCTCAGGCCCGAGTTCGGCGGGCCGAAGAGCGACGGCTGGGCGCTGCTCGTGCTCGTACTGAGCGGAGTCAGCGACTATCTGGACGGCAAGCTGGCCCGGCGCTGGAACCAGATCAGCAGCCTCGGCCGGCTCCTCGACCCCGCGGCCGACCGGCTCTACATCGCATCCACGCTGGTCGGCCTCACCTGGCGCGGGATCCTGCCTCTGTGGCTGACCGGCGTTCTCGTGGCCCGCGAGCTGGTCCTGTTGGTGATGGTGGGCATCCTCAGGCGACACGGGTACCCGCCGCCCCAGGTGAACTTCCTGGGGAAGGCTGCCACCTTCAACTTGATGTACGCCTTCCCGCTGCTGCTTCTCAGTGACGGAAGCGGATGGATCGCGTCACTCGCTGCTATTTTCGGATGGGCGTTCGCCGGGTGGGGTACAACCCTGTACTGGTGGGCAGGAGTTCTCTACGTGGTCCAGGTCCGCCGTCTTGTCCGAGCGGAAGCCAAGGCCGGTTGAGCTCGCCGATCGGCGGCCGCAGTGGCTCGATGGCCCGCGCAGGGAAACTGCGGGACAATCTAGACGGGTGAAGTCGGCTGGACCGTCGTCTTTTAGAGGAGGAC
The DNA here is from genome assembly GCF_021462825.1 of Streptomyces glomeratus. Lineage (GTDB taxonomy): Bacteria > Actinomycetota > Actinomycetes > Streptomycetales > Streptomycetaceae > Streptomyces > Streptomyces glomeratus. Next base: position 49,138 of record NZ_JAKEEB010000041.1, on the reverse strand, counting down.
GCTTCCGACATGAAGGCCGTCGTAATGGCCGGAGGCGAGGGCACGCGCCTTCGCCCCATGACCTCGAGCATGCCCAAACCGCTCCTGCCCGTGGCCAACCGCCCGATCATGGAGCATGTGCTGAGGCTGCTCAAAAGGCATGGGCTCAACGAAACCGTCGTCACGGTTCAATTTCTGGCCTCGCTGGTCAAGAACTACTTCGGTGACGGCGAGGAGCTCGGGATGGAGCTCACCTATGCCAATGAGGAGAAGCCACTCGGTACCGCCGGGAGTGTCAAGAACGCCGAGGAAGCACTGAAGGACGACACCTTCCTCGTCATCTCCGGTGATGCGCTGACCGACTTCGACCTCACCGATCTGATCAATTTCCACAAGGAAAAGGGATCCCTGGTCACCGTCTGTCTGACCCGGGTGCCCAATCCGCTGGAATTCGGCATCACGATCGTCGACGAAGAGGGAAAGGTCGAGCGATTCCTCGAGAAGCCGACCTGGGGCCAGGTCTTCTCGGACACCGTGAACACGGGTATCTACGTCATGGAGCCCGAGGTCTTCGACTACGTCGAGCCGGATGTGCCCGTCGACTGGTCCGGCGACGTCTTTCCGCAGCTGATGAAGGAGGGCAAGCCGATCTACGGCTATGTCGCCGAGGGCTACTGGGAGGACGTCGGCACCCACGAGAGCTATGTGAAGGCGCAGGCAGACGTCCTGGAAGGCAAGGTCGACGTCGAGATCGACGGCTTCGAGATCTCTCCCGGCGTATGGGTTGCGGAAGGTGCGGAGGTACACCCCGACGCCGTACTGCGCGGTCCGCTCTACATCGGTGACTACGCCAAGGTCGAGGCCGGCGCCGAAATCCGTGAGCACACCGTCGTCGGCTCGAACGTCGTCGTCAAGAGCGGGGCGTTTCTGCACAAGGCCGTCGTCCACGACAACGTGTACATCGGCCAGCACAGCAATTTGCGTGGCTGTGTGGTGGGAAAGAACACCGACATCATGCGGGCGGCCCGGATCGAGGACGGTGCCGTCATCGGCGATGAATGCCTCATCGGTGAAGAATCGATCGTGCAGGGCAATGTCCGGGTCTATCCGTTCAAGACCATCGAGGCCGGCGCGTTCGTCAACACCTCGGTCATCTGGGAGTCGCGGAGCCAGGCGCATCTCTTCGGCGCCCGTGGCGTGTCCGGGATCCTGAACGTGGAGATCACGCCGGAACTGGCGGTCCGGCTGGCCGGAGCCTATGCCACGACGCTGAAGAAGGGGTCCACGGTCACCACGGCCCGCGACCACTCCCGCGGCGCGCGTGCGCTGAAGCGTGCGGTCATCTCCGCGCTCCAGGCCAGCGCCATCGACGTACGCGATCTGGAGAACGTGCCGCTGCCCGTCGCCCGGCAGCAGACCGCGCGAGGCAGCGCCGGCGGGATCATGATCCGGACGTCTCCCGGTGTGCCGGATTCCGTCGACATCATGTTCTTCGACGGACAGGGCGCCGACCTGTCGCAGGCCGGGCAGCGAAAGCTGGACCGGGTGTTCGCGCGTCAGGAGTACCGGCGTGCCTTCCCCGGTGAGATCGGCGACCTGTACTTCCCGTCCAGCGTCTTCGACTCGTACACCGGTTCTCTGCTGCGGAGTGTCGACACCTCGGGGATCGCGGAGTCGGGCCTCAAGGTCGTCGTGGACGCCTCGAACGGGAGCGCCGGACTCGTCCTGCCGAGCCTGCTCGGCAAGCTCGGTGTGGACTCACTGACGATCAACCCGGGTCTCGACGAGTCCCGGCCCACGGAGTCCGCCGAGGCGCGGCGCTCGGGGCTCGTGCGACTCGGTGAGATCGTGGCGTCCTCGCGTGCCGCCTTCGGTGTGCGGTTCGACCCTGTCGGCGAGCGCCTGTCGCTCGTGGACGAGAAGGGGAAGATCGTCGAGGACGACCGGGCGCTGCTGGTGATGCTCGACCTGGTGGCCGCCGAGCGGCGCAGCGGGCGGGTGGCGCTGCCGGTGACCACCACGAGGATCGCCGAGCAGGTGGCGGCGTACCACGGTACGCAGGTCGAGTGGACGACCACCTCGCCCGACGACCTCACACGCGTGGGCAGGGACGAGTCGACCATCTTCGGCGGAGACGGGCGGGGCGGTTTCATCGTGCCCGAGTTCAGCAGCGTCTTCGACGGGACGGCCGCCTTCGTGCGGCTCATCGGACTGGTGGCCCGCACACAGCTCACGCTCAGCCAGATCGACGCACGGATTCCGCGGGCGCATGTCCTCAAGCGTGATCTCGCGACTCCCTGGGCCGTGAAGGGCCTGGTGATGCGCCGGGTCGTGGAGGCCGCAGGGGACCGCTTCGTCGACACGACCGACGGCGTGCGGGTCGTGGAGACCGACGGGCGGTGGGTGCTGGTGCTGCCCGACCCGGCCGAGGCCGTCACGCACCTGTGGGCCGAGGGCCCCGACGACGCTTCCGCGCAGGCACTGCTGGACGAGTGGTCGGCGGTCGTGGACAGCGCCGGCCGGTAAAAAACCCACCACGCGCGCGTGCCGGACAAGTGTCTCCAAGGGGGCCTGTCCGGCACGCCGGTGGGGCCGTTCGGAGGTATCGCGCACGACGTGCGACGATGTGCGGCATGCCGCAGCCGCCCCCCGTTCGGAGCACAACCACGCGACCGTCGCGTCCGGACGCCTCCATGTCGTTGCTCACCAATGTCATGGATCACAGCCTCGACGACGGATACGCCGAGGCCGCAGCCCGGAAGGCCGACGGCCCCGGCGGTATGCCGCGGACGGTGCGGGCCAGGCTCGGTCTCGCGGCCGGGCTTGTGCTCGCCGCCCTCGTGGTGACCGTGGGCGCCGCACAGGCCCGCATAGCGGCCCCGACGGTGGCCAAGGAGCGTCAGGAACTCATCGGCCGCATCCAGCGGGAGACCGCGGCCGCGGACAAGCTCGAGGCCACGGTCGACAAGCTGCGCGACGACGTGAGCGCACGCCAGCGCGCGGCTCTGAAGAGCGACGGCGGCGATGACGACCTGGTGGGCATCCTCTCGGGCGCCGTCGCCGTGCACGGTCCCGGAGTGAAGCTCGTCGTGAACGACGCCAAGGAAGCCACCACGGGCGGTGACGGCAACCCCCGCGAGACCTCCGGCTTCTCCGACACCGGTCGCGTGCGCGACCGTGACATGCAGCGCGTCGTCAACGGGCTGTGGGAGTCGGGGGCCGAAGCGATCGCGATCAACGGACAGCGGCTGACGGCCCTGTCGGCGATCAGGGCCGCGGGCGACGCGATACTGGTCGACAACAGGCCGCTGGTGCCGCCGTACACGGTGCTCGCGGTGGGGGACGGTCAGCGGCTGAGTACCCGGTTCCAGAACAGCGCCGACGGGCTGTACCTTCATGCGCTCCAGCAGAACTACGGGATCCGGACAGGCATCGCCACCGAGGCCGACGTCCGGCTGCCCGCAGCACCAAGTGTGATCGTACGTACAGCACAGCAGAGCACAGGGAAGGGCACATCGTGATCGCCGTACTGGGCCTCGTCGTCGGAGTCGTGGTCGGCCTGCTGGTCCGGCCCGAGGTTCCGGCGGTCGTCGAGCCTTATCTCCCGATCGCCGTCGTGGCGGCGCTGGACGCCGTCTTCGGCGGCCTGCGGGCCATGCTCGACGGCATCTTCGACGACAAGGTCTTCGTCGTGTCGTTCCTGTCGAACGTGGTGGTGGCGGCGCTGATCGTGTTCCTCGGCGACAAGCTGGGGGTCGGTGCGCAGCTGTCGACCGGTGTCGTGGTCGTCCTCGGCATCCGGATCTTCTCCAACGCCGCGGCGATCCGCCGTCACGTGTTCCGGGCGTGAGACCGATGAGCAACGAGGACGCGACCCCCGGGCGGGAGCAGCACTCCGGGCCCGAGCAGGAGCCCGGGCAGGACCGTGATCCCGGGCGCGAGCAGGAGCCCGGGCAGGAAAGGGAGCCCAGGGCCGAGGACGGGCAGAGCGCCGAGCACCGGCTGCGCAGGGAACTTCCGCAGGAGGTCCCCGCTCCGGCTCCCGGGACTCACCAGGCTCCCGAGGGGGCCGAGGACCCCCGGGCCGGGCTGACCGGTCGTCAGCGTCTGGTGAAGGGGCTGTGGCCGCCGAGGGTCACCCGGGCCCAACTCATCGTCGCCGTTCTGCTGTTCGGCCTGGGCTTCGGCCTGGCTGTCCAGGTCGCCTCCAACAGCGACGGAAGCAGTGCCCTGCGCGGCGCGCGCCAGGAGGATCTTGTGCGCATCCTCGATGAACTGGACGACCGCACCCAGCGTCTTCAGGACGAGAAGCAGGGCCTCCAAGATCAGCGGTCCGAGCTGGAGAACAGCTCGGACCGTGCCGAGGAGGCCCGCAAGCAGACCGCCGAGAAGGAGAAGCAACTCGGCATCCTTGCGGGCACGGTGGCGGCGCAGGGACCCGGCATCACGATCACCATCGGGGACACGAAGGGAGCGGTCCGGGCGGACATGCTGCTCGACGCGATCCAGGAGCTGCGCGCGGCCGGTGCCGAAGCCATAGAGGTGAACGGCGTCAGGATCGTCGCCGGCACCTATCTGTCGGATTCCGGGAAGAGCGTCAGCGTCGACGGGAACAAGATCACCCAGCCCTATCGTTTCAAGGTCATCGGCAAGCCGCAGGACCTCGAGCCGGCGCTCAACATCCCGGGAGGTGTGGTGCAGACCCTGGAGAAAGAGCAGGCCACCGTCACTGTGGAACGTTCGACGAAGATCGTTGTGGACGCCTTGCGAGCGGCGAAGCAGCCTGACTACGCTCGGTCGTCCTCCCAGTGAACCGGGGGTGCATGGAGCCCATCCGACGAGGGCATCAGGTTGCGGGGGGTCGGCGCACCGAATGGGTGGTGCGTGGTGGAAACTGTCTGGTGGATACGGACGTTGTGAGGATGTCCGGATCGGCCGGTGTATGCAATCAGGGTTCGTCCTGCCCCACGGGCGGGTCTGTTTCGGTCAAGGGGAATCGCCCGTGAAGTTGTTTGCGAAGTTGTTCGGCAAGAGCGCGCGAGAGGGCAGCGCCAGCACGGCTGCCCGGCATCGCGCACAGCCGCAAGACGCGGAGGGCCAGCGCCCGCTGTTCCGGGACCAGGTCACTGGTCCGGCTGGTGACATTTCCGGAGGCCAGGGCGCGCCGTCTGTTGACCCTGGTACGTCCGGCACCATAGGTTTCGGGGGCATGTCGGCCCTGGTGTGTACGAGGTGCGGCCACCGCAACGCGGAGAACAGCCGCTTCTGCTCCAACTGCGGCGCGCCGCTTCGGCCCGGGGCGGTTCCGGAGCGTGCGTCGGAGACGACGTCCACGATCTCCATTTCCGGTCTGGAGGCGTACGACGCGGAGGCGACCGGCCAGACGCCCGTGCCCACGCTCTCCCCGGAGGCGCAGGCCGCGGTCGACGCGCTGCCGTTCGGCTCGGCGCTGCTGGTGGTGCGCCGCGGCCCGAACTCGGGCAGCCGTTTCCTGCTGGACAGCGATCTGACCACGGCGGGGCGTCATCCGCAGAGCGACATCTTCCTGGACGATGTGACGGTGTCGCGTCGCCATGTTGAGTTCCGCCGTGGCCCCGACGGTTCGTTCACGGTCGCCGACGTCGGCAGCCTCAACGGCACGTACGTCAACCGTGAGCGCATCGACCAGGTCCTGCTCCACAACGGCGACGAGGTGCAGATCGGCAAGTACAGGCTGGTCTTCTACGCCAACCAGCGGGGCATCTGACCCTCCCCCAGACTCCGTCCGGGGGGACTCCCAGGGAAGGTCCCATGCTTCACACACCGAGCGGCGGTGCCGACAGCGGCACCGCCGCCCCGGACAGCGGGCTGATGAGCATCGGCACCGTGCTGAACGTGCTGCGCGAGGAATTTCCCGAAGTCACCGTCTCCAAGATTCGTTTCCTGGAGTCGGAGGGTCTCATCGAGCCGCAGCGCACCCCGTCGGGGTATCGCAAGTTCAGCGCACGGGACGTCGAGCGCCTCGGTCGGGTGCTGAGGATGCAGCGGGACCACTATCTGCCGCTGAAGGTCATCCGTGAGCACCTCGAGGCCCTGGAGCGGGGAGAGGAGGTGCGGTTGCCGTCCCTGGGCCGTCCGCGTGACACCGGCGACGGAGAGCTGCTCGGCGACCTCCTGGGTGAGCCCGAGGCCGCCCCGGCCGCCCGGATCGCCCGCGACGAGCTGATGGCGGCCGCCGGGATCAGCGCCGAGCAGCTCGCCGAGTGGGAGTCGTATGGCCTGGTCACGCCGTATGTGGAGGGGCTGTACGACGCCGACGCCGTCACCGTGGCCACTCTGCTGGCCGAACTCGGCCGGCACGGTATCGAGCCGCGCCATCTTCGGGTGATGAAGGCCGCCGCGGACCGCGAGGCGGGCCTGGTGGACCAGGTTGTGGCACCGCTGAGGCGGCACCGCAATCCGCAGACCAGGGCGCACGCCGAGGCCCGCACGAAGGAGCTGGCCGGGCTCGCGGTGAAGCTGCACGCGGCGCTGGTGCAGTCCGCCCTGGGTGTGCGGCTGTCCTGAACCGGCGGGTTCGCCGACGGCGGATCACCCCGCCGTTCCGTGCCCGACTACCCAAACGTCCCGACCACGGCCTAGGGTTGCTGTGTGAACGAGCTCGATGTCGTAGGTGTCCGGGTCGAGATGCCCTCCAACCAGCCGATCGTGCTCCTGCGTGAAGTGGGAGGCGACCGCTACCTCCCCATCTGGATCGGCCCCGGGGAGGCGACGGCGATCGCGTTCGCCCAGCAGGGCATGGCCCCCGCCAGACCACTGACGCACGACCTGTTCAAGGATGTGCTGGAGGCCGTCGGCCAGGAGCTCACGGAAGTACGCATCACCGACCTGCGTGAAGGCGTCTTCTACGCGGAGCTGGTCTTCGCCAGCGGTGTCGAGGTGAGCGCCCGCCCGTCCGACGCCATAGCGCTTGCCCTGCGCACCGGGACGCCGATCTACGGCAGTGACGGGGTGCTGGACGACGCGGGCATCGCGATCCCGGACGAGCAGGAGGACGAGGTCGAGAAGTTCCGCGAGTTCCTCGACCAGATCTCTCCGGAGGACTTCGGTACGAGCAACCAGTGACGGGCCCCAGTGGGGCCTGTCGGACGGGGCGTGCGGACCGCGAGGTGTGGTTGCACGTGTGCGCGGCGAGCGTGGGTCGGGAAGCAGAGCGCCGTGCAGTGCGCGGGACGCTCCGCGCTGAGCCGTGGAGACGAGGCCCGGGCACCCCAGGGCCACCTGAGGAACGGCGATTGTGCGCCGCCCCGGCCGTAGGCACCTGCGCCGTCTCATGATCCGTGGCCAGAGCATTCGGCTAGCCTTTCCCCGCGGAAGGGCACGGGAAACCACTCCTAGGGTGATTATCACTCGGCGTGCCGAGTGTGGCGATCGTTGACGCACCCCTGGTGACTGCCTACCGTCGAGAAGGCAGGTCAAGGACGGAGGTCGGCGTGAGAAGCAGCGGCGGCGGCACGGCAGGGGGTGCCCCCGGACGCGGTCTGGGGGAGAGCGGCCCGTACCCTCCCTCAACCTCTCGGCTCCGTTCCAGCGGGAGCTACCCCCCTCAAGGTCAGGCGTCCGGCTCCGCCGCCCAGCTGCCCACGGCCGTGCCGGGCGACGCCGGGGCGGCTTCCGAGCACATCGACATCGGCTATCGCGGCCCCACGGCGTGCGCCGCCGCGGGCATCACCTACCGGCAGCTGGACTACTGGGCCAGAACGGGTCTCGTCGAACCGAGCGTGCGACCCGCCTACGGTTCGGGGACTCAGCGTCTGTACAGCTTCCGGGACGTCGTCGTCCTCAAGATCGTCAAGCGGTTCCTCGACACCGGTGTGTCCCTGCAGAACATCCGCACCGCCGTCCAGCACCTCCGGGAGCGCGGCTTCCGTGACCTGGAGCGGCTGACGCTCATGAGCGACGGCGCGACGGTGTACGAGTGCACCTCGCCGGACGAGGTCCACCAGCTGCTCCAGGGCGGACAGGGCATCTTCGGCATCGCCGTGGGCGTCGTGTGGCGGGACGTGGAGAACGCGCTGTCGCAGCTGCACGGGGAGCGGGTCGACACCGGCGAGACGATCGTCGGCCACAACCCGGCGGACGAGCTGGCGCGGCGCCGCAATCGCGCCGTCTGAGACGCGCCGCGGTCGCCCGGCCGCATTGTCAGTGGCGTAGGGCAGCATCGGAGATGTGAGAACCGCGCCCACGATCCTGCATCTCGACATGGATGCCTTCTACGCCTCGGCGGAGCAGGCATCCAAGCCGAGCCTGCGCGGGAAGGCGGTCGTCGTGGGCGGGCTCGGGCCGCGCGGGGTGGTGGCGACGGCGTCGTACGAGGCTCGTGTCTTCGGCGTGCACTCCGCGATGCCGATGGCCCAGGCACGCAGGCTCGCGCCGAACGCCGCGTATCTGGTGCCGCGCTTCGGGTTCTACCGGCAGATCAGCGAGCAGGTCATGGGACTGCTGCGGGCCTTGTCGCCGCTGGTGGAGCCATTGAGTCTCGACGAGGCGTTCGTGGACCTGGAGGCCGGAGGAACGGCCTGGGACGAGGAGTCGGCGCGCCTCGTGGGGGTCGGACTGCGCGCCGACATCCGGTCGGTCACGGGGCTGACGGGCTCCGTGGGGCTGGCCGCCTCCAAGATGCTCGCGAAGATCGCCTCCGAGCAGGCCAAACCGGACGGCCTGGTGGTGATCCGGCCCGGCACGGAGCGGGCGCTGCTCGGGCCGTTGCCGGTGCGCACCCTGCCGGGGGTCGGGCCCGCCACCGGGGATCATCTGCGGCGGGCCGGGATCACGACGGTCGACGAGATCGCCGAGGCGGGGGAGGACGAACTCGTCAGGCTGCTGGGCAAGGCCCATGGGCAGGGGCTCTACGCGATGGCCCTGGCCAGGGACGAGCGGCCCGTCGTGGCGGAGCGGGAGGCCAAGTCGGTATCGGTCGAGGACACATACGACGTCGACATCCACGACCGGATCCGGGTCGGCCTGGAGGTGCAGCGGCTTGCGGACCGATGTGTGCGGCGGCTGCGGGACGCCGGGCTTTCGGGAAGGACCATCGTGCTGAAGGTGCGCAGATACGACTTCTCGACCCTGACCCGCTCCGAGACCCTGCGCGGACCGACGGACGACCCCACGGTGGTGCGCGAGGCGGCCGCGCGCCTGCTGGAGTCCGTGGACACCACCGGCGGGGTCCGGCTGCTCGGCGTCGGCGTCAGCGGGCTCGCCGACTACACCCAGGAGGACCTGTTCGCCCAGGCGCATCTGGCGGCGGATGAGGCGGCGGCCGAGGAGCAGCCGGAGGCGGAGGCCACCGCCGTGCCCGCCGCGGAGGAGCCGGCGGTACCGGCCGAGCCGGTCTGGCGCGCCGGGCAGGATGTGCGGCACACCGACTACGGGCACGGCTGGGTGCAGGGCAGCGGTCTGGGCAAGGTGACCATACGGTTCGAGACTCCCGACTCGGAGCCCGGGCGCGTGCGTACGTTCCCTACCGACGATCCCGGGCTGGAGCCGACGGATCCGTTGCCTCTGGTGCCACGAAGACCCGAGGCCGCCGAGACCCGTTCGGCACCGGGGGACCGCGGGGCGTGACGACTCCGCCCCGCTGCGGCGTGCCCGGGCCGGAGGACTCCCGCGCTCAGCTGCCGTCGGACTCCGCGAGCCGCCCGAAGTCGCGGTCGGGCGGTGCCGGCGGCGGGGCCACATCGAGGCCGTAGTGGTGGTAGAGCTGCAGCTCCTGTTCGGGGGAGAGGTGCCGCCCGACGCCGAAGTCGGGCGCCTCCTTGATCAGCGAACGTTCGAAGGGCACGTAGAGTGCGCCCTCGACCAGCCGACTGGGCTCCAGCGGCACGAACGCGTCCCTGCTGAACAGTCCCGTCCGTATGGCCGCCCACTCCGGCACTCCGGTCGCGTCGTCGAGATAGACCTCGTCGATCGTGCCGATCTTCACGCCGTTCCGGTCGAACGCCTTGCGGCCGATAAGATTCCGCGGATCGATGTCGGTCTGCACGGTCCCTCCAACTGGTCGCAACCCATCCGTAAGCTCTACAAAAGAGCACATTCAGCACGGCGGCCACTCGACGGCCCTCAGGTTGTGCCCGCTGGTAGTCTGGCAAGCGGCTGCTGACCCCGTGCGGGAGAGCCCTCCGGAAGGATCCGGAGGCGCCGAAGGAGCAAACCCTCCCCGGAAACTCTCAGGCACACGTACCGCATGGACGAGGTCACTCTGGAAAGCAGGGCGGGTGCCGACGGCTCCCGCTCTCACCGACGGTGAAAACCGGAACGCTATAGGGCGGACCGGTGAAGCTCTCAGGTCGAGATGACAGAGGGGGAGGCCGTCGGGGTACCCGCGCCGGGGTGCCCCTCGAAGGTCGCGTCAGACCAGGAGGCCTCCGCAATGACCCCCCATCGCATTCCGCTCTCCGAGCTCGAGCAGGGAACACCGTTCGAGCAGCGCCACATCGGGCCCGACCAGGAGGCGCGGGCCAAGATGCTCGCGCACGTCGGCTACGGCTCGCTCGACGAGCTCACGGCCGCAGCGGTCCCGGATGTGATCAAGAACGCCGACGCCCTGGACCTGCCGGGCGCGCGCACCGAGGCAGAGGTGCTGGCAGAGCTGCGCTCGCTCGCCGACCGCAACCAGGTCCTCGACTCCATGATCGGTTTGGGCTACTACGGCACCTTCACGCCCCCGGTGATCCTCCGGAACGTGATGGAGAACCCGGCCTGGTACACCGCCTACACCCCGTACCAGCCGGAGATCTCGCAGGGCCGGCTCGAGGCGCTGCTCAACTTCCAGACCATGGTCGCCGAACTCACCGGCCTGCCGACCTCCGGTGCCTCCCTGCTCGACGAGGGCACGGCCGCAGCCGAGGCCATGGCGCTGTCCCGGCGCATGGGCAAGAACAAGAAGGGCCTCTTCCTGGTCGACGCGGACGCGCTGCCGCAGACCATCGCCGTGATCCAGACCCGTGCCGAGCCCACCGGCGTCGAGGTCGTCGTAGCCGACCTCAGCGACGGCATCCCGGCCGAGATCGCCGAGCGGGAGATCAACGGCGTACTGATCCAGTACCCGGGCGCCTCCGGTGCCGTACGCGACATCAAGCCGGTCATCGAGCAGGCACACGGGCTGGGCGCGCTCGTCACCGTCGCCGCCGATCTGCTCGCGCTCACCCTGCTGACCTCCCCCGGTGAGCTGGGCGCAGACATCGCCGTCGGCACCACCCAGCGTTTCGGCGTGCCGATGGGCTTCGGCGGCCCGCACGCCGGCTACATGGCGGTGGGCGAGAAGTTCGCCCGGAGCCTGCCCGGCCGGCTCGTGGGCGTCTCCGTGGACGCGGACGGGCACAAGGCCTACCGGCTCGCGCTGCAGACGCGGGAGCAGCACATCCGCCGTGAGAAGGCGACCAGCAACATCTGCACCGCCCAGGTGCTGCTCGCCGTGATGGCCGGGATGTACGCCGTCTACCACGGGCCCGAGGGCCTGCGGACCATCGCGCGACGCACGCACCGGTACGCCGCGGTCCTGGCCGCCGGCCTCACCGCCGGCGGGGTCGAGGTCGTCCACGGCTCCTACTTCGACACACTGACCGTGCGGGTGCCGGGCCGGGCAGGCGCGGTGGTCGCCGCCGCCCGCGAGCGGGGCGTGAACCTGCACCCGGTCGACGCCGACCATGTGTCCATCGCCTGTGACGAGACGACCGGGCGGGCCCAGCTGGGTGCCGTCTGGACCGCGTTCGGCGTCGAGGGCGATGTCGCGGCGCTGGACGCGACCACCGAGGACGCGCTGCCGCAGGCGCTGCTGCGCACCGACGACTACCTCATGCACCCGGTCTTCCACCAGCACCGCTCCGAGACCGCGATGCTGCGCTATCTGCGCAGGCTGGCCGACCGCGACTACGCGCTCGACCGCGGCATGATCCCGCTGGGCTCCTGCACCATGAAGCTCAACGCGACCACCGAGATGGAGCCGGTCACCTGGTCCGAGTTCGGGCAGCTGCACCCCTTCGCGCCCGCCGAGCAGGCGCAGGGCTATCTCACGCTGATCGGCGAGCTGGAGCAGCGGCTCGCCGAGGTCACCGGCTACGACAAGGTGTCCCTCCAGCCCAACGCCGGTTCACAAGGCGAGCTGGCCGGTCTCCTCGCGGTGCGTGGTTACCACCGTGCCAACGGCGACGATCAGCGCACCGTGTGCCTCATCCCGTCCTCCGCGCACGGCACCAACGCCGCCAGCGCCGTCATGGCCGGTATGAAGGTCGTCGTCGTGAAGACCGCGGAGGACGGCGAGATCGACGTCGAGGACCTGCGCGCCAAGATCGAGCAGTACCGCGACGAACTGGCGGTGCTGATGATCACCTATCCGTCCACGCACGGCGTGTTCGAGGAGCACGTCGCCGACATCTGTGCCGCGGTGCACGAGGCCGGCGGACAGGTGTACGTCGACGGCGCCAACCTCAACGCCCTGGTCGGCCTCGCCAAGCCCGGCCACTTCGGCGGCGACGTCTCGCACCTCAATCTGCACAAGACGTTCTGCATCCCGCACGGCGGCGGCGGTCCCGGCGTCGGCCCGGTCGCCGTGCGCGCGCATCTGGCGCCGTACCTGCCGAACCACCCGCTGCAGCCCGCGGCCGGTCCGGAGACGGGCATCGGCCCGATCTCGGCCGCCCCGTGGGGCTCGGCGGGCATCCTGCCGATCTCGTGGGCGTACGTCCGGCTCATGGGCGGCGAGGGCCTCAAGCGAGCCACCCAGGTGGCGGTGCTCTCCGCCAACTACGTCGCCAAGCGCCTCGAGCCGCACTACCCCGTGCTGTACACCGGACCGGGCGGGCTGGTCGCCCACGAGTGCATCATCGACCTGCGCCCGCTGACCAAGGCGACGGGCGTGAGCGTCGACGACGTCGCCAAGCGGCTGATCGACTACGGCTTCCACGCGCCGACCATGTCGTTCCCGGTCGCCGGCACTCTGATGATCGAGCCGACCGAGTCCGAGGACCTCGCCGAACTGGACCGGTTCTGCGACGCGATGATCGCCATCCGCGCCGAGATCGAGAAGGTCGGCTCGGGCCAGTGGCCCGCCGAGGACAACCCGTTGCGGGGCGCCCCGCACACCGCCGCGGCGCTCGGCGGCACGTGGGAGCACGCCTACACGCGCGACGAGGCCGTCTTCCCGGCCGGCGTGTCCTCCGCGGACAAGTACTGGCCGCCGGTGCGCCGCATCGACCAGGCCTTCGGCGACCGCAACCTGGTCTGCTCCTGCCCGCCGCTGGACGCTTACGAAGAGTAATCGGCACCGGATATGCGTCGGGGCCGGTGCGGAGCGTTCGTCTCCGGCCGGCCCCTCGTATGTCGGGGCAGCGTCCGCCCCTCGTGTCACGGGGCGGTTCTCGGCCCCGTCGTGCGCCGCTCAGGCGGCCGTCATCACCTGGTCCGTGCCCAGCGGGCGGTGCGGGGCGATGATCTGGCCGTCGGGCAGAAGCTCACCGGTGTCCTCGAAGAGCAGAACGCCGTTACACAGCAGGCTCCATCCCTGCTCCGGGTGGTGCGCCACAAGACGGGCGGACTCCCGGTCGGCGGATTCGGCGGTCGGGCACGGTGGCTGGTGCTGGCACATGGTGGATGGGATCTCTCGCTCTGGCGTGATGGATGAGATGGCTGTCGTGTCTGTCCTGCGGCTCGTCGCGTCGTTCATGGCCGCCCCCCCGTTGGCGATACGTACCGGAACCCAGTGTTGCCTCACGGCCGTCCATCCGCAGGCATTTCGCTGTACCGGTTCTCACAGGTTCATGACGCGTCACCCGGGCGGGCGGTTCAGTCCAACTCCCCGTTCCTTCGGGTGGTTTCCGATGGCCGTAAGGGGCTAGTCCGAGTGGCCCGCCCGGCGCTTCGTCCCGCCCTGGTCGTTTCAGGGCGGTTTGACGGCCAGAAGGGTCTCTCCGAGGTACGTGTGCTGCCACCGTGGTGGAGCCGGGCACCGCACTCGGCTACTCCGCCGCTTGGCCGGCCGGCACCGGCGCCCGGTGACAGCCGTATCCGTGCTGCTCACCACGCGGCCGGGAGCCTGCGCGCGCCGGCCGCGCGCCGGCCGCCCTGCCGTCGCCGCGCGGGGAAGAGGGGTCCGGCGACCCGGGGACGCCGCTCGGGAAGCCGCAAGGGGAGCCCGCGAGCCGCAGTCGGCGTGTGGGTGCGCCGGCGTATCCACGCCATGTGCCCCGCGGCCGTTTCCGGCGGCGGGGCACGGGCCGGGCGGGTCTGTGCCTATGCGGGTGAGCCGAGCAGCGGGGCCGGAGTCATCCGCAGGGTGAGCACCGGCAGGAGGTCGGCGACGCGGCGCGGACGGTGGGCCGCTATGCCGGGCGGGGCCGGGGCGAGCGGAACCAGGAGATCGGCCGCGGCCGGGGAGCCTGTCGCGCCGTCGCCCGAGCAGTCGCCGTGCAGCCACAGGGTGAGCATGTACAGCGTCGGCACGGACAGCAGCCGGGCCTGGTACGGCTGGGTCACCGCCTCCGCCTGGCGCAGGGCGTGTTCGGTGGCGGCGATGTAGGGGCCCTCGAAGAAGTGCGAGAAGGCCCAGCCGTCAGGGGTCAGCATGGTCTCGGCGGCGGCGACGGCTCGGTCTCCGCAGCGGATGAGGAAACGCCACCCCGTGAGCCGGGTGGCCCAGGCGCCCTCGGGGGTGATCCGGTCCAGAACGTGCACGGGCAGCGGGAGTTCGGGTGTCGTGGGGCCCTGGGCGGCTCGCAGGGACGGGGTACGAGCCTCCTGGACAGCGGTGGGGGAACCGAGTGCCGTGAGGACGGAGCGGAGAGCGGGCGCGGGTGCCGGGGGGACATGCAGCAGCATGGTGGGTCGCCTCTCATTCGACAGGCACGGTGGCGCGGGGGGCGGGGCGGAGAAGGGCGGGCGGACAGCGCTGTCAGCTCTCGGGGTCAGAGGAGCAGGGGAACTGTGCCCGGACGAATGGAGGCGTCTCGACGGCAGGGCTCAGGACCGCGCGCCAACTCTCTCTGCCCCGTGCGAAAAGTTTATACGACACATGTTCATGCAATGTTTCGTCTAGTCGTCCCGCGTATGACGAACAAGGGGATATCCGGTCGCCGATAAGCGGTATTCGTCCCGATACCTGGCGGGCCCAACGGTCGCGACCTCGGATTACTCGCCCGTAACGGTCGGCCGGTTCTCGTCGGCGTTTTTCACGACATGGTTGCGCCGTGAAACTGCCTACTGCGGCATGCCCTCTGAATGTGCCCGGTGATACTGCCCGCCCAGCCTAGCGGGTGGCGGCCGCACGCGGGGACGTTATCGATCGCGTTGCCGGGGCATCATCCACCGTGACCCGGTCAGCAGCGGCCGGAACGTGGGCCTGCCCATCCTAGGAGGGACGTACCCGATGGGAGAGAAGGTCGTGGCAGGGATGTTCGACCTGTCCGATCGTCAGCGCTACCGCGACAAGCTCAGGCAGTGCCTGACGGGACTTGCGCGACTGCTGGAGGAGAAGCGGTTCGATCGCCCGAAGAACCTCGTGGGTCTGGAGATCGAATTGAATCTCGCCGGGCCCGACGGCATGCCGAGAATGATGAATGCGCAAGTGCTGGAAAGGATTGCCAGTCGAGATTTCCAAACAGAACTCGCCATGTTCAACCTCGAAGTCAACATCGCTCCACATCGGCTCGGCGGCAGGGTATTCGACCGGCTTGCCGAGGAGTTGCGCACCTCGCTGGCCTATGCCCACCGGAAAGCGAACGAGGTCGACGCCGGCATCGTGATGATCGGCATTCTGCCGACGCTCGACCGCGATGACCTGGTCTCCTCCAACCTCTCCGCCGTCGACCGGTACACCCTGCTCAACGACCAGATCCTGGCCGCCCGCGGTGAGGACTTCACCCTCGACATCGACGGGGTGGAGCGGCTTGTGTGCACCTCCCGTTCGATCGCGCCCGAAGCCGCCTGTACGTCCGTCCAATTGCACCTCCAGGTGACCCCGGGGCGCTTCGCCGACGTCTGGAACGCGGCGCAGGCGGTCGCGGCGGCGCAGATCGCCGTAGGCGCCAATTCCCCCTTCCTGTTCGGACGTGAACTGTGGCGCGAGTCCCGGCCGCCGCTGTTCCAGCAGTCCACCGACACCAGGCCGCCCGAACTCCAGGCGCAGGGGGTGCGCCCGCGCACCTGGTTCGGTGAGCGCTGGATCACGTCGGCCTACGAACTCTTCGAGGAGAACCTGCGCTACTTCCCGGCGCTGCTGCCGATCTGCGACGACGAGGACCCCCTGGGCGTACTCGACCAGGGCGGCACACCCAAGCTCGCCGAACTCGTCCTGCACAACGGCACGGTGTACCGCTGGAACCGGCCGGTGTACGGCGTCGCCGACGGTGTGCCGCATCTGCGGGTGGAGAACCGGGTGCTGCCCGCCGGCCCCACGGTCACCGATGTGATCGCCAACGCGGCCTTCTACTACGGCGTCGTGCGCGCCCTCGCCGAGGACGCGCGGCCGGTGTGGACACGACTGCCGTTCGAGGCCGCCGCCGCCAACTTCGACGACGCCTGCCGTTACGGCATCGAGGCACGACTGCGATGGCCGAGGCGCGGGCGGTACGGCGGCACCACCGAGGTGGAGGCCGTGGACCTGGTGCGCGACGAACTGCTGCCACTCGCCGCGGCGGGGCTCGACGCATGGGGGGTCGAGCCGGCCGACCGGGACTTCTACCTCGGTGTGATCGAGGAACGGTGCAGGCTCAGGGCCAACGGCGCGACCTGGCAGGCCGCCACCTTCCACCGGGCCCTGGAGCGGGGGCTCGACCGGAACGCCGCGCTGGCCGCGACGACCCGGCGGTACGGCGAGCTGATGCACGCCGGTGAGCCGGTGCACACCTGGCCGGTCGGGTTACCGGAACCGGTGCTGCTGGGCTGAGCGGCGACTCCCGGCCCCGGCCGCCCGCCCGGCCGGGGACCTCGAGCGCTCCGGACCGGCCCTCCCTGTTGAGTCCGTGCCGTGAAGCACCCGTATGGCAGAGCAAGGGACCAGCGGGTGCGCCCCGATCGGCGTCCGTTCCCCCACGGCCTCGCGAGCGATCTTCGGCGTTTCTGCCGAGGGCCGCGGCAGGCGAAGATGGGACGAGGCGGGATGGCTCATGGCGCAACAGGAGGCGGGAGTGCAGGTGGACGAAGGGGCGGTGGCCGACTCTTTTGCGGCGGAGCGGCCGACGCGACGGATTCTCCGTAACGAGACGCTGCTGGTGCTGGCGCTGTCGCTCGGTGCGAGCGGCGTGTCGGCGCTGATCAGCTTTGTCGGTTCGGTCACCAAGCCCGGGGGGCTCAAGGAGCAGGCGGCCACCCTCAACGCGTCGGCCGCACCCGGCCGCCCCTGGCTGGATCTGGCCTGGCAGCTCTTCGGGATCGCGACCGCGCTGGTGCCGGTGGCGCTGGTCGCCCATTTCCTGCTGCGGGAGGGCGCGTCGCTGCGCACGCTCGGCTTCGACCGCACGCGGCCGTGGCCGGATCTCGGGCGCGGTGCGGCGATCGCCGCGGTGATCGGTTCCACCGGCATCGCGTTCTACCTGGCCGCCCGGGGCTTCGGCGCCAACCTGACGGTGGTGCCGGAGGCGCTGCCCGATGTGTGGTGGAAGTTCCCGGTGCTCGTCCTGTCGGCGGTGCAGAACGCGGTGCTGGAGGAGGTCATCGTCGTCGGCTATCTGCTGCGCAGGCTCGACCAGTTGGGATGGACCCCCGGCACGGCCCTGGTGGCCGGCTCGGTGCTGCGCGGCTCCTACCACCTCTATCAGGGCATCGGCGGCTTCCTGGGCAACATGGCGATGGGGGTGGTCTTCGTCTACCTCTACCGGCGCTGGGGCCGGGTCGGCCCCCTGGTGGTGGCCCACTCGCTGCTGGACATCGGGGCTTTCGTCGGGTACGCGCTGCTGGCGGGGAAGGTGGGCTGGTTGCCCACGGCGTGAGGGGCCACGACGGAAGGGGCGTACGGCACTGCCGTACGCCCCTTCCTCGTGACCCGCCGCCGCGTCAGCCGAGCAGTTCGCCCTCGATGACGGTGACCGCATGGCCGGTGAGCAGGGTGCGGTCGCCGCGGAGTGCGGTGCGGACGCGGCCCGAGCGCGGCGAGGCCTGCAGACCGGTGAGGTCCGAGCGGCCGAGGCGTTCGGCCCAGTAGGGCGCCAGGGCGGTGTGGGCGCTGCCGGTGACCGGGTCCTCGTCGATGCCGATGTTCGGGAAGAAACAACGCGAGACGAAGTCGTATCCCCGTGAAGGGTCTTCGGCGCGGGCGGTCGCGATGACACCCCGCCGGGAGAGGCGGCCCAGCGCCCGGTGGTCGGGGGCGAGGCCGAGCACCGTCTTCTCGTCGGTGAGTTCGAGGATCAGGTCGCCGACGTCGGGGCCGGTGTCGACGGCGGTGAGGGGTGCGGCACCGAGGGCATCGGAGAGTCCTTCGGGGATCTCGGCCCGGGACAGGGGGGCGGCGGGGAAGTCCAGGGTGATCGAGCCGTCCTCGTGCGGCGCCGCGCTCAGCACCCCGCTGCGGGTGGCGAAGCGTACGGTGCCCTCGTGGGCGCCCGTGGTGTGCAGCACATGGGCGGTGGCGAGGGTCGCGTGGCCGCACAGGGCGACCTCGGTGGCGGGCGTGAACCAGCGCAGCGCCCAGTCGGCCTCGCCGCCCTCGGGCAGACGGCGGGCGAACGCGGTCTCGGCGTGGTTGACCTCGCGGGCCACGTGCTGCAGCCAGTCGTCCTCCGGGAACGCGTCGAGGAGGAGGACACCGGCCGGGTTGCCGGTGAAGGGGCGGTCGGTGAAGGCGTCGACGATTCGGATCCGCATGGGCCGACGCTAGACCCCGGCGCACGGGCCGGGCCAAGGCCAATTCGCAGTGGCTGGACCCGAGTGCCGCCTGGGTGGCCGGCCACCCCTCACTCCGTCGACTGGCTGGAAAGGGGAGCGCGTAGCTCGACGCGGAGTCGGATCGACGTGTCGATGGCCAGTCCCATACGGGAGTAGCGAGGCCAGCTGCCGCTGCAGTGCAGCAGCCAGTGCCTCGTCCGGGTCGGGAAGGTGTTCGTCTCCTTCTTCCGAGAAGGCCGTGGGGTCGCCAAGAACGCCTTCCCACACGCGAAGGCGCCGCGCTCGCCGGACGACACCGCCTTCAGCCGCTTCTCCACCAGGGCCGAGAGCTCCTGCCATGTATCCATTCGAGCCACCCCGGGTCGTGATGCCGGCGCGCTGACGCCAGCCACGGTGATCATCGCAGTCACCAGTGACAACGCCACGACCGGACGGCGCTGTGGCATGGATCGCCGGATCAGGCGCTCGGGCTCCGGCAGAACACCTCGACAGGTCGGGGGCGGTTCCTCGTCTTGGCCCATGGGGAGGGAACGAGGACACGTTCGCGGCCCCTCAGTCGATACAGAACTCGTTGCCCTCGATGTCCTGCATCGGGATGCACGCATCATTGCCGTCATACAGCGTCCGCACGTGTACCGCGCCGAGCGGGACCAGTCGCGCGCATTCGGCCTCGAGTGCGGCGAGGCGCTCTTCACCCACGAGTCCGGTGCCGACCCGCACATCGAGATGCACGCGGTTCTTGGCGGCCTTCCCTTCGGGGACGCGCTGGAAGAACAGTCGCGGGCCCACACCTGAGGGATCAATGCAGGCGAACCAGGAATCCCGCTGCTCAGGTGGCTGCGAGCGCTTGAAATCGTCCCACGTGGCAAACCCCTCCGGTGGCGGCGGTACGACATACCCCAGCACCTGGCACCAGAAACGAGCGAGGCGCTCAGGTTCTGCGCAGTCGAAGGTGACCTGGAACTTCTTGATCGATGTCATCGACCCACCGTATCGGCGCGTGCTGCCTGAGACGACGAGTCTTGTCATGCCGAGGTTTCCGATATATCGTTGACGCATCGCGACAGATCAACGATGGATGGAGTGATGGCGATGCGTTCCCGTGGACAGGACTTCGGATTCGAACGGCACGGACACCACCACGGCGGCCCCGCTCATCGTGCGCGGGGTGGCTTCGAGATGCGGCGCGCGGCCTTCGGGCCCTTCGGGCCGGGTGGCTCCCAAGGTCCCGGCGGCCCCGGATTCGGCGGCCCAGGATTCTTCGGGCCGGGTGGACCCTGGGGCGGCCGTGGCCGCGGCGGACCGCGCGGCAGGGCGCGGCGGGGTGACGTACGGGCGTCGATCCTGGCCCTCCTCAAGGACCGGCCGATGCACGGCTACGAGATGATCCAGGAGATCGCCGAGCGCAGCGGCGGGGCGTGGAAGCCCAGCCCCGGCTCGGTCTACCCCACCCTCCAGCTGCTGGAGGACGAGGGGCTGATCGCCAGTGAGAGCGAGGGAGGCAAGAAGCTCTTCTCGCTCACCGAGGCGGGTCGTGCCGTGGCCGACGAGGGCCCGGAGGCCCCGTGGGAAGAGGCCTCGCGAGGCGTCGACTGGGAGGCTCTGCACGAGATCCGGCAGGCCGGCTTCGGTCTGATGGAGGCGTTCGGCCAGGTCTGGAAGACCGGCAGCAAGGAGCAGCGCGACAAGGCCCTCGCGGTCATCAACGAGGCCCGAAAGAGGCTGTATCTGATCCTCGCCGACGAGAGCTGACGGTACGACGGGTCACGGCCCGTGCGGGCGCCCCGCGGTACACGACCGCGGGGCGCCTGCACGTCTGCCGGTTCAGGACACCAGCGCCCCGAGCCGGCGCAGCGACTCCTGGAGCGCGGTCGTCGCCGAGTCCTTCAGCCTGCCCGCCATGAGGGAGACCGCCGCGCCGGTGAACTCGCCCTCGATACGTACCGAGGTGCCCTCGCCCTGCGGTGTCAGCGTGTAGCGCGTGGCGAGGTTCACGGCCATCGGACCCGTTCCGCGGATGGCCAGGACGCGCCCGGGCACCAGTTCCTCGATGGTCCAGGCGACCTCGGCCGGGAAACCCATGAGCTTCATGTTCTCCTCGAAGGTCCCGCCCACTTCCAGGACCTGCGGGCCGCCCTTCGGAAAGCCGGTGTGGGTCGCGTTCCACTCGCCGTACGCCGACCAGTCCGTGAGCTGGGCCCACACCTTCTCGGCGGGCGCCGCCACACGTGCTTCCGCGCTGACTTCGGCCATACGACCACCCCTTGGCGTCGGCTGCTGCGGCGGGCGCAGCTACGGTGTCGCGGAAGGTAGCCCCGGGAACCCGAACATTCAATACTGATGGGCCGTCAGGAATCGGGGGCGGTTACGGCGGTGGCCCCGGGCAAGGCGGCGCGCGGTTGGTCAGGGAAAACCGCGCGATCTCATCCGTAGGGAGGAGAAGCAGGTCGGCCATCCCCAACCTGTGTCGGATGCGAAGATGCTGCCCGCCGGGGATGACCCGGGCCGCCGGGACTGGTGGGGTAGGGGATGTGCCACCCCGTCATTCCCAGCGGCCGGCCGCCGCGCCCGGCGCGCACCGCACCCACCTCGATGCCAGGCTCACCGCCGAGTTGGCAGCGGTGGTCGCGGGTGCCCGCAGAAGGGCGGTGCGGGACGGTGACCGGCAGACCGACACGGCGCATCTGCTGCACACTCTCCTGGAGTCCGACGCCGAGGTGCGGTCCGCCTTCGACGGCCCGCAGATCGCACGGCTGCTCGGCTACCTGGTCCAGCGGGCCATCGGCTACGGCCTGCGCTGGCAGAGCACGGTCGAGGACTCCGGCGCCCTGCCGGTGCTCGGCGAACCGGAGCGCTGGTCGCCGGCGGCGGCGAGCGCCCTGAACTCGGCCTACGGGCGCGCGGCCCGGCGAGGCGCCGCACGCGCGCGGGGGCTCGATCTGCTCGCCGCCATCCTGGCGGACCCGGAGTCGCGGGCCGTCGAGGTCCTCGGCCGCGCGGGCGTCGACGTAGGGGCGCTTCAGGCCCGGATCGAGGCGGGGACAGCGGCGGAGGAGTACGCCGCCGGGACCCCGGAAGCAGGGGATGTCCGGAGCGGGGACGGGACACCGACGGCACTCCCGCCGCGGATCCCGCCCTGCCGAGCACCCCGGCCGGACGCGCAGACGTCCAGCCCATGAGACAGGTGCCATCGGTGATGACGCTCATGTCGTCGCCTGTCATCATGTGCCGATGCACATGTCTCAGGGGACTCAGGGGACCCGTGGCCGGGGCTTCGGCCTGGGGCTCGCCCTTGCGTCCGCGCTCGCCTTCGGCGGGTCCGGTGTCGCGGCCAAGCCGCTGATCCAGGCGGGTCTGGACCCGCTCCACGTGGTGTGGCTGCGGGTCGCGGGCGCCGCGCTCGTGGCGCTCCCGCTCGCCGTGCGCCATCGCGCGCTGCTGCGCGAACGCCCCGCGCTCCTCACCGGCTTCGGCCTGCTCGCCGTGGCCGGCGTGCAGGCCTGCTACTTCGCCGCCCTCTCCCGTATCCCGGTCGGAGTCGCCCTGCTGATCGAGTACCTCGCGCCCGCGCTTGTGCTCGGCTGGGTGCGCCTGGTGCAGCGGCGGCCCGTCACACGCGCCGCGGCGATCGGCGTGGTCCTCGCGGTCGGCGGTCTCGCCTGTGTCGTGGAGGTGTGGTCCGGTCTGGGCTTCGACCCCCTCGGGGTGCTGCTCGCGCTCGGCGCCGCCTGCTGTCAGGTCGGCTACTTCGTCCTGTCGGACCAGGGCAGTGAGGCGGGCGCCGAAGCCCCGGACCCGCTCGGCGTCATCGCCTACGGACTGCTCCTCGGGGCCGCAGTGCTCACCGTCGTCGCCCGCCCCTGGACCATGGACTGGTCCGTCCTCGTGGGCACCGCGAAGATGAACGGCACCCCGGTCCCGGCCGTCCTGCTGCTGGCCTGGATCGTGCTGGTCGCCACGGTCCTCGCCTACATCACCGGAGTGCTGTCCGTGCGCCGCCTCTCACCCCAAGTGGCCGGCGTAGTGGCGTGCCTGGAAGCGGTCATCGCCACCGTCCTCGCCTGGGTGCTGCTCGGCGAGCACCTCTCGGCGCCGCAACTGGCCGGTGGTGCGGTCGTCCTGGTGGGCGCCTTCATCGCCCAGTCCTCCGCACCCGCACAGGGGTCGCCGGAACCGGTCGCGAGCGGGGGCGCCGAAAGGAAGTTGTCGCCCCGGGGCACGGCCGCCTAAGGTGTCGATCATGCATTCCGACGCACTCGTTCTTCCGCCCCCGGCCGCCTGAGGGCGGGCCCTCCGGAATCCACGCCCGGCACGCCGCCGGGCGGAACGGTGCTGCCCGCAGAAGAAGTCCACGGCCCCCGACGCTCGGGGCCCTTCCCGAACTTCTGCGTATCTGCGGAGACCACAACATGTCGAATGCCGCATCCGGCCTGCCCGTCGGGCGAGGCCTGCTGTATCTGATCGTCGCCGGTGTCGCCTGGGGTACCGCGGGCGCGGCCGCCTCCCTGGTCTACCGGGCCAGTGACATGGGGCCCGTCGCCCTCTCCTTCTGGCGCTGCGCGGCCGGGCTCGTCCTGCTGCTCGCCGCTCGCCCGCTGCGCCCGCGCGCCCGCACCGCCGTACCGGAACCACGCGCGCGCAGGGCGCTGCGGGCGGGGGCGACCGGCCTCGGGCTCGCCGTCTTCCAGACCGCCTACTTCGCGGCGGTCTCGGCCACCGGACTGGCCGTGGCGACCGTCGTCACCCTGGGCGCCGGCCCGGTGCTCATCGCGCTCGGCGCCCGGCTCACGATGGGGGAGCGGCTCGGCCGGAGCGGAGTGACCGCCGTCGTCGGAGCGCTCGCCGGGCTCGGGGTGCTCGTCCTCGGCAGCGGGGAAGCGACCGTGCGCCCCTGGGGCGTGCTGCTGGCCGTCGCCTCGGCGGCCGGCTACTCGGTCATGACCCTGCTCACCCGATGGTGGGGCCGAGACGGCGCGGCCGACGTGTCCGGCACCACCGTGTCGGCGTTCGCGGTCACCACCCTGATCCTGCTGCCGTTCGCCCTGGCCGAGGGGCTGGTGCCGCACACCGCCGAACCGGTGCTCCTCGGGGGGATGGTGGCGTACATCGCGGCGGTCCCCACGGCCCTGGCCTATGCCCTCTATTTCGCGGGCGCGTCCGTCGTACGGTCCGCCACGGTGTCCGTGGTGATGCTGCTCGAGCCGGTCAGCGCGGCGGTGCTCGCCGTGGCCCTGCTCGGTGAGCGGCTCACCGCGGCGACCGCCGGAGGCACCGCGCTGATGCTGGGCTCGGTCGCGGGGCTGGCCCTGGCGGAGGCGCGCGGTGTACGGGTACCGGAAAAGGAGCCGGTCCTCGTGTGACGGACCGCCACGGAACCGGTCACCGGACGGTGCGGCGAGGCCGCCGTCGGGCTGACCGAACCGGCGGGCGTGCGGGTGCGGGGCCGGCCGGACCCGCACCCCGGCCCGTCACGCTCCGCGTCGGCGCCGCAGATGTTCTCGGGCCGCCGCGTCGCCCGGTCCGCCCCGCCCCGCCAGTCCGGCCGCGATGCGGTCCTGCACCCGTTCCGTCTTGTTGCCCGCGTACTTGAACTTCGCCCGTACGCCGGTCACTTCGAGCCGCAGACCGCGGATGCCCGACAGCATGCGGCCGTACGGGGCCTCGCCCGCCGCCGCGCGGGCCGAGCCTCCCTCCGGCTGGAAGTGGCCGATCTGCCGGTTGAGCAGACCCGCCTTCTCGGCCGGATCGTCCACGATGCGGGCGGTGCAACGGAGTTGGACCGCCGCGTAGAAGCTTGTCGGCACGCCGTGTTCGGACGGGATACCGGGCGCCGCCTGCCAGGGGCCCGGCACGTACACATAGTCGTCGACCACGCTGAGCAGCACGTCCGGGTTCGCCTCCAGGGCGGCCCAGAGCGGATTCGGCCGCGCCAGGTGGCCCACCGCCTCGCCCCGCTCCCCGTCGTACGCGAAGTGCAGCGGCTGGACGTACGGCGGCTCGCCCGGCAGTCCGTTGACGGCGAGCTGCCCGAAGTCGTGGACGGCCAGCCAGCGCTGCCACTCGGCGTCGTCGTGGGGCGCGTCCCAGGGGTGGATCAGCATCACAGGACCGTCAGGTAGTCCGGCAGCGCCACACCGGACGGCAGGCCGGCGTCGGCCTGCGGGGCGCCGTACTCCCTGCGGACCGGGACCACGCCCGCCCAGTACGGAAGGGAGAGGTCCTCGGGCTCGTCGTTCACGCCGCCGGTGCGCACCTTGGCGGAGACCTCGTCCAGGTCGAGCCGGATCACGGCCGTGGCCGCGAGCTCCTTCTTGTTGGCGGGGCGCGAGTCGCGGGAGCGGCCCGGGACGACATGGTCCACCAGTGCGTCGAGGGCGATCCGCCGCTCCTCGGGGTCGGTGACCTGGTGGGCGATGCCGTGCACCAGCACCGACCGGTAGTTGATCGAATGGTGGAAGGCCGAGCGGGCCAGGACCAGCCCGTCGACATGCGTCACCGTCAGACAGACCGCGAGCCCGGGGTCCGCCTCGCCCGACATCCGCAGCGGACGCGAACCGGTCGAACCGTGGACGTAGAGCCGCTCGCCGACCCGGCCGTAGAGCGTGGGCAGGACGACCGGTGCGCCGTCGCGGACGAAGCCGAGGTGGCAGACATAGCCCTCGTCGAGTATCGCGTGCACCAGCTCCTTGTCGTACGACGCCCGGTCCGCGGAACGCGTGGGGACGGTGCGGTCGGTCGGCGTGTAGGCGGTGGGCGACGACGTCGGCTGCGAGGTCCCCGGCATGGGCGCTCCTGATTGGACTAGTGCATAATCTTCTTTGTGCTAGGAGGGTATCGGATCGAAGGGCGACGCGCAGCGGAGATCGCTGCGAGCGTCGAGCGTGCGGTGGGTGCCGGAGAGCTGGAACCGGGCCAACCGCTGCCACCTGTAAGGGACTTGGCGGTCGAGTTGGGCGTGAATCCCAATACCGTCGGCGCCGCCTATCGCGTCCTGCGGGACCGCGGGGTCATCGAGACCGCCGGACGGCGGGGCAGCCGGGTGCGGTCCGCACCGGCCACGACGGGCCGGGACCACATCCATGTGGAGGTGCCCGAGGGGGTGCGCGATGTGTCGAGCGGGAATCCGGACCCCGCGCTGCTGCCGCCGCTGGCGGGGGCCTTCGCGGCCGCGGCGGCCCAGGGCGACGGCGCACCGGTGCTGTACGGAGATGTCGCCGTGGAGCCGGAGCTGGCCCGACTGGCGCGGGCCGGCCTCGACGCCGACGGGGTTCCGGACGGGCCGCTCGCCGTCGTCTCCGGATCGCTGGACGCCGTCGAACGGGTCCTCGAGGCCCATCTGAGGCCGGGAGACACGGTCGCCGTCGAGGACCCCGGCTGGGGCAGGACCCTTGATCTCGTGCCGGCGCTCGGTCTGCGCACGGTTTCGGTCCGCGTCGACGACGAAGGACCGCTTCCGGACGGTCTGCGCAACGCCCTGGAGGCCGGGGCACGGGCCCTGATCGTCACCGACCGGGCGCAGAACCCGACCGGCGCGGCGGTGAGCGCCGCACGCGCGCGTGCCCTGCGGTCGGTGCTCCGGGCGCACTCCGGCACTCTGCTGATCGAGGACGACCACGGTCACGGCATCGTCGACGTGCCCCTCCATCCGCTCGCCGGCGCGACCCGGCACTGGGCCTTCGTGCGCTCGGCGGCCAAGGCCTACGGCCCCGACCTGCGGATCGCCGTGCTCACCGGCGACAGGGTCACGGTCGACCGGGTCCGGGGACGACAGCGGCTGGGCCCCGGTTGGGTGAGCCGGGTGACTCAGCGGGCCCTGGTCCGGCTGTGGGCCGACGGCGCGGTGGACGCACCGGCGGTGGCGGCGGCGTACGGCAGGCGTCGCGGCGGGCTGATCGCCGCGCTGGCGGCCCGTGGTGTCGCGGCCCACGGGGTCAGCGGGATGAACGTGTGGGTCCCGGTGCCCGACGAGACCGCGGTGGTCGCGCGGCTGCTGCATGCGGGCTGGGCCGTCGCGCCCGGCGCCCGCTACCGGATGAGCGCCCCGCCCGGCATCCGGATCACCGTCTCGACGCTGATGGAGGACGAGAACGGGCCGCTGGCGGACGCGGTCGCCTCCGCCCTCGGCCCAGGCCCCGCCCGCAGCTACGTCTAGTCCCGATCCCGATCCCGATCCCGATCCCGGTCCCGGTCCCGCTCCTCGTGCCCGGTCCGCCCGCCGGGCCTGGTCCGGGCCTGGGTCAGTGCCGCGCCCGCCAGCACGATGACCGCTCCGACCGGGGTGGACCAGGTCAGCGACTCACCGAGGATCGCGACCCCGGCCGCGGTGGCGATGACGGGGATGAAGTACGTGACCATCTGGGCCGTCGTGGGCCCGACCTCCGCGACCAGGCCGTACTGGAGGAGCACGGCCAGCCCGGTGCCGAGCGCGCCGAGGGCCGCGACCGCGAGCAGCGGCAGCAGCGGGAAGCGGCTCGGCAGGGTGGTGAACAGGGGGGTCACCACGGCCAGTTGGACGGTGGCGAGGAACAGCTGGGCACCGGTCAGGGACAGATGCGAGTGGCCGGTGCCGGCCAGGGTGCGGCGCACGTAGATCCAGCCGACGGGGTAACTGAGCGAGGCGAGCAGGGCCATCGCCGTGCCCGTCACGTCCAGGCCGTGGAAGCCCTGCCAGGCGCCGAGCACCGTCAGCACGCCCAGGAAGCCGATGCCGAGCCCCGCGACCCGGCGCCGTGTCGGCCGGTCCTCGGAGAGTGCGACCAGCGACAGGGCCATGCCCCACAGGGGCGAGGTGGCATTGCAGATCCCCGCGAGCGTCGACGGGATCGTCAGCTCGGAGTAGGCGAAGAGCGAGAACGGCAGTGCGTTGAGCAGGAACGCCGCGACGGCGAGGTGGCCCCAGGTACGGGCGCCGCGGGGCAGGCGGTCGCGCTTGACGGCCATCGCGGCGGCGAGCACCGCCGTCCCGAACACCAGGCGGCCGAGGGTGACCTGGAACGGGGCGTACGCCTGCGTGCCGACCTTGATGAAGAGGAAGCTGAAGCCCCAGATCAGCGAGAGGACACCGAAGCGGATCCGCCAGTCGAGGGCGGTCCGGCGGCGGGGCGTGACGGGGGTGTCTGCGACGGCTCGTGTGGTGGCGACGGTGCTCATGGCCGTAACGATGACGGAATCAACCTCGTAGCACAATCGAGATTTTGCACGCGATATCTCGTAGCATCGCTTACATGTTGAATTTGGAGCGCCTGCGCACCCTCGACGCCCTCGCCCGGCACGGCTCGGTCAGCGGGGCGGCCGAGGGGCTGCACGTGACGACTTCGGCCGTCTCCCAGCAGATGGCCAAGCTGGAGCGGGAGGTGGGCCAGCAGCTCCTGGCCAGGAACGGCCGGGGCGTGCGGCTCACGGACGCGGGCCGGCTCCTCGCCGATCATGCGGCACGCATCCTGTCGCAGGTGGAGCTCGCCCAGGCCGATCTGGAGGCGCAGCGCGGACAGGTGGCGGGGGAGCTGCGCCTGTCGGCCTTCCCCACCGCGGCGCGTGGGCTGTTCCCGAGGGCGCTTGCCGCACTGCGGTCCGACCATCCCGCCCTGCGCCTGCGGTCGTGCGAGCTGGAGCCGGAGGCCGGGGTCGCCGGAGTGGTGCGCGGCGACCTCGACCTCGCGGTCGTCCTGGACTGGTACAACAAGCCCATGCCGCTGCCCGACGGACTCGTGAAGGCGGCGATCCTGGACGATCCGGCGGATGTGGCGGTGCCCGTGGGTCATCGGCTCGCCGACCGTCCCGAGGCCGACCTCGGAGAGTTCGCCGACGACGAGTGGATCACCTGGGGCGAGGGTGAGTTCTGCCATGAGTGGCTCATCTTCACCCTGCGCTCCAAGGGCGTCGAACCCCGCATCGGCCACCGTGCCGCCGAGACCCACACCCAGCTCGGACTGGTGGCGGCCGGACTCGGCGTGTGCATCGCCCCGCTGCTGGGGCGGGATCCGATGCCGGCCGGCGTGGTCACCGTTCCCCTGCGCCAACGGGTGCGCAGACATGTCTACGTGGTCTGGCGCGCCGACGCCGACCGCCGTCCGTCGATCCGGGCGGCCGTGGAGGCGCTCCGGGGGGCGGGGCAGGCCGTGTCGGCCGGGTGACCGGTCACGGGAGCCGCCGCCCGGCGGGCTACCGCGAGCCCAGCTTGCGGAAGTCCCAGGAGACGATCTTGGCCGGGGTCAGCCGCAGCCAGGCGTGGCGGCCGTCGTACGGCATCTCGTCCAGCCCGAAGTTCTTGCGCGCGAACAGGGTCTCCGGTATGTCGAGTTCGGCGCACAGCTCCCCGGTGCGGGGACTCTCGCCCACGAACTCGATCGTGCCGGACAGCTCGACGCCCCTCAGCTGCTCGTACTCCTCGCCCGTGTCCACGATGATCGCCACGCGCGGATCGCGGCGCAGATCGGCCCAGCGCTTGCTGCGCACCACGGAGTACAGCCACAGCGAGATGCCGTCCCAGGCGAACCACAGAGCGCTGACGTGCGGGGTGCCGTCGGCCGACACCGTCGCCACCCGGCAGGTGCGCTGGCTGACGAGGAATTCGTCCAGCTCGCCGGGCGTCATCATGATCTTCCGGCCTCGGCGCTGAGTGTCGGCCATACGGTCCCCCTCTTCTTCTCCCACGTCGTGCCAGAGAGATCCTCTGACATCACGTCAGAAAAGAATGGGGCCTCCCGAGCCCACCCGCAACGGCCTTCACCGACCGGGCCGCACTCCACCCGTCATCGGCAGCACCCCCGCCCGTCACCGCCCGCACTGCGCCCGTCATCGGCCGCCGTTCGCGTCCCGTCCGCGGCGTGCTCCTTCCGTCCTCCCGTGAGGCTCGCTACCCTCGCCCGCCCGACCGCCGACGCCAAGGGGAGCCATGTCGTCGTACGAACGGCTCAGCGAACTCCTCGACCCGCGGACCACGGTGCTGCTCACCGTCGAGTGCCAGCAGGGCGTCGTGGGCCCGGAGGGCGCGCTGCCCGAACTCGCCCGGCAGGCACGCTCCTCGGGCGCTCTGGGCCGTGTGGCCCGGCTGGTCGCGGCCGCGCACCGGGGCGGGGTCCAGGTGATCCACGCGATCGCCGAGCGCCGTCCCGACGGCCGGGGCGCGAACCGCAACGCGCGCCTCTTCCGCGCGGCCGAGCGGCTCCCGGTGCAGCAACTGTCCGGCACCGCGGCGGTCGCCGTCGCGCCGCCCATCGAGGTGACGGAGGAAGACCTCGTCGTACGCCGACTGCACGGGCTGTCACCCCTCGCGGGCACCGAGGTGGACGCACTGCTGCGCAACCTCGGCTGCCGGACCCTGATCGTCACCGGAGTCTCGGCCAACGTGGCGATCCCGAACACCGTCTTCGACGCCGTCAACCGCGGCTACACCGTGGTTGTGCCCGCGGACGCCATCGCGGGGGTGCCCCCCGAATACACCCCTGCGATGATCCGCAACACCCTTGCACTGGTCGCCACGGTCGCGACCACGGACGAGGTGCTTGCTCATCTCGCCCCGCGGCGCGGGGCACCACGGGCCTGAGCGGGCACCGGGTCAGGCGAGCTTGATCTCGCCCCCGGACACGGTGATCTTCGTGGCCGGCAGGGGCTGGGTCGCCGGGCCCTTCTTCACACTGCCGTCGGTCGCGGAGAACTGGCTGTTGTGACACGGGCAGGTGATCACGCCGTCGGCGATGTCCTTCACGGCACAGCCCTGGTGGGTGCACTTGGACGAGAACGCCTTGAACGTGCCCGCCGACGGCTGGGTGACCACGACGCCCTGGTCGGCGAAGACCTTGCCGCCGCCCTCGGGGATGTCGGCGGTCTTCGCGAGCACCGCGCCGCTGCCCTCGCCGGTGCCGCCACTCGCCGTGCTGCCACTGCTCGCTGTGCTGCCACTGCTCGCCGTGCTGTCGTTCTGCGAGCCGACGGAGCCCGAGGAGCTGTCGTTCGAGCCCCCGCACGCGGTCAGCGCGACGGCGAGACCCGTCACGCCGACCGCACCCACGACCGTGCGGCGGGCCGGTGCGGAGACGGGCTGGAGTGATTCGCTGGTCATGCTGACGTTCCCTTCCACGGATGTCCCTTGCTCTGTCCGGTGGTACGGCCTGCGGACAATCGCTGTTCAGATGCTTTCGAGATCTTGACTGCTTCGAGATCGGGCGGACGTAAGACACGGCTGTGGTTGCGCTGTCAGGGGGACGCGACTGTGCCACAGGCCGCCGCCGACCGCGGCCGACCCGCCAGTAACCTGGGGCGATGCTCAAGGAAGTCATCGCGACCCGCTACATCACGCCGCTGCGTGAGGGCGGCTCGCTGCCGGGGCTCGTCGAGGCCGACGACCTCGGGACCTACGTCATGAAGTTCACCGGCGCGGGGCAGGGCCGCAAGACCCTCGTCGCCGAGGTCGTCTGCGGTGAACTCGCCCGCCGTCTGGGCTTCAGGGTGCCCCGGCTGGTGACGGTCGACCTCGATCCCGTGCTGGGACTCGGAGAGCCCGACCAGGAGGTCCAGGAACTGCTCAGGTCGAGCGGCGGACTCAACCTCGGCATGGACTTCCTCAGCGGCGCGATCGGCTACGATCCGCTGGCCTTCGGGGTCGGCCCCGAGGAGGCCGGGCGGATCGTCTGGTTCGACGCGCTCGTGGGCAACGTCGACCGCTCCTGGCGCAACCCCAACCTGCTGATGTGGCACGGCGACCTGTGGCTCATCGACCACGGCGCCACCATGATCTGGCACCACAACTGGCCCGGCGCCGACACCTCCGCCGCGCGGCCCTACGACGCCTCCGACCACGCCCTGGCGCCCTTCGCGCCCGATGTCGCGGGCGCGGCCGCCGCGCTGGCCCCCCTTGTCACCGAGGAGCTGCTGGCCGAGGTGACCGCCGAGATTCCGGACCAGTGGCTCGCCGGTGAGCCCGGCTTCGACACACCGGACGCGCTGCGCCGCGCGTACGCCCGGCCCCTGCTCGCCCGCGCCGCCGTCGTCCATGAACGCATCAACGGAATCGAGGAGGCACGGTGAGCGAGCGCCACATCATCAGGGGTGGCCGGGTGAGCGACCGGGAGGTCTTCGAGTACGCCCTGCTCCGGGTCGTGCCGCGGGTGGAACGCGGGGAGTGCATCAACGCGGGCGTGCTCGTCTACTGCCGGGCCAAGGCCTACGTCGGCGCCCGCACCCACCTCGACGAGGCCCGGTTGCTGGCCCTCGACCCCGAAGCGGACGTGGCGGGAGTGCGGGCCGCGCTGCGCGCCGTCGAGGGCGTGTGCGCGGGCGGCGCGGCGGCCGGGCAGGCGGCGCGCGACGACGCCGGACGGCGCTTCCGCTGGCTGATCGCGCCCCGCTCGACGGTCGTCCAGCCCGGGCCCGTGCACACCGGACTGACCACCGACCCGGCGGCCGAGACCGAGCGATTGCTCGACCTCCTGGTGAGGTAATGGATCACAGGCACCCGGTGTGCCGTTGACACCGGGTGCCAGGGCTTCTAGCGTCACGTCTACTGAAGGTACTAAGCGGTCGCTCACCTGTCGGGGCGTACCGCGGGAGCCGCAGCCGTTCCAAAGGTGTTCCAGGCTTTTCAAGGGCGAGGAGAACCAGCAATGTCCACCACTGAGCAGCGGGTCGCCATCGTGACCGGCGGTGCGCGCGGCATCGGCGCCGCGACCGCCGTACGACTGGCCGCCGAGGGCCGTGCCGTCGCGGTGATCGACCTCGACGAGTCCGCGTGCAAGGACACCGTCGAGAAGATCACCGCTGCGGGCGGCAAGGCGATCGCCGTCGGCTGCGACGTCTCGGACGAGGCGCAGGTCGAGTCGGCCGTCGCGCGCATCGCCGAGGAGCTGGGTGCGCCGACGATCCTCGTCAACAACGCGGGCGTGCTCCGCGACAACCTGCTGTTCAAGATGAGCGTCTCCGAGTGGGACACCGTCATGAACGTGCACCTGCGCGGTGCCTTCCTGATGTCGCGCGCGGTGCAGAAGCACATGGTCGACGCGAACTTCGGCCGGATCGTCAACCTCTCCTCGTCCTCGGCGCTCGGCAACCGCGGCCAGGTGAACTACTCCGCGGCCAAGGCCGGTCTGCAGGGCTTCACCAAGACCCTGGCCAAGGAACTCGGCAAGTTCGGCGTCACCGCCAACGCCGTCGCCCCGGGCTTCATCGCCACCGAGATGACCAAGGCCACGGCCGAGCGGGTCGGGATGGGCTTCGAGGACTTCAAGGCCGCGGCCGCCACCCAGATCCCCGTGCACCGCGTGGGCGAGCCCGAGGACATCGCCAACGCGATCGCCTTCTTCACGGGCGACGCGGCCGGATTCGTCTCCGGCCAGGTGCTGTACGTGGCCGGCGGACCGCTCGACTAGGGCCCGGGAGAACACGGACATGACGGAACTGCCCGAACTTTCCGGCAAGGTCGCCCTCGTCACGGGCGCCAGCCGCGGCATAGGCTACGGCGTCGCCGAGGCGCTCGTCGCCCGCGGCGACCGGGTCTGCATCACCGGACGCACCGAGGACTCCCTCAAGGAGGCCGTCGAGAAGCTCGGCGCCGACCGCGTCATCGGTGTCGCGGGCAAGGCCCACGACGAGGCCCACCAGGCCCTCGCCGTGGAGCGCACGATGGAGGCCTTCGGCCGGGTCGACTACCTGGTCAACAATGCCGGGACGAACCCGGTCTTCGGCCCCATCGCCGACCTCGACCTGAACGTGGCGCGCAAGGTGTTCGAGACCAACGTCGTCTCGGCGCTCGGCTTCGCCCAGAGGACCTGGCACGCCTGGCAGAAGGACAACGGCGGCGCCATCGTCAACATCGCCTCGGTGGCCGGCCTGTCCGCCTCGCCGTTCATCGGCGCCTACGGCATCAGCAAGGCCGCCATGATCAACCTGACGGTGCAGCTCGCGCACGAGTACGCGCCCAAGGTACGGGTCAACGCGATCGCTCCCGCCGTCGTGAAGACGAAGTTCGCCCAGGCCCTGTACGAGGGCCGGGAGGCGGAGGCCGCCGCGGCCTACCCGCTCGGCCGGCTCGGTGTGCCCTCGGACATCGGCGGCGCCGCCGCGTTCCTGACATCGGGCCAGTCC
This sequence comes from Streptomyces glomeratus, assembly GCF_021462825.1. GTDB lineage: Bacteria > Actinomycetota > Actinomycetes > Streptomycetales > Streptomycetaceae > Streptomyces > Streptomyces glomeratus. Next base: position 15,226 of record NZ_JAKEEB010000041.1, on the reverse strand, counting down.
GACTGGATCACCGGCCAGACGCTCGTCGTCGACGGCGGGATATTCCTGAACGCAGGGGTCGGATGAGCTGAGCGACCGGCACGGGCGCCCATGGACGGAAGGGGCGCCCGTGTCGCCGTGGCGAGACATACAGACACATGACAACGTCGTCATGGACGCGCTGATCACAAGCCCTCCACGAACCCCGTCGCGTCGGCCGGGGCTGCGGTAGGGTCTGCCGCCAAACTGGAATGGCGGATCGAGGAGTACGCGCGTGTTCAACCGGAACCGTTCTCTGCGTCGGCTGGCGGCGGTCACGTCCCTGTCTCTCGTGGCCGGCTGCGGTGCGCTCTCCTCCGGATCGTCCGACGACCAAGGGCCGATCGTCGTGGGCACCACCAGCGCCCCCAGCACACTGGACCCGGCCGCGTCCTGGGACGGCTCCTGGGAGCTGTTCCGCAACATCTACCAGACCCTGCTGAGCTACCCGACCGGTGCGTCGGTGCCCCAGCCCGACGCCGCCGACTACTGCGCCTTCACCGACGGAACCAACCGCACCTACCGCTGTGTGCTGCACAAGGGCATGACCTTCTCCGACGGGGCGGTGCTGGACGCGCGCGCCGTGAAGTACTCCATCGACCGGATCCGCACGATCAACGTGCCGGGCGGTCCCGCGGGCCTGCTGGGCAGCCTCGACCGCATCACCACGCGCGGCGACCGGGAGATCCTCTTCCACCTCAACAAGCCCGACGCCACGTTCCCCTTCGTGCTGGCCACCCCCGCCATGTCGATCGTCGACCCCGACGACTACCCGGCCAGCGGGCTGCGCAAGGACGGCAAGGTCTTCGGCTCCGGCCCCTACAGCCTGAAGTCGTACGAGGAGGGCAAGCAGGCCGAACTCGTCCGCAACACCCGTTACAAGGGGTTCGCCGGCCTCCACAACAACGCGGTCACCATCCGCTACTTCCAGGAGTCGGGCGCGATGGTCGCCGCGCTGCGCAAGAAGCAGATCGACGTCACCTACCGCGGTCTCGCCGCCCCCGACATCGTCTCCCTGCAGAACAACGCGTCCAGGGAGTCGCTCCAGCTCATCGAGGGCGCGGGCACCGAGATCAGCTACCTGGTCTTCAACCCGAAGGACTCCTGGGCGGGCAAGCTCGCCGTGCGCCGCGCCGTCGCCCAGATCGTCGACCGCCCGGCGATCGCCCACAAGGTGTACAAGGACACCGTGGACCCGCTGTACTCGATGGTGCCCAAGGGACTCACCGGACACACCACGGGGTTCTTCGACGACTACGGAGACCCCAGCATCCCCAAGGCGCGCAAGATCCTCCAGGAGGCGGGCATCACCGGACGGGTGCCACTCACCCTGTGGTACACCACCGACCGCTACGGCTCCGAGACCGCCCCGGAGTTCCAGGAGCTCAAGCGGCAGCTGGAGAACTCCGGCCTGTTCACCGTCACCCTCAAGAGCCGCCCCTGGAAGACCTACGAGGAGGGCTACCGCCAGGGCGAGTACCCGGTGTTCGGGCGTGGCTGGTTCCCCGACTTCCCGGACGCGGAGAACTTCATCGCCCCCTTCGTCGGCGACCAGAACGCGCTCGGCACGCCCTATCCGGCGCCGAGGATCACCGGGGTGCTGCTTCCGGAGTCCCGGCGCGAGAGCGACCGCGCGAACGTGGTCAAGGAGTTCGAGCAGGCCCAGCAGATCCTCGTCGACGACGCCCGGCTGCTGCCGCTGTGGCAGGGCAAGCAGTTCATCGCGGCCAACGAGGACATCTCCGGCGGCGAGCAGGCACTGGACCCGTCGACGATCATGACGATGTGGCAGCTGTCCCGCAAAACCAGCTGGTAGACCGGGTCCCGAGCAGGGTCCGGGCGCCGGTTGTCAGTGGTCGCCTGTAGGTTCTCGACCTGGAAGTGACCGCACATCGGAGGAAGTTGACGTGACCGACATCGCCATGCTGCCGGAGTCCTGGCGGGGCGTTCTGGGCGACGAACTACAGCAGCCCTACTTCAAGGAGCTGACGGAGTTCGTCGAGGAGGAGCGCGCCAAGGGTCCCGTCTACCCTCCGCGCGAGGAGGTCTTCGCCGCCCTCGACGCCACTCCCTACGACAGGGTGAAGGTGCTCGTCCTCGGCCAGGACCCGTACCACGGTGAGGGCCAGGGACACGGTCTGTGCTTCTCCGTCCGCCCCGGTGTGAAGACCCCGCCCTCGCTGCGGAACATCTACAAGGAGATGCACGAGGAGCTGGGCACGCCGATCCCGGACAACGGCTATCTGATGCCCTGGGCCGAGCAGGGCGTGCTGCTGCTGAACGCGGTGCTCACGGTGCGGGCCGGCGAGGCGAACTCGCACAAGGGCAGAGGCTGGGAGAAGTTCACCGACGCGGTGATCCGCGCCGTGGCCGGCCGGCCGGATCCGGCGGTGTTCGTACTGTGGGGCAACTACGCACAGAAGAAGCTGCCCCTCATCGACGAGACGCGGCATGTCGTCGTCAAGGGTGCGCACCCCTCGCCGCTGTCCGCCAAGAAGTTCTTCGGATCGCGTCCGTTCACGCAGATCAACGAGGCGGTGGCCCGCCAGGGACACGAGCCGATCGACTGGGCCATTCCGAACCTGGGGTGAGACGGCGCGGGGCGGGCCGGACCGGTCCGCCCCGCCCGGCCACCGGTCGCCCCGCGTCGTCACCGGCTTGGCCCAGCGCCCTGCGGAGCCGCCTGAGCGTGATTGTCGGCGGGGGCGGCTAGCGTCGTGCTGACGGGCGACGAGCGTGGAGGACGCGGTGGCGGAGCGACAGAGGCAGGCGGCGCCGGACGCCGTGATGGGCCGGATCGGTCAGGTCGTCATGCTGCACCACGGCGGCGACCGCGAGGAGGCCCGGGACCGCTTCCTGGGGCTGTGGGCCGAGATCGGCGAGAACGGCGACCCGCTGCACCGCTGCACGGTGGCCCACTACATGGCGGACACGCAGGACGACCCGGCGGACGAACTGGCCTGGGACCTCAGGGCACTGTCCGCCGCCGAGGAACTGAGCGACGAACGCCTCGCCGGGCACGACGGCGCGCTCGCCGTCCGCGCTTTCTACCCGTCCCTGCACCTGAACCTCGCCGCGGACTATGTGAAGCTGGGCCGCTGCGACGCCGCCCGTACCCATCTGCACCGGGCGCGCGGCGCGGCCGGGACACTCGGCGACGACGGCTACGGCGACGGCATCCGGGCGGCGATCGCACGCCTGGAGCGGCGGCTCGCTACGGAGGCACCGACGAACAGCCCGCCCGAGCCGGGCCCCCCGGAGGGCCCGGGCGGAGAGACCCTGGGTCCGCCGAGACGGCGGTCGTGACCGCCGGGCATCACCGGCCGGACGGGGCGGGCGGCGTCACGTCGTCCGCTCACCGGCCGTAGGTGCTCCCGCAGATGTCCGCCTCCGGGCTGCCCGGCCGCCACCCTCCGTAGCTGCGACCGAGCGCGCATACATCCGGGTTCCGGGCAAGCCCCTCCTGGACCGTGGGCGGCACCTCGCCACGCTGCCCGGGAAGGTCACGCCTCGGGTGTGCGGGCGCCGACCGACGCCGTGGGACGGCCGTCCGCACGGGGGCGGGCCGGGAGGTGGCGTGCCGGGCGCTGTCCGGTGCCGACGGAGGACGGGAGGGCCCCACCACCTCCAGTGCCACCCGCGCCGGGGCCTGCACCACGCGGGGCTCCGAGCTGCCGTCCGCCTGCGGTGCCGAGGACTGGGACGGCGCCCGCGGCGGAAGCGGAGCGGGCGGCCGCTGGACGGTCACACAGCCGGTGACCGCCGACACGGCCGCGGTGAACAGGAGCGTTGCAGTCGTCGTCGTTCGATGCACCCGCGCAACTCTGCTGGCTCCGGGAGGTTTTGGGGAGTGGACGGGCGCAGGATGCCCCGCACGGGTGACCTCGGCCCCCGGTGGCCCGTCGATCCGTCGTCACCGGCGAACTGCGCTGGACGTCCCGTCCCGTACGCGGCCGTATGCTTCCCACGAGGCACCCGTAGGCAACCCCAGGAGACGCCCCGTGAAGGTCGGCTGCATCGGACTCGGTGACATCGCGCAGAAGGCGTACCTGCCGGTGCTCGGGGTGCAGCCGGGAATCGAACTGCACCTCCAGACCCGGACCCCCGCGACCCTGCACCGCGTCGCCGACGGTCTGCATCTGTCCCGGCAGCAGCGGCACGTCGATCTGGACACACTCCTCGACCAGAACCTCGACGCGGCGTTCGTCCACGCGCCCACCGTCGCCCACCCGGAGATCGTCGCCCGGCTCCTGGAGGCGGGCGTGCCCACCTACGTCGACAAGCCCCTCGCCTACGAACTCGCCGACTCCGAACGGCTGGTGGCGCTCGCCGAGGACCGGAACGTCAGCCTCGCGGTGGGCTTCAACCGGCGTTACGCACCCGCGTACGCGCAGTGCGCCGATCACCCGCGCGAGCTGATCCTCATGCAGAAGAACCGCATCGGACTGCCCGAGGAGCCCCGCACCATGATCCTCGACGACTTCATCCACGTCGTCGACACGCTGCGGTTCCTGGTCCCGGGACCGGTGGACGATGTGACGGTTCGGGCCCGCCTCGAGGACGGTCTGCTGCACCATGTGGTGCTCCAGCTGGCCGGCGAGGGGTTCACCGCGCTGGGTGTGATGAACCGGCTCAGCGGTTCCGCCGAGGAGATCCTGGAGGTCTCCGGGCAGGACACCAAGCGCCAGGTCGTCAACCTCGCCGAGATCATCGACCACAAGGGCCAGCCGACCGTGCGGCGGCGCGGGGACTGGGTGCCGGTGGCCCGGCAGCGCGGGATCGAGCAGGTTGCGCTCGCCTTCCTCGACGCGGTCCGGGCCGGCAAGGTGCTTAGCGCCCGTGACGCACTGGCGACCCATGAACTGTGCGAGCGGGTGGTAGGTGCGGTGCAGGAACGCCCCGCCGTCCTCTGAGGGCCCGGACGCTCTCCGTGGCGCACAGCGCGGCGATCACCAGCAGGGCCCCGAGCACCGGCCAGTCGCCGTAGCGTACGAACGGCGTGATGCCGTGGGCGAGCGGCACGTCATAGACCTCCGACGCGCTCCTGCTCGTTCCGAGCCAGGGGCCGACGCTCTGGCCGCCCGGCCCGTAGACGGCGGAGACGCCGGTCAGGGTGGCATGCACCATCGGGCGGCCGGTCTCCGCGGCGCGCAGCGCGGCCAGCGAGGCGTGCTGCTCCGGCGCCCAGCTGTACTGGAACGTCGACGTGGAGGACTGGGCGAGCAGCAGCTCGGCGCCGTCCTCGGCGAGATGGCGGCTCATGTCCGGGAAAGCGGACTCGAAGCAGACCATGGGCCCCACGCGCAGTCCGTGACCGGCGCTCATGACCACCTGTTCGGTGCCGCGCCCGCGGTCCTCGCCGGCCGCCTTGCCGACGGAGGTGGCCCAGCCGAGGACGGACCGCGCCGGTATGTACTCGCCGAACGGGACGAGCCGCATCTTGTCGTAGCGGTCGCCCGTCGGGCCGTGCGGGCCGACGAGCACGGAGCTCTTGTAGATGCCGGCGCGGTCGGAGCGGCGGGCGTCGACGTTGACCAGGATGTCGGCCTTCACCAGCCGGGACAGCGCTGCGATCCGGTCCGCCAGATCGGGCCGCCGCGCGAGGTCGAAACCGACGCTGCTCTCGCCCCACACGACCAGGTCCACGTTCCGCCCGGCGAGCCGCCGGGTCAGCTGCTCCTCGCGCTCGAACCGTCTGGTGCCGCTGTCCGTGCCGTCTATGACCCCCGGCTGGACGACGGCTATCCGCACCCGCCCGTCCGGGTCCGGGCGCGGCGACCAGGCCCATGCCGCCGACGCCGCCGCGGCCGTCACCACGAGCCCGGCCACGGCCGGGACGCGCGAGGCGCGCACCGCCACGAGCATCGCCAGGGCGATGTTGACACCGACGACCAGGAAGCTCAGCAGCCATACCCCGCCGATCGAGGCCAGCCGCAGCGCGGGCTCCACCTGCCACTGGCTTGAGCCGAGCAGCCCCCAGGGACCGCCGAGCCCCTGCCAGGAGCGGACGAGTTCGACCATCAGCCAGCCGGAGGGCAGAACGAGGAGGGCGGCGCCGAGCCGTCCCGCTGAGGGCACCCCGCCCAGGAACCGCCGCACCAGCAGGCCCCAGGGCGCCCACAGCGCGCCCAGCAGGGCCGCGATGACGAATGTGAAGACGTTGAGACTCGGTATCAGCCAGTGGTGCACGGCGGTCATGAAGCCGAAGCCGCCGAGCCAGCCGTCACAGGCGGCCCGCCTGGGGGTCGGCGCGGACCGGACGAGCAGGATCCACGGGACCAGTGCGACGTAGGCGAACCACCACCAGGACGGCGCGGGGAAGGCGAACACCGGCAGCGCACCCGCGAGCACGGCCGCGGTACCGCGCCACCAGCGGGAGACGAGCCAGTCGTCGGGCAATCTCATGCGGCGCATCCCTCCCCGGAGCATGTCTCCAGTGTGCGCGCCGGGGAAGATCTCCGACAGAGGGCATGAGGGCGCGTGGCGGCGCGGGGCGACTCAGCCGGCAGGGTCCTCTTGCACCTGCCCGGGAACGGTGCGCCACTTCTCCTGGACGACCACCTCGCGCAGCCGCCACCCGTCCTGCGTCCGCAGGAACGCGAACGCGTAGCGGCCGCCGCAGACGAAGTCCGGTACGGACGGGCCGTCCTCCGCTCCCGCGCGACGCATCGGATTGACGTAGTCGGCCCGGACCCCGGCGGTGTCGCCGACGTCGTGCGCCAGGGCGCCGAAGCGCAGGCGCCGGTTGACGATCAGGTGCTGGCGCACCGGGAACAGCCGCATCGCCTTCTCCAGCCATCCGGCAACCTGACCGGCGTCGCCCTCGATGCCGCCGGCCGAGCGGTAGTCGGCCCGCCCGTCCCGGGTGAACAGTTTTCGGTACGCCTCCCAGTCACCGTCGTCCACGGTCGCCGCGTACTCGGTGACGAGTCCGTCGACGGCCAGACGGTCCATCACCGTCGCGAGCTCCACGCGCTGGGTCATCGGCTCAGTGTTGGGGACGCGGCCGCCGCAGCCAAGGGGCGTGCGCGGGGTTTCGAGGGTTCCGGGCAGATGCCCGGGGCACGCGCGGCCGGCGCGGGTGGGGCCTGGGTGCGACGCCGTCGGGCCGCAGGAGGGGAGAACCCGGTTCGCGCGCCGGCCCGTGGCACCGGGTGGTGGCGAGTTGCCGGGTGGTGCCGCGTCACCACTCGTCTTCGTGGTCGAGCACCCGGAAGCTGCCCACGATGCCGTCGTCACCCCGCAAGTCGAGCCGGAAAAGGTCTTCTCCGCGGGAGGAGTCTCCCTGGCGGGTGCTGGTGACGACGCCGAAGGTGCTGCCGTGGGGACCGACGGTGGCGACCGGGGAGCCGTTGTCGCAGGTGAAGCCCCGATAGACCTCAACGATCTTCTTGCTGTCGTTGTCGATGCTGAAGCTGCTGGAGCCCAGCCCGCTGGCCGCGGTGATGCAGCCTTCCGTGGCGGCGGAGTACGTCCGTTCGTTGAAGTGGATCCACCCGGGTCCCTTGTGGTCGCCGCCGTGGTCGTGGCTCCGCCCGCCGCCCTCCTCGCGCTCGCCGCTCCTGGGCTGTGCCGCGCCTTCGCGTGCAGCAGGAGTGGGGGCGGCGGGCTTGGCGTGCGCGGCCGGCTTGGCAGGCGGGGCGGCGTGCGCGGCGGCGTGAGCGGCTTTGCGGGCCGCGTGCTTCACGGACGGGGCCGCCTCGGTGGATCCGACGGTCGAGGCGTAGGTGATGCCGGTGGTGGCGAGGACCGCTGTGCTCACTACGGCGGCGGTCACGGCGAAGGTACGCGTGGGCATGTCACTTCTCTCTGTCGCAGAGGCGCCGGCCGGGCAGCCGAACTGCGATGAAAGTACTGACAGCCGCTCATACCTGTCATATCGGACATGTTCCCGGTGTGATGTCACAGGGCCGATCGGACGTATGTCCGGCGTGGCGTGTCGACGGGTGTCCGGCGGGCGGCCTTTGGCCGCATCCCGGACGCGGCGGCCGCCGATGTCCTCACCGCGGCGTGGCGGTGCGCCTTCAGGCCGCCTTCAGGCCGCTTCGATGACCTCGCCGCGCATCGCCGCGGCCCACTCCACGACCAACAGCTCGTACTCCGCGCGCTCCTGAGCCGACAGAGAGCCGCCCGAGCGCAGCCACAGCGCGCGGATCCGCTCGTTTAAGTCGTCGGCAGACCGCACGGAACCAGGGCTCTGGGAATCGGGGGACATGCGGGCAAGCCTAGGGGTAAGCGGTGACAGCGCGCCACCGCGCCACTGCGCACACCGTATGTGTTTGGTCACGGTCGGTTCCGTGCGTGGCGGGTGGAGGTTCCGTCAGGATCGGGCAGGTCAGCCCGCCGACTCGGCCGCGTGCGGGCTGAGCACGCCCGCCGCGACCAGCGCGACGATGGCGATGCCGAGCGCGATGCGGTACCAGACGAACGGCATGAAGCTTTTGCTCGAGATGAACTTCATGAACCATGCGATGACGGCGTACCCGGACGCGAACGCGACGACCGTTGCGAACAGTGTGGGCCCCCAGCGCACATGGCCCGTCTCCGCTGCGTCCTTGAGCTCGAAGGCACCCGACGCCAGGACGGCCGGAATGGCGAGCAGGAAGGAGTAGCGGGCAGCGGCCTCACGCCGGTAGCCGAGGAACAGGCCGCCGCTGATCGTCGCGCCGGACCGGGAGACGCCGGGGATCAGGGCCATCGCCTGGCAGGCGCCGAAGACCAGGCCGTCCCTGACGTCGAGATCCCTCAGGGTCTTGCGCTGCTTCGGCAGCCGGTGCCGGCCGCCGGCCTCGTCACGCGCCGCCAGCCGGTCCGCGACGCCGAGGATCACACCCATGACGATCAGCATGGTCGCCGTGACCCGCAGATCCCGGAAGGGGCCCTCGATCTGGTCCTTCAGGGTCACACCGAGCACCCCGATGGGTATGGAGCCGACGATCACCAGCCAGCCCATCCGCGCGTCGTGGTCCTGCCGCATCTGCTTGTCGAACAGCGAACGGAACCAGGCCGAGAGGATGTTGGCGATGTCCTTGCGGAAATAGATCAGCACCGCGGACTCCGTGCCGATCTGCGTGATCGCGGTGAAGGCCGCTCCCGGGTCCGCCCAGCCCGCGAAGGCCGCGGTGAGCCGCAGATGGGCACTGGAGGAGACGGGGAGGAATTCGGTCAGCCCCTGGACGAGTCCGAGGATGAGGGATTCAAGCCAAGACATGGGTGATCGGGTCCAACAGCTGATCGTGGAGGCGACGACGGGCACACCGAGCCGCGGCATGCCGTGCGGCGGCCGGTGATCAAGTGCTGGACGGCAGCGTAGCGCTCCGGGATGACGATCCCATCACCGGGGCTTTACCTGCGCTTGGGGAGGCAGGGGCACCTCGCCTCGGGGTCCGGCCCTTCGCATGGCCGGCACGCGTGCGCCGGAGGCGGCCGAAATCGGCGTCGCTCCGGTCTGCGGCGGACGCTACAGTCGGCCGGGTGACTGCCGGGTCGGCCGTGGGCCATACACGAGTGAGGCGCCCGGCCTCGGCGTGAGCGCGAGGCGGGCCAGAGCCCCGCCCCCCTTCTCCGTGTCCTCGCTACCGGCGCCCGCGCGTGGCGCCCTCGTCCAGCGCATCCCACGACCCGGAGAGACCACACTCATGCCGTCCGAGCAGCAACACCGAATAGGATCCGAGCAGCAGGACCGAAACGGATCCGAGCAGCAACACCGAAAAGGATCCGAGCAGCAGGACCGGAACGGATCCGAGCAGCAGGACCGGAACGCGCCCGAATCGCCGGCCGGCGCCGTCCAGTTGAACCACACGGCCGTCTACGCCAGGGACCCGCACCGGTCGGCCGAGTTCATCGCTGCGGTTCTGGGCCTGGAGGTGGGTGCCCCCGTGGGGCCCTTCCTGCCCGTCGACCTCGGCAACGGTGTGACCCTCGACTACTACGAGAAGCGCGACGAGCCGATCCAGTCGCAGCACTATGCGTTCCTCGTGCCCGACGAACAGTTCACCACCATGGTGGCCCGGCTGGAGGCGCTGGGGGTCACGTACTACGCCGACCCCCGGCACACCGAGCCGGGCAGGACGAACCGCCTGTTCGGCGGCCGGGGTGCGTACTTCGACGACCCGGACGGCCACAACATGGAGATCATGACCCGCCCCTACGTGCGCCCCTAGCCCTCACCCGAGGCAGTGTGTCCTGCCCGTGAGGGGCCGTGTGCGTCGGCCTGGACTGCGGCCGGTCCCGACCTTGTCCAGCCCGGTGCCTGGGGGTGTGCCGTCAGGTCCTCGTGACGGACCTCTCGGCCGCAGGCGGAGCAGGTGACGAGCGCAAGCAGCTCGTGGCCGCAGTTGTGCTCGATCACCATGGGGCGATCGTCGTCTCCGCGGAGATGGCGGTCGCCCCACGCCATGAGGGTCATCAGGGCGCCCTCCAGCTCCAGGCCCGCCGTGGTGGCCCGGTACTCGAAGCGCTGGGGGCGCTCGCTGTAGCGCGCCTTGGTCAGGATCCCGCCGTCCACCAGGCGCTTCAGACGCGCGGCCAGGACGTCGCGCGGGGCGCCGATGTTGCGTACGAGCTGATCGAAGCGCCCGTTGCCGAGATAGACCTCGCGCAGCACGAGCAGGGAGTACTTCTCACCGACGAGGGCCAGGGTGTCGGCGATGGAGCAGGGGCGCGGATCTCTGGTGGCGGACATACGCCCAGTCTAGGCGAGGGTTTGATTTCCAAACTCTACCCGTTATGGTGGGTCCAGATTTCCTACTCACCGGTAATCGCCGCACCGGCGCCTTGGGCAAGGAGGCCCACACCATGCGTGACGCTGTGATCGTGGAAGCCGTACGAACTCCGGTGGGCAAGGGCAAGCCCAACGGCGCCCTCGCCCACGTCCACCCCGTGGAACTTCTCGCGCACACCCTGCGCACCCTCGTCGAACGCTCCGGCATCGACCCGGCGCTGATCGACGACGTCATCGGCGGCACCGTCGACCAGGTCGGCGAGCAGGCCATGAACACCACCCGGTACGCCGTGCTGTCCGCGGGCTTCCCGGAGACGGTGCCCGCGACCACCGTGGACCGCCAGTGCGGCTCCTCCCAGCAGGCCGTGCACTTCGCCGCCCAGGGCGTGCTGTCGGGCGCGTACGACATCGTCGTGGCCTGCGGCGTGGAGTCCATGAGCCGCGTGCCGATGTGGTCGAACGTGCCCGCCGGAAAGGACCCCTTCGGACCGGGCGTCGCCGCGCGCTACCCGGAGGGCCTCGTCCCCCAGGGCATCAGCGCCGAGCTGATCGCCGCGAAGTGGTCGATCACCCGCGAGCGGATGGACGCCTTCGCCGTGTCCTCCCACCAGAAGGCCGCGGCCGCGTGGGACGCCGGCCTGTTCGACGCCGAGACGGCGCCCCTGGAAGGCCTTGCGCGCGACGAGTCCCTGCGTCCGTCCACCACCGCCGAGGTGCTCGGCGGGCTCAAGCCCGCCTATCAGGACCCGGGCTTCGCCGAGCGGTTCCCGCAGATCGAGTGGAACATCACCGCCGGCAACGCGAGCCCGATCAACGACGGCGCCTCGGCGGTCCTCATCACCACCAGCGAGACCGCCGCCCGTCTGGGTCTGCGCCCGCTCGCCCGGCTGCACAGCTTCGCCGTGACGGGCTCCGACCCCCTGCTCATGCTCACAGGAGTCATCCCCGCCACGGAAAAGGTGCTGCACAAGGCGGGTCTGACGCTGAGTGACATCGACCTCTTCGAGGTGAACGAGGCCTTCTCCAGCGTCGTCCTGGCCTGGCAGCAGGAGACCGGCGCCGACCTGGCCAAGGTCAACGTCCACGGTGGGGCCATCGCCATCGGCCACCCGCTGGGCGCGAGCGGCACACGGCTGACGACCACCCTGGTGCACGCGCTGCGGGCGCGTGGGGCCAGGTACGGACTGCAGACGATGTGCGAGGCGGGCGGACTCGCCAACGCGATGATCCTCGAAGCGGTCTAGCCGCCCCGCCCGGTCCTCGCGGCGGCCCGGCCGGCCCGGCCGTGGTCCCTGAGGTGGTGGCGCTTGCGCCAGGCCACCACCGCGCCGGCCAGTGCCGGCACCGCGATGAAGGCCATCGCGATCAGGAAGGCCGGTGAGGTCGGCCGCGAGGCCCGGGCACCGGCGACCACATACGCGGCGGTGTTGGGGACCGAACCGAGCGTCGTCGCGATCAGGAACGGGGCCCAGCGCATCCGGGAGACCGCGGCGCAGTAGTTGGCCGCCCAGAACGGCACCCCGGGGAACAGCCGGGCCGCCATCATGGAACGGAAGCCGTGCCTGCTGAGCTGCCCGTCCGCCGCCTTCAGCCAGCGGCCCCGCAGCAGCGGACGCAGCGCGTCCTGCCCCAGCATCCGGCCGAGCCCGAAGGCGACCCCGGCGCCGAGCACCGTGCCCGCGAGCGCCGTGCCCGTGCCCAGCTGCGAGCCGAACAGCGCGCCTGCCGCGAGGTTGAGCAGCGGGCGCGGCACGAACGCGACCGTGCACAGTCCGTACGCCACCGCGAAGACGACGGCCGCCGTGACACCCCCGAGCTGCGGCGGCCAGCCGCGCGTCAGCAGCCTCTGCGGCTCGAACGCGAGCACGCAGGACGCCGCGGCCGCGAGCAGCAGCACGAGCAGGGACAGACGGGACCAAGGCGACATCAGTGCCCGCGTGCAGCGGGCGGTGAAACCGAGCGGTACGACGACGGCGGCGGCCGGCGCGGCGGTGAACTCCCTGCCGGCGCAGGGGGAGGCCGTGGCGGTGAGCTTCGTGGCGGCGGCCCGGGGAGAGGCCGTGGCGGTGCCCCCAGAGCGGGTGGTGGCATCGGGCATCCGGCGACACTAACCGACCGATGTGTGTGATCGCCGTATGGTTCCTCTCATGGAGGCCACAGGCTCCGGAACAACAGCCGCGCCGTTCGTGCCGCCGCCCAGCGGCCTCGCGGACGCCGTGATGGAGCGGCTCACCCTCGCGTACGCCGCCGCGGCCGATCCGGAGCGTGCCGTGGCGATGCGCGCCTACATGAAGGACGTCGCGCCCTTCCTGGGCCTGACCACGCCCGTCCGACGGGCCCTGTCCCGCACCGTCCTGGCCGGCACGCCCCGCCCGGACGAGGCCGACTGCACGGCGATCGCCCTGCGCTGCTGGGCGCTGCCGGAGCGCGAGTACCACTATTTCGCCGTCGACTACCTGCGCCGCCATGTGAGGCAACTCTCGTCCGGTTTCCTTCCCGTGACGCGCCATCTGGTCTCCACCGTCCCCTGGTGGGACACCGTCGACGCGCTCGCCTCCCATGTCGTGGGAGGACTCGTCACCGCCGATCCCGGGCTGCGGGACGCCATGGACGCGTGGATCGAGGACGACCACCTGTGGATCGCCCGGACCGCCCTGCTCCACCAGCTGCGCCACAAGGAGGCGACCGACACGAGCCGCCTCTTCTCCTACTGCGTACGCCGCTCCGGCCACCCCGACTTCTTCATCGGAAAGGCGATCGGGTGGGCCCTGAGGGAGTACGCCAAGACGGATCCGGAGGCCGTACGGGAGTTCGTGGCCCGGGAGGGGGCACGACTCTCCCCGCTGTCGGTGCGGGAAGCACTCAAGAACCTCTGACCGGCTCGTGAACGGGCCCTGCCGGAAAAACCATTCGACGTGGCCGCACGCGTCGACCATGCTCTAGCACATGTTCCGGTACGCCTTCGTCCTCGCAGCATCCGCCGCCGCGGATGCGCCGAAGGCTGCCGTCCCGCTCTTCCTGGCAGCCGTCGACGGCGCCCGAAGCTGACCCTTCCCGGATCGTCCGGCGGACCCCGCAGGGGGAGGGTCGGCAAGTCCTTGGGGTCCCCGTCCCGGCCGGATCGTCCGACGCCGGGGCCGTCGCTCAGCACCACCGAAGAGGCTTCGAGGAACAGCCATGCCCAAGACGGCATACGTGCGCACCAAACCGCATCTGAACATCGGCACGATGGGGCACGTCGACCACGGCAAGACCACCCTGACCGCCGCGATCACCAAGGTCCTGGCCGACCGCGGCAGCGGCACCTTCGTCCCGTTCGACCGGATCGACCGGGCCCCGGAGGAGGCGGCGCGGGGCATCACCATCAACATCGCGCATGTCGAGTACGAGACGGATACCCGGCACTACGCGCATGTGGACATGCCTGGCCACGCCGACTACGTCAAGAACATGGTCACCGGGGCCGCCCAGCTCGACGGGGCGATCCTCGTGGTCTCGGCGCTCGACGGGATCATGCCGCAGACCGCCGAACACGTACTGCTGGCCCGGCAGGTGGGCGTGGACCACATCGTCGTGGCGATCAACAAGGCCGACGCGGGCGACGAGGAACTCACCGACCTCGTCGAGCTGGAGGTCCGAGAGCTGCTGAGCGCACAGGGCTATCCGGGCGACTCCGTCCCGGTGGTCCGGGTCTCCGGGCTCAAGGCCCTGGAGGGCGACCCGCGTTGGACCGCGGCGATCGAGGCGCTGCTCGACGCGGTGGACACCTATGTGCCCATGCCCGAGCGGTATCTGGACGCACCGTTCCTGCTGCCGGTGGAGAACGTGCTCACCATCACCGGGCGCGGCACGGTCGTCACCGGCGCGGTCGAGCGCGGCACGGTGCGGGTCGGCGACCGGGTCGAGGTGCTCGGCGCCGGTGTGGAGACGGTGGTCACCGGTCTGGAGACCTTCGGCAAGCCCATGGAGGAGGCGCAGGCCGGGGACAATGTGGCGCTGCTGCTGCGCGGGGTGCCGCGCGACGCGGTGCGGCGTGGGCACATCGTCTCGGCACCCGGAAGTGTCGTGCCGAGCCGTCGTTTCTCGGCGCGGGTGTACGTCCTGTCGGCACGCGAGGGCGGTCGCACCACCGCGGTGTCGACCGGATACCGGCCGCAGTTCTACATCCGCACCGCGGACGTGGTCGGCGACATCGACCTCGGCGAGACGGCGGTCGCCCGGCCCGGCGACACGGTCACCATGACGGTGGAACTGGGCCGCGAGGTCCCGCTGGAGCCCGGCCTCGGCTTCGCGATCCGCGAGGGCGGCCGCACCGTCGGCGCGGGCACGGTGACGACCGTGGGCTGAGCGTACGCACCGCGGACGGGCCCCCCCCCCCCCCCCCCCCGGGGGGGGGCCCCCCCCCGGGGGGGCCCCGCCCCCCCCCCCCCCGGGGGGGGGCCCCCCCCCCCCCCCCGGCCCCCGCCCGGGGTCACCGGCCCCCCC
>NZ_JAKEEB010000040.1 GCF_021462825.1 Streptomyces glomeratus | reverse complement strand
ATCTCTGATGCCGGATGGGGGGTGTTCCTGACGATCCTGCACGCCAAGGCTGAAAGCGCCGGACGGAAAGTGATCGCCGTGGACCCCCGCAACACCTCCCGGACCTGCCCTGAATGCGGGCATGTCTCAGCGGAGAACCGGCCCACCCAGGAGAAGTTCCACTGCGTTTCGTGCGGCCACCAGGCGCACGCGGACACGGTGGGCGCCCTGAACGTTCTACGGGCCGGGCTGGTCCGTCGCCACGCCGCACCGGCATAACGAGAAGCCCCCTCCTTCACGAGGGGGAGGAGTCACGTGCACATCGTGCTGGCACGGGTGCTCCCTGCCGCTGCGGTTTACAGCTGCGACGCTGCCGGCTCACCCCGGCCCGGACTCGGACGCCAAGCCGTTGCCCCGGCTACCGGGTGGCCGGTGCGAACTGGGCCAGATGATCGGCGATCCAGGGGTCCGGGGCCGGCCGCTGCGCAGCGGGGCCGAACAGCGCCAGTTGGTCCGCGATCCAGGGATCGATGGGCCGGTGCGCGGTGCGGTGCCCGGAGCAGTGGTGGCTGGCGTCGCCCATGGTGGCCCGGGCGGAGGTGTGTCCGGCCGTCTGAGGGGAGGCCGCCGTGGCGGATCCGCCGGCGGCGAGGAGGGCGCTTCCGGCGACTATGCAGGAAATGCCGGTGGTGGCGATGCGCAGCGTCAGCTTCTTCATGATCTCCTCCTTGCACTGGTTCACGGACGACAGATGTCCGGCCACCCGTTCCGTCGAACGGTTGGACGGTGCGCCTACCCCACGCGTCACGGCCCACACACGGGGCACCGCCCCTTACCGGGGACCGGCGCCGTCCCGGTGCGAAGGCCCGGATGTGTTCGTGTTTGGGCTTCGGCCGATGAGGGCGGCGAAGGCGTCGAGGACGCGTTGCAGGCCGAAGGCGTAGGCGTGGTCGGGGTCGTAGGCACTGCCGTGTGCGGCGCCTGCGGCCGCGCCGACGCGTACGGCCAGCGGGTAGGCGTTCTCGTCGAGGACCCGGGCGAGGAGCGGGGCGTTCACCGCCCACCACTGTTGGTCGTTCATGGCGCTGTCGTGCCGGGTGGCGCGGGCATCGGCGGTTGCGCGGGCGCATGCCTGTACGAAGGTGAGCAGATACGTCAGGCAGTCGTCCATTTCGACGTCGCTGAGGCCGAGGCCGTCGAGTGCGGACAGTTCGTGCTCGTACTTGGCCATCAGCCCCGGTCCGAGCGGAGGCCTGGCGGTGGAGACGGCCGCGGCCCAGGGGTGCCGTTCGAAGAGCGCCTTGTTCTCCTCGGCAACGGCGGAGACCCGTCGGTGCCACGGCTGTCCGGTGGTGTCCGTACGGGGCATACGGGCGTAGGCGGCGTCCAGCATGAGGTCGAGCAGCTCGGCCTTGCCCGGGACGTAGGTGTACAGCGTCATGGGCACGACACCAAGCTCCTGGGCCACTCGGCGCATGGTCAGCGAGTCCAGGCCTTCTGTGTCGGCGATGGCGGTGGCCGCCTCGATCACCGCGTCCACGCTCAGCCCTCGTCGCGGTCCTCTGCGGCGGTCAGCGCTGGAGTGGCGCCACAGCAGTTGCAGGGTACGGGCCGGGTCGCCCGCGCTCGTTCGTTCCGTCGGCACAGGGCAATCCTCTCGTACCAAATCTCTGTACGTTGTACTCTGTACGGCGTACAGAGAATCTGTGATGCCTCAGCCCTGAAGGAGTCTCCGTGAAGGTCACTTCCAGTGCCGTCTCGATCAACGTCGACGATGTCCCCGCCTCCACTGCCTTCCTCGTCGAGCACTTCGGCTTCCGCGAGGAGATGAGCGCCGAGGGGTTCGCGTCCCTGACCCGCGACGACGTCGGCATGAACGTCATCTTTCTGTGGCGAGGGCTGGGGACGCTCCCGGCGGACCAGCGTGAGGAGCACGCCGCCGGACTGATCCTCGCCTTCGTCGTCGACGACCTCGAAGGGGAGCTGGCACGCCTGCGCGCCGAGGGCGTGACGATCACCATGCCGTTGACCGAGGAGGAGTGGGGCGAACGCGCCTTCCAGGTCCGCGATCCCAACGGCGTCATCGTGCAACTGGTCGACTGGAACGCGAACCCCGCCCACTGAACCGGAACCGGGGCCGGGCACCGGCTACTTCGGATCCTGAGTGTGCCGGTCAGGCTGGTCGTGAGTTGCCGCCGGGCGGTGCCACGTCGACGGACGGCCCTTCCAGTGCCGCCCGACCGGCGTCGGTCCGGCGCCGCACGCGTGCGACGGCCTCCCACGCGATCGCGGCACCGGTCACCAGTGACAGGAGCAGGTAGAAGACGAACAGCTTGTGCAGGTCGTCGAGGAAGTACCAGATCGATGCGGTGGCGCTGAACCAGAAGGCGACCACCGAGCCGCCGCCGCGCTCCTGGCTGAGCGCCGCACCGACGAGGCAGCCGACGGCGGCCAGCGCGAGCAGGGCGGCGAAGCCCGCGTACGAGCTGTCCCAACCGTCGTAGGCGCGCCGCAGCTCGGAGTTGACCGCCACGGCTTCGGCAACGGGCCCCCAGCTCACCGCGCACGACAGGCGCGTCGACCACGGCAGCGTCACCGCGCCCAACAGGGCGGCCGCGACGGCCACGCGGCCGAAGTGATCGGTCTCCACCAGTTGGCCACGCGCGCACAGCAACGCCAGCAGGCAGCCGAGCAGGGCCAAGGCGCTGTCGACGGAGGGGCGCAACGATATCCGGAACCTGTCCCGGAGCGCGGTCCGACCACCGGAGCCTGCTGCCGGAGCGACGGCGACGGGGGCGGGGACCTGTGCCTCGGCCGTCGGCATGGCCGACTGCGCAAGGGCGTCGGCGAGGGCCGCACGCATCTGACCGGCATCGGCGAACCGTTCCGCCGGGTCCTTGCGCAGGGCGCGCTGAATCACCGCCTCCACCGCCGGCGGTACCTGTGGCCGGAGCCGGGAGACCGGCTCCGGTTCGGCGAACAAGTGCTGGTGCATGACTGCGAACGGCGATGCGCCACGGAACGGCGGCTGCCCGGTCAGCAGTTCGTGCAGCAGGCACCCCATCGCGTACAGATCGGCCCGGTGGTCGATCTCCGCCCCGCTGATCTGCTCGGGCGAAAGGTAGGCGGGAGTGCCTATGGCCGCACCGCTGCCGGTGATGCGGGTGGCGGCCTCGGTGAACGCCTTCGCAATGCCGAAGTCGAGGACCTTCACGGTGTCGGGCCCGGTGAGCATGATGTTGGAGGGCTTGATGTCCCTGTGCACGATTCCGCGCTCATGGCTGTGCCGCAGCGCGTCCAGCACCGCGCATGCCGTGTCGATCGCCTCGGCCACGGGCAGCGGCCCGCCCCGCAGGGCCTCGGCGAGGGTGGTGCCCTGCACGTACTCCATGACCAGATAGGGCCGTGGACCGTCCGGGTCCGGCTCCTCGCCGACGTCGTGGATGGTGGCCACGGCTGGGTGGTTCAGCGCGGCGGCCGCGTGTGCCTCACGCCGGAAACGGGCTCGCGACTGCGGATCGTGGGCCAGCGCGGAGGAGAGCAGCTTCACCGCCACGGTGCGTCGCAGCCGCTGGTCCACCCCACGATGGACCGTTCCCATGCCGCCCTGCCCGAGCCTCTCGATCAGCTCGTACCGGCCGCCGAGCACCATGTCCCGCCCCACTCGCGCCTCCCCGTGAATCTTGCACCCCGACGCAGCTTACGGTGTGTGTCGGGAGCGCCCGCGCACGCGCTGCGAGCGGCGCATCGGTCTGCCGGCGCCCGGCGCCGGCAGACCGATGAACGTCATGCCCGTGCAAGCGGGTGCGAGGGCGACACCTTCGTGGCGCGGCGGGGGCCGCGGTCGGGGCGCCAGGTGGCTACCAGGGCGCCCGCGAGAAGGAGTTCGGCGATGTCGCCGCCGTAGTACATGATCTCCGCAGCGCCCTGGACTTGCGGGATGGGGGCGCGGATGTCGACCCAGAAGCCGCCGTACATCAGCTGCGCGATGACGGCGTGCGCGGCGATGGCACAGCCGAGGTAGACCAGGCGGGTGCGGACGCCCGGCCGGGCGGGCGCCGGGTCCGGGCCGGCGATGACGTGGGCGAACAGGCAGCCCGACAGCAGGAAGTGGGCGTGCAGCAGCCAGTGTCCGGCCGGATGGGCCATGGCGGCGGTGTAGAGCGGGGTGAAATACAGGACGGCGAGGCTGCCCGTGGACAGCAGCAGGGCGATCGCCGGGTGGGCGAGCAGGCGGGCGGCGCGGCTGTGCAGGACCCCGGTGAGCAGGCGGGCGTGTGCTGCGGGCACGGCCCGCAGCAGGAGGGTCATGGGGGCGCCGAGCACCAGGGCGAGAGGGGCGTACATGCCGATGAGCATGTGCTGGGCCATGTGCCCCCGGAAGTCGTCGTGGGCGAGGGGCGCGACCGGCGGCAGGAGCGCCACGGCCAGCAGGGCCAGCCCGGTGATGAAGCCTGCCGTGCGCCAGGGACTCCAGGCCCGCACCGGATTGCGGCGCCGCGCCCGGTGAACGAGGAGGAGGTAGCCGACGGCGCACGCCGCCGTCGCGAGCGCGGGGAGCAGTGTCTCCAGCAGGCCACCGCCCTCACCCGGGTGCATGGGATGGGTGCCGTGGTTCATCGGCTCAATCCGGCGTCTCGTTCGGCCTGCCGGGCGGTGGGGGCGTCGGGATCGAAGGGCTGTCCGCTGCGCTGGAGAAGCCAGCCGCCTACGAGCAACAGCGCGCCGAAGACGAGGAAGCCGATGTCCCACCAGACCTGATAGGGGCCGCCGTGGACATGGTGGATGCCCAGGATGTGGTGGTCCAGGACGCCTTCGACGAGGTTGAAGAGGCCCCAGCCGGCCAGGGCCCAGCCCCACAGCACCCGGGAGGTCCACACCCGCCTGCGGTTGTGGGTGACGCGGGAGTACAGGATCGCGAGACCGGTGAGGACGGCGATCCAGCACACGGCGTGGAAGATGCCGTCCCACAAGGTGTTCATCTCCAGGCCGGAGACCGTGTGGGGGTTGTAGTACTTCACACCGATGCGGTCGTGGTTGGTGCTGCTGAGCATGTGGTGCCACTGCAGGAGCTGGTGCAGCAGAATGCCGTCGACGAACCCGCCCAGCCCCACCCCCAGCACGATGCCCGGCAGCTGGAGACTGGCCGGCGCCAGACCGGCCCTGGCCTCGCCCACGGTGGTTGCCATCACGCCGTCTCCCTCCATGTGGTCCCGGTGTCGGCTTCTCGAGTGCTCCTGCGGCTCTCCCCTCCGGGAGAGCTCAGTCATGCACAGCGCAGCCACCTACCCCTCAGGGAGTACCAGCTCTCAGGCGACAGCGCCGCCGCATCTTCGGCCGTTTGGCTCACTCGCGGCCGTGATTTCGGCGGCGAGGGAGCGTGCTTGGCCGGTTTCCCTTCGGCTGCTCGACAGAGGCGATGGAGCACCCCGTTCGGGGAACTCTGCCTTTCGGTAGGTGTGGCAGGGGAGGGGCGGGCGATATGCGCGCGATCGCGAACGGTGGTCGACGGAGCGGCAGGCTACGGCGGATGCTGGCGGCGACACTGCTCTCTGTGGCGGCGGTGACGTACAACGACTGGTTGCTGCAGTTCCTGCTGCCCACAGGGCTGGATCAGCGCGACTCCTACGTCAGTGAGGTCTTTGCCGCCGATCAGCCCTACCGGGTGCTGTTCAGCGGTGTCGAACTGGCCACGGCACTGCTGGTGGCGGCCGGCGCCTGCCTGGCCGTGGCCGGAACACCGCGCGGTTGGGCAGCTGTGGGCTGGGGCGCACTGGCGGCCTTCGGGAGCTCTTCCGTCGCGGACGTCCTGCTGCCGATGCGGTGCGCGCCCTCGCTGGAGACCGGCTGCCCCACCGACAACGTGTGGCACACCCTGACCAGCGGCGCGGTGCACTTCACTCTGTTCGCCTCGATGGCAGCCTTCGCCGTCGCCGCTCGCGAGCGCCCCGGACGCCCACAGCCCGCCGGGCACTGGGCGCCGAGGCTGCTGCCGGTGTCGATGGCCGCGGCGATCTGCTCCGCCGGACCCTATGTCGGCCATCCCGGCGGACAGGGCATTGCCCAACGGATCCACCTCGTGACCGTGGCGATGTGGTTCTGGCTGCTGGCAGCGCAGGTCTACCGGGACCGGGAGCACTTCGGCAGCCATGTGCCACGGCGCCCACTGCCGGAGCCCGTCGAACGATCGACGGGGCGGCTCAGGACGAGCGGCCCTGGGTGCCTCCCGGCAGGCGGGACGCGGCGTTGAGGAGGGGCGGGCCGAGGCGGACCGGCGGCAGGCCGAGAGAGGGCCGCTGCGCCGCACCGGCGCCCCGCCCCAACCCCCGCCGGGCGCACACGATGTCCTATTCCGTGCGGCGCCGGGCGCCCGCGCGCCGATTCAGCGCACGGCGTTCGGCCTCGTTCGTGCCGCCCCACACGCCGACGGTCTGCTCGGTGTCCAGTGCCCACTGCAGACACCGCTCCCGCACGGGGCAGCGCCGGCAGACCGTCTTGGCCTGCTGGGTCTGCAACAGCCCCGGTCCCGTGGTGCCGACCGGAAAGAAGAGGTCGGGGTCCTCCTGGCGGCACGCGGCGTGGTCTCGCCAGTCGTCCATGAAAGTCACCTGCGATCGAAAGTCCGTGCCTCGGAAAGGGTGTACTCGGCCCCGGGTCACCTGCCGATGCGTGGGTGAAACAGTTCCATGACCGTACGGGTCGGAGTTTCGCCAAATCGTCACAACACCAGTTCCCGGACGGCGCCGCAGCGTGCTACCGGGCGGAATCGGCGTCGTAGTCCTGCCGGGCCTGCTCGACCTTGCCCAGGTTCTCGAAAGCCCATTCGGTGAGGTGCGCGAAGAGTGGAGCGAGGCTGCGGCCCAGCTCGCTGATCTCGTACTCGACCCGAGGGGGAACCTCCGGGTGGTACGTGCGCACGATCAGACCGTCGCGCTCCAGTTGTCTCAGCCGCTGGGTCAGCACCTTCGGCGTGATCTTGGCGATGCGTCGTTCCAGCTCGACAAAGCGCTGGCGGCCGTAGGTATGCAGGCTCCACAAGATCGGAGTGGTCCACCGGCTGAACACGATGTCGACGACCGGGCCGATCGGGCAGGCGAGTTCCGGGTCCGTCGCGGCGGGTGCCGTCCGGGTCGCCTTGCCGGCCATGCGCATCCCTTCGGGATAGCCACTTTCCTCTAGGTACCTACTATATCGCCGGTGTTAGCGTCCCCGCATGGCCCGGAGCTCGGCTCTCCGCGCCGTCATCGCCCACTGAGGCATCGTCAAACACATTGCTAAGCAGGGGAGTCAACGTGATTGCAGTGACGGGAGCGACTGGCAACGTCGGCCGAAAGCTTGTGCAGGCCCTTGTGGCGGCCGGTGAGCAGGTGACCGCAACGTCGCGGGGCATCTCGGAAGCCGACGTGCCGGAGGGCGTCGAGTCGCGGCGGGCGGATCTGACCGATGCCGCGACCCTTCGCCCGGTGTTCGACGGCGCGGAGGCGTTGTTCCTCCACGACGGCGGCGCCGGCGCCCACCTGATGAACCCGCGGGACGTCCTGGACGCTGCCAAGGCCGGCGGAGCGGAACGGGTCGTGCTGCTGTCCTCGCAAGGAGTCGCGACCCGGCCGCAGTCGGCCTCCCATGGGGACACGGCACGTGCGATCGAGGACGCCGTCCGGGAGTCGGGCCTGGACTGGACGATCCTTCGGCCCGGCGGCTTCGACTCCAATGCGTATGCATGGTCAGAGTCGGTCCGCACCCGGCGAAGCGTCGCCGCGCCGTTCGGTGACGTGGGCCTGCCCACGATCGACCCGACCGACATCGCGGAGGTGGCCGCCGTGACACTGCGCGAGAAAGAACACGCCGGGCGGATCTACGAGCTGACCGGGCCCGCCCCCAGCACTCCCCGGCAGCGAGCCGAGGCGATCGGCGACGCCCTCGGTGAACCGGTCCGGTTCGTCGAGCAAACCAGAGAGGAGGCCCGCTCCCAGATGCTGCAGTTCATGCCCGAGCCCGTGGTCGAGACCACCCTCGCGATCCTCGGCCGGCCCACCCCCGCCGAGCAGCGCATCAGCCCCGACGTCGAGCTGGTCCTGGGCCGCGCGCCCCGCACGTTCGCCGACTGGGCACGGCGCCATATCGCCGCCTTCCGATAGCTCGGACTGCTGGCACGGATCGAGGCCAAGCCCGAGTACGCCGAGAAGGTCGAGGCCCTGCTGCGCGACGCGCTCCGCCACATCACCGGCTCGTCCCGCTCGCGCCACGCCAGCCCCGCGTACCACTTCGGCATAGACACTCCATGCAAGACCGCTGCGGCCTCGGTGCCGTTCCAGCCCCGTGTTCCGATCCGGTCGAAGCTGCGCCGCTCAACCCTCACCCACGTTCCACGGTCCGTCCGCGCCCCAACCGAGCGCCGCTTGCACACCACGGTGTCACGGAGCAACTGCATTTGAAGGGACCGCTCCACGTGTTCGAGAACGTCATCAACCGGCTCAACACGCAAGTCCACGGCCCGTGCACCAGGCGAAGAGAGCGTCATCTGGACTCCTTGGGCCCTCGCTGTGGGGTAGGGGCGACCTGCCGTCAGGTGAAAGCACCCGTAAGTTGATTAATGTAGTGGGTGATGTGCGGAATCCTGTGCGGCAGTTGATCGAGCGGGAAGAGGCGGAGCGCCTGGCATTCGCCAAGGACGAGATCGGTTGCGGCAACTTCCCCCCTCTACGGAGCGAGGAACAGCTGCGGCGGGATGATCTGCGGCGGGAGGGACCGCGACGGCCCGCGAGACGCTGGATTAGACGGGCGTGTGCTGTGCTGTACGGCGCGGTCTGGTTGAGCGGATCCATCCGGCGACGGGTGTCCACTGCGTGTACCTGGCAGGGGACGCAACGAACAATGATGCGGTTGAAGAGCGGCTTGGGTGGCGAAGAATGCGGCGGGCCTGTAGGTTCTCAATTTCAGTGTCAGGCGCCGACCCTGTGACCTGGATATTTCCCTTGAGTCTCACGTTGTGTCGGCAGGCGGCTGTCTCAGATCGGTGTCATTTCCTCAGGCTGTCCAGCAGGCTGCAACGCGGCCCGGAGCGTCACGAACCTGCATCGGCAACCATCCGTTCCACCCACTCACACACCTTCGTTGCACACGAACGTCCCGAGCGTCGTCGCTGACAAGCGCCTGCGGGACTACGGACGGGTTGATCAGCCCATAATTGGAGTCAGTGCCGAGCGACCCGGCGCATCGCACCCGCCCCGGGTGCACTCACCGCGATCGGAGAGCATCGTGAAGAACAGCGCGTTGTGGCGAGTGGTTGACAACGAGAGTGGTACCCAGTCCATCGTCAGCTCGCCCTCCGAGGCGGTGGCGTTCGTCAACAGCCGGTTCGACACCGATGACGACGACGAGCCGTTCAGCATCACCGAGGTCGGTCCTCTCCTTCCGAAGCCGCTCGGGGTCATCACTGCATGGGCTGCCGAGAAGGACGGCGAGCGAACCGACGGGCGTACTGCCCCGATCACCATCAGGCCGGTTGTGACGGACAACGCCAGCGAGTGCGATGACGTCGTGCTCTGGGGCGACGTGTACGTCTCCTGGGACCACGACATGTACACCGTCGAGGAGCCGGACAGCTCCGAGTACAGCGAGGCTTACAGCGCAGCCGAGTTGAGCGCGATCCTCGACGAGTACGCCGATGACTACGAGTACGCGCCTGAAGGGCCTGAAGGGCCCGACAGCCACAGGTGGCCGAAACCGGAAGAGTTGATCACCTACGGCGCCCAGGAGTGCGCCAAGCGGTTCGGGCACCTCGACGACGACGCCCTGCTGTGGCTCGCTGCCACCCGCATCACGCTCGCCGTGTGGCGCAACACACCCGTCGAGAACTGGCATGCCGGGAAGAGTCCGCTGCACGACGGCACAATGATGCGGATCAACGCGGCAACCACCCGACTCGTGCGCTCGATGCTGTCGTTCGACCATGTCGATTGGATCGGTCTCGGTCTCGCGATCGTCAACCCGTCCCGGGTTCTACCGACCGGACAGTCTGTGCTCGAGCTCGGGCTGGCCTGCCACAACCCTGACGACCCGGCACACGAGGATGATCCGCGCGTAGAACTCGCGGAGATGGCACAGGTCGCGATCTCATGGGGGCGAAGGTACTGCCTTAGCGAGAAGGAGTTCGGTCTGCGAACCCTGGTCGAATCCTTGTGCGCGTTCGACAACGGCTGGTTCGGAGCACCGAGTTGGGGGCGCATCGTCGATCGGTTCCTTACGGCTGTCGACGACCGGGAGAATGCGCACTGGCGCATACACCGGGACAAGCCTTGGTTCGACGAGTGGTTCACCAACCGGCCGGCCGACATTGCGGACACCACGGAATTTCGTCGGCTGCTCCTTGCCGGGCCCGACCTGCTGTCCGAGGAGGCCGCCGAATGGTGCGTGGATGGCGCCATCGGCTACGTCTGTCAGGACGACCACGCAAACGGCTGCCCGCTGTGCGGTATCCCGCTGGCAACGGAGTCCTCAAACGAGTGACGGCAGTGGCCAGCGATTCTCAATCCCGTGTCAGTTCGGCCAGTCACATGACATCGCGACTGAGAAAATGACACGGGATCTGAGAACCTACAGGGCCGCTTCATGTCCGTCGACACGATCTACCCGCCGATGCTGGCAGCACTGGAGGAAGACGTATGACCGAGCAAACGGCACAAGAGCGACCGGGCATCGCAGCCGCGATCGTGGTACAGGACGGCGCCGTGCTCATGGTTCGCCGCCGGGTCGCGGAAGGTCAACTGTCTTGGCAGTTCCCGGCGGGCGAGATCGAGGGGACGGAGACCCCTGAACAAGCAGCCGTGCGAGAGACGAGCGAAGAGGTCGGCGTGGAGGTGACCGCTCTCAAGGTCCTCGGAGAACGGGTTCACCCCAAGACTGGCCGGAAGATGACCTACGTGGCCTGTGTCGTAGAGTCCGGCGCTCCTTACGTGGCGGACGACGATGAACTGGCTGAGGTGGCATGGGTCCGGCATGCCCAGATTCCCGCGTACGTGCCATACGGCCTCTTCGACGCGGTGCAGGTATATCTCGACGCCGCACTGAGCCGGTAACACCTCGGTGCGTGCTGCGGACGGAGGACGAGGCAGCTTCGGGTAATCAGACCGCCCTCCCGACGAGCTAAGGAACTGGTCGTGGACACTGAAATCGGCCTGATCTGCCTGCGGTTGGTTAGCGTGGCTTCGCCATTGCCTCGTCGACCAAGTGTTCACTCATGGAGTGCCAGAGCTTCAGGTTGTATAACTCTCGTGCCACCTTCGTGTCTCCCGCGGACCGCGCTCGGCGGCCGACGTCTCATTTGTGTGCGTCCGGTGGCGTAAGACGCTGCCGCCATGGGTGGTCCGGCACGGTTACTGCGATGGCGTTCGCCAACCAAATGCGTTGAGGTTCGCCGAGCAGCGGCAGTACCGCTTCGAAGTCTGTCTCATCCTTCTCCCGTGTCGCCTTCGCCTTGTAGTAGAGCTGCACCTCGGGCGCCAGGTAGGGGATACCAGTCCCGCTTCGTCGTCCCAGCCGCTCGATCGGAAGCCGGATCCGTGGGGTACGCCGAGAGACCCAATGGGTGCCCTCCGCCTCGTCCAGCATGAGCTGCACGGACCAGGGCGCCTCAGGCGTGCGTCGGCACCAGATGTCGTGGAGGGGCGGCTGAAGAGTCTCCCCAGAACGCCACGGGCGCAGCCGCCCCATGCCAGGTGGGTCCGCCACGTACAGGTCCCAGTCGGTCAAGAGATCGCGCACGCGAGCTTGGTCCCGTCGGAGGACGAGGACATCGAGATCGCCGTGCGGGCGTAGCTCACGGCCGACGGCGAGTTCGATCGCGTACCCGCCAGCGATCCACCACGGGAAGTCGGCCGCAGCGAACATGACAGCTAGATCTTCGGGACGAGCCGGCACCCAGCGCCCCACTCCCTCAATACTCACCTGTCCATGCTCTCAGTGAACGCGGCCCCGGAAGGGAAATCCGACGTAGGCCAGCCATACACAGAGGCCAGCTATGGGGTGAGCCGGTTCGGTCCGCGGAAGAGGAAGGTGGCCTCGCGGATCGACTCCAGTCCGAGCAAGACCATGAGTACGCGGCCAAGGCCCATGCCCAGCCCGCCGTGCGGTGGGCACCCGTACCGGAACGCGTTCAGGTAGTCCTGCATCGGTTCCGGACTCATGCCCTTCTCGGCGGCTTGCTTCAGCAGCACGTCGTAGCGGTGCTCGCGCTGGGCGCCGGTGGTGATCTCCAGCCCCTTCCAGAGCAGGTCGAAGCTCAGGGTCACGCTCGGGTCGTCGGCCGGCCGCATGTGGTAGAAGGGCCGGATGCCCACGGGGTAGTGGGTGATGAACACGAACTCGTGGCCGGTGGCCTGCTGGATGTGGGCGCTGATGCTCCGCTCGCCCTCCGGGTCCAGGTCCTCCTTGGTTCCTTCCGAGTCCCATCCGCCCTTGTGCAGGATGTCGTGCACCGTGGCCATGGTGATGCGGGGGAAGGGCGTCGTGGGGACGGTGATCTCCACGCCGAACTGCTCCCGGACCGCATCGCCGTGTGCACCGGCGACCTTGGTGATGGCGTGGGCGAGCATCTGCTCCTCGAACGCCATAACGTCCTCGACGCCGTCAATCCAGGCCAGCTCGACGTCGACGCCGGTGAACTCGGTGGCGTGCCGGGAGGTGAACGACGGCTCTGCACGGAAGACGGGGCCGATCTCGAAGACCTTCTCGATTCCGGCCGAGATCGCCATCTGCTTGTAGAACTGCGGCGACTGGGCGAGATAGGCGCTGCGATCGAAGTAGCCGAGTTCGAAGACCTCGGCGCCAGACTCCGAGGCGGTGCCCATGAGCTTGGGGGTGTGCATTTCCGTGGCGCCCTGGGCATAGGCGTACTCGCGCATCCCCTGCTCCAGGGTGGTCTGCACGGCGAACATCAGCTGAGCGGCGGGACGGCGGCGTACGTCCAGGAACCGCCAGTCCAGGCGGTGCTCCAGGCTGGTGTGCTCGTCGATGGGCAGCGGTGTCGCGGCCCGGTTCAGGACCTCGACCCGCTCCGGGATGATCTCCAGGCTGTGGAGCTTCACGATCGGGTTCTCGACGACGCGGCCGGTGATCCGCACCGCGGACTCCGGCGTGAGCTGCTGCAGGGCGGCCTCGATGTCGTCGCCTGCGCCGCCGCGCCGGTGGGTGACCTGCACCATGCCTGTGTGGTCGCGTACGACGACGAACTGGACCTTACTCAGCAGGCGCAGAGTGTGCGCCCAGCCCGACACGGAAACGGTTCGACCCAAGTGCTCGCGCAGGTCGGATACCAGTACACGATCGGTCGTATGGATCATCGCAGCCCTCCAGGGCGTCATGGTGATCCCTTGGGGGCGCGGGCGAGAAGGGGACTCGCGGTTCCACCACGCCTTCACCACCACTCGACAGTGGCGGCCTCATTCGTGGCCGGTAACGGGGCCGGCCGGCGGGGCATTGGACCACATGGCCGTTCCTCCCCGCACTCAGGAGGGTCTTCGCCCTGGGGCGCGAGGCTGCCTTCCCAGCTGCCAGCAGCTCTCTCGGCTCGCGTGATCCCGGGCTACTCGTCTCCGTCATCGCGTTGCGACGGAGGATAGCGAGCGAGGGCCTCGAGACGACAGCGAGATTTCTGCGTAGATCGTGATCGTGCCAGTGGGCAGGTTCGGAAGCAGGTGCGGCCACCCGACGATCAACGGCGCCAGGAAGGAGGAGGTGTAGTCGCACTGATGATGACGCTACCCGGGGCGCAGCCTACGGGGCTCAGTCAGCGAATGGACGGACACGGATCCGCGTGACAATTTCGTGGCGCTGGGAAACATAGCTCCCCCATCCTGACGGAATGCCCGACATCATCACCTCGCGCCTTCAGTACAACGCCACAGCGGTACGCCCAGACTGGAAGGACCTCCCACAAGATGTTCGCCAGCTCATCACCCGACGCCTCGGAGGCTCGGTACATGCCGGGCGCAGCGCAGGGAGCGGATTTACCAGCGGCTTCGCCGCTGTACTCCGCGGGGCCTTCGGACCTCTGTTCGTCAAGGCGGTCAAGAGCCTGGACAACAGCATGGTGGCCGACTCCTACCGCAGGGAAGCGTTGATCAACCAGGCGCTCCCGGCAGAGATTCCGGCGCCACGCCTGCAGTGGATTGAGGAGCACGACGGATGGGTCGTTCTCGGCATCGACGCTGTCCCCGGTGGCCGCATGCCCACCACACCGTGGAAGTCTGATGAGCTAAGGGCCACTCTCGACGCGTACAGGATCACAGCAGAGGCACTCTCTACCCCACCCACAGCACTTCAGCATGTGGGCCTCAAGCCGGTGGGTGACGGCGGTGACTTCGCCGACTGGCGCAACCTCGCCCGAGGCGCCACGTCCACGAACGCCCTGCCTTCCTGGGTACCACTCGACCTACTGGACGTGCTGGCCAGCCTGGAAAGCGGATGGCGGGAGGCCGTCGCAGGCAATGCCGTCCTCCACCACGACCTACGACAGGACAACGTGCTGATCGATGCGTACGGCGCCGCGTGGATCTGCGACTGGAACTGGCCCCGCCTGGGTGCAAGCTGGTTCGACCTCGTCCTGCTCCTGGCCACCGCCTACGCCGACGGACACGACGCCACCGCCCTGTTCACCCAGCACCCCACCGCCCGCGGAGTCGCCGACGAACAACTCGATGCGGCGCTCGCCGCTCTCTCCGGTTTCTTCCTCACCTCCGGCGGACAGCCCGCAGCAGACTGGTCACCGCATCTTCGCCAGCACCAGACGTGGTGTGGAGAGGTCACGCTGCGATGGCTGGCTAACCGGCGTGGTTGGGCATTCTGACCTGGGGTCCACCCGTTCAGTGTTCGACAGACAGCCCGCTCAGCTCAGGCCGAGGGCGGTGCTGTCAGGACGCCGCTCGGGATCCACTTGCGCAACACGTCGGGTACCTCCACGGTGCCGTCGGCCCGCTGGTGCTGCTCCAGCAGCGCGGGCACAAGCCTGCTCGTGGCCAGACCTGAGCCGTTCAGCGTGTGGACGAACGTCGACTTCCCCTGTTGCGGCCGGTAGCGGATGTTGCCACGCCTCGCCTGGTAATCGCGGGCATTCGACACCGAGCTGACCTCGACGTACGCCTCGATGCTCGGCAGCCACACCTCGACGTCGTACGTCTTGGCCATCGCTGCGCTGGTGTCCCCGGCCGCGAGTCGCGTGATCCGATAGTGCAGGCCCAGTCCCTTTACCAAGTCCTCCGCTCTGCCGAGAAGCTCCTCGTGTGCGGCGTCCGAGGCGTCAGGGCGGGTGAACTGGAACAGCTCGACCTTGTTGAACTGGTGACCGCGCAGGGTCCCCCGCTCAGCCGTGCGATAGCCGCCGGCCTCCTTGCGGTAGCACGGCGTGTACGCGACGTACTTCCGAGGCAGCTCCGTCTCGGGCAGCGTCTCGTCCCGGTGCAGATTGACCAACGCTGTCTCCGCGGTCGGTAGCAGGAACCGCTCCGGACCGTGCTCCCCCTGCTCCAAGGCGAAGACCTCGTCCGCAAACTTGGGGAACTGGCCCGCCGTGTACCCGGCCGCGAAGGTCAGGATGTGCGGTGGCAACACGAACTCATAGCCGTCTCGCACATGGGCCTCCAGGAAGTGGTTCAGCAGCGCCCACTCTAGGAGCGCGCCGTCACCCCGGTAGATCCAGAAGCCGCTGCCGCCGAGCTTCGTGCCCCGCTCATAGTCGACCAAGCCC
Organism: Streptomyces glomeratus; assembly: GCF_021462825.1. GTDB lineage: Bacteria > Actinomycetota > Actinomycetes > Streptomycetales > Streptomycetaceae > Streptomyces > Streptomyces glomeratus. Next base: position 37,196 of record NZ_JAKEEB010000040.1, on the reverse strand, counting down.
AGAGTCCGAGCGAGCTCCACATGGTCCCTGGGCGTGAAACCGAACTCCGGACGCTGGCCGGCTTCACGAATGACCTCGTTGTTCTCCTTGCCCCCGGCCAGCACGTCCGCGTCGGGTAGGTTCGGCAGCGGATCAAGGAAGGCCTGACGCGCCTGCTCCAGTTCAATGAGCCGCGCCTCGACGGCGGTCAGCTGCTCGCCCACGGCCGATGCTTCACCGTGCAGACTTGCCACGCCCTCGCCAACCCGCTGCCGTTTCGCGATCTCGCCCGAGATCCTCTTGCGCTCCCCACGGAGGCGTTCCATCTCAGCCCGCACCTGTCGGTAGTCGTCGTCCAGTCGAAGAAACTCGTCGAGGTCGACGTGGACCGCCCGCTTGGCTAGTGCCTGCTGGACATGGACTGGGTTCTGGCGAATCAAGGTGACATCGATCATCCTGCCGTGCTCCATTCGATCAGTCATCATGACGTGATCCCTTGAGAGCGCGGGCGAGAAGGGGCAACTCGCGGTGCCACCGCGCCTTCGCCACCAGCAGATGGTGGCCTCATTCACGACCCGGTCACGGGGGTCAACCGGCGGGGCATTGGACCTTCCCTGAGGCCGTTTCTCCCCGCACTCGGGAGGGGATTCACCTGGGGCGCGAGGCTGCCTTCCCAGCTGCCAGCAGCTCTCTCGGCTCGCGTGATCCCTGGCTACTCGTCTCCGTCAACGCGTTGCCCGGAAGAATAAGTACGCGGCGATCGGATCCGCAATCGAGAAACGCTTCAGCGGCTCCCGCAGCGTCCAGGCGTCCCCTTTGCGCACGGCCGCGGATGCCCAAGACATCCTCGCCGTTGCTGCCATATCCTCCCCAGGTGGCAACGACCAAGGTTGACTGGGCGTACGAACTGGCCGGTGAGCTGCTGAGTAGCAGCCTCCCGCGCAGGTGGGCACACTCGCAGGGCGTTGCCGCTTGCGCCCAGACGCTGGCGCCGCTGGCCGGTAACAGCGCCGAGGTGCTGGAAGCGGCTGCGGTGCTGCATGACATCGGCTACGCGCCCCCGCTCGTCTCTACGGGATTCCATCCGCTGGACGGAGCACGGTATCTCCGGGACGTGCACTGGGCGGAGGGACGGGTTGTCCGCCTGGTCGCGAACCACTCGAATGCGCTGCTCGAAGCCGAGGAGCGTGGCCTCCGGACTGAGCTGGCCGACGAGTTCCCCCTCCTGGATGATCCGCTCCTCGTGGACGCGCTGGTCTACTGCGACATGACCACGACGCCGGACGGCCGACGGACGACGCCCCATGAGCGGCTGCAGGAGATCTTGGGCCGCTACGGCGAGGACAGCGTGGTCGGGCGTTTCATCCGCCGGGCCGCCCCGCACATCCACGCGAGTGTGGATCGGGTGCGGGCGGCTGCGGTCGAGGCCGGCGTGGAGCTGTAAGTCCGAGCGGTCAGCCGAGGTAGGGGTAAGCCCCGGTCAGGTAGTGGCCGATCTGCTCGTGCATGCTCGGGTGGATGTCGAGCTTGTCGAGGTCGTCCGGGTGAACCCAGCGCACGCCGTCGGCCTCGTCATTGACGGTGGGCTTGCCCCCTACGGGGCGGCCGATGTACACGGCCTCGTACTGCTGCCGGATCTCGCCGTCGGTGTACTCGATGATGTGCTCCGGGTTGGAGTAGACGCCCAGGAAGCCGGTGACCTCCGCGACGATGCCGGTCTCCTCCTCGCACTCGCGGACGGCGCACTGCGCCGGGCTCTCGCCGATGTCCTGGGCTCCGCCGGGCAGGGCCCACTGGCCGGTGTCGCGGCGTCGCTGGAGAAGGATGGCGCCATCGTCGTTGACCACGAGCAGGTTGCTGGCGGGGATAAGGGTGTTGGCCTTGGGGGCCTTGGGGTCGTGGTAGTACTCGGTCCTGCCCACGGCAGTGCTACTCCTGTCTGTCGGGCGCCCAGGGGCGCGCGGATGCCCACACGGCCTCGAAGCTGTCGCCGTACCGCTGGAACCACTCCCCACCGTCTATGTTACGGAGCTGGAGTAGCGGGTTGGCGCTGGCCGGCTGGCCCCAGATGTGCGGGTTGACCATGAGGTGGTCGTCGTATCGGAAGATCGAGTTGTAGAGCGTCGTGTCGTGAAGGCGCACCTCACAGCCTGGGTAGCCGACGAGGTCGCGGTAGTACGTGAGGGAGGCCCTGATCTTGGCCGCGAGCGTGTCTCCGATGCCCTCCTCCCTGCCCCTGACACGGACTGCCTCCCCGTCCGGATCGCCAAAGCACAGTCGAACACGAACGCCAGCCTGCGCCCTTTCCTGGAGCATCCTCGCGATGTGCGGGTTCGTTTGCGCGAAGAAGGTCCCAGAAAAGACGAGCACGTCAACCTGCTTCATGGCGCCCAGAAGCAGGGAGAGCCACACATCGCGAGGGACACTCGCCCGATTGGGGTAGGTGTCGACGAGCTCCGAGCGGGACGACCCAAGCCGCGGAGGCCCCTGACCGTTGTCCGGCCACAGATACGTCTCGTCGACCCGCAGCAGGTTCGCGACCGTCCAACGGTGCCGGCGGTGGGGAACCCGGCCACCGACCCACCGGCTCGCGGTCTTGGGGTCCACGGAGCAGGCTTCAGCCAACTCCTCCACGGTCAGGCCGCGTTGTACAAGCGCAGAACGCAGTCGCTCATTCACTCAGGGAAGCCAACCGGACCGTGACAGCAGGCCGCAAGTGCGATGAGCCCGCCGGATGCGGTTGTGGCCAGAACTGTTCGTATGCCTACGCTGGCCTGGTGCCACTGATCGTGCTCTGGGACATCGACCACACCCTCATCGAGAACTCCGGCGTCAGCAAAGAGATCTACGCCGCCGCCTTCGAAGGCGTCGCTGGCCGTGCCGCAACCCGTCCGGCACGCACCGAGGGCCGGACCGACCGACTGATCCTCGCGGGGATGTTCCGGGACCACGGTATGGAGCCACCGGAGTGGGCGTTGATCCAGCCCGCCCTGGTGGCCGCCGGCGCGGCACGGGAGGCCGATCTCTCCCGCCGCGGCCGTGCGCTTCCCGGTGCCCGAAAGGCCCTTGCCGCGGTGGCGGCCGAGCCCGGCATGATCTCATCGGTCCTCACCGGAAACATCCAGGCGAACGCCCGGGTCAAACTCAGGGCCTTCGGGCTGGACGAGCTGGTCGATATCGAGTGTGGGGCGTACGGAGCGGACGCGACGGACCGAGCGGATTTGGTCGACGTCGCACGGCGCCGTGTCCGCGCCGTCTACGGCACCCCGGCCGAGACGCCTGTAGTCCTCGTTGGCGATACCCCCCGTGATGTTCAGGCCGCCCTCGACTCCGGCGCGCACGTGATTGCCGTGGCCTCTGGCGTCCACAGCGCAGACGAGTTGAGGGAGGCCGGAGCGAGCATCGTGCTTGCCGACCTCACGGACGTCGCCGCCCTGATGCGTCACCTGCGGGCGCTGGCTCACGCCGTCTGCTGAAAAACGTCCCGGGACGTCCTGCAAAAGTCCCTGCGCGTGGTTCGCCGTCCTGCCGTGCGACGGCACGCTTTTCGGAGCCGTCGGCGGAGCGTCCCCCGCGTTCCGCCGACGTGCCATCCCCCTCCCGCCTCATGGATGGAGCACACGCGTGACAGCTTTAGTCGGCGGACAGGCGGGCGTGGCGTCCACACTCGCGGACGTGGAGCAGCTCGCCCGGCGGTACCGGGTGCCGGTCGAGGACGCCCTGCTCATCGCGATCAATCTCCACGGTATCGACGGTGAAGCCTCGCGTCACCGCGCCCGCTTGCAGGTGCGGCTGGACAGCGCACGATCGGTGCCCTGGCAGCTCATCGTCCCGCTCAACGCGGCGGAGTCCCCGTTCCACCTGCTGGAGGACGGACAACTGCTGCTGGGTCAATCTCGGGTCGGCGTTGTGGAGCGTGTCGATGCCGATGAGGCGGTTGGTGGCTACTTCCGTGACGGCGGCACCGCGTTGACGCTCAACCCGAATGCCCGGAGTCGCTGCGTTGGTTGTGCCTTCTGTCCCAACACGCTTGAGGCCGCGGCAGACCCGCGATTGTCGGAGGAACGGGACCTCCGGGAACTCCTCGCCGCGCTGTGCGAGCAGCACCCGCGGCGGGACCTGACGGAAGTTCGAGAGGTCACTGTCTCCACCGGATGCTTCGAGCGGGAGCCCGCGGCCGTCGACCATCTACGGGCCTTGCGCTCCGTGCTCGTCGAGTATGGCGTCGAAGCCCGCCTTGGCTTCCTCACCTCAGTGCTGCTCTCCAGGCAGGCGTTCGACGACCTTGCCGATGTGGGCCCCTTCGTGCTCCGGCTCACTGCTGAATGTTTCACCCGACGGGATCTCCTGCTGAAGGCCAGCAAGGCGGTGCTGACGACCACCTTCATGCCGGAGGTGCTGAGGCGGGCGGTTGCTGCCGGTCACGGCACGTCGTTCACGTACATCGCGGGCCTGGACGACCTCGACGCGCTCCGCACCGGTGTCGAGGCCCTCGCGCCCTACGTGACCGAGTTCCCCAACTTCCAGGTCTACCAGGCCCACAACCGCATCATGGCCGGCCTGCGAGCCTCGGGGGCCCAGGAGCTCGAGTACTACCTCCTCGCCCGCGCCGAGATAGAGAAGATCATGAAGCCCTCCGGCCTGCGACCTGCGGCATGGGAATGCTATCGGCCCCTTTGGTACTTCACCTTCGCTGACGAGACCCTGGTCGGCGCATGATGGAGGCCAACGCCGTTCTGGCCGACGCACTGTGGAGAGCCATCTGTTACTCCTCGGTGTGCCAACTCCACCTCCAGGACAACGTGCTGCTCAGCCAGCCGCTGACCGCCGAACACGTGAAGAAGCGCCCCTCCGGCCACTGGGGAACCGTGCCGGGCACCGCCTGGGCCTTGACCCACCTGGCCCTCGCTGCCGGAGCTCTCGATGGGGAAGTCGGCCTCGTACCGCTGCTCGGAGCCGGGCACGCTGGCATCGTCCAGCTCTCAGCATCCTGGGTGACGGGCGAGCTCGGCAGGCTGCGCCCCGATTTCGGCGCAGACGCCGACGGGCTGCGGCGACTCTCCTTTTCGTTCCCCGACGTGGACGGGTTGGGAGCCGAAGTGATTCCGGCGCTCCCGGCTGGCGCATTCCTCGGCGGACGGCTCGGCGGCTGCCTGCCCTTCGCCCAAGGGGCCGCCCTGGGCGCTCCCGGCAGAATCGTCGTGCCTGTGATCGGCGACGGCGAGTGCGAGACCCCGACCACCGCAGCCGCCTGGCTCGCGCACGGCGACCTCACTGGGGCCACCGTCCTTCCCGTAGTGCACGTGAACGGCTTCCGCATGGGCGGTCCGTCACTGCTCGGACGGCTGGACGACGACCGCCTTCGCGCGTACTTCGCCGGCCTCGGCTGGAAAGCCGAGATCGTCCACATCACCACGGGATCACAGGCTGAGCACGCCGCCTTTCACGCCGCCCTATGGGACGCCATGGAGTCCACCTTGGAAGACCGTCCTACAGCTCTCGTCCTGCGCTGCATCAAGGGATGGACCGGCCCTGTCGCCCTCGGCAGCCAGACGCTCCTCGGCACGCCCGCCCTGCACAAGACTCCCCTCACAAACCCGCAGGCCGACGCAGAACAACTGGCGCAGCTCGATGACTGGTTGGCCTCCTACCGGCCTTCACAGCTTTTCGACACGTACGGACGCAGCCGAGGGCCGCTCGCGGAGGCCGTCGCCCAGGTTCGCTGGTGCGCCCTTCCCTCCGCACGATCGTCGACTCCGTCTGCCCCGGGTGAGGCCAATGCGGTCTCGTTCGCAAGCGCGGTTACTGGGATCGTCCGGCAGCATGCCGAACGAGGGGACTTCCTGCTTCTCAGTCCCGACGAACTGGCCTCCAACCGTCTCCCCGGTCTTGCGGGTGAGCAATGGGCTCACGAGCTGCTGGCGGAGGAGGTGCTGTTGGAGTGGCTCGCCGGCTGGACCGCCAGCGGGCGACGGGGCCTGTTCGTGTCGTACGAAAGCTTCGCTCCTCTGCTCACGAGCGGCCTGGTGGGGCACATCAAGCAGCGACGCCTCGACGGCGCTCGGGGCCTCCCCAGCCTGAATCTCCTTCTGACCTCATACGGCTGGCACAACGTCCACACGCACGGCGACCCGTCTCTCGCCACCGCCCTACTGGCCCTCGTCGCCCCCGGAGTGCGGGTGCTGACGCCGGCGGACCCGGCGCGGACGGCGGCGGTCCTGGACGAGGCGCTCGACTCGGTGGACCGAGTCAACCTGGTCATCACGGGCAAGCACACCCGCACTCGCCATCCGGAGGGTTATCTGGCCGAGGAGCAAAGCCGTGGTCTCGCGGTGTGGTCGCACCTCAGCGACGATGACGAGCCCGACCTGACGATCGTGACAGCAGGAGACATCCCCGCTGTCGTAGCCACGGAAGCCGTCGACCGCATTCGTGACCGTCACCGGTGCCGGGTCCGAGTCGTCAATCTGCTGGACCTTACAGTCCTCGGTGCGCCAAGCGTCTGGCCACGGGGCCTGAACGGCCGCGAGGTCGAACACTACCTCGGTGCTCATGCGCCCGTTCTCGTCCTCACTCTCGGCCATCCGGCAGCTGTGTGGGGCCTATTGGCGAGAAGGCTCCGCCGCCCTGTCGACGTCATCGGCTGGCAGGAGCCCGCCGGCCCGCTGCCGCAGCGCGATCTCGCTCGCACCATGGGCATGGACGTGGCGGGCGTCGAGCGGGCTGCCGACCTCCTCCTGGCCTCCCGGGAGGTGGTCCGATGACCTCGTGGACCATCCAGGACCTCCACGTGGTCCAGACGAGGCAGCCCGCGGCAGCCGGTGACGACACCTTCTTCATCGCGGTCCGCGCTGGGAACGCGGTCGGCTGGTACGGCCCAGTCGGGGAACGCGTGGGACGCTACGTGAACGACGTACTTGCCCCCGAGACGAAGGACGCGCTGGTCACCGACCACGTTCGCCTGCTCGACGAACTGCGGACCGCGGCCCGCAGGCAGCCGTCCGAGGCAGCCTCGTGGGCTGTCGGCACGGTCGACTGCGCCGTCTGGGACCTCCACGGCCGACTCGCCGAGTGCATCGTGGCCGAACTCCTCACGACCGCAGCCCCGCAGCCGCTCATCCCGGCGTATGCCTCCTGGCTCACCCAGGACCTCAGCAGTATCAACAGCCGGAACGTGCTGACCGGCGTCATGGCCGGCGGCTGGAACTTCACCAAGTGGGGACTGCGCCGCGACCCGGCCTACCCGCCCGCAGAAGCCGCCGTACGCATGGCCCAAGCAGTTGAACGCTGCTCTCACGCTCTCGGCGCGCCGCTCGCCGTCGACGCGGTCGGCACCTGGACACCTGCACTGGCTCTTGCCTTCGCGCAGGCCGCCGACCCCGCCTGCCTCCGGTGGCTGGAGGACCCGCTCCCGCATCATGACGCCGACGTCTACGAACTCCTCGCGGCGACCCCGCTGCCGCTCGCAGTCGGCGAACGCGCTCACTGCGACGAGGACCCGGCCGGACTGATCCAGTACATACGCCCCAGCGCCCTCACCCTCGACGCCGTCGGATGCGGCGGCCTGACCCGAGCGGCACAGATCATCCCAGTCGCTCAGGCCCAGGGTCTCCCCGTATACCCACACGGCCGCTCGCTCCTGCCCGGCCTCCACCTCGCCGCCGCCTACCCCGACGCCGTCCCGGCCGTCGAATACCGGCTGCGATGGGAGCCCGGCCGTCAACGCCTCTACGAGATGCCGCTCCGCCCCGAAAACGGCCATATCCGCTTGCCAGACACCCCTGGTCTCGGCACCACGCCAAGGAGCACAGCGTGCCCAGCGCCCCACTGAACGTTCCCGTCGAAGGCACGGTCGCCCACAGCCCGGAAGGGCCCCTGCTCCGCCTGTCGCGACGAATCGACGGCCACGACACCTTCCTCACCGGAAGCCTCGACATCGCGGACTCGTCCGTCCCGGTGCGCATCCTGACCCTGGACGACGTCACTGTCCTGCGGCCCACGACCGGCTTTCCGGCATCGGTTGACGGCGAGCGTTGGCACGGCCGACTCCACCTGCCGCACGGATTGCGCCCCCGCAGCGTCCCACCGGACCTGAACGCCGCCGCCGATCAGGAAAGGCGGTCAGTCGACGCGCTCGACGAAGCGGAGCTGCGGTACGTCCTCACGTTCCTCTCCGAAGCCACCACCCCGGACATCCGGCAGGCCCGTATCGAAGCCGTCGTCTCCGCGCTCCCGGCCACCGCGGGGAGGGCCCAGTGACGTCACGGCCTGAACTGCTGGTCTCGGTGGACGTCGGGGGCACCCTGGGCATGGCCGATGGCCCCGGTCTGACGATGCGGCTGGTCGAGGCGTCACCGCTTCCTCCCACGCGTACCCGCGAGATCCTTCGGTCCAGTCTCCACACCCGCCCGGCCCTGACCGACTCGCTGGTGCACGAGGTCTGCGAAGCCATCCAGGTGCCGGCGGAGACTTTCCCACGCGATGTGGCGCCGGCCCCATTCCACCTCTATCCCGGTACCGCAGATGCCCTGCGCCGGATCAGTGCCGTAGCGACCGTCGTCACCCTCTCCAACGTGACCTGCGTCGACGCCGACACCGACGGAATGCGCAGGCTCCTCTCCCCGTGGGTGAGCGACTTCTTCCCGTCCTGCCGCATCGGTTACACCAAGCCCGACCGCCGCGCCTTCCAGGCCGTGACCGACCACTTCGGCGCGGAGCCAAGTGGCCTGATCCACGTCGGTGACGACTGGTCGTGCGACATCGTGGGTGCCATCGAAGCAGAGGCGCGCGCCGTGTGGATCTCGCGCGGAAGGCAGGTCCCCGACGAGTCCCTGCTCGTTGACCACGGTGTGCTCGTCGCCGACGACTTGGCGGCAGCCACCGCCCACATCCAGCACCTCGCACCACGGAGCGCCACATGAGCCTGTTCACCGGAACCGCCAGCTACTACCGCCAGTTCCGCCCCGGTATCCCCGAAGACGTCGCCGAGGCCCTGGACCAGGCCGCTCCGACCCGGACCGGCGGTCCGCGACGCCTGCTCGACGTCGGCACCGGCACCGGACTGGTCGCCGAGGCGCTGCTCGGCCGGTTCAACGACACCATCGCCATCGACAACGACGCCGACATGCTCGCCGCGGCGGAGTCGGCGCTGCGCCCGAAGCTGCCCGAGGGCACGCGCCTGTCGCTCGTCGAGAGCACCGCCGAGGACTTCGTGCCGCCCGCCGGCTGGAAGGCCGACCTGGTCACGATCTGCCGCGCGTTCCACTGGCTCGACCAGGCAGCCGTCCTGTCCCGCCTGGACGACCAGATCGCACCCGATGGTGTCGTGGCCATCTTCGGCGACAGCAGCTTCTGGACCGCGACCAGCCCCTGGAAGGAGGCCGTCCGGGACGTCATCAAGTCGTTCCTCGGCGAGGAACGCCGCGCCGGCTCCGGCACCTTCCAGCACCACAACCGCCCCTACAGCGAGATCATGGAGGAGTCGCCCTTCGACCAGGTCGAGGAGGCACGGATCCCTGTCCACCGCACCTGGACCACCGAAAGCATCCTCGGCTACCTCTACTCCACCTCCTTCGCCGCACCCCACCTCTTCGGCGTCCGGCTGCCCGAATTCGAGACCGCGGTCAAGGAGCGGCTCACGGACTTCAGCAAGGACGACACCTTCCCGGAGGAGAACGAGTTCCTGATCCGGTTCGGGCGGCGGAGCAGGAGGTGACGACCCCCAGCAACAGACGGGCGTTCGCCGCGCTCACCGCCCCTCGTGTGGCGGCCGAGCTCGGCGAGCGGTCCGTCCTCTGCCTGCCGCTCGGATCGGTCGAACAACACGGTCCCCACTTGCCGTTGGACACCGACACCGTTATCGCCGAGCAATTCGCGCACCGCCTGGCCACATACGTGGCGGGCCGACACGACCTCTGGGTAGGGCCGGCCGTCCCCTACGGCCTCTCGCCCGAACACGCTCGCACGCCAGGGACCATCACCCTGGACCTCCACCTGTACGCGACGCTGATCATCACGCTCGTCACCGAGTACATCCGGTCCACGCGTGTCCAGTCCCTGCTCCTCATCAACGGCCACGGCGGCAATCGCGGCGTCCTGGAGGCGGTCGTCAACCAGCTCCGTCACTCCCACGGCGTTACCACCTGCGTACTGCACCCCGCGGCACTCGCCGCCGGCCGCGTTCCGATCGACAGCGAGTTGCCCGAGGTACACGCCGGAGTGTTGGAGACCGCCCTCATGCTCGCCCTCGACCCGGACCGGGTCCGACTGGACCTCCTGCCCAGCGAGACCGTCCCCGACCCCGGCCAGCGCCAGGCAGTCGGACGCCTCGTATTGGACCGCGGCGTCACCTGGCCCTGGACGTCCGACGACCCTGCTCTCTCCACCGGGGGCGTCATCGGCGGGGACCCCCGCAAAGCCACCCCGGAGCTCGGTCAGAAGCTCCTCACCGCGGCTCTCGACGGGAGCGTGTACGCCCTGAACCGCATCGACACGGACTCGTCCCGTGGGACACCAGAAACCTTACGGAGGCACCATGCCCCTCACGCCTGAGGAGAAGGACACTTTCAAGCGGGACGGCGCGCTCGTACGCCGCGGCCTGGTCGCCCCCGAACTGGCTGGTCGCGCCGCATCGTTGATAGAGGCTTGGTACCGCGATCACCTGAAGGCCGACGACATCCCCGCGTACAGCCAGCGCACCTTCGCCCCGGAACTCGGGAGCCATCCCGACATCCTCGCCTTGTGCGCGGATACGGGCGCAGCCGAACTCGCCACCGACCTCCTCGGGGACACCCTCACCGTCACCACCGCACAGATCCAGATCCGCGTACCCGAGTCGGAGTTCCCCGATGTGCAGCCGGAGAAGCCGATGCACGTGGACGGGGTCTCCTGCCCTCACCTCGATCCGCGAGAACTGCGTACCTTCTCGCTCCTCGTCGGAGTCGTCCTGTCCGATGTGAGCAGCGCGCAGGACGGCGCGCTGCACTACCAGCCGGGCGGTCACCACACGATGGCGGACTGGTTCCGGACTCAGTGGTCGCTCGGCATGACGGAGCAGGTGCCCCCGGAGGTCGACCAGGAGCGGGGTATGGCGCTACTCGGCGCCCCCGGCGACGTCCTGCTCATGCACCATCTCGTCCCGCACTCAGTAGGACGGAACCTCACCCTGTTCCCCAGGGTGATGGCCTACTTCCGCGTTTCCCACCCGGACCACCCGCGCCGCCGCCTCGAAGCCCTGCGCGACCCGTGGCTCGACTACCCGTCTCTCGCCGCGGCTCCTCAGCCCACAGTCGACAAGGAGTAGCTATGCGTGTCATCGGTCCCGAAGACCTCGAAGCCGCAGTACAGGCGATCGAAGGCGGAGGACTCGTCGTCGTCCCGACCCGGCGCTGGTACATGGTCTGCGCCGACGCGAGCAACGCGCGGGCGTGCGACGACATCATCACGGGCAAGCGGCGCCCGAGCGGTAAGCCCCTTGCCTACGTAGCCGCCTCAACCGCCTCCTGCGAGGAATGCTTCGTCCTCAGCCCGGAGGCCAGGCGACTCGCGGCAGCCTTCTGGCCCGGCGATCTCGCGCTGCTACTGCCGTGGAAGAACGCGGAAGACGCCGCCCAGCATGCGGCCGTCGGATCACCTGCCCTGGTCACGATCGCCCCCGGCATCCTCGGGGACCTCGCGTCGGCAGTGAAAGTTCCGCTCGCGGCCACCACAGCGAACATTTCCGGAGACGCCGGTCCGGACGACCCGGGCCCGGCTATCACCATCAACCAGGTCCACGCCTTCCTGGCCGCCTCTGGCCTGGAGCCCGACGTCATCGTCAACGGCGGAGTGTGCCCGGCGGCGAACCACATGACCATCGTTGACTGCTTCACCCCCGAGGCCAGGCTGGTGCGCACAGGACTCGTCCACCAGCGGGCCATCTCGGTGGCGCTCGGCACCGAGATCCGGACCGCCTGACGACCTCGCCTCCTCCTGCTGAGCAGGCAGGAGATGGCTACCGGAGCGAACATGATGCCTACGACTGGAGGTCAGCCATCTCTTGACATGCGCCCGGCAAGAGATGATGACGCGCTGAGACGGGTCCTGGAAGACGCCTCAATGGGGCGATGGGAGGGCCCGCGGGACTTGCTGGCCTCAACCGGTGCCGACTGGGATCGCAGGATCTTCCGCCTGCAGGTTCTCGCCGAAGCGGGGGCGCGGTTGCGGTTCGCCGACACCTGGGCGAAGGCAGAGCCGCACTCGCCACACGCACTGGCCCTCCTCGCGAACGTGCAGGCGCTGCGCGCGATGATCGCCGGGCGTAAATCCGGCTGGTCACTGATGGAAGAGTCGTGGGCTACCTGTCGTTCCGCGCTGGAGGTGTGGCCGCACGACGTGGCGCCCCTGGTGGTGATGCTCGCGCTGTTGCGGACGCACGCTCCGGACCGGGCGACCCTGCGGCAAGTGTGGGCGGAGGTCAAGCAGCGTGATCCCTGGAACCGCGAGGCACACCACGAGGCCGTCACCTACCTGTTCCCGCGCTACCACGGCCAACCGGGGGAAGCCATGTGGTGGGCCGAAGAGCAGGCGTCCATTGCCCCACGGGGACTGCCAATCGCGGTCCTGCCGCTGGTCGTGGTCGCCGAGGCCCACCGCTCACGACAGGAGCTGGACCAAACGGCGTACGGGCTGACCATCCACCCCTGGATCGACTGCCCGCAGATCGATCACGTGTTGGAACGCTGGTGGCGCTACCGCGCGCCTCGTCCGCACGCCTGCTTCGCGGACGACGCCAACTACCTCGCGCACGCCCTGTCTTTCGCCAACCGCCATAGCGAGGCCGCGGAGGTCTTCGACGCGATCGGCCCCTACGCCACTCAGGTCCCCTGGTCCTACTGCGGCCAGGCCGACCAACTGTTCCTGCGGCACCGCGCCTGGGCCTACAGCCCGCCGCGGAGCCGGCACCACTGAACACCGAGACCACCCATCAACGTACGAAGGGCGGCATTCCTATGCCTCTTGACGTCTCGCGCGTGTCCGACGAGGAACGCCTGAAGCAACTCGGCTACCAGCAGACGCTAGCCCGTTCCATGTCTGGCCGGGCCAACTTCGGAGTCAGCTTCACGATCATCTCGATCCTGTCCGGCTGCATGACCCTTTACGGCTACGGCATGAACACCGGTGGCCCGGCCGTGATCATGTGGGGCTGGCTGTTCGTCGGGCTGATGACCTTGTTCGTCGGCCTGTCGATGGCCGAGGTCTGCTCCTCCTACCCGACCAGCGCCGGCCTGTACTTCTGGGCACACCGCATGGCCCTCGCGAGAACGGCCGCGGCCTGGGCATGGTTCACCGGCTGGTTCAACGCCCTGGGCCAGATAGCGGTGACCGCGGGCGTCGACTTCGGCGCCGCCAGCTTCCTCAACGCCCTGCTCGACCTTCAGTTCGGCTTCACCGCCACGCCCGGCCACACCATCACGCTGTTCGGGATCATCCTTGCCCTGCACGGTGTGCTGAACACCTTCGGTGTCCGCATCGTCGCCTTCCTCAACGAGGTCTCCATTTGGTGGCACATCCTCGGCGTCGTCGTCATCTGCGGCGCCCTCGTGCTCGTGCCCAACCACCACCAGTCGACCGGCTTCGTCTTCGGTGAGTTCGTCAACAACACCGGCTTCTCATCCAGCACCTACGTGGTGCTGATCGGACTGCTGATGGCGCAGTACACCTTCACCGGCTACGACGCCTCCGCCCACATGACCGAGGAGACCATCGACGCCTCCACCGCCGGTCCCAAGGGCATCGTCCGCTCGATCCTCGTCTCCCTCGCCGCCGGATTCCTCCTCCTCTTCGGCTTCACCTACGCCATCCAGTCCTACGCCGGCGCACTTGGATCGGGGACCGGGGTACCCCCGGCGCAGATCCTCATGGATGCCCTCGGCACTGCGGCCGGCAAGTGGATGTTGCTGGTCGTCATCGTCGCCCAGCTCTTCTGCGGCATGGCGTCCGTCACCGCCAACTCCCGCATGATCTACGCCTTCTCCCGCGACGGCGCCCTGCCCTTCTCCAAGGTGTGGCACAAGCTGAACCCAGCCACGCGCATGCCCACCAACGCCGTCTGGCTTGCCACGGGCGGCGCCTTCGCCCTCGGCCTGCCCTACCTGTGGAACACCACCGCGTACGCGGCCGTCACCTCGATCGCGACCATCGGCCTGTACATCGCCTACGTCATCCCGACCTACCTCCGGCTCCGCCAGGGCGACCGGTTCGAGCGCGGCCCCTGGCACCTCGGCTCCTGGTCCCCCATCGTTGGCACGATCGCCGTCGCCTGGGTGCTGGTGATCACCGTGCTGTTCATGCTGCCGCAGACCTCGCCCGTCACCGCGCACACGTTCAACTACGCGCCCATCGCGGTCGGCGTCGTCATCGCCTTCTGCGGCACCTGGTGGCTCGTCTCCGCCCGCAATTGGTTCCTCAACCCTGCACAGCGACGTCACTCATCCCTCCACCGAGATGCGGCCGCAGAGGCTCCCACTGGCCAGTAGGCCGTACCCGTAAGGCAGTGCGCGTGCCGCATCGCAGGGCAGTCGGCACGCGCACTGGATGCTGAGAACGAGACGTTAGGGCACCGGTCCGGCGCTGCGGCCCCCGCGCCCGGCCACCGTGAACGCTGCTGCAGCTCGCGCAGCAGGAGGACCACACCGTCAGCTGGTTCGCGTTCCGGCTGAGCGCCACCACCTTCGGTGTCTTCGACACCTTCCATGACGAGCAGGGGCGACAGGGCCATCTGCGGGGCCGGATCGCCGCCGCGCTGATGGAGGCGGCCCAGACCATGCTCAGCGAGGCACCCGACATCCGGCCCGTCGACCTCCTCGCGGTCAAACTTCCCTGACCGGGACGACGCAGTACCCCACAGGGGTGCCACCCCGATTCCCGGGGCGGCACCCCCGTCAGGCCGTCAGCTGCCGCAGGCCACCCCGCGTGGGTGCGGTCTCCAGACGCGTGTAGTACTCGGTGCAAAGGAGCCTTCGCCGATCTGCGGCGGTCAGACGAGACAGCATGCCGGGCAGCGAGCGCTCACGCTCCACTTCGCTGCGGTGCGCGAGGATGGCGGACCACTTCTGCTCCAGCCACGCACTCACGTCGACCGTCGCGGTGACCCGCTCGTCCGGCACGCTGAGCACCGACTTGCCGACGCCGGTCAGGAGGCTGCCCAGCTGTGCAACGCCCGAGTGCGGATGCGTGGCCAAGTACAGCGCGCCGGGCTGCCACGGTTCCCCGGCCTCGACGTACAGGCGCTCAAGTCCGGCAGCCTGTACGGCGAGCAGGGTCACGCGGTGGGTGTGCACGTGGTCCGGGTGACCGGTGAGACCGCCGTAGGCGTCGTGGGTGACGACGATGTCCGGGCGGACCTCACGCAGGTGCCGGACGAGCCGTTCGACGGCCTGGTCGAGCGGAGCGTCGCAGAACCGCACTTGCCCGGGCGCGGACTCGGGTACGCGGGCGTCCGCATAACCGAGCATGCGCGGCTCCCCGGCTCCCAGGTTTCCTAGCGCGTCGGCGAGTTCGGTCGCCCGATGGCTGTCCGGGGCCCAGGTCGCGGTGACGACGGCGGTGCGTGCTCCGCCGGCGGCGTGCTGGGCGAGAACACCGCCCGCCATCAGGGACTCGTCGTCCGGGTGCGCGAAGACCGCGAGCAGACTCGGCAGGGGAGAGGGGGATGTGAACACAGGGGCGGAGTCCTTCTCATGGCGTCGGGGGTGGCGCGGGGGCCGGAGGTCAGGAATCGGTCAGGACCCTGTAACGGCGTCCTCCCCTCGGCCAGGAAGGCGTCGAGCAACTCGAAGAGCACCCTGAGGACTTGCTCTTCTTGCTCCGGGGCCAGGCCGGGCCCGCCCTCCCGGCCCGGCAGGGCGATCTGCCGGATCTGCGCCTCCCGGATGAGGTTGCTGCCGGCGGAGTGCGCATTGGGCGAAGTACGCGCGCTCGCTCACGTCGATCAGATTCGTCACCCCGGCATCCTGCTGCCCCGGCCCCTCCTTGTCGAAGTCAGCCCATCGGCCTCCGCTCTGCGACTCGCGGCCCAGGCCCGTCCGTGAACTGTCCGAAAGCACACACCACCCCGTACGACCTCAGGACCATCCGTCCCGTGACTCGTCCACCTACAGTCGGACACGTCCCCGTCTCGTCGGTGGATTTCCCCAACTGCCCCGCACGAAAGGGTTGGTGCGTCCCATACGCACCGATCCGAAGGACCGCCCCACGTGCGAAGCAGACGAATAGCAGCACCCCTTCTCGCGGCGAGCGTTGTCGCCACCCTCGTTCCCGCGCTCGCTCCCGCCACGGCTTCCGCCGCCGAAAACCCTCTGGCGCAGTACCTTCGGCAGAAGCCCCGCTGGCACCGCTGCGACCGCGACACGCCCGCCACCTTCCAGTGCGCCGACATCAAGGTGCCGCTCGACTACGGCCGCCCCAACGGCAAGAAGATCGGACTTGCGATCTCACGGATCCGGACGAGCGCCGCCGGTCAGCGTCGCGGCGTTCTGCTGCTCAACCCCGGAGGCCCCGGCGGCGAGGGCCTCAGCATGCCGCTGTGGATGGAATCCGAACTGCCCAAGTCCGTGCAGAAGCACTACGACCTCGTCGGCTTCGATCCGCGGGGCGTCGGGCAGAGCTCGCCCGTGAGCTGCGGCCTGACCGGCGCGGAGCAGAACTGGCTGCGCCCGTACAAGGCCGGTACGTTCACGAAGGACGTGAAGTGGGCGCGCACCGTCGCCGAGAAGTGCCGCGCCAAGACAGGCGACAAGCTGCGGCACATCACCACCCGCAACACCGCCCGGGACATGGATGTGATCCGCGCCGTGCTGGGGGAGAAGAAGATCTCCTATCTGGGGTACTCCTACGGCACCTATCTCGGCGCTGTCTACACGCAGATGTTCCCGGCGCGCGCCGACCGATTCGTGCTGGACAGCGCTGTCGACCCCCAGCGGGTCTGGCGCGGCATGATCCAGGTGTGGGCGGAGGGCACAGAGCCCGCGTTCACGAGGTGGACCAAGTGGACGGCCCAGCGTGCCGCGCAGTACAAGGTGGGTGACACCCCCGACCAGGTCCGCAAGACCTTCTGGGACCTGGTCGCCCAGGCCGACCGCAAGCCGATCGACTTCAACGGGGAGCGCCTGACCGGCGACGACATCCGCGCCGGACGTGCCATGTTCTTCAGTGTGCGAGACGCCGCCCGGATGGTCGTCGAGCTGAAGAAGGCCGCCGCCGGCGGGCACCCGGCCGCCACCCGTGAGCCTCGGTCGGCTTCCCGCCCCACCACGCCGTCCTTCGGTACGTCGTTCGGGCGTTCCGTGCCCTCGGACAACGGCGACGCGAGCTTCTGGTCCGTCGTGTGTGCCGACTCGGGGTCGTGGCCGCGTGATCCCGAGCAGTACCGGCGCGACGCGATCCGCGACAAGGCCAGGTATCCGCTGTACGGCGACTTCGCGTCCAGCATCAAGCCGTGCGCGTTCTGGAAGAACGGCACGGAGCCGGCCACCAAGGTGAACAACAAGGTCGGCGTGCTCATGTTGCAGAACGAATGGGATCCCCAGACGCCGCTGCCCAGCGGCATCGGGATGCACCGGGCACTCAAGGGCTCGCGGATGGTCATGGTCGCCGGCGGCGAGGGACACGGGGTCTACGGTTCCAAGTCCTGCGCCGACAAGACGGTCGATGCCTACCTGACCACCGGCAGGCTCCCGGCGAGGGACGTGACCTGCCAGGCCACCGCCGGGCGGGAGCGGAACGGACTGACGCTTCCGCTGCCCACCCCTTCCGGCATCCCCGGGACACCCGGGCGTTTCTGACGCCGGCACCGTGCGGCGAACAACGTGGGGCTCTCCGCCTGCGGGGAGCCCCATGGCCCGTTCGCGGCGGCGGGACATGCCGGGCGACCCGGGCGGGTCTGCGGGCGGCGGCTTCAAGCTCGGCCGTGGTGC
This sequence comes from Streptomyces glomeratus, assembly GCF_021462825.1. Taxonomy (GTDB): domain Bacteria; phylum Actinomycetota; class Actinomycetes; order Streptomycetales; family Streptomycetaceae; genus Streptomyces; species Streptomyces glomeratus. The sequence continues at coordinate 19,263 of NZ_JAKEEB010000040.1, read as the reverse complement.
CTGCGGCGGTGAAGGTGGTCACCGGCGGGGCCCGAGCCTGCGGATGACCACTCCGAGGATGTCGCCGCGTTCGAGGTAGCCGATGTGGCGGGAGTCATGGCTGTGAGCGGCGTTGTCGCCCAGGACCACGAACCGGTCCCGGGGCGCGGGCCTACCGGCCTCGGCGGCGAGGGCGGGTCCCAGGCCTTCGGGAACCGGATCGCCGGGGCACGCCACAACGCGCTTGATCATCCAGCTCCGGGCACCGAGCGGCTCACCCGGCGTCCGACGAGGACCGCCGTGTGTCACCGCGGGCCCTTCCGGCGGGGCACCGGAGGGTGGCCGCCATGCTGCGACGACGACCCCGCCGTTCTCGATCCCGGCACCCCCGCGTCGGCCGAGTCTCCGCAGCAGAACCCGGTCGCCGCTTCGATAGGCGGGTTCCATGCTGGCTCCGGCAACGGTGATCACGGCAAGGCGACGTCGTGCCAGCAGTACGCTCAGCAGCGGCGTCCCGACCGCGGCGACGGCGAACGGGGACAGACGGCGGCCGGTCGGCCACATGGAGCACCTCATCGGGGGTCGGGGGAGTCGGAAGCCACCGGTGCCGTCACCGGCTCCGTCACCGCCGAAGTCACCGGTGTTCCGCGCCGGTAACCGCCGGCCTGCAGGGCGAACAGCCGGGCGTAGGACCCGCCGGCCCGTATCAGCTGCTCGTGTGTGCCCTGTTCGGTGATCCGGCCGTTCTCCAACACCACGAGGAGATCCGCGCCCCGGAGCGCGCCGAGCCGGTGCGAGATCAGCAGGCTGGTGTGGCCTGCCCGGTGGTCGCGCAGACGCAGATGGATCTCGTGCTCGGCCTCGGCGTCAAGGCCGGAGCTGGGCTCGTCGAGAATCAGCAGGTCGGCGTGGTCGCGGAGGAACGACCGGGCCAGTGCGAGGCGCTGCCACTGCCCGCCGGACAGGACGACGCCGGTGCCCGGGTCGTCTCTCTCTTCCTCGGAGAGAAACGTACGGCTCAGCATGGTGCGGTAGCCGTCGGGCAGGTGGGCCAGGGAGTCGTGCATACCGGACAGGCGCGCGGCGCGTTCGATTCTGTCCTGCTCGGTCAGTCGCTCCAGGTCACCGAGCCCGATGTTCTCGCCGGCGGTGAGGTCGTACTCCATGTAGTCCTGAAAGGTGGCCCCGATCCGCCTGCGCAACTCGGCGGGATGGAACGCCCGCAGGTCGGTCCCGTCCCACAGCACCCGGCCTCGCTCGGGATCGTAGAGGCGGCACAGGAGCTTGATCAGTGTCGACTTCCCCGCTCCGTTGAGACCCACCAGGCCGACGCAGCTGCCCGCTGGAATCGTGAGGGTCACCCCGCGCAGCACCCAGGGGTGTTCCGGGCCGTAGCGGAACCAGACATCCCGCAGCTCGACGCCCTTCCGAAGGCGGGGCACGGGGCGGGGGCGGGCGCTGACCGGCAAGTCGTCCTTGATCTCCCGGACCGCGACATAGTGGTCGAAGAGCAGGAGCGACTGGTGTCCGTTGGCGATCTCGTTGGCCAGTCCGGCGAGTGCCGTCTGCACGGCGGGCACCGCGGCCGCGAGCAACGAGACTCCGCCGATGCTGATACGGCCCTGCCCGGCGGCCCGGACCGCCCACAGCACACCGAGGCCGGCGACCACGGCCGAAAGCACCCCGAGCCCGAGCTGGACCGCCAGCTCCTGACGGTCCACTGCCTGCCTGGCCGCGTCGGCTTTGCGGCGTGCGGCGAGCATCCGTCCGCGCAGGAATCCGCCGATGCCGAAGAGGCGGATCTCCTTTGCGGCCTGCGTGCTGGTCAGCAACTGGAAGTAGAACAACTCGCGGCGTTCAGCGGGGCCGATGTTCCAGAGCATCGCGGCCCGTCGCCGGCTGACCGCCAGTTCACCGAGCAGCACCGGCACACCGGAGAGCAGTACGGCGGCGGCCAGGAGCGGATTCAGCACGATGAGCGAGCCGAGAAACCCGCCGAGGGTGAGCGTCCCGTGGAGCACTCCCAGTGCGCTGTTGACCGCCCGCGTCGGCGTCATGCCCCCGGCCTGCTGGGCGAGTCGCAGCCGGTCGAGGAACCGAGGATCCTCGAATTTGCCGAGGCCGGTCAGGGCGTCCACGGCCCGGTGGAGGGATTCCTGGGCGCAGAGCCCCGCCGCGCGTTGTGTCTGGGCTTGGACGTACTGGGCGAGGTGCGGCACTGTGGCGGCCGCGACTCCCACCGTGGCCAGCAGCCCGGCGGGCTCGAGAAGCGCTCCGAGCCGGCCGCCCGCGGCCAGCCCGTCCAGCAGCGCCCGCACCGTCCACGCGGAGGCGATGGGCAGCAATGCGCCGAGGACGGTGAGGAGCGTGAGCGCCGCGAGCTGCCGGGGCGCCGCCCTGAGGGCGAGTCCGGTCGCGGCACGGAAGACGACGGCCAGCCTCCGCAGCCCCGGTGACGACGCCACCGCCGTGCTCACGGCGCAGCGGGGACGGGGGCAGGCAGAACGTGCTCGCCCACCGCCTCCACCACGAGTTCGTCGCCGATGGCGCGGGCGCGGCACATGACGGGGAAGGCGCGGACGCCGAACGCCTCGCTCATGGGGCCTGTGCCGCTCTCATGGACGACCCTGGCGACCGGGGCCAGCTCCTTGACCATTTGTTCGGTATCCGGGTCCCCGCCGGCCCCGCCCACGACGACGGCGACGGCACCGTCCGGCGGAACCGCTGTCAACGCGGCCGCTACTCGCGGCAGTTCTTCGTGGCACGGAGGACAGCCGGGAGAGAGGAACACCACGACGGTCCCGGAGCCGAGATCGCGGCTGAGCAGAGGCCGGCCGTCGACGGTCCGGGTCTCGAAGCTCCCGACCACCCCGCCTACGGGGAGCATCCCCTCGAAAGAGGACTCGTCTGCGGATGCGTGTGAGACTCGTTGCGTGCGCAGCCTTCGTACCAGTCCCACCGTCAGCAGGAGGTCGAACAGAGACAGTGCGCCGACGAGCACGACGGCCGCGATGAGATACGGCATGATCACCTTTGACCCTTCCGTGCGGCGACGGGGAAGGCGTCGCGCAGCAATTCGGATATGTCGTCGAGGTTGGTCACCACGACACCGAGGACGAGGCCGGTGCCGCAGGCCACCGCGAGGCCACCCGGTGTTTGCGGCAGCCCGTGGAACGTCCCGGCGGCGCCGCCGGCCGCCACGGCCATCAGAAAGCCGTTGCGGACGAGCTGGAGGGGGCCCGTACTCCGCGTGGAGGCCCCGAAACAGCGGCACGGCACCCGCATGCCGCGCCGGAGCGACGCCGCCACCGCAAGAGTGAACGCCCCGAGCATGCACCCGACCAGCGCGAACCCGATGATCGCCACCCGCGTCGGCGGCACCAGTAACACAACCCCGGCCACCTCCGCCCCGGCGACCAAGCGGGCGACGGCGCGACTGCGGCGCGACGACAGCGACGCGAGACCCTGGACAGAGCGCACAAACGCTTCGAAGGCCTCGGCACTGCGGAGTTTGCCCACCACCGCGACCGCGAAGACGACCACGAGCAGGGTCCGGCAGCACATGGCGGCGAACTCCATGGCGAACTCCATGGCGAGGTCCATGACGAGGGACACCCTTCTGTCATGCCAAGGGAAGTACGGGGCCGGGGACTCCGGCGGACCCGCACAGGAGTCCGCCGACGCCCCCTTTACCGCTCCGGTGAAGACCGAAAGCCCAGCCGGACTGCCGGTATCAGCAGCCGCAGTGGGCGAACGTGTAGTAGTAGCTGCCGTCGTCGCAGTTCATCCGGTACTGGGTGTACTTGCTCTGGCCCGCGCAGCTGCCATGGATGCACTTCGATCCGGCCTTCCAGCACCTGACCGCATGAGCCGTACCCCCGGGTACCAGCTTTTCCAGCAGGCGGTCGGTGATTGTCTGCAGGAGCTTGGTCATCTGTGACTCCTTCCACTGATGTCGTGTCGCCGATGGGCGACGCGGTGCGAACCGAGTGCGCTGTGCACGGCCCGGGAGGGCCACGGCCGAGCCTGCTGGCGGAAGCCAGGCGGACACAACAGCGTGGGACTGTCCCGGACAGCCCAAGGGCTGTCCGGCCTGGTCAGAGCCGGTGTCCGGAGTGCTGTCCGGGATGCTGTCCGGGCAGGGCACATCGACGGACCGATCGACGGACCGATCAACCGGCCGATCGAGGGGCTGGCATCCGTCCCTGGGACGCTGCGCGGAGGTGGTCTCGCGCGGAGGTGGTCTCGCGCGGAGGTGGTCTCGCGCGGAGGTGGTCTCGCGCGGAGGTGGTCTCGCGGCCTCAGGATCGCACGGGATCCTTGCGTATCTGGCGTCCTCCGGCGCTGGGCTCGGAGGTGGGGTAAGGCCTGACCCGTGTCATGCCGTCGCTGCCCGTGCATGCCTCCAACTCCCGGTAGGCGACGCAGACCTCGGCATGCCGGGGGGTGTCCTCGGAGGGGAGCATGGGCGTGCGGACCATGGTGCCCTGGGATGACGCGGTGCCATGAAGACGGTCGCGGCCCACGGTCAGCGCGACACCGCTGTCGGACTTCAAGTACACGGAAACCAGGCTCGGGTCGTTGGAGACCTCGGCCCACAGCGCCTGGCACGCGGAACTGTGGAAGAGATCGACGAGGCCGAGCTGTGTCTTGACGCCGCTCACGTGACGGCCGTCGTAGAGACAGCCGCGGAGTTCGGGGTCCTCGTCGCGGCAGGCCGCGCCCCGGCACGATGCGGCGGAGTGCGGCGCCCGGCCGCTGTCCGTAACGGCGGGAGGCCGCGCCCCGTCCTCGCCGCCCGGCTGGAAAGCCAGCAAGCCGGCCACCCCGAGAACGACGGCAAGAGCCCCTGCCACCGCCAGAATCCGGTGACGTTCACGGAAGAGCGGGGCCGGAGGGCGCGGTGCGGGCGCCTCGTCCGGCCCGGGCCCGTGCTCTTCGGGCGGCCACCCGACCGCTTCGTCACCGGCGGGCGACACTGCGGCCTCGCAGATGCGGGTGCGAACCGACAGCCACACGGCGACCTCGTCCCGGTCGCAACCGCATGCGCGCACGAACGCGCCGAGCACCTCTGCGCGTGGCATCGTCGAGCGTGTCAGAGTGTCGGCCAGCGTGCTGGACGGCAGCACGTCCCCGGCGCGCTCCGAGCGGGCGGAGAGCTGACGGTAGGTCAGTCCTGACCACTCTTTCAACTGCCGCATACAGGCGACCAGTTCCCGGGCGCTTCGCGCCCGCAGCGGATCCGGCCGCTCGGCACGGTCCCCCATGCCCGGCTCCTCCTCGCACGTTCCCCACCAGGTGTCGCAAGCACATGCTCCCGCACCCGTCCGGCCGGCCGCAGCGGCGGTTCCGGACAGTGATCCGCGGGGGACCCGCGGTTTCCGCCTCCAGGCCTCACACACAACTCCCCCTTGCAAGTGGAGGATTGACGAGATCGTCGTGAGGCTGCTTCACTGAAGCCGTGGCTGAGCCACTGAACCAGTGAACCGCTGAGTCGCTGAACTGCTGACCGTAGCTCTGGAGACCCTCCGTGGCAGTCGAAGGCATTCCTCGCCAGTCCCTGGTCGACCTGCTTGAAGTCCGGCTGCGCGATGACATCCTGAGCGGCACGCACGAGCCCGGCTCCCTGCTGCCTCCCGAGCGGGAGCTGGCGGCCGGGTACGGTGTGACACGCACGACCTTGAAGCACGCTTTGACCAGGTTGGAGAAGGCGGGGCTGCTGAGCACCCGGCACGGCATCGGCACCTGCGTACTGGACTACCTACGGTTCGGCGGTGCCGAACTGCTCCCGATGCTGGCCGCGCAGGACTCCGCGTGGCTGAGGGAGATCTTCGAGGTACGACGGCACATCGGTACGCTGGTCGCCGGCCGGGCGGCCGTCCGCCGCACGGCACGGCAGGCCCGGCGCCTCGAAGAGCTGCTGCAACAGGTGGCCGAGGCCCCGGACGCCGACGCCACCCAGCTCGCCGACGTGGAGGTGCACCGGGAGCTGGCACGGGCCACCGGCAATCGGGTCTATCTGCTCCTCACCAACACGCTGTTCAACGCCTACCTCCCGGTACGGCGCGCCCTGCGGGCGCCGTTCGAGGACGCGGCCAAGGCGGCGGCCCGGCTCGCGCCGGTGGTGCACGCCGTGTCCGAGGGCAGGGAGGAGGAGGCGCAGCGCGCGGCCGAAGCGTATCTGCGCAGCACCGAGAAGGTCATGCTGAGTTCACTGAGCCGTGCCCGGGAGCGGTCGGTGGACGTCCGCTCCGCGTAGCGGAGCACGGATTCTGCCGCGTCGACCGGCTTCGGGCGCGGGTACGGCAGTGCCCGAATCGGGGCCGCCGACGGGGCGAGCTCCCAACGGCATGCGAGCGACATGTGGTCGGCGTGTTCCCATGCCGCGACCGGACTGTTCCTGCCCGGTCTCCCGACCGTTCGCATGGTTGTCATGAACCGGTCAGAAGTGACCGGGTCCCTCATCGGTCGCTCACCAGGGAGCGAGATGCGGAGCCCGGATCACGCAAGGCGCCCGAGAGGACTCGGGCCCACCAACCTCTGCGGCACCCAGTTCATCGAGGCGCCGCAGCGACCAACAAGAGGAGGAGCACGGTGAGCAGAGCAAGAAAGAGGCGCAGCGCCCTGATCGGCGCGATGCTTTCCGTCGTCGTCGGCGCGGCCCAGCCCGCGGTCGCCGCGGCGACCGCGAACACTGCAGGGCAGCAGGCCACCGCCGTCCGGCAGTCCCCCGTCCACGATGTCGAGGAGGAGGTCGCGCGGTCGCTGTCCTCCTCACTCGTGAATCCGGAGTGGAGGGCGCAGGTGCGCGCGGCCGCGCTCGCCACGCCGGAGTCGGACCTGCAAGCGCTGGCCGGCAGGGCCTCCGGCGCGGCGGGGCGGCAGCTGCAGGCCTCGGTCTCCGCCGCGGACCGGCGCATCGCAGCCCTCAAGGGCCTTCCCACGTCCACCGGGTCGCTGTTGCGTATACGCCCGGGTGCGCCCTCCATGCGCGCCCACCTGAGCGCCGACGCCACCCCGTGGATCGCCGTCGCGGCGGCCGACGACCACGCCAAGACCATCACGGCCTACGACAGCCAGGGCCGTAGTCATGCCGTGGACGTCACCCGGGTACCCGAGCGCCCCCTCTACATCCTGGACATCGACGTCTCCAAGGCCCACCGGGCCGGACTGGCCGTGCTGCGGAAGGAGCTCGCCGACAAGGGGCTCAACGCGCAACCGGCCAAGCGCGCGAGCGCCTCCGCCGCGGCGGGCTGGTGGGCCACGAAGGTCACGGCCGTCGAGGTGAAGGACGACGAGGAACCCTGGTTCAAGGGCGGAGCCGAGATGTTCTCCCTGGTGACCGGTTTCGGGCTGGACGGCAAGGCGCGCGTCGACTCGGTCGACATGCCGTATCTGGACTACGACAACACCGTCTACTACCCGAACCAGATCCTGGTCAACTGGTCGAACTACAAGTACAACCTCGCCGATGTCGTCATGATGGAGGACGACGACGGCACCAACTACAAGGCGCTGGCCCAGGCGCTCACCACGGCCCTGCTCACCATCACCGACCAGGGTGCCTACACCCCGTTGGTGAACGCGGTGCTGAGCGCGATGCCCGACTCCTGGTTCACCGACGACCCCGACTACGTGGAGTCCTGGTACACGCTGTCCAAGAACTCCTCGGGTCGGCTGAACGGTGCTTCGGGCAACGGCTGGATGACTGTCGAGCCGTACTTCGTCGAGCAGTTCTGATCCCCCAGGCCCGGCGGTGTGCTGTCACGGCGCTTCGGCACGGCAAGTCGACAGCACACCGCCGGCTCAGTCCGGGTGGTTGTCTGACGTCAGGGTGGGTCAGCCAGGTTCATCGCCGTGGACCTCGGCGGTCGGGCCCGCCCCGCATCGGTGAAGCAGCCGAGTTCGTCCGGGACCATGCGGTGAAGTGCCGCGCACACCCCCGAATCCTCCGATGCATCTCGGCTAGTCTGGAACCACGGCAGCTGATGTGTCATCAAACGGGGGTACTGATGACGGACGGGGCACAGCAGAGCGGTCAGCCCAGCAGCGCGGGCTCCCACGGCGACGGAACGTGGCGCTATGTCGTGGCTCCCGCCCTGGTGTCCGTCCTCACCGGACTGTTCTACCAACTGCACGGTTGCGGCTCGGACTCGCCGGGTCCGACTCCGACGTCCACGGTGACCGAGACGATGTCCGACGACACGCAGGAGTCCGACAGCGCCGTCCCGTCGACGCCGAGCGTGTCCGCGGACATCACCCGCATCGTGTATCGCGGCGCGGACTCCGGGAACGCGGCTTACGCGGACATCGAGGTGGACACGGACATCTCCGGGCTGCGGGGCCAGGAGTGCGTCATCAAGTGGTCCACGTACTACCCGTACGCGAATGGGGAGCAGGGTGGAACCAACACGGGCTACAGCGGTCAGCGCTCGACGGGGCTGCTTGCCTACGACGACACCGTGAGCTCCGCGACGCTGGCCGTGCGGGCGCAGCAATCCGGCTGGAGAGTGCACATCTTCGTCTACGGCCCCGACGGCACGCTGCTGGATCAGCAGGACGGCCCCACCGGGTGAACGCCCGCCGGCCCGCGGCGGCTCGGGTCCGGCGTCGGCCGATCGGCGACGATGCCGAGCGTCAGGGCGCAGGCCTCGGCAACGGCGTCGGGGTGGTCGGCTGCCACCAGGGGGAGCACCGCGGTCCACCGGTCGCCCGCCAACGCCTGGCGCAGAGCCCAGTCGGCGGCCTCCCGGACCACATGGTCGGCTTCGTCCCGGCCGGCTTCGTCGGCCAGGGTCTGCGCGAGCCGTGCCCAGGCGAGGTCCTGCTGCCAGGGCAGGCGCACGTGCTGCAACAGGGTTCCGGCGGCAGGCCGGTCGTCCAGAGCCGCGAGGGCTCTGGCGGTCGTGGTCAGGCAGTCGAGCACGGGCTCGGTGAGGACGAACTCCCGTGGTTCCAGGGCTGGATGGGATCCCAGTCGGCCTCGGTACTCCCTCAACAGGTCGGCCGCCTCATCGGCTTGAGCCGCCGCCCAGTCGGGGGCGGCGGAGACGGCTCCGGCGGCCGCTCCGGCGAGCAGCACCGGCAGGACGTCGCCCCGGCCGTCCGGGACCCGGGACCCGGGCGCCCTGAGCGCACTCGACAGATCGCCGACGCGGCACAACACGGCGGTGGCCCCGGCGACGGCGGATGCCGGGGCCTCGCCGGGCGTCACGGGGTCGAGGGCTGCCGCTGCCTCCAGTGCCCTCGTGGCGAAGCGGGCGGCGGCCTCCCGGTCGAGGGCCTCCAGGGCCACGGCGGCACTCGCGGCGAGCGGGAGCACACGGCCGGGCGTCAGCCCCAACGCGAGAGCGTCGGACAGGCCGCGGACCGCCGCCGAAACGGTCGTGCCGTCCTGGGCCGGGCAGTGACGCAGCACTCCCAAGAGGCACTCGACCCTGTCCTCCACACCGAGCGCCGTCGAGGCGGCCCACCGTACGGCCTCTCGCCGTAGCTCGTCGGCCGCGTCGGAGCCGTGGAAACCGGCCGCCGCGATCAGGGCGACGCACTCGGGGACCGCGGCCGTGTCCGGAGAGCGAAGCGCATCCGTCGCGAGGCGTCGGGCCTGGTCCTGTCGCCCGGACGTGACCGCGGCGGCGACCAGGGCCACCCGTGTCCGGCACCGCCACCGGCGGTCGCCGACCTCCTGCAGCGCGGCCACCGCCGCGTCCTCGTCGCCGGCGCGGGCCAGCACCACCGCGCGGCGTCCCCGCGTGTCCTCGCTGCCGGAGAGGGCCGAGGCCGCGCGGGCGGCTCGTACCGCGTCTTGCGGCCGACTGCAGACGAGGGCCTCGGCGAAGCCGATCAGGGTCCGCTCCCTGTCGGCGGCGGGCCCGTAGGCGCCGAGCTGCGTGACCAGGGTGCGCTCGGCCTCGTCCGCCAGGGCGGCGGCGTGCCGTGGTTCCCGCTCGGCGAGGGCGGCGGCCACCCGGGTCAGCGCCGTCCGCCGGGACAGGGGGTCCGCGATGCCTCTGGCCATCGAGGCCGCCAGACGCCAGATCCCCTGCCGGGCACATGCCGGGGCCAGGGCCGCGCGCCAGGCGTCGGAGCCGAAGACGGGGCAGAGCGCTTCCAGCGCCTCCGCCACCCGCTCGTACCGCCTGTCCGGTTCCTCGGCGATCGCCTGGGCCAAGGCGGCGGCGCTGCCATGGTCCAGTGACAGCCGCCGCAGCGGTTCCGAGGAGGCGGAATAGTGGGTGGCCAGCGCCTGCCAGTGACCGGCTCGGGCGAGTACGTCGGTCGCCAGCGACTCCAGCCGCGACTGTTCCCGCGTGCTCAACGGGCCCGGTGGCATGGCCAGCAGGTCCTCCGCAAGCCGCGCTGCCTCCGGCTGACCGGCGTGGAATCCCGTGTACATCAGGGAGACCGCAGCCCGGACCCAGTGCTCCGGCTCCTCCTCGGCCCGGTAGCGTGCCAGCAGTTCCTGCGCCTGCTGCCAGCGGCCGTGCAGGGCCAGCGCGGTGAGGGCCTGACGGCGTACCTCCTGACGGAATGCGGCGGGATGCGGCAGAGCGGCCACGGCGAGCGCCTCGTCCCAGCGGTCCAGGGTGCCCAGCGCCCGTACGCGCAGCGCTGCGCATGCCCCTGCGCACGGCCAGTCGGCCGGGGGCGCGGCATTGTTGTGGCCGTGAGGGCACGCCTCCTCGATCAGACGCAGCCCCTGCCGAGCGTTCGGCGCACGCGCCACCAGGTCCAGCAGCGCCCGCCGACGGGTCTCAGGCCCGGTGACCGTGCGTGCGGCACGTACGGCCTGTGCGAACTCCCCGGCCTCTCCGAAGGCCTCACCCATCGCAACGAGCACCGCATCCCGGTCTCCCGGCGGCACATCATCCACGTCCTCCACGGCGTGCCAGGCTTCCTCGACCGCGCCCGCCGCCGCGAGAGCGGTGGGCCACACGGCACGTAAGGCGGCCGGCCAGTCGGGCGCCTCCGGGGACTCGTCCGACAGCCGCTCCGCGACGGAGCGGTGGCCGTGGCGCGCGAGGGCGGTGAGGGCGCGCGTCAGGATCACGTGCCGCCCGCCCGTGTGGCCGCCGGCTGACCACACGGCACGCACCCCGTCCAGGTCGGCGGCCGCGCCGAAGGACTCGGCCGCCGAAACGATCACCTCGTCGGTCCACCGGATGACTTCGCCGTCCTGGGTCCCGCCCTGCCGGGCGGCACGTTCGGCCGCAACCATCGAGAGCGCCGTGTGCAGGGCGTGTGCGCCTTCGCCGCTGCCCAACCGCATCAGCAGGCCGCCCACGCGGACCGCGGCGAGGGCCGGTGCCGACCGGTACGAGGACGGCGGCGCGTCGTGCAGGAGCGCCACCGCGGTCCTCGCCATGCAGAGCGCGCGTCGTGGCTCGGTCTCTGCGAGGAAGTCCGCCAGGCGGATGAGGGCGAAGCACTTGTCCCCGCCGTCCGGCATCGCCTCGGCGAGCGCCTGCGCGTGATCGGACTGCCCCAGCCGGGCACGCAGCAGCGCCGGCTCGCTGTCGTCCACGTCCCGGTTGCGGGCGGTCAGGCGATCGTGTGCCGCCGCCAGAAGCACCGCGGCCCGCAGCCCGTCCTCGGTGCCGTTCTGCGCGACCGTGTCCCGGGCGGCTCGCAGTTCCGCCAGCGCGGGGCCGTCACCGAGCAGCCGGGACGCCATGCGGTCGTGCCGTGCGGGGTCGGCGGCCACCCGCGCGAGGCGCCCCGGTTCAGCCGAGGCCAGGGCCATACGCCCGTACCCGCTGAGCAGGAAGTGCGGAGTGTCCTGCGGCCAGCCGCGCTCCCACATGATGTCGGCCCAGCCGTGAAGACGCTCCCGGAAGGCGGGCAGTTCGTCCCCGAGCAGTTTCAGGGCGGTGGCGAGCAGGGTGTCGTGCGCGAAGACGAGCGCGGTGCGGACGTCCGCGGTGCCGTCGCGGAAGACGGGGAATCTGCGCCGGGCCAGACTGCGGCCGAGGCTGCCGCCCGTCAGCATGTCGAGACGGGCGGCCGGCATGCCGGTCAGCGCACACAGCTCCTCGCGGCTGAGCCCCTCGCCTGCCGCGGCGAGCAGCCCGATCACCTGCCGCTCGGCCGAGTCACCGGCGAGCAGCCCCCGAAGTTCGTACTCTGCCTCGTACCGCAGCCGGGTGGCGTGCGCGGAGGCGGCGAGTGTGTACGGCTCGCAGTCCCGCAACGGGTGATCGCCCGGTAGATCGCCGGGCAGTCCCGGCCCCGGACGGCTGGTGACCAGGACGGTCACCCCCTCCGGGAGGAGGCGTGGCAACAGCGAGGCGATGCTGGGCCGAGCAGGAGAGGCGGCCTGCGACATGTCCTCGTCCAGACCGTCCACGATCACCAGCAGGGGCCCGCGCTGCCGCTGCCGACGGGCGGCTGCCGTCAGCAGCCGGTGCCACTCCCGTACCTGCACGCCGGGCTCGGTTCCGTGCACGGTGCTCTCCCCGGCGACGGCGGCCAGTTGGACGGTCATGGCCTGAGCGAAGGCGTCGCTGTCGCACTGGCTCGCGTCCCGCCGCGTGACGAAGAACGCGGCCACCGCCACGCCGGGGGGTGGATGGGCGGCCAGCCAGGCGCTGAACGCGGTCTTGCCGTGCCATGGGGGCGCCTGCCACCACTGGTAGCCGCCCGGCCCCGCGCACACTCGCAGCACTTCCTCCACCTCCCGCTCGCGGCCGAGCAGTTCCGGTGGGGCGATGGAGCGGGCCTGGGCCCGGAAGCCCTCGGTCATCCGGACGTCGCCGGACGAGGGGCCGACCCGCTCGAAAGGCGCCTCGAGCCCCGCACGCCGCAGCAGTTCGTCGCCGGGGCCGTCGGCCGTACCCGCCCAGCCGTCGGCGCGGCTGACCGTGAGGGTGCCGGTTCCCTCCTGGTGATGATGTTCCACGACGATGCCGATGACGTGGCCTTCGCTCCACACGGCCGCGCCCGACATGCCCTCCCAAGGCGAGCCCACCGCCGTACGCTCGGGAGGCGGAACCCTGAACTCCAGTGTGTTGCTGCGGCGGTTGGACAACACCGGCACGTGTCCCCACGCGTGGCAGGCGTCGCGCGCTCGCGATCCGTCGGGCCGCTGACGCATCTTGAACCGCGGGAATCCCACAGCGCTGCATGTCAGTACGGCGTTGTCGTCTCCCGGCGCCCCGAAGGGCACCGGGTCGACCCGAGGGGGAGAGGACTCCGGCGGCGAGCCGGGCCCGAGCGTGAGCAGAGCGGCATCCGTCACGCCGGGGCCGAACCAGCCCACCCGGGCCGGCGCACTCCACTCGTCCGCCCGGTCCGGGTTGAAGCGGACGGTGACCGTCTTCGCCTCCCTCACCACGTGAGCGGCCGTGAGCACCAGGCCGGTCGCCACGAGATAGCCGGAGCCCCGCAGCCGCGTTCCGTCGGGACGGGTGGAGATCACTTCGGCGGCACGGTCCGCCCGCAGATCCGCCATCGGCGTATCAGTCTTCCCTGACGTCGCTCACGCCGGAGATCCACACCTCCGGCCGCGCGGCGCCGTCCACAGCGGCCCGGCGGGGCTCCAGCGTCAGCCGGACCGTTTGCGTGTCGTATCTGCCGACCTTGGCGTCCGCGCCCAGCTCCATGACCCAGAATTTCACCTTGCCGTGCCCCGTCGCATCCCGTTGCACGCTGACGGACAGCTCCAACTCCACCGGGCCCAGCGCGAATCGAAGGTCCTCGCCCTCACCGTCGGCCATCGCCCTGGCCAGCTCGGCACGCAACTGGCCAATCATCTCGGACAACTCGATCACAGCTGCACCTCCGTACGGCGCCACCCAGCCCCCTGCAACGCTACCCCGCCCGTCCGCGGACCCGGGCCCTCACACCCAACCGAGCTTCGCCGCCTTCACGCCCAGTTCCAGGCGGCTGGGCGCCCCCAGACGGGCAGTGATGTCGGCGACCATGCGGCGCTCGGTGCGCACCGAGATCCCCAGAGCGCGGGCCACCGTCTCGTCCTTGTCCCCCCGCGGGGGTTTGTGCGCCGCCGGCATCGCGTCGCAGGTAGTCAGCGGCGTCCTCGGCCTTCAGAGGCAGGAGCTGGATGGCGGCGGCGCCGTTGAGGCGGACGCTGGTGCCCGGCCGGTTCAGGGCCGTGCGATAGGGGTCGGTGCGGCTGGTCAGGACCAGGGACTGCCATGCGGGGAGCGCGCGGTTGAGCCTGTCCAGTGCGGCGGCGTGCCGGGGAGGTGGCAGTTCGTCGAAGCCGTCGAGCAGGGGCAGGACGCGGCCTGCGTTGAGCAGGTACAAGGCCAGATCAGTGGGCCCGGACTCGGTGGCTTCGGTGACGGCGACCGAGAGCGGAGCCGCCTTGGCCAGGCCGGGACGGGTGCGGCGCAGCTGGTCGGCCATCCATGTTTTCAGCGGCTGGTGAGGGTCCCAGGAAACGAGGGAGAACAGTACCGGCACCGGGTCTCCGGCGGCGCGACGTGCGATGAGGTCCTGCAGCAGTCGCATCATCAGCACGCTTTTGCCGGCGCCTGGTTCGCCCAGGATCACCAGGCGCTCGGTGGGCACCCGCTCGCAGAACACCTGCCCGATGTCCGCATCCTGGCCCGCCAGCCCGGCGGCATCCGTCGACCACAGGGCAGGGTCCCCCGGGGGCCCGCCGGGCCAGGCGCGGGCCAGATCGGTCAGCCGCGGCCAGTCCTCGGCCAGGTCGCCGCTGACGGCTTCCCAGCCGACCGGCAACGGGTAGGGGTCGTTGATCCGGCGCACGGCCGCCTCGTTGTCCCACTGGGTCCTGACCGCCACCGCCAACTGCTCCAGGACCTTGTCCACGTCCACGGGTTCGGCCTCGCGGCGATCGGCATGGAAAGCCGCCCATGCAAGGTAGCCCGGCGCCAGGGTGGGAAGCGCGGCCGCAGCGGTTTGGGCCACTCCGAGATCGAAGCACTGGGCCAGAACAAGCCCTGCCGTCAATGCGGCCACCGACAACAGCAGGTACATCCACCCCACATGCCGCTGTCCTCGGCCGAGCCCCCCATGTCTCATAACAGGACATCATCGCCTGACTCCTGCTGGACAGGTTGCCTTTTTGTCGAGCCCGCGTCGTCTCAGGGGACGAGGACGACGATCTCCCGTCCGTGTGAGCGGGACGCCGCGGCGAGGGCCGCTGCGGGGTCGTCGAGCCCGACGACCCTGACATCGAGCACCGAGAGGTCGATGACGCCGTTGCGGACCATGGACCACAGCTCCAGTACGGTCGTGTCGCGGTACATCCACGACCCCCGCAGCGTCAGCCGACGGTGCATGAAGTCGCCGTACGGAATGGGCAGATCGTGCCGTACGCCGCCGACGAGGACCCGGCCCCGTCCGGGCGAATCGCGTCGAATCCGGCCATCGTCGATTCCGGGCTGGGCACCGCACCGAGTGTGTCCACGACCGCATCGACCGGTCCGGCTGCCGCCCTGATCGCCGGCCCGTCGACTGCACGGTCGCCGGTGAGCGGTGCGGGCACCACCCGCGGGTCGATGGCCGCGAGCGAGTCCAGCGAGCCACGGTTCCGGCCGACCGCGACCACTGCCGCGGCGCCACACCCTGCGCCCGCTGCGCGACCCGGACGCGGCCGGACTCGATGACGACGAGGACGGCGCTGAGAACTGACGGCGTCAGGTGCCGACCAGGCCCACCGATCAGCTTGTGAGCCGCCGCCTTGGTCAGCCGCTTCGCAGCCGTGACGGTCTGCTCCCCCCGCCGCCCCGAGGCCACCACGGCGTGGTTGCAGCCGTTCGCGGGAGGCATGCCCCGGGGCGTACGAGGTGGCGCATCGTCACGTCCTACTCATCCGGGTCCCAGGCACTGAGCTGCTCGAAGACACGTCGGTCGCCGTCGAGCTTCAGGGAGTCGACCGGGATACGGTCGTACAGGCTGAGGACCAGCTCGCCGGCCGTGCCCCGAGCGGAGAGGAAGACGGCGGCCGCGTCCGGGTCCTGGCCAGCAGCAGTGGCCGGCATGGTGCCGGGCCCGGGGAGGCGGGCAGTCCGTGCACCGTCGGCGGAGAGCGAGAGGCGCCAGGAGCGGCCCTCGGAGGCGTGGAAGTCGATGACAGCGGGCTTGTGCGGCCAGGCACTTGTCGTTGCGACGCAGGTGGACAGGAACTCGTCGACACCGTCGAGCGCCACCTCGTCGGGCAGCGGCTGCGGGGCACCTACGGTGATCTGGGCGTCGTACGTGTGCACCGCCATCTGCTGGAGCTGATGCCGAGCCACGGCACCGGAGGTGTGCGGCGACTGCAACGTCTCCCACCACGACCAGCAACCGCGATCCGGGCCGGCCTTCCGCAATGCATCCAGCAGTAGCTCCGTGGACTCCGCCAACCAGGCCAGCAGGGCCTCACGCTCCCGAGGCGCAGCCGGGGCGCCCTCCGCTGCGGACTTGGCCGGAGCAGGCCCTGCGGCGACGGTGGCGGCCCAGTCGCGGCGCCCCTCGCCGATGTGCTGCGCCAGATCGAACAGCGTCCACTCGGGGCAGGTCGGCACCTGTACGTCGAGGCTGGGCGCGGAGGCGACCGCGGCGCGGAAGGCAGTCGACCGTTCGTCGATCAGTCGCAGCAGAGCGGGGAACTCGAGTGTCGTTCTCACCCTGAATCTCTATCACTGCGTTCCGACAATCGGACAGCGATTTTCACAGCCGCCATCACGGGCGGACCCTCACCACCGCGGAGAAAAGAACGCCGACAGCGCATCGGAGGCCTGCTGCGGTACCACCGCCCGCTGCACCCCGGACGAGGAAGCCCTCGGCCCGGCCCAGAGCCCGGCCGAGGCGAAGGCCGCCACCGGCTGCGCGTGCGGCAGCTGAGGCACAGACCGGACGGGAGGCCGGTGAGCACGGCGACGACGCCGGGCCGTGGTGCTGACCGGCGCACCGGTCCCTAGCGGCCCAGCACGTTCAGGTTGGCGCGCCGCAGCGGGGAGAGCCGGGCCACGTCCTCGTCCAGCACCCGGTGCTCGCGCTGGTCGGCGGGCAGGGCCCGCGGCTCCAGGTCCGGCAGGTCGATCCGGGGCAGCATCGCCGCGGTCGTCCGGCGCAGCCAGTGCAGCGACTTGGTGGTCGACGCCGGAAGTCCTTCGGGGGTTGACGTGAGGTCAGGTGGAGGCGGCTTGGAGGAGGGTTTCGGCTGCGGTGGTGCGGGCGTAGAGGACGGAGCGGCCGGCGCGGTGGGCGCTGACCAGGCCCGCTTTGCGTAGTGCGGTGAGGCATTGCGATACCCCGGCGGGGGAGAGCCCGGTGCGGTGGGCCAGTTGTGTGGTGGAGGCCGGGATCTCCAACTCGGTCAGGAGCAGAGCCCGCGAGCGGCCCAGTACGGCGGATAGGGTGTCGACTCGTGTAACGGGCCGTGCCGTCCATAGGGAGCCGACGCCGCGTGCCGGATAGGCGAGTTGCGGTGGACCCGGCAGCGTTGTTCGGGTGCGCAGTCCCGGTCCGGTGAAGGCCGAAGGGATCAGGAGTAGTCCCGCACCTGCCGTCGTGCGGGTCATCGGCTGCTTACGGCGGGCCATCCGCAGCGTGTTGTCGTCCCAGCTGACGGACGTGTGCAGGTCGTTGAGGAGGTGGCCCGCGCCGTGCTCGGCGGCCAGGCGGGCCCGGTAGAAGATGTCTGTGTCCAACACTGCCCGGATTCGTGCCCAGTAGGGGGCGAGTGCCAGTTCCCAGTACGTTTCGATTTCTTCTGTCACTTTGGCCAGGAGGCTCTGCGGGTGGTTGTGCAGGGCTCGCAGCCGGGGACCGAGGTCTCCCTGGTGGCGGGCCAGGTGGTCGAGGTCCTGGCGCACCCGATCGGCGGGCGAGAGGAGGATCGCGTCCCACTCTGCCGCCGGGGTGGGGGCCGGTCCGGCGGGGGCCGGGTTGAGGAAGTCGGGGACGTAGCCGGTGGGCGGGATCAGCTCAGAGAGCCAGCCCCGGTCCAGCCCGGCGGCCATCATGCGTGGGCGTACCTGGTCGGCCCAGGGGCGGTGGATCGGATGCGCGGTGGCAGACCTCAGCAGCCGGAAGCTGGGCGCGACCTCCCACATGGGTGAGACGGCGAACCGCACCTGTGCCAGATCGCCCGCCGAGAACGCCAGCTCTGCCAGGACAACCACCCCTCGATGGATTCAGACATGCATGAATCAATGGCGGGCCAGCCTACCGTGCGCAGATCATCCCGCTATGACCTCACAGACGATCACCGCGGCGGCATCGGGCACCTGGAAGCTCGGCGACCGCACGGTTAACCGGATCGGTTTCGGCGCGATGCGCCTCACCCAGCACGGCGAGGCGTTCGCACCCGATGCCGTCCCACGCGACCGCGACCAGGCGATCAGTGTGCTGCGCCGCGCAGTCGAGCTCGGCGTGAACCACATCGACACCGCCGCCTTCTACTTCTCGCCGCTGCGATCGGCCAACGAGCTGATCAACCAGGCGCTGGCCCCCTACCCGGCCGACCTTGTCATCACCACCAAGGTCGGACCGGGCCGCGACCCTGCGGGCCAGTGGCTGGCGCACGCCACCCCCGAGCAGCTGCGCGGCCAGGTCGAGGAGAACCTGCGCCAGCTCGGGCGCGACCACCTCGACGTGGTGAACCTGCGCATCGTCGGCACCGATTCCATCGCCGAACGCTTCGGCGCACTCGCCGAACTGCGTGAGGCCGGACTCATCCGTCACCTGGGCCTGTCCAACGTCCACCCCCACCACCTCGCCGAGGCCCAGGCCATCGCACCCGTGGTCTGCGTCCAGAACATGTACGGCATCGGCGCATCCCCCGAGCAGAAGGAGCTTCTGGACCTCTGCGGTGAACAATGCATCGCGTTCGTGCCGTTCTACTCGATCGCCGGCACCAGACGCACCGCCGGCGCGACCACCGACCACAGCCGGGAGGTGCACACCATCGCCCGCGCCCACGGCGTGAGCCCCGCCCAGATCCGGCTCGCGTGGACACTGCACCAGGGCCCCCACGTCCTGGCCATCCCCGGCACCGGCGACCCCGGCCACCTCGCCCAGAACGTCGCCGTCGGCGCCCTGCGCCTGTCGGAGGAAGAACTCACCGCCCTGGACCCCGTCCACCACGAGACGGCATGAGCAAGAGCCCCATCCCTGATCTTGGGTGGGTATCCCCGGCTTCAGCCGGGGAGGGAAAACGCGTCCTCGGGTCGGAGGCGCGCAGCGCCGGAGTTCGCTGCGCCTCCTCGGTGAGGGTCAGGTGGGCCGCTTCTGGCCTTCGATGTACTGGCGGACGATGCTGAGCGGTGCGCCGCCGCACGAGCCGGCGAAGTAGGAGCGGGACCAGAA
>NZ_JAKEEB010000039.1 GCF_021462825.1 Streptomyces glomeratus | reverse complement strand
CTTCCTTCGTACTCACCCGAGAGACTCTCTCAGGCTTTCCTCCGGGCGCTTCCCTTCGGTGTTTCCGACTCTATCAGACCTTTTCTCGGCCCGATTTCCTCGGCGCTTTCCGGCCTTTCGGCCTTCCGGCGGTGTCGACTTTATCAGATTCCCTGGGGCCTTTCCGGCCCGTTCGGCTCCTGATCCCCAGTCAACCGGGGTCGTCCTCCCGGCCCTTGGGCCGTTCCGACGCCTCCAACCCTAGCGGATCTCTCCGGCGATTCCCAATCGCGGTGGATCGGAGTCGCCGTACCCAAATCGAATTGAATTCGGGCGCGCCGAATTCGACCCCGTTGGGTGATCTTGCTGAGTGGGTTGCTGCCGCTGCTGCGGCGGAGGTGCTGCCGCAGAACCGTTACGGCTCCGTGGCAACCCGAAGAACTTTACGGATCGAGGTGTGGACTGTCAAGCCTCCCCAGGAGGAGACGCCGGCAAACCTCCCTGAGCGTCAGTCCAGGTCGCTCAGACGTCCCCCAGCATCGGGCTGGGCGTGTTCGACACGGCGCAGCAGACGGGTCAGCGCGTCGCCGAGGGCGTTGCGCTCCTCGGAGGAGAGGTCCTGGAGGAGGTCCTCCTCGAACCCGGAGGCCAGGCGCATCGCCTCCAGCCACTTCTCGCGGCCCTCAGCGGTCAGCTCGACGATCACACGGACCCGGTTGGCCTCGTCGCGCTCCCGGGTGACCAGACCCTCGCTCACCATGCGGTCGATGCGGTGGGTCATCGCGGCCGGCGTCAGGCCGAGCCGCTTGGCCAGATCGCTCGGGCCCATCCGATAGGGGGCGCCGGAGAGGACGAGTGCCTTGAGGACCTCCCACTCGGCGTTGCTGATGCCCAGCCCGGCGGTCTGGCGGCCGTAGGCCACGTTCATCCGGCGGTTGAGGCGGGACAGCGCCGAGACGATCTTCTCGACCTGGGGGTCCAGGTCCTGGAACTCGCGCTGGTATGCGGCGATCTGTTCGTCGAGGGTCGGCTCACTGACGCCGGGGTTGTCGCCCATGGCCGCAGTATCGCACGCCCCCGCTTGGCGTTGAAGTCCTTCGGCGTGTACTGTTTAGCTTCGAACTTTAGCCTCTAAGTGTTCAGGGCTAACCGCTTCAAGGGTAAGACCTCCGGGTCGCTCCTCGAGGTGTCCTCCTCTCAAGGAAGAAGGTGACCGTGACCAGGGCGATGGGCGCAGCGATGCGCCGGATCCACGTGGGCAACGCACTCAGCACATTCGGCCTCGGCTTCACCGTGCCGTATCTGTACGTCTATGTGGCGCAGGTGCGGGATCTCGGTGCCGCGACGGCGGGTGTCGTACTCGCCGTCTTCGCCGTGGCCGCGCTCGTGGTGCTGCCGTTCGCCGGACGGGCCATCGTCCGGCGCGGCCCCCTTCCGGTCCTGCTCTCCGCCCTCGTCACCGCCGCCCTCGGATCGCTTGCCCTCGGACTCTCCGGGTCCGCGGTGAGCGTGCTGCTGTCGGCCGCGGTGCTCGGTGCCGGGCAGGCCGTGATGCAGCCGGCGCTGGCCACCATGATCGTGGACTGCTCGACGTCGGAGACCCGGTCGCGCGCCTTCGCCCTCCAGTTCTTCCTCCAGAACCTGGGCCTGGGCGTCGGCGGTCTGATCGGAGGCGACCTCGTCGACACCTCCCGCGCCGCCTCCTTCACCCTGCTGTTCGCTGTAGAGGCCGCGATCTTCCTGCTGCTTGCCGTCCTCATGTCGACGGTCCGGATCCCGCACGCGCCGAGGATCGAGGACGGAGCCCCGCACAGCGGCCGGGCGAGCTGGAAGCGGCTGCTGGGCAACCGGGCCATGGTGCAGCTCTGCGTGCTGGGCTTCGTGCTGTTCTTCGCCTGCTACGGCCAGTTCGAGTCGGGTCTGAGCGCGTACGGCGTCGAGGCTGCCGGCATCTCCACGTCCGCTCTGGGTACGGCGCTGGCCGCCAACACGGCCGTGATCGTGGTCGCGCAGTTCGCGGTGCTGAAGTTCGTGGAGCGGCGCAAGCGGTCCCGGGTCATCGCGGCGGTGGGGTTCATCTGGGCCGTCGCGTGGGCCCTGGCCGGGTGGGCCGGGCTCGGGCACGGCAGCCAGGCCATGGCGACCGCCGCGTTCGTCTCGACGTATGCGCTGTTCGGTCTCGGTGAGGCGATGCTGTCGCCGACGCTCGCCCCGCTCGTGGCGGACCTCGCGCCCACGGGGATGGCCGGTCAGTACAACTCGGCCTTCGCTCTGGTGAAGCAGCTGGCCCTCGCGGTCGGCCCGGTGGTGGGCGGTCCGCTGGCCGCGTCGCTGCCCGCGCCGTACGTCGTCACCTTCCTGCTGTTCTCCCTGGGCATCACGGTTCTGGCCGTCCGGCTCGGGCGCCGGCTCACCCCCGCGCAGAACCAGCCGTGGTCCGGGCGGACCCTGGTGGTGGCGCAGGGAGGCCCGGCGGCGGAACCCGCGTCGGCGCGCGCCTGAGCCGGACCCCGCCGCTCAGCCCGCTCCCCGTGGCAGGGCGAACTCGCACCACACCGCCTTGCCGCCCCCGGGCGTACGGCGCGAGCCCCAGTTCGACGCGATCGTCGCCACGATCGCGATGCCCCGCCCCGCCTCGTCCGCCGGTTCCGCCCGGCGGCGACGGGGCAGATGGTCGTCTCCGTCGGTCACCTCGATGATCAGCCGACGGTCCGTGCGTCTGAGGCGCAGCCTCATCGGCGGCATGCCGTGCTGCAGCGAGTTCGCCACCAGTTCGCTCGCCGCCAGCACCCCCAGGTCGTGCAGATCCGCCGGGAACCGCCAGCTCGTCAGGACCCCGGAGGCGAAGGCACGCGCGCGTGGCGCCGCCTCCACTCCGCCGAGCAGCTCCAGGGCGGCGTTGCGGAAGAGGTCGCCGTCCGGGCCCGTACGCGCGGGGTGCTGGAGGACGAGAACGGCGACGTCGTCGTCGTGACCCGCGGTGACGCCTGCCGAGCGCACCAGGCGGTCGCAGACCACCTGCGGCGTGCCCGTCGCGCCCGCGAGGGCGCTCTCCAGGGCCGCGATGCCCTCGTCCAGGTCGGCGTCCCGGCGCTCGACGAGACCGTCCGTGTACAGGACGGCGGTGGAACCGGGTCCCAGCGGAACCGAGCCCGACGCATGCATCCAGCCACCGGTGCCGAGCGGCGGGCCGGTGGGTTCGTCGGCGCGCAGAACACTGCCGTTCTCGTCGCGGACCAGGATCGGAAGGTGGCCGGCCGAGGCATACACCAGGCGGCCCTCGTTGGGGTCGTGGACGGCGTAGACACAGGTCGCGATCTGGTTGGCGTCGATCTCCGTGGCGAGGCCGTCGAGGAGCTGGAGGACTTCATGCGGAGGCAGGTCGAGTCGGGCGTAGGCGCGGACGGCCGTGCGGAGCTGACCCATCACCGCGGCGGCCCTGACGCCTCTGCCCATCACATCGCCGATGACGAGGGCCGTGCGGCCGCCGCCCAGGGTGATGACGTCGTACCAGTCGCCGCCGACCGCGGCCTCCGTGCCACCGGGCTGGTAGGTGGCGGCGATGCGCAGATCGTCGGGCTGCTCCAGCTCCTGGGGCAGCAGGGAGCGCTGAAGGGTCACCGCCGTGCGGCGCTGCTCGCGTTCACTGGCGCGCAGCCGCTCGGCTGCCTCGGCGTGGTCGGTGACGTCCGCGGCGAACACCAGCACGCCCCGGGAGGTGCCGCCGGGTACGTCGACCGGTGTACATGTGAACGTGTAGGAGCGGCCGCCGGGCGCTCTGCGGGACTTGACCGTGCGCGGCCTGGAGCTGCGCAGCACCTGGTCAAGAAGCGGAAGGAGCCCGAGTTCCGCCAGCTCGGGGAGCGCCTCGCACGCGGGTTCGCCCAGTGGCCGGGGACCGAAGGCCGCGGCGTAGGCGTCGTTGACGTACGCGACGCGATGGTCCGGGCCGTGCACCAGGGCGACGAGGGCCGGGATGCGATCGAGGACCTCGCGGACCGGCAGTTCGTCGACGGCGGGCACGCCCGGCGGGTCTTCGGTGAGCCGCTCGGCGCGGGCCGCGGGCACGGAGCCTTCCCCCCGCCGGTCCGGGGTGACCGCGTGCTCGGTCCGCGCTGCGGCGCGGCGCTGCGTTCCGGGGAGCCGGGCGCTCCAGCGCGTGAAGTTCACCGATTCCTTGCCTCGTCGTTGTCGTGGCCGGCCGGCTCCGGATCCGGTCGGGAGTCCGGGGGCCTGCCCCCGGGGTAGCGGCACAGTGGGGAAAGCCTGATGTGTTCGTCAGGGCGGGGATCGGCCCGCCCATGGTCGGGGACCAGTCTGTCGGACCGGGCCGACATCCGTCAGACGTCGGCCATTCCGGGGGAGTTCCTGTATCCGGTCAGGACGACCCCTTCGGGTCCCTTGAAGGCTTTCCACCGGCCGCGAGTTCGAACTCCGCACGGGGATGTTCGAGTGAGCCGAGCGAGACGATCTCCCTCTTGAAGAGTCCCGCCAGGGTCCACTCGGCCAGCACCCGCGCCTTGCGGTTGAAGGTGGGCACCCTGCTCAGGTGGTACGTGCGGTGCATGAACCAGGCGGGGTAGCCCTTCAGCTTGCGCCCGTAGACGTGCGCGACGCCCTTGTGCAGCCCCAGGGAGGCGACCGAGCCGACGTACTTGTGGGCGTACGTCTCCAGGGGCTGGTCGCGCAGTGAGCGCACGATGTTGTCGCCGAGGACCCTGGCCTGGCGCACCGCGTGCTGGGCGTTGGGGGCGGTCGTCGCGCCCGGCTCCTCCGCGGTGACGTCCGGGACGGCGGCCGCGTCCCCCGCGGCCCACGCGTGCGTGACGCCCTCCACGCTCAGCTCGGGGGTGCACTTCAGACGCCCGCGGCCGTTCAGCGGCAGGTCCGTGGCCGCGAGCACCGGGTGGGGCTTCACGCCGGCGGTCCACACGACCGTACGGGTCGGGAAGCGTGCGCCGTCGGACAGGACGGCCACCCGGTCGACGCACGACTCCAGGCGGGTTTCGAGGCGTACGTCGATGTTGCGGCGGCGCAGCTCGGTGACCGTGTACCGGCCCATCTCCTCCCCGACCTCCGGGAGGATGCGGCCGGTTGCCTCCACGAGGATCCACTTCATGTCCTCGGGCCTCACGTTGTGGTAGTAGCGCGCGGCGTAGCGCGCCATGTCCTCCAGCTCGCCGAGCGCCTCCACTCCGGCGAATCCGCCTCCGACGAAGACGAACGTGAGGGCCGCGTCACGGATCGCCGGGTCACGGGTGGAGGAGGCGATGTCCATCTGTTCGATGACGTGGTTGCGCAGGCCGATGGCCTCTTCCAGGGTCTTGAAGCCGATGCCGTGATCGGCGAGGCCGGGGATGGGGAGGGTGCGCGAGATCGAGCCCGGGGCGAGGACGAGTTCGTCGTACGGGAACTGTTCGGTCCGCCCGCTCTCCTCGGTGGCGAGGGTGGCGACCGTGGCGGTGTGCTTGGCGTGGTCGACGGAGGTGACCTCGCCGATGACCACGCGGCAGCCGTCCAGGACCCGGCGCAGCGGTACGACCACATGGCGCGGCGAGATGGCTCCGGCGGCCGCCTCGGGCAGGAACGGCTGATAGGTCATGTAGGGATCGGGTGAGACCACCACGATCTCCGCCTCGCCCCGGGCGAGTTCCGCCTTCAGCTTCCGTTGCAGCCGCAGGGCCGTGTACAGGCCGACGTAGCCGCCGCCGACGATGAGGATGCGCACACGCTTCGGGGGTTCGGCGGGCGTCGCCCGATGGAATGCAGCCGTCACCATCCCATGACGCACCGGGCGCGCGAGTTTGTCCACAGGTCTGGCACATTGTGTGACCGGACGGCGGTACCCGGCAGGGTTGGCCGGATTACCGGAGTGCGCGGAAAAATCGCAGGTCAGTGGGTGTGGGCCCGGTGAAACTCGGGGGCGCAATCTGGACATAGCCGACCCGTACTCCGATCGGGGGGCGCTCCGTGCGGAACCTGCCCCTTCTGAATTGACCCCCTCTCAACTATGTTCGTGTGTCGACGGGGTGTAAGGGGGATGAGCTCGACGGGCTCGCGACGGGCGGGCCCGGTCACGTACGACGCTCATTCCGTACGCTCCGGCTTCCGATGGCGGGGAGAGTCTCCGGGGGGAGACGTCATTACCGGGGGAACACTTATGCACATTCAGGACTCTCATTGGTCATCCGCGTCCGCTGTCGCAGCGGCGGGCACGGTGGGCACTGCGGCGGGCAACGGACGCGAGGACGCTGCGCGTACGGCGCCGCTGCGGGTGGACGCACAGCGCAACCTGGAACATGTACTGCGCGCAGCACGCGAGGTCTTCGGCGAACTGGGCTACGGCGCGCCGATGGAGGACGTGGCACGGCGCGCGCGGGTCGGCGTCGGTACGGTCTACCGGCGCTTCCCGAGCAAGGACGTCCTGGTGCGGCGGATAGCCGAGGAGGAGACCTCCCGGCTGACCGACCAGGCCAGGGCGGCACTCGGCCAGGAGGACGAACCGTGGTCAGCGCTGTCGCGCTTCCTGCGGACGTCGGTGGCGTCGGGCGCGGGGCGGCTGCTGCCGCCGCAGGTGCTTCGGGTCGGGGTCGTCGAGGAAGAGACCGAGGGGCCCGGCGCGGCGCCCGTGGACGGGGCGCGGCTGCCGCAGCAGTGGACCCCTTCGGCCACCGAGCTGCGGCTCGTGGCCCAGCGGCCCGCGCCGGAACCGGACGACGTGGGCACGACGACGCTGCTGGAGGTCGTGGGACAGCTCGTGGAGCGGGCGCGTGCGGCGGGTGAGCTGCGGCCGGACGTCACCGTCTCGGACGTGCTGCTGGTGATCGCCACGGCGGCGCCCTCGCTGCCCGACGCGGCACAGCAGGCGGCGGCCTCGGCCCGGCTGCTCGACATCCTCCTGGAGGGCCTGCGCTCCCGCCCGGCGTGAGTCGTCCGGGCCCCCGGCGCGGGGGCCCACCACCCGGCGGACCTCCCGTACGCGGGCACTGCGTCGCCCGCGTACGGGGGTCGGGGACGCGTGCGTACGGGTGGGGTCTGCCGTCGGGGTACGGCGATTACGCCCCAGCCCCGAGCGCCCGCCCACGTGCCGATATGCCCGCCGGTACCGCCCGCGCCCGGGCGGGGGTGCCCGACCAGCACGTGCCCCGGCGGGCGAGCAGGCGGCGCAGCCACAGTTCCAGGGAGACCAGGTCCGCGAGACCGTCCAGCGGGAGGGGCTCGCCGTCCACCGCGGCGCGCACCGCCTTGCGGACGACCCGGGCCTCCACCAGACCCGCCTCCGCCAGCAGGGGCGTGTCGAACAGGGCCATCAGGGAGTGCACGGCCACCCGGAGACCGGCACGGGCCGCTGCCGCCGACGACGCATGCGAGGGGGCGCCCCAGCCGGGCGGCAGTCCACCGACACCCGCGCCCTCCAGGACCGTGCGCAGGATCGCCGCCCGCGCCCCCGGCTGCACCCGCAGCGCCTCCGGCAGCGCACGGCAGGCGCGGACGACCTGATTGTCCAGGAACGGCGAGTGCAGCCGCTGGGAGCGGATCTCGGCGGCCTGTTCCAGCACCCGTATGTCCGCCGCGTGTCTTCTCA
Source organism: Streptomyces glomeratus (assembly GCF_021462825.1). GTDB lineage: Bacteria > Actinomycetota > Actinomycetes > Streptomycetales > Streptomycetaceae > Streptomyces > Streptomyces glomeratus. The sequence goes on along the minus strand of NZ_JAKEEB010000039.1, from coordinate 105,748 downwards.
GCGCGGCACGCGCGCGGTGGTCGCCGGGGCGCTGCCCGGGACCGACGCCCGCCTGGGCCACGGCTCCTTGCAGGCGAGCCGATACCTCCGCGAGGGCCTCACCCGTGAGCCAGCGTGCCGCCGGCCCCGGTCTGGCCCAGGTGAGGCCGGCGAGCGAGGCACCCACCGCACCGCCGGGCTCCTCGAAGCGCCGCTGCATCAGACGGTCGGCGAGCGAGGCGACACCGGCCCGGTAGGACGTGCGGGCCAGCTTCCGCGCCGCGGCGTACACGCGCGCGGGGACCATCACCGAGCCGTCCGCCTTCGCCAGCGCGGCGACCGGACGCACGAGATGGCGTCGCCTGCGGTCCATCAGCAGGTCCGCGAGACGGGCCGGATGCGCGTCGAGGACCTGGCGCGCGCCGTAGCCCGTGAAGTGGTCCGCGCTGCCCGAGGCCAGTCGCGCGCGGTGCCTGGCCGCCGTCACCAGGGAGGGGCCCGGCTCGTCGGTCAGCGGGCCCTCCAGCTCTGCGTAGGGGAGCGCTTCCTCCCCTCCGGTCACCACCACATGGTGCAGACGGGGATTGGCGGCGAGGGTGCCGGCCCGTTCCAGCTCGGCCTCGCGGCCCCGCACGGCGAGGTCGTTGAAGGTGACGGCCAGCAGGCGTTCACCGGCCCCGGTGCCGTGTCCGAGGATCGTGCCGGGCATCCCCGGAAGTCCGGCCGCGAGAAGGGCAAGCGTGCCGGATGCCGGTCCGCCGGAGAGGTCGGCGCCGATGCCGGGAACGGGCATGCCGCGCGCCGCGCGGCGTTCCGCCGGTCCCATTCCGGGGACGGGTCCGGGGTCGATCTCGACGCCCGGCACATGCCGGGGTGCCGCCAGCCGAGCGCGTACGGCGTCGACGAGGGCGTCGCGCACCGCGTCCACGGCGTCGGCCGGGTCCGCCGGGGGCGCGGCGACCGCCAGGGAGGCGACCGGTTCATAGCCGGCGATCTCCCGGGCCCCCGCGCGCAGGATGAGCGCATGACCCGGCGGAATGCGCCGTACGCCGTCGTACGGGGTCGAGTCGTGGAGCGCGGCCGGTACGTCGGGGGCGGCGAGGAGGGCCGCCAGGTGCCCGAAGTCCAGGTTGGCCTCGATGAGGTCGGCGAGCGGGAGCGCGGCGGTCGCGTAGGCGGTGCCGCCGGCCCAGGGGGTGTGGAAGACGGGGCGCGCGCCGGCGAGATCACCGCACACCGTGATCCTGCGCCCGACCTGGACGACGGCGGTGTAGCTGCCGGACCAGGCGGTCAGATGGCGAAGTGCCCCTCCCCGGGCGGCGAACAGGCCGACGCGCAGTTCCTCGTCGGAGGCCCCGCAGGTGCCGAGGACCGCGATCCGGGTCTGCGCGTCCGCCTTCACGACGCGCACTTCGTCGGGGCGCCAGTCGCCGACGGCCCACAGGGGATCGGGGTCGCCCCACAGAAGCTGGGCGCCGACCGGGTGCACGGTCTCGCCGTCGTATCCGGTGGCTCCGGCCGATCCCGGCCCGGCGGCTCCAGCGGCGGTGCTGCTCCATCCCACCAACCACCGCATCGACGCCTCCACAGGCTGTGGACAACCAGTGCACCGTACGAACGGCTCCCATGCTGCCACGAAGAACGCGCGCCGGAGGGCGTGCGCCACGCCTTGCACGCCCCACAACACGCCCTTGGACCGCCGGCCACAAGCCGGTGAACTCCCTTTCCTCGCAGGGGGGACGGAGAAAGACATCGACGCGAATGCGCCCCCGATACGCTCCCCGAAAACGCTGTTCGCGCCCTCAAGAGTCATGGTCGGAGGCTTGATCACCCCCGAAAACCACCGTCGGTTTTCAGCCAAAGCGGTGGAGGGCGGGCAGGCGTGCGCACGCTCCGTACAGGCCCTGCGCAACGCACAGTCCGGGAGGCGGAGTTCGCCTCCCGGACCGGTCCGCCGCCCGCGGGGATGGAGGCGGCGGTGTCCCCCAGCCCACTGGATCCAGTACAGCGGGCCGACCCACGCACGGCCCATGGAACCGTTCCCCCGGTGGCCGGAGAAGAGCGCACGGGCGGGCGCACGGCCACACGCCAGGAGCACGCCGCAACACTCCGTACTGAGGTACGGACCACAATCCCGCCATCCGGATTTAAGCCCCTTAACGCATGGGATGCGGCGAACTACGCTGGGTTTACGAATGCCGCGCGGTTATGCCATCGCTGCGGCAGCCGTCTGTTCGAGGGGTGGCGCATGTCCAGGGAGCAACGCGGGCCGAACGAAAAGCTCGGCGCCGTTCTCGCCCTCGCGGGAATCAGCAATGCAGGACTCGCCCGGCGCGTCAACGACCTTGGCGCCCAGCGCGGGTTGACGCTTCGCTACGACAAGACCTCGGTGGCGCGCTGGGTGTCGAAGGGCATGGTGCCGCAGGGCGCCGCGCCCCACCTCATCGCCGCGGCCATCGGCCAGAAGCTCGGCCGCCCGGTACCGCTCCACGAGATCGGTCTGGCGGACGCGGATCCCGCACCGGAAGTGGGCCTCGCCTTCCCCCGGGACGTAGGACAGGCGGTGAAGTCGGCGACGGAGCTGTACCGCCTCGATCTCGCCGGGCGCCGGACCGGCGGCGGCATCTGGCAGTCGCTGGCCGGATCGTTCGCAGTCAGCGCTTACGCGACCCCTGCCTCCCGCTGGCTGATAACCCCGGCCGACAGCTCGGTGGCGCGCGACCCGGGCTCCGGCGACGGATCGGGAGCACCGCTGAAGGTCGGCCACAGCGACGTACGGAAACTCCGCGAGGCCGCAGAGGACGCCAGGCGCTGGGACTCCAAGTACGGGGGCGGCGACTGGCGTTCGTCGATGGTGCCCGAGTGCTTACGAGTGGAGGCGGCGCCGCTGCTGCTCGGCTCCTACTCCGACGAAGTGGGCCGCGCCCTGTTCGGGGCGAGCGCCGAACTGACGCGGCTGGCCGGCTGGATGGCCTTCGACACGGGACAGCAGGAGGCCGCCCAGCGCTACTACATCCAGGCACTGCGCCTCGCCCGCGCGGCCGCCGACGTGCCCCTCGGGGGATACGTCCTGGCCTCCATGTCGCTCCAGGCGACCTACCGCGGCTTCGGCGACGAGGGCGTCGACCTCGCCCAGGCCGCCCTGGAACGCAACCGCGGCCTGGCCACGGCCCGCACCATGAGCTTCTTCCGTCTGGTCGAGGCACGGGCGCATGCGCGCGCGGGTGACGCCCAGGCGGCGGGCGCGGCCCTGAAGGCCGCCGAGGGCTGGCTGGAACGGGCCCGCGACGGCGACAACGACCCCTCCTGGCTCGGCTTCTACTCCTACGACCGCTTCGCGGCCGACGCCGCCGAGTGCTACCGCGACCTCAAGGCCCCGCGCCAGGTCCGCCGCTTCACCGAGCAGGCGCTGTCCCGGCCCACGGAGGAGTTCGTGCGCTCGCACGGGCTGCGGCTGGTCGTGTCGGCGGTCGCCGAACTGGAGTCGGGCAACCTGGACGCGGCCTGCGAGCAGGGCGTGCGGGCGGTGGAGGTGGCCGGCCGCATATCGTCGGCGCGCACCACCGAGTACGTGCGGGACCTGCTGCACCGGCTGGAGCCGTACGGGGACGAGCCGCGCGTGGCGGAGCTGCGGGAGCGGGCACGGCCGCTGCTGATGGCACCGGCGTAGGCGCGCGCCGGGAGGTCCGGGTCCCTTTCCGGGGGCCCGGGGGCCCGGCGCGCCCTCCGGGGCCGAGGCGCCTTTCCAGGGACCTGACGCGGCCGTGTGACCTGCGCGATCTTGGGTTCCTCCGGGGTTTGAGGGCATTGTCAGTGGCGCAGTGCACTATCGAAACCGGGAGGTGGAGCAGGTGCGGAAGATCGCGTACGACTGCGATGTGCTGGTGATCGGCGGCGGCATCGTCGGCCTGTCGACGGCGTATGCGATCACGCGTGCCGCCCCGGGCACCCGGGTGACGGTCCTGGAGAAGGAGGCCGGACCGGCCCGTCATCAGACGGGGCGCAACAGCGGGGTCATCCACAGCGGGATCTACTACCGCCCCGGCTCCCTGAAGGCGCGCTACGCGGTGAAGGGCGCCGCCGAGATGGTCAAGTTCTGCGCCGAGTACGGCATCGCGCACTCCGTCACGGGCAAGCTGATCGTCGCCACGGAGCGCGAGGAGCTGCCCCGCCTGCACGCACTCGTCCAACGCGGCCGGGAGAACGGCATACCGGTCAGGGAACTGGGCCCGGCCCAGATCACGGAGTACGAGCCGGAGGTGCGCGGACTCGCCGCCATCCACGTGGGCACGACCGGGATCTGCGACTTCGTGGCGGTCGCCGAGCAGCTGGGCGACGCCTCCGGGGCGGAGATCCGGTACGGGGCGGAGGTCGTGCGGATCGACCGGCGCCCGGCACTGGGCGTCGCCGTGCGCACGGCCGACGGGACGGTCCTCCGCGCGCGTGTGCTGGTCAACTGCGCCGGACTGCACTGTGACGAGGTGGCCCGGCTGACCGGGGACGAGCCCGGGATGCGGATCGTGCCGTTCCGGGGTGAGTACTACGCGCTGGCGCGGCCCGAGCTGGTGCGGGGGCTGGTGTATCCGGTGCCGGATCCGGCGTTTCCGTTCCTCGGGGTGCATCTGACGCGAGGCATCGACGGAGAGGTCCACATCGGGCCGAACGCGGTCCCCGCGCTGGCCCGCGAGGGGTACGGCTGGGGGGTCGTACGGCCCCGGGAGCTCGGCGCGACGGTGGCATGGCCGGGATCCTGGCGGATAGCCCGGCGGCACTGGCGGTACGGAGCGGGCGAGCTGCGGCGGTCGGTGTCGAAGGAGGCGTTCACCCAGGCGGTGCGCAGGCTGCTGCCGGAGGTCCGCGCGGACGACCTCGTGCGGGCCCCGGCCGGAGTGCGGGCCCAGGCCGTGCTGCGGGACGGGACGCTGGTGGACGACTTCCTGATCCGGGAGGGGGCACGGGCGGTGCACGTACTGAACGCGCCGTCGCCCGCGGCCACCGCCTCACTGCCGATCGGGCGGGAGGTCGCACGCAGGGCGCTGGCGGTACTGGACCGGGCGTGAGCCGCCGCCCGCGGACCCGGCTCCCGGCCCGCCGCCGCCCTGCCGTCCCGCTGCCGTCGCGCTGCCGTCGCGCTGCCGCAGGACGGGCCGGTCGGGCCGGTTGCCGTCGCGCTCCCCGTAAAATTGATGCCACTGTGTCTGACTCTCTCGATTTCGCCCCCGAAGACGCCGCGGCCGCACCCGCCGGCCGGCCTCCGCGTATCCCCGGTGCCTCCCCGCGCCACAGCCGGGCCAAGGGAGAGCCCCGCTTCCCCGGCGGGCCGAAGGCCGATCCCGCCGGGTCCCACTTCGAGCGGCGGATCCGTAGTTTCCAGCCGCGGCGCAGCCGTGTGACCGCCGGGCAGGCGGACGCCCTGCAGCGGCTGTGGCCCCTGTGGGGAGTGGACATCGACGGGCAGCGGACCGTCGATCTCGCCGAGCTGTTCGGGAACACGCACCCCGTGGTGCTCGAGATCGGCTTCGGCATGGGCGAGGCCACCGCGCGGATGGCCGCCGACGACCCGGACACCAACATCCTCGCCGTCGACGTGCACACCCCCGGGCAGGGCAATCTGCTGGGTCTCGCCGAGCGGAACGGACTGGCCAACATCCGGGTCGCGAACGGCGACGCGATCATTCTGCTCCGCGAGATGCTCCCGCCGGACGCGCTCGACGGGCTGCGCGTCTACTTCCCCGACCCGTGGCCGAAGAAGCGCCACCACAAGCGGCGCCTGATCCAGCCCGAGTTCCTCACACTCGCCGCCGCACGCCTCAAGCCGGGCGCACTGGTGCACTGCGCGACGGACTGGGAGCCGTACGCCGAGCAGATGCTCGAAGTGCTCACCGCGCACCCCGACTTCGAGAACACCCGGCCCGACGGCGGCTACGCGCCACGGCCCGAATTCCGCCCCCTGACCCGTTTCGAGGGCCAGGGGCTGGACAAGGGTCATGTGGTGAACGACCTGCTGTTCCGGCGCGTACCGCACCGGGACCGGTCCTCCGCCGGCGACTGAGCGCCCCGCGGACCCGCCGGGTACCGTCGCGGGCGACGCCCCTGTCTCGTTAGGGTCGATGCCGTGGCCACCTGTCCCTCGTATCCGACGCATTCCGACGGCAACGCGGGCCGGCGGCACCCGCACTGGTGGCAGCGTCGGTGGGTGCGCTACGGCGCGCCGATCACGCTCCTCGCGCTCTCCGGCCTCGTCATCCTCGCCCTCGTGCGGCAGCAGACCGGCACCGAGGGATTCCTGGTCGGACTGGGACTCGCGGTGCTGCCCGTGCCGCTGCTGGTCGCCGCGTTCCGCTGGCTGGACCGGGTGGAACCCGGCCCCTGGCGGAACATGGTCTTCGCCTTCGCATGGGGGGCGTGCGCGGCCGCGCTCATCGCGATCGTCGCGAACAGCTTCGCGACCCGCTGGATAGCGACCGCGACCGCCGACCCGAACAGCGCCGACACACTCGGCGCGACGCTCATAGCACCGGTCGTCGAGGAGTCCGCGAAGGCGGCCGCCCTGCTGCTGGTATTCCTCTTCCGCAGACGGGACTTCACCGGGATCGTGGACGGGGTGGTGATAGCGGGGGTCACCGCCACCGGCTTCGCCTTCACCGAGAACGTCCTCTATCTGGGCACGGCCTTCGGCACGGACCAGGTCAGCGGTGGGCGGGGGCTCGCCTCCGTGACGGCCGCGACCTTCTTCGTCCGGGTGGTGATGTCGCCCTTCGCGCATCCGCTGTTCACCGTGCTCACCGGCATCGGCTTCGGTATCGCGGCGCTGTACGCGGAGCGCCGGCCCGCACCGCGCGTTCTGATGCCCCTCGGCGGTCTGCTGCTCGCCATGGGCATGCACTCCATGTGGAACGGGTCGTCGTCGTTCGGCGAGTACGGGTTCTTCGCGGTGTACGCGTCCTTCATGGCGCCCGCGTTCGCGTTGCTGACCTGGCTGGTGATCTGGACGCGGCAGCGGGAGCTGAGGACGGTACGGGAGGAGCTGCCGGCGTACGCGGCCACCGGGTGGCTGGGGCCGGCGGAGCCGTTCGTCCTCGGCTCCATGCGGGCGCGGCGGGTGGCCCGGCAGTATGCGCGGCAGCACTTCGGGAAGGCGGCGGCGCGCTCGGTGGCGGAGTACGAGGCGTACGCGACGTCCCTGGCGTTCCTGCGGCACCGGGGGCACCGCGGCCGGGCGGGGGCCGGCTTCGTCGTACGGGAGAGAGAGCTGCTCTCCGCGTTGTGGGCGCGGCGGGCGGTGGCACGACCGGCGCTGGCGCACGCCGCGCGGACGACGGCGCCGGTGCACCCGCCGGTCTGGCCCGGCCACGGATACCATGGGCACGGGTACGGACACGGTCCGTGGTCCCCGGCGCCGTACGGGCCGACGTCGCCGTATCCCGCGTACAACCCCTACCGCTCGTAGGGTCGCGGGCGGTGCGGCGCCGCCGGCTCCGCCGTCGCGGACGGTCGGTACCGCGCTACGCCGACGCCTCCGTCAGCTTGGCCAGGTCCTCCTCCGTCAGGGTCAGGTCCGCCACCGCCAGCAGCGCGGGCAGCTGTTCCACCGTGCGGGCGGAGGCGATGGGGGCCACGACCGTCGGCCGGGCCGCGAGCCACGCCAGCGCCACCGTCGCGATCTCCGCGCCCCGCGCCCGCGCGACCTCGTCGAGGGCCCCGAGCACGCGTCGGCCGCGCTCCGTGTCCAGATGCTTGCCCGCGCCCTGCGCCCGCGCCGAGTCCACCGTGGTGCCCGGCCGGTATTTGCCGGTGAGGAAGCCGGCCGCGAGCGCGTAGTAGGGAACGGCCGCCAGGCCCGCCCGTGCGGCCACGTCCTGCAACGGGCCCTCGTAGGCGTCGCGGGAGACCAGGTTGTAGTGCGGCTGGAGCGCCACGTACCGGGCCAGGTTCTCGCGGTCGGAGAAGTCGAGCGACGCCTGGAGGCGCTCGGCGGAGATGTTGGAGGCACCGATGGCGCGCACCTTGCCCGCCTTCACCAGTTCGTCGAGCGCGCCGATTATCTCCTCGACCGGCACCTCCGGCCGGTCGAAGTGCGTGTAGTAGAGGTCGATGTAATCGGTGCCCAGGCGGCGCAGGGACGCGTCGGCCGCCGCCTTGATGTTGGCGGCGCTCAGCCCCCGGTACTCGGGGTGCTGGCCGACCTTGGTCGCGATGATCACATCGGAGCGGTTGGAGCGGGCCGCCAGCCACTTGCCGATGACGGTCTCGGACTCGCCGCCCTGATTGCCGGGGGCCCACGCCGAGTAGACGTCGGCCGTGTCGACGAAGTTGCCGCCGGCCGCCGCATAGGCGTCGAGTACGGCGAAGGACCGGGTCTCGTCGGCGGTCCAGCCGAAGACGTTGCCGCCGAGGGAGAGGGGGAAGACCTCGAGATCCGAGGCGCCGAGCTTGATGGGAGACGTCATGCCTTGCGTCAACACACGCGCCGGAAACACCTATTCCGCTCGTGGGCCCTTCCGTGTGCCTCTTCCGCACCCCTGACCGGCAGCCCTGACGTCGGGGGGATGTCGTCAGGACCACCGGGGTTCAGAAGAGGGGGCGGGTTCAGAGGGGGAAGGGGCAGGAGGAGGGGGCGGGCGCCGGGGGTGTGGACCCCGATGTCAGGGGTTGAGGCCCTTGCCCTGGAGCCACGCCATCGGGTCGATCGCGCTGCCGCCGTTCGGGTGGACCTCCAGGTGCAGGTGCGGCCCGGTGACGTTGCCGGTCGCGCCCACGCGGCCGATGACATCGCCCGTGGCCACCTTCTGGCCGACGGTGACGCTGATCGACGACTGGTGGCAGAACCACAGCTCGGTGCCGTCGTCGAGGGTCAGGACCGTGCGGTAGCCGTACGAGCCCGCCCAGCCGGCCTGGGTGATGGTGCCGCTGTGGATGGCCTTGATGAGCGTGCCCGTGGGGGCGGCGAAGTCGAGGCCGGTGTGGTAGCCGGAGGACCACATGGCGCCCGCGTCACCGAAGCGGGAGGTCAGGGTGTACGAGGAGGTGGGCAGCGTGTACTGCTTGGCGAGCTCCGCCAGGCGCGCGGCCTCGGCCTTCTGCCTGGCCTCCGCCTCCGCCGCCTTCTTCTCGGCGGCGGCCTTGGCGCGGGCGGCGTCCTGAGCCTTGGCCGCCGCGGCTGCGGCCTTCTTCGCGGCGGCGTCCTCGGCGGCCTGTGCGGCCGCCGCGGCGATCCGGTCCTGCTGGGACTCGGCCTGCTGCATGATCCGGGCGCGCAGCACCTCGCCCGCGTCCTTGGTGCCCGCGGCGGCGTCGGCGGTGCTCACGCCCGCGGTGCTCAGGACGGTGGCGGAGCCCTTGGGAGCGCTGGTGTCCTCGCCGATGAGCGACTTGGCCGAGTCGGTGACCGAGGAGAGGTCGGGCAGGGATATGGACACCGGCGGCTTGCCGGTCTGCGCGGTGGCCATGCCGCCCGCGCCGACCGCGGCCATCACACCGACGCCCAGAACGGTGGAGCTGCGGGCGAGCCCGCCGCCGCGCTGCCTGGTGACACGGTGCCGACCGCGGACGGGACGGACGGAATCCTCGGTGGGGTTCCACTCCCCCCAGGGGCCCTCGTCGGTGCGGGACGCGAAGCCGATCGTCTGCGTACCGCCAGGGGCGAACGAGGTGCTCTCGGCAGGCCGGTTGGACGCCACGTGGGCGCACTCCTTTCCTTCCGTTTCGCCTACCGGGTTAGCTGACGGGTTCGGAGGGGAAGGTCTCCTACGCGCGTATACCGACCGTTTTGACGCGGCGGCATAAGCCCGATTCACCCCAAGATGGTGGTTCCCCGGTTCCCTTGCGGGATTCGGCACACGCGCACGGAGCCGCCTCGGGTGACGGCTGGGACGACCGCGCTGCGTTATCGAACGTTAATAGACCCGGGCACCGGATTCCAAGCCGTTCGGGCAGATCCTTAACGCTCTTGGCCAGGACGTTCACGACAGGAACGGTGAAAAACGGGCGAGTTGACCGCGCCTCATCCACCCCGCTTGTGCTGACGGTGTGTCAGTTGTTATGCGGAGGGGGGTCACCCGCTCACCCACCGTGACAAGCGCCTGGCGCCCCAGGGTGTTTGGGGCCCGAAGGTCTTCATGAAGGCTCGGACCGGCGGCGCACGGCCAGCAGCGCCATGTCGTCCGTGGCCTGGCCGCCGGTGTGGCGGGCTACGTCCTCCGTGACGGCGGCCAGCACGGCGCCCGGAGTGGGGAGGACCCGGCCGGCGAGGCGGTCGGCGGGATCGTAGAACTCGCCGCACGCGTTGCGGGCCTCCGAGACGCCGTCCGTGTAGAAGAGCAGCGTCGAACCGGGCGGGAAGTCCCACTCCTCCGCACGGTCGGGCCAGAGGGCGAGGTCGCCCATCCCCAGCGGCAGCGCCGGCTCACGCGCCTCCAGTTCGCGCACGGTGCCGTCGGGGAGCAGGAGCAGCGGGGCGGGGTGGCCGCGGTTGACGAGGCGAACGACGCCTTCCTCGTGCGGGATCTCCGCGAGGACCGCGGTGGTGAACCCCTCGTGGGCGTCGGGGCCCTCCCGGCGGATGCCCTCGCGTGACAGCGCCCGCTCCAGGCGCTGGGCGACGGCCTCCAGGGACGCCTCCTGCTCGGCCGCCTCCCGGAAGGCGCCGATGACGACGGCGACGGCGGCCACGGCGCCCGTCCCCTTGCCCCGCACATCCCCGACCACGAGACGTACGCCGTGCGGAGAGTCCTGGACGGCGTACAGGTCGCCGCCGATGGAGGCGTCGGCCTGCGCCGCCTCGTACCGGGCGGCGATCAGCAGGCCCCCGATCCGGGCGGCGGGCTCGGGCAGTACGGCGCGCTGCGCGGCCTCGGCGATCCGGCGGGCGGAGGCGAGGCGGGCGTCGTTGCGGCGTACGAGCACGTTGATGAGGAGGGCGGGGACGGCCGCGGCGGCGGTGGTGACCGACTCGGTGACCGCGCCGGACGGCCCCTGTACGCCGAGTCCCAGATGGACCGCCAGGACGGCGGCGAGGGCGGCGGCGCCCGCGACGACGGTGCCGCGCAGCGAGTGCAGGGGCGCGGCGACGAGCGGGGCGGCGGTGAACAGGGGGACGGCCGGGAAGACCGACGGGGTCAGCCGGCCGCAGCAGACACCGAGGAGGATGAGCAGCGCGGGCAGGGCCCGCAGCAGCGCCCGCACATACGAACTCCGGCGGCTCTCCACCGGGCCGGCCCCCGGCGGCCGGGCGTCCCCGGGCCCTCGGCTCGTCACGACGGGCTTGCCGTCAGGACCGCCGCGGCCATCGGACTCTTGGTGAGGGGTGACGGCGGGGCCGCCGCCGATGGTCTGGTCGTACGGGACTCCTGCCCCGCCGTACGGTCTTCCGGGCCTCGGCCCGCCGTCCTCCTTGTCGCACGGCTCCTCGATCCGCCACGCGCCTCCTTGCTGCACCACCCGTCCAGGCTTCCCAAAGGACGGGCGGGGGGCGACCGCTGTGGGCCGACCGGCGTACACGCCCGGGTGCACGGACGGGAGGCGGACGCGAGAAAAAGCCGAGGGCCGGATTCCTTTCGGACTCCGGCCCTCGGCCATCAGTAGCGGGGACAGGATTTGAACCTGCGACCTCTGGGTTATGAGCCCAGCGAGCTACCGAGCTGCTCCACCCCGCGTCGGTGATTCCAGTGTACGCCATGTGCGCGATAGGCAGCGCACAGGTTTACGTTCACGGGGCTTGACCAGCGTTTTCGGCCGTCGCGTTGCCCGGCCGTCTGCGGCTCCCAGGCGTCAGGGGCTCTCGGGCGGGGACAGCAGATGGGTGTTCGGCGCCTTGGCCCGCTCCTCGTACTCGGGCAGCAGCACCACATCCGCGCCCTCCGCCGTCAGCAGCGCGTTCCCGTCCGCCGCCGCCACGAACGTGTCCGGTTCACGCCAGGCCGTGACCACCCGCCGTACCCCGGCGTCGAGGATCAGCCGGGCGCACGGCGCGGGCCGGGACGCACGGCGGGCGCAGGGCTCCAGACTGCTGTACACCGTGGCGGTGGCCAGTCGCGGATCCGCCGGGTCCAGCTTGGCCAGCGCCGCCTCCTCCGCGTGCACCACCGGGTCCCCGCCCTCCCGGGAGTGGGCCCGCGCCAGCTCCGTGCCGTCGGCCGCGACGATCACCGCCCCCACGCTGAAGGCCGTCCGGGACGGCGGGCACTGCGCCGCCAGCTCACACGCCGTCTCCAGCCATCGCCGGTCCGCGGCGGTGGCCGAGCGGCCGGTGCCGGGCGCGGTGGGTACGTAGCGCATCAGCACGACATCCCCGACCGGTCGCGTCTCCACCAGCCGCATCCGTCCCGGCGGGTACGCCCCCGGCCCGAACAACCGCGGCGCGTCGGGCTGCCCCACGACCAGCGGAGCGAGCACGAGCTGCAGCTCGTCCGCGAGCCCCTGCTGCAACAGCTGCGTGTGCACCCTCCCGCCGCCCTCGACCATGAGCCGCCGTACGCCCTTGACGTCGCCCAGATGCGTGAGCACGGCCCGCCACTCCACGTCCGGGCCGAGCGCGACCACGTCCACGTCCGCCGGCAGCAGCCCGTGCAGCCGTTCCGCGCCCTTGTCCGTGGTGTAGAGCGCCTTCGCGCCGCCCGTGTGCCAGAAGAGGGCGGCCGGATCGAGATCCGCGGACGCGCTGACCACCACCTTCAGCGGGTATTCCGGCAGTCCCGCGGAGACCCGGGCCGCGCGCCGCTCCTCCGAGTAGACCAGCAGCCGCGGATTGTCGGTGCGCAGCGTGCCCGCGCCGACGAGTATCGCGTCGCTGCCCGCCCGCACATCGTCGACTCGGTCGAAGTCCTCCGGCCCGGACAGCAGGAGCCGCTCGGGCCCGGTGTCGTCCAGAAAGCCGTCGAGAGAGACGGCGGCGGACAACAGCACATAGGGATGGGCCATCGGGCTGCGCTCCAGGGATCGGGTTCACGGTTCGCGTGGTCAGGATGCGACAGGCGGGGCCGGAGGTCGAGATCGGCGAACCTCGGTCAGCCTGGTTCAACTTTTAAACAATAACTACACTGTGCGGTATGACGACCCGCTGGCTCACCCCCGAGGAACAGCGCGCCTGGCGCTCGTACCTCGCCGCGTCATGGCTCCTGGAGGACACCGTCGACCGGCAGCTCCAGCAGGAGGCCGGCATGCCACACCTGTACTACTCCGTTCTCGCCAACCTCTCCGACGCGCCCGACCGCCGGATGCGGATGACCGACCTCGCGGAGACGCTGAAGATCACACGCAGCCGGCTGACGTACGTCGTCACCCGCCTGGAGAAGGACGGCACACTGCGCCGGGAGGGCTGCCCCACCGACCGGCGCGGCAGTATGGCGGTCCTCACGGACGCGGGCATGGAGCTGCTGGAACGCACGGCGCCGGGTCACGTCGAGACGGTCCGCGCCGCCGTCTTCGATCACCTCACTCCCGAGCAGGTGAACCAGCTCGAGGCGATCTGCACCCGGATCACCGATGTGCTCCAGGGCGACGAGGAAAGCCCCGGGTGCGACGGCCTGCCCTGGCGCCGGCGGTCCTCCGCGGAGTGACCGTGGCCCCTCCTTCAAACAGGTTGCTTGAAACTTAAAGCACGAGTTAGAGTCTCCGACCGAGGTTGTGCTTCAAATCTGAAGCATGGGGCGCACCCTCCGCACCCGCAACCCACCGGCCCGGAGAAAAGACGACACATATGCGCGACCAACGCGACGCCACCGCAGCCAGTGACGGCAGCGACCCGACCGGTCTGCCCACCGCCATCGACCTCCTCGCCGCCACGGGCCTTCCCGGCGCCACAGTCCGCACCCGCGTGACGGTCCCGCTCCGCTTCGGCGACGGCTACACGGTCACCGCCGACCTGGTCACCTTCCACGGCCTCGCCGACGGCCAGGAGCACATGGCCGTGCTGCTCGGCGAGCCCGCCGCCGGCCGGCCCCCGCTGGTGCGGCTGCACTCCGAGTGCCTGACCGGTGACGTCTTCGGCTCGGCCCGCTGCGACTGCGGCGCCCAGCTGCGCGAGGCGGTCGAGCGCATCGCCGACCGGGGCGGCGTCCTGTTGTACCTCCGCCAGGAGGGCCGCGGCATCGGCCTCTACAACAAGCTCGACGCCTACGCCCTCCAGGACCAGGGCATGGACACGTACGAGGCGAACGCCGCGCTCGGCCTGCCGGAGGACGCCCGCGACTACACGGCCGCCGCGCAGATGCTGCACGCCCTCGGCATCGACACCCTGGACCTGCTCTCCAACAATCCCGACAAGGCCGCCCAGCTGCGCGGTCTCGGCCTCACGGTGACCCGGCACGTCCCCACGGGCGTCTTCACCACGGCACACAACGTCCGCTACCTGCGCGCGAAGGTGGTCCACACCCAGCACACCCTGCCCCTGACGGAACTGACGGCGGGCTGAGCCGCGCGGCCTCCGGCAGGTCTCGGGGACTCGGCGATCCCACGAGTCCCCGGGCGTCCGGCCATCTCGGTGCTGTCCATGGCCTGTTGGGGCGGCCGGGCGCGGCGGAAGGCGCGCACCGGGCGCGGCGAAGACGCGTGACCAGGCGCGCCGGGGAGGTCGGCCGTGAACGGCCGGGAAACGGGATCCGGCCCCTTCCCCGAGGCTTTCGCCGCAGGTCAGGGGCCGGCTCGTCCGGTAGGCCCTGTGGGACTCGAACCCACAACCAATGGATTAAAAGTCCACTGCTCTGCCAATTGAGCTAAGGGCCCAGGCAAGGTTGCCTCCCTGAGCATAGCCGGACGAGGCCGTGTCGTAGATCGAGTATCGGGGAGCAGGGCCGGAAGTGCGCCGTGCATGTGCCCGAAGGGTTACGGATCGGCCGGTTCGGGGGAGCCGGCTCGGGCGGCCTCGCGGGCGAGAGTGCGTTCGTGGCGGGGGTCGAGGAACCAGTGGCGGGCCGAGGCCAGCCACCAGGTCGCGGCGAAGCCGAGGACGACGAGGACGGCGACCGGGGCGTAGTTGAAGGTCTCCCAGGTGACCGGGGAGACCTGCGGGAGCATGAAGAGAACCGTGATCACCCCGACCCACGCCACGGACACCACCCCGATAGCCTGCGACCAGCGGCCCAGGTGCCAGGGCCCGCGCTCGAAGGCCTCACCCCTGCGCACCCGCAGCAGGGTCGGGATGACGTAGGCGATGTAGAGGCCGATCACCGCGATCGAGGTGACCGCCGCGTACGCCGTGACATTGATCAGGTACGGCAGGCCCAGGGCGAGGGCGCCGAGCGCCGCCAGCCACACCGCCGCCACCGGGGTCCGCGTGCGTGGGCTGACCGTGTGCCACAGCCGGGAGAAGGGCAGCGCGCCGTCGCGGGAGAAGGCGTAGATCATGCGGCTGTTGGCCGTCACGGACGCCATCCCGCAGAACAGCTGCGCCCCGATCACCACGAGCAGCAGCAGCTTGCCCGTGGTCGCGCCGAGGGCGTCCAGCAGGATCTGGGCGGGCGGTGCGCCGGTCGGGGACGTCAGCTCCTTGTCGTAGGACTGGATGGCGAAGGTGAAGCCCAGCAGGAGGACGAAACCCGCTATCCAGGACGTCCAGATGGAGCGGACGATGCCCTGGGGACCGGCCGTGGACGCGTTGTGCGTCTCCTCGGTCATATGCGCGGAGGCGTCGTACCCGGTGAAGGTGTACTGGGCCATCAGCAGGCCCAGCAGCACGACGTAGACCCCGCTGCCCCAGCCCGTGTTGTCGACGAATCTCGTGAACACGAAGGACGCCGACTGGTGGCGGTCCGGTACGAACGCCAGTGCGCCGACGATCACAGCGACCCCCAGCACGTGCCACCACACGCTGACGCTGTTGAGCAGGGCGACGATGCGGACGCCGAAGGTGTTCAGCAGGCCGTGCAGGAGCAGGATCGCCGCGAAGAGCAGGACCGTGCGGCCGGGTGTGACCTCGAAGCCGAACTGGAGATTGAGGTACGCGCCGAGGAAGGACGCGGCACCGAAGTCGATGCCCGCCGTCACCGCCACCTGGCCCAGTACGTTGAACCAGCCCGTGAACCAGGCCCAGGCCGCGGCCGAGCGCGGCGGCGCCAGCCGGTGGGCCCAGAAGTACAGGCCCGCGGAGGTCGGGTACGCCGAGCAGATCTCGGCCATCGACAACCCGACGAACAGCGTCATCAGTCCCACGGCCACCCATCCCCAGGTGATCACGGCGGGGCCGCCGGTGTTCATCCCGAAGAGGTAGAGCGTCAGACAGCCGGAGAGGACGGAGATGATCGTGAAGGAGACCGCGTAGTTGGAGAACGCCGACATCCGGCGGGCGAGAACCTGGGTGTAGCCGAGCTGGGCCAGCCGCTCTTCGTCGGACGGCCCGTTCGGTCGTGCGTCGTTTGTCATGCCCCCAGCGTTTCCCTCGCCAGAGTCGTGACATGCATCACACGGTAGGTGCTGCGACCAAGAGTCGGTGTGCGGAGGTCCGGGCCGGCCGGGAACGGCTCGGGAGAGCCGGGCCCGGCCGAGAGCGGCTCAGAAGAGCCCCCGGTAGCCCTGCCAGCCAGTCGCGATCTTCGTCCGGGACCCGAAGGATCCCTTGCCGTCCCCGGCGGTCCGGTAGAGGTTGCCCGCCGTGTCCCGCTCGACCAGGTCGTCCCTGCCGTCGCCGGTGATGTCCCCGACCCCGATGACGGCGTTGTAGGAGCCGCCCCAGTTCGTGAAGACCTTGACCCGGCTCTTCAGCGCGCCGGTCCCGGTGCCGTTGTACCGCCACAGCGTCCCGGACTTGTCCCGGGCCAGCACGTCGCCGAATCCGTCGCCGTTGAGGTCGCCGGCACCGACGACCTTGGTGTAGCCCTTCCAGGCGGACGCGATCTTCTTCCCGGCCGCCAGTGTGCCGTCACCCTTCGCCGCGAAGAGCTGGACGTCCCCGGTGGAGGCCTGCCGGGCCAGCAGGTCCGGCCGCCCGTCGCCCGTCAGGTCGCCGGGCGAGGTGAGCACGTCGTACGCGTTCCAGCCGGTGCCGAGCCTGGTGTACGGCGTGGAGGTGGTGAGTGCCTCGCCGCACCGGACCTTGTAGCCGCGCAGCGAGCCGTCGGACATGCGCACCAGGACGTCGTTGCAGCCGTCCTTGTTCAGGTCGCCGAAGGGCACGGCCACGGCCTTGGTGGACCAGCCCTTCCCCGAGACCTTCCCGGAGAAGGTGCCCTTGCCCGTCCCCCGCTGGAAGGCGAAGGCCCCCGACGAGTCGAGGGTGAGCAGGTCGCCGATTCCGTCCGGGAGCCCGGAGGGGCCGACGTGGTCGTGGCGCAGCGGGCTGCCGCTCGGCAGCCGGACCGTGCCGCGCACCTCCAGCGGCTGCCCGCCCCCGTCCGCGGGGGTGACGGACAGCGTCCAGTCGTACGAGCCGGTCGGAAGGGGCACGTCCGAGGCGAACCGGTGGTCCATGCCGGACCAGCCGACTCTGAGTTCGCCGCGTGTGACGGTCCCGGCGTTCCGGGTGTCGACGACCTGTCCGGTGCGCTTGCTGCGTACGGTCAGCCGCCAGCCGGACGCCGGCTTGGACAGCAGCACGGTGGTCAGGGTGTTCGTGGCCGCGTCGGCCGCGCCCGGCATCACCCACGACACGTTCTGCGCCGGCCCGAGGAGCCGCAGCGGCTGCTGGGGCACGCCGGACGGTACGAGGTGGACCTGCTCCTTGTCGTCGACGTAGGCCGCGTTGCCGCCGGACTCGTCCACCGTCCAGCGCACGTCCCGCTGCGAGACACCGGTGTCGGGCAGGTCGCCGATGACGCGGCTGACGGGGCTGCCGTCGGCGACGGTCGTGAGCGTCAGCGTCCCGGCCTGCTTGTCGTGCGTCACGACGTACCCGTCGCCGAGCTTCGCCTCGCCGGCCGGCACGGGCACGGACTTCTTTGCCACACGGTCGTAGACCCCGGCCCGCCCCTCGCAGGTCCAGTACAACCAGCGGCCGAGCGCCTGGAGTTCGGCGGGCGCGCAGCCGGCGCCGGTGGTGACGGTCTCGGTGGTCTTACGGGCCGTCAGGTCGTAGGCGGTGACGTCGCCGGGGGCCGCGGCCGCCGTCCACAGGGTGTCGCCCGAGAGGGCGGCGGCACCGGGGGTGCGAGTCACCGCGGCGGAACCGTAGTCGCCGATCTTGAGGACGGACTGCTCGGTGGCGGTCGTGTAGATGAGGTACTGGCCGGAGGCGTCCGTGATCTGCCCGCCGGCCGGGACGGCCCGGTCCCAGAAGGAGTACGGCGCGGGTCCGGCGGCACGGATGCGGTCGCCGCTCGAGTCCCTGCTCACCCAGGCGATCCGGCCGTCGGGCAAGCCGTGCAGCTGGGAGCAACCGGCGTCCGCCGTGGGGCAGTCGCCCACCAGCAGGTCGGTTCCGTCGTAGTTGGAGCGCTCACCGAACTCGGGTGTTCCGGTCACGGCGACGGTGCGGCCGTACGAGTTGCGGTGCCCGGCCCAGCTGGGATCGGCCACGACGAGCCGCCCCTGGTCGAGCGAGAGTCCCTGGATCCTGGACGGCGGCTTCGGCAGCGGCTTGACCGGCGTCACGGCGGGCTTGCCGTCCGGGCCCGCCTGGATGTGCTGGATACCCCAGTCGTCATCGCCCGTGCGGCCGATGACGACGGCGGTACCGTCCGGCGCGGCCGAGATGCCGCTGAGGGAGGAGGCCATCAGGGTGAGCGGGGCGCCACCCGCGAGGGGCACGGCCGTCACCCGGCCTTCGTTGCCGGGGCGGTGGACGATCCAGTCACCGACCACGGCGAGACTGACGGACCGGCCGCCGACGCCGTGGTCGCGGTCCAGGGGGACCTCGACCGGGGCGGCCGCCAGGTCGGCACGGGAGAAGACGAGCGCCGTGGTGCTGTCGGAGCCGCGGTACACGACGAGGTGCTCGGGCGAGAGCCTGGTCAGGGAATAGCCGTTCGGCAGCGCGGGCGTCCGGCTCACCACCCGGCCGGTCTCCGGAGCGACCGCCACCATGCTCAGGGCGCCGTCCACCTTGGCGGCGAAGACCAGCCCCGTGGCGTCGCCGGCCACGGGACCCATGAGGGTCATACCCGCCGGGACGCCCTCGACGGCCACGTCACGCGTGGCTCCGTCGGGCCCCGCGGTCAGCAGGTGCCTGACCGTGGTGACGGTGCCGTCCGCGGCGGTGACGTCCTGGTGGGTGACGGCCGTGCTGCCGTAGACGCCGTACAGTGCCTGGCCCTCGGGGACGCGGAGGGTGGTGGTCGTGCCGTCGGGGGCGTTCCACAGCGCGACCCGACCGTCGTCGTGGCGGTAGGAGAGCACGTCGCTGCTCGTCCCTCTGGTGATCACGCCGACCGGGGCCGACGGCGCGTCGAAGGACCGGCCGTCCGAGTAGCGCGTCCACACCAGTCCCGAGTGACCCTCCAGGTGGTGGAAGACGCCCTGGGTGCCCGCGCCGGCACCGCTGTTCTGGACGTCGGCGTTGTAGAGCGTCGCCGACGTGTACGTACTGCGGTACGTGGCCGGCACCACCGTCTCCGGTGGCGCGCCCGGAGCCGCCGAGGCGGACGGGAGCAGAGGGCCGAGACCGACCGTGAGCGCGGCGGCTGCGGTCACAGCGACGGCCGTGCGTCTGGTGCGGGAACGATGCGCGAAGACGTGCCGGACCACGGTGTTCCTCCCCGAAGACACGAAAGGGGACGCGCGCCGCCCAGATTGGCCCCCCGGCCCCGGCTGTCACATCACCCTCAGAAGTCGGCTGATCTTACAGGCAGTTCAGCAAAAGCGCCGCGCCCCCCCCCGGGGTCGGGCGGGGGCGCGGCGCGGAGGGTTGCCGTGGCCGGCGTCAGCCGTTGCGCTTCCAGCGCGGCTTGTCCTCGCGGCGGCCGAAGGAGCTCGTGCCGCGGTGGTCGTCGCGACGGCCGTACGGGCGGTCGTGCGAGCCGGAACGGGGGCGGTCGCCCTGGCGGTCGCGGTTGAACGGACGGTCGCTGCCGCGGTGTCCGCCACGCTCGTCGCGCCGGTCGATCGGACGGCGGTCGGTGTCCCTGCGGAAGCCACCACGGTCGTCACGCCGCTCGAACGAACGGCCACCCCGCTCGCCGTCACGCCGGTCGCGGTCGAAGGGGCGACGGTCGCGGTCGCCGTCCCGGCGGAAGCCACCGCGGTCGTCACGCCGCTCGAACGAACGGCCACCCCGCTCACCGTCACGCCGGTCGAAACCACGCTCACGGTCCCGATCACGGGAGAAGCCGCCCCGGTCGTCACGGCGGTCGCGGTCGAACGGGCGACGGTCGCGGTCGCCGTCCCGGCGGAAGCCACCACGGTCGTCACGCCGCTCGAACGAACGGCCGCCCCGCTCACCGTCACGCCGGTCGAAACCACGCTCACGGTCCCGATCGAACCCACGGTCGCGGTCGAACCCACGCTCGCGGTCGCGGTCGAACCGGTCGCCGTCCCGGCGGAAGCCGCCCCGGTCGTCCCGGCGCTCACGCCGCTCGTACGAGGACGAACCGGCCGTACGCTCCTCGCGCTCGCCCTGCCGCTCGCGCTCGACGTCCTGCGCGGTCGGCTGTTCCGGCACCGAGATCTCGGCGGCCGGCGCCTCCACGGTCTCGGACGAGACGCCGGACGTCGCCTCCGCCGCCACCGCGGCCTCCGGGTCCTCGCCCCGCTCCCGGGCGGCCCGGGCGATCAGCCGGTCGGCCTCGTCGCGCAGTTCGGCCGCGCGCCGCGTGGCCCGCTCCAACTGCTTGGTGAGGTGCGCGACTTCACGCTCCGCCTGCTCCGCGGCGTTCCCGGCCGACTCGGCCTGGACCTCCGTCATGGAGCGGGCACCGGTGATCTCGGCGACCTCGGGGTCGAACGCGGCGCCGCCCTGGATGAGGTGGCGCGAGGCGTCGACGCCCGCGTCCTCCATCAGCCGGAAGATCTGGCGCCGCTGGTGCGGCAGGGCGAGGGAGACCACCGTGCCCGTACGCCCGGCACGAGCCGTACGTCCGGCGCGGTGCAGGTAGTCCTTGTGGTCCCCGGCGGGGTCCACGTTGAGGACGAGGTCGATGCCGTCGACGTGGATGCCGCGGGCCGCGACGTCCGTGGCGACGAGCACGTTGACGTACCCCTCCTTGAAGTCGGCCAGCGTCCGGGTGCGCGCGCCCTGGGTCATGCCGCCGTGCAGCGCGTCCGCCTTCGCCCCGGCCTCGCGCAGCTGCTCGGCCACGCGGTCGGCGCCGAGCTGGGTGCGCACGAAGATGATGGTCCGGCCCTTGCGGGAGGCGATGGCGGCGGTGACCGGAGCCTTGTCCTTCGGCTTCACGATGAGGATGTGGTGCGACATGGTCGTCACGGCACCCTGGGCGGCGTCGACCTCGTGGCTCACCGGGTCGGTGAGGTAGCGGTCGACGAGCGTCTGGATCTCGTTCTCCATGGTCGCGGAGAAGAGCATGCGCTGGCCGTCGGCCGGCACCTGGTCGAGCAGCTCGGTGACCTCGGGCAGGAAGCCCAGGTCGGACATCTGGTCGGCCTCGTCGAGCACGGCGATCCGCACGTCCTCGAGGGAGCAGGCGCCGCGGTTGATGATGTCGCGCAGGCGGCCCGGGGTGGCGACCAGGATGTCCACGCCGCGCTCCAGGGCGTAGATCTGGTTGCCCATGGAAGTACCGCCGCAGACGACCTTCATCTTCAGGCCGAGGACGTCGCCGTAGGGCTGGAGTGCGTCGGCCACCTGCATGGCCAGCTCACGCGTCGGCGTGAGGATGACCGCCCTGGGCTTCTTCTTGTCCGTGTGACCGCCGGCCAGGGTGGCGAGGGTCGGCAGACCGAAGGACAGCGTCTTGCCCGAGCCCGTCCGCCCGCGGCCGAGGATGTCCTTGCCGGCCAGGGCGTCCGGGATGGTCGCGGCCTGGATCGGGAAGGGGACGGTGACGCCGTTCTGGGCGAGCTTGCGGACGACACCCTCGGGCAGACCGAGATCCGCGAAGGTGATCTGGGGAGCGGTGTCCTTGTCCTCGGTTTCCTCGGACAGGACGACGTGCTCAGTATTGGCAATGGACATGCGAAATGCGAACCTTCCGGAGTTCACGGCACGCGCCCAAACATCCGTGAAGTCGCAATCGACCGCCTCAATGCGGTCCGGCCACGGCAAGGGAGAGTACGCGCCACACGCGGCGCGTCTTTTAGGCGCCGGGCAAATGGGATCAAACGATCTACCACCATACGCACCCGCCCCCACCGAGTGCAAACCGAATCCCTCGCGCCCCGGGTGACCCTCACCACAGGGCCCTTCGGATGCATCCGGGCGGGTCCGGACCATGTGGGCCCCGCTACGCCACCGGTGCCCCGGCCTCGGGTACCGGCTCCCGCACCACCAGCTGCGCGGACTGCTCGTGCGCCGAGGAGGAGGGCTCCGCGGTCGTCGGAGTCGGTGACGGCGGGTCGGGCTCGCTGGTGGGTGACGGCTGCTGGGTGGGGGTGGGGGTGGCCTCTCCCCCCGTCGGGCCGGGTGGCGCCGCACCGCCGCCCCCGTCGCCATTGCCCGCCGTCTCCCCGCCGCTCGGCCCGGCGCCCTTGGTCCCGGGGCCGTGCCCGGACGCCGATGCGGAGGGCGAGCCGGAGGCGTCCTTCCCGGACTTCCCCGACTTCGCCGCACCGCCCTTGGCCGCCGCACCGCCCGGGTCCCCGCCGCCCCGGCCCCACGCGGAGCCCCCGTCCGGCGCGGCCGCGCCGTGCCGCCCCGCCGAGTGCGACGGCGAAGGGCTGCCCGCGTCGTCGCCCACGCTCACACAGCCGGCCGCCGCGGCGATGACCATCGCCGCGGCGGCCAGACGGACTGATACGTAACTGGCGCGCACGGGCAGCCACCTCCGGAGGCGGTGAGAAAAGTCCCCCTGCCCAACTCCCATCGCCCGCAAGAGGACACGCGCTCCGCACGGAGAGCGTCACACGTCACAGCTACACGCGCGGAAAGAGGCGTACGCCGGTCTCACTCCGGTGTCCCACGGACACCACCCCCGCACCGCCGCGCTCCTTGCACACGCGACCCCGCCTCAGCCGTACCCCTGGCACACGCGACCCCGCCTCAGCCGTACCCCTGGCACACGCGACCCCGCATCGGCCGTATCCCCGCACCCCGGCGCGTATGGCCGCGCCTCAGCCGTACCCCAGCGCGTGCAGTCGCGCGTCATCGATTCCGAAGTGGTGCGCGATCTCGTGCACCACCGTCACCTCGGCCTCCGCGACCACGTCCTCCCGTGTCTCGCAGATCCGCAGGGTCGGCCCGCGGTAGATGGTGATCCGGTCCGGCAACACGCCCGCGTACCACTCCCCGCGGTCGGTCAGCGGAGTGCCCTCGTACAGTCCGAGCAGCTCGGGATCGTCGCGGGGCGGCTCGTCCTCGACGAACACCGCCACGTTGTCCATCAGCCGCGTCAGCTCCGGCGGGATCCGGTCGAGCGCCTCGGCGACCAGCTCCTCGAACTCCTCACGCGTCATCTCCAGCACAGGGCCATTGTCCGGTACGACACCCTCCTAGGTGAGGCGTCGGGACCCTGACAGGTGGGGCATCGGGTGTCCCGCATATCGGCCGGGCGATCTGGGCATACGGCACCAATGGCCCGCGTTCCCCTCGTCCCGCTCATCCCCGCCGCAGTCTGGAATCGCATACGAAGGGCGCCCGGCTCCCTCGCCCGGCACTACCGCTCGCTCCGCCCCCTGCCCGCCGCCGAACTCGCCCCCCAGCCGCACCCCTGGCTCCGGGCACTCGGCATGGTCGCCGTAGTCCTCCTCGGCGCCTGGCTCGGACTGCTGATCGTGGGCAATGTGCGCGTGCCGGTCGGGCCCATGAACACCACCATGACCCTGCGCCCGTCACTCATCGGCGGCACGAAGATCAACGTTTCCCCGCTCGGCGCCCTGCGGCTGGACAGCCACGACGCCCCCGTGCGCCTCGACGTCAATGTGGACCAGCTCGACCCGGTCCGCGCCCAGGCCCTCGTCGACCACCCGGAGCGGATCTCCGGGCTCCAGCAGGAGATCACCCACGACGTCGAACACGGCACGCTCGATCTGGCCGTCCGCTCGTGTGTCGCGGTGGTCGCCGGCGCCACCGCGCTGGGCCTGGCCGTCTACCGCCGCCCCCGCCGGGCCCTGGCGGCCGGCGGCCTGGCGCTCGCGCTGCTCGCCGCCTCGGGCGCGACGGCGTACGCCACCTGGAACCCCAAGTCGGTCCTCGAGCCGAAGTTCTCCGGCCTGCTCTCCTCGGCCCCTTCCCTGGTCGGCAACGCGCGCAGCATCGTCACCGAATTCGACGTCTACCAGAAGGAGTTGGCTCGCCTGGTGACCAACGTGACCAAGCTGTACGACGTCACCTCGACCCTCCCGGCGTACGAACCCGACCCGACCACCATCCGGGTCCTGCACGTCTCCGACATCCACCTCAACCCGGCCAGCTGGAAGATCATCGCGTCCCTGGTGCGGCAGTACGACGTCAACGTGATCGTCGACTCGGGCGACACCATGGATCACGGCACGGCGGCGGAGAACGGTTTCCTGGACCCGATCGCGGATCTGGGCGCCCCGTACATCTGGGTCCGGGGCAATCACGACTCCCGCACCACCCAGCGCTACCTGGAGCACATGAAGAACGTGCACGTCCTGGACGACGGCCGGGCGATCACGGTCGCGGGCCTGCGCTTCGCCGGGATCGGCGACCCCCAGTTCACTCCGGACCGCTCCGTGGCACCCGGCGGTGACCGCGCCGAGGAGCTGGCGGGTGCGCGCCTGGCCTCCGCCCTGCGCGACCAGAAGGCCGCCGGGACGCCCGTGGACGTCGCGATCACCCATGAGCCGACGGCCGCCCGCCAGACGGACGGCGAGGTGCCCATGGTCCTGGCCGGCCATGTGCACCACGAGGGGATGGAGATCATGAAGTACGGCACCCGGCTGCGCATCGAGGGCTCGACGGGCGGCAGCGGGCTGCGCGCGGTCGAGCACCAGTACCCGGCGCCCGTGGAGGCCTCGATCCTCTACCTGGACCGGAACACCCGCCGCCTCCAGGCGTGGGACGCGATCAAGCTCGGCGGCCTGGGCCAGACCACGGCGGAGGTGAGCCGCCACCTGGCCAAGGAGAACCAGCCGGGCACGGCCCCGTCCCCCGGCGCCGGCTCCTCCTCCCCGGGCACCGCGCCCACGGGCCTCCCCGGCGTCACTCCATGACCTTCCGGCCCTGCTCCGCACCCTGCGGGCACCGGTGTGGACCGCTCCGGTGCGGGCTCGAACAGCTCCGCTGCGGCTCTCGCGCCGAGCGTCCCGTAAACCGTTTTGGCGAACCCTCGCCCGATCCCATATGCTTCTCACGTCCCCGACGCGCTGAGAAGCGCCCAGGCGGGCCGATAGCCCTCATCGTCTAGCGGCCTAGGACGCCGCCCTTTCAAGGCGGTAGCACGGGTTCGAATCCCGTTGGGGGCACGCAACACCATGTGCGACACTGTCGTACGCATAGCTTGGTCCTGTGGAGCAGTTTGGAGTGCTCGCCACCCTGTCAAGGTGGAGGCCGCGGGTTCAAATCCCGTCAGGACCGCTGAGGTTTCACGTGAAACCTCGTGGCTGGGTAGCTCAGTTGGTACGAGCGTCCGCCTGAAAAGCGGAAGGTCGCCGGTTCGACCCCGGCCCCAGCCACAATCGCCCCATCAGGGCAAACACCCCCGCCGATGATCATCGGCGGGGGTGTTTTCGTGCGGCCAACGGGGGCCTGAGGAGCAGAGACTCATGGCGTCCCGGCCTCACTCCTCGGCACGCTGGGTGATGGCCGCCTCGGTGCGGTCCCCCAGGAACTCGTACCACCGGCGTTGCAGGCAGACGTAGCGCACGTCCGCTTCGACGAGGCTGAGGAAACCCGACACGGTCTCGGTGAGACGCTGCTGCAGCCCCGGATCGACAAGCGTTCCGTCCTCGGCGAAGGCCTGGTAGCTATGGGCCAGGCTGAACATGTCCGGGTAGACGCGGGTGCCCAGGTGTTCCAGGGGCATCCTCAAGGCCCACAGTCCGCGGTTGCCACCGACCAGGGACGGCGAAGCGGAGAGAAGCATCGCGTTCTTGGTCTTGAACGGCTGCGGCCGAACACGGGAGACCCAGTCGATCGCGTTTTTCAGCACTCCCGGCACGGAGGCGTTGTACTCCGGCGAGGAGATGACGAAGGCGTCGCTCTGTTCGAGTTGATCGCGCAGGGCGAGGGCGCCGTGCGGCAGCCCTTCGGTGGCCTCCATGTCGCCGTCGTACAAGGGCATGTCGAAGTCGCGCATGGCGGCGAGGTGGACCGCCGCGCCGGTGTCCGAGATCAGCCGGGCCACGAGCGCGGCGAGGCGCGCGTTGGCCGAGTCGGCCCGCAGCGCCGCGCCGAACACCAGGACCCGCAGCGGGCCGGGAGGCGTGTCCGTGGGCATGGGTCCGTCCTTCCGTCGTGGGCACGCGCCTCCGGCGGGGCGCCCCACTGACCAGTGTGGTTCCGGGAGGGCTGCCGTGCGACAGCGGCGAAGGGCGTGCCGGATGTTGGCATGTTCCCGCCGGAGCGCTACCTTCTGGCCGTCGACGCAACCGTGCGGGTGGGGGAGATCATGGGCGGGGACCGGGCCAAGGCCATGGGGGACCTCGAGCTGGAGCAGGACCGGGCGCGCTACGGCATGCTCGCGGTGATCATGAGCAACCTCGCGATCGCCGGAGTCGCGATCTTCGGGGTATGGCGTCTGGACGGTGACAAATCCGTGATCGTCGGCGTCCTCACCGCGGCATTCACGGCCGTCAGCAGCATGACCACCGCCTATCTGGGGATCAAGGCCGTCTCCAACACCGCCAAGTCCATGGCCCAGGAGCGAACGGCCCGCGCCCAGGCCACTCAGACCCCGCCGCCCTCTCCGGCCCCGGTTTCCGCGCCCCATGTACCGGCTCCGGCTCCGGCCCCCGCGGCACCTTCGGCTCCGGCCTCCCCCAAGCCGGGCGACGACTGAGCGCAAGGGAACACGGGAGACGGACGAAACGCGTTCCGCCCCTGCTCAACGGCCGTCTCACCTCCCGGCGAATCGCCGGACGCAAATCGTTAGCCATGAATTTCGCCGAGGTGAGATCCTGGACCGCGTATGTCTACGCATCCCGCCCCCGCCCTCGGCGCCCTCGCGCCCCGACTGGCCGAGCTGTCCCTGCGCGACGCGCACCGTCTCGGGCGCCGGCTCGAAGGCGCGCGCAAGATCCGCCAGCCCGAGGCCCGGGCCGCCGTGCTCACCGAGATCGAGGCCGAGGTCGCCAAGGCCGAGGACCGGATGGCCGGGCGCGCCGCCCGTGTCCCCGCCGTCACCTACCCCGAGCAGCTGCCGGTCAGCCAGAAGAAGAACGAGATCGCCGAGGCCATACGCGACCACCAGGTCGTGATCGTGGCCGGTGAGACCGGCTCAGGCAAGACCACCCAGATCCCCAAGATCTGCCTCGAGCTCGGCCGTGGCGTCCGCGGCATGATCGGCCACACCCAGCCCCGCCGTATCGCCGCCCGGACGGTCGCCGAGCGGGTGGCCGAGGAGCTGGACACGCCACTCGGCGAGGCGGTCGGCTGGAAGGTCCGCTTCACCGACCAGGTGAACCCGGACGCCACCTTCGTCAAGCTCATGACGGACGGCATCCTGCTCGCCGAGATCCAGACGGACCGCGAGCTGCGCGCCTACGACACGATCATCATCGACGAGGCCCACGAGCGGTCCCTCAACATCGACTTCCTGCTCGGCTACCTCGCCCAGCTCCTCCCCCGGCGACCGGACCTCAAGGTCGTCATCACCTCGGCCACGATCGATCCCGAGCGCTTCTCCCGCCACTTCGGCAACGCTCCGATCATCGAGGTCAGCGGCCGTACCTATCCGGTGGAGGTGCGCTACCGCCCCCTCCTCGAGGAGGACTCCGACGACGCCGACCGCGACCAGATCACCGCGATCACGGACGCCGTGGAGGAGCTGATGGGCGAGGGCCAGGGCGACATCCTGGTCTTCCTCTCCGGAGAGCGCGAGATCCGCGACACCGCGGACGCGCTGACCAGGAAGCAGTACACCCGCGCCGGAGGCGTTGATTGGCAGAACACCGAGATCCTGCCGCTGTACGCCCGGCTCTCCCACGCGGAGCAGCACCGCGTCTTCCAGCCGCACACGGGCCGCAGGATCGTTCTGGCCACGAACGTCGCCGAGACATCCCTCACCGTCCCGGGCATCAAGTACGTCATCGACCCCGGCTTCGCGCGCATCTCCCGCTACAGCCACCGCACCAAGGTCCAGCGCCTGCCCATCGAGCCGATCTCCCAGGCCAGCGCCAACCAGCGCAAGGGCCGCTGCGGCCGCACGTCGGACGGTATCTGCATCCGGCTGTACGGCGAGGAGGACTTCGGCACCCGGCCCGAGTTCACCGACGCCGAGATCCTCCGCACGAACCTGGCCTCCGTCATCCTGCAGATGACCGCGGCCGGTCTCGGCGACATCGAGAAGTTCCCCTTCATCGACCCGCCGGACCACCGCAACATCCGCGACGGCGTTCAGCTCCTCCAGGAACTGGGCGCACTTGACCCGGACCAGAAGGACCCGCGCAAGCGCCTCACCGACACCGGCCGCAAGCTCGCTCAGCTGCCGGTCGACCCGCGCCTGGCCCGCATGGTCCTGGAGGCGGACAAGAACGGCTGTGTCCGCGAGGTCATGGTCATCGCCGCCGCGCTGTCCATCCAGGACCCGCGCGAGCGCCCCGCCGAGAAGCAGGCCCAGGCCGACCAGCAGCACGCCCGCTTCAAGGACGAGACGAGCGACTTCCTCGCCTACCTCAACCTCTGGCGCTACATCCGCGAGCAGCAGAAGGAGCGGGGCTCCTCGTCGTTCCGCCGGATGTGCAAGCAGGAGTACCTGAACTTCCTGCGCATCCGCGAATGGCAGGACATCTACACCCAGCTGCGCACGGTCGCCAAGCAGATGGGCATCCACCTGAACGAGCAGGACGCCCCGGCGGACCGCATCCACATCTCGCTCCTGGCCGGTCTGCTCTCGCACATCGGGCTGAAGGACGTGAAGGAGTCCAAGGACTCCGGCCCCGGCACACGCAGGGACGGCGGACGCAACGAGTACCTCGGCGCCCGCAACGCCAAGTTCGCGATCTTCCCCGGCTCGTCGCTGTTCAAAAAGCCGCCGCGCTTCGTGATGTCGGCCGAGCTCGTCGAGACGTCCCGCCTGTGGGCGCGGGTCAACGCCAAGATCGAACCCGAGTGGGTCGAGCCGCTCGCCGGCCACCTGCTCAAGCGGACGTACAGCGAGCCGCACTGGGAGAAGGACCAGGCGGCCGTCATGGCCTACGAGAAGGTCACGCTGTACGGCGTCCCGATCGTCGCCCAGCGGAAGGTGAACTACGGGCGCATCGACCCGGAGGCGAGCCGCGGGCTGTTCATCCGCAACGCTCTCGTCGAGGGCGACTGGCGTACGCACCACAAGTTCTTCGCCGACAACCGCCGGCTGCTCACCGAGGTCGAGGAGCTGGAGCACCGTGCCCGGCGCCGGGACATCCTGGTGGACGACGAGACGCTGTTCGACTTCTACGACCAGCGGGTGCCCGAGCACGTGGTGTCCGGCGCGCACTTCGACTCCTGGTGGAAGCGCAAGCGGCACGAGCAGCCCGACTTCCTCGACTTCGAGCGCGAGATGCTCATCAACGAGAAGGCGGGCGCGGTCACCAAGGACGACTATCCCGACTCCTGGCGCCAGGGCCGTCTGAAGTTCAAGGTCACCTACCAGTTCGAGCCGGGCGCGGACGCGGACGGCGTGACCGTCCACATCCCGTTGCAGGTCCTCAACCAGGTCACGGACGAGGGCTTCGACTGGCAGATCCCGGGCCTGCGGGAGGAACTGGTCACCGAGCTGATCCGCTCCCTCCCGAAGCCCATCCGCCGCAACTACGTGCCGGCGCCGAACTATGCGAAGGCGTTCCTGGAGAAGGCGGCGCCCCCCGAGGGGGGCACGCACACACCCTCCCTCCAGGAGGCGCTGACCACGGCGATGGCGCGCGAGCTGAAGCGCATGGTGGGCGTGCCCTTCGAGGCCGACGACTTCGACTGGTCCAAGGTGCCCGACCACTTGAAGATCACCTTCCGGGTCGTCGACGAGCGACGCCGCAAGCTGGCCGAGGACAAGGATCTGGAGGCCCTGAAGCTCCGGCTGAAGCCGAAGGCGCGCCAGGCACTCTCGCAGGCCGCGGCGGCCACGGCCGAGCGGCGGGGCGGGGAGTCCCTGGAGCGTGCGGGTCTGACGGACTGGACGATCGGCTCTCTCACCCGTGTCTTCGAGACCCGGCGCGCCGGCCAGCCGGTGAAGGCGTACCCGGCGCTGGTCGACGACGGCGACACGGTCTCCGTGCGCCTGTTCGACACGGAGGCGGAGCAGGCGCGGGCGATGTGGAAGGGCACGCGGCGGCTGATCCTGCGGAACATCCCGGTCAACCCTGCGAAGTTTGCGTCCGAGAAGCTGACGAACCAGCAGAAGCTCGGCCTGTCCGCGAACCCGCACGGCTCGATCCAGGCACTGTTCGACGACTGCGCGATGGCGGCCGCGGACAAGCTGATCGGGGACTTCGGCGGGCCCGCGTGGGACGAGGAGTCGTACCGGAAGCTGTACGACAAGGTGCGGGCGGAGATCGTCGACGCGACGGTCCGTACGGTCGGGCAGGTGCAGCAGGTGCTGGCCGCGTGGCAGGCCTGCGAGCGCCGTCTGAAGGCCGTACGGAGCCCGGCCCTGCTGCCGAACCTGGCGGATGTACGGGCTCAGCTGGACGCCCTTGTGAAGCCCGGCTTCGTCACGGAGGTGGGCATCCGGCGCCTGCCCGACCTGATGCGCTATCTGGTCGCCGCGGACCGCCGGCTGCAGCAGATGCCGACGAACGTCCAGCGGGACACCACGCGTATGGCGAAGGTGCACGAGATGCGGGACGAGTACGCGTGGCTGCTGGAACAGCTGCCACAGGGCCGTCCCGTCCCCTCGTCGGTGCTGGACATCCGCTGGATGATCGAGGAGCTGCGGGTCAGCTACTTCGCGCACGCGCTGGGGACGGCGTACCCGGTCTCGGACAAGCGCATCGTGAAGGCGATCGACGCGGCGGCGCCGTAACGGCTCGTTCACGGTGGGTGAGTTCGACCAGGGCCTCACCCTCCTGTACAGTCTCTTCTCGCAGCGCACCGCACGATGAGCGCCGCGAAACCTGGTCCTGTGGAGCAGTTTGGAGTGCTCGCCACCCTGTCAAGGTGGAGGCCGCGGGTTCAAATCCCGTCAGGACCGCAGCGAAGCCCCGCATCTACGGATGCGGGGCTTTCTCGTGCCTCCGACGCGCCCCGCCTTGCCGGCGCCTACGGCACTCGGCGCTCCGCCGTCTCGGCGACTCGGGCGCCCCGGCGCCCCGCGTTTCGGCGCCCCTGGCACTTCGCCTTCCTCGGCGTCTCCAGTGCCCGTGACCTCTCGGCAGTCTTCGGCGGCTTCGACACCTCCGCGCTCCCCGGCAGCTTCGCGCGTCCCCGGCATCCGCGGAGCTCTCGCCCACGGCACCCCCGGCGCCTTCGACTCCCCCGGCGTCTTCGGTTCCCCCGGCGTCCCCGCCGGCCTCGCCATCTTCCGCACCTTCGACGTCTTCGCCGCGTTCACCGCGTTCGCCGCCTTCACCCGCCTCAACGCCCGCCCTCACCCCACCTCGACGCTCCTGACGTCCTCAGCACCTTCGGCACTCAGCGCCCCCGCGTCTCGGCACCTTGAACACCCCAACGCCTCCGGCCGTCTCGGCGTCCCCGGCTCTTCGCCTACCTCGGCGTCTTGGGCATTCCCGTCGCCCGTGGCGCCGTCGCGATCCACGGCAGCTTCGCCGCCTTCACCGCCCTCAGCCCTTCCACGTGTCCGCCGCCCCCGGCACCCCGGGGGTCCTCGGCGCCCCTGACATCCCCGCCGCCTTCACCGTTTTCGCCGCCCTCAGGGACTCCGGCACCCCGACGTCCGAGCCGCCTCGGCGTCTTCGGCACTCAGCGCCCCCGCGGTCTCGGCACCTTGAACACCCCAACGCCTCCGGCCGTCTCGGCGTCCCCGCCGGACCAGGCGGCTTCGCCGCCGCCGGCGTCCCCGCCGTCCCCGACGCCACCGCCCAAGCGACCCTTCCGCGCGTGCCCCCGATGGCGAAGCCGTCGGCGTTACCGGTTCCGGGGTGTTTCGGGTGTCTTGACGGCGTCGGCTTTCGTCGGTACCCCAGAACTCAAGGCCCTGCCTGTCCGGGCCCTGGGGAGGTGGCGTATGGCGACGTCCGCTCGGCACGAGACCCGTGCTCTGCTCCGTGCCCATCTGGCCGCCGCTTCCGGGTACCGCCATCTGACGCGGCGCTGTGCGGTCTGCCATCACCTTCTGCGGCTGGCCATGGAGCCCGGCCAGCGCGCCGAGGAGGAAGGTCCCGGGACGACCCCCGAGGAAGACCGCCCGGCCACGGCGTGAGCCGGCCTCGCAGGCCGGCTCGACGAGAGGGATTGGAGAACGTCCGCCGGGGCACTCGCGGACGTACGGCCCGCCCAACGCCCCCTTCACTCAGCCGTGTTCCCTTAGCAACGGCACGATGAACACCGCAAGGGCGCGAACGTGTGACGGGTGTCACCGCATGAGTTTTGGGGACCCCTCCACTTACACCCCTCCTACAACAAGTCAATTTAATATGTGCAATTGCACCATGCCCTGAGGTCCCGCACAGCAGATCCGACACCCCTCCCCAGACTCCGACAAGGCCGCTCACAGACCGGCCCCAGGACCACGGACCAGGGAACAAAAAAGATCGCGCTGGACCCGGCGGAGTCCAGCGCGATCGACGACGCACCCTTGTCGTGCCTCTACTGACCTTGGGCGAGGGCCCTGTTGGGGCAGAACCCGCGTCGCTTGGAGCTGTGGTTCGGACGTCGCGGCAGGTTGGGGGACCTGCCGGTATGTCCGGCTATGCAGTTGTTCAGGCCTCGCTGCGCTGCTGCGGGATGCCCGCGAGCAGAGCGCGCACCTCAGCCTCGCGGTAGCGGCGGTGCCCGCCGAGCGTGCGGATCGACGTGAGCTTGCCGGCCTTCGCCCACCGCGTGACCGTCTTGGGGTCGACGCGGAACATCGTGGCGACCTCAGCCGGGGTCAGCAGCGGCTCGGCATCAGGGGTGCGAGCGGTCATGAGCGGCCTCCTCGGGAGAACCGAACCTTCTCGGTTCTTTCCTCTAAATTCTGCACCTTGACCCGCGTTGCCCGAAATGGCGGACGCGAGTCGAGTCGGTTATAGGACGAACGGCTTGTCCTCGGCACTACAACTACACCATCTGTCCAGCCGCGTCGGCCAAACCGATGGAATTGCCCTCCCAGGTGTTCATCAGCGACGGAAGCCGATGGACCATGCCATAGCGGACAGTCACGCCACTGTGACGATCAGTCACAGGACGATCAGGAGGCACTAGACCCCCCAAGGAGAGTGCAATGCTGAGATTCCGCCCATAAGTGGTGCCAAGTGGGCAGAAGGAACCTCCCCCGGGCTCCTTGTCCTATTTTGGCATGAGGAGGGCCGTAAGGCGCAAGGTCCTTGTAAGTGCCGTCCGTCACGCTTGACGGCATAAGCCCGGATCGATACCTACGTCCCACCGGGCGGGCCTGCGGTACGTCAACCATGGGCCAACGGTTGTCACTTCACCATGTCTCGTAGGTCACAATTCGTGCACTGGTTCAGAAGGCCCGACGGCGGATGCCGCCCTCAGTTCGCCGAGCGACGGTCCCGTACGGCCCGCCAGCGCTCCACCAGCCGCCCGTACGCCTCCCCCGCCGTGGCGCCGTCCCCGTAGCGCAGGGCCTCGATGCCCTCGGCGACATCCGCGGCCGAATGGTCGCCGTCCAGTTCCGCGGGCGGCAGCACATGGACGAGGCCGCCGTAGTCCAGCTCGACCAGCGACCGCGGGTGGAACTCCTCCAGCCACCGCCCCACGTCGACCAGGCCGTCGATCAGCGGCCCCTCGTCGATGGCGTCCCTCAGGGTCCGCAGCGCCCGTGCGGTGCGCCGCCGGGCCTGAACCATGGGCGTGCGGTACCGCAGCATCGGGGGCACCTCGGCGGACCCCTTCTCGTACCGGCGCTCCTCGTCGGAGACCAGCACGAACCAGTTCAGCGGCACCTGCCAGGTCGCGGTCCGGATCCACGGCCGGGCGTCCGGATTGCGCTCCAGCCAGCGCTCGTAGTCCTGGGCGGCCTGGCGGCGCACGACCGGCGGCAGCACCGTGTCCAGGACCGGCGCCGGCAGCTCCTGCGCCAGCTCCCCGAGGGCCTGCCAGCCGCGGAGCCGGGTGCGCCAGGGGCACACGCACAGCGCTCCCTCGACCTCGGTCACGAAGGCGTCGCTGCTCTCGTGCACCGGCACCGCGACCGGCGGCGTGGGCAGCAAATCGGCAAGGGAGCGGCGCAATTCGTCCTGGTACGAGGGGCGGTCGGGGCGCCGGGCGTAGCGCGCCCAGTGGCTGCGCTCCGGCTCGGGGAAGGCGGCCAGCGGTTCGTACACCCGCAAGTAGGACGCGTACGGGACGATCACCGAGGACACCTTGGGCACGCCTGCTCCCTCCCCATCGGACCTGACGCGAAACCCGTCCGGGCGCGGCCGAACGAGGTGGAAAACCATTGCAAATCGTCCCACGAACCGATCCCGGTGTACTCCGAGGGAGGGTGATCCTGGGCACTGCGCGGCTGGCGGGCACCCGCACGCTCTACGCTCATGCCCACGGGGCCCGCCACCCGCACGGGACCCGCACCCAACCGCCGCTACTCAACCGGGAGTCACCACCGTGACCGACGTATCCGACGGCGTCCTGCACACCCTGTTCCGCTCGGAGCAGGGAGGCCATGAGCAAGTCGTGCTCTGCCAGGACCGGGCCAGTGGCCTCAAGGCCGTCATCGCGATCCACTCCACCGCCCTGGGCCCCGCGCTCGGCGGCACGCGCTTCTACCCGTACGCCAACGAGGAGGAGGCCGTCGCCGACGCGCTGAACCTCGCGCGCGGAATGTCGTACAAGAACGCCATGGCCGGGCTCGGCCACGGCGGCGGCAAGGCCGTGATCATCGGCGACCCCGAGCGGATCAAGACCGAGGAGCTGCTGCTCGCGTACGGCCGTTTCGTGGCCTCGCTCGGTGGCCGGTACGTCACCGCGTGCGACGTCGGCACCTACGTCGCCGACATGGACGTCGTGGCACGGGCGAACCCCTGGACCACCGGCCGCTCCCCGGAGAACGGCGGTGCCGGCGACTCCTCCGTGCTGACCGCCTACGGCGTCTTCCAGGGCATGCGGGCCTCGGCCCAGCACCTGTGGGGCGACCCCACTCTGCGCGGGCGCACGGTGGGCGTCGCGGGCGTCGGCAAGGTCGGGCACTACCTGGTGGAACACCTGCTGGAGGACGGCGCCCAGGTAGTGATCACGGATGTGCGCCCGGACGCCGTGCGCCGGATCACCGACGCGCACCCCGAGGTGGCCGTGGCCGACGACACCGACGCCCTCATCCGCGGTGCCCATCCCCTCGGGGCGCTCGACATCTACGCGCCCTGTGCGCTGGGCGGCGCGCTCGACGACGACTCCGTGCCGGTGCTGACGGCGAAGGTGGTGTGCGGCGCGGCCAACAACCAGCTCGCGCACCCGGGAGTGGAGAAGGACCTCGACGACCGCGGGATCCTGTACGCCCCCGACTACGTCGTCAACGCCGGCGGCGTCATCCAGGTGGCCGACGAGCTGCAGGGCTTCGACTTCGACCGCTGCAAGGCGAAGGCGGCGAAGATCTTCGACACCACACTGGCCATATTCGCACGTGCGAAGGCTGACGGTATTCCGCCGGCCGCGGCGGCCGACCGGATCGCCGAGCAGCGGATGGCGGAGGCACGGACGGGCTCCGTCACGGGGGCCCTTCCCGGGGGTGCAGCACAGCTCTGACCGGTACCCGCCGATGAGAGGTTGGAGAGAACTCTCACTCTTATCGGCGGGTCGTCGGCCAATAAGTGGTTAAAATCGGCCGTGACCAGCGAGGACGGGGCGCCTCGACGGTCCTGTGCACACGCCCGCCTTGCGGGCGACGTACCGTATGGGCGTGGGCTCAGGTACCGTGGAAGCCCTACGGACCGGTCTCTCCAAGGAGAGCCCGTTCCGGATCATGAACGCGTGTCAAGACTCTGGGGCCGTCGAGCCCCGTCGTTGAGGGGGTCGAGCCATGGGGCGCGGCCGGGCCAAGGCCAAGCAGACGAAGGTCGCCCGCCAGCTGAAGTACAACAGCGGTGGGACGGATCTCTCACGCCTGGCCGAGGAGCTGGGCGCATCGACGTCGAACGCGTCGCCGAACGGCGACCGGTTCGAGGACGATGAGCACGACGACGACCTGTACGCACGGTACGCCGACCTTTACGAGGACGACGACGAGGACGAGGACGACCAGTCCCCGCAGCAGCGTCGCCGCGGCGCTTGACCCTGCACTGAACTCCCACCCGGTCCGTGGCCTGGCCACGGACCGGGTTGTGTGCTGTCCGCCGGGAGTCGGCCCGCGAGGCTCTTACCGTGCGTATGTGCCCACGAGGGCGGCGCCCGTGGCGTGGTCACGCCGGCCGGTGATCTCGCCGGCGACCCATGCCTCGACGCCACGGTCCGCCAGGGCGGCGAGCGCGACGTCCACCGACTGCCCGGGGACGACCGCGATCATGCCGACGCCCATGTTCAGGGTCTTCTCCAGCTCCAGGAGCTCGACGCCGCCGGTCTTCCCGACGAGGTCGAACACCGGCGCAGGGGCCCAGGTGGACCGGTCGACGACCGCGTGCAGGCCGTCCGGGATCACCCGGGCCAGGTTGGCCGCGAGCCCGCCACCGGTGATGTGGCTGAACGCGTGCACCTCGGCGGTGCGGGTCAGCGCCAGGCAGTCCAGCGAGTAGATCTTCGTGGGCTCGAGCAGCTCCTCGCCGAGACTACGGCCCAGTTCCTCGATGTGCTGGTCGAGGCCGAGCTTCGCCCGGTCGAGGAGGACATGCCGCACCAGCGAGTACCCGTTCGAGTGAAGTCCCGACGCGGCCATGGCGATCACCACGTCACCCTCGCGGATGCGATCCGCGCCGAGCAGCCGGTCGGCCTCCACAACGCCCGTACCGGCCCCCGCGACATCGAAGTCGTCCTCACCGAGGAGTCCGGGGTGTTCGGCCGTCTCACCGCCCACCAGGGCGCATCCCGCGAGCACACAGCCCTCGGCGATGCCCTTCACGATCGCGGCGACGCGCTCGGGGTGGACCTTGCCGACACAGATGTAGTCGGTCATGAACAGCGGCTCGGCACCGCAGACCACGATGTCGTCCATGACCATGGCGACCAGGTCGTGGCCGATGGTGTCGTAGACGCCCATCCGGCGCGCGATGTCGACCTTCGTACCGACGCCGTCGGTGGCGGAGGCGAGCAGCGGACGCTCGTAGCGCTTGAGGGCGGAGGCGTCGAAGAGGCCGGCGAAGCCGCCGAGGCCACCGAGGACCTCGGGCCGCTGCGTCTTCTTCACCCACTCCTTCATGAGCTCCACGGCGCGGTCGCCCGCTTCGATGTCGACGCCCGCTGCTGCGTAGCTGGCGCCGCCCTCGGCACTGACGGTCTCAGACATGACGATGAGAACTTTCGTGTCGTACGGCAGATGTCACGGGCGACGGATCGCGTCGGTCGCGGCCGTGGCGGCCGGACCGGCCGCCAGCTCGGTCTCCAGCAGCTGCTTGCCCAGCAGCTCCGGGTCGGGCAGCTCCATCGGGTACTCCCCGTCGAAGCAGGCGCGGCACAGGTTCGGCTTGGCGATGGTGGTCGCCTCGATCATGCCGTCGAGGGAGATGTACGCCAGGGAGTCGGCGCCCAGCGAGGTGCCGATCTCCTCGATCGTCATGCCGTTGGCGATCAGCTCGGCGCGCGTGGCGAAGTCGATGCCGAAGAAACAGGGCCACTTCACCGGCGGGGAGGAGATCCGGATGTGGACCTCGGCGGCGCCCGCCTCGCGCAGCATCCGCACCAGCGCCCGCTGGGTGTTGCCGCGCACGATCGAGTCGTCCACGACGACCAGGCGCTTGCCCCTGATGACTTCCTTCAAGGGGTTCAGCTTCAGCCGGATGCCGAGCTGGCGGATGGTCTGCGAGGGCTGGATGAAGGTGCGGCCGACGTACGCGTTCTTCACCAGGCCGGCGCCGAACGGGATCCCGGACGCCTCCGCGTAGCCGATGGCGGCGGGGGTTCCGGACTCGGGTGTCGCTATCACCAGATCGGCGTCGACGGGCGCCTCCTTGGCCAGGCGGCGGCCCATCTCGACGCGCGAGAGGTAGACGTTGCGGCCGGCGATCTCGGTGTCCGGGCGGGCCAGGTACACGTACTCGAAGACACAGCCCTTGGGCTTCGCTTCCGCGAATCGTGAGGTGCGCAGGCCGTTCTCGTCTATGGCGACGAACTCGCCGGGTTCGATCTCGCGGATGAAGCTGGCGCCCGTGATGTCGAGCGCGGCGGTCTCGGAGGCGACGACCCAGCCGCGCTCGAGCCTGCCGAGGACCAGCGGGCGGATGCCCTGCGGGTCGCGCGCCGCGTACAGGGTGTCCTCGTCCATGAAGACGAGCGAGAAGGCGCCCCTGACCTGGGGCAGGACCTTGGCGGCCGCCTCCTCGACGGTCAGCGGCTTTCCGTCGTCGTCGACCTGGCCTGCGAGGAGGGCGGTGACGAGGTCGGTGTCGTTCGTGGCGGCCACCTGGGTGGCGCGGCCGTTCTCCTTGGGGAGGTCGGCGACCATCTCGGCGAGCTGCGCCGTGTTGACCAGGTTGCCGTTGTGGCCGAGCGCTATCGAGCCGTGCGCCGTGGCCCGGAACGTCGGCTGGGCGTTCTCCCAGACGGAGGCGCCGGTGGTCGAGTAGCGGGCGTGTCCGACCGCGATGTGACCCTGGAGGGAGCTGAGCGAGGTCTCGTCGAAGACCTGGGAGACCAGGCCCATGTCCTTGAAGACGAGGATCTGGGAGCCGTTGCTGACCGCGATTCCCGCGGATTCCTGACCCCGGTGCTGGAGGGCGTAGAGCCCGAAGTACGTGAGCTTTGCGACCTCTTCACCCGGAGCCCAGACACCGAAGACGCCACACGCGTCCTGGGGGCCCTTCTCGCCGGGAAGCAGATCGTGATTGAGTCGACCGTCACCACGTGGCACGGCTCCGAGTGTAGGCGAGATCGTGCACTGGTCCGAATCCGGCCATCTGCCCCGTACGGTGCCCGGCCTCCTCGGCCGCCCGTGCTCATCGCTCGGCGACCGCGTCGATTCCCTTGCCGTTTGCGCTGGTCAGCGTAATCCCGCGGTGCCCGAGCCGATAGGCGAGCGGGGGACCGAGACGGGTGCTGAGGCTCTTCTCGGTGTCCATGAGTGAGCCGTCGCACATCTTCCGCGTGGTCCTCAGGCTGCCCAGCGTGAGGTGACCGTCCCGTACGGTCGCCTTCGCGGTGAACCGGTTGCAGCCGAGGCCTCCGGATGCCGTACCCGCCTTCCTGTCGAGCGTGAACCACGCCTTCCCGGCCGCCTCGGCGGGCAGCGAGGAGGCGACGCCGCCGTCGACCAGCGCGGCGATCCGCCACCTGGTGCCGTACAGAGGGGCGTCGCTCTCCCTGGTCAGGCGCACGCGGTCGCCGTCCTCGGTGGTGAGCGTCAGTTCGTCGTGGTCGACGGCGGCGGTGAGCGATCGGCCGGCGAGCGTCCGTGAAAAGGCCCTCTCGAACGCCATGGGGGCCTTGTCGCAGGCCATCTCGGTGGACTCGGCGGGACCGAAGTCGATGCGGTCGCCCCGGAGGGCGGCGGGCGCGCCGAAGCTGTTGCAGCCGTAGTTGCCGTGGGCCCGGCCGTGGTCGTCGATCCGGAGGTACGCGCCGCGTGGGGCCTTACGGGTGGTGCCGTCGGTGGTGAGGCCCTCGACGCGCCAGTGGACGCCGGTGACGGGCGACCCCGTAGCCGGGGCGACGGAACCGCTGCCGCCGCCCGAACCGGCTTCGGTGCCGCAGGCCACCGCGAGCGGCAGCAGGGTCAGCACGGTCAGGGCCAGTCGGTGCTTGTCCATGGCGGTGGGACGGGCGGGGCTCGGGCACGGTTCCCCGGCCGTGCCCCGGCCCGGTCAGGTCAGGTCAGATCGGATCGGGTC
This sequence comes from Streptomyces glomeratus, assembly GCF_021462825.1. GTDB lineage: Bacteria > Actinomycetota > Actinomycetes > Streptomycetales > Streptomycetaceae > Streptomyces > Streptomyces glomeratus. The sequence goes on along the minus strand of NZ_JAKEEB010000039.1, from coordinate 65,608 downwards.
AGATCAGGTCAGGTCAGGTCAGGTCATCAAGGGCAGCAGGTCTCCCAGGTCGGCCCGTTCGCCGCTCGCGCTGACCTTGGCGTCGGCGAGGGCGGAGGACCACGTGATCCGGCCCGTCGCCAGCCGGATCCAGGTCAGCGGGTCGGTCTCGACGACGTTCGGCGGGGTGCCGCGGGTGTGGCGGGGGCCCTCGATGCACTGCACGACGGCGTACGGCGGCACCCGCACCTCGGTCGAGGCGCCGGGTGCCCGGACGGCGAGGGCGTCTGCGAGCAGCCGGGTGCAGGCGGCGAGGGCCTGACGGTCGTACGGGATGTCCAGTCCCGGGACGGCGGCGTTCAGGTCGTCGGTGTGGACGACGAGTTCGACGGTGCGGGTGACGAGGTAGTCGGCCAGCGGCAGAGAGCCGGTGCGGGCGGCGAGCAGCCGGGTGCCGGGGTGCCGGTCCAGGCTCTCGGTGAGGCGCTGCGCGACACCCGCGAGGTAGGCGTCGAGGTCGGGGTTCTGCTCTGCGAGGTGACGGCTCAGGTCGTGGACGCCGGCCGCGGTGGCCGCGGTGGCGAACGGCCAGTCAAGGAGGGTGACCTCCTGCCGGTCGGGTTCCGGCAGGTCGAGAAACCGGGTGACGGCCCCGACGGCCATCCCGATGTGCGCGACGAGGTCGCGTACGGTCCAGTCGCCGAGCCGCGTGGACAAGGCCATGTGCTCGGGGGTGAGGGTGCGTACTGCGTCCCGTATGTTCCCGAACTGGGCCGGCACGGCGGCGCGGATCCTGGCCGGGTCGTAGGTCCGGGTGCGCTTCTTGGCCGGGGGCATGGGGGTGAGCCTATGTCTTCACGGCGTAGCCGCTCAGGCCCTTTTCCACCAGCCCGAAGGCGCGCCCGGCCCGCTCGGCGGCGTCGGCGGCGACCGCGTCCGGGCTCTCCCCCGCGTCGATACGGCTGTGGTGCTCCTCGATCAGGGCGTTGCGGGCCGCGCTCAGCATGGAGGCGGCGATCAGGGCGAGCGTCGCGTCGCCGGTCTCCTCGGCGAGGGCCGCGGCCATGTCCCGGGTGCTTTTCTGAACGGCGACGAACGCGCGTTCCATCAGGACCGGGGTGCCGAGGATGAGTTTGCGCACCTGGCGGGCGAAGGGTTCGCCGTGCAGGCCGACCGACGCTTCGCGCGTCTCGACCATCCCCAGGAACTGCCGGCGTACGGCGTCGACCGCGGACTCCCCCGGCTCGCGCTCGCGCACGGCCCGGCACGCATCGCCCACGTGCTCCAGCATGGGCCCGAGGATCAGGTCCTCCTTGCTGCCGAAGTAGTTGAAGACGGTCATCTTGGAGACCTCGGCCGCGTCCGCGATCTCCTGTACGGAGACGTTGTCGAAGCCGCGCTCGACGAACAGGGCGACCGCGGTCCGGTAGATCCGCCTGCGCGTCTCCAGCTTCTTGCGCTCTCGCAGTCCCATCGGTCCGCCCATGAAGGCACTGTACCAAGGCCAAACTTATTCTCGGATGAAAGATTGACTCAGTACACACTTCCCCGGCATGGTGATGGCCATGACCGAGACCCAACGCAGAATCGGCTTCCTCGTCTGCCTCGTCACGATCGTCCTGGCCCTGCTGGACCTGCAGATCGTGTCGGCCGCCACCGTCCCGATCGTCCGCGACCTGGATCCCGATCACGGCATCGAGGCAATCCCCTGGCTGGTCAGCGCCTACGCGCTGGCCTCCGCGGCGATGCTGCCGCTGTACGGCAAGCTCTGCGACGTCCTCGGCCCCAAGCGCGTCTTCACCGGCGCGATCGCCACGTTCCTGCTCGGTTCGGCACTGTGCGGCGCCGCCCAGTCCATGGGACAGCTCATCGCCGCCCGGGCCCTGCAGGGCCTGGGCGGCGGCGGACTGATGAGCGTGACCATGGTGGTGATCGCCCATCTGAAGAGTCCGCAGGAGAAGGGCTCCGACAAGCGCGGCAACATCGGCGGACTCGTCGCCGGCGGAGCGATGGCGATCGGCCCCTGGATCGGCGGCCTGCTGGCCGACCACGCGAACTGGCGCTGGATCTTCTACGTCAACCTGCCCATCGGAATCGCGGTGCTGGCCGCGTCCGCCCTGGCCCTGAAACTTCCGGGGAGCCCGGTGCGCCGCCCGATCGACTACACCGGTGCCGCGCTCGCGGCCGCGTTCTCCAGCACGCTGCTGCTGGTGACGGACTGGGGCGGAAAGCGGTACCCCTGGTCGTCCCCGGTCGTCCTGGGACTGGTCCTGGCGGCCGCCCTGACGCTCGCCCTGTTCCTGTGGCGGCAGCTACGGGCGCCCGAACCGGTGCTTCCGCTCTCTCTGTTCGCAGTCCGCGAGCTGCGCCTGGGCTTCGCCGTCCAGGCCATCCTGGGCAGCGCGATGATGTGCACCATCTACTACGTGCTGATCTACCTTCAGGTCGCGCGCGGCATCGCCAGCTCCTCGGCCGGCCTCTACCTCGTCCCGATGGCGGTCGGCCTGACGGGCGTCGGCCTGCTCTCCGGCCGGCTGACCGCGCGCGGCTGGTCGGCGCGGACGTTCACGGTCAGCGGCACGGCCACCACCGCCCTCGCCCTCCTCGCCGCCACCACCGGCCCGCACACCTCGCTGTGGTGGATACGCGGCGAACTCCTCCTGACCGGTGCCGGTTTCGGGCAGCTCGTCGGCCAGCTGATCCTGCTCGTCCAGAACTCCGCACCGCGCCACCAGCTGGGCGTCGCCACCACCTCCGTCCGTTTCTTCCAGACGCTCGGCAACGCCTTGGGCACGGCCGCCTTCGGCACCGTGCTGGCCCGCGTCTACGCCGCCCACGGTCCCGGAGGCGACGTCGGCGCGCTGGCGGCCCGGCCGGGGGGAGCGCACCACGCGGCCGGTGTGCACGCCTTCGTCGAGGCGACACAGGTCGTCTTCTGGAGCGGGGCCGGACTGATGGGCCTCGCCGCACTGCTGGCCCTGCGGCTGCCCAAGTCCGCTGGCCAGAACGGTGCTTCGGCCCCGGCCCGGCAGAGCCAACCGGTCTCGGCGTGACGACGCGTGACGAAGGCCCCGCCCGATCCGGGCGGGGCCTTCACCGTCGTACGACCGACAGGACCGTGGTCCTACGGCCGACGGACTTGCCTACGGCCGTAGGGGCTTGCTTACGGCCGGCGGAACTTACTTGAGGAGCGCGGGAATGGTTCCCTCGTGTGCCTCGCGCAGTTCCTCCAGCGACAGCTCGAACTCGCCCTGGAGCTCCACCGCGCCGCCGTCCACGACACCGATGCGGGTGGCGGGCAGGCCGCGCGCGCCGCACATGTCGTTGAAGCGGACCTCCTCGGAGCGCGGCACCGCGACGATCGCGCGGCCCGCCGACTCGGAGAAGAGGAAGGTGAACGCGTCGAGCCCGTCCGGCACGATCAGCCGCGCGCCCTTGCCGCCGAGCAGCGCCGACTCGACCACGGCCTGGATCAGACCGCCGTCGGACAGGTCGTGCGCGGAGTCGATCATGCCGTCGCGCGAGGCCGAGATGAGGATCTCGGCCAGAAGCCGCTCGCGCTCCAGGTCGACCTGCGGCGGCAGACCGCCGAGGTGGTCGTGGACGACCTGCGACCAGGCCGAACCGCCGAACTCCTCACGGGTGTCGCCGAGCAGGTAGAGCAGCTGGCCCTCCTCCCGGAAGGCGACCGGCGTACGGCGGGCGACGTCGTCGATGACACCCAGTACCGCCACCACCGGGGTCGGGTGGATGGCCACCTCGCCCGTCTGGTTGTAGAGCGAGACATTGCCGCCGGTCACCGGGGTGCCGAGCTGGCGGCAGGCGTCGGCGAGACCGCGGACGGCCTCCGCGAACTGCCACATGACGGCCGGGTCCTCGGGCGAGCCGAAGTTCAGGCAGTCGGAGACGGCCAGCGGCTTGGCACCTGTGGTCGCCACGTTCCGGTACGCCTCGGCGAGGGCGAGCTGCGCGCCCGCGTACGGGTCGAGCTTCGCGTACCGCCCGTTGCCGTCGGTCGCGATGGCGACACCGAGCCCGGACTCCTCGTCGATGCGGATCATCCCGGAGTCCTCGGGCTGGGCGAGGACCGTGTTGCCCTGGACGAAGTGGTCGTACTGGGAGGTGATCCACTTCTTGGACGCCTGGTTGGGGGACGCCACCAGCCTCAGGACCTGGTCCCTCAGCTCCTCGGAGGTCTCGGGCCGCGGAAGCTTGTTCGCGTCGTCGGCCTGGAGCGCGTCCTGCCACTCGGGGCGGGCGTACGGACGCTCGTAGACCGGGCCCTCGTGCGCGACCGTCCGCGGGTCCACGTCGACGATCTTCTCGCCGTGCCAGTAGATCTCCAGCCGGTCCCCGTCCGTCACCTCACCGATGACGGTGGCGATGACGTCCCACTTCTCGCAGATCTCCAGGAAGCGGTCGACCTTCTCCGGCTCCACGACGGCGCACATGCGTTCCTGCGACTCGCTCATGAGGATCTCCTCCGGCGAGAGCGTGGAGTCGCGCAGCGGTACGTCGTCCAGGGTGACGCGCATACCGCCGGAGCCGTTGGAGGCCAGCTCGGAGGTGGCGCAGGACAGGCCCGCCGCGCCCAGGTCCTGGATGCCGACGACCAGCTTCTCCTGGAAGGCCTCCAGGGTGCACTCGATGAGCAGCTTCTCCTGGAAGGGGTCGCCGACCTGGACCGCCGGGCGCTTGCTCGGCTTGGCGTCGTCGAAGGTCTCGGAGGCCAGGATCGAGGCGCCGCCGATGCCGTCGCCACCGGTCCGGGCGCCGTACAGGACGACCTTGTTGCCCGCGCCGGAAGCCTTCGCGAGGTGGATGTCCTCGTGCCGCATGACACCGATGGCGCCCGCGTTGACCAGCGGGTTGCCCTGGTAGCAGGAGTCGAAGACGACCTCGCCGCCGATGTTCGGCAGGCCCAGGCAGTTGCCGTATCCGCCGATGCCGGCGACGACGCCGGGCAGGACGCGCTTGGTGTCGGGGTGGTCGGCCGCGCCGAACCGCAGCGGGTCGACGACGGCCACCGGCCGCGCGCCCATCGCGATGATGTCGCGCACGATGCCGCCGACACCGGTCGCGGCGCCCTGGTAGGGCTCCACATAGGACGGGTGGTTGTGCGACTCCACCTTGAAGGTGACCGCGTAGCCCTGGCCGACGTCGACGACACCGGCGTTCTCGCCGATGCCGACGAGCAGGGCGTCGGACTCGGGGGCTTTCTCACCGAACTGGCGGAGGTGGACCTTGGAGGACTTGTACGAGCAGTGCTCGGACCACATGACCGAGTACATGGCGAGCTCGGCGCCGGTCGGGCGGCGGCCGAGGATCTCGAGGATCCGCTCGTACTCGTCCTTCTTCAGGCCGAGTTCGGCCCAGGGCAGCTCGACGTCGGGGGTCGCGGTCGCGTGCTCGACCGTGTCCAGAGGCGTCCGGCTCATGCGCCCACCAGCTTCTTGAGGATCGACGTGAAGAACAGAAGCCCGTCGGTACGGCCGGTACCGATCAGCGGCTCGACGGCGTGCTCGGGGTGCGGCATGAGGCCGACGACGTTCCCGGCCTCGTTGGTGATGCCGGCGATGTCCCGGAGCGAGCCGTTCGGGTTGAAGTCGACGTAACGGAAGACGACCCGGCCCTCCGCCTCCAGCTTGTCGAGCGTGTAGTCGTCGGCGACGTACCGGCCGTCCATGTTCTTCAGCGGGATGTGGATGTCCTGACCGGCGGTGTAGTCGCCGGTCCAGGCGGTCCCCGCGTTCTCCACCCGCAGCTTCTGGTCGCGGCAGATGAAGTGGAGGTGGTCGTTGCCGAGCATCGCGCCCGGGAGGAGATGGGCTTCGGTGAGGATCTGGAAGCCGTTGCAGATGCCGAGGACCGGCAGACCGGCCTTCGCCTGTTCGATAACGGACCCCATCACCGGCGAGAAGCGGGAGATGGCACCGGCGCGCAGATAGTCGCCGTACGAGAAACCACCCGGCAGCACCACGGCGTCGACCTGCTTGAGGTCCTTGTCCTTGTGCCAGAGGGCGACGGGCTCCGCGCCCGCGAGACGGATCGCGCGCTGCGTGTCCCGGTCGTCGAGGCTGCCCGGGAAAGTGACGACGCCAATACGAGCGGTCACTTGGCGGCCTCCGCGACTTCCTCCACCTTGACGGTGAAGTCCTCGATCACGGTGTTGGCGAGGAAGGATTCCGCAAGATCACGGATGCGGGCGAGCGCGGCCTCGTCGACCGGCCCGTCCACCTCGAGTTCGAATCGCTTTCCCTGACGTACGTCGGAGATGCCTTCGAAACCGAGCCGCGGCAGGGCGCGCTGGACCGCCTGGCCCTGGGGGTCGAGGATCTCCGGCTTGAGCATGACGTCGACTACGACGCGTGCCACTGGCACTCCCGATGTGTGGTGCTGAGCAGGTTCCTTCAGACTACCGGCACAAAATTTCTACTCGCGTAGATTCGTAGCTTCCTACGTGAGCCCCATCACGATCCGGTATCGGTCGGGCCGTCTCCGTACGGAAAATCCTCGGAAAAACCGCAGAAGAGCGGCGGCGGAGCATTGCCATGGGACACGCGGAGGTATTCAGTCGGTCTTCACAATGCAATGCCGGGCACTGTACAAAGGAATTGGCATTAGCCGATACTTTGCCCAATTACTGCCGGACAGTCGACATCTCCCCGGCATCCCCGGACGTCCGCGCACGTCATGGCGGATGATCGCGGAGGTGCCGCACGAAGGGACCGATATTCGTGGCGCAGCGTGTCGTGGTCACTCTCTTTGACGACATCGACGGCTCAGAAGCGGCGGAAACGATCGCCTTCGGACTCGACGGCAAGTCGTACGAGATCGACCTCAATCAAACCAATGCCAAGAAACTGCGTAAGGCGCTGGAGCCCTACGTGGAGGCAGGCCGCAAGAAGGCGAAGTCCGGCAAGGCCTACACGCACACGGCGTTGACGCCGGACCCGGCCGCCGTCCGCGCCTGGGCCCGCTCCAACAAGATGGACGTCCCGCCGCGGGGCCGGATCCCCAAGAAGGTCTACGAGGCGTTCGCAGAGGCGCAGTGACACGGTTGCGTGGTCGCGGGGCGGCCCCGCCGCCCCCGCCCGCAACCGACTTGCGTTGCACCCCCGGTGATCAGCTACAGTCTGGATCACGCCGAGGGACGAGGCCGAAAGGCCGAGACCCGAGGAGTCACGCGGGTGTAGTTCAGTAGCAGAACACCCCCTTTCCAAGGGGGAGGCGCAGTGTGCAATCCCTGTCACCCGCTCCACGGCATCGGCCCGGCCGTCCATGAGGTCCCCCTGCTCGAGCTTGTCGAGAGCCGGGGAAAGGATCAGGTAGGCTGGTGCTCGCACCGATCGGTGGAAGCCGGTCGGGGGCAGTGCGGACGTAGCTCAGTTGGTAGAGCGCAACCTTGCCAAGGTTGAGGTCGCGAGTTCGAGCCTCGTCGTCCGCTCCACGGAGCAAAGGCCCCGGTCGATCGACCGGGGCCTTTCTCGTGCGCGTCGACGGGATTCTCCGTCGGACGATGTGAGGGTCGCCACACATCCATCGGGCACGAACTCACCGTAAGCCGATACCGGTCCGGAGCGGTCACGGCGACCGGGATCTCCGCGGCGCGGGCCCGGCGGGGACCTGTGCGAGGGCTCCGCGAGGGCGCCGCGAGGGCTCCGGACGGCAACGGCGCGCGACGGCCTTGCGTACGGCACCCGGGAGAAAGGCCACGTGGTCCACCGCAGTTGGGCGTCTGGCCGCTCTCCCCCACACGGTCACCGCAGGGACCGGGCCACGCCCCCACCGGGAACGCCCGTGGCCAAGATCGTGGAGCGGCCGCCCTCCCGCCACAGACCGTGCCCATCCACCCGCCGTCGGCCGGCCCGCCGCCCGGGCCGGGGAATCGGCATCCGGTGGCGCGTCCCGCATGCGCTCCGGGTTGGGTATAGTTGCTTTCGCGCAAGCGCGCAGTGCGGACGTAGCTCAGTTGGTAGAGCGCAACCTTGCCAAGGTTGAGGTCGCGAGTTCGAGCCTCGTCGTCCGCTCCAGAGAGAAGCCCCCGGCCCGAGGCCGGGGGCTTCTTCGTGTTGGGGTGTGCGGCCGTCACGCCCAGCTGACGCCCGTCAGACGCTCGTAGGCCTCCACGTACTTCGCCCGGGTCGCCTCGACGATCTCCTGCGGCAGCGGCGGCGGGGGCTGCTCGCCCGTGCGGTCCCAGCCGGAGGCGGGGGACGTCAGCCAGTCCCGGACGAACTGCTTGTCGAACGACGGCTGGGAGCGGCCCGGCTCCCACCGGTCGGCGGGCCAGAAGCGGGAGGAGTCCGGGGTGAGCACCTCGTCGGCGAGGACGAGCGTGTCGCCGTCGTGTCCGAACTCGAACTTGGTGTCCGCCAGGATGATCCCGCGCTCGCGGGCGATGTCACGGGCACGGCCGTACACCGCGAGGGTCGCCTGCCGCAGCTGGGTGGCGGTCTCGGCGCCGACCTGACGGGCGACCTCCTCGTAGGAGACGTTCTCGTCGTGCTCGCCGACCGCGGCCTTGGTGGCGGGCGTGAAGATCGGCGCGGGCAGCTCCGAGCCGTCCACCAGCCCCTCGGGGAGGGCGAGGCCGCACACCGTGCGGGAGTCCCGGTACTCGACGAGGCCCGAGCCGGTCAGATAGCCCCGGGCCACGCACTCCACCGGGACCATCCGCAGGGACTTGCAGACCAGCGTCCGGCCGGCCCAGTCGGCCGGGGCCCCGGGCGGCAGCTCGGTGCTCAGGACGTGGTTCGGGACCAGATCGCGGAGCTGGTCGAACCACCAGAGCGACAGCTGGGTGAGGATCCGGCCCTTGTCCGGGATCTCGGTCGGCAGCACCCAGTCGAATGCGGACGTACGGTCGCTGGCGACCATCACGAGGTCGCCCGCCTCGTTCTGGTACAGCTCGCGCACCTTGCCGGTGTGCAGATGTACCAGACCCGGCACCTGGACGGGCTCGGGCTTTTCGACGAATCCGGACACGGTTCCTCCCCGTGGTTCTGTCCAATTGGCTCGATTCTCCCGTATGCGAGGAGCGAGTCCGGCGCGGGGGCGGGTGGCGGGCGGGTCGGGGGGCGGTGGGGGATGGGTCGAAGGGCGGTGGCGGGGGGGCCAGAGGGCGGTGGGGGGATGGGCTGAAGGCGGTGGCGGGCGGGTCCAGAGGTCGGTGGGGGGACGGGCCGAGGACCGGGGCGGGCGGGCAGGGGGCCGGTGGGGGACGGCTCGGGGACCGGGGCGGACGGGCGAGGCGCCGATATGCGACGGGCCCGAGGGCAGGGGCGGACGGGCCGGGAGCCGGTACGGGACGGGCCCGAGGGCAGGGGCGGGCGGGCCGGGAGCCGGTACGGGACGGGCCCGGACCAGGAGCGGACAGCCCGCAGACCAGGGGCGGACCCGTCGGAAAGCGATACGGGACGGGCCCCGGAGCAGGGGCCGACAAGCCGAGAGCCGCTACGGGACGGGCCAGGAGCTGCGGGGACCGGGGGTGGACGGGTCGGAAGGCGGTACGGGACGGGCCCGGGGTCAGGAGCGGATAGGCCAAAGAGCGCGGGCGGACGGGTCGGAAGGCGGTACGGGACGGGCCCAGGGCCAGGGGCCGACAGGCCGGGAGCCGATACGGGACGGGCCCGGAACTAGGGCGGACAGGCCGCAGACCAGGGCCGGACGGGTCGGGTGCCGATACGGGACGGCCCGAGGTCAGGAGCGGATAGGCCAAAGAGCGCGGGCGGACGGGCCCAGGGCCAGGGGCCGACAGGCTGGGAGCCGATACGGGACGGGCCCGGAATCAGGGCCGACCGGCCGCAGACCGGGGGCGGACGGGTCGGGAGCTGCGGGAATTGGGGGCGGATGGGTCGGAAAGTGGTGCGGGACGGGCCGGGGGAGGTCAGTCCCGCTTGCAGATGCGGTCCAGGAGGTTCGCCGTCGCCTGCTGGATACGGGCGTCCGTGTGGCCCGGGCGGTCCAGCGCGGGAGACCAGGCGAACGTTCCCGACGCGAAGACCAGGGCTCCCGACGGCGCCCGGTACAGGGAGGTCTCCTGATGACGCAGAACACCCTCGCCGTCCCGGTACGGGGAGTGAGCGAGCAGGATGCGGCCCTGATGCTCGGGCAGCGGCGCCCGGGGGAAGTAACGGTCCGCCTCCCCGGCGACCATCCCGTCCAGTTCGTCACCGTCGTGGGCGCCGGTCGACTCCCACAGCCAGTGCTCGGCGTTACGGACGACGAGGGGGTGGGGCTCGGGGACCCGTCCCGCGTACTGGATGCCGATCATCTCCTGCTCGGGACGGTCGACCTCCCGCCACAGCGCGGGCTTGCCCGGCCCGCGGCGCTTCCTGCAGGTGAGCAGCCGGTCCGGCACCCCGGAAGGGGAGGGGCCCAGCTCCACCTGCCAGTACATGGTGTTGGCGGACAGGAACACCAGCGAGGTGCCGTGCTCGCGGGCGAGCTCCACGGTGCGGCGCATGTGCGCCGACCAGTACTCATCGTGTCCGGGGAAGACCAGGCCGCGGTAACGGGTGGGATCGACGCGGCCCGCATGCAGATCGCGGGCGTCGGCGTAGGCGATGTCATAGCCGTAACGTTCGGCCCAGCGGATGAAGTCGTAGGCGTGGCCCACATGCAGGGGCAGGCCGGCGCCCGCGTACGGGCGGTCGAAGGAGACCGTGGTGGCTGCGTCGGCCTCGCCGAGCAGCCGGCCGTTCTCGTCCCAGGCGTGGTAGAGGCTGGCGCCGGTGCGCCCGTCCTCCGGATAGAGGTTGTACGCCTGCCAGGTGATGTCGGGCAGCAGCAGGAGCAGATCCGCCGGGCGGCCGTCGCGGACGGTGAAGGGCACATGGGAGCGGTAGCCGTCGGCGGTGGTGAGGACGGCGACATACGCGCCGATGCTCCAGTACGAGGGGATCTGCAGCCGCCACGAAAGCCACCAGTGGTGGCAGGAGACCGTGCGGTCGGCGGTGAGCGGGGGTGGCTGGACGATGCCGGACAGACGGGGGCTGGTGGTGATCTTCGACGCCCCGTCGCCGTCGTAGTGCCCGATCCGATACACGTCGACGGCGAACTCCTGGGGCGGGTCGACGGTGATGTGGAAGTCGATGGCGTCGCCCGGCGCGACCGCGCCCGTCGACGCGAAGCCCTTGATCTGGCGGTGTACGTCGTCTGCTGAGCGCGGGCCACTGGTGCGGGGCGCCGGGACACGGGCACCTTTGGGCCCCTGGGCCGGAATGTGGGCCGGTGCCGGATCCACGTACCACGGGACCACCTGGCCGGTGTCGTCGAAGTACGTCTCACTTCCCCGGAGCCAGGGAACGGGGCCCTGGCCGAAAGGATCCGTCACGGCATGCGCGAGAGCGCCCGACTCCCAGCGGCGGATGTGCTCCGACCCCATGTGATGTCCCCTCCCTCGTCCCCCGTGAGCCCTCGTCAGCTCTTGCCCTGGCATGTGCCTCGTGCGCGTTCGATCCCAGCACATCACATTACGCACGCACTCCGTCACCGTTCGTCGTGAATTGACGTGAACGGAATGGGATTCTGCGGCCAGGGGTCGGGCTTGCGGATTCGGCGCACTTGATGTCTCCGCAGGTGGGCGGGGCGGGAGGGCCGACGGGTGCGACGGGTGCGGGCGGGAGCGGAGTGCGGGCCGGTTCGGGCTGGAGGGGGCGCCGGTGCCGTGTGGCCGGATGTCAGACCAACCGGACCGGCTTCTCCGGACGCACGCCCAGGTCCTGCAGCCAGGTGCGCAGCGGGGCCGGGTCGCCCTCCTCGACCAGGGTGAGGACCCGGGGGCCCAGGTCTGCCGCGCGTTGGCCCCTGACCAGAAGGGAGGGGCCGTCCAGCCAGTCGAGCCCCGGTGCCGCCCCGGCCGTGTCCGTCGCGGCGCAGCACACCATCGCGGTGACGTGGTCCACGAGCAGCTCCCGGCCGGTGCGGGGCGGCTGGAGCGGGAACAGCGGGAGCACCGCCTCGTCCCACAGCGCCGGGTCCGGTCCCGGCGGCTGCCCCGTTTCCCCGCCGCCCGGTGTCCGGCCGGCGGCCGCCTCCTCGCGCTCCATCGCGGCGCTGAGCCCCGCGACCAGGGCGGCGGCCCGCACACTGGCGACCACGCCGTCGTCATCCGGGGCGGCGGCCGCCGGAACATCGTGCTCGGTCCCCGGCGCCCGGACCGTCAGGTACTGCAGCACCCGCTCCAGCGTCGGGCCGTTCGCACCGGGCACCGCAGAGGGCAGGGGCTGGTGGACGCCCAGGGCGTCCAGGACGCGCTGGAGACGGGCCGCGTCGGTGCGCCACTTGCGGTCGACGACCTCCTCCGGATACTCCTGCCAGGCCACCGGAGCCCACTCCGGGCCTGGCTCGGTCGGGCCTCCGTGGAAGAGCCGGGCCGCGAGCAGCGAGGCAGCCTCGTCGACAAGGCCCGGCTCCTCGAGCAGGTCGCAGGCCGGTCGCTCGCCCAGCCGGGAGGCGAAGCCCTCGGCCAGCCGGTCCCGTCGCGACAGCTCCGTCAGCGCCGCCACCACCCCCGCGTCCAGTCGCGAGGGCCAACGGCCCATCCGCCAGGCCGGCAGTGCGACCCGGGTCAGCAGGCGATCCCAGCCCGCGTACGCCAGCCCCACCTGCTCCTGCGCGACGATCCGCAGACCGTAGTCCACAGCCTGTGCACGCTCGGCCGCGGCCGCCGCCACCCCCCGCTCCATCTCCGCCGCATGCCCCCGGCAGCTCCGCAGCAGCAGGCGGGCCACCCAGCCGACTCCGGCCAGCGCCCAACGCGCCAGGGCGCCGTGCTCGGCTGCGGACGTCACGGCGACGGCGGCGTCCAGCCCCCGTACGAAACGGCGGGCCGCCGCTATGTCCGGGTGCGCCGACGGTCCCGTACCGGCCACGACGGGGGCGAGGACCGCGCGCAGCTCGCCCACCCGCATCCACCACAGGAACGGCGAGCCTATGACGAGCACGGGCGCGGTCGGGGCCCGGTGGGGCCGCGGGGACGACAGGCCGCGTATTCCCCGAGCCGCGGATATCTCCTCCCCGCTGCGGGACGGCGGGCCGTGGGCCCGGTGCGTTCGGTCCTCCAGCCAGCTGTCGCAGTCGGGAGTGAGCGCTATCGCGGACGGCGCGGGGACGTCCAGCCGGTCGGCCAGGTCCCGGACCATCCGGTACAGGTCGGGGGCCGCCGCCTCCGCGATCGGGACCGTCGGGCTGACGGCGGGGCGGGCGCGGGCGACGACCAGGGCGATACCGGCGGCGGAGAGCAGGACGACAGCGGCGACGGCGGTCACCACCCAGCCGGCGATCCCCCAGTTCCGGCCTCTGATGTGGCCGGTGGAGCCGCCGACCAGGAGCACGACGGCGACGGCGGCGGGCAGCAGTGCGACGGCCAGTGCCCTGCCGCGGATCCGCAGCACGGCAAGGGCCCGTGAGCGCGCTGCCTGCGCGCCCGCCTCCACACCCATACCGGTCACGACCGGACGTCACCCCCTCTGTCCCGGCTCTGTGCAGCCCGCCTGCGTCCGGCGCTCCCTGCGCCGTGACGGTTTCCGCCGTGTCCTTCGCCGTGCTCGCCGCCGGACACCCGTGCGTTGCTCACTCCCCCACTGTGGCACCCGTCACTGACATCGCAATGCAAGTGGGCCAAGTGCCGGAACCGCCTGCGCCGCACCCTAGTTGGGGCCCCGGCCCTCGTCAGCCGGATGGGTCACCGCTCACTCGATGGAATGGCTTTGGGGAAAGGTGGGTGACGCAGGGCGAGGACCAGGCCCCGGTTCGCGTCCTCCCCGCACACGGTACGGGCCCCGAATCCGGAGACGGATTCGGGGCCCATGGGGTTCATCGGGCGTCGGGCGCGGGCTCAGGCCCGGGCGGCGGCCTCCGCGGCCTTCGCCGCGATGTCCGTACGGTGCTGGGAGCCCTCGAGCCGGATGCGGTCCACCGCCGTGTACGCCCGCCGGCGCGCCTCGGCGAGGTCCGCGCCGGTCGCCGTGACGGACAGCACGCGGCCGCCCGCGCTCACCACCGCGTCGCCCTCGCGCCTGGTGCCCGCGTGCAGGACATACGCCTGCGGCGCGTCCTCGGCCGCCACCTCGTCGAGGCCGGTGACCGGGTCTCCGGTGCGCGGGGTGCCCGGGTAGTTGTGCGAGGCCACGACCACGGTGACGGCCGCCTCATCGCTCCAGCGCAGGGGGCCGACGTCGGCCAGGGTGCCGTTCGCCGCGGCCAGCAGCACACCGGCGAGCGGGGTCTGCAGCCGGGCGAGGACGACCTGGGTCTCCGGGTCGCCGAAACGGGCGTTGAACTCGATGACGCGCACCCCGCGCGAGGTGATCGCCAGGCCCGCGTACAGCAGACCGGAGAAGGGGGTGCCGCGGCGGCGCATCTCGTCGACGGTCGGCTGCAGAACGGTCCGCAGGACTTCCTCGACCAGCTTCGGGTCGGCCCAGGGAAGCGGCGAGTACGCGCCCATGCCGCCGGTGTTCGGCCCCTCGTCGCCGTCCAGGGCGCGCTTGAAGTCCTGCGCGGGCTGGAGCGGCAGGACCGTCTCGCCGTCGGTGACGGCGAACAGGGACACCTCGGGGCCGTCCAGGAACTCCTCGATGACGACGCGCTCGCAGAGGGCCGCGTGCGCCCGCGCGGCGTCGATATCGGCGGTGACGACGACGCCCTTGCCGGCGGCGAGGCCGTCGTCCTTCACGACGTACGGGGCGCCGAAGGCGTCGAGCGCCTCCTCGATCTCGTCGGCGGTGGTGCAGACGTACGAACGTGCGGTGGGCACGCCCGCCGCCGCCATCACGTCCTTGGCGAACGCCTTGGAGCCCTCCAGCTGCGCGGCCTCCCTGGAGGGGCCGAAGACGGGGATCCCGGCCGCGCGCACGGCGTCCGCGACACCCGCGACGAGCGGTGCCTCCGGACCCACCACGACCAGTCCGGCACCGAGCTCCGTGGCCAGTGCGGCCACGGCGCCCCCGTCGAGGGCGTCGACCTGGTGCAGCTGGGCCACCTCGGCGATGCCCGCGTTGCCGGGGGCACAGTGCAGCGCGGTGACCTGGGGGTCGAGGGACAGAGAACGGCACAGGGCGTGTTCGCGGGCACCGCTACCGATGACGAGGACGTTCACGGGGGTCAGCCTAACGGTCGCGGGGCGGTGACCTTGTCGGGGCCGCCGAAGGGGGGCCGGGCAGGGGTTTGTGGCTTTACACAGGTCCGGCGTTACCGACCGTGCCCTGTCGGTCGGATACTCCTCATTCGGCGGAGACTCCTCATTTCATTCGCCGGAGTCTCCTCATTCGTTGGAGAACTCCTCCACCACGGTCGCGCCCAGCTCCCGGACGATCAGTTCATGGCCGGAGAGGGCCGACTCGTCGAGGTCGGGGTCGTCGTCCTCCGGCATGTCGTCCTCGGGGGCGACCGCGTGCCGCGCCGGGGCGGCGGGCGCCGCCGGGGACGGCGCGGAGGCAGGACCGGCCGGGGCCGCCGGTGCGGCCGGACGCGCCGGCGGTGCCGACTGCTGAGGGGCGGGACGCGGCGCCGCCGGTGCGCCTCCGCCGTAGCCACCGCCTCCGCCGGAGTGGGAGCCGCCGCCGAAGCCGGAGCCTGAGCCCGAGGAGGCCGGAGAGGCCGCGCCGCCGGACGGGTCGACGATCGCCTCGATCTTCCACTGCACATTGAACTGCTCGGCCAGGGACTGTCGCAGGACGTCCTCGCTGCCGCTGCTCAGGAAGTTGTCCCGGGCGCCCGCGTTCACGAAGCCGAGCTGCAACGTCGTCCCGTCGAAGCCCGCCACCTGTGCGTTCTGGCTCAGCAGGATCCAGGTGAAGCGGCGACGGTTCTTCACCGCCTCCAGGATGTTCGGCCAGAGCATGCGGGGGTCGAGGCCGCCGGAAGCCGGGGCGGAACCCCCGGCCGGTGCGGAAGAGGCGGCCGGAGCGGGTGCGGTGGGAGCCGGGGCGGCCGCGGGGCCGGACGGTGGCGCCGGAGGCCGACCTTGAGGCTGGCCCCCGCCCGCGGGCGTCGCCGTAGGCCATCCGCCGGGCCGTCGGCCGCCGGTGGCGGAAGCGGTGGGCCAGGCACCGGGAGTGGCGGCGCCCGCCGGAGCCCGGGGCGGAGCGGGGGCGGCGGCCGGAGGCTCCTCAGCCGAGGCGGCGGGGGCCGTATCCCGGGGTGCGGAAGGCGGAGCCGCGACGGGGGGCGGCCCACTGTCGTGGCCACCGGGTCCCCCGGCCCCGTGCGGACCCGCGCCCGTGCCGGGTGCCGCCGCACCGCCGGTTCCGCCGGTCCGCACCGCCGCCCGGGCCGCCGCGGCACCCCCGCCGGGCGGGACGGGCGCCGCGTCCTGCGGCACCGGCCCCCCGGCCGTCGCGCCGTGCGCCCCGGGGCCCGGGACGTAACCCATGGCGGGGCCCACGCCGCCGCCGGAGAAGTCGACGCCCCGCTCCAGGCGGTCCAGCCGGGCCATGACCGACCGCTCGTCCCCGTAGGCGGCGGGGAGCAGCACACGCGCGCAGATCAGCTCGAGCTGGAGCCGGGGCGAGGTCGCACCCCGCATCTCGGTGAGCCCCTCGTTGACGAGGTCGGCGGCGCGGCTGAGCTCGGCCGGGCCGAACACGCCCGCCTGGGCCTGCATCCGCTCCAGTACGTCGGCGGGGGCGTCGATGAGCCCCTTCTCGGCGGCGTCGGGCACCGCGGCGAGGATCACCAGGTCCCGCAGCCGCTCCAGCAGGTCGGCGACGAACCGACGGGGATCGTTGCCCCCCTCGATGACCCGGTCCACGACCTCGAAGGCGGCGGCCCCGTCCCCGGACGCGAAGGCCTCGACGACGGAGTCGAGGAGCGAGCCGTCCGTGTATCCGAGAAGCGAGGTGGCCATGGCGTACGTCACACCCTCGGCGCCCGCACCGGCCAGCAGCTGATCCATGACGGACATGGAGTCGCGCACGGACCCCGCGCCCGCGCGCACGACGAGCGGCAGAACTCCGTCCTCGACGGGGATGGCCTCCTTCCGGCACACCTCGCCGAGGTACTCCCGCAGGGTGCCCGGCGGGACGAGCCGGAAGGGGTAGTGATGGGTGCGCGAGCGGATGGTCCCGATTACCTTCTCCGGCTCGGTGGTGGCGAAGATGAACTTGAGGTGCTCGGGCGGCTCCTCGACGACCTTCAGCAGCGCGTTGAAACCGGCCGACGTGACCATGTGGGCCTCGTCGATGATGTAGATCTTGTACCGGCTGCTCGCGGGTCCGAAAAAGGCCTTCTCACGCAGGTCACGGGCGTCGTCCACACCACCGTGCGACGCGGCGTCGATCTCGATGACGTCGATGGAGCCCGGTCCCGTCCTGGCCAGGTCGCGGCAGGACTGGCACTCGCCGCACGGAGTCGGCGTCGGGCCCTTCTCGCAGTTCAGGCAGCGTGCCAGGATGCGTGCGCTGGTCGTCTTGCCGCAGCCGCGGGGCCCGCTGAACAGGTACGCGTGATTGACCCGGTTGTTCCGCAGCGCCTGCTGCAGCGGGTCGGTGACATGCTCCTGCCCGATGACCTCGGCGAAGGACTCCGGGCGATAGCGGCGGTACAGCGCGAGAGACGACACGCTTACGAGGTTATAGGCGCCCACCGACAACACGCCCCGCCTCGAGCCGCTCCCCCGCGAGGCCGCCCGCCCCTTCCGGGAAGGCGCTTCCTCCCCCGGAAACACAGAAGACCCCTCACGCACCCGCCAGAGCCGACCTACCCTTGCTGCCTTCCGGCCCTGGGGGAGTTCAGTCAGATAGCGCCGCGTGAGGGGCTGAGCCCCAGCCTACCCGATCGACCGGGTCCCGAACGAGTTCGCTAGCACTCCCCGGCGTCATGTAATGTTTCCGGCGGAGGATTCGCCTAGAGGCCTAGGGCGCACGCTTGGAAAGCGTGTTGGGGGCAACCCCTCACGAGTTCGAATCTCGTATCCTCCGCCAGTGCCTCACCGGGCACGATGTCGAAGGGCCCCACCGTTCGCGGTGGGGCCCTTCGACGTGCGTGGTCTCAGTTTTGGTCTCATTCGCCTCCGAAGGAGCCCCACAGCTTCTCGCCGACCTGATCCGCGACCTTCCGGAGCATGAGCCCGGTCACATGCATGTAGCGAGCCCGCATCCGCGCGGCGCCACCCGGCTCCCAGCCCATGATCGCGTCCACGATGACGTCCGGGACACCGAGCACGAGGAGGACCGTGGCCGCCGTGTGGCGGGCGTCATGGAGGCGCCCGTCCCGCACGCCCGCGTCCCGGAGGAGCCGTTTCCACACGTGGTAGTCGGTGTTCGGGCTCAGCGGACCACCAGTCGGCGACGTGAAGACGTAGCCCTTGTCTTCCCAGTCGGCTCCGGCCTCCGTGCGCTCCCGGTCCTGCTCTTCCTTGTGCTTGCGGAGCAGCTTGATCAGTGGGTCAGGCAGGCCAACCGTCCGGCGGCCGGAACGTGACTTGGTGTTCTTGTGCTCGCGCCGGATCTGCTCGCGCTTGGGGCAGTACCCGGGCTTCCTGCCGCACGGCTCGTCTCCGCAGCCATGCTGGTACCTCGGCCGGAGCCGGTTCCGCCGAATGCGGAGGTACCCGGCGTCCAGGTCCACGTCATCCCACTGGAGCGCGAGGGCTTCTCCCTGTCGGAGGCCGAGCGCGAGGGCCACGACCCAGCGTGCGCTGTTGCGGAGCTTGGACGCTTCCAGGAGCAGGCTCTGTACCTCCTCGATGGTGTACGGCTCCACTTCCTCCTCTTCGAGCCGGGGAGCCCGGGCGATCTCGGCGACGTTGCGAGAGACGTGCCCGCGCCGCCTGGCCTCGGCGAGCGCCACCCGCACAGTGCGGTGCACGTGATGTGCCGTCCCGGCTTTGCTGCCCTCGCGCTGCATCTTGGCGTAGAAGGCTTCCAGATGTTCCGGCTCCAGGCGGTCGAGGCGGTGAGCGCCGATGCCCGGAACCAGGTGTACCCGTACGTCCACCTCGTACCCGGCGTACGTGTTCTCGGAGACGTACTTCTTCGCGATCTCGTACACCCAGTGCTCCAGCCAGCTGCCAAGCGTCCACTTCTCACCCGGCTTGCTGAGGTTCCCAGAGTCGCGCTTGCGCTCGATGTCCCTAACGGCTTTGACGACTTCCGCCTTGGTCTTACGGCCGACGTGCCGCCGGTCGGGTTTGCCGTCTGGACGGATACCTACGGTCACACGGCCGTGCCATCGGCCATCGGCGCCCTTGTAGATCGAGGCCGCGCCGTTCGGCTCCCGGGTCCGCTTCACCATCACGCATCACCCATGGAAGAGGCGGAGGCGCCACGGAGACGGCCGACGTACGCGACGAGGGCGTCTACGGGGATGCGCCGCAGGCTGCCGACCTTGACTGACTCCAGTTCACCCGAGGCGATAAGAGCGAAGCACGTTGTGCGGCCGATGCCCAGTCGGCGGGCAGCTTCTTCGACCGTGAGGAGAAGAAGCGTCGGATCAGCGGTCGTCGGGTCGAGTGTGGCTGCGACTGTGGTCATTTCTCCCCCTTAGAATCCAGGCCGAGCAAGATCAAAATGGGGCGGGCCGGCACGAGCGTTGAGCCGCCGCAGACGGGGCACGGGAAGCGGGACTCAGTGGAGTGACGCCCGGAGCCGCCGCACTCCAGACAGGCGGTCCACTCGTTGGCCATGAAGGCAGTCCAGCAAGCGGCACAATCGGTGCAAGGAAGTTCGCGGCACACTTGGCAGTCCGATCCCGGCACCCGCCGCAAGCGTTCACGCATGGTCGGCTCCTCCTGAGGCGGCCAGTTCTTCACGGGCGGTTTGGCGGTTGAGCTGGAGATCACGGGCGATCGAGGCGGCAAGGACCGACTCACCGGGCGTGTGACCGTGTCCGGCGTACTGCCAGTCAGCGAGCACGAGGACGGTGTCCGGCTCGACGTCGTCCAGGCCGAGGGCGCCACGTTCCTGGGCGGCGCGGTAGTCGGCGCGTGCCTGGCGGAGGGCACCGAGGGTGGTGGAGTAGCGGCGCGACTTGGAGCTGAAGTGGCCGCGGAAGCCGAGCATGTGGGCCCAGCGAGCAAGGTGACGGTCGGGGTAGAGCGGCTGCAGCTCGACGCAGGCAGCCATGAGGCGGCGGGCGTGATCGGGGACGTCCAGCCGGGCGAGGTCTTCGCCTAGGCCGGTGCCGTGGCAGGTGACACAGCGGCTGAGGGGTGAACCAGCGCGGTCGTACAGGCGGGATCGGCCCGTTCCCCGGCACGAGCGGCAGTAGACGGCCGTGTCAGGGGTGCCGGTGTTCTCCGCGGCTTTGGTGGCGTACTTGGCGACGTAGGAGGCCACGGCTTGTTCCGTGATCTCGGAGCCGTCGCCGAACGCCTTCACGGGTCGGACATCGAGCTGTCGGCCCCAGCGCAGACGCCAGCCGTTGACATATCCAGCCTCTTCGTTGGGGGGCACCGTGATCGTGGTGTACGGGTGCTCGGCAGCAGCCCGGATCGCGTCGGTGAGCAGGTCGGTACTGGCCCAGGACGGCGGCGGCGAGTCGGATCCGTCCGGTCCGTCGAGGCGGATCACGGCATGGAAGTGGACGGCGCCACGCTTCTGGAACTCAGCGACCTTGCCGTAGGAGACGCGGCAGACCTCGGCGAGTTCGCGCTGCGTCAGCCCGGCCCGCTTGGCGATCTCACGGCGGAGCCGGTTGACGAAGCGCACCCACAGTTCCCCGGCGTGGTTATTGAAGAGCACGGCAGCCGCGTAGTCGTAGGAGGCCGGATCGAGTGGCGTACCGAGAGCCGAGTCTTCCGGGGCGTGCCGTGCCCCGCAGCGGCAGACGCCACGGTCGGGCCGGTTGTGGACGGGGCCGAACGAGGGGGCGGTGAAGGTGGCGAACACCCGCGGGTGCTCCCGGACGGTGGCGGGGATGTCCTTGTCCGGGTTACCAGCGAGCCCGGCGCGGATCAGGTGGAAGGTGTCGCCGGCGTAGGTCCAGGCGCAGGCGGGGCAGCGGGAGGCGCGGCGGTTGCCGCAGGCGACGCGGAGCCGTCCGCCGGGTTCGTTATCAGTGCTGTAGTGGTGCAGGGTCTCGCCGGTGGTCTTGTCCTTGTGGACGATCCAGCCGCGCAGGTGGATGGGGTCGGCACAGCCGCCGGTGCGCTTGACCTGGTCTTGCCAGCGGTCGAAGCCCGGGGCCCCGGCCACCTGGAGGAGGTCCCCCAGGGTGTCCGGGTCCAGGCCCGCGAAGGTCGCGGTGTCGCTCACGCGGCTCCCTCCGAGGTGGTTTCGGTGATGTGGTCCAGGGCCATGGCGGCTTCCTCAGCGGCGCGGGCCAGGGCGCGCAGGGCGTCAGCGGATCCCGGTGGAGCAATCAGCGCCACGTCAATGAAGTCGCCGCCGATACGGAGGCTGACGAAGCCGTCATCGTCGGGCGTGGGGGCGAACACGTTCACGCGCATGGTGGTGTCGGGTTCCAGATGCGCCGAGGTGGTGAGGGTCCTCATGTCGTCACCTCCCGGTCCGTGCGAGCGAGGCGGCGGGGCGGGTGTGGCCGGTGCCCTTGCAGGTGGGGCAGTCGACGCGGAGGGTGACGCGGGTGCCATCGGCGTGGCGGGTGCCGGTGTCGATGGCGACGGAGGCGAAGCCGTCGCAGTCGCAGCAGATCGGCATGCTCGGGTTGCTCTGAGGCATGATGGGCGGTGCCTTTCTGGTCCGTGGATCGGGAAGGGGAAGGCGCCCGGAGCGGCGGAAGTTTGGCGACCGAGGCCGCTCCGGGGGCCGGTCAGCGCCGCTTGGTCTCGGAGGCGAGCAGCGAGCGCAGGACGACGGCGACCACGGCGACCGAGACGCCGGTGATGGCGACCGCCAGGAGCATGGAGACGAGGACGGCGCCGACGACCAGGACGACGGCGGTGCCACCGCCGACGAGGGCGAGCACGGTGCCGGGGGTGAGCTGCACCACCGGCCGGGACGACGCCGGAATGGTCGGGGCGACCGGCGGGGTCTGGACGCCGGGGACGACGGCGGACGGCTCGATGACCGTGGGCGGGGTGACGTGCCCGGTCGGGGTGGGCATGGTCGGGATCTTCGGGCGGAGCATGATGGGACTCCCTTCCGAGCGGGGTTACTTGATCAGGCCGTTGATGGCCGGGGCGAGAACGCTGTCGGCGAGGAGGAACCCGCCGAGCAGGAGCACCGCGACGAGCCAGGCCGGCGGGCGGATGAGCTTGACGCCGAGGTAGCCGACGACGAGCAGCGCGAACCAGAGCGGGACCTGCATGACCGGGTCTCCTAGCGGACGCGGCAGCGGTGGGTGCGGGCGGCGAGCTGGGCGGCGGACTGGCTGGAGTAGTCGGCGGACCAACCGCAGTCGTCGGAGGTACACACGGCGGCGTGCTTGGTCTGGCCGTGGCGGTCGCGGTGGGTACCGATCTGGACCGGGCCGATCTGCATCACGGAGTGGAAGAAGTCGCGCATGGGCATGGCTGAACTCCTTGTCTGTCAGGTGAGTTGAACGGCGATCGCGTCGGCGAGGTGGGGCGGGACGCCGAGGCGGGCGCGCAGGGTGTCGGTATCGATCGGGGAGCCGGTACGGGCCTGATGGTCGGCGGCGACCTTGCGCGCGTGGGCGACCAGCGCGGCCGGGACCGGCACCGTCGGAACCTGGTCCGGGTCGGCGGCGGGCAGGGCCGGAGCGCCGTTGGCGGCCGGGGCGGGAGCAGGTTCGGGGTTCGGCTCCCTGTCGGGTTCGGGGGCTGCGGGTTGCGGCGGAACCGGCACCCGGTCCCGGGCCGGTGTCGGCGAGTGGGCGAGGAGGGTGCCACCGAGGAAGGCAAGGGCGGGCCATCCGGCGACGCCGAGGCGGAGCAGCGCGGGCGGATGGGCAAGGTCAAGGAATCCGGCGGTGGCGACGTTGGCACCGAGCGAGGCGACCAGGGCGACTAGGAACCAGCACCAGGCCAGCCGGGACGGCCCGTCGGCGCGGAGTCGTCGCCAGGCAGCGACCAGGAGCAGGTCAACCGAGATGGGGTAGGCCCAGGCTTTCCAGCCGGACTGTCCGGCTGCGGAGGCGAGGTCATGGAGGTGAGCGAAGGACAGGGCTCCGGCGATCACGGCCTGTACAAGCACGGCATCCGGGCGCAGTGCGGGGCGCATCGCGGGTCCTCCTTCCAGCGGGGTTGGGGCCGGGGTGGGGCGAGGATCGGCGTCCGGCCGCCCCATCCCTGGCGGGTGTTCAGTCGGTGAGGGCTTCGCCGGTGCCCCAGCAGGTCAGGCACAGGCCGGTCTGGTGGTCGTCAGTGATCCGGCTCTTGCGGGCGCCGACCCGGACGGCTTCGGTGATCTCGCCGTTGCCGTCGCAGTCCGGGCACTTGGCGGGCGCAGGTTTGGCAGTCTTGCGACGGGCGGCGGGCCGTTTCGCGGTGGCCACGGTCACGCCCCCTGGCCGGGGTATTGGGGGCCGTCGTTGGGGTCGTAGCCGGGCGGGAAGATCCCGGGCGGGGGCTCCGGCAGCGAGGCCGCCAAGCAGGGACCTACAGCGTCGATGAAGTCCTGGTCGGCGCCGGTGGTGTCGGCGTAGAGGGCGAGTTGGCCGAGCATCACCACGGTGCGGGCGAAGTCTTCGCAGTTAGGGCACATGGCGGGTGATCTCCTCCTTCGGGCATGGCTCGGGTAGGACCTGGCGCGAAGCGGTCGCGCCGACCGTGGAGCCGGAATGATCAGGCAGTGGCCGGGATGGACTCGACGGCCGGGGCGTCAACCGGCGCGGGGCCGTCGAGGGCGGGCCGGAACGGGGCCAGAGCGGGCAAGTCCGGGGTCAGGTCGGCGTGCCGGTTGCAGGTGTTCACGGCCTGACGGAGCGAGGTGTGCGGGGCGCGGATGCGGCTCCAGCCGCCGGTGGAGTCTGCGGCGATGGCTACGCCGGGCATATCGGTGGGGATCTGAACGGCGGTGAGTACGGCATCCGGGGCGATGTCGCCGAAGGCCATGTTCGCCGAGGTTTCGTCGTTGACGCGGTGGGCGGTCCGGCCGGTGAGCTGGGCGCGGAGCATGGTGATGCCCTTGCCGAGTTCGGAGCCGAAGCGCTGCCCGCAGATCTCCAGGTAGATGCCGGCAGCACGGCCGAGCTGAGCCAGCCGGGTCAATGCGGTGATGATCCGGTCCCGGCGCTTCTCCTCCTCCTTCGTAGCGAACAGGGCCAGCTCAGCGACCTCATCGACCAGAACCACGATCGGCACCGGCCGCAGATGTTCGGGCAGGCTCCAGATGTCGGCGGCGATCTCGGCATCCGGGACGTCAGCGGTGATCCGCTGCTCGGCACGGATGAGCTGATACACGTCCTGCATGTGCGCAACGAGCGCTTCCAGGAGTTCGGCCGCGGTATCCGGGTTGTCGGCCAGCCCGGAGAACCGACGGGCCAGCGGGAAGAGTTCGACTCCCTGCTTGCAGTCGATCCCGACCAGGGCCACGTGCTGCGGGGCGAGCGCGGCGACGAGGGTGCGCTGATAGACGGACTTGCCAGACTCGGTGGCGCCGACCGTGAGCGCGTGGGGCACGGCCCGGTAGTCCCGGTAGTGGACCGAGCCATCCTCACGCAGGGCAACCGGGACGTGCATGGAGCGGGTGTCGGTCTTGGCGGGCATCTGCACCCGCTTGAGCACGTCGTAGCCGGTCATCCGCACCTCCACCACACCCGAGCGCAGCTCACGCGAGGTGACGCCGTACATCGCGAAGGAGTGCCGTAACCGGTCACACGAGGCGGCGACATCGAAGGCATCCTGACCAGGGCGGAGCTTGAGCCGCAGAACCAGGCCCGTACGGGTCGGCCGTATCCGCAGGATGCGAGGAGCCCGCGGGCCAGGGACAGGCCGGTTCGTGGCCCGTGCCAGGGCCAGACGCCAGCGCGACGGCGGGACCGTCAGGCCGCAGGCGTCCATCACGGAGCCGTAGCGGACCAGGACCCGCAGTGCCGCGAGGGTGGCCCCGAAGGTCATCCAGTACCAGGTGGGGCGCCGCCACCGCAGGAGACCTGCGGTGACGACAACCAGCACCAGGGCGATGGCCAGCCAGGTCATGGCTCAAGCCGCCTTCGGCTTCGAGGCACCGGCAGCCAGCGAGGTGACCGCGACGGCGCGGAAGCTGATCCCGTGCCGCTTCTGGCCGTTGAACTCGTTCTCCCACGGCACGGCGACCAGACCGGTCACCGCGATCGAGCTGCCCATGGCCAGCTCACCGGAGATGTCCGGCTCGGCCACGGTGACCGTGATGACCTCCGCGTTGCCGTTCATCACGAACAGCACGTCCACGGTCACGAGCGTGTGACCAGTGTCCCGGTCAGTGGCGATCACACCGTTGCGCTTATCGCGCATCTTCGTCTGCGGAGGCTGAGCGACCATGAGGGTCGCGCCGTTCGTGTCGACGGGGATCTGACGCATGATGGAGTTCCCTTCGAGGGGCGGGAGCGGCGTACTTGCTTGGCGGTGGGTCGCCGCTCCTGTGCTGACGTTGAGCCAAAGCGCTCAGGCGCTTGGGTAGTTGGGCTTCCAACTGGTGCGCACCAACAGGTTGCATCTGGTGCGCACCAGATGTCAAGCGACGCCGCTGTCCGGCTTCTTCAACTCGCCTTCTTGCGACACTTCTAGGGAACTCCGCAGCTCAACACATCGGTAGCCAACAGAGGTTCACGGCAGCACAGTTAAGGTCGGGGTTAACCCCTCCCGACCTGCGTCAATGTGATGCATGCTGCTGTTAGGGATCAGGAATCACACGCAGGGCGGTGCACGTGGCTGGCGGACTCCGGGCGGTGCGGACTGCACGCGAATGGTCGCAAGAACGGTTGGTTCGCGAGATAGAGCAGTACGCCCGAAAGCACATGCTCACGGTCGCGTCCACGGCGAGCCTGCGGGTCTACGTCTCGGAGTGGGAGAACGGCAAGAGGCAGATCAGCGACCGGTACGCGAAGATCCTTCGGGCCCTCCTGGGCGCCACAGATGACGAGCTTTTCGACAGGCACACAGCCCCTGCCGAACCGATCCAGGCCGACGGATACGACGAGCTTGTGACCCGGATCGATGCGGCGCGGAGCGTCAGCCTGACCATGGTCAAGACCTTCATGGATCAGACGGAGCTGTTGCGGACCGTCGATCGGCAGATGGGCGCCGCAAGCCTCGTCGATCAGATGACCGGTCACCTGTCGACGTTGGAAGACGCGCTGACCTTTGCCGTGCTTCCGGAGACCCGCCGCCCTGTTGCTCGCGCGTTAGCGGGCGCGGCGACGCTGGCAGCCTGGCAGGCCCTCGACGTAGGAGCGGTGGAACGCGCTTGGCGTCACTACGAGCTGGGCAAGCGGGCAGCCAACGAGGCCGGCGAGCCGATGTACCTCGCGCACGCTACGGCTGAACAGGCTTACGTGCTGTGTGATGCTGGCCGCCCTGCGATCGCGGTCCAGCTTGTTCGCGACGCTCAGCGCGTCGGGGGCAAGATGACGTCGCCACGGCTCCAAGCGTGGTTGTATGCGGCCGAGGCTGAGATCTGTGCCAAGGCTGGGATGCCCGACGACTGCCGGCGGGCGCTGGAAAACGCGGCGCGGCTGCTGCCACAGGGCCAAGAGGCTCGGGACCCCGACATGCTGAGCATCTTCCTGAACGAAGGCCATTTGGCCCGGTGGCGCGGGAACGTGCTTGCACAGCTCGGGGACGCCGACGCGGTGGAGAACTTGTACGTCGCACTGGACTCCGCAGACCCGACATTCGTCCGGGCAACAGCCGGATTGCGATGTGATCTAGCCCAGGCCCATCTCGCGCGCGGCGAGTACGACCAGGCCCATGAACATCTGCGAGAGGCCCGACTGCTGGCCAGCCGGACCGGATCAGTGCGTCACCGTCGGCGTATCGAACAGCTCACGCAGCGGCTGTAGGCGACGACCCCGCGGCACGCGAGGCGAGAACGTGGAGAAGCGCAACGAGCGTTCCTGAGCCCAGCAACTCGCCCCGTTCCATGAGTCCGGGGATGTCGGCGAGCGGCACCCATGCAACGTGACCGGACTCCTCGACGTCGGTTGGGTCACCGACACGCCTGGCTCCACGGCCTACGAAGATCTCGTGCGGCGAGTCGACCATGCCCACCATGGGCTGATAGGTCACGATGTGCTCCAGCGCATCCGGCCGCCAGCCCGTCTCTTCCTCAACCTCACGGAGGGCAGCCGCGGCGGAGTCTTCTCCGTCATCCACGATGCCGCCCGGAAGCTCCCAGCCAAACGACTCGGGGACGAAGCGATAGCGCCAGAGCATGAGCACACGGTCTTGGTCGTCCAGGACAGCGGCGATCGCCACGTGATGCAGCCGGACTACGTGATGTTCGAACCGCTCGACGCCCGGGGGCTCTACGTCGACGAGGCTTAGCTTCACCCACCGGTTGTCATACAACGTCCGCTCACCGTGGATTTGCCATGGCTCCAGGTCCCTGGGCGCCTCAGTGCTAACCGAGCGATCCGGCACGCGATAGGAGCTTCGGCCGTGCACCTCGATGACGCGTTCGGCAACGAGCCTCGCCAGCACCTGCCGCAACGCCGTACGGCCGATCTCCAGCTCCTCAGAGAGGGTTCGCTCGGAAGGGAGCTTTGCACCCGGCAGGTACTTGCCCGCCGAGATCCACTCACGAATCGTGCGGTACACCCGCTCCGACTTCGGTCCCATCCGCTGAGCACGCTCCCGTCGTGTTATGTCGGCCGACACAACAGCGTAGCCGTCGAGCCTGACCGCCGACAGAGACGATCAGTTGTGCGGTGGGAGTTTCCCTACATCATCAAGGCTCGCTTCGCTCGCTGGTCCGGCGGCCAACGGCGCTCTTGGATCATCGCCAACCCGACCGCCGCACCCTCCGCCCAAGCGCATCAACGGCCGCTCCCGGCCCCCACACCACCGCCACCACGATCCGGCCTCAGGAAGGGGAAGACGCAACAGCAGCTCGACCCAACGCCCCGCTACTGGGGCCACCGCGCATCCCTTTCCACCCGGTTGCCTACACCAGTAGATCGGATCAAGTCCCGAGGGGCCGCGCCAAGCGCGGCGGCGCCGGCCGGTCGCCGCCGCGCCGCCTCACTTGTCTTCGCCACCGGCCGCACGTCGCCGCCCGTCCGTCGCCGCACGCAGCGGCCACATTCCAACACGGGCACGGGGGCGAACGGTGATCCCCAAAAGTGCAGGTCAAAGACGCTTTGTATTACCGCAAGAGGCCGGATCGTGGTGGCGGCGGCATGCGGGCCGACGCTGCCAGACGCGCAGGCGTTCGTACGGCCCGCTGATCCCGCACCAGGCCACCGGCCGGACGGCAGGAGCGGCCATGAGAGAGGGAGAACCCGTCTGCGGCTGCGGTCAGAACAGAGCCTCCGGCGGGGGATCGGCCGGCACCGGGATGGAGGGGCGCCATCGCCGACCGCGGGTCCGTCGTGGCGGATGCTGGGGGCTCCCATCCCGCACACCATCGACCCAGGCAGAGCCGAGCAGACGCGGCCCCTGGCGTCCAGGTCGTTCGTACAGTGGCGCGCTCCACCTGGACGCCAGGGACCACGCCCGCTCCACGGTGTGTGGGTCGACGGCGGACGGGATGGGAGCTGGGGTGAGTGGTGGGAAGAGGCTGCGGTGCGTCTTACGCGGGAAGAATTGAAGCCCTGAACCATCGAGGACAGGGCTTCAGACCTTGCCGCTACTTGCCCCTCTTGCCGAAGGCGAGAGCCTTCACGACCTCCGGCACGTCACAGCTGTCGCACCGACGAAGCGCGACGATACCGATCACTAGACGCACCATGGGGAGGAGCAGAACGCCCAGAAGGGCCACGATCTCGAAAAACACGGACTACACCCTTTGATGGAACGGGGTGTAGTCGAATGTGGCCAAAAAGTACAGTAGGGCTACGCAATGCCCAGCACTCCACCTCGACCTACACAGGAACAAGATCACTGAAGTAGGCGTAGCTGCATTATGGCTGCACCGAACCCAGGTGTCAAACAAGGTCGCCGCACCAGCACATGCCCCGCGTGGGAACATCTTGGTTCCATGTGTTTGGGGAGGGCTTAATGACGGCGTGGCTGGTACTGGCGAAGGCTGGAAGCAAGCGGGTAAGCGAGGGCTACGACGACAACCCCGCCACCCACTACAGCTGGGACAACACGGTGAACAACCACGCCAAGCTGAAGGTCGGTGACGTGATCGCATTGTGGGACGCCACCGAGCTGCTGGGTCTGTCGGTAGTCGAGGACATCGAGGTCGGGCAGGCCGAGAAGGAAACCCCGTACTGCCTCAAGTGCGGCAGGGCCGATGTGGCCGAGCGAAAGAAGAAGCTGCCCCGGTTCGTGTGCTGGAACCAGAAATGCAAGTACGAATCCGACCAGGCCGGCTGGAAGCGCAAGCAGGTCACCACCTACCGCAGCCGGCATGAGGCCGGCTGGATTGACTCACGCGGCACCCTGACCGCGCCGGAGCTGCGCGCGCTGTGCGTGCAACCCGCGTCTCAGAACAGCCTGCGTGAACTGCGCTGGGACGACTTCCAGCACGCCCTCACTCACGGCGGCATGCCGCTGCCGCTGGGCGTCATCGACACGACCCAGCAGGTGATCGCCGAAGGACATGGCACCGCGACCATCCGCGTACGTAAAGGGCAGCCCACCTTCCGTAAGCACCTGCTGGACGTGTTCGGCGAGGTATGCGCGTTCACCGGGCCGGCCCCGGTCCAGGCGTTGGAGGCGGCGCACCTGTACAGCTACGCGGCCAACGGCAAGCACCACAAGGGCGGTGGTCTGCTGTTGCGCCGTGACCTGCACCGGCTCTTCGATCTCGGGCTGATCGCCGTCAGCCCCCAGACCAAGACCCTGCACGTGGCCGATGCTCTCAAGGCGTACCCGGACTACGCAAAGTTGAACGGCTCCCCGTTGACCGTGCCCGTGACAGACGATCATCTCAAGTGGCTGAGCAAGCACTGGGATATGCACCGCGTGCAGGCGCCGGCCCCCACGTTTCCCCAGCAGGCCCCCGCTGAGGTGGCCACCGTATAGGGACACTGGCCTACCGGTCTCAATGCCAGTGTTTCGTCCAACAGTCATGAATCAGCGCGAAATCACGGACCAAGTCGGTTTAGCCGGAGATGGGACTACTTGGTCGACCGCCATCTTCCTGGTGCGCCATCGTCTATGTGAGATCTCCCGTGGACAGCAGTTCGTTGATCGCGTCTTCGGCTCGGCGAAGAGTGATTCGACCGTCCCCCAGGCAGTAGGCGGTGATTTCGGAGCCGCAACCTAGGCCAGCCTCTGCCAGGAGGCCAAGGGGAAGTTGGATCGAGCCGTCATCGTTGATAGTCAGTTGCACGGGTTCTCGAAGCATGGGCATAGCCTGCCACGGCGGTCGCAGCGGGCACCGCTCGCCATCGCTCGAACGCCGCTACCTAACTGCAGCTGTAGATCGTGATCTTGCTGCTGTGGCCGGCGCAGAGATCACCGTGAGTGCGCTATCAGGCCTGACCTCGGAAGAATGGGCAACTGAAGAAATTCAGATGCTCCGGAAGTTCGTGTCGTACTCGTGCGCCACACGGTTAAGCATCGAGTCATAGTGGAAGATATTGCCCGTTGATGGTGCCGGAGGGCCAGTAACCAATTTCGCCGGCGTGCCGTCATTAACGAGGTCTATCACCACAATGCCGAGACCGTCGTAACCACGATCGCTGCTGCCACTGCGACGCGGAAGTCGACTCACAGCTTCGATTGCCTTTTGAGCCGCTTGAGGCTGCTTGTGCACATTGGCTTTTGGTCCATTGTGCTGGTTGGTGGGACTGTAAAATGTGTCCGCCGCGTTCACCATGCAGAATCCAACGGCCAAAGCCTGGCTGGATGCTCCGTGGACGATTTGGTGACTAGAATTGAGTTCGTCATAGAGACGCGGGCCAGCCTTGCCATGTTCCGTCATGCAAGCCTTTGCCTCAAGTGCCACAAGGACATGACCTACCGGGGCCTCCTTCAGTTCAGGGAGGCCTTCGAGGCGAGTCTGCTGATCTTCCGTGAGCTCAATGCCCCATTTAGTCGCAAGCGATGCTAGCGTGTACGGCTTCCGCTTGCTGCTGGCGCCAGACCCGGGCCGGCACAGGACGAGGTCGAGGTCTTTTTCTTTATGGTTGACA
Organism: Streptomyces glomeratus; assembly: GCF_021462825.1. GTDB lineage: Bacteria > Actinomycetota > Actinomycetes > Streptomycetales > Streptomycetaceae > Streptomyces > Streptomyces glomeratus. The sequence continues at coordinate 34,528 of NZ_JAKEEB010000039.1, read as the reverse complement.
AAGTCGACCATTTGATGGTTTATACCGAAGGCTACCTTCCCCGCCTCGACGTGAGACCTCAAGAGCCCACTGGTCTGCAGCAGGTCGAACATGATCCCCCAACACGCGACCTTCGAGTGTCGATCGCTGCGAGGGTGGTACTGAACTTCGTCGTTCTTCCTCTTCACAGGCTTGCTCAGAGTCCTGACGAGGATGTCTACGGCGTCCAAGTCGCCCCCCTTTCGGGGAGGATCCTATCGGCCCGAACTGCTAGTTGCTGCCGCCACGTTGGACGGATCTGTCAGCTCGACGTGCTCCTTCACGTCAAGGAGGAACGCCTCGTCGAACTTCAGCTTCGCTCTCTGGGTTCGCGAGTAAAACCCTGCAGCGGCGCGGTGACTGAGAGGAGCCAGACCGCTTCGGTCGACTAGATCCAGGAGGTGCGTGTACTCCCTGCGCTCGGGCCACATAGAGGCGTAGGAGCGCCACCTCTTGCCCTTGCTGCCCCAGGCAGCAGTAGGCCACCGAGCATCGGTCGACAGCAAGTCGAACTCTGCCTCGTCGAACTCACCCGGTTCCAAGAGTCGCTCGCCCAACCACTTTGAAACGCCGACGGTGACGGCGTTGCCGACTAGCTTCCACCGATCACGACCCGCCTTCTTGCCAGCCGTGGTCTCGGTCAGGGTCCAATCCGAGGCGAAGCCTTGCAATTGCTCAGCGTCCGTGATCGATGGCGTCACGATCCGGTGCCCCGCAGGGTTGCTCGGGATCCAGATGGCCGGCGGGGATGGAATGCTCAGCGCCGAGCCTCCCTTAACCGTGGGCACTGCGTCTCGGGCCCACCCCAGACCCGTGAGCCCCTCAGTCCAGTAGAAGCCGTAAGCATCGGTGCCCAGTTCGTCGCCACTCGGCTCGCCGACGTCATCAGCGAAGAGGACGGTGCGTGGATCTTCGGTGAGGCTAGCCACGAAGAGAACCCGCTGCCGACGCTGCGGGACACCGGTAAAGCGTGAGTCCACCAGCCGGTAAGCCCACGCGTATCCCAGGGCTTCCAGCTCCTGCACCAGATGGTGCATTGCCTTGCCCTTGTCGAGGAAAAGCATGTTTCGCACGTTCTCAAGCACGAGCCACCGTGGGTGGTGCTTGCCAAGGAGACGGAAGACATGAGAGACAAGCCCCGATTGCTCACCCGCGATGCCGGCTGTGCGCCCAGCCTGTGAAAGGTCCTGACAGGGAAAACCAGCGGTGACAACGTCAACGTCACCGGGCAAGCCCTTGAGGTGCTGGACGTCCGGCTCAAGAGGGGTATTGGGGAACTGCTTAGTGAGAACGGCTTGGGCCGGGGGCCAGACTTCGCAGAGCAGAGCGGTCTCTAGCCCAGCTTGCTCCAGACCGAGCTCCAGACCACCTACGCCCGCGAAGAGACCCGCGACTCGTAGGGGCTTCTGGCTCTCATCTACCTCTTTACTCACGGTGGAGATCCTGTCATATGGGTCTGACAGAGCAGGCCAGAGTTAAGACAACCACCGTCTGAGCTTTGGGGTGATATACACTGATTTGCAGCGATAGATATCGATTCACTGGGGTACAGAGTTGTGCGTCTACTTGCCCTAGATCCGTTCCAAAGGCGGGCTCGCATGGCCGTTGAGCTGCAGTCCCGGCCTCGGGCTCGACTGACCCGGCAGTCCGCTGATTCTCCGGGTTACTGTCGCTTCTGTGGAACCTCAAGAGTCGTGGGCCTCAAGCAGCGGGACGCGTGCCAGCATGCGAGCGAACCGAGGGCGTGATACCCGTCCTGAGCTGGCACTGCGCCAAGCCGTGCACCGCTTGGGGCTCCGCTACCGTGTGACAGTTCGACCGCTGCCTAGCGTCCGAAGGACAGCCGACCTGGTGTTCACACGCGTCAAAGTCGCCGTCTTTTTGGACGGCTGCTTCTGGCATGGTTGTCCGACTCACCACACAGTAGCTAAACGAAACAGCGCGTTCTGGGCTGAGAAGGTGGCCCGCAACAAAGAGCGCGACGCGGACACAAACCGACGCCTTCAAGAGGCAGGCTGGGTTGTGATTCGTGTGTGGGAGCATGAGGACCCTGAGGTCGCTGCCGAGAAGGTGCGTACCGCTGTTCAGAGCCGTCGCGCCTCCATGCAGGGGCCAAACTACGCGGAGTAACTGGCGTGCCTCCAGTCGGCCGGCATCGGTCGTGGTCTCAGTTCTGGTCTCATTCACACGAGTACCGCCTCGTCCGGAGGAGTACCAGGGCGAGCCGAGATCCAAGGCGCCGGCCGTACATGCACACAGGTGAACGACGCCACACGGCCGCCCGACCGGCACAAGCACACTTGGAAAGCGTGTTGGGGGCAACCCCTCACGAGTTCGAATCTCGTATCCTCCGCCAGTGCCTCACCGGGCACGATGTCGAAGGGCCCCACCGTTCGCGGTGGGGCCCTTCGACGTTGTCCGTCTCGGTTTCCGTCTCGGTCGGTTTTTTCCTCGGAGCCGGGTGGCTGAGGGCGGCGGACTTGTGTGTGCGGCTCGATGTCCTCCTCTTCGAGCCGGGGCGCCTTGGCGATCTCCGCCGCGTTGGTCGGGACGTGCCTGTGTGCGGGAAGGCGTGAGCGACGACGCGCGGTCGCTTGCCGACGTGTGCTCATCCTCTTCACGAAGTCGTCGCCGGCACGCCAGTGCCACACATCGAGCTCGACCGCGTAACCGGCTTCTCCCAGGTGCCACGCAGCCCACTCGGCCCACTGCCGGCCCGGGCCCGCAAACGGCCGTTCCCCCCGCCCCCGCGGCGACGACGAGCACGCCGGACCGCGCCGCCGCACCATACCCGCACCACCGGCCCGACGGACTGCAACGAGCCGGCAACGGCGCTCTTCGCCCCCGGCGGGCAAGGCACCGTGCGGTACAGCAGCGAAGCACAGCAGCAACCCCACCGACCATGAGTGGTCGATACCGGCCGCCACTAAGACGAGCCGGGAATGTGCCGCACGGCCAGCAGGGCCACGTCGTCGTCGTTGTCGGGTGGGCGCGCCCGTGCCAGCAACTGGTCCGTGAAGGATTCCAGGGGGCGGTGGGCCAAGGACGCGGCATGGCGGCGCAGGCGGTTCAGGCCCTCGTCCAGCGCGTGACCGGGGGACTCGATCAGGCCGTCGGTGTAGAGGAGAAGAGTCGCCCCGGGCGGCAGTTCCACCGTCGCGTCGGGGCGGACCTGGTCGGGCGCCACGCCCAGCAGGATCCCGTGGCCGTCGGTGAGATAGCGGGCCACGCCCTCGTTGGTGACCAGCAGCGGAGGTGGATGGCCCGCGTTGGTCCAGGACAGCTCGCACTGGCCGGCGGCGTTCTCCGTCATACGGGCGAAGACCAGCGTGGCCATGGGGGCCTCGGCGACGGCCAGGATCGCCTGGTCGAGCCATTCCACGATCCTGCTCGGCGGCTTCTGCTGGGACAGGGCGTACGCCCGGAGCATGTTGCGCAGCTGGGCCATGCCGGCCGCCGCCTCCAGGTCGTGGCCGACGACGTCGCCGACGACGAGGGCGGTGGCGCCGTCCGCCAATGTGAAAGCGTCGTACCAGTCGCCGCCGACATGGGAGGCGTCCGGCGCGGGCAGGTAGCGGGCGGTCATACTGCGCCCGGGCGTAAGGGGGAGCTTCGGCAGCAGATGGAGCTGCATGGTCTCGGCGACCTTGCGCTGGCGCTGGTAGAGGCGGGCGTTTTCCAAGGCGAAGCTGGCGCGGCGGGCGATGTCCTCCAGCAGGGCGGTGTCGGCGCCGGTGAACCGCTCGGGCTGGTCGGCACGGCCGAGGGTGAGCGCGCCCAGTACGTCGTGCAGGCTGCGGAGTGGGACCACGATTGCCGAGTGCATGCCGGTCGCCTCGAACAGGCGCCGCTGCTCCACCGCAATGTCGGAGTCGGGCGGTCCCTGATAGGTCTCGGGACCGGCGAGGGAGGACGCGACGCCGCGCAGGGCGCGGGACAGGGGCATCGGGGACTCCTGCGGCACCGGCGGCATGGGCCCCTGGAGGTCCTCCCGGAAGACCACGGTGCCGCCCTCGGCATGGGCGGCGGCGAAGCGCGATACCTCGTTCCGCTCGCTGATCAGGTCGATGACGGCCCAGTCGGCGAGGCGGGGCACGACGAGGTTGATCAAGCGGCGCAGCGCCTCGTGGATGTCCAGGGTGGAGGTGAGCACGGTGGTCGTCTCGGCGAGCAGGGCGAGCCGCTCCAGTTCGGAGAGCCGTCCGCCGGCCGGTGGCCGCTCGGCCTGGCGCCCGGGGCGTCCTGCGAGGTGGAAGAGGACGAGCGTGGCTGACGGGCGGCTACCGATGTCGCAGGGAGTGGCCAGCCAAACCACCGGCAGCAGCGTGCCGTCGCCGCGCTCGAGCCACTCGTCCTCACCCTGCTCGGTGCGCCCGCCGAGAGTGCTCTGCCGTATCCGGCACTGTGCCCTCGGCAGGGGTTCCCCGGAGTTGGTGCGGTGCAGCAGGTCGTGGGCGTCCTGGCCGACCAGACCTGAGGCGGGGCGGGCCAGGAGTTGTTCGCCGCGCGTGTTGACGGCGATGATCGAGCCCTGCTCGTCCGCCAGGTAAGCACCCGCGCCAAGCGCGTTGAGGGCCCTGGCGACCGTTTCCTGAGGACTGCCCGATCCCGTCATGGCCTGCCTCCCGTCAGTGGAGAAAATGCCTCAGGCCACCACACCCCCTTCTTTTCCCGGGTTCCCCCTGGGATAGAGGCGATGCCCGCGACCAGAACGAGCGCTACAGCCCCCGGTCCGCCGGCCGGTGCGCGGCCGGGAGGCGCGGCGCGCGTGCTCCGTCGCCGACGTGAATGCCGCGAGCGCCGGAGTGCCGGGCCACGAAGGTGGTCCGACCCTCCGGCTTTTCTCCGTCTCGTCAACCGCCGAGCCTCGGCGGTTGACGAGCGTCATCAGGACGAACGTCATAGGACGCGGGTCATCAGGACGAGCGTCGTCGGGACGGCCGTCCCGCGGGTGCCGCCCTCCGACGCCGCAGCATCACGGTGACAGGCAGGATCGCGCCGCCCAGGAGCAGCCCGGTCGCCCCTCCGTAGAAGACCATCGACCTGCGGCCGGCGACGATGCGTGTCTCGGGAGGAGACGACCCGGCGTCTCGCTTCGTGATCACTGGCATAGTGAGGGCCTGCTCCGCCGCCTGCAGCCGTTCCCCGATCCGACACGACCGCAGCGGCGGATTCGGATCAATAGGCGCACCGGGCCCCGAGCCCCCACGCACGCATGATTCCGGCCTGCCTGTTTCCGGACGTTTAGTCCCGCTTTGCCCGGAACTGGTATGAGGGGACCATGGAGGTGTAGTTCCGGCGACATCGGAGCCCTTCGTGTCTGCTGCCCACCGGCCGCGCGCTGGTCGTCGCGTCTCCCTGCTGAACTTGCGCAGTGCGGCCGGGCAGGTGTTCCTTGCCCAGTTCGCGATCGTGCTGCTGCTGGTCCTGGCCGCGGTGGCGGCCGTGGTGATGCAGGCGGCCCGGGACGCTGTGCAGCAGGGGAGGCGGGAGTCCGTCGTCGCGGCGCAGTCGTTCGCGAGCGCCCCCGGCGTGGCCGAGGCGTTCCGCAGCCCTGACCCGACCGCGGTGCTGCAGCCGAGGACCGAGGAGGCGCGGAAGAAGACGGGCGTGGACTTCGTGGTGGCCCTGAGCACCGAGGGGATCCGCTACACGTATCCCTACCCGGCCGAGATCGGCAAGAAGTTCGTCGGCAACATCCAGCCCGCACTGCAGGGTCGTACCGTCATCGAACAGGCCGGCGGACCGCCCTTGCCCGCGGGCAAGGGAACGGCCGTGCAGTCGGTGGTCCCGGTGACCGACGCGCAGGGCAAGGTCGTGGGCCTCGTCTCGGCCGGGATCACGGTCAAGAACGTGGCCCGGCTGTGGATGCCGCAGCTGCCGGTGATCCTGGCTGTCGGCGCGGGCTCGCTGGTGGTGGTGACGGTCGGGAACGCGCTGGCGGCCCGGCGGCTGCGGCAGCTGACCCACGGCCTGGGCCCGGCGGAGCTCGCACGGTTGTACGAGCACCACGACGCGGTCCTGCACTCCGTGCGGGAAGGCGTGCTGATCACCGACGCCGACGGGCGGCTGCTGCTGGCCAACGACGAGGCACAGCGGCTGCTCGACCTGCCGAGGCACGCACGGAGGCGCTTCGTGTGGGAGCTGGGACTGCCGGAGTCCCTCGCCTGTCTGCTCGCGTCGCGGGAGTCGGTCACCGATGAGGTGCATCTGGTGGGAGACCGTCTGCTGGCGGTGAACAAGCGGCCCACCTTCCCGGACGGGGTGCGCGGCGGCAGCGTGGTGACGTTGCGGGACACCACGGAGCTGGCGGCGATCACAGGGCGGGCGGAGGTGGCGCGGGAGCGGCTGAAGCTGCTGTACGAGGCCGGCGTGCGGATCGGGACGACCCTGGATGTGGTGCGTACCGCCGAGGAACTGACCGAGGTGGCGGTGCCCCGGTTCGCCGACCTCGTCACGGTGGACCTGCTGGACTCGGTGCTGCGGGGGTGGGAGCCGACGACCGAGGGATGGCGGCAGCTGCGGCGCGCGGCGATCAGCGGCGAGGACGTGACGATGCCGGTGTATCCGGTCGGCGAACTGATCACTCTCTCGCCGGAGACTCCGCAGATGAAGACGTTGCAGCAGGGGCGGGGGGTGGTGGAGCCGGACCTGCGGCAGGCGCGCGGCTGGCGGGCGCAGGACCCCGAGCGTGCCCGCAGGGCCCTGGAGCACGGGCTGCATTCGCTGGTGGCCGTGCCGCTCCAGGCCCGGGGGGTGCCGCTGGGCGTGGCGAACTTCTACCGGACGGAGAAATCCCCGGGGTACGAGCCGGAGGACCTGTCGTTCGCGGAGGAGCTGGCCGCGCGGGCGGCGGTGGCCATCGACAACGCCCGGAGGTTCACCCGGGAGCACGCGATGGCGGTGACGCTCCAGCGCAGCCTGCTGCCGCGGGGGCAGCCGGAGCAGGACGCGCTCGAGGTGGCCTGGCGGTATCTGCCGGCGGAGGCCGGGGTGGGCGGGGACTGGTTCGACGTCATTCCGTTGTCGGGCGGGCGCGTGGCGCTGGTGATGGGGGACGTCGTCGGACATGGGCTGCACGCGGCCGCGACGATGGGGCGGCTGCGCACGGCGGTGCACAACTTCTCCACGCTGGACCTCCCGGTGGACGAGGTGCTGGGGAACCTGGACGACCTGGTCGTGCGCATGGACAACGAGGAGCGCGCGGACGGTGCCGGGGACGGCCACGAGGGAGAGGGGGTGACGGGGGCGACCTGTCTCTACGCGATCTACGACCCGGTGACGGGGGCGTGCACGATGGCCCGTGCCGGGCACCCCGACCCGCTGGTGGTGTCCCCGGACGGGGCCGTCTGCTTCCCCGATGTGCCGGCCTCGGCCCCGCTCGGGCTGGGAGGCTACCCCTTCGAGACCGTACAGGTGCCCCTGCCCGAGGGGTCGGAACTGGTGCTGTACACCGACGGCCTGGTGGCGGACCGCCACCGTGACATCGACGCCGGGCTGGACGCGCTGCGCCGGGCCCTGACCAGGGCCGGAGGGCGCACTCCGGAGGAGGCGTGCCGGGCGGTGCTCGATGCGCTGAAGCCGGCCCATCCCTGCGACGACATCGCCCTGCTGGTGGCGCGCACCCGGCTGTTCCCGTCCTCGTGCGTGGCCGAATGGGAGGTGCCCTCGGACCCGGCGGTGGTGCCCTCGGTGCGGGCGCGGTGCCGGGAGAAGCTGCAGGAGTGGGGACTGGAGGAGACCGCGTTCACCACGGAGCTGCTGGTCAGCGAGTTGGTCACCAACGCGATCCGGTACGGTTCGCCGCCGGTGAAGGTGCGGCTGCTGTACGGGCGCTGTCTGGTCTGCGAGGTGGCGGACGGCAGCAGCACCTCACCGCGGCTGCGCCGGGCGGCGACCACCGACGAGGGCGGGCGCGGGATGTTCCTGGTGGCGCAGTTCGCGCAGCGCTGGGGAACGCGGTACACCACCCGCGGCAAGGTCATCTGGGCGGAACTGTCCCTGCACGGAGGCGCGGCCACCGACGCGCAGCGGCCGGCCGACGCTCTCCTCGAACAGTTCGACGACGTCGCCCTGTGACTCAGCCCAGTACGACGAGCACCAGGACCAGAACGAGCACGGCGACCGCCAGCGTCGTGGAGGCGACGGCCGTGAAGCGGACGACCCGTTGCCTGGAAGGCCGTTCGACGACCTTGATGCCGGTGTGGGACGGGAAGGCGAAGTAGACGCGGTCCGGGTCGGCATGCGCCGTCACCCTGGCCAGGGGAAGCCGGCGGACGGTCACCCGGCGGCCCACCTCGCCGTCCGCCAGGGCGAGGTGAGGGAGGATCAGCTCGCGGTGCCGGGGATCGAGGTCGTCCGGGAGTTTCTCCGTCGCCGTCGTCAGAACCGTTCTGCGCCACTGGCCCGCACCGTCCGTCGGCTGGCGGAGGTGGAGCGGGGCGGACTGTTCCACCCTGCGCACCTCCGGGGTGTGGCTGATGACCGCGCCGGTCCAGGTGGTGAACACGCCCGTGCCCGCGCACTCCGCATGTCTCAGCCGTCTCGCGCCCTTGCAGCCCGGGCACTGGACGGAACCCGTCCCCTTGCAGTCGGCGCACTTGGTGCGGCCCCGGCCGAGACACGCGGGGCAGGCCGCGTCAGGGCGGCGGCAGCGTACGCAGCGGACCCGCTGCCGGACGTCCGCGGGGCGAGGGTCCGTCCGGCGTCCGCGCGGCCGGGGCCGGCCCGAGCCCTCGCACTCCCAGCAGGCGTCGATGCCGCCCTCGCAGCCCTCGCACTCCACAAAGGGTTCGCACTCCAGCCGGCCGCGCCCCGCGCACCGCTCGCAGTCCGTCCGGCCGCCGTCACAGCCGTCGCACGGGGCCTCCCCCAGCGAACCCTCGAGGACGAGTTCCACCTTCCGCGCCGTCGAGGGGTCGGACGGCGGGTCCAGGGGGTGCGTGGCCAGGTCCGTGTACGTCTCGCGACCGGCGACGTCGGCCGGCCGGCCGGGGACCCTCCTTCGGCCTTCCTCCCGCTTCTCGATACTGCGGACGATGCGGCAGTCGAGCAGCGGCTGGCGGCTGAGGTCGGCTGTGCCGGGCGAGCTCAGACGCGCGGTGATCCCGTGCCGGGCGACGTGCAGCTCGACGGCCTGGAGTATCTCCTCCGTGGACGGTTCCTTCGCCAACAGCCGCGTCCCCTCGCCGACGGTGCCGCAAGGGCAGCAGGGTAGGAGCCGCGGAAACGGCCATCAAGAGGGCCTGCCCCGCCCCGGCACGGGATGCCGGGGCCGGGTCAGCCCTTGTTGGCGCCCAGGGTCAGGCCGCTCACGAACTGGCGCTGGAGCGCGAAGTAGACGATCAGCGTCGGGATCGCGGTGAGCAGGGCGCCCGCGGCGACCAGGTTCGGGTCGGTGAAGTACTCCCCGGCCAGGTTCTTCAGGGCGGAGGTGATCGGCATGTTCTCTCCGGTGGAGATCAGGACGATGGCCCAGAAGAAGTCGTTGTAGATCCAGATGGACAGCAGGGTGGCGAGGGCCGCCATGGCGGGGCGGCACAGCGGCAGCACGATCTGCCAGTACATCCGCCACACCGACGCGCCGTCGACCAGTGCCGCCTCGGTGAGCTCGTGGGGAAGCATCCGCATGTAGTTGCTGAGCACGAAGGCGCAGAAGCCGGACTGGAACGCCACATGGATGAGGACCAGACCGAGCGCGGAGTCGTACAGCTTGCCGCTGACCGTGATGCCGGGAAGGTCGACGAGCAGATAGAGCCGGTACAGCGGGGTGATGACGACCTGCTGCGGCAGCAGGTTGCCCGCCGTGAAGACCAGTAGCAGGGCCAGGTTGAGGCGGAAGTCGAAACGGCTGACGTAGAAGGCCACGCAGGACGACAGGAACAGGGTCAGCAGCACCGCCGGAACCGCGATCAGCAGCGTGTTCATGAAGTAATGCGTCATGTCCGACTGCCGGAACGCGTGGGTGAAGTTGTCGAGGCTCAGCTTGTCCGGCCAGGACACATAGCCCTTGGCGTTGGTCTCCGGGTACGGCCGCAGGGCCGCGTACACCGCCCAGAGCAGCGGCGCCAGCCAGGCGAGCGCGGTTCCGGCGAGAAACACGTGCAGCAGCACCCGGGCGGGACGGACGGGCGGCCGCCGCTTCGCCACGGTCACGGTGCTCACGATCGGCGCTCCTTCCGGAAGGTGCTCACCAGGTAGGGGATGATCACGCCGAGCGAGGTCACCAGCAGTACCACCGCGATCGCCGACCCGTACCCGATGCGGCTGGACTCGCCGATGATGTTGTCGGTCACCAGGATCGACAGCAGTTCGGTGCCGTGCGCTCCGCCGTTGAAGACGAACACCAGGTCGAAGGCGCGCAGCGACTCGATGATCGTGACCACCAGGACGATGGTGTTGGAGGGACGCAGCGTCGGGAAGATGACGTTCTTGAACGTCTGCCATTCGTTGGCACCGTCCAGGGCCGACGCCTCGCGCAGCGAAGGGTCCACGCCCTTGAGGCCGGCCAGGTACAGGATCATCATGTAGCCCGTGTGCCGCCAGGAGGCGGCGATGAGGACGGCCCACAGGTTGAGGTCCGGGTCGCCGATCCAGTCGATGTAGTGGCCGGGCTTGTTGGCCCCGATCAGGCTGTTGATCAGGCCCGTGTCGGGGTTGTAGACGAGCTGCCAGACGAAGCCGATCACCGCGAAGGACACCACGACGGGCAGGAAGAAGGCGGTCTGGTAGACCCTGCTGAACCGGATCCTCTTGTCCAGCTGCACGGCCAGGAAGAGGCCTAGCGGGGTGGGGATCAGGATCAGGACGACGAACCAGACGACGTTGTGCTGGACGGCGGGCCAGAACTGCGGGTTGTCGGTGAACAGTTGCCTGAAGTTGTCCAGCCCGACCCAGGTGATCGAGTCGAAGCCGATGCCGTCCCAGGTGGTGAAGGCGAGGGCGATGGAGGCGAGGGCGGTGAGCCATACGAGCGCGATGTGCAGGACCGTCGGGATACCCGCCATCAGTCCGAGGGTGAGCCGGTCGCGGCGGGTGAGCAGGCGGCGGTGCCGCTGCCGGGCGCGCTTGCCGTTCACGGGCGCGCCGCCCGGAGGCGGCGCGGCGGCCGTCTCCGGGTTGCGGGTGCTGGTCTCGGCGCTCATGCGGACGCGAAGATCGACTTCTTCTGGCGCTCGATGGACGAGAGCAGGGTGTCGACGCCCTTGGGGTCGCGGATGAACGTCTGCATCGCGGGCTGCATCACCGTGGAGGTGAAGTCGGGCCGGCTGTCGCGGTCCATGTACTGGGTGAGGTGCTTGGCGCCGGAGATCATGTCGTACGCCTTCTTCTGCAGGGCGGTGTACGAGGAGGTGTCGGCCTTGCTGGAGGCGGCGACCATGCTCGGGTCGGACGTGAGGTAGATCTGCTCTGCCTCCGGAGTGCCCAGGAACTCCAGGAGCTTGACGACGCCGGCGTGGTTCTTCGGGGCCTTGCTCACCATGAAGCCGTCGGTGGGCGCCTCGACGGTGTCCTGCCCGAAGGACGGGTCCATCTCGGGGAAGGCGAAGAAGTCGAGGTCGTCCAGGTCGGCCTTGTCGGTGAACTGCTGGGCCACGAAGGAGCCGAGCAGGTACATGCCCGCCTTCTTCGACACCAGGGCCTGTGCGGCGTCCTGCCAGGTGCGGCCGATGGCACCGTCCTGGTGGTAGGGGAGGATCTCGGCCCAGTGGTCGAAGGCCTTGCGGACCTTGGCGTCGGTCCAGGACGCCTTGCCCGCCATCAGCTGCACATGGAAGTCGTAGCCGTTGGTGCGGAAGTTGATCTGGTCGAAGGTGCCGAGCGCGGGCCAGGCGTCCTTGTCGCCGAAGGCCAGCGGGATCAGTCCGTCCTTCTTCATCTGCTTGCACAGGGCTACGAACTTGTCCCAGGTGGTGGGGATTTCGTACCCGTGCTGCCGGAAGACGCTCTTCCGGTAGAAGATCGCCCAGGGGTACGTGTACAGCGGCACGAAGTAGTACTTGCCGTCCTCGCCCTTGCTGAGGGACTTCATCGCGTCGGGGAAGTTGCCCCCGATGGTCTGCCACACGTCGTCGATCGGGGTGGCGAGCTTCTTCGCGGCGAAGAACTGCATGCGGTAGCCGGCGAACCAGTTGAACACGTCGTCGGGCGTTCCCTGGAGGTAGGAGTTGATCTGCTCCTGGAACGTGTTGTGGTCCTTGGTGTTCACATCGACCGTGATCCCGGACTTCTTCTTGTAGGCCGTGTAGATCTCGGCGAACGCCTTCTTCGGCACGGCGTCCGAGGCGTTGGAACCGAGTGTGACGGTCTTGGGATCCCCGGATCCCGCGCTGCCGCCGCAGGCGCTCAGCAGGGGTATGCCCGCGCCGGCGAGGACGGCGGCACCACCGATGCCGCGCAGCAGGGAGCGGCGGTTCGGGCTCGGAAGGGAGGGACCGGACGGAGTGTGGCGCATGACGGCTCCTGGGGGCAGGGTCGGTCAGGCTGGCCCCGCGAGCGGGTCAGAATCAATCAGAAACCAACTCGACCGAACATTGTGGGCGTCATCCCACTCGCAGGTCCGGTCATGCGTCAAGAGCTGTCAACGGCCGTTTTGGAAACGTAATCGATACAGCCTTGATCACCTTCGTCGGCAATCGAGCTGGAGAAGGCGTGGAACGGGCGTGCAGCGATCGGGATGAGACAGAGCGTCATCCATGGTCAGGCGCTCGGTCGAAGCCCCCGGAACCAAACAGTTCCACTCATTCCGAGGGGTGACGGAACATCACGTTCCGTATGTTGCCGTCCTCATCAGCCGATCGTCACCGGCTTCGACACGGTCACCTGGTCGATGTCGGTCGTGCGGATGGTCACCTTCATGGTCCAGGTGCCCCGCAGCGGGAGGTTGAGCGCGTCCGCTGCCCAGTAGCCGCCCCGGTCGGTCAGGCGCGCGTCCAGGGGGCCGAGGCTGCGCTCCTTGAACGTGAAGGTCAGGCGCAGTTCGGGAACGGTGGCGATGCCGCCGTCCGGCCCGTAGATCACCGCCTGGACGGCGTTCTCTCCCACCCGGCCCGGCGTCAGTTCGATCTGCACCTTGCCGTGCCCGCCGGGCGTGCCCACGTCGAAGGGGAGCACCGTGGTGGAGCCGAGGGGCTGTTCGGCCGCGGCCGTGGACGCCGCCGTCTCCGTCGCCGCCCGGCCCGGCTGCGTACCGGTCAGCAGCGTCGTGAGCACCAGCACCACGATCCCGACCGTGATCTCCGCCAGCACCGAGCGGCGCAGGGCACGCCGGTGCGGCCCGGCGTCCGGTTGCCGGTCCCCATCCGCGTCCACTCCCACCGCGTCCCCCGCGTCCTCGTGACGCGCCGCGGCCGGTGCCCGTCCCGTCCCGGCCGTCACCGCCTCCCGCACCCGCTCGGGCACCGGCACCTCGGCCGCGGGCACCGCGAGCCGCGCCGTCCAGCGGCGCGAGTACACCGCCGCCGTCAGCAGGAGCAGCACCGCGACCAGCTTCGCGGTCAGCAGCCTGCCGTAATCCGTGGAGGTCAGCGCGTCGAGGGAGCCGAGGCCGCGCCAGGACTGGTAGACGCCGGTGGCGACCAGCACGGCGACCGCGGTGAAGGCCAGCCGCGAGAACCGGGCCACCGCGCGGGCCGGAAGCTCCTCGGGCGCCCGGTACAGCGCCGTGAGCAGGGCCGCGAGACCGCCCAGCCACACCGCCATCGCCAGCAGATGGAGCACCGCCGACGTCATGGCCAACGGCACCTGGATCCCGGCGGCGGCGTGCTCGGACACCGCCCAGGTGACGGCCAGGGCGACCGACAGCACGCTCACGATCGCGAACCGGAGCCGGCCGCGCGGCGCCGTCCCGGCCCGCCCGGCGACCACCGCCAGCGCCAGCAGCACCAGCCGCGCGAGCAGCGCGAGGCCCGGCCGGCTCGTCACCGTGTCCCGCAGCACCGAGGGGTCGAAGGCCGCCGCCGGGCTGCTGCCCCGCTCGTAGGGGCCCCTGAGCAGCAGCAGTGCGCACGTGGCGGCCAGCAGCGTCCACCAGCCGCCCACCAGGAGGCCGCGGGCCCCGCTCACGCCGGTCGCCATCGCGAACGCGGTGATGCCGAGCAGCAGGGCCAGCCCGCCGTAGGCGACGTACCGGGCGAGGTCGTAGAGCGTGGTGGAGGCGGCGTCCTGAGCCGTGTCGCCCGGCACGACCGCGGTCGTCACGGAGGGCTTGCCGACGGAGAACGTGAGGGCGCCGGACGCCGGGTGACTGTCGGCCGACACCACCCGCCAGGCCACGATGTAGGTGCCGTCGGCGAGGTGCGGGAGCGTGACCCGTGCGGTGTCGGCCCGGCCGTCGGCGTGTTCCTGCCTGCCCGTGTGCACCCGGCGGTTGCCCGGGTCGAGGACGCGAATGGAGTTGTCCAGCAGGCCGACCGACTCGGTGAAGGTGAGGGTGACCGCCTTCGGTGCCGTCTTCAGCACGCTGCCGTCCGCCGGATCGGTGCCCTTCAGCGCGGCGTGCGCGGACGCGGAGACGGTTCCCGCGAGGAGCATCAGGGGGACGACGGCCAGCAGGAAGGCCAGGTGCCGAAGCCGCCTCGGGCGCCCGACCGCCCCAGCAGTCCTCCCGCTCACGTGTCCTGCGCCCACGTCATGTCTCCCGTATCCGCCGTTCCCGGGTCCCGTTACGTACGCACACGGCCCGCCCCGTGCTCAGCAGCGGGGCGACACGACGCATGCGTACGCGGATCAGGCCATCATGACGGCCGGCCGTGTCACCACGTGGGCCGGGCCGACACCCCGCCGTCCACCACCAGATCGTGGCCGGTGATCCAGGACGCGAGCGGGCAGGCCAGGAACACGCAGGCGTCACCGACGTCCTCCGGGCGCCCCAACCGGCCCGCCGGTACGGCCCGTTGCCACCGCCGCACGCCCTCCGGCCAGGCCTCGGCCAGGCCGATGGGGGTCCCCCCTGCTCCAGCCGAGCCGAGAGCTCGCGGGAAGTCGATCAGCCCGGGCGAGACGGTGTTGACACGGATGCCGTGCGGTCCGTACTCCAGGGCCGCCGACCGGGCGTGCATGACGACGGCGGCCTTGGAGGCGCAGTAGTGGGCGTGCTGGGGCGCCGGGTGGGTCGCCTCGATCGAGGCGATGTGGGTGACGCTGCCGCCACCGGTCTCCCGCATGACCTCCGCCGCCGCCTGGGTGCACACGAACACACTCGAGAGGTTCGCGTCGACCACGGCCCGCCACTCGGCTGCCGTCATCCCGGCCAGTTCCCGTGTCGGCTGCACACCCGCGTTGTTGACCAGCGCGGTGAGCCGGCCCTCGCCCCACTCGGCCGCCTCCCGCACCAGGCGCCGGGCCGCGTCCTCGTCGGTCAGATCGGCCCGCAGCACGACCGCCCGGCCACCCATGCCGCGGATCCGCGCGGCCACCTCCCGCGCCGCCTCCACCGAGGTGCGGCAGTGGAGTGCGACCGCCGCGCCCTCCTCGGCGAACCGCAGCGCGATACCGCGTCCGATGCCGCCGCCTGCCCCGGTCACCAGGGCCACCTGCCCCGCCAGCAGCCCGCTCACGGCCGGCACAGCCCCGCGATCCGGTCCGCCTCGGCGGGGTGACGGGCACTCAGCGCGGCCGCGTCGCCGTGCTCGTAGCCCTCCTCGGTGAACCCAGGGGCCATCGTGCACCCGAAGAGCGTCCACGCCCCGCCCTCGGCGACCCGCCCGCCCATCCAGGTGCCGGCGGGCACGGTGAGCTGGACGTGCTGGCCGCCGAGGACGTCCGGGCCGAGGACGGCCGTGCGGGCGCCGCCGTCCGGGGCGAGGAGCAGCAGTTCCAGCGGGTCGCCGAGGTAGAAGTGCCAGACCTCGTCGGCCGGGAGGCGGTGCAGCGCCGAGTAGTCGTCCGGTGCGGCGGTCAGCAGGGCGACGATCGCGGTGCCTTCCGGTCGTCCGTCGGGCCGCTCCGGTCCCGCCCAGGTCCGCCGGAAACGCCCGCCCTCACGCGGGATCGGTTCCAGGCCGTAGTGCGCGATGAGGTCGTCAGGGGTCACGGCACGCAGACTAGGCCCTGCCGGGGGCCTCGTCGCCGAGGGCCGCCTCGCGGTCGAGGAATGCCAGCCGGGCGCGTTTCTCCGGCAGGTACACGTCCGGGAGGTCGACCTCGGGCAGTACGACGGCGGGGCCGGGGACGAAGCCCTGGCGCAGGAAGCGGGCGACGGCCTTCGTGTTGCGCTCGTCGGGGTCGACGACGATCCGCCGCCGGCCGAGGCCGGTGAGGACGTACGCGATGACGGCGGTCAGCAGCCCCGACGTCCAGCCCGGCCGGGGACCGCGGGGTCCGGCCGGCGCGAGGAGGAGGTGGACTCCGATGTCGCCGGGCTCGACGGTGTAGCACTCGGCGACCCGGTCGGCCGACGGCTCGTAGGTCTGAAGGAGCGCGGCCGGTTCCCCGTCCTTGAGAACGAGGAAGGCATGGTGGGTGCCGAGCGTGTCCAGATGGGCGTAGATCTCGCCCACCCGCTGCCTCGGCAGCCCGTTCATGCCCCAGAACGAGGCGCGTTCCCCGCTCACCCAGGCATGGACCACGTCCAGGTCGGCCCAGGCGTCCAGGCGCAGGATCCGCACGATGCCGAAGCCGTCGACGAGCTGTTCGTGGACGGCCTCGCGGGCGGGGAGACGGGGCTCAGCGGCCATCGGTGCTCTCCTTCGTCAGCAGCTTCCAGTCGGTGACGACCGGGACGAGGTCCCCCTTGAGCCACAAGGGGAGTTGGTCGCGGTGGTGGGGCGAGCCCGGCACGCCCGAGGCGCCGAAGGGGACCACCCAGAGGCTGTCGTCGCGGCGGGCCAGATCCCAGACGTAACGGGCCGCCGGGCCGCGCGCGCTCAGATCGGTCAGCCCGGGGACGGTGGAGGTGCACAGGACACAGTCGTGGTCGCCGGACAGGCCCGGTTCCCGGTACGGCGGTTCCCCGTCCCCCGGTTCCCCGTCCCCGGGTTCGTCGTACGGTGTCCCCGCCGGCGCCCGCCACGGGGCCAGCCGGTGGGTGTCCCCCCAGGTGCCCCGCGGCGGGTTCGCGGCGACCTCCTCGACGGCCTCCCGCACCAGCGCGGCACGGTCGACGCCGTACAGCCGCTCGGCCCTCAGCAGATGTTCGAGGGCGTGGGCGATCCGGGGCAGCAGCGCGAGCCAGGGGTGGAAGACCTCCGGGTGGGCGGCCGGGGCGGCCAGTGCGGCGAAGGCGGGGTGCGCCGCCAGCCGTCGTACGACCGCGCCGCGCACCGCCGCGTACACCGCCGCGTCCGTGCTGCCGCCGTCCATGTGCCGGTCCCAGCGCAGCAGACGGCCGCGCAGCTCGCTCGCCGCGGGGGTGAGGCCGTCGAGAGCGGCGAGGCGGTCCAGCAGGGGCGCGGCGGAGGCGAGATGGGTGTCCATATGGATGGCCGGCATGTCCCCGGCGGACCAGACGGCCTTACGGGTCAGCAGTGCACGGATGCGGTCCGCCCGGTGCGCGGGAGCGAACTCGACGCCGAGCGCGGAGCCCGGTCCGCGCTGGTTCGCCATCACGGCGATGCCGTCGTCGACGGTTCCGCGCGGCATCGGGTGCCATCCCCGCCACTCGTGGCCGGGCTCCCAGGCGGGGACGAGCCGTATGCGGTTGACCTCGGCCCGCAGGGGCACGGCACCGGCGACGCGATGCAGCACACCACCGTCGGCATCCGCCGCCAGGACGACGTTGACGGGTTCGGCCCACCGGTCGAGCGCCCGGTCCACATCGGCGACGCTCCGCGCCCGCAGCAGGGGCAGCAGGGCATCGAAGCCCAGCTCCCCGGTGACGCGGGCCGGGTGGCGGAGGGCGACGGCGAGCGGGGTGTCCTGTCCTGTGCGGGTGGTCGTGTCCGGGTTCCGACCCGTGGGGGCGTCGGTGCGGGTGTCGGTGCCGGTGTCCTGCGGGCCGCCGCTGATCACCGGGCCCCTCGGCGTCTCGATCACCTCCACCTCGACCGGATCGGCCCCGGCCACCTCGACCCGCTCCACGTGACGGGCCGCGGCGCGCCACCGTCCGTCCGGGTCCAGGGCCTCCACGCCTCCGTCCGCCGTGCGGCGCAGCCGCTCCCGGTAGAGGTCCTGGTAGTCGGCCATCGCATTGGTGATCGCCCAGGCGACCGGGCCCGTGTGGCCGAAGTGGGCGATGCCGGGGACACCGGGGACGGCGAGGCCGACGACGTCGAACTCCGGGCAGGCCAGACGGATCTGCTGGTAGACGCCCGGGGCCTCGATGAAGCGGTGGGGGTCGCCCGCGATGACGGCCCGTCCGGTCGTGGTCCGCTCGCCGCCGGTCAGCCATCCGTTGCTGCCGGAGGTGCCGGGGCCGTCGGTGGCGAAGAGGGCGACGGCCTCCTCGCCGAGGTGCCGTACGGCCTCCTCCCGCCACAGCTTGGCGGGGAACCCGGCGAAGAGGAGGTGGGTGGCGAGCCAGATGCCGAGCGGATGCCAGGGCTCCCAGGGGCCGGGGACGAGTCCCGTGATCGCGAACTCGGGTGTGCGGCGGGCGCCTTCGCCCAGCCCCTCGTTCACGCCGTCGGTGTAGGCGCGCACCCAGTCGGCGCTCTCCGGGTCCCGTCTCTCCAGGGTGGCGAAGCAGCGTCTGGCCGTGTCGTCGAGGCGGGCCCGTCGCGCCAGGAGGTCCCAGGCCAGTGCGGTACGGCCGAGGAAGGACGCCGAGGTGCCTTGGGCGCGGTGCCGCTCGACCTCCAGCTGCCAGGCGCGGTCCAGCGCGGTGACCCGGCCCTGGGCTCGGGCGAGCGCGTGCGCATCGCCGGCGCGCAGGTGCGGGATGCCCCAGGCGTCGCGGTAGGTCTCGACGGTCACCCGCGTCCCCCTCGAATTTAGGTAAGCCTTGCCTAATTATCCAGGGGATCGTACGCGAAGGGTGCGGACACCGTACGGCGGGGCGATCATCGGGACATGGATGCAACGCTTCACCTCGCCCAGGACCCCGAGGCCGACGCGCTCCTCGGGCGCAGTCCGCTCGCCGCACTGACCGGGATGCTGCTGGACCAGCAGATCCCGATGGAGTGGGCGTTCAAAGGGCCGTGGACCATCGCACAGCGGCTCGGTGCGGACGACCTCGACGCGCACGAGATCGCGGCGTACGACCCGGAGGCCTTCGCCGCGCTGCTGTCCGAGAAGCCCGCGGTGCACCGCTACCCGGGCTCGATGGCGGGGCGCATCCAGCAGCTGTGCCGCTACCTCGTCGAGCACTACGACGGGGACGCCGAGACCCTCTGGAAGGACGCCGACAGCGGGCGGGAGCTGCTGAGGCGGCTCCAGGAGCTGCCCGGATTCGGCAAGCAGAAGGCGCAGATCTTCCTCGCACTGCTCGGCAAGCAGCTGGGCGTGCTGCCCCCGGGCTGGCGCGAGGCCGCGGGGCCGTACGGCGAGGCGGACTCCCACCGTTCCGTCGCCGACATCACCGGCCCCGACTCGCTGGCGAAGGTCCGCGCGCACAAGCAGGAGATGAAGGCGGCGGCGAAGGCGGCCAAGGCGGCCAAGACCGCGGGCACGTAACCGCCGGCCGGCGCGCACGCGACCGCCGGCACCCGGCACGCAACCGCCGGCCGTCGCGCACACGGTCGCCCGGCCGCAACGCACGCAGTCGCCGCCCACCGCAACCCCCGTACTCACGGCCGGTACGCAGTCGCCGGTCCGTGCGCGCCGGTCAGTCGATCGGACCGCCCCGGTGGCGGGTCGTCCGTGACCGGTCCAAGCATGGACCATGACCGACGCACCGAGCGGTTCCCCGTGGGGATCCGAGTACGACGACCGCCACGTCCACGCCTCGCGCGATCCGCACGCGCCGAGGCCCTCCGACGGCCTGGAGCCACCCGTCGAGGGCCTTCTGCACCTGCTCTCCCGCACCGCTTGGCAGGCCGTCCTGGTCACCGGGGTCGCGTCCCTGATCCTCGGGATCCTGGTGCTGGTCTGGCCGGGCCCGTCCCTGCTCGCCGCGGGGGTCCTGTTCGGGATCTACCTCATCGCCAGCGGCATGCTCCAGGTGGCGTCCGCCTTCGGCACCCACCGGGCCACCTCGCTGCGGGTCCTCGGGTTCCTCAGCGGCGCCCTGTCGATCGTGCTGGGACTGTTCTGCTTCCGGGGCCCCCTGGAGTCGATCCTGCTGCTCGCGCTGTGGATCGGGATCGGCTGGCTGTTCCGCGGAATCGCCCAGACCGTGGCGGCCGCACACGACCCCTCGGTGCCCGCGCGCGGCTGGCAGATCTTCCTCGGCATCGTCACCTTCGTCGCCGGGATCGTGCTGATCGTCTCGCCGTTCAAGTCGATCGCCGTTCTGGTGCTGGTCGCCGGCTGGTGGCTGGTCGTGGTCGGTGTCGTCGAGCTGATCACGGCGTTCCGGATCCGCGGCCGCGCCGAGCGGATCCCGCGCACCGTGTGACCCACGTCAACCGCACACCGCGCACATCACTCGAGCGGGCGATTCTCGCGGCCGATGCGATGAACGGCGCCGTGTCGACGGGCAGATGACCCCTGTGAGCACCACCCCGCACCCCCCTCGCACCGCTCGTCGGTGTGTCTGGCTGCGGGTGCTCCTGGTGCTCCTCGCGCTGCTCGCGGTCGGTGCGCACGCCGAGGCCGTGACGGCCGAAAACGACGAGGTGTCCGCGGTTCAGGTCTGCGACGCGGATCACGAGGAGCTCGTCGCGACGCTGCGGCCGGCCAGCGCCCAGGGCCCCCGTGCCCCGGCGCCGCTGCGGCCGGTGCCACGGGGGACCGGCGGACCGTCCCAACCGCCGGGCCCGGCCCCGTCGCCCGCAAGCGCACCCCTGTTCCCCGCCCTGTCCGCCCTGCGCACCGTCGTCCTGCGCTGCTGACCGGTCCCGCCTCCGGACCATCACCCGCCGCCGCCAAGGCCGGCAACCTCAGCAACGCGAGGACGACGTCATGCCCAGAGATCCGTACGCGGCCCTCATCGCCCTGCTGCGGGCCGAGGCCCTCCGCAGCACGAAACAGCGACCGAAATCCGAACCCGAAGCCGAACCCGGGGAGGAACCCCCGCCCGCCCGCACCCGGGAGGGTGACCCCGAGTAGCGCACGGCGGCCGCCCCACCGGGCGGCCGCCCCTCTCCGCGCCACCGCGCGGTGCTCCGGGGCCGACCCCGCGATGCGTGACCGAAGGCTGTTCCAGGGCCTCCGAAGAGGCCCTGGAGCACTCCACTGGGGCTCGGACGCGATGGTCCCGTGCACCGGCCGGCGGTCGCTCCTCGCGAGCCCTGCTTCCGTTTTGCACCTGTTTACTGCGTCATTTCCCGCGTCGCACTCCGTCGCCATGGCTGCGCCCGGAACGTCTGGCCCGGTAGGCTTTCCGTGTGATCTTCAAGCGCATCGGAAACGGCCGGCCGTACCCCGACCACGGCCGGGAAAGCACCCGGCAGTGGGCGGACGTCGCGCCGCGCCCGGTCCGCCTCGATCAGCTCGTGACGACCAAGCAGCAGCTCGATCTGGAGACTCTCCTCGCCGAGGACTCGACCTTCTACGGCGACCTCTTCGCGCACGTCGTGAAGTGGCAGGGCGACCTCTACCTGGAGGACGGCCTCCACCGCGCGGTGCGCGCGGCGCTGCAACAGCGGCAGGTGCTGCACGCGAGAGTGCTCGAACTCGGCTGATGTCCGCAGCCCGCCCGCCTGGTGCGGAGGGCTCCGGCTCACGCGGCGCGCCCCTCCCGTGACCCGTTCGGGTTGGACCGGGATGTCCAATGATCATCTAGTAGGCATTGCCGCCCGGGAGCACTACGCTGCGCCCATGAGCATGCTGACTCCCCCAGGCATGGGCGGCCAGTACCGAATCACGGGGGACAAGTATCCGAGGATGCGCCGGCCCCGACGCCGCGGCAGGCTCGTGTTCGCCGTCGTCGCGTCGGTCGCCGCCGTCGGCCTGATCGGCTGGGGGACGTTGCAGCTCATCGATGTCTTCACCGGCGGCGGCAGGACGTTGGCGGCCGGCTCGAAGACGGGCTGCGCCATCAAGCAGAGCGCGTCACCCACGACGGCCGCCAGCGCCCTGCCCGAGCCGGGCCAGATCACCGTCAACGTTTTCAACGCCACGGCGCGCACCGGCCTCGCGAAGGAGACCGCGGACGAGCTGAAGAAGCGCGGCTTCCGCATCGGCACGGTGGGCAACGCAAGCCAGGACTACGACAAGAAGGTCAAGGGCACCGGGGTGCTGCTCGGCCCCAAGGCCGCCCTGGACACCGCGCTGCCGGTGCTCGGCACACAGCTCGCGGACGCCGAGCGCCGTACCGACGCCCGCACGGGTACGGCCGTCGACCTCATTCTGGGCGACGGCTTCAAGTCCCTGACGGCCAAGCCGGACGCGGACAAGGCCCTGGCGTCACTGACCGCCCCGTCGCCGTCCCCGGGCAAGAACGCCAAGAAGAGCTGCTGAGCGGCCGGCCGCGGCGGCCGGGGACCGAGCACCGCGGCGGGACGTACACCGCACCGGATATGCCCGTCACCACGCGAACGGAAGTCACCGGGCGCGGCCGCCATCGGCGACCCCCGCCCGGCGTGCGCCGTCTACTCCGCTGCCCCGTACAGCCGGTCGCCCGCGTCTCCGAGGCCCGGCACGATGTAGCCGTGCTCGTTGAGATGGTCGTCGACGGCGGCCGTGACCACCGTGACCGGTGTGCCCGCCAGTTCGCGCTCCATCACCTCGACGCCCTCCGGGGCGGCGAGCAGCACCACGGCCGTCACATCGCGCGCCCCGCGCCTGATCAGCTCCTGGATCGCCGCGACGAGCGTGCCGCCGGTCGCGAGCATCGGGTCCAGGACGTACACCTGGCGCCCCGACAGGTCCTCCGGCATGCGCGTCGCATACGTGGAGGCCTGGAGCGTCTCCTCGTTGCGGATCATGCCCAGGAAGCCCACCTCGGCGGTCGGCAGCAGCCGGACCATGCCGTCGAGCATGCCGAGGCCGGCCCGCAGGATCGGCACGACCAGCGGGCGGGGACGGGAGAGCTTGACGCCGGTGGTGGCGGCGACCGGGGTCTCGACGTCGATCTGCTCGGTGCGCACATCCCGCGTGGCCTCGTAGGCGAGCAGGGTGACGAGCTCGTCGGCGAGCCGACGGAAGGTCGCGGAGTCGGTGCGGCGGTCGCGCAACGTGGTGAGCTTGTGGGCGACCAGGGGGTGGTCGACGACGTGGAGACGCATGTCCCTAACAGTAACCGGGCTTTCCGCGACCGCCGCCCGGCCGTACCGCCGCACCGCCGCCACCCGGCCGGCGGCTCGTCGGCGGACCGCTCGCACCCTGGCATCGAACCCCCCATCAGGGGGAAAGTGGGAGGGACGGAACGGGGGTGGTGTGCCTATGCCCGACGGGGAATCCCAGGAGGAGCCCGAAACGCAGGACACGGACGCCGAGCGCAGGCGGCGCCGGTCCCGGTTCCTGCGCGAACTCGCGGAGGCCCGGGAGCTGCGTGACCGCGTCCAGCCCCGCCGTGCCAAGGCCGCGCGCCTGCGTCACGTCATGCGCATGCGCACCTTCCGCTGGTAGCGACGCGGCCGCCTCGGGGGTGGCCGTGCGGCCACAACGGCCCCGGCCGCGTACGATCCGCTGGTGGCGGCAATGAGTGCGCTGGTGAGTGGACCGCTTCGACCGGGGTGTTCGATCGGAGCATCCTCGATCGAAACGGCCAGACACAGGGAGCCGAAGACGTCCCCTGAACGCCTTGTTTCTGCCACGATTCCGAGTGGGTGGGGCTCGGAGAAAACGCTCCCCGCCCAGAACCTCCGCCGGGGGGACCCCCAACCGGCACGCCTATGACCAGTGGGAGAGTCACGGTGTACTTCGCCGCACTGCTCGCGCGCACCGAAGACGGGTGGGAAGCGAGCGACACAGAGCTCGACGATGTGGAGACCCTGTCGGATCTGACCGACCTGGCCCGCGACGCCTCGGTCGACGAGGACACGGTGCTCGTACTCATCGAGCAGGAGGACGCGTGGTTCGGCGTCGTCCGCGTGGACGGCGAGGAGGACCCTCGTATCTACGTTTCGGACGCCTCGGCCGCCGCCCGCAGCTCGTACGGCGAGATCCTGCTCACCGACGAACTGCTCGGAAGGGAGCCCGGCGACGACGGCGCCGACCTGGACTCCCTCGACCTCGACGGCACGGAGGACGGTGAGCCCGAGGACGACGATGACGCGACGGGTTCGGACACCGCCGTGCCGCACGGACCCGTGGGCGACAGCGAGATCCTCGACGACCTCGGCGTCGGCGAGAAGGAGCTGCGCGCCCTGGACGCCGACGACGCGCTCAGCTCGATCGCCGAGGCCCTGGGCGCCTCGGAGGTCCTGGAGACCGTCCGCTAGGAGCTCCGGGTGACCGAGGACGGGACGCCGGCCCCCGATCCGGTGCGCGACCGGTGGCGGGCCGCGATGCGTCTCGCCCTGGACGAGGCCGGCAAGGCCGTCGAGGGCGGTGACGTGCCCGTCGGCGCCGTTGTGCTGTCGGCGGACGGCTCGGTGCTGGCCACCGGTCACAACGAACGCGAGGCGACGGGCGATCCGACGGCCCACGCGGAGATCCTCGCGCTCCGCCGGGCCGCGAGCGCGCTCGGCGAGTGGCGGCTGTCCGGCTGCACGCTCGTCGTCACGCTGGAGCCCTGCACGATGTGCGCGGGCGCGGTGC
This sequence comes from Streptomyces glomeratus, assembly GCF_021462825.1. GTDB lineage: Bacteria > Actinomycetota > Actinomycetes > Streptomycetales > Streptomycetaceae > Streptomyces > Streptomyces glomeratus. The sequence continues at coordinate 9,826 of NZ_JAKEEB010000039.1, read as the reverse complement.
AGCAGTCCCGGGTGGACCGGCTGGTCTACGGCGCGCGCGACGACAAGGCCGGCGCGGCCGGGTCGCTGTGGGACCTGGTGCGCGACCGGCGCCTCAACCATCGCCCCGAGGTCGTCGGCGGCGTGCTCTCCGACCGGTGCGCCCGGCTCCTCACGGATTTCTTCCGGGCCCGCTGAGGACCCCGGCCCGGGCGAACGCCGAATATGGATTTCGGACCACGGCCCACCTTGGGGTAGGGTCTCCCTCGGTAGCGTGTCCGAGCGGCCGAAGGAGCTCGCCTCGAAAGCGAGTGTGGCGCAAGTCACCGAGGGTTCAAATCCCTCCGCTACCGCTCGAGAAGGGTCCCGTCGACAGACGGGGCCCTTCGTGCGTCCGGGAAAGGGTCGGGTGAGGACCTGGTGCATTCGTGATCTTTTGCGGGATGCGAACACCCGGCCGAGATACACTCACCGCCGGCGAACGGGCCTGCGAGGCGCAGCAGACGGGGGAGGCCGCGGTGGCGGTGCAGGGAAAGAAGGTCGCGCTGTACGCGCTCGTGGTCTTCGTGCTCTACGTGATCATCACCGACCCCGCCAAGGCCGCGGGCTACGTCCAGATAGGGTTCGAGGGCATCTCCAGTGCCGCCAAGGCCATCGGCCACTTCATGACATGGATCGCCGACGGAGCCAAGTGACGTTCCCCCGGGCCGGGCGGCCACCGTCACACCCCTGGGAGCGCCCGTGATCCGCCACCTGGTCCTCTTCAAGCTCAACGAGGGTGTCCGGCGCGACGACCCGCGCGTGGTGGACGGGGTGCGCGCCTTCGAGGCCCTCGGCGACCAGATCGACGAGCTGCGCTTCTGGGAGTGCGCCTGGAACATCACCGATCGGCCCATCGCCTACGACTTCGCGATCAACTCGGCGGTCGATGACACGGACGCGCTGCGGCGCTACCTCGAGCACCCGGCGCACCAGGCGGGTGTCGCGCTGTGGCGCGAGTTCGCCACTTGGGTGATCGCCGACTACGAAATCTGAGCGACAGCGGGCACGGATTCCGCGCGACACCCCTCACGGAGCTCTCCACCGGAACGGTGGGGGGCTCTCCTGTGTCTTGTGCCCCAACTCTCCCTCAACACGGTGTTATGCGGTGCTTGCACAGTGTGTCCATTTCTTGTGATGCTATGACCGCTTTTGACGGCGAGTTGACAGAGGCGTTAGTGGACGAAGAGGTGGCGTTGACCGTGTCGGCCAGTACTGCGCCACCCCAGGACGAGGAGGCTCCGCGCCCGAGTCCCGGCCGGCACCGGACAGCCACCACGGCTCCCGCACGACCCCAGGAGTCCGCCACCACCTCCCCGGAGCCCCGGGAACCCGACAGCACCCCCACACCGGCCTCCTCCGCCCCCAACGCCTCCACCGCCCCTTCGGCCCCCCGGCCGCCCGACACCGCCCCCTCACCCTCCAGCGACCCCCAGCCCCCCGACGGCACCTCCTCCCCGCCTCTGGATCCCGCCTCGGCGACCACGGCCCCGAAGCGCCGCGGCGCCGACACCCGGGCCCTCACCCAGGTGCTCTTCGCGGAGCTGAAGGACCTCGAGCCGGGCACGCCGGAGCACCACCGCGTGCGCGGGGCGCTGATCGAGGCGAACCTCCCGCTGGTGCGCTACGCCGCCGCCCGTTTCCGCTCCCGCAACGAGCCCATGGAGGACGTCGTCCAGGTCGGCACCATCGGTCTGATCAACGCCATCGACCGCTTCGACCCCGACCGGGGCGTTCAGTTCCCGACCTTCGCGATGCCGACCGTCGTCGGCGAGATCAAGCGCTACTTCCGCGACAACGTCCGCACGGTCCACGTCCCGCGCCGGCTGCACGAGCTGTGGGTGCAGGTGAACAGCGCCACCGAGGACCTGACGACGACGCACGGGCGCTCCCCGACCACCGCCGAGATCGCCGAGCGGCTGCGCATCAGCGAGGAGGAGGTGGTGGCCTGTATCGAGGCGGGCCGCTCGTACCACGCCACCTCGCTGGAGGCCGCCCAGGAGGGCGACGGGCTGCCGGGGCTCCTGGACCGGCTCGGCTACGAGGATCCGGCCCTCGACGGGGTCGAGCACCGGGACCTCGTACGGCATCTGCTCGTCCAGCTGCCGGAGCGCGAACAGCGGATCCTGCTGCTGCGCTACTACAGCAATCTCACCCAGTCGCAGATCAGCGCCGAACTGGGGGTCTCCCAGATGCATGTGTCAAGGCTCCTCGCCAGGAGCTTCGCGCGACTGAGATCCGCAAACAAGATCGATGCCTAACTCGCGCGAGCGAATCATTCCCAAGGGATCTTCCCGACAGTTCTGCGCTGAAAGCCACTCAGAACCCTTCCAACCAGGGCGCATTCAGCCCGTACATGTCGACATGTCGCTACAGCGTGTTGCCGACATGTGACATTCTTCCGGGAGCGCGTTTGCCGCAGCCTCGTGGCCGGTATTCAGTCGGAGGCTGCGTTCCTCACGACGGGAGCGTCCGCCGCGACCGTCCCGCGACCCAAAGGGGGTGGCATGTCCGCAGATCAGGGCAGCTCGAAGGTGCTCACGCTCATGCAGAGCGACCCCGCGCCCGACGTGCTCCAGGACCTTCAGGCCCCTCAGGACCTCCCGGGTGCCGAGATCCTTCCGGCTCCCGAGGCTCCGGACCTTCCGTCCTCGGAGGCCATCGACACCCGCACCCTGTCCCGCTCCCTCTTCCTGCGGCTCGCCACCCTCGACGAGCACAGCCCGGAGCGCGCCTACGTCCGGGACACGCTCATCGAGCTGAACCTCCCGCTCGTGCGCTACGCGGCAGCCCGCTTCCGCAGCCGCAACGAGCCGATGGAGGACATCGTCCAGGTCGGCACGATCGGTCTGATCAAGGCGATCGACCGGTTCGACTGCGAACGGGGCGTGGAGTTCCCGACGTTCGCGATGCCGACGGTGGTCGGTGAGATCAAGCGGTTCTTCCGGGACACGTCGTGGTCGGTGCGGGTGCCGCGCCGGCTCCAGGAGCTGCGCCTGGCTCTCACCAAGGCCAGCGACGAGCTGTCGCAGAAGCTGGACCGCTCGCCGACGGTCACCGAACTGGCCTCCGTGCTCGGGGTGTCGGAGGAGGACGTCGTCGACGGCCTCGCCGTCGGCAACGCGTACACGGCCTCTTCACTGGACTCGCCCGCGCCCGAGGACGACGGCGGCGAGGGCTCGCTCGCGGACCGCCTCGGCTACGAGGACTCGGCGCTGGAGGGCGTGGAGTACCGCGAGTCCCTCAAGCCGCTGCTGGCCAAACTGCCGCCCCGTGAGCGGCAGATCATCATGCTGCGCTTCTTCGCGAACATGACGCAGTCACAGATCGGCGAGGAGGTCGGCATCTCCCAGATGCATGTCTCCCGGCTGCTCACCCGCACGCTGGCGCAGCTGCGGGAGGGCCTGATCTCGGACTAGTCCCGTCGGCCGCGGCCTGGTTGACGGCACGTCAGCCCGGCTCGCCGGCCGCTTCGGCCTGTTCGAGAGAGCGCCCGGGGGCCGTCTCCGTCCGGAGTCCGGCTCCCGGCCGGTTACTTCAGCGCGAGCCAGGCGACCGCGGCGACGATCACCACGGCGGCGATGACACCGACGATCAGGCCGATGCGCGGCCCTGCCGAAGCGGGGGCCGACTGCCTGCCCTGCGGCGCCTCGTCGACGAACGCGCGGAACATCTGCGTGTTGCCGGCGGGATCGTGGTTGCCCTGGGGGCCCTGGGTGTTAGCCATGGCCCGAGACCCTAGCGAATCCGCGGTGGCCGCCCAAGTGGGGGGCTCCGTCCTCATGCCCGGTTCGGGCGGAACGGCCTGATCCGCGCCCGGTGGGCGGGTCCGCCTCCCCGGCTCTCACCTCGTGATTTACATTCGCCAATACTTGCCTTTGCCAACTTTTTGCGCATCGGGCCCATGATTCATTTGCCTGCAGCAACCAATATCCTTACGGTTGCTCCAGGCAACGAATTATCGGGAGGTGTGATGGCCGGGCGAGCGCAGTACGAAGAGCTGGCGCGTCAGCTCAGCGCCATCGGTGCCGTGAAGAGGGACCTGGCGCGGATCCTGCCGCCCGAGTGCCCGGGCGGCTCCGCCGCCGTACTGACCCTGGTCGGACGTCATGGCGACATGCGCATGAGCAAGCTCGCGGAACTGCTGGCCGTCGACATGTCGGTCACCAGCCGCCATGTCGCGCACGTCGCGGAGCGCGGCTGGATCGAGCGCTCCCCCGACCCGGTGGACAAACGCTCCCGCATCCTGCGCCTGACCGACGCCGGCAGGGCCCAGCTCGACGAACTGTCCCGGCGCATCACCGAACTGCTGGCCGAGCGACTCGGCGACTGGCCGGACGACGACATCGGCCGGCTCATCCAGCTGATGGCACGGCTGCGGGAGAGCTTCGGCGACTGCCGCTCCGCACCTCGGCTCGCGCACTCCGCCCCCACGTCGGAACCCTCGGCGCAACCCGTTGCCGACCGGACCACCCGTACACCCGCATAGACGTAAGAAAAGGAAGCCCATGGCAACGACCACACCAGCCGGTGTGCGGGCTCACGCCAAGCACGGGGGAGGCTCCCCGGACGGCGCTCCGATGACGCACCGGCAGATCATGGAGGCCCTGTCCGGGCTCCTGCTCGGCATGTTCGTGGCGATCCTGTCGTCCACGATCGTCTCCAACGCTCTGCCGCACATCATCGGCGACCTCGGCGGCGGCCAGTCCGCCTACACCTGGGTCGTGACCGCGTCGCTGCTGTCCATGACCGCGACCACCCCGCTGTGGGGCAAGCTCGCGGACCTGTACAGCAAGAAGGCACTCGTCCAGATAGCCCTGGTCATCTATGTCCTGGGCTCGATGGCCGCGGGTCTGGCACAGAACCCCGGCATGCTCATCGCCTGCCGTGTAGTCCAGGGCATCGGCGTCGGCGGTCTGTCCGCCCTGGCGCAGATCGTCATGGCGGCGATGATCTCCCCGCGCGAGCGCGGCCGTTACTCGGGATACCTCGGCGCCACCTTCGCCGTGGCCACCGTCGGCGGCCCGCTGATCGGCGGCGTCATCACCGACACCTCCTGGCTCGGCTGGCGCTGGTGCTTCTACGTCGGCGTGCCCTTCGCGGTGCTCGCACTGATCGTGCTCCAGAAGACCCTGCACCTGCCCGTGGTGAAGCGGGACGTCAAGGTCGACTGGGCAGGCGCGCTCTTCATCTCCGCCGCCGTCTCCCTGCTGCTGATCTGGGTCACCTTCGCCGGAGACAAGTACGACTGGCTGTCGTGGCAGACGTACACCATGGTCGCGGGCGCCGTCGTCCTCGGCTTGGTCTTCGTGCTCGTCGAGACCAAGGCCGCCGAGCCGATCATCCCGCTGCGCCTGTTCCGCAACCGCACCATCACCCTGTCGTCCCTCGCCTCGCTCTTCGTGGGTGTCGCGATGTTCACCGGCACGGTGTTCTTCGCCCAGTACTTCCAGCTGGCCCGCGACAAGTCCCCGACGATGTCCGGTGTGCTGACCATCCCGATGATCGGCGGCCTGTTCGTCTCCTCCACGGTCTCCGGCCAGGTCATCACCAAGACCGGCAAGTGGAAGGCATGGCTGGTCAGCGGCGGCGTGCTCGTCACGGCCGGTCTGGGCCTGCTCGGCACCCTGCGCTACGACACGGCCTACTGGAAGGCCGCCGTCTTCATGGCGCTGATGGGTCTCGGCATCGGCATGATGATGCAGAACCTGGTGCTGTCCACGCAGAACCAGGTGGCGCCGACCGACCTCGGTTCGGCCAGCTCCACGGTGACCTTCTTCCGGTCCCTCGGCGGTGCGATCGGCGTCTCCGCGCTCGGCGCCTTCATGACCCACCGGATCACCCACTACTTCATGGACGGCCTCGCCGACCTCAGCCCGAAGTACCGCAGGCTCGCGGCCCACTCGGGTTCCGACGGCGCGATCCCGGACCTGGCGAAGATGCCCCGCCCGCTGCGGACCCTCATGGAGAGCTCGTACGGCCACGCCATCGGCGACGTCTTCCTGGTGGCCGCGTGCCTGGCGTTCCTCGCCTTCGTGATCACGCTGTTCATCAAGGAGGTCCCGCTGAAGACCCGCGGTGGCCTGGCGCAGGCCGCGGCGGCCGTGGCCAAGGAGGCGGCCACCGCGACCGCCGCCGCGGCGCCCGCCCCGGCCGAGGAGAAGGTTCCCAGCTGGGCCGTGGCGAGCACCGAGGCCGCTCCCGATGGCACGGCCGCACAGAAGCTCGCGACCATCGCCACCCTCGCCGCACCCGGCGAGTCCCCGGCGTCCGGCGGCATCCCGGTGCGCGGCTTCGTCCGCGGCGCCGAGAGCGCCCCGGTCCCGCACGCAGCCGTCACGCTGATCTCCCTCGGGGGACGCCAGCTGGGCCGGTCGGTCGCCGCGGCGGACGGCTCCTACGGCGTGGACGCGCCGGGCACGGGCTCGTACGTCCTGATCGCCTCCGCCGACGGCCACCAGCCGCAGGCGTCCACGATCGTGGTGAACGAGGAGCCGGTGGCGTACGACATCCTGCTCAGCGGCACCAGCGGCCTGAGCGGTGTCGTCCGGGCCGCCGAGACCGCACTGCCGGTCAAGGACGCGATGGTGATCGTCACGGACGTCCGCGGTGATCTGCTGGCCACCGCCACCACCGGCGAGCAGGGCGACTTCTCCTTCGCCGAGCTGGTGCCGGGTTCCGTCACCGTCGCGGTGAACGCCGCCGGCTTCCGGCCGCGGGCCCTGCCCGTCGAGGTGGGCGGCACCGGGGTCACCCGGATCGAGGTCGACCTCGACTCCGGGGCCCAGGTCCAGGGCGTCGTACGGGCCCCGCACGGCCCGCTCGCGGACGCCCGAGTGACCCTGGTGGACGCGGCCGGGAACGTGGTCGGCACGGCCACGACCGGCGCGGACGGGGCGTACGCCTTCACCGACCTGAACGGCGGCGAGTACACCGTCATCGCGACGGGCTACCCGCCGGTGGCCACGGCCGTGACGGTGAGCGGCCGCGGCGTCGACGACCACGACATCGAACTCGCCCACCCGGGCGAGTAGGCCGGACCCCGGCCCGTGGGGGCGCGCCCTGAGCGGAGGTGCGCCCCCACGGGCCGGATTTTTTGAGCCTTCTACGGGGATTTTCAAGGATTTAGAGGGAGACCACACGATGGCACTGACCGCACGGATCCGTACGCGGGACGGCTGGGCCGTGTCGCACGCGGTCGTCACCGTGACCGACATGACCGGCACGCAGGTGCTGCGCGCCGAAGCCGACACGGAGGGGGCCGTCCGGGACACGACCGAACTGGCACCCGGCGCGTACACGGTGATCGTGACCGCGGTCGGGTACGCGCCCGCCGCCTCCAGCGCGATCGTCACCGCGAGCGGCCGGGCCGAGATCGGGGCCGTGACGCTGGCCCGGCAGGGCGGCGCCGAGCTGCCGCCGCCCGGACCGTGGACCATCGACCCGGCGCACTCCTCGGTGGGTGCGGTCGCCCAGCACCTGGGCATCTCCAGCGTGCACGGCCGGTTCACCGAGTTCTCCGGGCGCATCGAGATCGCCCCGGACGAGCTGCGGAAGTCCCGCGTCGAGGCGGTCATCAGCGCCGCGTCCATCGACACGGGCAACGGCATGCGCGACGACCACCTGCGCTCGGCCGACTTCCTGGACGTCGGGACGTACCCGCTGATCACCTACCGTTCCACCGGCCTGACCGCCGCCGGCTCCGACCGCTGGACGGTCCACGGAGAGCTGCACATGCGCGGCGTCGTCCGCCCGGTAGACCTGAACCTCGCCTACCTCGGCACCGGAGCCGACCCATGGGGCGGCACCCGCGCGGCCTTCCGCGCCACGGCCGAACTGCGCCGCGAGGACTTCGCGATGAACTACAACCAGGTCCTCCAGGCCGGCATCGCCGCGATCGGCACGACGCTGCGGGTGGAGCTGGACATCCAGGCGGTGCAGGGCGGGTCACTCCCGCAGGCGTAGACACGGCGGGGTCGGCCTCCCGGGCCGCGTGAACGCCTAGGCTGCCGTCCCATGGCACCCAACATCGCGACGAACACGGCCGTATCGCTGGAGGAGCTGCTGGACTTCGTCCGCCCCCGGCACCGCGCGATCCTGCTGACGCGGCGGGCCGACGGAGGCCCCCAGGGTTCCCCGCTGACCTGCGGGGTCGACGGCTCGGGACGGATCGTGGTCTCCACCTACCCGGAGCGGGCCAAGACGCGCAACGCCAAGAGGGACGAGCGGGTCGGTGTGATCGTGCTCAGCGACGACTGGAACGGCCCGTGGGTCCAGATCGACGGCACCGCCGAGGTCATCGACGCGCCGGACTCCGTCGAGCCGCTCGTCGAGTACTACCGCACCGTCGCGGGGGAGCACCCGGACTGGGACGAGTACCGGGAGGCCATGGTCAGGCAGGGCAAGTCGATCATCCGGATCACCCCGGTGAGGTGGGGCCCGGTGGCGACCGGCGGCTTCCCCGCCCGCCTCGCGCCCTCACAGGACTGACAGTGATGATTGCTGTGGCTCCGGCCGGGGGTCTGACTCCAGGACTGACTGGCGCTTCGGCTGTCCTTGGGTGGATTCGTCGGCCGTCCGGGCGGAGCCACAGCGCGCGTGGCCGGTCGGGCATCTGTGACTTCATAGGAGCCCGGCCAAAGGTCCCATCACTGTCTTGTCCGTCTGCCCGACCGGCGCGTGCCCTCCTGCACGCGTCGTACGGAAGGACACCAGGCTCCAGCATGGCAGCCAACGAGATAGCGGTCATCGGCGGCATCGACACACACACCGACGTCCACCAGGCCGCGGTGATCGACACGGTCGGCCGGCACCTGGCCACCGAGGCGTTCTCCACCACCCCGGACGGCTACCAGCACTTGCTGGACTGGCTGCGCTCGCACGGCGAACTACTGGCGGTGGGCCTGGAGGGCACCGGCGCCTACGGAGCCGAGGTCGCCCGCTTCCTGACCGCCAACGGCGTCGCTGTCATCGAGGTCGACCGCCCCGACCGCAAGGCCCGACGGGACAACGGCAAGTCCGACCCGGTTGACGCCTATGCTGCTGCCACCGCCGTGTTGTCCGGCCGAGCCTCGGGCACGCCGAAGACCCGCAACGGGATCGTGGAGGCCATCCGCACCCTGCGAGTGGCCCGCAGCTCGGCGGTCAAGGCCCGCACCCAGACCATCAACCAGATCCGCAATCTCATCGTGACGGCGCCCGCGGCGGTCCGCGAGAAGCTGCGAGGTCTGGCCACCAGCGAGCTGATCGACACGCTGGCCCGTTCCCGTCCCATCGGCGACCTCGCCGATCCGCAGCACGCGGCCAGGGTCACGCTGCGGCGCCTGGCCCGCCGCTACCAGCGGCTTTGCGAGGAGATCGCCGAAGCCGACGCAGACCTGGGCCCGCTGGTCACCCAGGCCGCACCACGGCTGGTTGCCCTGCCCGGCGTCGGCCCCGAGACCGCGGGCCAGCTGCTGACCACCGCGGGCGACAACCCCGACCGCCTGCGCTCGGAGGCATCCTTCGCGCACCTGTGCGCCGCCGCCCCGATCCCGGCGTCATCGGGCCGCACCAACCGGCACAGGCTCAATCGGGGAGGCGACCGGCAGGCCAACCGGGCCCTGCACACCATCGTGCTGGTCCGCATGCGCTACGACCAGCGGACCCGCGACTACGTCGCCAGACGCACCGCCGAAGGCATGACGAAGAAGGACATCGTCCGCTGCCTGAAACGGTTCGTCGCCCGTGAGGTCTACCGCCACCTGCCCCGCCCTCAAATCACCGCTGAACAGCTCACACAAGCCGCTTGACGATCTATAGGAGCTTCC